>JBCBMO010000005.1:0-514728 GCA_039822785.1 Pseudomonadota bacterium | reverse complement strand
GCGCGCGGGCCAGCCGGGCGGCCTCCTGCGCGATGCGCTCCAGCGCGCCGCGGTCAGCCCCCTCCCGTGCGGCGGCGGCGGGATTGTCCAAGGCCCGCAGCGCCGCGGCGAGATCCGCCCGTTGGCCGGGCAGGGGATCGCGTGCCTCGATCAGCGCGGCGAGGCGGGTGGCCAGCGTTCCGTGCCCCTCCTCCCCCGCGGCGATCAGCATATGGGCAAGCCTCGGATGCGCCGGAAACCGCGCCATCGCCCGGCCATGCGCCGTCGCCCGCCCGGCGGGATCGAGGGCCCCCAGGCGGGTGAGCAGGCCGCGCGCCTCCGCCATCGCGGGCGCCGGGGGCGGATCGGCAAAGGCCAGGTCCCCTGGGTCCTCCACCCCCCAAACCGCCAAATCCAGGGCGAGGGGCGCGAGGTCGGCGGTCAGGATCTCCGCCGGCGCCTCCGCCGGCAGCGCGCCTTCCTCCCCGCGGGTCCAAAGGCGAAAGCACGCCCCTGGGCCCAGTCGCCCCGCGCGGCCGCGGCGCTGATCGGCCTCCGCCCGGCTCACCGCTTGGGTGACGAGCCGGGGCAGGCCGGTGGCGGGGCTCACCGCGGCGCGGCGGGCCTTGCCAGCATCCACGACGATCCGCACGCCTTCCACGGTCAGCGAGGTCTCGGCGATGGCGGTGGCCAGCACGACCCGCCGCCGGCCATCGGGAGCGGCCGCCAGCGCGCCGCGCTGTTTGGCGAAAGGCAGGCTGCCGTGCAGCGGGACGACGGCCACCCCCGGCACCAGGGGCCCCAGACGGGCCGCGACGCGTCCGATCTCCGCCACACCCGGCAGGAAGACCAGCGCATCGCCCGGCGCGCGGTCGAGGGCGGCTGCCGTCTCCTCCGCCACCCGGTCCTCGAAGCGCCGCCGGTCCCGCGCTCCGCCCAGGAGCGGGGCGTCGAGCCACTGCGTCTCGACCGGATGGAGCTGGCCCGCGCTCTCGATCACCGGTGCGCCGCCCAGCAGGGCCGCAAAGCGCGCGGTGTCGAGCGTGGCCGACATGGCGAGCAGGCGCAGATCGGGGCGCAGGGCGCCCTGTACCTCCAGCGCCAGCGCCAGGCCGAGGTCCGTGTGGATCGACCGCTCGTGGATCTCGTCGAAGACGATCGCCGCCACACCGGGCAACTCGGGGTCCTGTTGCAGAAGGCGGGTCAGAACGCCCTCGGTCATGACCTCGATGCGCGTGGCGGCGCTGACGCGGGTCTCCCCGCGGATGCGATAGCCGATGCGCCCGCCGGTGCGCTCGCCGGCCTCCTCCGCCATCCGCTCGGCGGCGGCGCGGGCGGCCACGCGGCGGGGTTCGAGCATCAGGATCCGGCCGCCGGCGGCCCAGGGTGCCGCGGCCAGCGCCGGGGGCACGCGCGTGGTCTTACCCGCACCGGGCGGCGCCGCGAGGACCGCGGCGGGCGTCTCGGCCAAGGCCGCCACGAGGGAGGGCAGAACGCTATCGACGGGAAGGCTCGGGCGCGGCGGGTTCATCCCCCGCCCATGACCCGCCTGTGGCGCGCTGGCAAGCCGCTCAGCGCACCCGGGCCAGCACGGCCTGACCGACGGGGGTGGGGCCGACCGCGCGCTCGATCTCCCACAGCCCGTCCGTCCGCTCGACGAATTCCACGCGGAAGGGGAAGGGCGGTTTGGCGAGCATCTTCGGCTTGAACCCGCCCAGGCGCACATAGGCCGCCTCGCAGGTGATCACCCCGCGCTGCGGCCGGCTCTCGGCCTCCAAGCTCACGGCGAACAGGCGGCGGGCGTCGAAGATCCGCACCGTCCGGTCGCAAAGCTCGCCGGCCGGGCGCGGCGCAAAGGCCGTGAGCGCCGCGCTCAGCGGATCGAGCGTGCCGGTCTGCGTCGCAGGGTCGAGCTCCCAGGGCTTGGGGTCATAGGCCGGCTCCGCCGCAACCGCCGGGGCGCCGTCGGCATAGCGCATCTCCACGTTGCGGGTCTTGTCGGGATCGAAGCTGCGCGACTGAAACCGCTGGGGCGCCAGACCGGCCTCGTCCGCCGCCCCCTCGACCTCCGCGTCGATCCCGGCCTTGTAGAAGGTCCGCACGACGCCTGCGGTGCCGATGCTGGCGGCGATCCGATAGCGCCCCTCGCGCGTGGTCCCGTCGATGCGCACCTCGCCTGCCTTCACGCCGCCGATGGAGAGCTTGAAGAGCCCCGACAGCGCGGGCTCGGTCTTCGCGTCGAGCGCCGCTGCGCGATCCGTCGCCATGACGCCAAACAGCGCGACAAGCATTGCCCCTGCCCAGATCGTGCGGCCGGGTCGGCGCGCTGAGGCGGATCGTGTCGCAAGATCAATCATTGGCATCTGGTCTCTCCCGGGCCCGGCACGGTGGCGCTCGATTGGGGGCGGTTACGCATCGAGATCGTTAACGGGAGAATAGGTCCAACCCGTCGTCTCGCCAATGTGCCGCCTGGACTTCTGGCCTGCGTCCGCGCCATTTGCGGCACCCTCGGCGCCCGGCTAGAAGCCTGCGGATGCCTCGACCTCAGCCGCGCGGAAGACCATGACAGCGCAGACCTCGACCGGTGCCGTGCCCCAGGGTGGTGCGCAGAAGCCCGCCACCAGGGCGCGGCGGCTGGCGCCGGAGGTTCTGGCGGCGCGGGTCATCGCCGGCGACCGGCGCGCCATGGCCCAGGCGATCACGCTGGTGGAGAGCAGCCGCCCGGCCGACCGGCCCCGGGCGGCGGCCCTGCTCGGCGCCCTCGCCCCCGCGGCCGGCAAGGCACGGCGCATCGGTCTGTCGGGCACGCCGGGTGTCGGCAAGTCGAGCTTCATCGAAACCCTCGGCATCCGGCTCACCGCCGCGGGGCACCGGGTGGCGGTGCTTGCGGTCGACCCCTCCTCGGCGCGCACGGGCGGCTCGATCCTGGGCGACAAGACCCGGATGGAGCGGCTGTCGCGCGACCCTGCCGCCTTCATCCGCCCCTCTCCCGCGGGCCGCGAACTGGGCGGCGTCGCCCGGCGCACGCGGGAGGCGATCACCGTGGTCGAGGCGGCGGGCTACGACACGATTCTGGTGGAGACCGTCGGCGTCGGCCAGTCGGAGGCGGCGGTGGCCGGCATGACCGATGTCTTCCTACTGCTCCTCGCCCCCGGTGGTGGGGACGAGCTTCAGGGCGTCAAACGGGGGATCATGGAGATCGCGGACACCGTCGTGATCAACAAGGCCGACGGCGCGACCCTGCCGCTGGCCCGCGCGACCTGCGCCGACTATCAGGGCGCGCTCAACCTGATGCGCCGCCGCCCCGGCGATCCGGAGGGGTATCCCTGCGCGCTCACCGCCTCCGCCCAGACGGGCGAGGGGATAGATGCCGCCTGGGAGACGGTGACCGCGCTCGCCGACTGGCGCCTGGCGGAGGGGTGGCAGGAAAAGCGCCGCGCCGCGCAAGCGCACGCCTGGTTCCGCGCGGCGCTCGAGCGCGGCCTGCTGGACCGCCTCGCCACCGACCCCGCTGCCCGGGCCGAGCTTGCGGCGGCCGAGGCGGCGGTGGCCGAAGCGCGCCTGCCCCCCGACGCCGCTGCCGACGCCTTGCTCGCACGCCTTGCGCTGACGTTCCGCCCCGACTGAGGAAGGTGGTGGAGAGGATCGCTTTGACCTTCGTCCCTCGGCCGTGTGAGCACACCGCGTGCGAGACCACAGGGAGATCGACCCTATGAAGCTGGAGATCTGGTTCGAGTTCGCCAGCACCTATTCGTACCTCACGATCTGTCGGGCCGAGCCGCTGCTGCGCCGTGCCGGCATCGACTGGGCTTGGCGGCCCTTCCTGCTGGGGCCGATCTTTCGGGACAGGGGGATGGAAACCTCGCCCTTCCTGCTCGATCCGGTACGGGGCGCCTACATGTGGCGCGACGTCGAGCGGCGCGCGAACCGCCTCGGTCTGCCCTTCCGGCGCCCCGGGATCTTTCCCATGAACGGCCTGCGCGCGGCACGCATCATGACCGCGGCGCTGGAGGAGCCCTGGTGCGGCGCCTTCGCCCAAGCGGTCTATGTGGCCCAGTTCGGTCGCGGCGAGGATATCTCCGACGACGGTGTCCTGGGCGCGGCGCTGGAGGGTTGCGGCGTCGATCCCGGGCACTGGGTCGCCCTGGCGGCGCACGAAGAGACCAAGACGCGTCTGCGCACCGCCACCGATGAGGCCCGTGCGAAGGGCGTTTTCGGGGCACCCAGCTTCACTGTCGGCGACGAACTCTTCTGGGGCGACGACAGGCTGGAGGATGCGATCGTCTGGGCAGCGGCACCCGCGTGAGCCCTTGCGCTTGACGGGTGTCGGCCAAGCGCGTAACGAGCGCGCTCTACGGAATTGGCTGGTGCGGCCGCCGCGGAATCGCGGGCGGCGCGCCTTTGTTTGGAGATGGACCGATGGCGCGTCGCTGCGAGCTGACCGGCAAAGGGGTGCTCACCGGCAACCGGGTGAGCCACTCGAACATCAAGACCCGTCGGCGCTATCTGCCGAACTTGAACGTCGTGACCTTGCAGTCGGAGGCGCTGGGCCAGTCGTTCCGCTTCCGTGTCTGCGCCGCGGCTCTGCGCACGGTGGAGCATCGCGGCGGGCTCGACGCGTTCCTCGCGAAGCAGCGCGACGAGACGCTGAGCCCGCGCGCGCTCGACGTGAAGAAGAAGCTGCAGGCGGCCACCGCGGCGGCCTGAGTCCGCAGTTTGGGGAATCCGGCGGTGCCTGGCGCGCCGCCGCCGCGATCCCTAAAGCGTCGCGATCATCTCCTCGACCCAGATCGGCACCAGCGTGCTGGCGGGGCCCAGCCGGGTCTCGTGGAACAGCGGTGTGATCTCCGAGCGCTCCAGGTTCAGCTCCAGCGTCCGCGCGCCGTTGTGCCGGGCCTCCGTCGCGAAGCCGGCGGCGGGATAGACGGCGCCTGAACTGCCGATCGAGACGTAGAGATCCGCCGTGGCCAGCGCGTCACCGATCTCCTCCAAGTGATAGGGGATCTCCCCGAACCACACGACGTCGGGCCGCACGCCGCCCTTGACCGTGCAGTTGGGGCAAACGTCCTCCTCCCGGCTCATCTCGCCGGTCCAATCCCACTGATGGCCGCAATAGCCGCAGAGGGCGCGCGCCAGGGCACCGTGCATATGCACGACGTCTGACGCGCCCGCGGCCTCGTGCAACCCATCGACGTTCTGGGTGATCAGCGTCAGCTGCCGCCCCGCCCCGCGCCAAGCCCGCTCTAGCGCTATCAGCGCCCTGTGCGCTGGATTGGGTGTCGCTGCGACGGCATGCGCCCGACGCGCATTGTAAAAGCTCAACACCAGGTCGGGGTTCTTCGCGTAGCCCTCGGGTGTTGCGACCTCCGACAGGTCGTACTGAGACCAGATCCCGCCCGCGTCCCGAAAGGTGCCGAGACCTGACTCCGCCGAGATACCGGCGCCCGTCGAAATCACGATGTGCTGGAGCTTTGATGCCGACATGCCCGTGCCTTCGTTCGCTGAGAGCGCCCCTGCCTACGAAACACTGTGATCGGTATCACCACGGGCCAGCCACCCAAGGACCAGATTAGAGAAACGCCGAGATGCCTGTGCCGATCAAGTGGAAAGACGACATGCGACTGGTCTGTGTGTGCCGCGGGAACCTCTGCCGCTCGCCGATGGCTGCGGCGGTTCTGCGAACCAAGCTGCAGCGCGCCGGCCTGGACGTGCGGATCGAGAGCGCCGGCACCGCCACCTGGCATCGCGGCGATCCGGCCGAGCCGGAGGCAGTCGCGACCGCCGCCGACCGCGGCTACACCATCGGCATCCACCGTGCCCGCCGGATCGTGGCGGAGGACTTCGACGCTGATCTCCTGCTCGCCATGGATGTCGCCAATATTGGCGCGCTCGAGCGACTGGCCCCGATCAGCTCCATGGCCCTGCTGGAACCCTTCCACCCCACGCGGGACATCGACGATCCCTACTATGGCGGCCGCCCCGCCTTCGAGGCGGCGCTCGATCTGATCGAGGACGCCGCCGACATTGTCGTCGCCCGCCTCGTCGCCGCCGAACAGTCGGTGAGCGCCAGCCTCGATCGCGCCCGGCGCAGCGCCGCCATCGAGGCCTGGAAGGCGCGCCGGCTCGGCAATCGCCGCGCCTGAGCACGGCCCGCGCTTGGACAAAATCGCCGAAGTTTCCGCGCTCTGGACGGCGCCTCCGCGGGGTGGCTGGCGCCGCCGTGCCGCGCTGCCGCAGGCCGGGTCCCTCGCTTGACGCCTCCGCACCCCAGCTCCACAACCCAATGCATGAGCACGCAGTCGCATATCCGCAATTTCTCCATCGTCGCCCATATCGACCACGGGAAATCCACCCTGGCCGACCGGCTGATCCAGTCGACCGGCACCGTGACCGAGCGGGAGATGAAGGCGCAGCTCCTCGATACCATGGATATCGAGCGCGAGCGCGGCATCACCATCAAGGCCCAGACCGTGCGGCTGGTCTACACGGCCAAGGATTGCAACGAGTACCTCATCAACCTGATCGACACCCCCGGCCACGTCGACTTCGCCTATGAGGTCAGCCGGTCGATGCGCGCGGTCGAGGGCTCGCTGCTCGTCGTCGACGCCTCGCAGGGCGTGGAGGCGCAGACGCTGGCCAACGTCTACCAGGCCATCGATGCCGACCATGAGATCGTGCCGGTCCTCAACAAGATCGACCTGCCCGCCGCCGAGCCCGAGCGCGTGTGCGAGCAGATCGAGGACGTCATCGGCATCGACGCCTCCGACGCGGTCCTCATCTCCGCCAAGACCGGCCTGGGGATCGAAGAGGTGCTGGAGGCGATCGTCACCCGCCTGCCGCCGCCCGAGGGCGACCCGGACGCGCCGCTGAAGGCCATGCTGGTCGACAGCTACTACGACGCCTACCTGGGCGTCGTCGTCCTCGTCCGCGTCATCGACGGGGTCCT
Source organism: Pseudomonadota bacterium (assembly GCA_039822785.1). Classification (GTDB taxonomy): domain Bacteria; phylum Pseudomonadota; class Alphaproteobacteria; order Rhodobacterales; family Rhodobacteraceae; genus Thermohalobaculum. Next base: position 507,803 of record JBCBMO010000005.1, on the reverse strand, counting down.
CAAGAAGGGCGACAACATCCGCATGATGCAGACCGGCGCGCGCTACGGCGTCGACCGGGTCGGCGTCTTCACGCCCTCCATGGCCCAAACCGACATCCTGCGCCCGGGCGAGATCGGCTTCCTCACCGCCTCGATCAAACAGGTGCGCGACACCCGCGTGGGCGACACCATCACCCACGAGAAGAAGGGCTGCACCGAGCCGCTGCCGGGCTTCCAGCCCGCCGTCCCTGTGGTCTTCTGCGGCCTCTTCCCGGTCGACAGCAACGACTTCGAGGGGCTGCGCGACGCCATCGAGAAGCTCGCCCTCAACGACGCCTCCTTCTCCTCGGAGATGGAGACCTCCGCCGCCCTCGGCTTCGGCTTTCGCTGCGGCTTCCTCGGGCTTCTGCACCTCGAGGTCATCCGCGACCGGCTGGAGCGGGAGTACGAGATCGAGCTCATCACCACCGCCCCCTCGGTCGTCTACGAGATCCACCGCACCGACGGCACCATGCTCGAGCTCCACAACCCCGCCGACATGCCCGACGTGGTCAAGATCGACCGGATCGAGGAGCCCTGGATCAAGGCCACCATCCTGGTCCCCGAGGAGTTCCTGGGCGATGTCCTAAAACTCTGCCAGGAGCGTCGGGGCCTGCAGCTCGACCTCACCTATGCCGGCACCCGGCCCATGGTCGTCTACCGCCTGCCGCTGAACGAGGTGGTCTTCGACTTCTACGACCGCCTCAAGTCGGTGACCAAGGGCTATGCCAGCTTCGACTACGCCATGGACGGCTACGAGGCCGGGAACCTGGTCAAGATGCAGATCCTGGTGAACGAGGAGCCGGTCGACGCCCTCTCCACCATCGTCCACCGCGACAAGGCCGAGAGCCGGGGCCGCCAGATGTGCGAGAAGCTCAAGGAGCTGATCCCCCAGCACATGTTCAAGGTCCCCATCCAGGCCGCCATCGGCGGCCGCATCATCGCCCGGGAGACCATCTCCGCCCTCCGCAAGGACGTGACCGCCAAATGCTACGGCGGCGACGTCACCCGCAAACGCAAGCTGCTGGAGAAGCAGAAAGCGGGTAAGAAGAAGATGCGCCAGTTCGGCCGGGTGGAGATCCCCCAAGAGGCGTTCATCAACGCACTAAAGATGGATGGTTAAGTTTTGGATAAGGAACAAATCTCCAAGATAAAGAAGTCTCTCAATGAATTATCTGATCTTGGTCGAAAGTTATATTACAAACTTGCCCTCGAAGAGAGTGAGCCTGATTTCGATGATCCTCCATCGAAGAAAGAAGAATTTGACACTGATGAAGAGTATAAACTGTATATTTCGGAAAATACATCTCAAAGACAACGATATGAAAAACTTAAAGAAAGGGCAAGCGATATTGGCAGCTTTAATTTAGTATACGAAGGGTTTTATACTCAGGCCGTGCGTAGCGTTCGAGCGCTTGCACCGGAGAGATTGGAAGACTTTAAGCGACAGTATAGAGATGAGAAGCGTAAGCAGATTGATGTTGCAACGTATTGTATATCGGATGCTATAATTGGTTTTCGCCATACTTATGGGAGTTATGATCGAAAATCAGCACTCCCAAAGCTACTGACTCAGATCGCAATAATTGATGCTGTAAGTGAAGGTATTGAGAATACTTTATTTGATATTGAAGGAACGTTACAGGCAGAAATTTTTGATAGTGAGCTGGATGGCGCAGAGCACCTTCTGAGCAAAGGCCATATTAGAGCTGCTGGTGCTGTAGCAGGTGTAGTACTTGAAAAGCATTTATTGACTGTTGCAAGTAGGCATGGATTTACTTCGAGGAAAAAATCGCCATCAATTTCTGATTTCAATGATCACTTAAAGTCTGTTGGCGTTCTTGATACACCGCATTGGAGGCGGATACAGTCTTATGGAGATATTCGCAATTCATGTGATCATCCTAGAGAAAGAGACCCAAAAAAAGAGGACGTAGAAGATCTTATTTCTGGAACGAAGAGAGTGATGAAGGAGCTCTTCTGAAGCTTTAGTCTCATCATTGCTGACTTCCGTAAGCTTAGAGCGGGGTTCTACCCCACCGTTCCCGAAAGAAGACGCCCGCAGCCACCCTACCGAATGCGCGCCTGAACCACGTAGCCCGTCACCGTGGTCTCGCCGAGGGCGCGCAGGGCCTCGAGGCGGTGGTAGCCCTCCACCAGGACCAGGCGGGGCGGGGTCTTCTTCTTGTCCCAGCGGCACTGGATCGGGGTCTTCTGGCCGTGCTCCAGCATGTCCTCGGCCAGCGCCTCGACCTTCGCAGGCTCCAGCGTCCGTGCCCGCTTGGCGGGCACGTAGATAGCCTCGATCTCAAAGTCATGCCGCTCCATTATCGCATCATCTCCCGCATCGGCTCACCGCGCCACCAAGCAGAGGGTGGGGTGGAACCCCATCCTACCGGGGTGGGCTTGACCCCGGTCAAGGAGGGGGTGCTGAGGGATCAGTATCTCAGGGGTGTCAACAAGGAGTGACACTCATGATGCGGCTGGCGGTTATTCTATATGCCATGGTGGGGGTGACGTTTGCGGGCAGCGCCATCGTCGTGGCGCTGGTCTCGGGGCTCGATACGCTCTGGCCCATCGTCATCGCCGCAGCCATCGGGGCGCTGGCCGCCGTGCCCGTCGCCGCTATCATCGCGCGCAAGATCCTCGAGACCCGCTGAGGCCGCCTCTCAGCGCCCCTGTCAGCCCGCAGCGCTGCCGTGGGTGGCCAGGAAGTGCTTGAGGGCCCCCAGCACCTCCGCCGCATGGGCGCGGTCGCCGCGCTTCAGCGCCGCGCGGATGTCGTCGCGCATCATCTGCGCGATCTCCGCCCGGCCCAGCGGCCCGCGCTCGACCAGATAGCAGGCCAGCGCCGCCGCGGCCGCCTCCGGCAGGTGCTCGTGCTCGGCGACGGCGTCGACCTCCGCCTCGGTCAGGCCGGTCATCTCGATCACCTCCATCATCGTGATCATGGCGTCTCCTCCTGTTTTGGTTTTGCGAAGGAGTGTGCGCCGCGGCGGCCTGCCGCACCTTGACCCCCATCAAGCCGCAGCGTGCCGGTCCCGGCCCGTTTGAACGCTGTTCATGACCGTTATAACGTGGCCCTGTGATCCGATTTATCCTCACGAATTGGCATCTGGTGCGGGCGCGGGCGGGGTGGCGGGCGCGCCGGGCGCCGGTGGCCTACGTGCGCGCCCTCTTCGACGGCTATGCCGAGGAGTTCGACGACCACGTCATGCGGCGCCTCTCCTACAAGGTGCCGAACCTGATCCGCCGCCTGGCCGAGCCCTATCTCGTTGATAAGCCACGCATTCTCGACCTCGGCTGTGGCACGGGGATCTGTGGTGCGCTGCTCGCGCCCCAGGCCGCGCAGATGGTGGGCATCGATCTCTCGCAGGAGATGCTGATCGAGGCCAAGCGCAAGCGCTGCTACGACGCCCTCTACCACGGCGACCTCACCCGCCTGCCGCCCGAGCTGAAAGGCCAGTTCGACCTCGCCATCGCCGGCGATGTCTTCTGCTACCACGGTGATCTCGCCCCGGTCCTCGGCGCGGCGGCGGAGGCGCTAACTCCCTCAGGTGCCTTGATATTTTCGCTGGAGACAGAGGAGGGTGAGGACGACTGGCGCCTCACCCGCACCGGCCGTTTCGCGCACCATCCGGCCTATGTGACCCGCGCCGCCGAGGCCGCGGGCTTCACCATCGTGACCACCCAACAGGCAACCTTGCGCACCCAGCGCGACGTGCCGGTGGAGGGGGCGGTGATGCTGCTGAGGCGGGCCTAGCCGCAGTCGACCGGATGCTCGGCCAGATAGGCCCTGAGGGCGGCCACCAGATGGGCCGCGTGGGTCCGGTCGCCCCGTGCCTCGGCAAGCGAGAGGTCGCGGCGCAGCGCGGCGCAGACGCAGGGCACCGAGAGAAAATCGAGATCCGCCAGGTAGCTGGCGAGCGCCGCCCGGTCGGCAGGACCGGCTGCGGCGCCGCCCAGCACCTCTGCGGGCAGGGACAGTTCCGCCTCGGTCAGGCAGCCCTTGGCGACGCATTTCTCAAAGACGGGCGGCACGGCCTGAGTCTGGGTCTCGGTCTGGGACATGGGGCTCTCCGGCTTAACAGCCGCCATCTGGCCCGGCCCTCGCGCGCCCGGCCTTGATATGGATCACCTGGACGCGAGACGAAAAAGGCCGGCCCTGCGAGGACAGGGCCGGCCCGCTCTTGGGGAAGCTCTTGGTCGGTCAGGCGGCCGCCGGGCGGATCCCGCGGCGCACGAAGTCCATGAGGAGCGAAATGGTCCGCTCGCTCAGCTCGAGGCCGGCATTGGAGAGCACCAGCTTGCCGTCGCGCGTACGCGCCCAGGCCGCAATGGACTCAACGCCCGTGCCGCTCTCCTTCTGCTCCTTCACCGCGTCGTCCAGCGCAGCCAGCACCACGGCCGCAAACAGCTTGCGGCAGCGCGAGCCCTGCTCGTTCATCATTCCAATCGTATCTAGGTCGCGCGGCATCTGCTGCTCTCCACGTCTCGTCCGTGCTGATGATCCGTGCGGCCGGTGCCTGTCACGGAGGCCGATAACTAGTGTCACCGGACCGTTAAGGAAAGCCCCTGATCTGCATTTCAGCTATGCAAATGCCACAATCGGCGGCAACCGGGCTGACTGGTCGCGCTATGGGGGTAACGAAACCCTTATTCTCAAGGGGTTGGTGCCGGGATTGCTACCATCTCGGCGTCGTGAGGTCCCGGCTGCTCGCTTGTTCGGCTGCCTTGATTCGGAGTATTTTTGCTCTGCGAGAGAAGTGCAGAACCGCTCTTCGAGGTCCCCCGCCGCCATGAGGGACCGGCGATCCGGGATGGTCCCGAGGCGGTGTCGGCATGCGGGATTTGCCCCGCCGCACGGCCAGGCGGCACCAGCCCACGACGAGATCAAGGACTGACGACCATGGCTACCGGTACCGTTAAGTGGTTCAACACCGAGAAGGGATACGGCTTCATTGCGCCCGACGAAGGGGGCAAGGACGTCTTCGTTCACATCACCGCCGTGCAAAAGGCTGGCCTGCAGGGGCTGCAGGACAACCAGAAGGTGAGCTACGAACTGCAGGCGGGCCGCGACGGTCGGATGTACGCGGGCGAGCTGCAGCTCCTGTGAGCCGCCCTGTTGCGGCGCTGCCCCGAAAGCGCCCATCACGTTGATGCTCAGGAGATTTCGCGTGATGCGGGGTCTTTTTGAGCTTAGTGTGATGGTCGGGAGGGGGCGCTATGGAACGGAACAGTCTAGGTAAAGGCGCGTGGATCGAGACCTTCTTCGATCCGAGCCACTATCACACCTTTGCGATCACGATCCCCGTGCTGGCGCTTTTCGCGCTCGGCTTGCGGCGGAGCGCCGGGATCTATTTCGGTCTGGCGATCATCTTCGCTTTGCTGACCGGCAGCCTCTGAGCGCCGAACGTCAACCCTCTTTTCACGAGTCGCGCTGAGGCTGTGCGCCCACACGGGTAGCGTGTAGTGCTTGCAATGGGGTGTGCGATGACGTTTCACAAGGTGGAAGACACAGCGATTCTGAGTCAACTCGGCAGCGATGGCGCCTCGATGGCAGTCCTGTTGCCGGTCCTGATCGCCGTAATGCTGGGGGCCGGGCGCGAGTTGACTGTTCTCTCCGCGATCTTTGCCGGTTTCGCCCTGACTTTGCTCGCCTAATGCTTGTGCGACACGCGAGTTACGCGTACTAGATCGAAGTGCCTGGCGCGCTAGCTGCGCCGCCGCGCCTGCTTACCGACGTACCGCGTATCTAGTTCCTCGCCCAGCTGTGCTCTTCAGGCTCAGGATACAACCTGTGTATGAAGCTGCAGCACGCGGTTCTTCGGATTGGAGGCGGCCCGGTAGTCATGTTCCGGGCCGCCTCTAGACTTTTAGGGCGCCCACCAGTGATCCGGGCGGGCTTTGTCAGCACGCGCTTCCAAGGCGGACGCAGCGCCCAGGATATCCGCCTCACCCCAGGCTGGCCCGATGAGCTGAAGACCGAGCGGAAGGCCACTGGCGCTCTGACCTACGGGCACGGCGACGCCTGGTAGCCCGGCAAGGTTAACGGTGACCGTGAAGACATCCTGCAGGTACATCTGCACGGGGTCGCCCGTGAACTCTCCCTGACCGAAGGCAGCTCCCGGCGTCGCTGGCGCCAGGATCGCGTCGACCTTGGCGAAGGCCTCCTCGAAGTCGCGCCGCACCAGGCGCCGCACCTTCTGCGCCCTAAGGTAATAGGCGTCGTAGTAGCCCGCCGAGAGCACATAGGCGCCGATCATCACACGACGCCGAACCTCGGGCCCGAAGCCCTCGGCGCGGGTTTTCTCATAGAGCTCGGTCATGCCGTCGCCCTGAGAGAGCTGGGCGCGGTGGCCATAGCGCACGCCGTCATAGCGCGCGAGGTTGGAGGAGGCCTCCGCCGGGGCGATGATGTAATACGCGGGCAGGGCGGCGCGGGTATGCGGCAGGGCGATCTCGACCACCGTCGCGCCGGCGTCGCGCAGCATCGCGGCCCCCTGGTCGAGGAGCGCCGCCATCTCCGCCGACAGGCCGTCACGGTATTCCACCGGGATGCCGATCGTCTGGCCCTTGAGGTCTTGGCCGAGCAGGGCGGTGAAATCGGGCACGGCATGGGGCGCGGAAGTGCTGTCCATGGGATCGTGCCCCGCCATGGCCTGCAGCAGCAGCGCTGCATCCTCCACCGTCTTGGCGATCGGCCCCGCCTGGTCCAGGGAGGAGGCGAAGGCCATGATCCCCCAGCGCGAGCAGCGCCCGTACGTCGGCTTGATGCCGACCACGCCGCAGAAAGACGAGGGCTGGCGGATCGAGCCGCCCGTATCGGTCGCGGTGGCGCCGAGGCAGAGATCGGCCGCCACCGCCGCCGCCGAGCCGCCGGAGGAGCCGCCGGGCACGATGGGCGTCTCGTCGCCTGTCCGGCGCCAGGGCGAGATCGTGGGGCCATAGACTGAGTTCTCGGTCGAGCTGCCCATGCCGAATTCGTCGTTGTTCACCTTGCCGAGGCAGACGGCCCCGGCCTGCCAGAGCTTCGCCGTCACCGTGCTCTCGTAGGGCGGAACGAAGCCGTCCAGGATGCGGCTGGCACCCTGGCTGCGGACGCCCTCGACGCAGAAGAGGTCCTTCACGCCGAGGGGGATGCCGAGGAGCGGGGCGTCGTCGCCAGCGGCACGGCGATCGTCGGCCGCCTTGGCCATCGCCAGTGCCTTGTCCGCGGTGGTCGTGGCGAAGATGTTGAGCCCGCCTGCGGCGGCGATGGCGCCGAGACAGTCCTCGGTCAGCGCGGTGGCGGTCAGGTCGCCCGCGGCCATGCCGGCGCGGGCCTCGGCGATGGTGAGGGAGGCAGGACCGGTCATCACTCGACCACCTTCGGCACCGCATAGAACCCTTCGCGCGCAGCGGGGGCGTTGGCCAGCGCGTCCTCGCGCAGCCCCTCCTCCCCCGCGGCGGCCGTGACGCCGTCGATGCGGCGGGGCAGGGGCAGGTCGTTGACCGCGGTCATGGGCTCGATGCCCTCGACATTCACCGCCTGGAGTTCCTCGACCCAGTCGAGGATGGAGGAGAGCTCGCCCGCAAGCGTCTCGATCTCCGCCTCCTCGACCCGGATCCGGGCCAGATGGGCGACCTTGCGCACCGTGTCCGCGTCGATCGACATGCGCTCCTCCGTCGATAGGGCAGTGGGATTGACCGGCGCCGGTGTAGGCCGCGGCCGATGCCCCCGCAAGCCCGTCGCCCCGGTGACGCTCCCAGGGGGCGTCCCAGGGGGCGCGGCCATCACTGTCGTGATTGGCCTCCGGATCACGGGCGCGTCGCCAGAGCGTCGCAACCCTGCGGTTGAATGCGGCGCGCGGCGGCGCATGCTGGGGATGACCCCAGGGCGAGGGAACGACAGAAGGAGAGGCGCCATGAAGATCACCTGGCTCGGCCATGCGAGTTTCCGGATCGAGACGGCGGAAGCCGTGATCCTGCTGGACCCCTGGCTGGAGGGAAACCCGTCCTTCCCTACCGAGCGGCGGGCGGAGGTGCTGGCGGGTGCCACCCATGTGCTGGTGACCCATGGGCATTTCGATCATGCCTCCGAGGCGCAGGTAATCGGCAATGAATGCGGCATTCCGCTGGTGGGGATCTTCGACTGGGTCGCCTGGATGAACACGGGCACCGAGGTTGAGGGGATCGGGTTCAACAAGGGCGGCACGGTCATGCTGGGCGATGCCGCGGTGACCATGGTGCATGCGGTGCATTCCTCCTCGACCGCCGGGCCGGACAGCGCGCCGGTCTATACGGGCGGCGAGGCCGGCTACATGATCGAGGCCGGGGGGCGGACGCTCTATGTCATGGGCGATACCGACGTCATGGCGGACATGGGGCTTTATGCGGAGATGCATCAGCCGACCCATGCCATCGTGCCCATCGGCGGGCATTTCACCATGGATGCCAAGCGCGCGGCCTATGCTTGCCGCAAGTTCTTCGACTTCCAGGGCGTGATCCCCAGCCACTACGCGACCTTTCCGCTGCTCGAGCAGAGCCCCCAGACCTTCATCGACCATGTCGCGCCCGTGCGGGTGATGGCGCCCGCCGTGATGGAGACGGTCGACATCTGAGCCAAGCGGAATCGCGGCTGGTCGCCGCGATGAGTCCTGCGGGAGCGCCGCTTGGCCGGTGGTTGCCCCGGTGCGCCGGCTGCCGTGTTCTTGGGGTGGCTTGCGAGGGGGGCTGGGGAGAAGCCCCGAGGGGCTTCTGGCCAAGCGTTCTGCAGGGGCCGTGCCGCGTCAAGGACAAGCCGGCTGCGCCGGTCGCGGGCGCGATCCTTGACCCGGCCCGGCCCCTGCGGCGCTCTCAGAGCGCGTCGAGGAAGGCGGCGAGGTGGCGGATGCGGGCGTCGACATGGGGCGGGGCGGGTGTTGTGTCCTCGGTCACCCAGACGGTGCCCATACCGAGGCGCTTGGGCTCTACGAGGTTCTTGACGGTGTCCTCGATCATCGCGGCGCGGGCGCAGTCGATGCCGTCCGCGGCGATGACCCGGGCATAGGCCTCCGGCTCGGGCTTCGGCGTGAGCGCCTTGTCCTCGATCGCATAGACCGCGTCGAAGGCATCGGTGAGCCCGGCCTGCTCCAGCACGCGCCGCGCATGGGTCCGCCCGCCATTGGTGTGGACGATGAGGCGCATGCCTGGGCGTGCGCGCAGCCTGGCGAGGGCGGCGATCAGCGCGGGTTCGGGCGCGATCGCCGAGAGGTCGATGTCGTGGACGGTGTCGAGAAAGCGCGAGGGTTCGGTGCCGTGATGCGCCATCAGGCCCGCCAGCGTGATCCCGTAGCGGCGAAAATAGCGGTTCCGGATATCCGTGGCCCGGGCCTCGTCGACCCCGATCTCCGCCATGATGAAGGCCGTCATCCGCAGGTTGATCTGGTCGAGGAGCCCGGCGGAGGGGTGGTACAGCGTATTGTCGAGATCGAAGATCCAGGTCTGGACCTCTGGGAAGACGTCAGCGGCCGCCGCCGACCCGGTCCCCGATGCTGACATGCTGGCCACGACGGTCTTAGCCACGGATCCCGATGGTGGCGCGCGGTGTCGAGAACTCCTCCGCCTCCGGACCGTCGGCCTGATTGCCGCCGTCGGTCCCGCCGTCCCCGCCGCTGCCGCCGTCCCCGCCGCTGTCCCCTTCGCCGATCAGATCGGACGTAAACACGAAGATGGTGCGGAGCATCGTGTTCAGGTCCTCCACGGACCCGTCGTCGCCGTCACCCTCGTAGGCATAGTCGTCGATGGGAAGCCGGGCATTCTCCGAGACGTTGAACTCACTGTCGTCGACGAAGTCGACGGTGGCCTTGCTGTCGTCGAAGGTTTCGACCTCGTCGCCCTCCCGGACGGGCATGCCGTCCTCGCCGATGAAGATCTCGCCGTCCTCGGTGGTGACCGTGACGAGGCCTTCGACATCCGCCAGGACGCCCACGATCGGCGGGTCCAGCACATCCTCCGGGCTCACCTCCTCGGCGGTCTCATCGTAGTCCCCTTCGGCGTAGTCGAGCGCCTCCTGACCGGCCAGGACCGGCGTGGCGCCGCCGAGGAACAGGAGGGCGGCGGTCAGCCTCAAGCTGTTGGGGGTCATCAGGCACGCTCCTCGTAGTAGTTGGTCATCAGCCTGCTAAGATCGCCCTGAAGCCTTGTCTTGATCTGAAAGGGCACCGGCTGCGTGTAGCGCACCCAGCCGTTGTCGCGCTTCGCCTTCTCCGCCAGGAGATCCGCATAGGCCTGAAGCTCGGCGTCGCAATTCTCTACGGCCTCCTTCACCCGGTCGTCGATGCTCATGGCCGTATCGGTGTTGTAGCGATACCGAAGGTCGATGCAGATCAGCGCGCTGGCGTGCCTGACCTGCAGGTCCCGGCCCGTGATCGAGCCGGTTGGAACACTCGATGCGGTTTGGCATCCCGTCGCGGCCAAGACCGCGAGCATGGCGAGAAGTCTCATGTTTAAACTCCGGTACTCGGGACTAAGAGGGCGATAGTCTGGGTCGCAGGGATCATGACGCAATTCACGAGGCCGCTATGGGTAACGGATCGCGACCGTCTGATGCAGCAATTCGCCTGCCATGGCAGGGCGCCCTAGGCGCTGTCTGGGCCGATGCGGTGGAGACGATGGAGCGACAGCTCGCCCCCGTGGGGGCGATCGCGCGGGCGGGGCTGGCGGCTGAGCCTGGGGAGCGGGTGCTCGATGTGGGCTCGGGCGGCGGGGTCGACACCGCTGCAATTGCGGCGGCGGTTGGCGCCAGCGGCCGGGTGCTGGCGGTCGATGTCTCCCCCGATCTGGCCGAGATCGCCCGGGCGCGCCTGGCCGGGCAGCCGCAGGCCGAGGTGATCTTGGCGGACGGTGCCACGCATCCCTTCGAGGCTGGCGCCTTCGATGCGCTCTACAGCCGGCTGGGAGTGATGTTCTTCGACGAGCCCGTCGCGGCCTTCGTCAATCTGCGCCGGGCGATCCGCCCCGGCGGCCGCGTCGCGATCACCGTCTTTGCGGGGCTCGAGCACAACCCCTGGGCGCTGGTGCCCTTCGAGGTCGGGCGCGAGCGGCTCGCCCTGACGCCGCCGCAACCCGGGGGACATGGGCCCTTCGGCTGGTCTGACCCGGCCTATGTCACGCCGATCCTCGAGACGGCCGGGTTCAGCGCTGTGACCTGGGAGACGCAGGAGGCGGCACTGCCCGTGGGGGCGGGGTTCGCGCCCGATCCGGTCGACGCGGCGGTGGGCCTCAGCCTTCGGATCGGATCGCTTGCGCGGGCGATGAACGCCCTCGATCAAGCGGCGCGCGCTGAGGCCGTCGCCGCCCTCGCGCCGCGCCTTGCCGAGGCCTTTGCGCCGCATGTCCGCGACGGCGTCGTCACGCTCGCGGCCCGGCTCTGGGTGATCCGGGCGAGGGCGTGAGGCTGTGATGTCCCGGCGGTGCGTTGGGTATCAGTGCCGGGTCTAAGAGCGCTGGGTCTTGGGCCGGGGACTCAGTCCTGGGGCACGAACTTCAGCGCGACGCCGTTGATGCAGTAGCGCTGGCCGGTCGGCGGCGGGCCGTCCGGGAAGACATGGCCCAGATGGCTGTCGCAGCGGGCACAGACGACCTCGGTGCGGCGCATGAACCAGCTGTTGTCCTCATGCTCCTCGATCGCGTCCTCGGAAACCGGCTGCCAGAAGCTGGGCCAGCCGGTGCCGCTGTCGAACTTGTGGTCCTTCACGAAGAGCGGCGCGTCGCAGCAGACGCAGGCGAAGACACCAGGGCCCGCGGGGAAGCTGTCGTTGGTGAACGCGCGCTCCGTCCCCTTGCGGCGGGTGACGCGATAGGCCTCCGGCGTGAGCTGTTCGCGCCACGCGGCGTCCGACTTCACGATCTTGGCTGGCGTTGCAACGTTGCTTGCATCCGACATCGTCTTCCTTTCGGCGTCGTCGTCATGGAGCTGTCATCGGCTCCGCTCTATATAGCGCGATGCGGTGGATTTGCAGGTCGTGCGTGGGCGCGCGATCGGCACAACGGCGGAGGGCAGCAGATGTTCGGTCTCGGTAAATTCACCGCCCGTCTTGCTGAGGGCGAGGAGGATCTGCGCCGGTGCCAGCGGTTGCGCTGGCTGACCTTCCGGGCGGCCCAGGCGGCGGCAGACCATGAGACGGGCCTCGACACCGACGAGTTCGACGACCAGTGCCGCCATATGATGGTGGAGGAGGCGCGGACCGGTCAGCTCGTGTGCTGTTTCCGCATGCAGCTCTTTGAGAACGGTGCCTCCATTGGCCGGTCGTATGCAGCGAAGTACTATGAGCTCTCGGCCCTGCTCGCCTATCCTGATCGGATGCTGGAGATGGGGCGCTTTTGCATCCACCCGGAGTGGAAGGACCCCAACATCCTGCGCGTCGCCTGGGCGGGCCTGTCGGATTATGTGGAGCGGAAGGAGGTCGCGCTCCTCTTCGGCTGTTCCAGCTTCAATGGCGTCAACGACGAGGAATACTCCGATGCCTTCGCGCTGTTGAAGGAAAGGCACCTGGCGCCGAAGCGCTGGCTGCCGCGGGTGAAGGCGCCCAAGGTCTTCCGCTTCGCCAAGCAGCTCAGGCTGAAGAAGCCCGACCTGAAGCTGGCCATGCGGCGCATGCCGCCGCTCCTGCGGACCTATCTGGTCATGGGCGGCTGGGTGTCGGACCATGCGGTGGTGGATCACGATCTCAACACGCTGCATGTCTTCACGGGTGTGGAAGTGCGCCGGGTCCCGGCAGCCCGCGCCCGCCTGCTGCGCGCCCGCAAGGGGGTATGAGAGCGTTCGCTGCTGGGGAGCGGTGTCACCTGTACAAGCGCCCGCGCCCACCCTCGTCAGGATGGCTTCGCCTTTGCGACCAAGCCGTAAAGATCCGAGCACCGTGGCAAGGCGCAACCGGTGGCCCGGTGCGCCCGGTGTCTTGAGCATCGCTTAAGGCGATGGCCTAACACTGACGCGGGTGGGCGCGGGCGCCCCGGGTGGGTCGTCGAGCTGCACCCAGGCGCCTTGGGGCCGCATCTCACTCGCCGGTGGCTAGGCCCTCCCGCCGCGGATCGGCGCCGCCGCTTAGGCTGCCGTCCGGGGCCACCGCGATGATATGCAGGCCCGAGGTCATATCGGCGAGCCCGGTCTCATGCCCGAGCGCGCTGAGCGCGCCCGCCAGAGCCGGGTCATGGGCGTCCTGCTCCAGCACCAGCACGTCGCGGTTGCGGTGGGAAACATGGGCTACCGCCGCCGCCGCCGCGGGATCGGCGCCCTGCTCCAGCATGAGCAGCAGGGCGCCGGCGACATACTCGGGGATGCGGGAGCCGCCGGGAGAGCCGATCAGGATCGCCGGGCGATCCGGCGCATCGAGGCGATAGGCGATCGTCGGTGCCATGGAAGAGCGGGGCCGTTTGCCTGCGCCGGGGGCGTTGGCCGCCGGGGCCTCCGCCGGGCCAGGGTTGAAGCTGAAATCGGTGAGCTGGTTGTTGAGGAGCATCCCCGCCGCCATCCGCGCCGAGCCGAAGGCGGTCTCGATGGAGGCGGTGAGCGAGATCGCCAACCCCTCGGCGTCGATGACCGAGAGATGCGTCGTCCCGGGGCTGGAGGCGCTCGCGTCAGGACCGGGCTGATCCTCTACCCCAGGCGGCGTTCCAGGCTCGGCGGGGCCGCTGCTGGCCCGGCCGGCGTCGATCAGTGCGCCGCGAGCTGCTAGATACTCGGGGTCTAGCAGTCCCGCGACGGGCACTGCCACCTGGTCCGGATCGCCGAGGTAGCGGGCCCGGTCGGCATAGGCGAGGCGGGAGGCCTCGGCGAAGAGATGCGCCCGGGCGACAGGGTCCGCAGCCCGGGGTTGGCCGCCCACCAGCCCCAGGATCTGCCCCACCGTCGTCGCGCCGGAGGAGGGCGGCCCCATCCCGCAGACCCGCCAGATCGCCCGAAAATCGTGGCAGACCGGGGCGCGCTCGATCACCTCGTAGCGGGCGAAGTCCATCACGGTGAGTTGCCCCGGGCGCGGTGGCGTCTGGGTCGCGGCGACGATCTCAGTGGCGATCGGCGCACGGTAGAGCACCTCCGGCCCCTCGCGCCCCATCGCCTCCAGCGTCGCGGCGAGATCCGGCTGACGCAGCACCGTGCCCTGGGGGCGAGGGGCGCCGTCGTCGAGGAAGATCGTGCCTGCGTCGGTGCCCGCCAGGCGCGGGGCCATGCCCTGCAGCATCCCAGCGAGCCGCGGGCTCATGGGAAAACCGTCGCGGGCAAGGGCCAGGGCCGGCGCCACCAGGCGCGGCCAATCGAGCCGGCCATGGCGGGCATGCAGCACCTCGAGCAGGCGGCCGAGGCCCGGCACCCCGACCGAGCGGCCCGAAGCCACGCCCTCGCGCCAGCCGATGGGCGCGCCGTCCTCCAGAAACAGATCGGGGCCGGCGCGCATCGGCGCCGTCTCCCGCGCATCGAAGCTGGTCAACCCATTGGGCCCGTGCACCAGCGCGAAGGCCCCGCCACCGAGGCCGGAGGACTGGGGCTCCACGACGTTCAGCACCAAGAGCGAAACGATCGCCGCGTCGGCGGCCGAGCCTCCCTCGGCCATGGCGGTCGCTCCCGCCTGTGCCGCCAATGGGTTCGCGGCGACGATCATGTACTCGTTAGCGGTGGCGAGGGCCTGCGCGGTACGCCCCGTCGCCGCCTCCGGCGTCGCGCGTCCAGCATCCGCGTCTTGCGCTATTGCCTGAGGGGCGCCCAGGGCGAGCGCGAGGCTAAGGATCGGGGCCAGCAGCGGGTTGGATCGGCCTGTCATCACGGCGCTCCGATGTTGCGAGAGGCTTCACGGTATTCCACCACCCCGATGGCCAAGGGGAAACCCCGAGCCACCGGTCGTGCGCAATGACAACCGATAGGCGGCGACCTCAGCCGCCGGTGACGCTCATGTGGCGGCCAACCTGGCCGTCGACCCGCTGGCGCGAATAGTCGAAGTCGTGGCCCTTGGGCTTGCGGGTGATGGCCTCGCGGATCGCGGCATCCAGCGCTGCATCGTCCGGGGTCTCGCGCAGCACCCGGCGCAGATCGGCGTCGTCATCTTGGCCGAGGCACATGTAGAGCTGGCCGGTGCAGGTCAGGCGCACGCGGTTGCAGCTTTCGCAGAAGTTATGGGTGAGCGGCGTGATGAAGCCGATGCGCTGCCCGGTCTCGGCCAGGCGCACATAGCGGGCGGGCCCGCCCGTCCGCTCCGCCGTGTCGGCGACGGTGTAGCGCTCGGCCAGGCGGGCGCGCACATCCGTCAGGGGCCAGTACTGATCCAGCCGGTCCTCGTTGCCGAGATCGCCCATGGGCATGACCTCGATCCAGGTGAGGTCCATGCCCCGGTCGGCGCACCATTCGGTCAGGGTGAACAGCTCCGCCTCGTTGAAGCCCTTCAGGGCGACGGTGTTGATCTTGACCTTCAGCCCCTCGGCCAGGGCGACGTCGATGCCGTGCAGGACCTCCGCCAGGCGGCCCCAGCGGGTGATCGCCTTGAACTTGTCCTCGTCCAGGGTGTCCAGCGAGACGTTGATGCGGCGCACGCCGGCGGTCTTCAGCGCCTTGGCAAAGCGCGCAAGCTGGGAGCCGTTGGTCGTCAGGGTCAGCTCGTCGAGCGCGCCGGTGTCCAGGTGGTGACCCATCGCCTCAAAGAACTGCATGATGTTCTTGCGCACCAGTGGCTCGCCGCCGGTGATCCGCAGCTTGCGCACGCCAAGCGCGACGAAGCGCGAGCAGAGCCGGTCGAGCTCCTCCAGCGTCAGCAGCTCCTTCTTCGGCAGAAAGGTCATCTGCTCCGCCATGCAGTAGACACAGCGAAAATCGCAGCGGTCGGTGACGGAGACGCGCAGATAATCGATGCGGCGTTGAAAGGGGTCGATGAGCGGCGGGGTATCGATCGTCTGCCTGGCCACGGCGTTTCCTCCCGAAACTTTTCTGCAAGGTAGAACGCGCCTGCGCGTCATGCAACGCGACCGCTGTACCGTCACATAGGCGTGGGGTGACATCGGGCAACTTGCCGATGCCGTGCCGCTATCCTAAGCCAATGCTGCGCGGTTAGGCAGGCAGGCGGCGGAGGAGGCGGGCGAGGATGGCGGAAGCGGGCCGCGATGCCTGGGCTGATCGCCGGGCCGCCCACCGCTGGGATATCCCGGCGCGGTACAACCTGGCCTGGGACGTTTGCGAGAAATGGGCCCGGACCGATCCGGATCGCCTGGCGCTGATCTTTCTGCGCCCCGACGGGGAGCGGCGGGACTACAGCTTCGGCCAGCTCTCCCGCGCCTCGGCCCGCTTTGCTAATGCGCTGGCGGGCCACGGCGTCGCGCGCGGCGACCGGGTTGGCATCCTGCTGCCGCAAATGCCGGAGACCATCATCAGCCATGTGGCCTGCTACATGCTGGGCGCCATCGCGGTGCCGGTCTTCACCCTGTTCGGCGGCGAGGCGCTGGCCCACCGGCTGGGCGATGCCGGGGTCGGGACCATCGTCACGGACGACGCCAATCTGGCCAAGGTCAACGCGCTGCGGGGGTCGCTGCCGGCCCTCAGGACCGTCTTCTCGGTCGACCGGCCCGGCGACGGCGCCTGGGGGTTCTGGCAGGAGTTGGGCAAGGCGCAGGAGGCGATCCGCGTCGCAGAAACCGGCCCCGAGGATCCGGCGTTCATCTCCTATACCTCCGGCACTACGGGGCCGGCGAAGGGGGCGCTGCATGCCCATCGGGTGCTGCTGGGCCATATGCCGGGCGTGACACTGACGCATGGGGATTTCCCCCAGCCGGGCGATCTGGCCTGGACTCCGGCGGATTGGGCCTGGATCGGGGGGCTGTGCAACATGGCGCTGCCGGCGTTGCGCGCGGGCGTGCCGCTGATCGCGCATCGGATGGAGAAGTTCGATCCCGAGCGGGCCTTCGACCTGATGGCGCGCCACGGGGTGCGCAACAGCTTCATCCCGCCCACCGCGCTGCGGATGATGAAGGCGGTGGCTGACCCGGCCCGTTTTGGCGTGCAGCTGCGCACCGTCGGCTCGGGCGGAGAGAGCCTGGGCGCCGAGACGCTGGCCTGGGGCGAGGCGGCGCTGGGCCTCACGATCCATGAGTTCTATGGCCAGACCGAGTGCAATCTGATCGTCGGCAACGGCACGACTGTCGGCCCGGTGAAGCCCGGGGCCATGGGCCGGCCCTTTCCGGGCTCCGAGGTGGCCGTCCTGGGGCCGGAGGGCACCGAGCCGCTGCCCCAGGGCGAGAGCGGGGAGATCGCGGTGCGCCGCGGTGATGCCGCCATGTTCCTGGAGTACTGGGGGCAACCGGAGAAGACGGCGGCCAAGTTCCGCGGCGACTGGATGCTGACCGGCGACGAGGGATATGTCGACCAAGAAGGCTACTTCCACTTCGCCGCCCGCGTGGACGACGTCATCACCTCGGCGGGCTACCGGATCGGCCCGACGGAGATCGAGAACTGTCTGGCGGGCCACCCGGCGGTGGCCCTGGCGGCGGTGATCGGCGTGCCGGATGCGTTGCGCACCGAGGTGGTGACGGCCTTCGTCACCCTGACACCCGGGGTGGAGGGGAGCGAGACGCTGGCCGAGGCGCTGATCGCGCAGGTGAAGCAACAGGTTAGCCCCCATGTGGCGCCCCGGCGCGTGCATTTCATCGAGGCGATGCCGACGACGGCAACGGGCAAGATCATGCGCCGCCACCTCCGCGATGGCCTGGACCAGCCTGTGTAAAAATTTCACACAGTTTCCCCCGGCCCTCTGTCTTCGTGCTGGCGAGGCCCTATCTGTCGCGCAAGCTCAGAAAGGACCACGCCATGACCGATCATATCGGTACCAAGCCCCATGCGCCGTCTTCCAGCCGGCCCTCCGTCCTGCGCCTGGCGGGTGCGCTCGCGCTTAGCGCCGTTGTCACCGGCTGCTCGGTCTTCGGCGCGCCGGCGGCGGAGGAGCCGCCGTTCTCCGTCACGCGCCAGGAGGGTGCGATCGAGATCCGTGACTATGCCGAACTGGTCGTCGTCAGCACCACGGTTGAGGCGGATAGTCGAGACTCGGCCGTGGGGCAGGGCTTCAGCCGGCTCTTCGACTACATCACCGGCGCGAATGCGGGATCGCGGGACATCGCCATGACGGCACCTGTCATCGTCGCGGACGGCGAGGCGGCGTTGAGTGTCGAGGGTGCCGAGATCGCCATGACAGCCCCTGTCTTGGTGGAAGAGAGCGCTGGCAAGGCCTGGACAACCGTCTTCGTGCTGCCCGAGGCGATGACGCTGGATACCGCTCCGCTGCCGAGCGATCCAACGGTGAGCTTGGGCACCATCCCCGGGCGGCGGGTCGCGACGATCCGCTTCAGCGGCTTCTTCAGCGACAGCAATATCGCCGAGGCCGAGGCCGAGTTGCGCGCCTGGCTGGAGGCCGAGCAGATCGCGCACCGCGGCGACTTCACCTCAGCGGGGTACAACCCGCCGTGGACGCTGCCCTGGCTGCGCCGCAACGAGGTCATCGTCACGCTCGAGTAGGCCCCTGCGAGCTCGCAGCTAGCCGCGAGCCCGACAACGATGCCGCCGCCCGGTCAGCCGGCGGCGACGGTGGGGCGGGAGATCGGCAGGCGCACTTCCTCAGGCCGGCGCAGCTGGACCTCGCGCAGACCCTCGATCGCCTCCTCCCGGGTGCCGTAAAGCCGGCCACCCTGAAAGCGATACTCGCGCGTGGTATTGCCGTGGCGGAAGTGCAGTTCCCCGTCCTCGGTGATCCGCGCGGTGCGCCTGAAGGCGGTGGCGATCTTGCCCCAGGGCTCATAGGGGGCGTGCAGGTCCATCAGGATGACCTGCCCGTCCTCCCGGATCTCGGTGACGATCATGTCGTGGCACCACTCGCCGTCCCAGGCGCCGAAGCGCCATTCGCCGAGAAAGGCCGCATGCTCCGGCGGCGTCCCCTCCGGCGCCGGCTTGATCTCAAACCCGTCGAACAGCTCGACGGTATAGCAGTCACCGCGCAGAAGCTGGACCGGCGGTGCTTCCACCGCCACCTCCGGTTCCTCCATGGCGCAAGCGGTCAGCACGACCAGCAAGGCCGTCATCATCGGCAGTCTCATGACGTCTGTCCCCGTCTTGTCCCGACGCAAAATTGCCCCGCCTTTTCCGGCGGTTCCCCCGTGGGGGTACCCTACTCCACCGTCACCGATTTTGCGAGGTTTCGTGGTTGATCCACGTCTGTCCCTTTGGCCAGCGCGGTGTGATAGGCGATGAGCTGTACCGGCACCGTATAGATGATCGGCGTGAGCCATGCGGGCACGGCGGGCATCTCGATGGTGGCCGTGGCGCCCTCGGCCGCCTCCGCGATCCCCTCGGCATCGCTGATCAGCACCACCTTGCCGCCGCGGGCGACCACTTCCTGCATGTTGGAGACGGTCTTGGCGAAGAGCGCGTCGCGCGGCGCGACCACGATGACCGGCACCGCCTCGTCGATCAGCGCGATAGGGCCGTGCTTGAGTTCGCCGGAGGCATAGCCCTCGGCATGAATGTAGCTGATCTCCTTCAGCTTCAGCGCCCCCTCCAGCGCGATGGGGTAGAGCGAGCCGCGCCCGAGGTAGAGCACGTCGCGCGCCGTGGCCATGAAGGAGGCGAGGTCCTGGATCTGCGCTTCGACGGTCAGCGCCTCGGCCATCAGCCGCGGGACCTGCACCAGTTCCGCCACCCGGGCCGCTTCGGCCTCGGCGTCCAGGTGACCGCGGCTGCGGGCGGCGACCAGCGCGGCGGCGCCCAGGGTGACCAGCATCGCCGTGAAGGCCTTGGTCGAGGCAACGCCGATCTCGGTGCCCGCCATGATCGGCAGGATCGTCCCTGCCTCCCGGGCGATGGTGCTCTCGGTGACGTTGACCACAGCGCCGGAGGCGGCCAGATGCGGGGTGGCATGGCGCATGGCCGCCAGGGTGTCCGCCGTCTCCCCGGATTGGGAGACGAAGAGCGCCCCCTCGCCCGCCATGAAGGGGTGGTCGCGGTACCGAAACTCCGACGCGATATCGAGCTCGACGGGCAGGCCGGCGAGGCTCTCGAACCAGTATTTGGCGACATGGCCTGCCAGGAACGCCGTGCCGCAGCCCACCAGGCAGAGGCGGGTCATGCTTGCCCAGTCGATATCTGCGGCGGGCGAGGCGATGCGGTCGCGCGAGGCCGCGATGTGGCGCGCGAGCGTGAGGCCGAGTGCGGCGGGCTGCTCGTGGATCTCCTTGATCATGTAGTGGCGATAGGCGCCCTTCTCGGTTGCCCCTGGGTCTACCGTGACGCGGTTGCGCGCCCGCTCGACCGGGGTGCCGGCGGCGTCGAGGATCGCCAGGCTCTCGCGCCGGATGACGGCGCTGTCTCCCTCTTCGAGATAGGTGACCTCGTCGGTCATGGGCGAAAGCGCCAGGGCATCCGAGCCCACGAACATCTCCCCATCGCCCCAGCCGATTGCGAGCGGTGAGCCGTGGCGGGCGACGATCATGAGATCCGGGTGCCCATCGAAGAGGAAGGCGAGGGCGAAGGCCCCGTGCAGCCGCGGCAGCACGGCCTGAACCGCGGCCTGCGGTTCCTCGCCCGCATCCATCAATTGAGCCACCAACTGGGCGACAACCTCGGTATCCGTCTCGGTCTTGAGAGTGATCCCGGCGGCTTCCAGCTCGCTGCGCAGCGCTCGGAAGTTCTCGATGATCCCGTTGTGCACCACATGGACCGGGCCCGCCGCATGGGGGTGCGCATTGGCGACGGTGGGCGCGCCATGGGTGGCCCAGCGCGTATGTCCGATCCCGGCCGTGCCATGCACCGGATAGTCGCTGAGAAGATCCCTCAGCGCCTTGAGCTTGCCGACGGCACGACGCCGCTCTGCCTTGCCGTTCAACAGCGTGGTGATGCCTGCGCTGTCGTAGCCGCGATACTCCAACCGGCGCAGCGCATCGAGGATCCGCGGCGCGGCCTCTAGCTGCCCGAGCACTCCGACGATGCCGCACATGGTGGTTTCTCCTGCTCTGCCTCGTATCCCGGCTGCTGCCGGTCTGTCGCGTCAGCCTTTCTTTGCGGCCTTACGCGCCGCCAGCACCTCGCGCAGGCGCCTGGCGGTTCCTTCTCGATTGGTTTGCTTTACCCGGGCGATGGCGAGCGCCTCGGCCGGTACGTCCTGGGTGACGACGGTGCCGGTCGCCACATAGGCGCCATCGCCCACGGTCACCGGCGCGATCAGCGAGGCATGGGTGCCGATGAAGGCGCCCGCGCCGATCGTCGTGCGGTGCTTGTCGACCCCGTCGTAGTTGCAGGTGACCGTGCCCGCGCCCAGGTTCGCGCCGGCCCCGACCGTGGCATCGCCCACATAGGTCAGATGCGCCGCCTTGGCCCCCTCGCCGAAACCGGTCTTCTTCATCTCGACAAAATTGCCCACCCGACAGTTGGCCCCGATCTCCGTGCCCCCGCGCAGCCTGGCAAAGGGGCCCACGATGGCGCCGGACCCAATCCGGGTATCCTCCAGATGGCAGAAGGCCTCGATCCGAGCGCCGTCGGCCACCGCGACGCCGGGGCCGAAGACGACACTCGGCCCGACGGTCACATCCCGCCCCAGCACGGTGTCATGGGCAAAATACACGGTCTCCGGATCGATCAGCGTCGCCCCTGCCAGCATGGCCGCTTGCCGCGCACGGCGCTGAAACACCGCCTCTGCCGCCGCGAGTTGGACGCGGTCGTTGATGCCGAGGGTCTCCTCCTCCGCACAAAGGGTGGCCGTCGCCGACAGTCCTTCGGCGCCCGCGATGCCGGGCACGTCGGTCAGGTAGAACTCGCCCTGGGCGTTGTCGTCGGTCACCTTGGCGAGCAGGCGGAACATCGTCGCCGCATCCGCTGCCATGACGCCGGAATTGCAGGCGGTGATCGCGTACTCCTCGGGCGTGGCGTCCTTCGCCTCCACGATCCGCAGCAGGCGCTCGCCTTCGATCAGCAGGCGACCGTAGCGGCCGGGATCCGCGGCCTCGAAGCCAAGCACCTTGATCGCGCCGGGGGCGGCGAGCAGGCGTCGCAGCGTCGCGACCGACAGCAGCGGCGTGTCGGCATAGAGCACGAGCAGATCGCCCTCGAACCCCGCCAGCGCGCCCTCGGCCATGCGCACGGCATGACCGGTGCCCCGCTGTTCGGCCTGCAGGCAGATATCGACCCCTTGGACCGCGGCGCCGGCTGCGGCGGCCACCTGGTCGGCCCCCGCGCCGACGACCACGGCGATCCGTTCCGGCCCCAGTGCCGTGGCGGTCGCCAGGACATGGCCCAGCATCGGCTGCCCCGCGAGCGGATGCAGCACTTTGGGCAGGGCGGACTTCATCCGCGTCCCCTTGCCCGCGGCAAGCACGACGACGGCAAGCGGTCGTGGCGATATCGGCGTCTCGGTCATCGCCGCGGTCTATAGCGTTCGCGTCGCGGGCGCGGAAGCAGCCCGGCGCGGGACGCTCATCAGAAACTGTTTCCGATCTTTTCCGCCCGCGCTAGGTCTCCGGCTGACAGCCGAAGGGGGAGGCATCATGCGCGGCGCGATCTTCGATCTGGACGGGACCATCGCCGATACCGCCGCCGATCTGCTGGCGGCCGCCAACGTCGCGCTGATCGGCCATGGCCTGCCGCGGCTCACCCTGCCGCGGGATCGTGCCCATGCCATGAAGGGCGGCCGTTCGATGATCACCCATGCGCTGCGTCTGGCTGGTCGCCCGGCAGAGGGGCCGATGGCCGAGCAGGTCTTCATCCATGCCTATCCCCGGCTGCTGGAGGCCTATGGCGAGGCGCTGGCCGTCCATACCCGTCCCTTCGCCGGGCTCGAGACCTGTCTCGATACGCTCGAGGCCGCTGGCTGGCGCCTTGGGGTCTGCACCAACAAGCCCGAGCGCTTCGCCGTCTCGCTGCTGCAAGCCCTGGGCCTTGCGCCGCGGTTCGGCGCGATCCTGGGGGCCGACAGCTTGGCGGTGCGCAAGCCCGACCCGGAGCATTTCCGCGAGACGGCGCGGCGCATCGGGGCCGATCCCGCCCGCTCGATCATGCTGGGCGACACCCGCACCGACCGCGACACTGCCGCGGCGGCCGGGGTGCCCTGTATCCTGATCGCCCACGACCTGGCCCGCGCCCCGCTGGAGGCATTGTCGCCCGAGGGCCTCGCCACGGACTTCAGCGAGGTACCTGGCATGATGGAGCGCCTGATGCCCGCCTGACCCAACCGCCGTGCCGGTGGCCCATGCCCGCCCTTCCTGCCGGCCTGTCTTGCCCGTCTGCGGGATGGACCAAGCCCTGCAGCCGCGGCCGGGCGTGGTCGATGCCCCTTGACCGCCGCTGCCGGCTCGGCCTATGTGCGCCGCTGTCGGGCGGTTAGCTCAGTTGGTAGAGCACAGTGTTCACATCGCTGGGGTCACTGGTTCGAGCCCAGTACCGCCCACCATCCCTCCTTCCTTGAACTTTTCGCTCTCTAAGTGCGCCACTGCCATCGATGAATTGGCGTCCGATTGACTGTTTCTTAGTTGCGAATGTCGCCCGGGCGCGATGGTTTCAGAGGGTTTGCGTGACGCTGGACGATGGCTCGGGAAGTGCGCCGGAACGACATCTCGGCGTGGTGGGGCTTCGCCTTTTGCTTGGTCTTGTGGAGGCGCCTTTCCTGCCACGGGAAACCCTTCGGTTGGTGAAAGTCCTTGACGTTGGTGGCTGTGCAGTCGCTAGATAGTTGACGCGCGCAAAATTCCGTTGGGTTTCCAGGCGCGCTCGTGGCAGTGTGGCAGAGAGGGCGATGCGACAGACGCGCGTCAGGACGATGGAGGAGTTTGCGGCGCTGAGCGGCATCTCGAGGCCCACCGTCTCGAAGTACTTCAACGATCCAAGCTCGGTGCGCCAATCGACGCGTGCGCGTATCGAGGCAGCGCTCGAGCAGTACGACTACACGCCGAACGTCTACGCCATCAATCAGAACCGGAGCCTCACACGGAACA
Organism: Pseudomonadota bacterium; assembly: GCA_039822785.1. Classification (GTDB taxonomy): domain Bacteria; phylum Pseudomonadota; class Alphaproteobacteria; order Rhodobacterales; family Rhodobacteraceae; genus Thermohalobaculum. Next base: position 483,824 of record JBCBMO010000005.1, on the reverse strand, counting down.
TCGGCATCGTGGTGCCCTATCTCGCCGATCCGTTCTTCGCCGAGGTGGCGCGTAAGCTTGAGCCTCTCTGCGCGGCCTCCGGCTTCAACCCGATCCTGCTGAGCTCGCATGGCGACCCGGAGCGCGAGATCCAGAACCTAGAGAGCTTGAGGGCGATTCGGCCTGCGGGCGTTCTGTTGGCGCCCCTCGGACGCCGCTCAAAGAGAGACGACATCGAAGGCTTCTGCGGCAATGTGCAAACCATTCTTTTCGATTGCGACGTCGAGGGCGCGGGGGACGCATTCTTCGGCTCCAACAATGACCAAAGCATTGGTACGATAACAGAATACCTCTGCCGAACCGGGGAGCCGCCGGCGTTCTTCGAGATGCGGAACGCGCCCAATCCCAACGCCAACAAGCGGCGCGCGGCCTATCAGGCGGCGATGCGGGCGCTGGGGCATGAGCCGATGATCCTGGCTGCCGAAGGGGCCGGGTGGGACTTTGAAAGCGTGGCCTGGGCGGAGGCGGGGCGGATGATGGCGGCGCGCGCCCTGCCGACGGATACCATCCTCTGCAGCAACGACCGTCTTGCCATCGGCTTTCTTGCCGCCGCCTATGAACACGGTTTTCGCGTTGGGGTCGGTCATGGGCACGCGCTACGCCTGGCGGGTCACGATGATCACCCTTATGCCAAGTTCACGTGCCCCTCGCTGACGACGGTCGCTCAGGATTACGAAGCGATCGCCGGCCGCAGCCTTGATCTCCTCTTGTCGATCATCGAGTCGGGCGAGCGCCCGGCAACGAAGGTATCCACGCTGTTCGACGGCGCACTAGTGATGCGAAAATCGGCATGAAAGCTTACGCGCGTAAAGAAAATTATTGACGCCGGGGTCGCCCTGCGTGTTAGCTGCGATTAACAAACAAAACTCGGGAGGAACGGATGTCACTCAAGCGCATGCTCAGCGCCACGACGGCGCTTACGCTCTGTGCGGCCACGGCCGTTGCACAGGACAGCACAATCACGATCGCCACCGTGAACAACGGCGACATGATCCGCATGCAGGGCTACACGGATCAGTTCACCGCCGAGACCGGTATCGGCGTCGAGTGGGTGACGCTTGAGGAAAACGTCCTGCGCCAGCGCGTGACGACCGATATCACCACCAAGGGCGGCCAGTTCGATATCATGACGATCGGCATGTACGAGACGCCGATCTGGGGCGCGAACGGCTGGCTCGTGGCGCTGGACGACCTGTCAGCGGAGTATGACGTCGACGACATCCTGCCCGCCATGGCCGGCGGCCTCAGCCATGACGGCACGCTCTATGCGGCGCCGTTCTATGGCGAGAGCTCGATGATCATGTACCGCACCGACCTGATGGCGGATGCCGGGTTGCAGATGCCCGAGGCGCCGACCTGGGACTTCGTACGCCAGGCGGCGGCGGCGATGACCGACCGGGACGGCGACATCAACGGGATCTGCCTGCGCGGCAAGGCAGGCTGGGGCGAGGGCGGCGCCTTCATCACCGCCATGTCCAACTCCTTCGGCGCGCGCTGGTTCGACGAGGATTGGGCGCCGCAGTTCGACACCGAGGCTTGGAAGAACACGCTCACCTTCTTCGTCGAGATGATGAACGAGAGCGGCCCGGCCGGCTACGCCACCAATGGCTTCAACGAGAACCTGTCCCTGTTCCAACAGGGCAAGTGCGGGATGTGGATCGACGCCACCGTCGCTGCGTCCTTCGTGACCAACCCCAACGACTCGACCGTCGCCGAGAGCGTGGGCTTCGCGCTGGCGCCCGATATGGGCCTCGGCAAGCGGTCCAACTGGCTCTGGGCCTGGGCGCTGGCGATCCCTGCCGGCACGCAGCAGCAGGACGAGGCGAAGCAGTTCATCGAGTGGGCGACTTCCAAGGCCTATATCGAGCTCGTGGCCGAGAACGAGGGCTGGGCCAACGTGCCGCCGGGCGCGCGTACCTCGCTCTACGAGAATCCCGCGTATCAGGCGGTGCCCTTCGCCGAGATGACCCTGCGCTCGATCCTGTCGGCCGATCCCAACAGCCCGACCGTGGACCCGGTCCCGTATGTCGGCGTTCAGTTCGCCGCCATTCCCGAGTTCGCCGGCATCGCGAGCCAGGTGAGCCAGGAGTTCTCGGCCGTCTATGCCGGTCAGCAGACGGTCGAGGAGGCGCTCGAGAAGGCGCAGGCCATCACCGAGGAAGAGATGGAGGCGGCCGGCTACTAAGCCGCGCCTTCCACGGGCGGCGAACTGATCGCCGCCCGCCAGCGCCCTTCCAACGATCCCTTCACCGCGCGGGCCCCTGGCCTGAACGAGGAGATCTTGCGCCATGGCGACCCAACACGCCCGATCTGCCGCGCGTCTGATGATGGCCCCGGCCGTTGTCCTGCTGCTCGGATGGATGCTGGTGCCGCTGACGATGACACTCTGGTTCTCGTTCCGGCGGTATCTGCCGCTCAGGGGCGGTGACCTCGGCTGGACCGGTTTCGACAACTACGTCCGTTTCGTCTCGTCCAGCGCCTTTTGGCCAAGCATCCAGACCACCTTGATCATCGTGGGGGGCGTGCTGCTGATCACGGTCATCCTCGGTGTGTTGCTTGCGATGCTGCTCGACCAGCCGATGTGGGGGCAGGGGGCGGTGCGCATACTGGTGATCGCACCGTTCTTCGTGATGCCCACCGTCTCGGCGCTGGTCTGGAAGAACATGTTCATGGATCCGACGAATGGGCTGTTCGCGCATCTGTGGCAGTTCTTCGGGGCAGAGCCCATCTCATGGCTGAGCGACGCACCCCTGGTGTCGATCGTCATGATCGTGTCTTGGCAGTGGCTGCCCTTCGCGACGCTGATCCTGCTGACGGCGGTGCAGTCGCTGGACAGCGAGCAGCTCGAGGCCGCCGAGATGGACGGCGCCTCGCCGCTCGCGCGCTTTGGCTACATCGTGCTGCCGCATCTCTCCCGCGCGATCACGATCGTGATCCTGATCCAGACGATCTTCCTGCTGTCGATCTTCGCCGAGATCTTCGTGACCACGGGCGGCGCCTTCGGCACACGGACGCTCACTTACCTGATCTACCAGCGGGTGTTGGAGAGCCAGAATGTGGGCCTCGGCAGCGCCGGCGGCGTCTACGCCATCATCCTCGCCAACATCGTCGCGATCTTCCTGATGCGGATCGTCGGCAAGAACCTGGATCGCTGAGGAGGGACCCATGGCACGCGCCGTCACACCGCGCCGCAAGGCCCTGAACACCGCCCTCGCCTGGGGGATCGGTCTTCTGATCTTCTTCCCGATCCTCTGGACGATCCTGACCAGCTTCAAGACCGAGGCCGAGGCGATCGCCAGCCCGCCGCTGTTCCTGAACTTCAGTTGGACGCTTGAGAACTACGCGGTGGTGCAGGAGCGGTCGGACTACATGAAGTTCCTGGTGAACTCGCTGATTATCGCCGGCGGCTCGACGATCCTGGGTGTGATCATCGCGGTGCCGGCGGCCTGGTCGATGGCCTTCGTGCCGTCGCGGCGGACCAAGGATATCCTGCTCTGGATGCTGTCGACCAAGATGCTGCCGGCCGTGGGCGTGCTCTATCCGATCTACCTGCTCTTCATCGAGCTCGGCATCCTCGACACCCGCGCGGGCCTGGTCGTCGTGCTGATGCTGATCAACCTGCCGATCATCGTCTGGATGCTCTACACGTACTTTCGCGAGATCCCGGGCGAGATCCTGGAGGCCGCGCGCATGGATGGCGCGGGCCTGCGGGAGGAGATCCTCTACGTGCTCACGCCCATGGCGATCCCGGGCATCGCCTCGACCGTCCTGTTGAACTTCATCCTGGCCTGGAACGAGGCGTTCTGGACGCTGAACCTGACCGCCGCCAATGCTGCGCCGCTCACGGCCTTCATCGCCAGCTATTCGAGCCCCGAGGGCCTGTTCTACGCCAAGCTTTCAGCAGCCTCGACGATGGCCATCGCCCCGATCCTGATCCTCGGCTGGTTCAGCCAGAAACAGCTCGTGCGCGGCCTGACGTTCGGCGCCGTGAAGTAAAGGAGCGACCCCATGGGCAAGATCACGCTTGAACAGGTCACCAAGAGCTTCGGCCCGGTCGAGGTCATTCCACCGCTGGATCTGACGATCGAGGAGGGCGAGTTCTGCGTCTTCGTGGGCCCGTCTGGTTGTGGCAAGTCCACGTTGCTGCGCCTGATCGCGGGGCTCGAGGACATCTCCTCCGGTGTCATCCGGATCAACGGCGCCGACGCCTCGGACACGCCGCCGGCCAAGCGCGGCCTGGCCATGGTCTTTCAGTCCTACGCGCTCTACCCGCATATGAGCGTGCGCAAGAACATCGCCTTCCCCATGCGCATGGCCGGTATCCCTAAGGAGGAGCAGGAGCGCCGGATCGGGGCGGCGGCCAAGGCTCTGAACCTGACCGACTACCTCGACCGCCGGCCGGGGCAGCTTTCGGGCGGGCAGCGCCAGCGCGTCGCCATTGGCCGGGCCATCGTGCGCGAGCCGGCGGCCTTTTTGTTCGACGAGCCGCTGTCCAACCTCGATGCGGCGTTGCGCGTGGGCATGAGGCTGGAGATCAGCGAGTTGCATGAGCGGCTGAAGACCACGATGATCTACGTCACCCACGACCAAGTCGAGGCCATGACGATGGCCGACAAGATCGTCGTGCTGCGCGCGGGGAACATCGAACAGGTCGGCAGCCCGCTCGAGCTCTACCGCAGCCCGCGCAATCTGTTCGTGGCAGGCTTCATCGGCAGCCCGAAGATGAACCTGATCGAGGGGGCCGAGGCTGCGAAGCACGACGCCCACACCATCGGCATTCGGCCCGAGCATATCGATGTGGCCGATGACGGCACCTGGCAGGGCACCGTCGGCGTGGCGGAGCATCTGGGCTCCGATACCTTCCTGCATGTCCATGACACCGGTCTGGGGGAGACGCTGACGGTGCGGGCGCCGGGCGAGGTGGCTCTGCGCCACGGCGACCGGATCACGCTGAGGCCGCGCACGGACCAGATCCACCGCTACGATGCGGCGGGCCTCAGGATCGCGTGATGCGGCTGGCGGGCAAGACGGCGCTTATCACGGGGGCCGCCCGCGGCATCGGGCTTGCCTTCGCGCGCGCCTATGCCCGCGAAGGCGCCCGCGTAGCGCTGGCGGATATCGACGTCGCGCGAGCCCGGATCGCGGCGAGCGAGATCGGCGAGGCCGCGACCGCGATCGAGATGGATGTGACCGACCAGACCTCGATCGAGGTGGGTGTCGAGGCCGCCATCGCCGCGATGGGCCGGGTCGACATCCTGGTCAACAATGCCGCCGTCTTCACCGCCGCGCCCATCGCCGAGATCACGCGTGCGGAGTATGACCGCGCCTTCGCCGTCAACGTCGCAGGCAGCCTGTTCACGCTGCAGGCCGTCGCCCGGCACATGATCGCCGAGGGCATCCAGGGGCGCATCATCAACATGGCCAGCCAGGCCGGCAGGCGGGGTGAGCCGCTGGTCGCGGTCTACTGCGCCACCAAGGCCGCCGTGATCAGCCTGACGCAATCGGCCGGGCTCAACCTGATCCGCCACGGCATCAACGTGAACGCCATCTCGCCCGGCGTGGTCGACGGCGAGCACTGGGACGGGGTCGACGCGCTCTTCGCCCGCTACGAGGGCAAGGCACCGGGCCAGAAGAAGCGCGAGGTCGGCGCCGCCGTCCCCTTCGGCCGGATGGGCACGCCCGAGGATCTGACCGGCATGGCCGTGTTCCTCGCCAGCGACGAGGCCCGCTACGTCGTGGCACAGACCTATAACGTGGACGGCGGCCAATGGATGAGCTGACGCCCGACCGGCAGGTCCCGCTCAGCCGGGCCACCCTGTCCGATCTGCCCGATACCATCGCCGTACCGCGCTACGACGCCTCGGACCTGTCGCCCGGCATCGTGCATATCGGGGTCGGCAACTTTCACCGCGCCCATCAGGCCTGGTACCTGCACCGCCTGATGCAGCAGGGGCGCGCCCTCGACTGGGCCGTGGTGGGCGCCGGTGTGCGTCCGAGCGATGCGGAGATGCGCGACAAACTCGGCGCGCAGGATTGGTTGACCGCGCTGATCGAGCTGCGCCCTGACGGCACCTCGGCCGAGATCTGCGGGGCCATGGTGGATTTCGTAGCCGTTGAGCAGGACAATGCGGCGCTGATCACCCGGATGGCCGATCCGTCGATCCGCATCGTCTCGCTGACGGTGACCGAGGGCGGATACTACGTCGACGCGGCCACGGGGACCTTCGACGCGAGCCACCCCGATATCCTCTTCGACGCGGCCCATCCTGCAAGCCCGCGCACCGCCTTCGGCGCCATCGTCGCGGCCCTGGGGCGACGGCGTGCGCAGGGCCATGGGCCCTTCACGGTCCAAAGCTGCGATAACCTGCGCGGCAACGGCGACATCACGCGCGCGGCGGTCGTGTCGATGGCTGACCTCAGCGATCCCAGCCTTGCCCGGTGGATCGCGACGCACTGCACCTTCCCGAACTCCATGGTCGACTGCATCGTGCCCGCGACGGGTGCTGACGAGATCGCGAAGGCCCGGGACATGGGTATCCTCGATGCAGCGCCGGTGACGCACGAGAGCTTTCGCCAGTGGGTGATGGAGGATGCCTTCTGCGCCGGAAGGCCCGCCTGGGAGGAGGTCGGCGCCACCTTCACCGACCGGGTCCATGACTTCGAGACCATGAAGATCCGCATTCTGAACGCCGGTCACCAGGTGCTCGCCAATGCCGGCGAACTCCTGTCGCTCGACACCATCGCCGACTGCATGGCGCATCCCGAGATCGCGGCCTTCTTCCGCAAGGTCCAGCGCGAGGAGATCGTGCCGCATGTCGCACCGGTGCCCGGTATGGCGCCGCTCGACTACGCTGCCTTGATCGAGACGCGCTTCGCCAATCCGGCGATCCGCGACACGACGCGGCGCGTTGCCTTCGATGGATCGTCGCGCCACGCTGGGTTCGTCCTGCCCATCCTGCGGGATGCGCTGGCGTCGGGTACCGCCATCGAGGGGTTGAGCCTCGTCGAAGCTCTCTGGGCGCGGATGTGTGCCGGCACGCGGGAGAACGGCGCCGAGATCGCCCCCAACGATCCGCACTGGGAGGCGCTCAAGCGCGCGGCAACGCAGGCAAAGACGCATCCGTCGGCGTGGCTGGAACAGGGCGGCATCTACGGAACGCTCGCCTCGAAGGCAGCCTTTGCGGCGGCCTTCGAGCGTTGGTTACGGCGCATTTGGGAACAGGGCACCCTGGCCGCGCTGCGCGCCTATGCCCCTCACGCCTCGACCGGGTCATGAGGTGGACCGGGCACCTCATGATCGGGCGTTTGCAATGATCCTCTGCTGTGGCGAAGCGCTGATCGACATGCTGCCGTCGGCGATGACCGATGGTCGAACGGGCTTCGTGCCGTGTCCCGGAGGCGCGGTCTTCAACACCGCGATCGCGCTCGGTCGCCTCGGCGTGCGGGCCGGCCTGCTCACGGGACTGTCGACGGATGATTTCGGCCGGATGCTCCGAGATGCGCTCACCGAGGACCGGGTCGACACCACCTTTTCGGCGATGACCGATCGCAAGACCTCGCTCGCGTTCGTCTCCCTTACGGACGGCCAGGCCCGGTACAGTTTCCACGACGAGGGATCGGCCACACGCATGCTTTGGATCGACGAGATCCCGGCTCTGCCACGTGACGTGACGACCCTGTTCTTCGGTGGGATCAGCCTCGCCAGCGATCCATGCGCCCAGACCATGGAAGCCTTGCACGAGAGAGAGCGGCAGGGCCGGGTCACCATGCTCGACCCGAACATCCGACCTGCCTTCGTGCGCGACGAGGGATCCTATCGCGCGCGCCTCGACCGGATGATGCAGCGCTCGGATATCGTAAAGGTCTCTGACGAGGATCTCGATTGGTTGCTGCCGGGCAAGTACCCGACCACGAGTAAGATGCAATCGATCCTCGATCTGGGGCCATCTCTGGTGATCATGACCAGGGGGAGCGAGGGGGCGAGTGCGATATCGAGATCGGGCGTGGAGGTCTCCGTCCCGGCAAAGCCCGCCTGCGTCCTCGATACCGTCGGCGCCGGCGACACCTTCAACGCGGGTTTTCTCGTGGAGCTTCACGCACATGGGGAACTGGAGGTCGAGCGCATGGCGTCAGTCGACCGAGATGTTCTCAGAGCCGCGCTCGCCTACGGGGTGGCTGCCGCCGGCTTCACCGTCACCCGCGCCGGGGCACAGCCGCCGCGCCGAGAGGATCTGCTCTAACGAAGCCGACCCTCGCGGCCTAGGTCGGAGACGGGCGGCTAACCGGCGAAGAGCTGGGTCGCGTAGAGCTTGCCGCAGAGGGTGGTTTCGCCGGTCGGCGCGACGCTGAGGCCGTGAAACGAGACGCCGCGGCGGAGGATGTTCTCGCGGTGCCCGGGGCTCGCCATCCAGGCCGCGACGAGCGCTTCGGCGAGACTGGCATAGCTGTGGCGATTGATCGGGGTGCCGTCGGTGTAGCTGAAACGGCAGGCCGCTGCGTCATCGGCGAAGAAGGGACGGCCGGCCTCGTAGTCCATGTACCAACCCTGGCCGAGGTTTTCGGCCGTCCTTCGGAACTGGCCGCCTGCGGCGGTGATCCGGTCGCTCGGGGTCTCTCGGCCAGCGATCGGTGAGCGGTGCGCGAAGAAGCCTTCGGAGACCATGTCGGCCGTGTGGACGGCAGCCGCCCGGTTGAGCGTAGGCTCTGTCGCAAGGAGACTGAGACCCGCCGCGCAGCGTTCGCCATTCACCTCCGCGAGGACCGCCTCGGCGATCAGATCGGCATCGTGGCTACCGCCAAGGGGGAAGACGACCGTGGCGCCTCGAACGCTCGACGCGCTGCCGCAAGACGAGCCCGGCGCGCTGCTGGGTGCCGAGGCAGCGAACACCGCCGAGAGCAGCGGCACGGCGAGCGCAGCGATACCGAGGCTTGGCAACCGGAGGGAAGCGAGAAGGCCTTTGATCATGTCGTCTTGCTCCGTCGTGTTCCGCCTTCGATGAACGCAGGGCAATCCGGGATCTGTCGGCAGATGGACCGACGAACCGAGCTCGGCGCGATATCGTCGTCGGCGGGGCGGAACGCGGGCGCGAGCGTGCACCGATGACCGTTCGGATGGGGTCGGGTCGGCAAGCCGAGGACTTCGCGGTGTAGGTGGAGCCGCGTGGTCTCGATGCGCCGCACGATGTGCCGGCCCGCACCTTCATAAAGGTGCAGGTCATGTCCTCCCCCAGGACCCGCGCGTGCGCAAGGCACTGGTCGGTGTTCGCGTGAGCGCGATGGACGCGCCGATCAGCCCTTTGGCAGGTAGGGGATGGCGCCCGCGATATCGGTGTCGTCGATGACATGGAAGTTGCTCACGCTGCCATCCTGGCGGGCCTTGGCGTGTGGCGCATACTCCGGGTCGTTGACGAAGGCATCGAGCGAGGCGCGTTCCGGGAACTGGATGAGCGCGATCAGCGTGCTACCGGGTCCCGTCCCCTCGATCGTGTCGATGTTGCCCGAGCGTGAGAGATAACGCCCGCCATGCTTGGCGGCGATGTCGTGCACCACGGCGGCATAGCCCGGCACCCAGGCGTCGTCGGTCAGCGTCACGTCGGCAATCAGGAAAACAGGCATCGCACCCCTCCCAGCAGGTCAAGAAAAGGGGGCCGGCGGTACCGGCCCCCGTTCGATTGCGGCACCCGGCTCAGATCTCGCCGCGCGCCATCATCCCGGCCATCGCATCCGCCTGGCGGATCGCCAGGGCCACGATGGTGAGCGTGGGGTTCTCGGCTGCCCCGGTGGTGAAGACCGACCCGTCCGAGACGAAGAGGTTCGGGATATCGTGGGTCTGCCCCCATTTGTTGACGACACCGTCCTTCGCCTCCGCCGACATCCGGTTGGTGCCGAGGTTGTGGGTCGAGGGGTAGGGCGGCGTCGGCATGGTGCGCGTCGCCCCCATGGCATCGTAGATGGCCGACCCCTGCTGGTAGGCATGATTGCGCATCGCGACGTCGTTGGGGTGGTCGTCGAAGTGCACGTTCGGGACCGGCAGGCCGTACTGGTCCTTCTCCTCCCCGTGCAGCGTGATGCGGTTGGTCTCCTGCGGCATGTCTTCGCCCACCAGCCACATGCCGGCCATGTGCTCATAGCCGTCCATGGCCGAGGAGAACTCCCGACCCCAGGCGCCGGGGTCGAGGAAGGCGGCCATGAAGGGCACCCCGATGGAGAGCGTCTCCATCTCGTAGCCACCCGCAAAGCCGCGGGAAGTGTCGTGGCGAGATTCATCCTGCACGATGCCGGCCATGGTGGTGCCCCGCCACATGCGCACGGGCTCGGGGAAGATCGCATAGACCGAGCCCGTCATGTGGCGCATGTAGTTCCGCCCGACCTCGCCCGAGGAGTTCGCCAGCCCGTCCGGGAACATCGCCGAGGCCGAGTTGAGCAGGAGCCGCGGGCTCTCGATCGAGTTGCCCGCCACGGCCACGGCCCGCGCCGCCTGGCGCTGCTGGTTGCCGTCCTTGTCCGCGTAGACCACGCCGGTCACCTTGCCGTCCGCCCCGTGCTCGATGGTCAGCACATGGGCGTGCTCGCGCACCTCCAGGTTGCCGGTCGCCTCGCCCCGCGGGATTTCGGTATAGGCGGTCGACCACTTCGCGCCCATCTTGCAGCCCTGGAAGCAGAAGCCGAGCTGGGCACAGGCCGGACGGTCGTCGCGGGCGACGGAGTTGATGCCCATGTTGCCGGTGTGGACGTCCGTGTAGCCGAGCTTCTTCGCGCCGGCCTCGAAGACCTTATAGTTGTTGTTGCCCGGCAGCCGCGGGCGCCCGCCGGTGCCGGCGACGCCAATCTTGTCCTCGGCCTTGGTATACCAGGGCTCCATCTCCGCGGCCGTGATGGGCCAGTCGAGGAGATTGGCGCCGTCGATCGCGCCATACTCGGTGCGCACGCGCCACTCATGCTCCTGGAACCGCAGCGAGGCGCCGGCCCAGTGGACGGTCGAGCCGCCGACGGCCTTCACGATCCAGGCAGGCAGGCCGGCGAAGTCCTTCGACACCCGCCAGGTGCCCGAGGTCGTGCGCTTGTCGAGCCAGGCGAGCTGGCCGAAGCTCGGCCATTCATCGTTCAGGTAATCCTCGGGCAGGTGCCGACCGCCGGCCTCGAGGGCCACCACCGAGACGCCCTTTTGCGCGAGCTCGTTGGCAAGGGTTCCGCCGCCGGCGCCGGTGCCGATGACGACGACGACGCTGTCGTCGGTCTGGTCAAATGGTGCAGCCATTGCTCGTTCCCCCTCAGATCCACGAAATGTCGTCGAAGCCGCGCTGGAGGTAGCCGCCCTTGGAATAGGACTCGCCCTCGTAGCCAAACACCGGCCAGACTTCTTTCTGGTTGTAGAGGCCCACGATCAGGCCCCCGCGGATCGTCTGGAAGAACGGGCTGTCCTCGATCTCGCGCAGCATCGCCACGCGGTCGATCTCCCAGCCAGTTCCCAGGTAGCTGCCATTGCCCTTCGCAGCCGCCGTGGCATCGAGGTCGGCGACGCCGTCCTCGATCATGGTGCGGAAGGCCTCGTCCTCGGCGGCGGTGTCGTCATGCCCCTTCACCGCGATCGCGTAGTTTTTGTCGGCGATCCGGTCGTGGGGATAGGTGTCGCGCGCCATCTGGATGAGCGTGGCCATGGTCTGAGGCTTCAGCGCCTTCACCTCCATCGCCCAGGCATCGGTCGAATGGGCGACGAAGCCGCCCCCCACCACGAGAGCCGTCGTGACGGCAGCACCCGAGGCGAGCAGATCGCGCCGGGTCATGTCCCGGACGCTCCTGGTCCCAATCATTGCGTTCTCCCTTGCTTGCCCGGGTTCGTTGCCCGGGTCTCGGCTGAGTGGCCGGCTGCAGTCGCTGCCGCCGTGTCGTCGTCGTTACTCCTTCACTGGTGGTGGCCCGTCACTGGCTGCCCCATCATTGGTAGCGGCCGGCGCGTTGCAGCACTTCGATCTGGTAGCCGTCGGGGTCGGCAACGAAGAAGAACTTCGCGATCACCGGTGTCCCCTCTCCGCCCGGCGCAAAGGCCACCAGCTTGCGCGGCGCGAGACCTGCCGCTTCGAACCGCGCGTGTTCTGCTTCGAGATCGTCGACGGCGAAGGCCATGTGCCCGTAGCCGTTGCCGAGGTCATAGGCCTCGGTCTCACCCTTGTTGACCGTGAGCTCGAGCTCGAAGTCGTTCTCCGGGTTGCGGAGGTAGATCAGGGTGAACTTTGGGAAATCCATGCGTTCGGCCACGGTCAGACCGAACGCCTTTTCGTAGAAGTCGACCGAGCGCGCCTCGTCCAGGACGCGGATCATGGAATGGATGGCCTTGGCCACGCGGTACCTCCGGTTTGGCTATCCTGCCAAAGGAGGGTACCAGCCCTTCTCCCGTGCGGGTGGTATCGGAATACTACGCCAGCGCCGCAGCCTTCGCCGTGACGCGGGTCCCGCCAGCCGCGTGGATCAGGCAGGCGCAGCGCAGGAGCGAGGTGAAATTCCGCGCCTCGCCATGCAGCTCCGTCACCTCGGCATGCAGCTTCGAGACGAACTGCGGGACGGTCATGTCCTCGCGCTGCGCGACCTCGTCGAGCACGCGCCAGAACGCCGCCTCGAGACGGATCGAGGTCGAATACCCGTTGACCCGCATCGAACGGGTCTCGCTCTCGTAGTCGGCGGGGTCTTGCCCGGCGAAGAGCTGGCACATGGCGTTGTCCTTCCCTGGTCCCGTCTTACCGCAGCGGGAGAAAGCCGATGCTCTCGCCCTCTGCAGTCGCGGTTGTTCACGCGAGGATAAGGCCGTGATGCCCTTGCCGGCAAGCGATCTGGCTTTGAAACGGGCTTCTTCCAGCCAATTGGGGGCGCCGGCGACGCAGCAACCGGTTGTTACTCGACAGGTGAACGAATTCGCGCTGAGCTGTTCGCATGCGCATCATGATGTTCGGCCTCGCAATAACCCTCGCCCTCGCTAGCCCCGCCAGGGCGGAAACGCCGGTCGACGTCGAGCTCGTTCTCGCCGTCGATGTCTCGCTCTCGATGACGTCGCGCGAGATCGAGATCCAGCGCCGCGGCTATGCCGAGGCCTTGGTCAGCGATGACGTTCTTCAGGCGATCCGCTTCGGCGGTCCGCACAGCCAGATCGCGCTGACGTATATCGAATGGGCCGGGCCCTATTCCCAACGCCTGATCGTCGACTGGACGCTCGTCCGCACGCGTGAGGATGCGGAGGCCTTCGCGGCCAAGTTGACGGCGAGCTTTGAGAGCCCGCTGCCGCGGACCTCCATCTCGGGCATCATCGACCACTCCCTGCCGCGGTTCGAAGACAACGGCTTCGTCGCGGAGCGTCAGGTCATCGACATCTCGGGCGACGGGCCGAACAACGGCGGGCGCCCGGTGCTTGCGGCACGGGCCGATGCCGCGGCGCGCGGCGTCACGATCAACGGGCTGCCGTTGATGACGCGAGAGGGTCGATGGAACCAGTTCGATCTCGCTGACCTGGATGCCTACTACGAGCATTGCGTGATCACGGGGCCGACGGCCTTTGTGATCCCGGTGCTGCGATGGGAGGATTTCCCGGATGCGGTCCGGCGCAAACTGATCCTCGAGCTGTCCGACAGGCGGCCTGTGGCGGCACCCATTCATCGCATCGAGGGCTACGACTGTCTGATTGGCGAGAAGATCTGGAACCAGTTCTACGGCGACTGGAACTGATTTGCGATCCTGGGAACGCTAACCGTGTTCCTCGGCCTCGGCTGAGAAGGAGGGGGATCGCTGCTCCCACAGGGGATCGGCGCCGGCATCTTGCAGCAGCGCGAAGATCGATGAACGCCAGGCCGCGCGGACCCGAAGCGCAAGCTGCGACAGCGGCCGGTGGATCGGGGAGAGCACGGCATAGTTGTAGCGGAAGCTCTGCGCCAAGCGCCGGAAGACGACCGCGCGCTGGGTCGTCAGCAGATGGCTTTCGTTCACCACGCTCAGGGGATCGACCAGGGCCAGGCACTTCCCACCCTGCACAAAGTGTAGCAGCGGCATGAATGTCTGGCTCTCGATCACCCCCCGGAAATGCGCGCCGGCTGCCTCGAATGCCTCGATCGTCCGCCCGTGGTGCTGGTGGGTATGCTGGAGGCTGCCCATGGGGATGGCATCAAGCTGCCGGAGCGTGATGCGGTCGGCTTTGCTCAGCGGATGGTCGCGCGGCAGGGCCAGGAAACACTCGGCGCTGATGTGATCGATGTCGTACTGGGCGCTCTGGTCGGTGCCCGTGGGAGCATCGCAGAACCCGAAATCGATGCTCTGGGTACGCGCGAGCTCCTCGATCTGCGGCGAGCTTCGCGACGTGATCGTCACCTTGGTCTCGGTCGGCTCGTCCACCATCGAGGCGATGAACCGCGGAAAGACAAAGGCGGCCGCCCCCGGAAAGGCACTGACGTTCAGCGATCCCGATAGCCCGCCGGCGAGGCTGCGCATGGTGCGGGTGACCGTGGACAGGCGCGACAGGATCTCGTTCGCCTCGGCCAGCAGGTAGTGGGCCTCGGGCACGGGAACCAACTGGTGGCCTTTGCGCTTGAAGAGCGCGATGCCGAGGCTCTCTTCGAGCGAGCGGATGGCGAGGCTGACGGCGGGCTGGGTTCGGCCGAGCTTACGCGCCGCATCCGATAGCGACGTCGATGTCATGACGGCCTGGAAGGCCGTGATCTGGCTGAGGTTCATAAGCAAAGCATAATGAAAACCTTGAGAACCGAAAGGATTTCAAATTTGCGTTTATTCACCCATCCGCTAGCGTTCCTTGCGTCACTCGCCCCCTCTCGGGTGACGATCCTCTAACCGGAGTTGCCCATGACCTTGCATCTCAAACTGACGGGGGCGTTGCTCGCCGTCGCCATGATCGCCGGCTCCGCTGCGGCGCAGAGCCCGACCTTCTTCCGCATCGGCACCGGCAGCGCCGGTGGCACGTATTTCCCCATCGGCGGCACCATTGCCAACGGGATCTCGGCCCCGCCGGGCGCGCGTCCTTGCGACAAGGGCGGCCAGTGCGGCGTGCCGGGCCTGATCGCCATTGCCCAGTCGACCACGGCCTCGGTGTTCAACAACACCGCCGTGCAGAACGGTGAGTTGGAGGCGGGCCTTGCTGCAGCCGACGTGACGCGCTCGATGTTCCTCGGCGAGGGCAAGTTCGACGGCAAGCCGCACCCCAAGCTGCGCATCGTCGCGAACCTCTACCCCGAGGATCTGCACCTGGTGCTGCCTGAGGGTCAGACGATTGAAAGCCTCGCCGACCTCGAGGGCAAGCGCGTGGGCATTGCGCAGGCCGGCTCGGGCACCCAGGTCGCCGTGCTTCAGATGCTGGAAGCCTGGGGCATCACGCGCGACAACATCGACGAGGCGGAGCTGAACAACAGCCAGTCGGCCGAACGCCTCGCCGATGGTCAGCTTGACGCCTACTTCTACGCGGCAGGCTGGCCGGTCTCGGCCATGGTGCAGCTCTCCACGACCCGGGGCATGGAGCTGCACAGCTTCACCGACGAGGACATGGCCAAGATCAACGAGATCATCCCGGCCTACATCCCTTCGAGCATCCCCTCCGGCGTCTATGAGGGCGTGGACTATGAGGTGAAGACGCCGGCCGTCTCCGCCCTGCTCGTCATGTCGTCCGACCTGGACGAGGAGCTGGTCTACGGCATCACCGCGGCGCTGTGGAACGACAACACCCGCAAGCTGCTGGATAACGGCCATGCCAAGGGCAAGCTGATCACCCCGGAAACGGCGCTGGCCGGCGTCGACACGCTGGGTGTGCCGCTTCATCCCGGCGCGGAGCGGTTCTACCGCGAGGCCGGCCTGCTCGAGTAACGGGCGCCGACCACCGATGAGGGAGGCGGCGATCCACCGCCGTCTCCCACCCCGCTCCCCCCGTTCGTTCTCCAGTCATATGCGGAGCCTGCGATGACCGACCGCACCACGGCCGAGCCAGGCGCGCTGAGCGATGAGGAACTGGCGGAGATCGAACGCCGCTATGACGAAGGGGCCGCCACCCGGCGCATCGAGCCGGGGTTTGCCAAGTTCCTGCGCGCCGTCGCCCTGACCTTCGCTGTCTATCACTACCTGACCGCCGGCTTCGCGCTGCCGCCCGATTACTGGCACATGGGCTGGCACCTGTCGGGCCTGTTCATCCTGACCTACGCGCTCTTTCCCATGGTGAAGACGCCGCGCTCGCTGGCAGGGGGTGCCGGGCGCTTCCGGCTGGGGGGCGTGCCCTACATCGACATCCTGCTCATGGTGCTGGGCGTCGCCTCCTCGCTCTATCTGGGTCTCGCCTGGCACGGGATCGCGTTCCTGGGGATCGAGGAGCAGACCTTCCGGATGGGCAATCCGAACGGCTTTGACCTGGCCTTCGGCGGCATCCTGATCGTCCTGGTGCTGGACATCGCCCGGCGGACGCTTGGCTGGGTGCTGCCGGTGATCATCGGCATCTTCATCTGCTACGCGCTGTTCGGCCCGTACTTCCCCGGCCTGCTGCAGCATCCGGGCGTGCGGGTGAACACCTTCATCTCCTCGATGTACTTCCCGCAGGAGGGGATCTTCGGCGTCACGCTCTGGGTCGTGTCGACCATCGTTTTCCACTTCGTGCTGTTCGGCGTGATCGCGCAGCGCACGGGGCTGGGGCAGCTCTTCATCGACAATGCGACAATCCTGGCGGGTCGCTACACGGGCGGACCGGCGAAGGTCTCGGTGGTCTCCTCGGCCTTCTTCGGCACGATCTCCGGCTCCTCGGTCGCCAACACGGTGTCGACCGGGGCGCTGACAATCCCGAACATGA
Source organism: Pseudomonadota bacterium (assembly GCA_039822785.1). Taxonomy (GTDB): domain Bacteria; phylum Pseudomonadota; class Alphaproteobacteria; order Rhodobacterales; family Rhodobacteraceae; genus Thermohalobaculum. The sequence goes on along the minus strand of JBCBMO010000005.1, from coordinate 466,972 downwards.
AGCGCCTTGGCTATCCGGGCCATTTCGCGGGCGGGGTGGAAGCGGCGGCCTCGGCGGGCGGGCAGATCACGCCGCCGATTATGGGCGCCGCGGCCTTCATCATGGCCGAGTTTCTGGAGGTGCCCTACACGACGATCGTCATCGCCGCGATCTTCCCGGCGCTGCTGCACTACGTGGGTGTCTTCGCGGTCGTCCACCTGATGGCGCGCAAGCTGGGGCTCGAGGGGCTGTCGCGCGAGGCGATGCCGCGCCTCAAAGCCGTCTGGGCCCAGGGCTGGGCAAACGTCGTCCCGCTCGTCGGGCTCCTGGTCGTGCTGTTCTCGGGCTACACGCCGTACATGTCGGCCTTCTGCGGGATCTCGCTTGCCATCATCGCCGGGATGGCGCGGGTGCGCGAGCCGCTGACGCTGATCTACCCGCTCGCGTTCATCGGCTTTGTCGTCTGGAAGTATCTGGGCGGCGGCTTCGACCTCACGATGTCCATGATCCTCGTTGCGGGCTCCATCCTCGCCGCCTTCAATCCGCAGCAGCGCAGCACGATCGGCGAGATGGCCGATACCTTCCAGACCGGGGTGAAGTACGCGCTGGCGGTCGGCGCGGCCTCCGCCGCGGTGGGGATCGTGATCGGTGTGATCAACACGACCGGCGTGGGCTTCCGCATCGGCTTCATGGTCACCCAGGCGGCCTCGAACCTGGGCACCGATCTCGCCTGGCTGTTCACCATCGGCGCCTATGAGCTGGTGACGGTGGAGGATCTGACGCTCTTCATCAGCCTCGTCTTCATCGCACTGGCCTGTATCCTGATGGGCGCCGGCGTGCCGACGACGGCGCTTTACATCATGCTGGTCTCGGTGGCGCAGCCGGCGCTGGCGCAGCTCGGCATCCCGCCCATCGCAAGCCATATGTTCGTGCTCTACTACGGCGTCGTGGCAGAGATCACGCCACCGGTCTGTACCTCGGCCTATGCCGCGGCCGCCATCGCCAATGCCAATCCCTTCCGCACGGGCATTTCGGCCTTCACGCTCGGCCTCGGCAAAGTCGTGGCGCCGATGGCCTTCGTCTATGCGCCGGTGCTGCTGTTTGTTTCCTCCACGGGCTTCGACTTCATCGAGTTCACCTATACCGCGGCAAGCTGCATCGCCGGTGTCCTCGCGCTCTCCACGGCGGTGGTGGGCTATTGGCTGGCGCCGGTGGGCGTGGCCAATCGCTGTCTTCTCGCCATCGCGGGCCTCGTCTTCATCGCCCCCTCGCCCCAGGCCGATCTCATCGCGCTCCTGATCGCATCGCCTGCGATCGCTGGTCAGATCCTGGTCCGACGGCGCCAACGCCTGCACGCCGCGAGCTAGGCCATGCCCGCTGAGGAAGTGACCGTCCTGGGTGCCGGCCTGGTCGGCATCTGCACCGCGCTGTCGCTGCTGGAGCGCGGGGTGAGCGTGCGCCTGATCGACCGCGGCGAGCCGGGGCAGGAGACCTCCTTCGGCAATGCCGGCGTTATCTCCCCCTGGTCGATCGTCCCGCAGTCGATGCCGGGGCTCTGGCGCAGTATCCCGGGGCTGATGCTGGGCCGCGACCGGCCGCTCGCGGTCCGCGCCGCCGCCTGGCCGCGGATGATCCCCTGGGGTCTGAAGTTCCTCAAGAGCGGTCGGGAGGAGAACGTCCGCCGGACCGCCGCCGCCATGGCCCTGTTGTGCGGCCCATCGATCGATCTCTACCGTCGCCACCTGACCGATACCGGCGGTGAGCATCTCGTGCAGGATGCCTGCTACATCCACGCCTTCCGCGACCCTGATGCAAGCGATCTGGAGGCGCTGGGCTTTAGGCTGCGACGTGAGCATGGGGCCGAACTCCATCGCATAAGCGGGAAGGAGCTGCGGGCGCTTGAGCCTGCGCTTAGCCCGGACTTCACGTCGGCCGTGGTGATCACGGGTCAGGCGCGGGCGCTTTCGCCGGGGGCGATCGGGCGCAGCCTGGCGGCCAAGGTACAGGCCCTGGGTGGCCAGATCCTTCGCCGCAGCGTCACGGGCCTGCAGCGGCGCGATGAGCATTGGTCGATCGACTGCGAGGGCGATCGCTTCACCGCCAAGAAGGTCGTGCTGGCCCTTGGGGTGTGGAGCCCCGAACTGCTGCGTGCGCTCGGCGTCTCACCGCCGCTGATGGCGGAGCGCGGCTATCACGTGGAGTTCCCCGAGCCGGGCGTGGAGCTTCGAAACTCGGTGATGGATGTCGATCGAAAGGTTGTCGCCAGCAGCATGCTCGGCGGCCTCCGCGTCGCGGGTCAGGCCGAGTTCGCGCCGCTCGATGCCCCCGAGGACCCCGCCGCCAAGGATCGCCTCGGCCGTATCGCCCGCGCGATGCTCCCCGACCTTTCCGAGAGCCAGACGGCGCGCGTCTGGATGGGGCGCCGCCCCTCCTTCCCCGACAGCCTGCCCGCCATCGGCGAGATGCCGGGCCTGCCCGATCTGGTCTGGAACTTCGGTCACTCCCACTACGGCCTGATGATGGCGCCGAAGTCGGGCGAGCTCGCTGCGGACATGATCCTGGGGCGCCCCGCGAATGCGGATCTGAGCCTCCTGTCGCCCGAACGGTTTCGGTGACGTCGCCAGTCAGTGTCCCGCCCGACGCGCGAACCCGGTCAAATCTGGGCAAACCGGCCCATTATCTCGTTGCGGAAAACGCATCCGCAGGGTGAAGTCTGTGTGCCGCATTGCCCGGCATTATGACTTGCCATGATGCTGCGGCAGGCAAATCAGACAGGGAGCAAGCGATGAAAATCATCAAACACACCTTGGCCGCCGGTGCGATCGCCGCGGCATCGGTCTTTGCCGTGCCGCAGGCCTCGGCCGAGACCCCGCCGAACATGCTGGTGCTGGGGCAGACGATCAGCGACCTGATCACGCTTGACCCCGCCGAGATCTTCGAGTTTTCCGGCGGTGAGATCGCCAACAACATCTACGACCGCATCACGACCTTCGAGCCTGGCGACTATGAGACCCTGGTGGGCGGCGCCACGGAGAGCTGGCAAATCTCCGAGGACGGCAAGACCATCACCTTCACGATGCGCGACGGCATGACCTTCCACTCCGGCAACCCAGTGCGGGCGGAGGATGCGGTCTTCTCGCTGCGCCGCGTCGTGAAGCTCGGCAAGACCCCGTCCTTCATCCTGACCCAGCTTGGCTGGACGCCGGAGAACGTCGACGACAACGTCACCGTGACCGGCGACGGCACCTTCGAGATCAAGATCCCCGCCGACATCTCGCCGGGTCTGGTGCTGAACGCGCTGTCGGCCACCGTGGGCTCGGTCGTCGACGAAGTCACCGTGATGGCCAACGAGGTCGACGGCGACCTGGGCTATGCCTGGCTCAAGACCAACTCCGCCGGCAGCGGCCCCTTCAGCCTGCGCGCCTGGAACGCCAACGAGACGGTGATCCTCGACCGCTACGACGGCTACTGGAAGGGTGCCGCCTCGATGGAGCGGGTGATCGTGCGTCACCTGCCCGAGCCTGCGGCACAGCGCTTGCTGCTGGAAAAGGGCGATATCGACATCGCCCGCACCCTGACGCCCGACCAGATCGCCGGGCTTGAGGGTGCCGAGGGTGTCACCATCGAGGACGCGCCGAAGACCAAGATCGTCTACCTGGCGATGAACACCAGCGAGGGGCCGCTGGCCGACCCCAAGGTCTGGGAAGCCATGCGCTGGTTGGTCGACTACGAAGGGATGCTGGGCAGCTTCCTGAAGGGTCAGTACTCGATGCAGCAGTCCTTCTGGCCGACCGGTCTGTTCGGGTCGATCAGCGAGAACCCCTACACCCTCGACATCGAGAAGGGTAAGGCGCTGTTGGCCGAGGCCGGCTACGGCGACGGGCTGACGCTCACGATGGACACGCTCAACGTGGCGCCCTTCATGGATATCGCCCAGTCGGTGCAGCAGACGCTGGGCCAGGCGGGCGTGACGGTGGAGATCGTGCCCCAGGACGGCTCGGCGCTGTGGCCGAAGTACCGGGCGCGCCGCCACGGGCTGATCCTGGCGCAGTGGGGGCCGGACTATCTGGACCCGCACTCCAACGCCGACAGCTTCGCGCATAACCCCGACAACGCCCTGGAAGCGAAGCTGACCGGTAAGCTCGCCTGGCGTAACGCCTGGGCGGACGAGACGATCACCGGCATGACCGAGGCTGCGAGCCAAGAGACCGATCTGGACAAGCGGGCGGTCATGTACCGCGACCTGCTGACGGCGCATCAGACCGGCAGCCCCTTCGTCAACATGTTCCGCAGCAGCGAGCAGTTGGCGATCCAGGACGGGGTGACCGGCTTCGTCTCCGGGCCGACCTTCGACCTCGTGTTCTATGACGGTGTGACCAAAGAGTAGGCGACGTGGCCTCCTCAAACGCCCTTGCCGGGCCGGGCCGCGTGCCCGGCCTGTTGCGCGCTGCCCGCCAGGTGGGCGGCGTGCTCGGGTCCCTGGCGCTGACCTTCCTGGGCCTGACGGCAGTGACCTTCTTCATCGGTCGCGTGATGCCGGTCGACCCGGTGCTGGCGATCGTCGGCGACCGCGCCCCTGCCGAAGTCTACGACCGGGTTTACCTGGAGCTGGGGCTCGATCAGCCGATCTGGCGCCAGTACCTGCTCTTCATGGGCGATCTGCTGCGGGGCGATCTGGGCGTCTCGATCCAGACCTCGCGCCCCGTGCTCGAAGACCTGATGCGCTTCTTCCCCGCGACGCTGGAGCTTGCCACGGCGGCGACGCTGGTGGGGGTTCTGCTCGGCGTGCCCATGGGCGTGGCCGCGGCGGTCAACCAGGGCCGTCCCATCGATCATATCGTCCGGGTGGTGGGCCTGATCGGCTATTCGGCGCCGATCTTCTGGCTGGGGATGGTCGCCCTCCTGGTCTTTTACGCCTGGCTCGGTTGGGCGCCCGGTCCAGGCCGGCTCGATGTGTTTCATCAGGGGCTGACGCCATCGGTCACGGGGCTCTTGGTGGTCGACGCCGCTCTCGCCGGCCAATGGGATGTCTTTCACAACGCGCTCGCGCATCTCGCCCTGCCGACGGCGGTGCTGGGGACCTATGCGCTGGCCTATATCGCGCGGATGACGCGCAGCTTCATGCTCGATCAGCTCGGCGAGGAGTATGTGCTGACGGCCCGGGTCAAGGGTCTGCCCGAGCGGGTGGTGATCTGGCGCCATGCCTTCGGCAATGTGCTGGTGCAGCTCATCACGATCATCGGGCTGACCTACGCCTCGCTGCTCGAGGGGTCGGTGCTGACCGAGACGGTCTTTGCCTGGCCTGGTATCGGTCAGTACATCACCAGCGCCCTGTTCAAATCGGACATGAACGCGGTGATCGGCGGCACCATCGTGGTGGGCTTCTGCTTCGTGGGGCTGAACATGCTGTCTGACCTGCTCTACCGCCTCGTCGATCCGAGGACCCGCGCGTGACGATTGCCGGGGAGGAGGCGCCGACCAAGGCGGGGCCGAGCGACACTGGGACGACCAAGACAGGCATCCGCGCCTGGCTCTTGGCTGAGGCGCCGACCAGCCCCCGCCACGCCACGCTGCAGCGCGCCTATCTGTCGTGGCTTGCGTTCAGCGCCAATCCCATCGCCATGGCGGGGCTGGGGATCATCCTGACCCTGGTCTTGGCGGCGCTGTTCGCGCCCTGGCTGACCGGGACCGACGGGGTGGTGCAATCGCTGGAGGATCGGCTGACGCCACCCTCGGCGGCGCATTGGCTGGGCACCGATCAGCTTGGACGCGACATCCTGGACCGCATCATCTGGGGCTCGCGGATCACCCTCTATATCGTGGCGCTGACCGCGGCGATCGTCGTGCCCGTGGGCCTGGGGGTCGGCGTGCTGGCGGGCTATGTCGGCGGTCTCGTCGACGCGGCGCTGATGCGCCTGGTCGACGTGTTCCTCGCCTTTCCCCGGCTGATCCTGGCACTCGCCTTCGTCTCGGCGCTGGGGCCGGGGATCGAGAACGCGGTGCTGGCCATCGCGCTGACAAGCTGGGCGCCCTATGCGCGCATCGCGCGGGCCGAGGCCATGCGCCTGCGCAACGCCGAGTTCATCCTGGCCGCCCAGGTCCAGGGGGCCTCGACCTGGCGCATCCTGCGCCGCTATCTCGTACCGCTCTGTATGCCCTCGGTCATCGTGCGGCTGACGCTGGACATGGCAGGGGTGATCCTGATCGCCGCGGGCCTGGGCTTTCTCGGCCTCGGCGCGCAGCCCCCCTCGCCGGAGTGGGGGGCGATGATCTCCTCGGGCCGTCAGCATCTGCTCGACCAATGGTGGGTGCCCACCGTCCCCGGGCTCGCGATCCTGCTCGTCAGCCTGGGCTTCAATCTGCTGGGCGATGGCCTGCGCGACGTCCTCGACCCCAAGGCGGGCTCATGAGCGCGCCGCTGCTCGAGGTCGAGGACCTTCGGGTCGCCTTCAACACGCCCAAGGGCCGGGTCGATGCGGTGCGCGGCGTCTCCTTCACGCTGGCCCGCGGAGAGCGGCTGGGCGTCGTGGGCGAAAGCGGCAGTGGCAAATCCCAGACCGGCCGTGCGATCCTGGGCGTCAGCGACCGCCGCGCCGAGATCGCCGCGCGCTCGATCCGCTTCGACGGCACTGAGCTTACGACCGCAGCGCCCGCGCAGCTGCGCAAACTTCGCGGCTCGCGCATGTCCATGATCCTCCAGGACCCGAAGTTCAGCCTGAACCCCGTCATGGCCGTTGGCACCCAGATCGCCGAGGCCGTGACCGCCCATGCCCGCGTCAGCCGCAAGGAGGCTCGCGACCGCGCCCGCGCGATGCTGGAGGCGGTGCAGATCCGCGACCCGGACCGCGTCATGGCGGCCTATCCGCATGAGCTGTCGGGCGGCATGGGTCAGCGGGTGATGATCGCGATGATGACCATCTCCGAACCGGATCTGGTGATCGCCGACGAGCCGACCTCGGCGCTCGACGTCGCTGTGGCCGATGCGGTGCTGGAGGTGCTGGACGATGTGGTCCGCCGCCGCGGCGCAGGCCTGATCTTCATCAGCCATGACCTCAACCTGGTGGCGCGGTTCTGCGACCGCCTGCTGATCATGTATGCGGGCCGGGTGGTGGAGAGCTGTGCCGCAGCGGATCTCGCCCAGGCCACGCACCCCTATACGCAGGGGCTGCTGGCCTGCCTGCCGCGGCTGGACCAACCCGTCGACACGCTCGCGACCCTGCGCCGCGACCCTGCCTGGGCGTCGGAATGATCACGGTCGAGGGGCTGTCCATCACCTTCGGCGAAGGCGCGCGCCAGGTCCAAGCTGTGCGCGACGTCTCCTTTGCCGTCGAGCGGGGGGAGAGCTTCGGCCTGGTCGGTGAGTCCGGATCGGGCAAATCCACCGTGCTGCGCGCGATTGCGGGGCTGGTGCGCCCGTCGAAGGGTCGCATTGCCATCGCCGGCCAGACGTTGGGCGCGCGGCGGACGCTGCAGGATCGCCGCCTGGCGCAGATGGTGTTTCAGGACCCCTACGGCTCGCTCCACCCGCGCCATACGGTCGACCGGATCCTGAAGGAGCCCCTGGCGATCCACGGCCTGGCGGAGGATGACGACCGGGTGCGTGCCGCGCTGGCCGAGGTGGGGTTGGACGCGAGCTTCCGCTTTCGGTTTCCGCACCAGCTCTCGGGCGGGCAGCGCCAGCGGCTGGCCATCGCCCGGTCGCTCATCATCGAGCCGCAGGTGGTGCTGCTGGACGAGCCCACCTCGGCGCTCGACGTCTCGATCCAGGCCGAGGTGCTCAACCTGCTCTCCCGCCTGCGCGCCGAGCGCAATCTCACCTATCTGCTGGTCAGCCACGACCTGGCGGTGGTGGCGCATCTCTGCGCCAGACTGTCGATCATGCGCGCCGGCGAGATCATCGAGACGATGGATGTCGCCACCCTGCGCCGCAAAGGCGACGCGCTCCTGCGCGCCGCGCCGACAAGCTGAGGCAGGGCTAAGCGCGGGGCGGCGTCGATCGCGCGGGCTTCTTGCCCCTCTGCCAAGGCGGGGGAAGATCGCCGGCCATGATGCAGCCGTAGGGATCGATGTAGTCCTCGATCTCGGCCAGGTCGTAGCGCCTGATCTGCTCCACCACGGCGCCTGCGCGCTTGTAGCTGGACGGCAGCTCCGAGACATCGACGCGCCCGGCATAGAAGCGCACGTCGAGCCCCTCGGTCTCCGCCGCAAGCAGCTGGTCGGGCGTGCTCTTGCCGACGCGCCGGCGGTGTTCGGAACGCGAGAAGTTGCGCCCCGCGCCGTGCGGGCTGAAGCCTAGGCCATGCGCCGCGTCGCGCCCCCGCACCACCAGCACGGGCTCCGCCATGTTGAGCGGGATCAGCGTGCGCGCCGTGGCATCCGCGGCAAAGCCCGCCCAGGCCGGGGTTGCCCCCTTGCCGTGGTAGTAGAGACCGCCCCGCTCGAAGACGAAGTTGTGCTCGTTCCAGAACCGGTCCGCCACCGCGCCGCCGATCGCCGCGACGGTCGCGTCGTGGATCGCGGTATGGTTGGCCTTGGTCCAGGCGCGGATGATCTGCAGCGCGTCCCAATAGGCGCGCCCCTCCTCGGTATCCGCCGGGATCCAGGCGTTCTGCTTCTGCGTCTGGGGCGAGAGGGCACGGCGAAACCCCTCCGCCACCTCCGTGCCTGCGCGATAGAGGCGCGCGCCCGGCCCGCGAGAGCCGTGATGCGTGATCATCGCGGTGCGCCCGGTTGCGCGGGAGCGGCCGACGAACAGGAAGTGGTTGCCGTCGCCCTGGGTCCCCATGTGGCTCTCGGCCATCCTCAGCGCCTTCACCTCGCTCAGGTAGCGGTTCTCGCGAAACTGCTCCAGCAGCGCGGGGGAGATAGGTAGCTGGCGCCCCTCTGCCCGGCCGCCGGGGCCGAAATGGGTGGCGGCCTGGGCAGCGTCGAGCACGTCCTTCGGCTTCGCGTGCCCCAGATCGGTCATCATCACCGAGCAGCAGATATCGGCCGAGTGCATGCCCGGATGGATCGCGTTCTCAGCCGCCGCCACACCGCCGACCGGGATCGTGCCCACCGGGCCCGCCGGACAGGCATCGGGCATGATGGCGCCCGCGCGGATGGTCGGCGTGCGCATCAGCTCGGTCATGCTCTGGCGCACGGCGGCGAGGTTGGCGGCCTCGTCCTCGTTCTCCACCTCGATGTTCGCATGGAAGGGCACCGCGCCGCGCGGGCGCAGATCCACCGTGGGCGGCGGGGGCGGGGGCATGTCCTCCGCCAGCATGGCCTCGATGCGCACCAAGCCATAGCCCTCGCGCCGGGCGGCGTTGGCCTTGGCCAGAAGCGCCGCGAACTGCGGCCCCGGGCGATGGCCCCAGGCGATCAGGTCGTTGCCGGTGATTGGCGGTCGGTCATCGGTCGTCATCGTCGGTCTCCTCACGGCGCGCCGGGACAAGGGTTGGCAAGACGCTGACTGCGCTACCGGATTGCTCCGGGCCGGATTTGAACCGGCGACCTCCCACCTGACCTTCGGCCTGGGCGGGCGCGCTACCTGTAGTCCTGCCGGCATTCCTGGCGGTGGGGGACAAGCGGGACACAGGACACCGGTTTTCATGCGATGTAGTCCTGCGGGCATTCCCCCGGTCTGTCTGGGTCCCGGCGACAAGGCGGTGGCGAAACGGTCCTGCTCTATCCGCTGAGCTACGCTGCCGCGATGGTGGCAGCGACGGGACTCGAACCCGCGACCTGGCGCTTTGAAGGCGATGTAGTTCCGCCGGCATTCGCCGGGATTTGTCCTTTGCTGTCGGTCTCGGCGACGAGGGTGTGGTGAAACCGTCCTGCTCTACCGCTGAGCTACGCTGCCCTTGCGGGCAACGGCGGGGATCGAACCCGCGACCAGGCGCGTGACAAGCGATGTAGTTCCACCGGCATTCGCCGAGTTGGCTCCTTTCCTATCGGTCTCGGCGACGAGTGGGCGAAGAAACGACCGGGGACCCGCCCATGCCAGAAGGGCGCCTGCAAGGTGGGGAGTCGAACCCCACGGTTACCCCCGCGGTTGTGCATGTAGTTCCTTCAGGCATTCGCCGAGACGGTTTCCTTTCACTCCTTCGGTGGGGTGCGGCCCCTCAGAGCCGCACCTTCTCGATCTCGCCCAGCCAATGGGCGGGGCCCATGCGACCGGCGGCGAAGTCGGCGATCTGCTCGAACACCGCGTCCGAGAAGCCGCCGATGTTGAGCACGTCCTCACGCTCCGCCGCCTGGGTCGTGCCGTAGGGCGCGATGTCGATGCAGACGAGCTTCGCCTGCGGGTTCAGCCGCTTCAGCCGCTCCCACTCATGCATCATGCCCGTGCCGCGGCCACGCCTGGTGTCCATCCAGGACTGGTTGTCCGAGACCAGGATGACCAGGTCCGGGGCCTTGCCCTGCGCCGCCAGCTTGGCCAGCGGTGCCGAACAGTTGGTCCCGCCGCCGCCGACCGCCGCCAGGCGCTCGGCATTGGTCTGGATCGTATCCCGCGGCTCGAGCCTGAGGTCGACGACCCTGGTCTCGAACGGCAGCACCTCGGCCTCCGGGTTACGCCGCATCACTGCCGCCGCGACCAGCGCCGCGACATCGACGAAGCGCACCGCCGAGGTCGCGCCCTTGCGCCAGCCGGTGACCGGCCAGTGCATCGAGCCCGAGACGTCCGGGCAGACCGCCACTGTGCCCGCAAAGCGCGGGACGTTGACGACGGCATGCTCCATCGCGTCATGCAGCGCGGCCCGGATCTGTGTCGGCAGATCGCTCGACGCCGCCTTCGCCGCCACCATGAGCTGGTAGGGGAAGACCCGCGCCCGCGCGATCCGCGTCTGGTTGCGCAGGACACCGGCGATCTCGTGCACCACCTTCGGCCGCTCGAAGACGCCATGGCGCTGGAACGTGTTGAGGTTCATGCGAACCATCTGCCACGAGCCACGCTGGGCAATTTTCGTCCAGTGGCGCTGGCTCAGCGGAAGCTGGGTCAGCATCTGGAACGGCACGTCCGGCACGTCGCCCTTGCCATCGGCCTTGAAGGCCAGCCAGTCCCGCACCGCCTGCGGCAGCAGGCCGACATCGCAGGGCCGCCCGATGATCCAGGCGAACAGCGCGTCCCGCGCCGGCGAGGCCGGCTTGGGGTGCACCATCCGGATCACGTCCGCCAGCGACGGATCGTTGCCGATGTTGGCCTGCAGAAGCGCCCAGTCGGACGCCTCGTTCAGCCAGTCGGCCACCATCGCCTTCGGCCGCGAGCCGAGCGACTTGCGCCCGGTCTGCCCCGAGCGCATGACCTGCACGAAGGTGCGCAGCATCTTGCCGTTATCGACCACCCGCCCGAAGGCCTGGCGGAAGAGCGCCGGATCGCGCCGGGCCAGGACCGCCAACAGGATCGCCGGCATGTCCTTCATGTGCCCCTTCATACGCGCGAAGATCGCCGTCTTCGCCAGGAACTCGGGCTCTACCGCCTCCGCCGCGCGCAGAACGCTCGCTAGCTCAGCCTCCGCAGAGGCGTAGAACGACGGGCCGACCGTGCCGGTGACGGCAAGCTGGGCCAGCTTGTGTGCATCGGTGTAGGCGTAGGCCGGCGCCCCCTCGGCATTCGTCGAGGTCGCCTTGGGGAGCAGCCGGCCCCGCACGGATGCAAACACGGATTTGTTTGCCATTGCTCTCGTCTCCTCTGGTTGCCGAGAGACAATGGCCAGATTCGTGGATCGGCCTTAGGGTTTTTGCGATTTCACCTAAAACACTGAATTTAAGACAGTTTTCGCATGCCAGCGTCGTGCTGACGCTGAAAATCCGATATTGTGAGATAGGGTTTTATCCAATAACTTGAGCGCCCATGCAGAACGTCGTGATCGGCTTCCTCGGCACCCAGCTCGACATGGGGCGCAAGCGCAAGTGGCGCCCCTCGATCCATCTCTGCGCGCATGAGCATTTCCCCGTCACCCGCCTCGAGCTGCTCTATGACGAGCGCTTCCTCAGGCTGGCTGAGGGCGTGCGCCAGGATATCGCTCCTCTCGCCCCGCAGACCGAGGTGATGCTGCGCCGCCTCGACCTCGCCGACCCTTGGGACTTCGAGGAGGTCTATGGCGCCCTTTTCGATTTCGCTGAGGGCTATCAGTTCGATGAGGATCGCGAGCGTTATCACGTGCACCTGACGACGGGCACGCATGTCGCGCAGATCTGCTGGTTCCTGCTGACGGAATCGCGGCACATCCCCGCCCGCCTGCTGCAGACCGGGCCGCCGCGGGACGGGGATGCGCCGCAGGGCAAGCTCGACATCATCGATCTCGACCTCAGCCGCTACAACGCGCTGCAGCAGCGCTTCGATCTGCTCGCCGAGCGCTCGACCGAACTCCTCAAGGGCGGCATCAAGACCCGCAACCCGGCGTTCAACGATCTCATCGACCGCATAGAGCGGGTCGCCACCGTCTCAGACGCGCCGCTCCTGCTGATCGGGGCCACGGGCACGGGCAAGACGGCGCTGGCGCAGCGGATCTATGAACTAAAGCTCAAGGGCCGCCGGTTGCGGGGCCGCTTCGTGCATGTGAACTGCGGCACCCTGCGGGGCGACGCAGGCATGGCGACCCTGTTCGGCAACCGCCGCGGTGCGGCCGGCGGGGCGCCCGAGCGCCGGGGTCTGTTGCGGGAAGCGCATGGCGGGCTGCTCTTCCTTGACGAGATCGACGCCCTGGGGCCGGACGAACAGACCATGGTGCTGCACGCGGTCGAGAGCGGGAAGTTCCTGCCCATCGGCTCGGACCACGAGGTCACGAGCAGCTTCCAGCTCATCGCCGGGGCGAACCGCGACCTTGCCCGACTGGTCGCTGACGGGCAGTTCCGCGCCGATCTCTATGCGCGGCTCAACCTCTGGACCTTTCGGCTGCCGCGCCTGCGGGAGCGGCGCGAGGATATCGAGCCCAATCTCGAGCACGAGCTTGCCAAGGCCGAGGGCACGACCGGCGCCCGGGTCGGCTTCAATGCCGATGCGGCGCAGCGCTACCTGGCCTTCGCCGCCCACCCCGCGACGCTCTGGCCCGGGAACTTCCGCGACCTCGGTGCCTCGGTCCAGCGGATGTGCACCCTGGCGCCGCGCGGGCGCATCACGCTTGCGATGGTGGATCAGGAGGTCGAGACGCTGCAGGCCCAATGGGCCAATGCCGCCGACGACAGCGACCGAAAGCTGGTGCGCCGCTACCTGGGCGCCGGCGTCGAGGAGATCGATCTCTTCGATCTCGCCCAGCTTGCAGCAGTGATCCGCACCTGCAAGACGGCCAAGACCCTGAGCGAAGCCGGCCGGGTGCTCTTCGCCGCGTCGCGCGCCCGCAAGCGCAGCAGCAACGACGCCGATCGGTTGCGCAAATACCTCGATCGTTTCGGCCTCACCTGGGCGGATATCAGCGAGACCTGAGGTCTTCCGTCCGGACAGCGGCCAGCAGCGCGCCCGGTCCGCGGTCGCGGCGCCTGTTCTGCATCATTTACCCTGCGGCACGGTCCGCCGAGGCGGTGTTTCTCCCCCAGAACCGACTTCTAGGCCACTTCACGAGGTCTTGGGCTTGCGCTGTGTCCGGTGCTCTGCGAACGCTTAGGCGAAGCAAGCGGCATTAGACCGCGCTCACCATGGGAGAGAAATCGATGACCTACCTCTTGCCGACCCGCCGGGTCGTCCTTGCCGCTGTTGCTGCCATCGGCCTCTCGGCCCCCGCCATGGCAGAGCCTGCGGTCGACAGCATTCACTTCCTGATCCCCGGCGGCGCCGGCGGCGGCTGGGACGGCACCGCCCGCGGCACGGGCGAGGCGCTGACCAAGGCCGGCCTGGTCGGCACCGCGAGCTACGAGAACATGTCCGGCGGCGGCGGCGGCAAGGCGATCGGGTTCCTGATCGAGAACGCCGAGAGCAACCACGGCACGCTGATGGTCAACTCGACCCCCATCGTGATCCGCTCGCTCACCGGGGTCTTCCCGCAGAACTTCCGGGATCTCACGCTCGTGGCGGGCACCATCGGCGACTATGCAGCGCTGGTGGTGAACAAGGACAGCGATCTCAACTCGATGACCGATCTGCTGGCGGCCTATGACGCCGACCCCCGTGGCTTTGCCATCGGCGGCGGCTCGGTGCCCGGCGGCATGGACCACCTGGTGGCGGCGATGGCGATGGAGGCGGCGGGCCAGGACCCCACCGGCTTCAAGTACATCCCCTATGACGCGGGCGGCAAGGCGATGGCCGGGCTTCTGTCCGGCGAGATCGCAGCGCTCTCCACCGGCTTCTCCGAGGCGGTCGCACTGGCCGAGGCGGGCGAGGTCAAGATCATCGGCATAACGGCCGATGAACGGATCGACACCTATGCCGAGGCGCCGACGATGAAGGAGCAGGGCATCGACACCACCTTCGTCAACTGGCGCGGGTTCTTCGCGGCCCCGGGCCTGCCGGAGGATCAGCTCACCGCCTACCAGGCGGTCCTCGCCGATATGTACGAGACCGAGGCCTGGGAGGAGGTGCGCGCCCGCAATGGCTGGGTGAACATCCACAACTCCGGCGGCGACTTCCGCACCTTCCTCGAGGCGCAGGAGAAGCAGATCGGCGATCTGATGAAGAAGCTCGGCTTCCTCTGACCGCTGTCGCCGGGCCCCTCACGGGGCCTTTGACGTCGGCCCTGCCCAGCCGGGCGGGGCCACCCACGCCGGCCGGAGGAGGACGCGCATGGCGCTCGACCGCTGGATCGCGCTCGCGTTCCTCTCGATTTGCTGCGTCTACGGCTACGCGGCCTTCTTCGAGATGGACGGGCTGCTGCCACCCTTCATGCAACGCAACCCGGTCTGGCCCTCGACCTTCCCCAAGGTGCTGGCGGTCGCGGGGGCGCTGATCGCCCTGGTCATCGTGCTCGGGCTCGAGAAGGTGACGACCGAGCCCAAGACCCCCGACATCGATTACCGCCGGCTGCACGAGTACAAGCTCGGCCAGGCGCTGGGGCTGCTCGCGCTGATGGTCGCCTATGCGCTGCTGCTGCGCCCGCTCGGCTTCATCCTGTCGACGGTCGGCTTCCTGACCGTCGGCGCTGTCATTCTGGGGGAGCGCAAGCTGCACATCCTGGTGCCCGTGGCGGCGGTGGCCGCCGGGGTGGTCTGGTGGCTGGTCGATCAGGTGCTGGGGATCTTCCTGCGCCCGCTCCCCGGGTTCCTGTGAGGAGGTAACGATGATCGAAGGGTTCCTGATCGGTCTCAGCACCGCCTTCTCGCCCACCAATATCCTCATGGTCGTCGGCGGCTGCCTGATCGGCACCTTCATCGGCATGCTGCCGGGCCTGGGGCCCATGTCGATCATCGCGATCATGATCCCGGTCGCGATCACGCTGGGCGATCCGACGGCGGCGCTGATCCTGCTGGCGGGTGTCTATTATGGCGCGATCTTCGGCGGCTCGACCTCCTCGATCCTGCTGAACGCGCCGGGCGTCGCCGGCACGGTCGCCACCAGCTTCGACGGCTACCCCATGGCGCGGGCCGGCAAGGCGGGCAAGGCGCTGACCATCGCGGCGGTGGCCAGCTTCGCCGGCGGCACCATCGGGGCGATCCTGCTCATGGTCTTCGCGCCCGCCCTCTCCACCGTGGCGCTGCTGTTCCATTCGGCGGAGTACTTTGCGCTCATGGTCGTCGGCCTATCCGCCATCGCGGCCTTTGCCGGCACGGGGCAGGTGGCCAAGGCGCTGCTGATGACCATCGCAGGGCTCATGCTGGCCACGGTGGGAGAGGGGGCGCTCTTCAACATGCCCCGCTTCACCATGGGGCTGATGGATCTGCAGTCCGGTCTCAGCTTCATCACGCTTGCCATGGCGATGTTTGCCCTGCCGGAGGCGCTGTTCCTGGTGCTGAACCCCGCCCGTTCCAAGACCGGCGGCGAGGATGGCGGCGAGATCAAGGACCTGCGCATCACCCGCGCCGAAGCCCGGGCCATCGCCCCGGTCGTGGGTCGCCAGTCGGTCCAGGGCTTCTTCATCGGCGTCCTGCCCGGCGCGGGCGCCACCATCGCGTCGTTCCTGGGCTATGCGGTCGAGCGGAACATCGCCCCGAAGCATGAGCAGGAGGAGTTCGGCAAGGGCTCGATCAAGGGCCTCGCCGCGCCGGAGAGTGCGAACAACGCCGCCTGTACCGGCTCCTTCGTGCCGCTGCTCACGCTGGGTATCCCGGGCTCGGGGACCACGGCGATCCTGCTCGGTGCGCTGATCGCCCTCAACGTTACGCCAGGGCCGCGGCTGATGGTGGACGAGCCGCAGATCTTCTGGGCCGTCATCATCTCCATGTACTTCGGCAACCTGGTGCTGCTGATCCTGAACCTGCCGCTGATCCCCTATATCGCCAAGGTGCTGACGATCCCGCGGAACTACCTGATCCCCTTCATCCTCTTCTTCACGCTGATGGGGGCCTACATCGGGCAGAACAACGCGACCGAGCTCCTGATCCTGGTGGGCCTGGGCGTCGTCGCGACGATCCTACGCTTCGCGGATTATCCGCTGGCGCCGCTCCTGATCGGGTTCATCCTGGGCCGACTGCTCGAGGATAACTTCGCCCGGTCCATGCAGCTCTATGACGGGCTCGGCTTTATCCTGGAGCGGCCCATGACCCTGGGTCTGCTGGTGGTCGCCCTGCTGCTGGTGCTGCTGCCGAGCTATCGCGCCCGGCGCGCCCGGTTGCGGGCGGCGGGGACGGCGGATGGCGACTAGGCCGCTGGCGGGCGTTCGGGTCCTGGACCTGACGAACGTCCTGGCCGGGCCCTTCGCCTGTCACCAGCTGGCCCATCTGGGCGCCGAGGTCATCAAGGTAGAGGCCACCGGCCGCGGCGATCTCGCCCGCAATCTCGGCGCCGACCCCACACTGAACGCGCGCGGCATGGGCGTCAGCTTCCTGGCCCAGAACGCCGGCAAGAAATCCGTCACGGTGAACCTCAAGCATCCGGAGGGGCGCGACATCCTCCTGCGCCTGGTGCGCGAGGCCGATGTCCTGGTCGAGAACTTCCGTCCCGGGGTGATGGATCGGCTGGGGGTGGGCGCCGAGGTGCTGCGCGCCGAGAACCCGCGCCTGATCTACTGCGCGATCTCGGGCTTCGGGCAGACGGGGCCTTGGGTGCATCGCCCGGCCTACGATCAGATCGTGCAGGGTGCCTCCGGCGCCATGTCGATCACGGGCGATGCCGACAGCGCACCGCTGCGCGCCGGCTGGCCGGTGGCGGATACCGTGGGTGGGCTGACGGCGGCGATGGCGATCTGTGCGGCCCTGAACGCGCCTCAGCGGGGCGGGGTGATCGACGTCTCGATGCTCGACTCGCTGCTCGCCACCATGGGCTGGGCGGTCTCGAACCACCTGATCGCCGGTGTCGACCCTTCGGCACAGGGCAATGAGAACCCGACCTCCGCCCCCTCCGGTGCCTTTCAGGCCGCCGATGGCCTGTTGAACATCGCCGCCAACAAGGACGAGCAGTGGGAGACGCTGGCCCGCCACCTGGGCCGCGACGACCTGCTGGCCCGCCGCGAATACGCGACGCGGGAGAGCCGCAAGGCGAACCGCGAGGCGCTGCGGACCGAGCTGGAGACCGTGCTGCGCAACCGCCCGGCGCGGGCCTGGGCGCGGGAGCTCAACAGCATCGGCGTCCCGGCGGGTGCTGTCCTCTCGGTGCCCGAGGTGGTGGCGCATCCCCAGGTGCGCGACCGGGGCATGATCGCCCGCTTCGACGATGCGCCCCTGGTCGACCGCCCGATCGAGGTGCTGCGCACGGGCTTTCGCATCGACGGCGCGCCGCAGACGGTCGACACGCCGCCCCCCGCGCTGGGCGCGCATAACGCCGAGGTCTATGGCGCGCTGGGGTTCTCCGCGGCGGAGATTGCGGCGCTTGAGGAGGACGGCGCCATATGAGCGAGGTTGCCGATTGGTGGCGCACGTCGATCATCGACATGGAGCCGGGGCGGATCCACCTGCGCGGCACGCCGGTCCAAGACCTGATCGGCACCACGGGCTTTGCCGAGATGATCTGGCTTATGGTCGTCGGCGAGCGGATCGAGGGGCCCCGGGCGCAGCTCTTCGAGGCCGCGCTTGTCGCGGCGGTTGATCATGGTCCTCAGGCGCCCTCCATCGCCGCGGCGAGGATGGCGGCGACCTGCGGTGTCGGCCTCAACAACGCGATGGCGACGGGTGTGAACATGCTGGGCGACGTGCACGGCGGTGCGGGCGAACAGGCCGTGGAGCTCTTCATCCGCCTCGACACCGCGGGGCAGGCGGCCTTTGATCGGGAACTCGACGGCTGGCGCGAGGAGCGTGGCCGATACGTTCCCGGCTTTGGCCACCGCTTTCACAAGCCCGTCGATCCGCGGGCGCCGCGCCTGCTGGGTCTGGTCGATGAGGTCGCCGCGACGGGTGACGTCACCGGCCGCTTCGCCGCCCTTGGCCGGCGGATCGAGGCACGGCTGGCGGCGGACCGCGGCGGCCCCGTGCCCATGAACATCGACGGAGCCACCGCCGTCATCTACGCGGAACTGGGATGCCCGGCGCCCCTGGCGCGCGGTTTCTTCTGCCTCTCCCGCTCGGTCGGCATCCTCGCCCACGCCTGGGAACAGAGCCAGCAGGGCGGGCGCAACAAGGGCCCCACACCCCCCGCCTACCGCTGGACCTACGACGGCGACTGACCGCCCGCGGGCCGCGGTGCCGGCCGGCGATGTGTTTTTGCGACGTAGGAGAGTCGGTGCAGCGTACGTAGAAGAGACGCCACCGCTGCCTTGCGCGGTGCCCGCTGACCGAGGTTCGAGATGACATCGTTGGCCCTTCGCCTGATCAGTATCGTGGTGCCCATCGGGCTCGCGGCGCTCGTCTTCGTCTACGTCACCGGCTCGCGGCAGCCGCCCGAACAGACCGCCGTGACCGAGCGGGCGCGTCCCGTGCGGGTGGTCCCGCTGGAGCCAGTGCCCTTCGTCCCCACCGTCGTGGGCTACGCCAGCGTCGAGCCGGTGCGCACCTGGAATGCGGTCGCGCAGGTGCCGGGTCGGATCGCCTATGTGCATCCCGGCCTGCGCGTGGGCGCGATCCTGCGCCAGGGCACCGAGATCATCCGCATCGCCGCCGAGGAGTACGAGCTGGCGGTGCGCGAGGAGGAGGCGAACGTCGACGCCGCCAAGGCGCAGCTGCGGGAGCTGGAGATCCGCGCCGCCAACACCGAACGATCGCTCGAGCTCGAGCGGCGCTCGCTGGAGATCAAGCGCGAGGATTTGACCCGTCAGGAGGGGCTGCTCGGCCGGGGCGTGACCAGCCAATCGGCCCTCGACGTGGTGCAGCGCGATTTCCTGCAACAGCAGGTCGCGGTGCAGGAGCTCGAGAACACCATGGGTCTCTACCCCGCCGAGATCGAGACCCAGAGAACCCAGATCGCCGTTGCCGAGGCCCGGCTGTCCAGCGCTCGCCTCGACCTCGACCGCACCAGCATCACCATGCCCTTTCGCGGCCGTATCGCGAGCAAGGAGGTCGAGGAGACCCAGTTCGTCACCTCCGGCACCAGCCTAGCCTCCGCCGGCGATATCAGCGCGGCGGAGATCGTCGCGCAGGTGCCGCAGGACCAGTTCGCACGCTTCATCTCGCTCGCGGTTCCGCCGGACTTCCAGCCTCGCCGCGACCCTCAGACGAGCCCCGGCTCGGCCTTGGGCCAGTTGGACTGGAAGGCGACGGTGGCGATCCATTCGGGCGAGTTCGACACGGTCTGGCCCGCCAAGGTGCAGCGGACCTCGGACACCATCGACGCCACCAGCCGCTCGGTCGGGGTGATCGTGACGGTGGACGACCCCTACGAGAACATCGCGCCGGGGATTCGCCCGCCGCTGATCAAGGGCCTGTTCGTGCGCGTCACGCTGGAGGGGGCGGCGCTGCACGACAAGCGTGTCGTTCCCCGTGCGGCGGTGCGTGAGGGCCGCGTCTTCGTCGCCAACGACGAGAACCGCTTGGAGAGCCGGCCCGTCCGGGTCCGCGCCTTCCAGGGCGATCTGGCCCTGATCGCAGAGGGCATCGAGTTCGGCGAGAGGATCGTCGTGAGTGACGTCTCGCCGGCTATCGAAGGCATGCTGCTCGAGCCCGTCATCGACGAGGCGGTGAGCCAGGAGCGCAGCGCCGCCCTGCCGGTGGCCGGCGAATGATCGCGTATTTCACCCGCCACCCGACCATCGCCAATCTGCTGATGATCGGCCTGCTCGCCCTTGGGGCGACGATCCTGCCGACGCTGCAGCGCGAGACCTTTCCCCGGGTCGAACCCTCGCGCGTACAGGTCAGCGTCGCCTATCCCGGCGCCCGGCCTGAGACGGTCGAGGAGACCGTCTGCCAGCGCATCGAGGATGCGATCGACGGGGTCGACGATGTCTTCGAGATCACCTGCGAGGCGCTGGAGGGCCGCGCCACCGCCGTCGTCGAAATGCAGGAAGGCGTCGATCTCGACCGCTTCGCCAATGACGTGAAGGCCGAGATCGACGCCATTAACGACTTCCCCGATCTGGTGGAGGAGCCCGTCGTCTCGCAGCTCGGGCGCACGGACTTCGTCGCCTCGGTGGCCGTCGCCGGGAACATGAGCCGCCCGGACCTCAAGACCTATGCCGAACAGGTGAAGCGGCGGATGCAGGCCTTCGGCGGGATCCCGCAGATCGAGATCAACGGCTTCGCCGACCGCCAGTTCAGGGTCGAGATCCTGGATGCGACGCTGCGCCAATTCGGCCTCAGCCTGCAGGACGTCGCCACGACGATCCAGCGCCAGAACATCGACCTGCCGGTGGGCACGATCCAGGGGCGCGATGGCGAGATCCTGCTGCGCTTCGCCGATGAGCGGCGCAGCGTCGACGAGTTGCGCGATCTGATCGTGGTCTCCAGCGAGGATGGCGGCCAGATCCGCCTGGGCGATATCGCCCGCATCGACGACCGCTTCGACAACGAGGAGGTCAAGATCCTATTCGATGGCGCCCCCGCCGCCTTTCTCCAGGTGACCAAATCGGCGAGTGACGATCTGCTCACCGTGATCGACCGGATCGACACCTTTCTGGTGCGGGAGCGGGTGCGCGCACCGCCTGGCGTCACCTTCACCATCGTGCGCAGCCCGGCGGAGGTTGTGCAGGACCGCCTGGCGCTGCTGGTCCAGAACGGCGCCGTGGGTCTCATCCTGGTGGCGGTCACCATGTGGCTGTTCTTCGGCGCGCGCTACGCGTTTTGGATCGCCGCCGGCCTGCCGGTCGCCTTCGTCGGTGGCATCGCGGCCATGGTGATGCTCGGCTATTCGCTCAACATGCTGACCATGGTCGGCCTGCTGATCGTCGTCGGCCTTCTGATGGACGATGCCATCGTCATCTCCGAAAGTATCGCGAGCAAGCGGGAGGCCGGGGCCGCCCCCATGGACGCCGCCGTCGAGGGGGTGCGGGAGGTCGCGCCAGGCGTGATCTCCTCGTTCTTCACCACGATCTGCATCTTCGCCTCCCTCGCCTTTCTCAAGGGCGATATCGGCCAGGTGCTGAAGGTCGTGCCCGTGGTGATGCTGGCGGTCCTGGTTGTCTCCTTGATCGAGGCCTTCCTGATCCTTCCCCACCACCTGGGCCATGCGCTTGCCGCCAAGGGGGGCGGGCGCGGCCCGGTACAGCGACGGGTCGAGGTCGGCGTCACCTGGCTACGCGACCGGGTGGCCGTCGCCTTTGCCCGCCTCGCCGTGCGCCGGCGCTACCTCACCATGGGCTGTGCAGTCGGGGCCTTTGTCCTGGCGACGGCGGCCATGGCGGGCGGTGCGCTCAAGTTCAGCGCCTTTCCCGAGATCGATGGCGACACGCTGCAGGCGCGGGTGCTGCTGCCCCAGGGCACACCGCTGTGGCGCACGGAACGGGTGGTCGAGGACGTCCTCGCGGCTGTCGACCGGATCGACGCCGCCTATACGCCCGAGCAGCCCGGAGGGCGTGCCCTGGTGCGCCACCGCACGGTCACCTTCAACGAGAACGAAGATGCCCATGAAAGCGGGCCGCATGTGGCGACGGTCAGCCTCGATCTTCTGACCTCCGAGCTCAGGACCATCGACAACGAGCGGTTCTCCGCGCTGTGGCGAGACGAAACCGGTCCTCAGCCCGATGTGATCTCGCTGAAGTTCACCGAACCCAGCGTGGGTCCCGGCGGGCGGGCGATCGACATCCGGCTCTCGGGCGATGATCTGCAGGACCTCAAGGCCGCCAGTGCCGAGCTGAAGAACTGGCTCGAGCGGTACACGGGCGTCGTCGACGTGCTCGACGATCTGCGCCTCGGCAAGCCGGAAATCACCTTTCAGGTCAACGAGGAGGGGCTGATCCTGGGTCTGCGCGCGCAGGATATTGCCGATCAGCTTCGGGCGGCCTTCTTCGGGACGACCGTCGACGAGATCCAGGTGGATACCGAGGCCTTCGAGATCGATGCGCGTCTTGCGGCCATCGACCGCGACGACGTGGCGACCCTGGACAACTTCGTCGTGGTCACCCCCTCCGGCGCTATGGCGCCGCTCACGTCGGTGGCGACCATCGAGCGGGATCGCGGGTTCGCGCGGATCAACCGGGTGCAGAAACGCCGGACGGTCACGATTCAGGGCGAGGTCGACACCCGGTTCGCCAATGCCAACGAGGTCGTCAGCGACACGATGCGCCGTTTCGTGCCCGATCTCCTGGAGCGCTATCCCGGCATCTCGATCGGTGTGGAGGGGCAGAATGCCGAGGCCTCGAAAACCCAGGCCTCCATGATCTCGGGCCTCATCCTGGGCCTCATCGGGGTTTTCCTGATCCTCAGCTTCCAGTTTCGCAGTTACGTGGAACCCGTCGTGGTGATGATCCTGATCCCCTTCGCCTTCATCGGTGCGGTGGTGGGGCATCTGATCATCGGCGTCGATTTCTCGATGCCGAGCATGCTTGGTTTCGCGGCCTTGGCGGGGGTCGTCGTGAACGACTCGATCCTGCTGGTGAACCAGATCAAGCATCACCATCACCCCGGCGCCACTGTGGCCGAGGTGGCACCCGAGGCGACGCGCGCCCGGTTTCGCGCGATCCTGCTCACCTCGCTCACGACGGTGGCGGGGCTGTTGCCGCTGCTGATGGAGACCAGCCTGCAGGCACAGGTGCTGATCCCGCTGGTGACCAGCCTCGCCTTCGGGCTGATGGCGACGACCTTGCTGGTGCTCTTCGTGGTGCCGGCCTTCTACGCGATCCTCGACGATTTGGGGCTGACGACCCTGGCGCGGGAGCGGGCGGCCTTGGCTGACGGCGACCGCGAGCGCGCGGACCAGCTGGGACCAGAGGAGGGGCAGGCATCAGTCTGACGCCGGCGCTTGCCCCTGCGCCGGCCGGGATCGCATCCCACCAACCAGCCGAGACCGCGGGTCGCTCGGCAGGACTGCACGTTGCGATCCCTTGCCGCGTTCAGGCCGAGAGGAGGGCGGGTAGCGCCGCAGGCTGTGTCGTGGCGGCTGGCTGGGGAGCTGAGGCGGACGCATCGGCCTCGCTCCGCGCATGAGGGGGCACGGCGCCGTCCTCTACCGAGCGGAACTTGAAGAAGCCAATCACCGTCTTCAGCGTCTCCGCCTGCTCGGACAGCGTCGAGGCGGTGGTGTCGGTCTCCTCCGCCGCCGCGGCATTGCGCTGGATCACCTGATCCAGGTCGCGGATCGCGTCGTTGATCTGCTCGATCCCGGACTGCTGCTCGCGCATCGCCGCGGAGATCTCCCGCACCAGATCCGAGGTGCGTTGGATGTTGGGCACCAGCGCCTCCAGCTTGGTGCCGGCGTCGCGCGAGACCGACACGGTCTCCGCGGAGAGTTGACTGATATCCGTGGCGGCACGTTGGCTTCGCTCCGCCAGTTTGCGGACCTCCGAGGCGACGACGGCAAAGCCGCGGCCCTGCTCTCCGGCGCGGGCGGCCTCCACCGCGGCGTTCAGGGCGAGCAGGTCGGTCTGGCGCGCGATGTCCTGGATGATCGTGATCTTCTCGGCGATCGACTTCATAGCCTCGACCGCTGCAGAGACTGCTTCGCCGGACTGCTGTGCCTCCTTGGAGGAGAGCGTCGCGATCTGCTCGGTCTGGGCCGCGTTATCGGTGGATTGGCGCATCGTGGCGCTCATCTGCTCGACCGAAGCGGAGGCCTCCTGCACCGCCGCGGCCTGCCGGTTGGAGCCGTCGCTGAGCGCCGTCGCCGTCTCGTTCAACCCCTCGCAGGTCACCGAAACCGTGTTGGCGTTTTGCGCGGCCGTCGCCAGCGTGCGGTTCAATGCCTCCTGCATGCGCGCGAGCGCGTGGCCAAGCCGGTCCTCCGCGCCGATCGGCTCGACCGGGGTGGCGAGTTCGCCTTGGGCGATACGCTCCGCAGCCTCGGCTGACGACCGGATGTTGCCGGCCAGCGAGGCCATGGCCCGCATCGCGATCCCGAATTCGTCGCCACGGTCGCGGCCCGGCAGATTGCTCTCATTGCCCGCGAGCGCCGTCTCCGCGGCCGCGCTCAGATAACCCAGCGGCCGGAAGATCATCGCGCGTAAGGCGAGCGTGATCCCAAGCAGTACGATGGCCCCGGCGGCAAACGACGTCATCGCCTGGTTCAAGGCGACAGTCCAAACCTCGGCGTTGCGGCTCGCCGGATCGGCCATGACGGCGATCACGCCGACCATGGCGCCGTCGGGCCCGAAGTCGACGCGGTGGAGGAAGATACCCTCACCGATCCTCGACTTTCGTTCCTGCCCCTCTGCTAAGGCGCTGATCTTGCCCTGCAGCAGGTCCTGGGCGATCGGCGGGACTGCGCCCGCGCCCGACGTGGCGGCGCTCTGCGTCAGCACAGCCGTTCCGTCACGATCGAAGGCCGCGATCCGCACGATGTCCCGCGATTGCGCCAGGACATCGCCGATCACGGCCTGCAGCGGCTCGGTCCTGCCGAAACGGATCGGCGCGCCCGCGCTGGAGGCAACGAGCCCGGCGATGAGACCGGCCTTCTCCTCTAGCCCGTCTGCCGAAACGGAGCGCGTCGTCTGCATGCCAGTGCCGATACAGGCGATGGCCGTGAGCAGCACGCCGACGGCAACGATCCCCGTGAGCCGCGTGCGCAGGCCGATGGGGGCGGGCCGCACGTCGCCGTGCGTCTTGATGCGTTCCACCACCTGCGGCCCTTACTGCAGGTATGCGACGTTGACGCCGAAGGTCGCCGCGCCGATCGGGTTGCCGGTATCCGGATCGATCACGGACAGGCTCACCTGGCTCTGGAAGGCCTGGGTCGACTCGTCGAGCTCGATCTCGGAGATATGCAGCGCATCGGGACCCTGAGCGAAGGTCTGCTGCCACTTCGCCTCATCGCCCTGCCAGTAATCCGAGGTCACGTCGCTGGCCGCGACGTTGAGGCCGACGGCATCCATCAAGAAGATCTCGGTGTAGAGCCCGCCAGAGGCTTCCTGCGCCGCGCGCAAGGCGTCGGCGACGGGGTTGGCCGTCACGTTCTCGATAAGGGGCGCGCTGCCGGCACCGACCTGGGCGCGCCAATTTTGATCCATCGCCGTGATCTCAGTCTCCGACAGGCCCATGGTCTGGCCGTTCTGCGCGCGCACCGCCGCGATCAGCGCCGGATCCTGCAGCAGCGCGCGCATCTCCCCCTCCGCCAGGGCGGTCAGTTGGGGTGAGAATTCATTCGCCTCGGCCGGCAGACCGGCGACAAGGATCAAGCCAAAAGCAGCATAGGTCAGACGCATCACGCATTCCCCCGGTTAGGTGTTTCCCGTCGGGGAGATACCCGCCCGAAGGTTTCACCGAGGTGAATGGAACGCGAACATTCGAACCGAGAAGGTGCCTCCTCAGCCCGACGTCAGAGGCAGCGCCTCGGTCAGGCCGCTGATCTCGAGATCCCATCGGGCGTGCCAACCCGCCGCGCCACGCTCCAGCATCAGGGCATTGCGCTCGGCCACGTATCGGCCGCGCTGACCAGGCAGCGGCTTGATCCGTATAGGGTGGCCTTCCAGCGGGCTCTCGCCGAGGGAGGCGATCGTCCCCAAGGCGCGTGCCCAGGCCTTCGGCGGCGCACGATGGGCGATGCCCGAGGCGACGAGCTGATGCAGCATCCGCCCTCCGCCCAGTGCCATTTCTGCCTGCGTCGCCAAATGGATCTCGCCGGAGAGCGTGGTGACCTCTGAGCCCGTGCTGCCCACCATGTCGCGCAGCAGCCCGAGCATGCGGCGCCATTCCTGTCGATGGGCGCGGCTTTGCCATTGGTCCCGGAGATCGTCCTCGTACTTCTGCATCGTGGGCACCATGACCATCAGCGTCTCGAGGATGGAAAGGCGCGGACCCAACAGCGGCACGCTCGACATCAGCAGGGTCTGCAGGACCGGCGGGCCGGCGCAGACGTCCTCGACAAAGGCCCAGCCCGCAGGACCCATGATGTTGCGGCGTGTCCGCTCGGAGCGCAGATCGGGGGCGAGGATCCGCAGGCCCGGCGCCTCCACGCACCAGCCCAGGTGATTGCCCTCGGGATCCCCGAAGCGGGCCGGCAGATCGCCCTCGACGCTGCCGTGCTGAAGGGCGAGCGCCGTCTCCCGCGCGACCGCGAACAGCACCTGACCCACCGGCGAATAGGTGCGCGAGCGCTGCAGCGAGCCCCAGCCGTCGCAGATATCGTGGTCGTCCCACTGCATAAGCGAGGGCACGCGCGCCAGGAGCCAGGCGATCTCGGGTGCCGCGTAGATCGCGAGGTAGCGCTCGAGAAACCGCTCGCGCAAGTGTTCCCGCAGCGAGGCGAGCTCGGCGCGGGAGGGGTCGCGGGGCAGCCGGTCGGGCCAGTGCTCGCTCAGCGGATGCCCCTTGGTCGCCTCGTCGGCGTAGATCTGGTCGCCGCCATGGAGCAGGAGCGCGAAGGGCGCCTCTCGATGCTGGACGGCCAGACGCGCCCACATGGCGTTGCGTTCGCCCCCCTCGCGCGCCAGATCGTCATGCTCCTCCCCGTTGCAGGAGACGAAGGCGACGCGCAGGTCGGTGCGAAAATCGCTCGCCAGATCAAAGGCCTCCCCGTTCCAGGTGTAGGAGGATGGTCGGTCTGCGGGGACGGTGAAGCGGATCCGATAGACCGCATGGTCGGCGAAACCCAGCAGATGCTCGGCCGCATAGATCGTGCCCTCTACGCCCAACGGGGGCACCGTCGCGGGGCGGCGGGCAATGAAGATGGCGGACAGGCGGCACGTCGCACCGTCCACGTCATCGAGCATGAGGATGGGCCCGACCAGGGGCATATCGTGATCTGTCATGGATGCGCGACGTAGGCCTGGAACGGCGCGGCACAAGCGCTGTCGGGACGCTTGCTAACGGACCACGAGCCAGGCGCCAAGATCATCGTTCCGACGGCCCCAGTTGGCGGGCCGCGCAGGGGACCTTGGATGGCCCAGATGGCCCTCCCTAAGCGTCGACGGATGCGTCGAAGTGCTGCCATGCCCTTATCGAACCGGTATTTTTCCCCCTATCATCGGAGGTGTGCGCCGACTGGCGCCGCCGGTGGAAAGGGAGGAACGCGCATGACCCTGGAGACCCTGTCCGACCCCGTCGATCTCGCCGAGACCCGCGCGCGGATCCGCGCCCGCTATGGCGCCGCCGAGGAGGCGGTTGTGCGGGAACTCGCCGCCGGCCTGCGGCTGAGCCCCGAGGACCGCGCCCAGATCGCCGCGGCGGGTGCACGCATGGTCGAGCGGGTGCGCAGTGACACCACCCCCAGCATGATGGAGAGCTTCCTCGCCGAATACGGGCTGTCGAGCGACGAAGGCATCGGGCTGATGTGCCTGGCCGAGGCACTGTTGCGCGTGCCCGACGCCGAGACCATCGACGAGCTGATCCACGACAAGATCGAAGCCTCTGACTGGGGCGCGCACCTCGGCCGGTCGACCTCGCCGCTGGTCAATGCCTCGACCTGGGCGCTGATGCTGACGGGCAAGGTGCTGGACGACGACCCGGCCAAGCCCGCCAAGACCCTGCGCAGCCTGATCCGGCGCCTGGGCGAGCCCGTGGTACGCACGGCGGTGGCGCAGTCGATGAAGCTGCTCGGCCGCCAATTCGTGCTGGGCGAGACCATCGGGGAGGCGATTGGCCACGCGGAGACGGAGGAGCGCCGAGGCTACACCTTCTCCTACGACATGCTCGGCGAGGCCGCGCGGACCGAGGCGGACGCCGCCCGCTACTTCGACGCCTATGGCGCGGCCATCACGGCGATCTCGGGCGCCGCGAAGGGCGATATCCGCAAGTCGCCCGGCATCTCGGTCAAGCTATCGGCCCTGTCGCCGCGCTACGAGTACACCCACCGGGCCCATGTGATGGACGTGGTCGTCAGCCGGACGCGGGAGCTTGCGCGCATCGCCGCAAAGGCGAACATCGGGTTCAACATCGATGCGGAGGAACAGGACCGCCTCGACCTTTCCCTCGACGTGATCGAGGCGGTGCTGGCGGACGAAGCGCTGGCGGGCTGGGACGGTTTCGGCGTCGTCATCCAAGCCTATGGCCGACGGGCGCCGCAGGTGATCGAGCATCTGGACGCTCTGGCCCGGCGGCTCGATCGCAAGCTGATGGTGCGCCTGGTGAAGGGCGCCTATTGGGACACCGAGATCAAGCTGGCGCAGGAACTGGGCGTGGACGACTTCCCCGTCTTCACGCGCAAGGCCAACACCGATCTCAGCTTCATCGCCTGTGCGCGGATGCTGTTGGATCGGCGCGAGCGGCTCTATCCCCAGTTCGCGTCCCACAACGCCCATACCTGTGCCGCCGTGCTGCACATGGCCGGCAACGACCGCGACGGGTTCGAGTTTCAACGCCTGCATGGGATGGGCGAGGCACTGCACGCGGTGGTGCGCGAGGGGGAGGGGACGCGTTGCCGGATCTATGCCCCGGTGGGCGCGCACCGCGACCTGCTCGCCTATCTGGTGCGGCGACTGCTGGAGAACGGGGCGAACTCCAGCTTCGTGCACCAGATCGTCGACAAGAGCGTGCCCGCCGCCGCCGTGGCCCGCGATCCGGTGGCGGAGGTCGAGGGGTTCGGGGCAACCGTATCCAACCCGGCCATCCGGCGCCCCGGCGCGTTGTTCGGGACCGACCGGCCGAACAGCCGCGGGTTCCGGATCAACGAGCCTGCCTCCATCACCGCGCTCATCGCGGCGCGGGAGGGGTTTGCCGAGACGCTCTGGACCGCCGTCCCCATGGTCGCAGGCGGCCATCGCCCCACCGGCCCTTCGCGGGACGTGCTCTCGCCGGCTGACCCTGTGCGCGTGGTAGGCCGGGTGCAGGAGGCGACGGCCGAGGATGTGGCGGCCGCGCTCGCTGCTGCGCCTGATGCCCATGCTGCCTGGGCCGCGACGCCGGTCGCTGAGCGGGCGGCGATCCTCTGCGCTGCTGCCGATGCCTATGAGGCGCATACCGCCGAACTGGTGGCGCTGGCGGCGCGGGAGGCCGGCAAGACCCTGGCCGACGGCATCGCCGAGGTCCGGGAGGCAGTCGATTTCCTGCGCTACTACGCAGGCGAGGCCGAGCGGATCGAGGCGGAGGACGGCGGTACCCCCCGCGGCCCGATCGTCTGCATCAGCCCCTGGAACTTTCCGCTCGCGATCTTCACGGGCCAGATCGCTGCGGCGCTGGCGGCGGGCAATGCGGTCATCGCCAAACCCGCGGAGCAGACCCCGCTGATCGCCGCCCGCGCCGTGGCGCTCATGCGTGCGGCGGGCCTGCCGGAGGGGGCGTTGCAACTGCTGCCGGGCGACGGGCCGACGGTGGGCGCGCCGCTGACCGCCTCGCCGGGGATCGCTGGGGTCTGCTTCACCGGCTCGACCGAGGTTGCGCAGATCATCCACCGCGCTCTCGCCGCCAATGCGGGCCCCGAGGCGGTGCTGATCGCCGAGACCGGTGGGCTCAATGCCATGGTCGTCGACAGCACCGCGCTGCCGGAGCAGGCCGTGCGGGACATCCTGATCTCCGCCTTCCAATCCGCCGGACAGCGCTGCTCCGCCCTGCGCGTGCTGTATGTGCAGGAGGACGCGCGCGAGCGGCTGCTCACCATGCTGTTCGGCGCCATGGAGGCGCTCTCGATCGGCGACCCCTGGGACACCGCCACCGATGTCTCCGCGGTGATCGACGCGGCGGCTGAGCGCGACATCGCGGCCTATGTGGAGGCGGCCGAGGCGGAGGGGCGCGTGCTCAAGCGGCTCAGTGTGCCGGGGCAGGGAACCTATGCGCCGCCCGCGGTCATCGCCGTCGACGGGATCGAGGCGGTCGCGCGCGAAGTCTTCGGCCCCGTCCTGCATGTGGCCAGCTTCAAGGCCCGCGATCTGGATCGGGTGGTGGATGCGGTGAACGCGCGGGGCTATGGGCTGACCTTCGGGCTGCACACCCGCATCGACGATCGAGTGCAGGACGTCGTCGGGCGCCTGCGGGTGGGCAATGCCTACGTGAACCGCAACCAGATCGGCGCCATCGTCGGCTCCCAACCCTTCGGCGGCGAGGGGCTGTCCGGCACCGGCCCCAAGGCGGGCGGTCCGCTCTACGTCGCCCGCTTCCGCCGCCGCGAGGCGCCCTTGGACATGGCTGGCCCGGTGGGCGCGGGGCTCCAGGACACGGCGCTGGCCGAGGCCGTAGCCGGGCTCGACGCCCGGAACTGGGCGGCTCGGCCGGACCGGGTGTCGGTGCTGCGCCGGGCCCTGGTCGGCGCTGGGCCCATCGTGCGCCGGGCGCTCTCCGCCGCCGCGGCCTTCGACCCGGGGCCGTTCTCCCTGCCGGGGCCGACGGGGGAGAGCAATCGGCTGACGCTGCATCCGCGGGGAACGGCGCTCTGCCTCGGTCCGACGGCGGAGACTGCGCTCGCCCAAGGAGCGCAGGCGCTCGCGGCAGGCTGCCCCGCCGTCCTCGCCTGTCCCGGTGCGCCGGACGCCGCTGCGGCCTTGGAGGGGGCGGGTGTGCCGGCGGCGGCCCTCGACGGCGTGCCGACGGCGGCCCAGGTCGGGGCGCTCGAGGGCATTGCCATCGTGGCCGCGGCCGGGCGGTCCGACTGGACGCGCGATCTTCGCCAGGCGCTGGCGGCGCGGGCGGGACCGATCCTGCCGCTTGAGACCGCGCTCCTTGCGCCGGAGCGCTACGTGATTGAGCGCCACGTCTGCGTGGACACCACCGCCGCGGGCGGCAACGCCCGCCTGCTCGCCGCCGCCGACTGACCAGGGGACGCTGAGCTTCCACCGACTAAAGGCGCGGGTCATGATGCGGCCTGGGCATTGCTGGGGGCTCGGGCAAGCGCGGGAGATCGGACTTGGACAGCGCCACCTTCAGTGCCACGCCGCGCGCGGTTTCCAAGGGCTCAGGCCAGCGCGTCCTGCTGCTCGGAGCCAGCGGCACCATCGGCCAGGCCACCGCCGCAGCGCTTGCCGCCCGCGGTCACACGGTCGTCTGCCCCCTCCGGCCCAAGGCAGCGCGGCCGCGGCTTCCCGAGACCGCCGTGATGCGGGAGGCGGAGGTGACCGACCCGCGCTCCCTGCGCGACCGCGCGATCCAGGGCGAGCGCTTCGATGCGCTTGTCTCCTGCCTCGCCTCGCGCAGCGGTTTGCCGAGCGACGCCTGGGCCGTGGATCACCGCGCCACCGTCGATGCGCTGGAGGTTGCTGCGGAGGCTGGGGCCCGACGCGTGGTTCTCCTCTCGGCGATCTGCGTGCAGCGGCCGATGCTCGCGTTCCAGCGGGCCAAACTGGCGGCGGAGGCGGCGGTGATCGCCTCCGGTCTCGACTACGCGATCGTCCGGCCGACTGCCTTCTTCAAGTCGCTCTCGGGTCAGGTGGCGCGGGTGCAAAGCGGCAAGGCCTTCCTGGCATTCGGCGATGGTCGGCTGACCGCCTGCAAGCCGATCAGCGACCGGGATCTTGGCCTTTATCTGGCCCAATACCTCGCGGATCCGGGCAACCGCATCCTGCCCATCGGCGGGCCCGGCCCCGCAATCACGCCACTCGATCAGGCCGCGATGCTCTCGCGCCTGCTGGGTCGCGAGATACCGGTGCGCCGGGTGCCGGTCGCCCTCCTCGACGGGATCGTGGCGATGCTGTCGCTCGGCGGCCGGCTGGTGCCGCGCCTGGCGGCCAAGGCGGAACTGGCGCGCATCGGCCGCTACTACGCGACCCAGTCGATGCTGTGGCTGAACGCTGAAACAGGCCTCTACGACGCGGAGGCGACGCCGGAGACCGGCAGCGACAGGCTCGAGGACCACTACAGACGGCTCATCGCGGGCGAGGTCGAGACCGACCTGGGCGCCCATGCCGTGTTCTGACGGCGAAAAAGGGTGAGGGCGGCGCCGCGGCGCCACCCTCACGGCGGTGTGGTCGTAAGAGCGCCGTCTTCTCCCCGTGGGTCACACCGCCCGGCAGCTCGTCTGAGCGTCACTGCGGCGTGTCGACCCCCGGCAGAGCACCGTCCTCACCGTCCTTGCCCGCGGTCTCATTGATCACCGGGTCATTCGCAGCGGCACTGACGTCGTTCTGCACGATCTGCTTGTCGATCACGATTTCTTTGTTATCGGCAACCACGCTGCCTAGATCGCTCTTGGCGGCAGCCTGCGCGTTCACGGAGAACTCGACCAAGGCTGCAACATCGTCCTCGTACTGGAGCAGTTCTTGAACGCTGTTCAAGAACATGGTGCGGTTGGCAACGACGGGTTCGGCCTGCCGCACGATCTCATCGTTGCTCTGCAGATCGGACAGGCGCATGGCGTTCACATCCCTAAGCTTGTCGAGTTCTTTGCGCGCTTCAGTGTCCTGATCTTCAAGGTTGATCACCAAGTCTTTGAAGTCACTCCCGACAAACTGGCGCTCGCCCTTGAGCACATCCCCAACATATTCGCGGATCTTCGTGGTTGCGTTATCCTCATCTTTGTACTCTGGATAGTAAGCATCCAATCGATCTTGTATGTCGCGCAATATCTGCTCAGGATCAGCGCCACGGTCGATGAAAGGGGTGTCTGGTTTCTTTCCAAGCCCGATCTCGTCATCGATCTCCGATTCGAGATCTGAGATGCTTTTGTTCATGATGATCTTGATCTGTTCAAAGTCATCGTTTGATTCAAGATCACTCTCCGGTTGTATTCCGGTATCGGAGCTAATTGTGCTCTCAACGTCTATCTCATCGTCGACGATAACCTTCACATCGTTCTTCGGCGGGCCTGCGGCGATCCGATTGAGGTAATCGAACTGCCCCTGCTGGATTTGATCACCCAAATCATCGAGGTACGTGCTGTCAGTTGAGGTGCTCAGGATCTCGTCATCCACCACGCTCACTTGAACGTTGCTCACGGGCTGGTTGTTGTTGCCGGCAATGACCTGGCAGCTCTGCTCGAAGTTATCGCGGCAGAGCTTGTTCGCCTCCCCAACCGCTTGGGGGTCTGTGTTGGGCACGCTCGGCTGCAGCGGGTTCGCCTGGCGCTGCTGGCGTGCCGCCTCGTCCTTGTCGTCCGTGCGGCGCATTTGCACCGGGCTGTTGCGCTGATCGTTCGCAATGCCGACCATCATGTTGAGCTGCTTGAGCTGGCTCATCTGGCTGCGCACTTGGGTGGCCTTGTTCTGTGCCGTCTTGGCGTGCACGTCCTGCTTATGGCTCCAGCCGAAGAGATGCCCGAACAGGCCCATGCTCTCTGACCGGCGGGTGTGGTAGCTCTCGGCCCGGTCGAGTTTGGTGCTCAGGGCGTCGCCCAGTTCCCGCGCCTTGTTCAGCGCCTTGCCGAGTGATGCAAGGTTAGCATCGGTTGCGCCGTTCGGTTCCGCCTTGAAGCGTGCCTGTGCCGTCTTCACCTCGGCGATCGCCCGGTTGTAGTCCTGGAACAGGTCGTTCAGTGCGGTTTTCCGCTCATTACTGCCGCTGAAGAGAACCTGACGGTTGGGCGCTCTGACACCGTTGAACGGCAGCGCCTCAGCGTTGTGCAGCTCTGCTGGCGCGTCAAGCAGCGCCGGATTGGTCGTCATCGGCGGGCGGAGGGCCAGATCGTTGCGGTCTGGCATCGGCGTCAGCTTCATCGCCGTGTCATAGATCTTGCCGGCGACCAGCTTCAGCTCATTCGCAATTCCCTTGCGGCCGGTGCGCTCGGCGACCTGCGCCTGTTCCATCACCTTGTTCATGTCGCTCTGCAGCCGGCCAAGCAGAAGCTTGGTCTCCTGCGTGTCGCGCAGGTTGCTCTCGGCGTGGTACTTGATGACGGCATTCATGGTTCGGTCGGTGCTCTCGAGCACGCGCACCAGGTCCGCTTGCTGTTGGGTCGTCTCCATGACGTCACTCAGGTCACGGTTGTCCTTCGTGCGCGCCAGGAGGTAGCCGGCATGTCCGGCGTTCGTCTTGATCGCCCGCCCCAGGTCCGAGAAGCTCTTGAGCCGATCCGTCGCCGGGTGGTCGTTGGTGAGGATGTCCAGACCCTCACTCTCTAGAGCAGCCTTGGCCTTGTCCCAGCTCTCTTCGATGAAGGTCTCGGTAAGGCCGTTCACCGGGGTGCCAATGCTGTCGTCGATGATCTTCAGGATCGTGGCGCCGCCGTCCGAAAAGTCCATGCCGAGCGCCCGTAGCTGCGTTTCGACGTCTGCCTTGATGGTCTCGGCGAGCTTCGTGCGCCCGCAGTACGCGCTGCGCCCGTGGTCCAGCATCCGCTGGGCCTTGGCTGCCGTGCGCTGACTGTCCTGCTTGTCCTTGGTGCGATCACCCAGCCAGAGAGCGTCCTTGAGCTGCTTGACCGACTGCGGCGACAGCGGCGTCGTCTTGTCCTGCAGGGCCTTGGTTAGCCCTTCTGAGATCAGGCTGTTGATCTCCCGGAATGCCTTTGCGTTCAGCTTGAAGCTGCTGCCGGATCGGTTCTCCATCACCCAATCGGCCAAGCTCATGCGCTGACCCGTGTCGGAGATGACCTCCGTCTTCGGGAAGCTCGCGTTGATCATCTCCTTAACGACGTTCGTAGACGCCGTCAGATCGGCCTTGCGCTGCTGCGTGCTGCTGAACCAGGGGCTGCCCTTGACCATCTGCACGTCGATCTTGCCAGCGGTCCCGACGTCGATTTTTGCGTAGTGCCCCTTGCTGCTCTCAGCCTTGTCGAGCAGCGTGTTGACGTTCTTGATGTACCCAGCGCCGCCTGCGATGCTTCCGCCACCAGCCATGGCTTGCCTCCTTAGTCTTGTTCCAGCGTCCTCATGAGGACCGAGGCGAGATCTCGATCCCGCCGCTCAATCAGATGCGCATCAGGTGTTCGTCGCCCTGCGCCGGTTGTGCCGTCGTCGCGGTGTTGACCGTCGCGCCGGTGCTCATCGTGCCGATGCGCAGCATGCCGCGGAGCGAGGCGATCACATGGATGAACTGGCCGACCGTATCGTCGAGCCGGGCGCCGTCGAGGTTCATCAAGGTCATGTCCCGCATCAGGATGACCTCTCCCGTATCCGGGGTCAGCGACAGGTAAGTGCCGCCCGTCTCGCGCCAGAAGCGGTTGTATTGGAGCAGGAAGCCGAAGGTCGCCTCGCGGTCGTTGTCGCCGAGCGGGCCGACCATACCCTCCAGGCGCAGCGCGGCCTCGTCCTCTCGGTAGGTGACGATGATCTCCAAATCCTCGCCGACCTCGATCAGCCAAGATTGGTCCTCGTCGTACTGCGAAACGGCGGTGAGATCGAATTTGCGACCAAGAGCGACGAGCAGGGTCGCGACGCTGTCGTAGGAGATGATCATGGTTCGGGTCCTCTGAGGGCGCTGTTCTGCGAAGAACGTGTGTCGGGACGCTTCAGCTCGCTGTGATACGCGACACAGGCGATGTTTCTGAGCCAAAGAAGCCGCCCGTCGCTGAACAACGATACCAGATCTGGCGGCGAGACGCGCCCGGAACACAGCATCCATCCGTCGCGTCGCCGCTGTCGCGTTCTTATCGATGATCGCCGAATCGAGACTGATCGAGCCATAAGCGGCGATGAAGGAAATCGCAGGCCCGATCGCCGCTCACGCCGACGGCGCCGCGGGTTTTGCCGCTGCGTCACTAGGCTCGGAGAGTGGGAGATCTGGGGATTGCGCCGCCTAGGCATTCGGTCCAGCGGCGGCGCGAGAGGCTGAAGCGCCTAGGCGCGTCGGCGGTGCTTGGGGATTGCGACGAGCTGAACCCCAGCGTTTTCAAGCACATCCAGCATTTCAGCGACGGTCATGCTGGTCATCGGGCCGATGCCATGAACCGTGGAGCCATGCGACCGTTGCACGATACGGACGGCCGCCGCGACTTCAGCAACGTCCGCGCATTCCAGCGCGTCGTTGAGCAGGTAGGCGCATGTCTTAGCGTCATCGAGCAGTGACGTTGGGTCACTCGCAGCGATGGCTCCATCAGAATTTTTCATGAAAGCTCCTAATTCCTGCTAGAGATTTCTTATCACAATTGAGTTTCGCCGTAAAACTGCCGTGGTTCTTCACGCGAAAAGTGGCGCCCGATGGGCGCCACTGTTGTCATGATGCAGCGGATCAAACGGTGCGGACGCTCTCGGGCTCGCCGCTCTCCGTCGCGGGGCGTTCGCCCTCGTTCGCGACCTGGGCGCGATAAGCGGGATGCGCCAGGAGCTTTTCGTGGCAGCTGCTCAAATGCGCCGCTGGCACGCCGGGGAAGAGATGGTGCACGAGGTGGTAACAATCGTTCCGCGGAAACAGCAGCCAGCGCATCGCACCGGGCACGGTCACATTGCGTGAGCTTTGGAGGGCATCGTCGTTCTCGATCAGACCGCCATGGTCGATGCAGTCGGTCCAGTAGTTGATGGCCGAGTAGGCCAGCACATACGGCGCCCAGACAAGAAGAATCGCTGTCAGCGGGTCGACAATCAAGAAGGCCGCCGCCAGCGCGATTATGGCGATCTTCATGACCTGAAAGTGACGGCCGTCCGAGTCCGACAGATTAGCGCCAAGATAGTAGGGCAGGTGCAGGCCCAGGAAAGGCGTCACCAAATGGCGCAGAATTACCCGCGGGGTGAGCGGATCCTCGATCCGAAGATCCCGGATGCCGTGCAGATCCATGTCCTTGTCATAGTCGCCCAAGTGCATGTGGTGCGTCATGTGCTCCTCCCGGTAGTCCTTGAAGCACGAAAGGACCAGAGATGCACAAATACTGCCCAGAAGCACATTGTCTTCACGCTTCTCAACAAAGGTGAAGTGCGAACACTCATGCACGATATTGTTAAATCCACGCAGTCGCGTGCCGATGAAGCCAATCACACAGACGATACCGAGGACATTCCAAACTGCGAACGGTTCATGCAGAAGCCAGTAACCGATCCCGAAAGCGACAAAGATCTGAAAGATGTAGCCCGTTATCACGAGCATTGCACGAGTGAGAGAGTAACTGCCGAGCCCCTTGAACTCCCGCATGAAGTGCTGCCGCACTGATTGTCCTGACATATCACCACCCCAAAGTTGCTTGATGGCGATTCAAATAGCGTTCAACCCGGAGTTGTTGAAATGAGAAAGATTTCCCGTCTGTCAGCGTTGCTACTCGCAACATAAGTCTTCGTAATTTCGCGATGTGGATTGCCGCATAGTTGCCACAAGAAATTGTTTGCCGCAGGAAAAAAGCGGCCATATACATAAGGTGGGCTAATGACAAATTGGGGGTGGAAATGCAGTTCGATTATCCGTTGCTGCTGGCACTCGCCGCCGTGATCCGAGAGGGCACCTTCGAAGCTGCCGCAAGGTCACTCCGTATCACGCAATCCGCTGTCAGCCAGCGGATAAAACTGCTGGAAGAGAAGACCGGCGCGGTGCTGATCGTGCGGGGCCGACCCTGTGTCGCCACCGAGTACGGCCAGTTCCTGTATCGCCACGTGGAGACCGTGCAGCTCCTCGAACACGATCTGCAGAAGAACCTCTCCTCCATCCGCACGTCGGAGGCCGGAGCCCCGGCCGTGATCCGGATCGCCGTGAACTCCGACAGCTTGGCGACCTGGTTTCCGGAAGTCGTGCAGAAGGCCGGCAACCAGCTCAACCTGCACCTGGACATCATTCCCGACGATCAGGAGTACACGGCGGATCGGCTGCGCAACGGCGAAGCGCTGGCGGCGATCACGGCGGAGGCCGCGCCGCTGCACGGCTGCCGCATCGTGCCCCTTGGCAACATGGAATACGTGGCGACCGCGACACCGCGATACATGGCGAAGTACTTTCGCGACGGCGTGACGATGGACGCGATCCGCCAGGCCCCGCACCTGGTCTACGATCGCAAGGATCAGCTTCCGACCCAGTGGCTCAGCAATGCCCTTGGCGATGCGGCACCCCTGGTTGGGCACTGGATGCCCTCCTTCACCGGCTATCTCGCCTGCATGCTGAACGGCGCGGGTTGGGGCATGAACCCGATCAACACCGTGAGCCGTTACATCGCCAGTGGTGACCTCGTGGAACTCTATCCCGGCACCTCGGTGATCGTGCCGCTGTACTGGCAGTCGAGCGCGCCCAAGAGCGAGATCATGAACGCCTTCTCCTCCATCGTGGTGGAGGTGGCGCGGAAGGAGCTGAGCAGCAGTCTCGACCGCGAGAGCGTCCGGCGCGTCTCGATCAACGAGGGCTGAGATCCCCGCCCGCAAGCCGACGCAATCCGACCCGGCCGCGTCGTATCCTGCCTGACATCGCCCCATGGGTTGGCGCACCCTCCCGCGAAAACGAGGAGACGCCCGGATGCCCCTTACCGCCAATCGTGAGGTCTTCATCACCTGCGCCGTCACCGGCTCGGGCGGCACGCAGGACCGCAGCCCCAATGTGCCTCGCAGCCCAGCAGAGATCGCCGACAGCGCGATCGCCGCGGCGCGGGCGGGGGCGGCCGTTGTCCACTGCCATGTCCGCGACCCCGAAACCGGGGCGCCCGCGCGCGATCCGGCGCTCTATCGCGAGGTGACGGACCGCATCCGCGCCGCCGAGGTCGACGTCGTGCTCAACCTGACCGCAGGTATGGGCGGGGATCTGGTCTTCGGCGGGCCCGAGGCTCCGCTGCCGCTGACCGCCGCCACCGACATGATCGCCGCGTCCGAGCGGGTGGCCCATATCGCCGCCTGCCGGCCCGAGATCTGCACCCTCGACTGCGGCACCATGAACTTCGCCGAGGCCGATTACGTCATGACCAACACCCCCGGCATGTTGCGCGCCATGGGAGCCGCCATGACCGCCATGGGTGTGCGGCCGGAGATCGAGGTCTTCGACACCGGGCACCTCTGGCTCGCCAAGCAACTGGTCGCCGAGGGGGTGATCGAGGCGCCGGTCATGGCGCAGCTCTGCATGGGCATCCCCTGGGGCGCGCCGAACGACCTCAACACGCTGATGGCCATGGTCAATGCCATCCCTGAGGGTTGGACCTGGTCCGCCTTCTCCATCGGGCGCGATCAGATGAACTATGTCGCCGCCGCGGTCCTGGCAGGCGGGCATGTCCGTGTGGGGCTCGAGGACAACCTCTGGCTGGCCAAGGGCCATCTCGCCACGAACGCCGAGCTTGTCGCGCGCGCGGTGACGATCATCGAGGCCATGGGCGCCCGCCTCCTGACCCCCGCCGAGGTTCGCGACCGCCTCAAGCTCGAAAAGCGCCCACCGCTCGCGGCCGTCGCATGACCAAGGCGGCGGTCATCGGGGGTGGGGTCATCGGCGGCGGCTGGGCCGGGCGGTTCCTGCTGAACGGCTGGGATGTCGCTGTCTACGATCCGGACCCGGAGGCTGAGCGGAAGATCACCGCGGTGCTCGACCGCGCGCGGCTCTCGCTCCCCATGCTCTATGAGCGCACCCTGCCGACCGAGGGACAACTGACCTTCGCCACCAGCTTGGCGGAGGCGGTGGCGGGCGCGGCCTATATTCAGGAGAGCGTGCCGGAGCGTCTCGACCTCAAGCGCCGGGTCTATGCGGAGATCGCGGCGGCGACCGACACGCCCATCGGCTCCTCCACCTCCGGCTTCAAACCCTCGGACCTGGGGGAGGGGTTGGCAGAGCCCGGGCAGGTCTTCGTCGCCCACCCCTTCGTGCCCGTCTACCTGCTGCCGCTGGTCGAGATCGTCGCGCATCCTGCCGCGGACCACGGCCCCCTCGACGCGGCCGCCGAGATTCTGCGCAGCCTGGGCATGCATCCCCTGCGCGTGCGCGCGGAGATCGACGCGCATATCGCCGACCGCTTCCTGGAGGCGGTGTGGCGAGAGGCGCTGTGGCTGGTGAAGGACGGCATCGCGACTACCGAGGAGATCGATGACGCCATCCGCTATGGCTTTGGGCTGCGCTGGGCGCAGATGGGCCTGTTCGAGACCTACCGCATCGGCGGGGGCGAAGCGGGGATGGCCCATTTCCTCGCCCAGTTCGGCCCGGCGCTGAAGTGGCCCTGGACCAAGCTGATGGATGTCCCCGATCTCGACGACGCCCTGGTCGCGGCGGTCGCGGGCCAGTCCGACGCCCAGTCCGGCCATCGCTCGATCGCCGAGCTGGAGGCGCTGCGCGACCGCAACCTCGTCGCCATCCTCCGCGCGCTCAAGGGGCAGGGTAGCGCCGCGGGCGCGCTGATCGCCGAGCATGAGAGCAGGCTACCGGCCCAGCCCCCGGCGCATGGCGTGCTCACCACCGTCGACCGCACGATCCCGCACGACTGGACCGACTATAACGGCCATATGAACGAGAGCCGCTTCGGCCAGGCCTTCTCCGACGCCGCCGACGCGGTGATGGCCGAGATCGGGGCTGGCCCCGACTACATCGCCGATGGGCTCAGCTACTTCACGGTCGACATTCGCATCCGCTTTCTGGCGGAGGCTCATGCCGGTGCGCGCATCCGAGTGGAAAGCCAGGTCCTGGACGGCAGTGGCAAGAAGCTCCGGCTCTTCCACCGCATGCTGACGGCGGAGGGCACCGAGATGGCGACGGCGGAGCAGTTGCTGATCCACGTCAGCCTGGAGACCCGCCGTGCCTGCCCGCCCCGCGCCGATGTCGCGGAGCGCCTGG
The DNA here is from genome assembly GCA_039822785.1 of Pseudomonadota bacterium. Taxonomy (GTDB): domain Bacteria; phylum Pseudomonadota; class Alphaproteobacteria; order Rhodobacterales; family Rhodobacteraceae; genus Thermohalobaculum. Next base: position 426,037 of record JBCBMO010000005.1, on the reverse strand, counting down.
CCGCCCTGGCCGCTGAGCACGCGCATCTGCCGCCGCCGGATCCTGCCGCGCGCTTGCCGCAGCGCTGAGCATCTAGACACAAAGCCTTGGCCACGCGGGAGCATCGCGCCTCGCCTTGGCGCCATTGCCGCCGCATTCGCGCCATCTGCCGCCGCGAGCTTGCCGAATGCGAAGCTCCGATTCTGGCTGCCAGGGACCCGCAATGCAGGATCAGACCCATAACCCGTCCGATTTCCTCGATTTCGTGGCGCCGGTTTGGTTCGAGGAGCTGGCCACCGGCCTCGCCATCCGCTCGATGTTCGTGCTCTCGGGCAACGTCCGGGACCTCTATCCGGTCAAGGGCGACAGCCGGATCGAGTTCGTCGACTTCGAGAGCGCGGTCTGGATGGTGCTGGAGGAGCAGGGCTATGCGGCGCTTCTGATCCACGACCCGGTCGACGGGCTGAGGCTCCATCCTGAGTGCGATCCGCGCCTGGCGGAGGTGCTGGAGAGCTGCGGCATCGCCCTCGGCACCGTCGCCGAGACCCCGGCGGAGCTCACCGCGCTCGCCCGGCAGGTCGCGCGGGAGGGGCGAGTGCCCGCCGCGCTGATGCTCGATTACGCTTCCATTGCGCTTCGCGATGATCGTCGGGCCGTGGAGAGGATGTTCGTCGCCCTCGACAAGATCGCCCGCGGGCCAACGCTGACGCGCGGCGATCTGGGCCCTGACTGTCCGGCGCGCAACCCGATCCTCTGGGTGCTCGACCGCTCCGGCGACCTGCCGGAGTGGTTCATCGCCCGCAATCCCTTCCTGCGCGATCTCAAGGTCGGTCTGCCGGACCTGAGCGACCGCATCGCCTATCTCAACATCCAGGCCGAGGCGCTAGCCGATGCCGGCGAGATCGCGCTGGCGAAGCGCCAGGAGATCATCGAGACCTTCTCCGTCCGTTGTGAGGGGCTGACGCTGCGCGATGTCGAGCGTGTCGTGGCGCTGTCGCGGGCAGAGAATTTCGGCCTTGCCGGGATCACCGAGGCGCTGCGCAGCTACCAGATCGGCACCACGCGCAACCCCTGGACCAGCCAGGTCATGCGCATCCGCATCAAGAACGCGCGCCAGGTGCTGGAGAAACGCGTGAAGGGCCAGCCGCGCGGCGTCGAGAAGACCTACGACATTCTGGTGCGCGCGATCATGGGCCTGTCGGGCGCCCAGACCTCGAGCCGGGGCAACCGCCCGCGCGGCGTGCTCTTCTTCGTCGGCCCCACGGGTACCGGCAAGACCGAACTCGCCAAGGCGCTGACCGAGGTGATGTTCGGCGACGAGAACGCCATGCACCGCTTCGACATGTCCGAGTTCATGAACGAGGAGAGCGTCGGCCGCCTGGTCGGCCCGCCCCCGGGGGCGCCGGGCTATGAGGAAGGCGGCGAACTGGTCAACGCGGCGCGCGAGCGTCCCTTCAGCGTGTTCCTGTTCGACGAGATCGAGAAGAGCCATCCGCGGATCCTGGACACCTTCCTGCAGATCCTCGACGACGGGCGCCTGTCGGACAGCCGGGGCGAGACGGCGTTTTTCTCCGAGAGCCTGATCATCTTCACCTCGAACATCGGCATGGTGGGGGGTGATCGCGCGGCGAATGCCGGGCAGCGCATCCTCCCCTCCGACGGGCCCGACGTGATCGAGGAGAAGCTGACCGCCGCCGTCGCCGATCACTTCCGCTACGAGCTTCGCCGCCCCGAGCTCTTCAACCGCATCGGCCAGAACGTGGTGCCGTTCGAGTTCATCAACCCGCGCTCCTCGGTCATCATTTTCAATGCGGTGCTCAAGAAGGTCTGCGCCGCGGTCCGCGAGGAACACGACGTCGAGATCCGGCTCACCCAGAGCGCCCATGCAGCGCTGCTCGACATGTGCACCGAGGATCTGAACGACGGCGGCCGGGGCATCGGCAACCGCATCGAGACCTTCTTCATCAACCCGCTGTCGCGCATCCTGTTTGCGCGCCCACACCAACCGGTGCTGACCGTCACGGGGCTGCAACGCAACCGTCGCGAAGTCGAGATGACGGTTCAATAGGCCCCGAGTCCTTTTGCGACGAGATCGGGGAAGGATGCCGACCCTTCGTCCCGCTCCTTTCGCCTTGGCAGCCCTGGCACTTAAGCGGTTTCACATACCGTTTTCTGAGACGTTCACTCACCCCGTGGCAGGACGATCTCGGTAAACTGCTCGTTTCCATAACGATCTGTGGACTGATGCGAGCCTGAAACACAAACGACGCAAAAGTGTAGTGAAGCGTTGGTAGGCGCGCCCGTGGAAACAGGAGGCGCCTTTGCTCGACGTTCGCAATGTCACCAAGGTCTTCGGCGCGGTATCCGCGGTCAGAGGATTGAGCTTTACGGCGGATGAGCCGCAAATCGTCGGCATCATTGGGCGCTCCGGCGCCGGCAAATCTACCTTCTTGCGGATTATGAACCGCATGACGGATGCCAGCGACGGCGAACTGGTCGTCGATGGTGTCGATGTTCTCGCCCTGCGCGGCCGGGCCAAGATGGACTGGCAGCGCAACTGCGCGATGATCTTCCAGCAGTTCAATCTGGTGCCGCGCCTCGACGTGATTACCAACGTCATCCTGGGTCGGTTGAACCAGCAGTCCGTCCTGCGCTCTTCGCTCATGTTCTTCACCAAGGCCGAGCGGCACGAGGCGCTGCGCCTGCTCGACCGTTTCGGCGTGGCCGAGACGGCGCTGCAGCGGGCCGAGACGCTCTCGGGCGGTCAGCAGCAGCGCGTCGCGATCTGCCGCGCGATGATGCAGCAGCCCAAGTTCATCCTTGCCGACGAGCCCATCGCTTCGCTCGACCCGCTGAACGCGCGGCTGGTCATGGAAGCGCTGCAGCAGATCAATCGCGAAGAGAAGATCACCATCGTCTGTAACCTGCATACCCTCGATACGGCCCGGACCTATTGTGACCGGATCATCGGGATGCGTGCCGGCGAGAAGGTCTTCGATGACGTGGCCGCCGCGCTGACCGACGACATGGCCCGTGAGATCTACGGCGCCGAGGCAAGCGAGGCCTTCGAGGGCGCCATTACCTCGACTTCGCTCGGCGGCGCCCGGGCGCCGGTCGAACTCCCGCGTGCGAGCGCCGCCGCAGGCGCGCACTAAACGTCCAAGCCAACACCCACAACATCCCCCAACCAGGAGAGAGAACCATGACCCGCATCTTCGCTGGCCTCGCTGCCACGGTCGCCTCCGCGGCCATTGCGACCGTCGCCCTCGCCGACGCTGCCGATTACGCCGGCCCGAAGTTCGACCTGTCGTCGGTCCAGGAAGAGTTCCGCATCGGCTTCCTCGGTGACGAGGCCGCGCAGGACATCATCGCCCGCAACGAGTGCCTGCAGGACTATGTCGAGGTCGCCTACGGCGTGCCCGCCAAGATGTTCACGTTCAAGGACTACGCCGGCACCATGGAGAGCTTTGCCGGTGGCAACCTCGACTACACCTGGTTCGGCGCCTCGGGCTATGCGGGCCTCTACCTGCAGAACCCGGACATCGGCGAGCCGATCATGACTCGCATGCAGCCGACGGGCGACACCGGCTACTACTCGGTGATGGTCACCCGCGCCGACAGCGGCATCGAGAGCCTCGAGGACATGAAGGGCAAGTCGCTGGGCTTCGCTGACCCGAACTCCACCTCGGGCTACCTGATCCCCTCGATCGAGCTGGTCGACCAGATCGGTGACGTCGACGCCTTCTTCGGCGAGACCGCCTTCCAGGGTGGCCACGAGAACGGCGTTCTGGCCGTGCTGAACGGCGACGTCGACGCGGCCGTGACCTGGGTGTCGGGCGTTGGCGCCTGGGAAGAGGGCTACACCTCGGGCAACCTGCGCAAGATGGTCGACAAGGGCATCCTGAACATGGATGACATCAAGCAGATCTGGTCGTCGAACCTGATCCCGAACGGCCCGATCGTCGTCCGCAAGGCCCTCCCGCAGGAGGCCAAGGACACCCTGCTCGGCATGAAGCAGTGGATCCTGGCCAACGATCCGGAGTGCGCCGAGAACATCGCCAACGGCGTGGTCAAGGCCTGGGTCCCGGTCGACCATTCGTTCTACGAAGTCATCGTGAAGGCCCGTCAGGCCAAGATCGAGGCTGCCAAGAGCAACTAAGTCTCTCTCTAAGCCTTCCTGGGGCGTGCGCGGCAGCGTGCGCCCCATTCCCCCTTTTCGAGAGAGCTCATGGTCGCGTTAATCCCCGAGCATCTGGAGCAGCTCGACACCGAGTTGCAGCGGATCCAGCGGCGCAAAACCGTCTACACGATCCTCGGTATCGGTGTGGCAGCGGCCGTCGCCCTCATCGGCGTCGACATGGCCAACTCGGCCAATGCGACCCCCTTCGCCCAGGGCATCGGGAAGATCTTCGATTTTCCGATCGACATGATCGGCATGAGCTACGAGCTGGGGTTCACGCGCTGGCTTGCCCGCGTCGGCGAGTTCGTGCCCGATCTCATCCTCACCCTGAACATGGCGCTGTTGTCCACGTTCTTGGGGTTCATCTTCGCCATCGTCCTCGCCTGCTTCGCCTCGCGCAACATCATGCGCAACAGCGCCGTGGTCATGTTCACCCGCCGCATGCTCGATCTCTTCCGGTCCTTCCCCGAGATCGTGATCGCGCTCGTGTTCCTGTACCTGATGGGCAAGAGCCTGCTGCCGGCGGTCATCGCCATCACGATCCACACCATCGGCGTGCTCGGGAAGCTGTTCTCCGAGGCTATTGAGAACATCGACAACAAACCGCTGGAAGGGCTCGAATCCACCGGTGGCTCCTGGCTCAGCCGGGTGCGTTTCGGCGTCTTCTCGCAGGTCATGCCGCTGTTCTTCTCCTACACGATCCTGCGGCTCGAGATTAACGTCCGCGCCTCCACGATCCTCGGCTTCTTCGGCGCGGGCGGCATCGGCCAATCGCTGTCGACGATGATCCAGTGGCGCGACGGCGGGCGGGTCATGGCGATCTTCTTCCTGTTGGTCATCACCATCATCGCCCTCGACTACCTCTCCGACTGGATCCGGTCGCGCATGGTTGGGAAACGCACATGACCGTCACGACCGATCAGACCGACCTCTCGGCGCTGGAGCGTGACGTCGACCGGGCCGCGGGCCGCTACCGCCTCTGGTTCTTCGGCGTGCTGGCGGTCACCTTCGGCTATCTCGCCTTCTCCTGGGTCCAGTTCGACATCGGCAGCGTCGTCGACAAATGGCGCCCCGACCGCGCGGCGCTCTTCGTTCTGGATACTTACGCGCACAAGGACCACGTCACGATGCGCTGGACCTCGCCGGAGGAGGTGCAGGTCGCCTTCGAAGGTGGCCACCGCGAGGTCTATGACCCCAAACCCGACTGGTTCGTCGATGAACCGGGCGGCGGGCGCGTCATCAACTTCGACAACGGCGGCACGATCACGCTGTTCGACGACGCCGTCTTCATGGAATGGCCGGGCTACGACGAACCCTTCGAGTTTCGCCTGAACAGCGATGGCAAACCCTTTGTCGTGGGCTACCAGGGCAACCTCGACGCGCTGCCCGAGTGGATGCGCCAGACCGCCAACAAGGTGGAGGTGCGCCCCTCGCTCTTCGAACGCCTGCAGGTCGGCACGCTGAAGGTCGAGGTGCACCGCTACGAGGTCGGGTGGAAGTACTTCTGGTTCGACTTCGACAGCCCGCTCGTGGGCATGGGGCCGATCGGGGCCATCGGCATCATGCTCTCCGGCGACCAGGTCGTGCCTGAGATGTCGAACAGCGCGCTTGTGCTGACCGAGTTCCTGGACAACGGGCTCTGGCAGCACGGTACGGTGCTCTACGCGATGCTCGAGACCATCTTCATGGCGCTGCTTGGCACGATGATCGCCGCCGCCGTCGGGCTGCCGCTCGCCTTCATGGCCGCGCGCAACGTGCAGCCGGTCACCGGCATTCGGTTCCTGCTGCGGCGGCTCTTCGACCTCTTGCGCGGTATCGACACGCTGATCTGGTCGCTGATCTTCCTGCGCGCCTTTGGCCCTGGGCTCTTCACCGGCATCTTCGCCATCGCCTTCACCGATACCGGGACGCTCGGAAAGCTGATGTCCGAGGCGATCGAGAACGCCGACAACAAACAGCGCGAGGGCATCCAGTCGACCGGGGCGACCAAGGTGCAGCAGCACCGCTTCGGCATCCTGCCCCAGATCATGCCGGTCTTCATCTCGCAGTCGCTCTACTACCTTGAGTCCAACACCCGCGGTGCCGTGATCATCGGCGCCATGGGCGCCGGCGGCATCGGGCTTCAGTTCCTGGGCGCCCTGCAGACCGGCAACGACTTCGAGAACGTGGCCTATATGGCGATCCTCGTCCTGGTCACCGTGATCGCGATGGACACCATGTCCGCCCGCCTACGCTCGATGCTGATCGGCATCGACGACCGCCCCAAGTGACGCAGCCCGACCTACCGCAGCCCGTCTAGGAGAGACCCGTGATGTTCCGTTCTTGCGCCCTGATCGCCCTGTTGGTGGCGACGCCCGCGCTCGCGCAGCAGCAGCAGGCCGGCAACGAGGCGAGCACCAATACCGAGGAGACCTTTCAGGCGCTCATCGACCAGTGCGACGACACCGATGCGCTGATGCTGCGCGCCCGCATCCGCCTGCAGCTGCCCCGCACCACGCCGGAGGCCGCGGCCCAGTCCCAGGAGATGCTGGACCAGGCCTTCGCCACCTGCGGCGGCGGCGATGTCGAGGCCGCGAAGACCCAGCTCGCCGAGGCTCTGGAAATCGCCGAAGCCGGCGTGGCCGAGACCTTCGAAGCGGAGGAGGCCGCTGCCGCCGAAGAGGCGACCGCGACGGCCGCCGAGACCACCGAGGATGCTGCCGCTGAGACCGCCGAAAAACCCTGGTGGCAGTTCTGGTAAGCGCCGCCGGGCGCGCGCTTCCTCAGAACGTGCCGACCGTCGTCGCCAGGATCAGCACCAGCGCCAGGGCCGCCAGCGGTCCCAGGACCGCGACCACGAAGATGTCCGCATAGCTCTGGCGGTGGGTCAGCCCGCAGATCGACAACAGGGTGATCACCGCGCCGTTGTGGGGCAGGGCATCCAGCCCACCGGTCGCAATGGTCGTCACCCGGTGCAGCGCATCCGCCGCGATCCCCTGCGCCATCGCCAGCGCCATGTAGCTGTCGCCGAGGGCATCCAGCGCGATCCGCATGCCGCCGGAGGCTGACCCCGTCAGCCCCGCCAAGATCGTGGTTGAGAGCGCGAGCGACACGAGCGGGCCGCCGCCCACCCCCTCGATGGATCGCTGCACGATCTCGAAGGCCGGCAGCCCCGCCACGACCGCCCCGAAACCCACCAGGCTCGCGGTGTTGAAGATCGGCAGGATGGCCGCGTTGGCGCCATGCCCGATCGAGGCCACCGGCGTGCTCAGCCGGCGCAGGTTCGTGGCCAACAGGAACAGGATCGCCAGGGTGAGCGCGACGATGATCGCCCAGATCCCGCGCACCGCTTCGATCCGCGTCTCGCCATAGCGCGCCTCGGCCAGATAGGCCGTGTCGATCCCGGGAAAGATCTGCACCGAGAAGGCATAGTTCGCGGCGATCACGATCAGAACGGGGGCAAAGGCCAACCAGAAATGCGGCCGATCCGGCGCCCGCTCGGTCGGCCCGCGGGCGACCTCGGCCAGGTCATACCCTTCGCCCTGGGCCTGGGTGCGCGTATCGACGCCGACGATGCCGGGGGCGCCGTTGTCGCCATAGCCCTCGCCCGCCGCCCTGGCGGACCGGGCCCGACGGTCGAGCCAGAACAGCCCGATCCCCGCCATCACTGCCGCCGCCAAGACGCCCAGGCCCGGCGCGGCAAAGGGGGTCGTCCCGAAGTACGGCATGGGGATCGCGTTCTGGATCGCCGGTGTGCCCGGCAGCGCCGTCATGGTGAAGGTGAACGCACCGAGCGCCAGCGTGGCCGGGATCAGCCGCTTGGGGATCTCCGCCCGCCGAAACAGTGCCACCGCCACCGGATAGAGCGCAAAGGCCACGACAAACAGCGAGATGCCCCCATAGGTCAGCACCGCGCAGGAGGCGACGAGCGCCGGGATCGCCCGCGTGGGCCCCACGGCGGCGATGACGCCGCGGGCCAAAGCCTCCGCCGCGCCGCTCTCGTCCATCAGCCGCCCGAAGATCGCGCCCAACAAGAACAGCGGGAAATAGTCGACCACAAAGGATCCCGCTGCGGGCATATAGACCTGGGTATAGGTCGCAAGCAGCGGCACCGCGGCGCCGAGGGCCGCGATCAGGGCGCAGACCACCGACAGCACGACGACATTCACGCCCCGATAGGCCAGGCCGATCAGCAGCGCGAGTGCGAAGAGCGAAGCACCGAGCGAAACCATGCCTGCAGGATGCCACGCTAATGCTGCAGCGCAACAATTCCCGGGTGCGCCGCATCACCGCGCATCGCTCAGCCAAGCTCGCTGGAACCTACCCCGCTCACCGCGCAGGCGGTCCCGGCCCCTCAGGCGCGCGCTTCTATCCGGTTTGCCGTGCTGCCGCGGCGGCCTGACCCGCGCGACGCCACTGCACCACCTGGGCCAGGACCGACAACGCGATCTCCGGCGGATCGACCGCGCCCAGGCTGAGCCCGGCGGGCGAGGTCAGTCGCGCAAAGGCGGTCGTCGGCACGCCTGCCGCGATCAGCCGCTCGCGCAGGACGGCGGCCTTGCGCGCACTCGCGATCATCTGGATATGCCCTGCCTCGCTCTCGAGCGCGGCCCGCAGCGCGGCGCTGTCGCCCTTGCCCTGGCTTGCGATCAGCACGAAGTCCTGCGGCCCCGGGTTGAGCTCGGTCAGCGCCGCAGGGGCAACGCGCAGGACCCGCATCCCCAGCGGCCCCGCCTGTGTCGCCACCGCCTCCGCGATGGGGGACTCGCCGATGATCGCCAACAGGGATGGCGGCAGATAGGGCTCGACAAGGATGTCCGCCGTCCCGCCGGAGGGGCAGCCGCTGTCGAAGAGCTGCATCCCGTCGGCGAACTCGACGACATCCTCGCGCGGCTTGACCCGGATGAGCTGCGGCGCCCCCTGTTCCAGAGCCGTCACGGCCGCCTGGCGAACGGCCCGTGTCACGCAGGCCCCGCCCAGATGCCCCTCGATCCCCGCCGCGGTCACCGCCGCCTTGGCCCCCGCCTTGGCCGAGGTCGCATCGGCGGTCCGCACGACTGTGGCCACGCAGAACGCCTCGCCCCCGCGGCGCAGTCGGTCGATGGTCTCGAAGATGTCGAAGGGCGTCATCGCAGGCTCCTCGAAAGCATGATCACAGGCGTCATCACAGGCGCGCAAGCTCCGGTTCCAGGGCGGCGAGTGCCTCGACCGTATTGGCGGGCAGATGAGCGTCGAGATGTGGCAGAGCGGCGGCGATCCCGGCCTGGACGGGGGCATAGTCGCGCCAGCCCGCCAGAGGGTTGAGCCAGACGATCCGCCGCGCCTTGCGCCGTGCGCGCGCCAAGGCCGACGCCATCTCGCCCGGCGCGGCGGTGCAGCAGCCATCCGAGAGGATCAGCACCACCGTCCGCCGCCCGGCGCCGGCGGGGGCATAGGCGTCGCACCAGCCCCGGATCGCGCCCGCGATGTCGGTGCCGCCGCCGAAGCCCTCGGCCATCAGGCTCAGCCGGCCGGCGGCGCGCAGGGTGTCGGTGTCGCGCAGCGCCTCGGTCACCCGCATCAACCGGGTGTGGAACAGAAAGGCCTCGGTCTTGAGGTCCGCGCCCACCAGCCCCTTCACAAAGGCCAGGAAGACCCGCGCATAGACCGTCATCGAGCCTGAGACATCGCAGAGCGCCACGATCCTCACTGGCCGGTCCGGCCGGTGCTGGCGGTAGAGGTCGATGGGCTCACCGCCGCGGCGCAGCGAGGCGCGCAGGATCCGCCGCATCGCCAGCCGCCGGCCTCGCCGGTCGACCCGCTGGCGGCGGGAACGGCGATCGACCAGCGCCCGTGCCAGCCGCTCCGCCGCCCGCTCGGCCGCGCGCAGGGTGTCCTCGTCCATCAGCTCGCGCAGGTCGCGGCGCGTGAGGTTGGCGGTTCGCGTCGCGATCAGGCGTCCGTCGATGCCCTCCGCCTCGCCCTCGCCGCCTGGCGCCGCGTCGCCGTCACCCCCGTCACCGCCCGCCTCGTCGAAATGGGGTTGCCACAGGGTCGGCCGGGCGGCCTGGCGCTGGACGTGGTCGGCCCGCGCCGTGCCTGCCCGCTCCCGCCCCGCGTTGAACCAATAGGCGTCGAACAGCGCATCGAACCGCACCCAGCCGTCGCCGTCGCCCGCCAGTAGGGTCTTGAGGGCCAGCCGCGCCTCATCAGGATCGGTGGCGGCGACATGGGACAGGGCATCGAGCGCATCCGCGGTCTCCGCCGGCCCGGCCGTGACGCCGTTCATACGCAGATGGGCGATGAAGCCGGTCAGCCGCTCGGCGGGGCCCGCCGCACGGGCCGGGAATTGTGTCGCGCGCATCACGCGCGCTCTCGTGCAACGGTCCTCATGCGGCCTTGCCGGCGATGCGCGCTAGAACCTCCGCCGGCATCGCGCCGCGGTCGGCGGCGGTCTTGAGCAGGCACACCAGGCTCGCCTGCACGGCTGCCGGGTCGTCGCTGAGGTCGTTGATCCCCAGGCCCGAGAGCGCAGCCGCCCAGTCCAGCATCTCCGCGATGCCGGGTTTTTTCTCCAACTCCTCGCGCCGCAGCGCTTGGACGACGCCGACGATCTGGGCCGCGAGCCTGCCCTCCAGCCCCGGCATGCGGCGGCGCAGGATCGCGATCTCCGCCTCACGCTCGGGGTAGGGGACATAGGCGAAGAGGCAGCGGCGGCGCAGCGCGTCCGACAGATCCCGCGTGCCGTTGGAAGTGAGCACCACCATGGGCCGCACGCGCCCCTGGATCGTGCCAAGCTCCGGCACGGTGATCTGGTTCTCGGCCAGGATCTCCAGCAGATAGGCCTCGAACTCCTCGTCCGCCCGGTCGATTTCGTCGATCAGCAGGACCGGCGCGCGCTCGGCGGTGATCGCCTCCAAGAGAGGACGCTTGAGGAGGAATTTCTCGCTGAACACGGCGTCGGCATCGCCGCCTTCGGCGCGAAGGGCCAAGAGCTGGCGCTGATAGTTCCACTCATAGATCGCGTGGGAGGCGTCGAGCCCCTCGTAGCATTGCAGCCGGATCAGTGGTGCTGCCTCGATGGTCGACAGGGCCTTGGCGACCTCGGTCTTCCCGACGCCGGCGGGCCCTTCCAGCAGCAGCGGCCGGCCGAGCGAGAGCGCCAGATGCAGCGCCATCGCCAGGTCGTCCGCGGCGAGGTAGGCGGTCTCGGCGAGGCGCGCCTGCAGGTCCCGGAAGCTCATCCGTCCCTCCGATCAGCCTGGCGGCGCCGGTGCGTGGCGAGCACGCACCCTACGATCCGACCACGGGGGCACCCCACGTGTAGGGTGCGTGCTCCGCACGCACCGTCGCGTAGGGCCCGCCGCGTAGGGCCCGCGTGGGTCATCCATGCAGGCCAAGGCGGTTCGCCGTCTGCCACACCCGCCAATGGTCGTGCGGCATGTGGGTCTGGGTCAGGCCGAACGGCCGGAACGCATCGTGGATCGCGTTCGAGAAGCACGGCACCCCGCCCACGTTAGGGCTCTCGCCCACGCCCTTCGCCCCGATGGGATGGTGCGGCGAGGGGGTCGTCGTGTGGTCGGTGACGTAATGCGGCGTCTCCCAGGACGTCGGGATGAAGAAATCCATCATCGTCGAGGTCTTGTGGTTGCCGATCTCGTCGTAGGCGATCTCCTGACCCATGGCGATGGCCAGGGCCTCGGTCAGCCCGCCGTGGACCTGCCCCTCGATGATCATGGGGTTGATCCGGGTGCCGCAGTCATCCAGCGCGTAGAACTGGCGGATGTCCGTCACGCCTGTGTCGACGTCGACGTCGACGACGCAGATATAGGCACCGAAGGGGTAGGTCATGTTCGGCGGGTCGTAGTAGCTGACCGCCTCCAGCCCCGGCTCGATCCCCGGGATCGCCTGGTTGTAGGCGGCAAAGGCGATCTCCTTCATCGTCTTGAAGCGCTCAGGCGCGCCCTTCACGACAAAGCGGTCCACGTCGAATTCCACGTCGTCGTCGTGGACCTCGAGCAGGTAGGCCGCGATCATCTGCGCCTTCGCCCGGATCTTGCGTCCGGCCATGGCCGTCGCGGCACCGGCCACCGGGGTCGAGCGGGAGCCGTAGGTGCCGAGGCCGTAGGGCGCGGTATCCGTGTCGCCCTCCTCCACGGTGATGTCGTCGGCCGAGATCCCGATCTCCGAGGCCAAGATCTGCGCGAAGGTCGTCGCGTGCCCCTGGCCCTGGCTGATGGTGCCGAGGCGCGCGATGGCCGAGCCGGTGGGGTGGATGCGGATCTCGCAGCTATCGAACATCCCCAGACCGAGGATATCGCAGTTCTTGACCGGCCCCGCGCCCACGATCTCGGTGAAGAAGGTCAGCCCGATGCCCATCAGCTTGCGCGTCTTGCCGTCCTTGAACTCCTCCAGCCGCGCCGCCTGTTCCGCGCGCAGCCCGGCGTAGTCGACGGCCGCCAGCGCCTTGTCCCAGGCGGTGTGGTAGTCGCCGCTGTCGTATTCCCACCCCAGGGCGGAATTGTAGGGGAACTGGTCGGCGCGGATGAAGTTGATCCGCCGCAACTCGGCGGCGTCCATCCCCAGCTTGATCGCCAGCACCTCGATCATGCGCTCGATGAAATAGGCCGCCTCGGTCACGCGGAAGGAACAGCGATAGGCCACGCCGCCCGGCGCCTTGTTCGTGTAGATCCCGTCGACCGCCAGATAGGCGACGGGAATGTCGTAGGACCCGGTGCAGATGTTCATGAAGCCCGCCGGGAACTTCGTGGGGTCGGCACAGGCATCGAAGGCGCCGTGGTCCGCGGTGGTGTGGCACCAGAGCCCGGTGATCTTGCCTTCGCGCGTGGCCGCGATCTTGCCCTTCATCCAGTAGTCGCGGGCGAAGGCGGTGGACAGCAGGTTCTCCTGCCGGCTCTCGACCCATTTGACGGGCTGGCCGGTCACGATCGAGGCGACAATCGCGCAGATATAGCCCGGATACACGCCCACCTTGTTGCCGAAGCCGCCGCCGATATCGGGCGAGACCACGCGGATATTGTGCTCCGCGATGCCGGAGATCAGCGAGGCCACCGTCCGCACCGCATGGGGCGCCTGGAAGGTGCCGTAGAGCGTGAGCTTGCCGTTCACCTTGTCCATCGAGGCGACGCAGCCGCAGGTCTCGAGCGGGCAGGGATGGGTGCGGTGGTAGTAGACCATCTCCTCGGCAACGACATCCGCCTCGCCCAGCACCGCCTCGGTGGCGGCTTTGTCGCCCTGCTCCCAGGTGAAGATGTGGTTGGGGTGGCGCCGGGGGCCGTGGGCACCCTCCGTGGCGTCCGCGATGTCCTCGCGCAGGATCGGAGCACCCTCCGCCTCCGCCTGGAACGGATCCGTCAGGACCTCGAGCTCGTCATAGTCGACCTCGACCAGCTCCACCGCGTCCGCCGCGATATAGCGGTTCTCGGCGACCACAAAGGCGACCTCCTGACCCTGGAACAGCACCTTGCCGTCGGCCAACACCATCTGCTTGTCGCCCGCCAGCGTCGGCATCCAATGCAAGCCGAGCGGCGCCAGATCCTCCGCCGTGAGCACGGCGATGACACCGGGCAGCGCCAGCGCCGCCGTCTTGTCGACCGACACGACGCGGGCATGGGCGTAAGGCGAGCGCACGAAGGCGCCGAAGAGCTGACCGTCGAGCTGGATATCGTCGACGTAGTTGCCCTTGCCCTGGGTGAACCGCGCATCCTCGACGCGCTTGCGCGAGGAGCCGAGGCCCTTGAGAGACTTGGCGCGCTCCTCGGGGGTGGGGGTCATCTCGTTCATTCGGCGGCCTCCTTCTGCGCAGCCAGGTTGTCGGCGGCGGCGAGGATCGCCTTCACGATGTTCTGGTATCCGGTGCAGCGGCAGAGGTTGCCGGCCATGCCGAAGCGCACCTCCTCCTCGGTCGGTGTCGGGTTCTCCTGCAGCAGGCGGTGCGCGCGCATGATCATGCCCGGGGTGCAATAGCCGCACTGCAGGCCGTGATGCTCGCGGAACATCTCCTGGATCACGCCGAGGGAGCCGTCCGGGTTCGCCATCCCCTCGACCGTCGTGACATCGGCGCCGTTCGCCTGGGCGACGAACATGGTGCAGGACTTCACCGACTTGCCGTCGAGCTCCACGGTGCAGGCGCCGCAGTGGCTACTTTCACAGCCGATATGCGCGCCCTTCAGCTTCAGCTCTTCGCGGAGGAAATGGACCAACAGGGTCCGCGGTTCGGCGAGCGCTTCCACCGCCTTGCCGTTCACGGTCATCTTCACGTGCATCTTGCTCATCGCTGGGATCTCCCTGGCGTTATGTTCTTTTGATTATGTCTCCGTCGGCACGGCCGACCCGGTGGCCTCAGACGGCGCGGCTCAGGGCACGCTCGATGGCCCGACGCAGGATCACCCCCGCGACGTGGCGCTTGAACTCAACTGGGCCGCGCATGTCTTCCATCGGGTCGATGGCGGCGAGGGCCGCGGCGACCGCCTCCTCCACGTCGCCCGTGGCCAGCGCGTTCGAGGCCGCCTCGGACCAGATCGGGGTATCGCTCAGGTTGGTCATGGCGATGGACGCCTTGCCCCCGCCCACCAGCACGCCCGCGGCCGCGGTGGCATAGTCGCCGATCTTCCGCTTCTGCTTCTCATAGGCATAGCCCATGGCGTCGCCCACGGCGGCAAAGCGGATGCGGGTCAGGATCTCGTCGTCGGCCTTCGCCGTGTCGTAGGCACCGTGATAGAAGCTGCGCGCCTTCTCCCACCGGGTGCCGGCCTTGCCGGCGATCTCGAACTCGGCGTCCAGGCACTGCATCAGGCCCGGCATGTCATTGCCCGGATCGCCGTTGGCCACGTTCCCGCCGATGGTGCCGACGTAGCGGACCTGAGGGTCGGCGATCTGCAGCGAGGCCTCCCGCATGATCGGCGCGGCCGCCGCCAGCGCGTCGTCGCGGATCACGCTGTCCTGCGTGACCATGGCGCCGATGGTGACGGCGCCGCCAGCGACCTCGATGGTCTTAAGCTCCTCGATGTCCTGCAGGTCGATGAGGTGCTCGGGTGCTGCCATCCGCAGCTTCATCATGGGGATCAGGCTATGCCCGCCCGCCAGGACGCGGGCTTCCTCGCCCAGATCGGCAAGCAGCCCTGCGGCCTCCGCCACGGACGACGGGCGGTGGTAGTCAAAAGCGCCGGGATACATGCCGGCCCCTCCCTGGTCATTGATCTGTTATGAGTGAGATAGGATGCCGCAGGGGGGCGGCCAGCAACCCCTAAGTCCCGCCACCGTTCCCACCTTGCGGAAAGCGGGCAAAAGGCTGACCGGCACGTAAACCGCCGCCCCGCAGGTGCAGGGCGGCGAAAGGCGGTCAGTTTCCTACCCCCTCCACGGCGTCGCCCGCATCCTCTGCCGCGTCGTCCAGCGCATCGCCGGCGGCTTCGGCCCCGTCTCTCAGGTCTTCGACGGCACGATCGATCGCGGCGCCGGTCTGCTCCGCCGGCCCGTCCGTCACGTCCTCGGGGGTTTGCATATTAGCCGCGAAGAACACGCCTGCGGCGATGACAACGACGACACCGAAACCGATGAGAAAGCTTCGCATCTTCTGCTCCTGTCACGGATCGTTCAGCGCACGCGCCGGCGGAGCGGCCACCACCGTGGTCCGCCTGCCGGCTGGTTCGGAACGCTTCGTCACGGGTGTGAAACGGCTCGGCGCGCGCCCTCCGGCGGGCGGACGAAGATGTCAGAGATCGTCGATAGGTGGCTGGATCAGGTTTTCGGCATGCAGCGCCTCCAGGCTCAGCCCGGCTTTGGGCAGCGGCGCGATGCTGGCGATCAGGCGCTGCAGCCTGCCTGCCGCCGCCTGCGCCAGCGCGGCCCCCTCCGCCGCGCTCACGGCCTGGAACCGGATCTCGCCCCCGGGCGCCAGGCGGCCGAGCGCCGGCAGATCGGCGGTGATGGCCGCAGCGATCTTGGCATAGCCGCCGGAGGTTTGGCGGTCGACGAGCAGCAGGATCGGCTGGCCCGAGGCCGGGACCTGCACCGCCCCGGTCACGATCCCGTCCGAGGTGATGTCCGCGCCCTTGGGTTTGGGATGATGCGCCAGCACCGGCCCCTCCAGCCGCATGCCCATGCGGTCGGCCTTGGCGCTGACCCGCCAGCGGGCGGACAGGAAGGTCTCGAGGGCCGCGTCGGTGAAATGATCCGCCTGCGGGCCCAGCACCACCCGCACGCTCAGGCACGGCCATCCCGGGGGCGGTTTTGGCGGGTTGCGCAAATGCCGCTCCAGCCCCGTGGGCGGGGTACCCTCCACCGCGATCTGATCGCCTGCCGCCAGGGCCCTGCCTTGATACCCGCCGAGTGCGGCCCGCGTCAGCGTCGCGGCACTGCCGAGGGTTGGGGGCACGGCGATCCCGCCTGCCACGGCGATATAGCCGGTCGCCCCCTGGCTCAGCGCGCCGACCTTCAGCGTGGCGCCGGGGGATAGCGTCACGCTGCGCCAGCCTGGGATCGCTGGCGGCGCGCCGGCCGTGTGCCCCATCGGTTCCGCATCGCGCAGCATCATCTGCACCGTCGCCCCCGCCACGGCGATGCGAACGGGCCCTCCCTCGGCGCGAAGGGTTGGCCCCAGCACCCGCATCTCCAGCGCGGCCGCATCGGGCGCATTGCCGGCAAGGGCATTCGCGATGGCCAACCCCTCCGGATCGAGCGCGCCGGAGGGGGGGATGCCGAAGCGCTGCAGCCCGAAGCGGCCGCGGTCCTGCACCGTCGTCGCAAGGCCCGGCTCGACGATGACCAGCCGCGTGCTCAAAGCGCCTCGGCCTCAAGTGGGTCGCTCTGCGGCTGCCACTCGCCCGCGGCGGCGGCCCGTTCGATTTCGGCCAGAGCGGCCGTGGCCACGGGCTCGAAGATCACCGCGTCGCCGGGGGCCAGCAACACGGGCCGCGCCGTGGCCACGGGGTCGAACAGTGGCGCCGGGGTCCGGCCGATCAGATGCCAGCCGCCGGGGCTGTCGAAGGGATAGATGACGGTCAGCCCCACCGCGATGGCGACCGAGCCTGCTGGCACGCGGGTCCGCGGATCGGCCCGGCGCGGCAGGTCGATGGCTGCCGGCAGATCCCCCATGTAGGGGCACCCCGGCAGAAAGCCGATCATATAGACATGGTGGCGCATGCCGGTGTGCAGGGCGACCACCGCCTCCGCCGAGAGCCCCGCTGCCGCCGCGACCGCCGGCAGATCCGCCGCCGCCTCCCCCTCGTAACAGGCCGGCAGCCGCCAGAGCCGCCGCGTCGCCGCTGGCGTGACCTTCAGATCACCCATCAAGGCCCTCAGCTCCGCCTCGATCTGCGCTGCATCCGTCACCAGCGGGTCGAACTGGACGAGCAGCGAGCGGAAACTCGGCGCCGTCTCCCGCAGCCCCGGCAGCGCGCCGCCGGCGGCCGCCGTCTCCACGGCGGCATCGAGGGCCAGGACCTGTGCCGAGAGCGCCCGATCCACCGTCGCGCCGAACTCGACGATGAGCGCGGCGTCGCCGAAGGGCAGAAAGCGCGCACTCGCAGCCTCGGATCCCACCGGCTCTCTCCCCCTGCCCGCGAACCACGTCCGCCGATCGCCCCGCGCGGTCACGCGACCAAAGGGCCTAAGCGCTTAGCCTAGCCCAGCGAGCACGCATGAAAAGGGGAGCATCGTAGGTCGCCGCCGCATCGCCGCTGATCGCCTCGCGATGCAACTTTTGCGGCAAATCGATTCTGTAGTACAACTATAAGTGGAGGAGATCGCGTGGAGTTGCGTACCATGACAAGTGCTTGGAACATCGACCTTCCCCTGCTGCAGCTGGGGCACGACGCCCTGGTGCGCGAGCCCAAGGCGCCCCGCAAACCCCATGGGGCGCAGAAACCCCGGCCGGTGCCGACCAAATGCCCCGCCTGCGACGGCCACGGATGGGTCCGCAATCGCCGCGGTCGGACCTATACCCGATGGCGCGGCTGCGAGGGGCGAGAGGTCTGCATCGTCTGCTGCGGATCCGGCATCAAGCAGCCACGCCCCGTCCCGGCTGGATTGCGCTGAGCCGCCCATGAGCGCGACACGTTGATCCCCCCGGCGATTTGCCCGAGGCTCCTGCGGAGCTGACAGACGGGAGGCGTCGATGGCGCGGCGGATCAACATCAACGCGGACATGGGAGAGGGCTGGGGCGCCTATGACATCGGCGACGACGCAGCCCTGCTGACCATCGTGAAGTCAGCCAACATCGCCTGTGGCTTCCACGGCGGCGATGCCTCGGTCATGCGCCGCACGCTGGAGGCGGCGGGGCGCCACGGCGTCTCCATCGGTGCGCATCCGGGCTTTGACGACCTCTGGGGCTTTGGTCGGCGCCAGATCCGCATGAGCCCGGAGGCCCTGGAGCATCAGATCGCCTATCAGATCGGGGCGATGCTCGGTATGGCGCGCTACGCCGGCCAGACCGTCACCCACGTCAAGGCCCACGGCGCCCTCAACAACATGGCCTGCGTCGATCGTGCCTATGCCGATGCCATCATGCTGGCCCAGGCCAAGGTGGCGCCCGATCTCATCGCCCTGGTGATGCCGGGCACCGAGATGGAAGCGGCGGCGAGGGCCGCGGGGCTGCGCCTGGGCCGCGAGGCTTTCGTGGATCGTACCTATGAGGACGACGGCACGCTTACCCCCCGCACCGTCGCCGGCTCGGTGATCAAGGACCCGACCGTTGCGGCGGAGCGGGTGGTGCGGATGGTCCTCGAGGAGACGATCGTCTCGCGACACGGCACCCCGCTGCCGATCGGGTTCGACAGCCTCTGTGTCCACGGCGATGAGCCGACCGCCGTGGCCGTGGCCCGCGCCGCCCGCGCAGCGCTGGAGGGGGCGGGCGTCGAGATCGTCACCCTGCCGCAGATGCTGGCCCAGCCGACGGCGCCCGCGGCCTGACCGGCGACGCAGCGCGCCCTTAGCGCGAGACCGGCATGGCGTCGTAGACGCCGAGGCTGCGGAGCTTCGTCAGGGCCGCGGTACGGCTCTCGTCGTCCTCCAGCGGGCCGACGCGGACCCGCAGGGCCTCCTTGCCGGCGAAGGTGCTGGCCAGCGCCTCCGCGGGGATCCCCGCGTTGCGCAGGTTGTCGCGCAGCCGGTAGCCGAAGCTGAGGCGAGTGAAGACCCCGGCCTGCAGGTAGACGCTGCCGCGCGTATTGCCGCCACCCACGGTCACGCCGCTGGTCGCCGCTGCCCCCAGGGTGTTGTCTTCTGCCGCCGTCCCCGCGTCGTCCGACGTGGCGCCGGACACGGCCGCCGGCGTCGGCACGGGCGCCGAGGCCGCCGGGCGCGGTGCCGGTGCCGAAGGCCGTGACGGCCGCGGAGCGCTGAGCAGGGCCGCCACCTGCTGCGGTTGGGTGGCATGCGCAGGGACCGGCGCTGGCACCGATGCGGGCGCGCCTGCTGCCAGTCCGGCGGGCGCCACACCACTAGCACCGGTGCCGTCCGCCGCGGTTGTCGGCTGACCCGGCGCGGGCGTTCCCGGTGCCGCGGGACCGCGCAGGGGCGCATTGCCGGTGCTCGGTGCTGCGGCAGTGCCGATGCTGACGCCGGACGAGACGCTCCCGCCGATGCCGAGCGAGCCGCCGAGCAGCCCCGTCTCTGCACCACCCTCGCCGTCCTCGGTCGGACTGGCACCGAAGGCGATGGGCGCGAAGCTCGGCGGTGCCGGCGAGGCCTGGGCCGCTGCGCCCAGGGCCGCCACATCGGCCGCCACGGTATCCGCCTTCTCCTGCGCGACCTCGAGTGCGGCGCGCGTCTCGTCGAGCGCCTCCGCCTGATCGCGGTAGGCAGCGCGCAGTTGCGACAGCTCGCGCTCCATCGTGGCCTGGCGGGCCGCGTCGGCGGCGGCGCCTCGGTTCACGTCATTGCGCGCGTTCTCCAGCGCGCCGCGCAGGGTCTCGATTTCCTCGGCAAGGCGGCGTTCGCGCGCCTCGGCCTCGGCGACCGCTTGCGCCTGAACCGCATCGGCCTCCGCGTCCGCCGCGGCCAGCCGCTCCTCCAGCGCCGCCACCTTCTCCAACAGCGGGGCAAGCTCCGTCGTTGGCGCAGACGACGATCCGCCGAACAGCGACAGGACGAGGATCGCGACCCCTGCGACGCCGGCGGCGAGGGCGCCGCGCTGCATCATGGGGCTCATGGTGGTCGGGCTCATTGTGGTCGGCAGGGAAACCGGAAGTTTCAGCGGCAGCTTGTCCAGGCTGAGGTTGCCCACGAAGGGCAGGGACCGCTTGGTGCGACGCGGCTGTGCTGCCTCACGGCGCAGGGCGCTCATGGCCACGTCCTCGGCCTCTGCGTCATGACGCCCGGCCGCGGTGCGCCGCGGTCCTGCGGCGTCACGTCCGCCCCGCGCTGCCAAGTCCGCGTCACCCGATGCCGGCTCCCCTGCCATGTCGGATGCGGCATCTCCTAGGGGGAGCGGTACGATCTTCTCATCGTCCCCGGCTTCAGCCCCCGTCGCGGCGCCAGCATCGGGCTTGCTGTCGACAGCCTGGGCCTTCGCCGCCGCTGCCTCGGGTGTCTTCGGGGTCCGTACCGGCGAGGGATCGGCGTCGAACAGAAAAGCATCGCCGGCCATGGAGCGCTCGTCGCTCGCCGATGCCCAGCCGGGCTCGGCACGTTTGTCCGCCGCCGGTTCCGTCGCCGCGGGCGCAGCGGTCTCTGCGGGCTTGGCCTTCTTCGCCGGTGTCCTGGGGGCGCGCGACAGCCCAAGCTCGGTGACCGGATCGCGGTTGAGGGGCGCAAACAGCGACCCAGGGCTCTGACGCGTCTGCCTCGGTGCTGGGGTCGCTCCTTCGCTCGCCGACGCCTCTTCGCGCTCAGCCACCATCGGCTCTGCCGCGGCCGTCCCAGAATCGTTCGGTGTTCCCGCAGGCTCGGCGGCCGCCTCTGCGGCAACTACCTCAGGCACCGCCGAAGACACGTTGTTCGGGGAATCGACGGTTGCATCCGCCGCGGTCTCGGTAGCGGTCTCCAGCGCCATCGCGCTCGCTGTCTCAGACGCCGCGGCGCTCGATGTCTCCGGCGCCGGCGCGTTCGCCGTCTCTGCCTCCGGCGCGCTCGCCGTCTCAGGCGCCATCTCGGAAGCCGCTTTGGTGGCCTCCTCCGTCGTCGCTTGGTTGTTCAAGGAATCGTCTGCCTCGTTTTCGGGCCCAACAGTGTGCTCAGACAAAAGCATAGGTGCGGTCTCGACGGCGTCCGGCGCCTCCGCCACCAGGGTCTCGGTCGCCTCGGCCCGTGCGCCGCGCGCCTGCTCGTTTCGACCGTTCTCGGGCATCGACTGGCGCATGCGTCGCAGCGCCCGCAGAACCGCATCAGGGTTCTCTCCGGTGTCGTCACGCTCTTTCATCGGACCTCTCCGATTTGCTGCCGTCGCCGAGAACGCTCTGTCCAACGCCAAGCCGGCGCCGCAGCCACTACGGGCTCCGTCGCCATAGTGGGTCCGCGGACGCATCGCACACCGCCGGCCTACATGGGGAGACTTTGGTGCGAAACTGAGGCAAACCGGTGGCTAATCGACGACAGCCCGCCCCGAAGTGCAAGGTCAATGGCAGGCGTCATGTCGCGATCTGGGACTTTCCCAAAGGGAACTTGGCTGCGGCGTTTGATCTCGGGCGCCTGGACACCACATGGCTGAGCGTGGCGCCGTCGATTGTTCCGGTGCCGTTCTTGGGTCACCGACCCGCTGCCACCTGCCCCGGACCCCGTCGCCATGCTCGGCCGCTTCGAACGTCTCGTCGACCCCTACACACCCTATGACGACCGGGCGCCGATGCCCGATCGGCTCATCCCCTTTATCCTCTACTTCCTCTGGCCCACCCGCTGGGTGATCGCCGGGGGCATGGTGCTGGGGCTGATCGCGGCCGTGTTCGAGGCCGCCCTTGTCGCCTTCGCCGCGGAGCTGATCGATATCCTCGCCACAACCGCGCCAGAGCAGCTCTGGGCCGAGCACTGGGATACGCTCATCTTCATGGCGGTGATCGCGCTGGTGATCTATCCGCTGACGGACATCGGCTATTCGGTTCTGATGGGCCAGGGGTTCTACCCGACCAACGGCGCGCTGATCCGCTACCGCACGCACCGGCGGATGCTGCGTCAGTCGCTGAGCTTCTTCGCCGATGACTTCGCCGGGCGCATCGCCAACAAGCAGAACCAGCTTGCGCCCGCCATCGGCGACAGCGTGTTCCAGCTCACCGACGCGATCTGGTTCGCGCTGATCTTCACCATCGGCGCGGCGGTGGTCCTGGCCGATGCCGACCCGCGGCTGCTGATTCCCCTGTCGCTCTGGCTGGCCGGGTTCATCGCGCTCGCCACCTGGTTCATCCCGCGCATCACCCGCGCGGGCAAGCGGGTGGCGGAGGCGCGCTCGACCCTCGCCGGGCGCATCGTGGACAGCTACACCAATATCCAGACGGTGAAGCTCTTCGCCCATGCGGACCGTGAGGAAGCCTACGCCAAGGACGCGCTGGAGGAGTTCCGCCAGGCCTTCGCCGCGCAGACCCGCATGTACACCTACCTGCGGATGGGCATGTCGGGGCTGCACGTCCTGCTCTATGGCGGGGTGATCGGCTATGCGGTGATGCTGTGGACTCAGGGCGCCGTGACACCGGGCATCGTTGCGGCCGCGGTGGCCATCGCGATCCGCATGTCGGGCCTGGTGGACTGGATCATGCAGATCGTCTCGATGCTGTTCCAGAACATCGGCACCATTCAGGAGGGGATGGATACCCTCGCCCAGCCCCTGCGCCTGCCCGATGCGACGGATGCCAAGCCCTTTGCCTTTGGTGGCGGGACGATCCGGTTCGAGGCGGTGCATCACCACTATGGCCGCGGCTCGGGCGGGGTGCGGGGCATCGATCTGGCGGTCGAGGCGGGCGAGCGTGTGGGGCTGGTCGGCCGCTCCGGCGCCGGCAAGTCCACGCTGGTGAACCTCGCCCTGCGCTTCTTCGACCCCGAACAGGGGCGCGTGCTGATCGACGGGCAGGACCTGCGCGCCCTGCAGCAGGAGAGCCTGCGCGCCCAGATCTCCATGGTCACGCAGGACACGGCGCTGCTGCACCGCTCGATCCGGGAGAACATCCGCTACGGCAAGCCCGATGCCACCGATGCGGAGGTTATGGCGGCGGCGCGTCAGGTGGCGGCGGATGGCTTCATCGAGGGGCTGAACGACCGCGACGGCCGCTCGGGTCTCGATGCCCAGGTCGGCGAGCGGGGCGTCAAGCTGTCGGGCGGCCAGCGCCAGCGCATCGCCCTTGCCCGCGCGGTGCTGAAGGACGCGCCGATCCTGATCCTGGATGAGGCGACCTCGGCCCTCGACAGCGAGGTCGAGGCCGCGATCCAGGACAGCATGGAGACCTTGATGGCCGGGCGCACCGTGATCGCCATCGCCCACCGGCTTTCGACGATCCAGCAGATGGACCGCATCGTCGTGCTGGATGACGGGCTGGTGGCCGAGCAGGGCACGCATCAGGAACTGCTCGACGCGGGCGGGCTCTATGCCCGGCTCTGGTCGCGCCAGTCAGGCGGCTTCATCGACAGCGCCGCCCGCACGGAGGGACCGTCGCAGGAAAGCGCCGCATGACCCGCTGGTTCGAGACGCTCTTCGACCCCTTCACCGCCCGGCCGGATCAGCCACCCCAGCGCGCCTGGCCCTTCTATCGCTGGCTGATGGGCGGCTCGGAGCGGGCGGTTGGCCTGTTTGCCATCGTGTCCCTCGCCCTCGGCATGGCGGAGGCGATCGGCGCCTTTCTCGTCGGCTGGGCGGTGGATCTGGCACAACAGGCGGAGGGCGCAGGGACCGAGGCGAGCTTCTTCGCCGACAACTGGCTCTCCCTGCTGCTGGTCGGGGCCTTCCTGCTGGTCGTGCGGCCCGCGCTGATGGTGATCAACTCGGGCCTCTCATCGCTCGCGATCACGCCGGGGCTTTCGCATCAGTCGATCTGGAGGCTGCACCTGCATACGCTCGGCCAGTCGGTCAGCTACTTCCAGGACGACTTCGCGGGGCGCATCAGCCAGAAGGAACTGCAGACCGCGAATGCCGTCGGCTCCGCGACGAACGAGTTTCTGAACTCCATCACCTATGGCCTGTCGGCGGTGATCGGCGCGGCCCTGGTGCTGGGTGCTGCGAACGGCCTGCTCGCGGTCCTGCTTGCGCTCTGGTTCGTCGCCTACGTCGCGCTGGTCGCCCGCTATCTGCCGCATATCCGCGCCGCCTCCCGCGCTCGGGCCGATGCCCGCTCGGCGCTGTCGGGCCGCCTAGTGGACCAGATCAGCCATATCGAGACGGTGAAGCTCTTTGCCCATACGGGGCGGGAGGAGGAGAGCGCCCGCGCCTCCCTCGGCCGCTACCGCGAGGCCTCGCTGGTTTTCGGGCGCACGGTCTGGGCGTTTCGGGCCTGGCTGTCGTTCCTGTCCGGCGTGCTGCCCGCGATGCTGCTGGGCGCCGGCTTCTGGCTCTGGACGACGGGTGGCGCCACGCTGGGCGACGTGACGGCCGCCGGGCTCTTGGCCATGCGGCTCAGCCACATGTCGGGCTGGATCAGCTTTGTGGCCATGTCGATCTTCACCGAGATCGGGGTGCTGGAGGATGGGATGCGCACGCTCTCGCCCCACCACACCCTGACGGATGCGCCGGGCGCCGTCGCCCCGGCCGTGCGGACCGAGGGGGCGATCGCCTTCGAAGGGGCCGCCTTCCGCTATGGCCGCCGGCGGGGCGGCGGGTTGAACGGCATCGACCTTGCCGTGGCACCTGGAGAGAAGGTGGCGCTGGTCGGCCGATCCGGCGCGGGCAAATCCACGGCCATCGCCGCCCTCCTGCGCCTGCATGATCTGGAGGAGGGGCGGATCACCCTCGACGGTCAGGACATCCGCGCCCTGCCGCAGGACTGGCTGCGCCGCCAGATCGCCACCGTCACGCAGGAGCCGGCGCTCTTCAACCGCTCTGCCCGGGACAACATCGCCTATGGCGACCCCACGGCGGACGAGGCGGCGATCATCGATGCCGCCCGCCGCGCCGCCGCCCATGACTTCATCGCCGATATCCGCGATCCGCGCGGGCGCACCGGCTATGACGCCCACCTCGGCGAGAACGGCGTCAAGCTTTCGGGCGGGCAGCGCCAGCGCATCGCCATCGCCCGCGCGATCCTCAAGGACGCCCCGGTGCTGATCCTCGACGAGGCGACCTCCGCGCTCGACAGCGAGGTGGAGGCGGAGATCCAGGCCTCCCTCGCGGGGCTGATGGAGGGACGGACGGTGCTCGCCATCGCGCACCGGCTGTCGACCATCCAGTCGATGGACCGGATCGTGGTGCTGGACCATGGCCGCGTGGTCGAGGTGGGCAACCACAACGACCTGCTGGCGGAGGGTGGTCTTTATGCGCGCCTCTGGACCCGTCAGTCGGGTGGCTTTCTGGGCGCCGAGGCGGCGGAGTAGTCAGGACGCTGCGCCAGGCAGCCCATCCGTTTGGCGCAGTGCCTCGAACAGGGCGACCGCGGCGGCTTGGGCGACGTTGAGCGACCGCGCCTCTGCCCGCAGCGGGATTCGCACCGCCGCGGCAGCCAGGTCGTAGGCGGGCGCCGGCAGCCCGGCGGTCTCCGCTCCCAGCATCAGCACATCGCCCGGCGCAAAGGCGAAGTTCTGCAGCGCCAGATCGCCCCGCGCGGTCAGCGCCACCGCCCGCCGCCCCTCCAGCCCCGCGGCAAAGGCGCCCAGGCCCGGCAGGTGCTCGACCCGCGCCAGACGCGCGTAATCCATCGCCTGACGGCGCCAGGCATGCGGGCTGAAGGGGAAGCCGCAGGGCTCGACCACGGCAACATTCACGTCCAAACAAGCCGCGAGTCGAATAATCGCCCCCACATTTGGTGCTATGTCCGGCGCAATGAGCGCCAGGGAGACCCGCGCCGCGTGCTGGTTCTTGACCATGCTTGCCACCCCTCGGAAAAGGCGCTGTCGGATGAGCTTCCGTCCGCCGATGCGGCATTCTGCGACGCCTCTACCCGTGGACCACATCGGGACCCCCGGCTACATCCGCGTCAGAACACTCGGGAAAGGTGTGTCTGCGATATCCATACGCCGTGCCGCCTTTTTCGGGCCCAGTCAGGAGGAAACCGGTGTCTGAGACCGAAGTGAAACATGATGAGGGGTCCCGGCGCGACTTCCTCTATGTCGCCACGGCCGCCACGGGCGTCGTGGTCACCGGCGCCGCCGTCTGGCCGCTGGTCGATCAGATGAACCCGTCGGCCGATGTTCTGGCGCTGTCCACCATCCGCCAGGATATCTCCGGCGTTGCCGAGGGCACGCAGATCCGCGTGCTATGGCAGGGCAAGCCCATCTTCATCCGCCACCGCACGCCGGAGGAGATCGAGGAGGCGCGCAACGTCGATCTGAGCGATCTCAAGGATCCGCAGACCGACGAAGAGCGCGCGCTCGACGAGGAGGGCAAGTACCTCGTGATGGTCGGCGTCTGCACGCACCTGGGCTGTGTGCCGGTCGATCAGGCGGGCGACTTCGGCGGGTGGTTCTGCCCCTGCCATGGCTCGCACTACGACACCTCGGGGCGCATCCGCCGCGGCCCCGCGCCGACCAACCTGGTGGTTCCGCCGCTGGAAATGGCCGACGCGACAACCGTGATCATCGGCTGAGGAGGCATTTGATATGAGTGGTATCCCGCAGGAACACTACGAGCCGCAGACCGGCGTCGAGAAGTGGGTGGACAGCCGGCTTCCGATCGTCCGCCTGGCCTTCGACTTCATGGCGTTTCCCACGCCGAAGAACCTGAACTGGATGTGGATCTGGGGCGTCATGCTCACGGTCTTCCTCGTGATCCAGATCGTCACCGGCATCGTGCTGGTCATGCACTATGTGCCGCATGTCGATTACGCCTTCGGTTCGGTCGAGCATATCATGCGCGACGTGAACGGCGGCTGGCTGATGCGCTACATCCATATGAACGGCGCGTCGTTCTTCTTCATCGCGGTCTACGCGCATATCTTCCGCTCGCTCTACTACGGCTCCTACAAGGCCCCGCGGGAGATCACCTGGATCATCGGCATCCTGATCTACCTGCTGATGATGGGCACCGCCTTCATGGGCTACGTTCTGCCCTGGGGTCAGATGTCCTTCTGGGGCGCCACCGTGATCACGGGCCTCTTCTCGGCCCTGCCGCTGATCGGTGAGCCGCTGCAGACCTGGCTGGTGGGCGGTCCTGCGATCGACCAGGCGACGCTCAACCGCTTCTTCTCGCTGCACTATCTCATGCCCTTCCTGATCCTGGGCCTGACGGTCGTGCACATCTGGGCGTTCCACACCACCGGCAACAACAACCCCGACGGTGTCGACATCCGCAAGTCGGACGTCGAGACGACCAAGCGGGATACGGTGCCGTTCCACCCCTTCTACACGATCAAGGATGTGTACGCGCTAGTGCTCTTCCTGCTGTTCTTCGTGGCGATCGTGTTCTTCATGCCGAACTACCTGGGCCACCCCGATAACTACATCGAGGCGAACCCGCTGGTGACCCCGGCCCACATCGTGCCGGAGTGGTACTTCCTGCCGTTCTACGCGATGCTCCGGGCGATCGACTTCGACATCCTGTTCATCGACTCCAAGCTCGGTGGCGTGCTGGCGATGTTTGGCTCTATCGTGATCATGGCGCTGGCACCCTGGACCGATACCAGCCGCGTCCGCTCGGCCCGGTATCGGCCGATGCTGCGGGTGGCCTTCTGGATCCTGGTCGTCGACTTCTTCATCCTGATGTGGGCGGGCGGCATGCCGGCGGAGGGGCTGATCCCGACGATCTCGCTCATCGGCACGCTCTATTGGTTCGCCTACTTCCTGGTGATCCTGCCGGTCCTGGGCATCATCGAGACGCCGGAGGAGATGCCGGGCACTGTCGAGGAGAGCTTCGCGACCGAGCATCCCAAGGCGCCGGCTGTGGGGCACAACGGCGGCTGGATGGTCGGCAACGGCAAGGGCGGGGACAGCGTCGCCACCCCGGCCGAGTGATCCGGGCCCTGAGGAGAATGAGCATGGTCAAGAACACCCTCAGTGCAGCGCTGCTGGCGGCTGCCGTCTCCCTCCCGGGGGCGGCGGTGGCGGCCGGCGGGGCAGGGGCGATCACCGACGTGGACTTCAGCTTCGAAGGCCCCTTCGGCACCTACGATCGCTTCCAGCTCCAGCGCGGCTTCCAAGTCTATCAGAACGTCTGCGCGGGCTGCCACGGCATGAAGTTCGTGTCGTTCCGCAGCCTGGGCGAGCCTGGCGGCCCCGAGTTCCCCGAGGAGCAGGTCCGCGCCATCGCCGAGCAGTACTTCGTGATCGACGCCGACACGGGCGAGGAGCGGCCGGGGCGCCCGACCGACAAGTTCCCCGCCAACGATGCGCTCGGCGCGCCGGATCTCTCGCTTATGGCCAAGGCCCGCGCGGGCTTCCACGGCCCGCAGGGCAGCGGCATCAGCCAGCTCTTCAACGGCATCGGCGGGCCGGAGTACATCTACTCGCTGCTCACCCACTACACCGGTGAGGAGGTCGAGCAGGCCGGCGCGATCCTCTATGTGAACGAGACCATGGCCGGCGGGCTCATCAGCATGGCGCCGCCGCTCTACGGCGACGACGTGGAGTACACGGTCTACGGCGATGCCAACGGCTATGTCCCGCCCGAGGCGACGCTCGAGCAGGAGGCGGAGGACGTCTCGGCCTTCCTCATGTGGGCCGCCGAGCCGAAGCTGAACGACCGCAAGGAAGCAGGCATTCGCAACTTCCTGATGCTCGCCGTGCTTGCCGTGCTGCTCTTCTACACCAACCGCCAGATCTGGGCGTCGGTGAAGGGCAAGGAGACCTGAGCCAACCGCTCAGCGCCGACACCATCGAGGACCCCGCTGTCGCCGCAGCGGGGCCTTTGCCGTCAAAGGCCAGCGCGGTGGACGACCCGGAAACGCTCGCAAAGCACCTCCGTCGTCTCCTCCCAGTCCAGGCCGTGGTCCTCGGCCTTGGCCGCCAGGATCGAGGTCATCCGCGCACGCCAGGTGGCGACCGTCCCGTCCCATTCCCCGGTCGCCTGCACAAAGTCCTCCCCGATCTCGCGGAACGGCACCAGCGCCAGGCTCTCGGTGCGGACAACGCAGACCGCCCGGCCCGACCCGTCGAGCACGATGGCATAGCTGCCGATGGGGGGCGGCCCCTCGGCCCCGAAGGCCGCAGGCAGCGTCGCGCTCGCGGTCTTCATTCCCGTCAGCACCATCGCCGCCCCCCGGTCGGCCATGGCGGCGGTCTCGCCGATGGTCATCACGTCGAACAGGCGGGCATCCACCTGGGTTTCGGGCCGCGCCATGAAGGTCCGCCACATCTGCGTGGCCTCCTCCGCCAAATGGGAAATCGACATCGCCTGCTCCGCCTCTCGCCTCTCGCCGCCGCTCCTCCCCCCGAGGAGCCACCGAGGACCTGCAGGCCGGATCTCTGCCGGATCCGCTCCGCCGCTTGCCCTATGCCGGACGGCGTGGTTTCAACGACCATAAGCCTAGCATCCTAACGGAGCAGGTCATGGACTTTTCCGGCACCCCCACGAGCGCGTCATGAGCTTCAATACCTTCGGCCATCTCTTCCGCGTCACCACCTGGGGCGAAAGTCATGGCCCGGCGCTGGGGGCCACGGTGGACGGCTGCCCGCCGGGCATCCCGCTCGATGTGGCCGCGATCCAGGCGCAACTCGACCGGCGCAAGCCCGGCCAGTCGCGCTACACCACGCAGCGGCGCGAGGCGGATGAGGTCGAGATTCTCTCCGGCGTCTTCGAGGGGGAGACCACCGGCACCCCGATCCAGCTGATGATCCGCAACACCGACCAGCGGTCCAAGGACTACTCCGAGATCGCGAGCCGCTTTCGCCCCGGCCATGCCGACTACACCTACTGGGTCAAATACGGCATCCGCGACTATCGCGGCGGTGGCCGGTCCTCGGCGCGCGAGACCGCGGCCCGGGTCGCGGCCTCCGGCGTGGCCCGCGCGGCGCTGGCCGAGCTGTGCCCCGGGCTCACCATCCGCGGCGCCCTGGTCCAGCTCGGCCCCCATGCGGTGGACCGCAGCGACTGGGACTGGGCGGAGGTCGACAACAACCCCTTCTTCGCCCCCTCCGCCACCACCGCCGCGGCCTGGGCGACCTATATGGACGCGCTCCGCAAGGAGGGTGACAGCGTGGGCGCGGTGATCGAGGTTGCGGCCTCCGGCATGCCCGCGGGCCTCGGCGCGCCCATCTACGGCAAACTCGACACCGACCTCGCCGCCGCGATGATGTCGATCAACGCGGTAAAGGGCGTCGAGATCGGGGAGGGGTTCGCCGCCGCCGCCCTCAAGGGCAGTGCCAATGCCGATGAGATCACCATGGGCCAGGACGGCCCGGTCTTCTCCGACAACCACGCGGGCGGTATTCTGGGCGGCATCTCGACGGGCCAGGACGTGGTGCTGCGTTTCGCCGTGAAGCCCACCTCCTCGATCCTGACGCCCCGCCGCACCATCGACACCGCGGGACAGGAAAGCGAGATCGTCACGAAGGGCCGCCACGATCCTTGCGTCGGCATCCGCGCCGTGCCGGTGGGCGAGGCGATGATGGCCTGCGTGCTGCTCGATCATGTGCTGATGCACCGCGGCCAGGTGGGGCAGAACCGCGGCCGCATCGGCGACAACCGAGTGTGACGCGCGGCGCCGACAGCGCGGGGCCCGCCGCCGCGGCAGCGCAGGGCGCGACCGGTCCGCTCGCCGGGCTGCGTCCCGCCAGCGCCGCGGATATCCCGGCGCTGGCCGCCCTCGCCCGCGCGGCCTACGCGGTCTATGTCCCGCGCCTCGGCGGCGAGCCACCGGCCATGCATCCCGACTTCGCCGCCGCGATCGCCGAGGGCCACTGCCGTCTGGTCGCTGCCCCGGCGGTCACCGCTAAGACCGAATGTAACAATCCCATCGCCTATCTCATCGCCTGTCCCGCCCCGCCGGGGGAGGCGCCACCGGGTGAGCATGCCTGGCTCGTCGACCATGTTGCGGTCCATCCCGACCACCAGGGCAGGGGGCTTGGCCGCGCCCTCCTCGCCCTGGCCGAGGCTGAGGGCCGTGCTGCGGGCTTCACCACCCTGCGCCTCATCACCAATGTCGCGATGACCGAGAACCAGGCGCTCTACCACCGCCTCGGCTTCCACGAGACCGGCCGGCGCCGTCGCAAGGGCACCTCGATCATCGACTACGCCAAACCGCTCGCCTGACCCATGACAGGCCAGGATAGACGGGGCCGGGATCGACAGGGCCAGGATCTACAGGGGCAGGGCGGGTCAAGGATCGGCAAGGCCGACGGGCGCAGCCCGCTTGTCCTTGACGCGCTCTGCCCCTGTCGCATGCTCGAACCGAAGCCCTTGGGCTTCTCCCCAGCCAGAAAAGGCGGTGACGGCCAAGCGCTCTCCGCCGGGCGTTGCCGCGCCGCCACCCCCAGGGTGCTCCCGAGGTCTCATCGCGGCGACAAGCCGCGATTCCGCTTGTCTCCAACACCCGGTTCCACATCGGGACCGCCGTAGTCTGGTCATCAACCCGATTTAGTTTCGCCGCCATGACCCCGATTGAGCGCCCCCGCCACGCCTATCGCGCCGACCCCGCGGTGCCGCCCTTCCCCGATGAGGGGCCGGTGCTCTTCGTCGACGGCGATTGCACGCTCTGCTCAGTCTGGGCGCGGTTCGTCGCGCGCCACGATCCTTTGGGGCGCTTTCGCCTCTGCGCGGTGCAAACGCCGCTGGGGCGCGCGGTCATGGGCCATTTCGGCCTCGACCCGGACGATCCGGCGAGCTGGCTTTGTCTGCACGAGGGCTACGGCTACGAGGGGATGGAGGGCATCGCGGTGGCCACCCGGCAGATGGGCGGCTGGCCGCGCCTCATCGCGCCCTTGGTCATGGCGCCGCCCGCGGG
Source organism: Pseudomonadota bacterium (assembly GCA_039822785.1). Classification (GTDB taxonomy): domain Bacteria; phylum Pseudomonadota; class Alphaproteobacteria; order Rhodobacterales; family Rhodobacteraceae; genus Thermohalobaculum. The sequence continues at coordinate 393,960 of JBCBMO010000005.1, read as the reverse complement.
CCTGCGACGCTGGCTCTACGCGCGCATGGCCCGCAATCGCTACCGGCTGCTGGGGCGCACCGATCTCTGTGCCCTCCCGGACGAAGCGCTGCGGCGGCGGTTGATCGGATGACCCTCTTCGCCGAGGCACTTGGCCCCGCCGCCTGGGCCGCCCTGCCCGAGGAAGTGCGGGCGTTCCACGAGGGACCCGACGGCGTCTTCTCGGGCGAAGCGACCATCGAGCGGGGACGCAACCCGGTCGCTCGCTGGCTGGCCGGCGCTTTCGGCTTCCCGCCGGACGGCCGCTCCGTGCCCGTGGTCATCATGGTCGAACGTGGGCGTGGGGCACGCGGCACCGAGGAGCACTGGCACCGCTCCTTCGACGGCCATCGCCTGTCCACCCGCCTCAGCGTCGCCCGCCCGGGCCGGGTGATCGAAGCGGTCGGCCCCTCGGTCTTCGAGCTGATCCTGCGCGTCGACCAGGGCCGCCTCCATCTCGAGGTCGCCGCCGGCCGGCTCTTCGGCCTGCCGCTGCCGCGCTTCCTGCTCCCGGTCTCCGAGGCGGTGGAGTTCGCCGAGCACGGCACCTTCGCCTTCGACATCGCCGTCCGCCTCTTTCTGATCGGACCCATGATCCGCTATCGCGGCTGGCTTAAGCCCGTCGCATGAGCATGCTCGGCCAGAAGCGCCCATGATCCAGGCTGCCCTGTTCGATGTCTTCGGCACCGTCGTGGATTGGCGGAGCGGCGTCGCCGCCGCCGCCCAACCGATCCTGGAGGCCGCCGGGATCGCCGAAGACCCCACCGGTTTCGCCGATGCCTGGCGCGCCGAATACCAGCCGGCCATGGCACGGGTCCGCGACGGGGCGCGCGGCTACGTCCCGCTCGACACGCTGCACCGCGAAAACCTCGAGCGTGTGCTCGCCGCCCGCGGCCATGCCGGACGTCTGGACGAGACCGCGCTCGCGGCGCTCAACCACGCCTGGGAGCAGCTGCCGCCCTGGCCTGACAGCGGCCGCGGCCTCGCGGCGATCAGAGCGCGGATGCTCATCGCCCCATGCTCCAACGGCTCCATCGCCCTGATGGTGCGCCTTGCCCGCTATGCTGGCCTGCCCTGGGATGCGATCCTAGGTGCTGACGTGGCCCGCGCCTACAAACCCCAGCCCGCGGCCTATCTCCGCTCCGCCGCCGCCCTCGGCCTGCCGCCCGAGGCGGTGGTCATGGTCGCGGCCCATAACGACGACCTCGAGGCCGCCGCGGCGCTGGGCTTCGCCACGGCCTTCGTGCCCCGGCCGCAGGAGCACGGCCCGGCGCAGACCACCGACCTCCGCCCGACCGGCCCCTGGAGCTTCGTCGCGACAGACCTCGAAGATCTCGCCCGCCAGCTTGCCGCCTAAGGGCGCAGTCCAGCGATCGCCCTGGCGCCTCGGGCCCGGCAGTGGCGGCCCGCCCTAGCGCAAGCGAGGCGCCTTAGGCCTCGTCCGGCGCCTTGGGCACGATGCGCCCCAGGCTGCGACCGCCGAGGATGTGGACATGGTAGTGAAACACCTCCTGCACCCCGTCAGCGCCGGCATTGGCGATCGTGCGAAAGCCCTGGCCGCCAGCGCTCTCGGCGACGCCCGTCTCGCGCGCCACAGCGGCGACCGTGCGCACGAAATCTGCGATCTCCGCATCCGAGGCGCGTGCCCCGAAATCCTCGGCGTTCACATAGGCGCCCTTGGGGATCACCAGCACATGCACAGGCGCCTTGGGGAAGATGTCGTGAAAGGCCAGGCAGTGCTCGGTCTCCATCACGGTCTTGTTCGGGATTTCGCCGCGCAGGATCTTGGCGAAGATGTTCTCGGGGTCGTAGGCAGGTGCAGTCATCGGGTCCTCCGGCAGGGCGCGGCAGCACGGTATGCGCTCAGGACCCGGCGCAAAAGTCCGAGCGGAACAATGCCTGCGATGCAATGGGTCGAGGGGCCGCTGGCCGGTGGCGCGCCGTGCGTCCTGCCTTCGGTCGGTGGCGGCTTCGAACCGATGGGGTAACCTTGCATTTCGTTAAATGAAGGAAGCTGAAAACAGGGTGGGCGGGGAGTCCGTTCAGTCTTGAAATGCAATCCATGGATCCCGCCAGGCGGGCAGAGCGCGCGCGTCCTTCAGGGTCGTCTTCGCTATGACGCAATCGCCGCCCGGACGCCCCGCAACCGACGTCGTCTACGCCCCGCGGGACCTCTCTCGCGCTGTACCGCGCTTACTCGGCGGCCGCAGATGCCGCGCTGCCCGTGAGCGACAGGAAGACATCCTCCAGATGCGGCTCCTCGGTCGTGATGTCGACGATGGCATAGCCCTGGCTCCGCACCACTTCGACCAACGCCATGGCACCGTGGCGGCGGCGCGAGTAGGTCAGCGCGATCACCCCGGGCTCCCGCACCGCCACCGTGACCCCGTCGCCCAGCACAGGCAGCGCCGCCGGCGCCCCCTCCAACCGCAGAACAAGGGTCTTGGCATCCAGCGTCGCCAAGAGATCGCCGGTATCCGCGCAGGTCACGATGCGGCCGTCGTCGATGATCGCGATGCGGTCGCACATCGCCTCCGCCTCCTCCAGGTAATGGGTCGTCAGGATCACCGTCGTGCCGGCCTCGTTCAACTCGCGCACATAGTCCCACAGCAGCTTGCGCAGCTCGATGTCCACCCCCGCCGTCGGCTCGTCGAGCACCAGCACCGCGGGGTTGTGCACCATGGCCTTGGCCACCAGCAGGCGCCGGCGCATGCCGCCCGACAGCGTGCGCGGATAGACCCGTGCTTTGTCGCCCAGGCCCAGCCGCTCCAGGATCTCTATCGACCGGCGCTGCGCCTTGGGCACGCCATAGAGCCCCGCCTGTACCTCCAGCGACTGCAGCGGCGTGAAGAAGGGGTCCATGTTCAGTTCCTGCGGTACAACCCCGATGGCCGCCCGCGACTGGCGCGGGTTCACGTCCTGATCGAACCCCCAGATGCGCACCTGCCCCGCGCTCTTGGTGACCAGGCCTGCGAGGATGTTGATAAAGGTCGACTTGCCCGCACCGTTCGGCCCCAAGAGCCCGAAGATCGACCCCGCAGGCACGTCGAGGTCGATCCCCGTCAGCGCCTGCTTCGGTGCCGTCCCGGGCCCGGCGGCGGCATAGGTCTTCTCCAACCCTCGGACTTCGATGGCGTTCGTCGGCATGCTCCGTCCCTTCGCCAGGCAAGACCGCGTGCCGCGCTCGTCGCAGGCTGCGGCACTCGCGCCGTCTTGGCCCTGCGCCGCGGCGGCGCTATGGTCCCTCCCATGTCGCACGCAGCGGTGCAAGCCGCCGCCAGCCAGGATCGAACCGATGACCGTCGCCACGCCCGAGATCGTCGAAGTCACCACCCGACGGGTGTCTTGCGTCGGCCAGGGCGGCGCCCTTGGCCATCCGCGCGTCTACTACACCATCGGCGAAAAGGGCTGGGTGGAGTGCGGCTACTGCGACCGCCGCTTCGTGCTGAAGAAGGGTGCCGAGGACGACGCACACTGACACCTCGCACGATGGGGCATGTCCGGGGCGCAGGCGGGCCGCATGGGGCGGGTTGCCACCCGCGCACGGCCCGTTAGCTTGACGGTCCCGACAGCGCGCAACGGAGCCTGGCCATGCCCCTCGGCAAGGGCGATCACCTCTACCTCATCGACGGCTCGGCCTACATCTTCCGCGCCTACCACGTGATGCCTCCGCTCACCCGCCGCTCGGACGGGATGCCCGTGGGCGCCGTGGCGGGCTTCTGCAACATGATCCACCGCATGGTGGAGGGGTTCGGCGCCGAAGGGCGCACCGGCGGCCCAACGCATCTAGCGGTGATCTTCGACTACTCCTCCGAGAGCTTCCGCAACGACCTCTACGATCAGTATAAGGCCAACCGCCCGCCCCCGCCGGAGGATCTGAAACCCCAGTTCCCGCTGATCCGCGACGCCACCCGCGCCTTCGGCCTGCCCTGCATCGAGATGGAGGGCTTCGAGGCCGACGACATCATCGCGACCTATGCCGTCGAGGCCCGCGCCGCCGGCGCCGAGGTGACGATCGTCAGCTCCGACAAGGACCTCGCCCAACTGGTGGGCGGCGGCGTCGTGCTCTTCGACCCCATGAAGGAGATCACCTACGGGCCGGAGGACATCGAGGCCCGCTACGGCGTCGGCCCCGACAAGATGATCGACTACCAGGCGCTGGTCGGCGATAGCGTCGACAATGTCCCAGGCGCGCCCGGCATCGGCGCCAAGACCGCATCGGCGCTCCTGCAGGAGTACGGCACCCTCGACGACCTCCTCGCCCGCGCCCAGGAGATCAAGCAGAAGAAGCGCCGCGAGACCCTGATCGACTATGCCGACCAGATCCGCCTCAGCCGCGCGCTCGTGACCCTCAAGCAGGACGTCGCGGTGCCCGAGGCGGCGGAGACCTTCGGGCTGGAGCGGCCAGATCCCGAACGGCTGCTGGGCTTCCTGACGCAGATGGAGTTCCGCACCCTGACCGCCCGCGTCGCCGAGGCCTACGGCGTCGACACCCCATCCGCGAAACCGGTCGAGAGCCCCACGGCGGCGGAGGCCGCGGCCGCGGCCGAGGGCGGTGCCGGTGCCCTCGGCGCGATGCGCGAGCTCCCGCCCCTCGATCCCTCGACCTATAAGACCGTCGCGGACATGGCCGCGCTCGAGGCGCTGATCGCCGAGGCGGAGGTGACCGGGATCCTCTGCTTCGACCTGGAGACGACCTCCCTCGACGAGATGGTGGCACAGATCGTGGGCATCGCCCTCTCCCCCCGCCCTGGCCTAGCGGCCTATGTGCCCGTCGCCCATGTGGATGGCGCGGCGGATTTGCTGGGCGGCGGCGAGCGCGTGGCGGGCCAGCTCGACCGGGAGGCGGTGCTCGAGGCGCTCACGCCCATCCTTGCCGACCCCGCGATTATGAAGGTCGGGCAGAACCTCAAGTACGACCTCAAGGTGCTGGCCCGCTACGGCATCACCATGGCGCCCATCGACGACACGATGCTCATGTCCTATGCGCTCGACAGCGGCCTCGGTGGGCACGGCATGGACGATCTCGCCGCGCGTCATCTGGACCACAAATGCAAGCCCATCAAGGACTTGATTGGATCCGGCAAGGGTCAGATCACCTTCGACCAGGTGGCCGTGGCGGAGGCGGCGCACTACGCGGCCGAGGATGCCGACGTCACGCTGCGGCTTTTCCACGTTTTGCGGCCTCGGTTGGCGGCGGAACGGGTCTCTACCGTCTACCACACGCTGGAGCGACCGTTGGTGCCGGTTCTCGCGGAAATGGAGCGGCATGGGATCAAGGTCGATCGGGATATTTTGGCGGCCATGTCCTCGCGGTTTGCGCAGCGGATGGCGGGGCTGGAGGAGGAAATCCATCAGCTCGCGGGCCGGCCCTTCAACGTGGGCAGCCCCAAGCAGCTTGGCGAGATCCTGTTCGACGAGATGTCGCTCCCCGGCGGCAAGAAGGGCAAGACCGGCGCCTGGGGCACCGGCGCCGACGTGCTGGAGACCCTGGCCGCCGAGGGGCACGACCTGCCCGCCAAGGTGCTGGACTGGCGCCAGATCTCGAAGCTGAAGTCGACCTATACCGACGCGCTGCCCACCCATATCAATGCCGAGACCGGGCGGGTCCATACGTCGTTTAGTCTTGCGGCGACCTCGACGGGGCGGTTGGCCTCGACCGACCCCAACCTGCAGAACATCCCCGTGCGCACGGAAGAAGGGCGGGAGATCAGGACGGCCTTTATCGCTGAGGAGGGCAATGTCATCCTATCGCTCGACTATTCACAGATCGAGCTGCGGATTCTGGCGCATATCGCCGAAATAGACACGCTGCAGCAGGCGTTTAAGGAGGGGCAGGATATTCATGCCATGACCGCCTCCGAGGTCTTTGGCGTGCCCATGGACCAGATGACGCCCGCCATTCGCCGCCAGGCCAAGGCGATCAATTTCGGCGTGATCTACGGCATCTCGGCCTTTGGTCTGGCGAACAATCTTCGGATTCCGCGGGGCGAGGCACAGGACTTCATCGACCGCTATTTCGAGCGCTTTCCGGGCATCCGCGACTATATGGACCGCACCAAGGCCTTTGCGCGCGAGCACGGCTATGTGGAGACGCTGTTCGGCCGGCGCATCCACACCCCCGGCATCACCCAAAAGGGCCCGGGCCGCGGCTTTGCCGAGCGCGCCGCCATCAACGCCCCCATCCAGGGCACCGCCGCCGACATCATCCGCCGCGCCATGATCCGCATCCCGAGCGCCATGAAGAAAGCCGGGCTGGAGGGGAAGATGCTCTTGCAGGTGCATGACGAGTTGTTATTTGAGGTAAGCAAAAAGAAGGCTGAAGAACTCTCAAAAGCGGTTTCTATTTTGATGTCAGATGTCTTTACATCAGATATTGCCTTATCTGTTCCACTTATTGTTGATAGTGGCTCGGGTGCAAGCTGGGCCACTGCGCATTAAGTCATGACACTATGCATAGTTTATAAATATAGAAATCAACATTTTTTAATTTCTGATATAATTATCTCGAGCAATGATGATAGACTTGAAGACGTCATACCAGAAGACATACTGAAAGCTCCAAAAATTAGGCAGAGGACTATCACGAGGCTTGATAGAAAAATTGTCAAGATAAATCCAACACTCGCACTTCAATGGAGCGGGAATTATGATAGAGCACGGTTTGCAATAAAGATGTTAGACCAATTTGATTTTAATTCAGAGGCTTCAATTGATAGTTTTATCAAACAATATTGTCAAGGATTTACTGCTGTCATATCTGGTGTAATTGACGGCAAGTTTGTATTTCGATCAACAGGGCTTGTAAGGGGCTTTCATCATGACGATGGGTTTATTGCCTGTATAGGAAGTGGAGCAGATGAGTTTCTCGAACGATTCAAAAGTATATTTCCAACGAAATTCCCAACTCAATATAGTGAGATAATTTCAGTATGCCTAGAGATGGTGCACTATGATGTATCTGGGATATTTGACGGTGGATATGGTTTTTGGTTTGAGGTGTATTATCTAAATCAAGATCATGGCTTTCTTCCGTTGCAGATATCTTCAAGAGATCTAGTTAATGATAATGGGGAATATTACTTAGGAGATAGACGAACTCTTTCTTACTATAGTGGAGATGATCTATGTCTGATCTATGGCATAAATCCAAGGATAGGTGCAAAGTTCTTCTTTCTACCTTGCTTAAGAGGTCCGAAAAATAAATTGCCACCCCCATTGAGATGGGAAATCAAACCAGACTTTACTTTGACACATATCATAAATCTTGGCCTGAAATTACGAGAAGGAACTCAGAGCTCAGATTTTGGAAGGCCAGAGGAGAAATTTATAGTTACACGGACTGGAAAACTAATTGACTCCAAAATTGCAAATCTCCACAAGATACTCGACCGATGTGGAGTTCCTAAAGAAAAAAGGCGCGTGTGGAAGAAAAAAAGAAGACTGTAATATTTTGCGCGAGACCGTCGGAGAATTATTGTGCGTATACAGATTTTCACTCTAACGTAGCGATAAATCCAATCCCTCCCGCGCGTACTCCATCGTTCGGTCGAAGAGCGTTGGATGGCTGAGGTCTATGGCGTAGTGGCCGTGGCCTAGGCGGGTCAGCATGCCTTTGCGCGTCAGGTCGCGGCAGATGTTGGCGGCGGCGCGCGAGGGCATCCGAAAATCCAGGTCCTGGAGGTAGGCGGCGAGCTGCCAGACGCGAAAACGCTCCCGCGCTTCCTCGACCAGAAAGGCGATCACGGCCTCCTGCCGGGCAGTGCGGGGGCGCCCGCCCTCTCCCTTGCCGACCGCATGGCGCCGGGCGATCAGGGCCATGTGGCGCTGCACCCGCCGCCGCGCGTCCGGGTCCATCAGGAGGCCCAGCCGGGTGAGGGCGGCCACGACCTCCCGATGCCGGTGGCGGGCGTCGGTGAGCGCCGCGGCGGCCTCGACCTCGGCCTTGGCGGCATCGGCGAGGGCGGTCAAAAGCGCCTCCACCCCCTGGGCGATGCCGCTGTCGGTCGCCGTGTCTTCGGGCCCGCTGCCGGGTTTGCTCCGCCGCTCCACTTTGCTGTCCACCGTTCCCCTCCACCATTGTCGCGGGCGCAGGATGGGTCACGCGCCACGGGGACTGCGCGCAAAGCCCTGGCAGCGCGCGCGCATTCGGCGCGCTGGAATGGTGGCTGGATGCAACTCGGGCCGTTTCGGGGGGTTTTGGGGCGAAAGCGGCCCGGAACCGTGCGGGACGGCCCCGGGCGGCTGAGGCGCGGTCAGTTGTGGGAGACGTAGACCGTCCGCTCGCTGTCGCGGTCGTCGGGCAGGAGGCCGAAGAGCGTGATCTGCGATTTCTCGACGTTGCTGATCTTGATGGTGTCCGGGTCGGCCCCGCGGTCGGTGAGGAATTTGACCACCGCGGCGGCGCGGGCGTCGGAGACGCGCTTGTTGGCGGCGTCCGAGCCCGTGGGGTCGACGCTGGCGGAGACGCAGAGCTCGAAGCGGGTGGCGGCGGTCTCGGCGAAGCGGGTCAGCCGCTCGATCTCCGCCTGGGGGATGGCGGTCTGGCCGATCTCGTAGCCCTTGAGGACGATCTTGCCGCGTTCCTCGGTGCCGCAGGGGTTGGCGAGGGCGAGGGAGGGGAGGGCGAGGCAGAGGGCGGCGAGGAGGGGGGTGCGGAGAGGGGTGCGGCGGCTCATGGGGGGCTCCGTTGGCAGCTGGGGGAGGGCGAGGATAGCAGAGCGCGGAGGCCGGGGCATAGGGGGCGGCATCAGGGGGGTGGCGTCTCCTGCACCGCGCCGGGGGCGTGGGTTTCGAGCAGGGCGCGGGCGGCGGTGGCGGCGGCGGCGAGGGCGACGGGGTCGGCGGCGCGCAGGACGACCCGGGCCGAGGGGCCATCGCGCCAGTAGGGGTAGCAGCCGACGCTGACGGTGGGGTGGGCGGCGTCGAGGGCGGCGAGATCGGCGGCGAGGTCCCCTTCGGCCACCGCGACCTCGAACCCATGGGCGCGGATCGGCGGGCCGCCCGTGAGGCTGGGCTCGATGCCGGCGAGCATGGCGCGAAAGACCTCCGGCACACCGGCCATGACGTGGGTCGAGCCGAGGCGGAAGCCGGGGGCGGCGGAGACGGGGTTGTCGATGAGCGCGGCGCCCTGGGGGATGCGGGCCATGCGTAGGCGCGCGGCGTTGATGCCGTCCTCGCCGTAGCGGGCGAGGAGGAGGGCGCGAGCATCCTCGCGCACGTCGATGGGCACGCCGTGGGCGGCGGCGACGGCATCGGCGGTGATGTCGTCGTGGGTGGGCCCTATGCCGCCGGAGGTGAAGAGGTAGTCCGCCGTGCCCCCGAGGCTGCCCGAGAGCGCGCGGATCGCCGCGGCGATGGCGCCGTGGTCGTCGGGCACCGTGCGGATCTCGATGAGCGGGATGCCGAGGGCGGCCATGCGCCCGGCGAGGTGGTGGGCGTTGAGATCCTGGATGCGGCCCGAGAGGATCTCGTCCCCGATCACCACCATCGCCGCGGTCTTCGTCGCCATGATCGCCCCCTGCTGCCGTGCCGCGGGCCTACGCCTCGGTTCCGCCACGATCAAGAGGTGGGGCGGGCGCGCCAGGCGACCTTGCGGTCTCGTCAGGGGCGGAGACTGAGGGAAGGCTGATCAAAAGGCGCTCTTACTCCCTCTCGACGAGCGTCGCGTGGTCCGAGATCATCTTCAGTGTCTGTGCTCTCATCTCAGGGGCATCGCACAGGTTGCGGGCGTCCATACCGACGTAGACATCGACGAAGTCGTTCAACGGAGCAGTGGAAAGACACTGCACCTTGTCCCCGGCGACCTTGCTGCAGTCGGCAATGAACGCGTAGGCCGCTGCTCCCGCCGGGTATCCGAAGAGACGTCCCGTGTGGAAGCGGGTGGGAATGTCGGGATGCGGCGCGTCGGCGGGTGCACCACGCTCATCAGTCCACTGCCGCGGTTCGCCGGTCTCAAAGACGTCGAAACCACAGTACGTCTCACCCAGCCAGAAGATGTCGCGCCGCCCACCGGGGCGGTACGTGGGCGTCCGCACGCCGGTATCACGCGCGCCGACCAGTGCGTCCTCGCTGAGCAGAACCCTTCCCCCAGCGGACGCGCGCAGCGTTATCCGAATGGCGGTTTGGTGAGAGAGGCTTTCCCGTTGAGAGCGCATCCCACCGTCATGCCAAGGCCTCAATAGCCCTTGCCCATCGCGACGATCCTTCAACCACGTTCCGTGCAGCAGGATCTGAATGACCGGATCATCATCAAATAGGTTGCCCAAGTACCACCACTTCATCGGAATGGCGAAGGCCATGTACCGACCTGACGTTTTGTAGTCAGCGCTTAAGCCCGGTCCACCATGATCGCCGATGTAATCATGGATCTGGGCCTTCACGGGGCTTTCTAGCGCCGGGTTCTCCAACGAAAACGTTCGAGTGCCTTCTCGCTCGGGCGGCGCATAAAAGTCAGCAGCAAACACGCTTGGAAAGAAGGGGTACGTTACCAAGTTCACGAGCAATATTAGAATCAAGGCAATTTGTAAATCCATAAACCACGTTCTTTCAAAGTTCTGTTTCACCCGTGCCCCCAAGTGAAAAGTGACAGACCCCATATTCGATGAGTTTTTCTTTACTTCAATATCTCAACGAGCTGCTGGCGTCGCATTTTGAGAAACCTAGTGATTAGAACTTACCGGACCTCACTCTGGCACTCGTGCGCCAGCGGCGCGTCGTCGGATGGCTGAGTGGCGTTCAGAGAAAGCGCCGGCCGCGCGGTACGCGACGAGCGGGCGCTGTTCGACGATTGCCGTAAATGAAATAGACCTGCCCGCCCTTGATCAAGGCAAAGGGTTCCCAGCCATCCATCAGGGTCACGCACGGTGGCCGAGGACGGGGGCCATCGCGTTCGCTGCGACTTGCCGAACCTTACGGTGTTGCACCGAGATCCTGATGCTGGTGGCGGCCGTTGCATACTCGCGCCGCACCTCGTGTTGGCCGAGCGCATCGGCGCTGTTTGCGCCCGACTGGCTTCGACTCGGCCCCGACGTGCTTCCTGAGGCCTCGATCAACCGCGACCGCGTGGTGAAGCGCGGCTCTGGGGCTTGCGCCGCAGGGCATCGCGGGCCACAGGGCCTGTATGGAGTTTGCCGCCGCCCTCGTGCCCGCCCGCCTGGTGCTGCGCTACAAGCGCTTCCTTACCGATTGCGTGCTGGAGGGCGGGCCGCGGGACGGAGAGGCGGTGATGGCGCATCTCGCCAATCCCGGCAGCATGATGGGGCTGAAGGCACCCGGGTTGCGGGTCTGGTTGGAACCGAATGACAACCCAAGCCGTAAGCTCAAATTTACCGTCCGTATGGTAGAGCTGCCGCAGGGAGGGCCGGAGGCAGATCCGGGCGATCTCGGCCCGCCAGGCAGCGGGATCCTGGTCGGTGTCGATACCGGGGTGCCGAACCGGGTGGTGGGCGCGGCGCTCCGCGCAGGGCAGGTGCCGGGGCTCGAGGGCTATGGCGCCTTTCGCGCGGAGGTGAAATACGGCGCCGCCAGCCGTGTGGATTTTCTGGCCACGGCCGAGGGGCTGCCGCAGGCCTATGTGGAGGTCAAGAACGTGCATCTGGTCCGCACCCCCAGCCTGCACGAGTTTCCCGACAGCGTCACCGCGCGGGGGGCGAAGCACCTGGGCGAGCTTGCCGCCATGGTCAAAGCCGGTCATCGCGCCATCATGGTCTACTGCATCCAGCGCGGCGACGGCGACAGGATGGCTTTGGCGGCGGATCTCGACCCCGGCTACGCCGCGGCCTTCGCCGCAGCGCGGGCCGCCGGGGTTGAAGCGGTGGCCCTGCGCTGCCACGTGACCCTCGGCTCGGCCGGGGCGGATGGCGCCAGGATCGGGGCGATTTCGGTTGATCGGCCGGTGCCGATTGCGGAGTAATGACGGCATGGACGACAAATTGAGCACGCACGCGGCCGAGGCGCTGCCCGAGCGCCGTACGGCCGAGGGCATCCGGCTCTACGAGCCGTCGGACTTCGAGGGGATGCGCCGCGCGGGCCGCCTGGCCGCCGAATGCCTCGACATGATCGGCCAGCACGTCCGCCCAGGCGTCACCACCGCCGAGATCGATCAACGCTGCCATGCCTTTATCATCGAGCAGGGCGCGATCCCCGCGACGCTCGGCTATCGCGGCTACGAGCATTCCTCCTGCATCTCGGTCAACCAGGTCGTCTGCCACGGGATCCCCGGGCGCAAGATCCCCGGCCGCTCGAGCGATGAGCTGCGCGAGGGCGATATCCTCAACATCGACGTCACGGTGATCCTGGACGGCTGGCATGGTGACACCAGCCGCATGTATGTGGCGGGCACGCCCAAACGCTTTGCCGCGCGGCTGATCGAGGTGACGCATGAGGCGCTGATGCGCGGGATCGCGGCGGTGACGCCCGGCACCCGCTTCGGCGATATCGGCAATGTGATCCAGACCTACGCCGAGGGGGAGCGCTGCTCGGTGGTGCGCGATTTCTGCGGCCACGGGCTGGGGCGCGTGTTTCACGACGCGCCGAATGTCTTGCACTATGGCCGCCGCGGTGAGGGGGCGGAGCTGCGACCCGGCATGTTCTTCACCATCGAGCCCATGGTGAACCTGGGCGCGCCGCAGACCAAGACCCTGTCGGACAACTGGACGGCGGTCACCCGCGACCGCTCGTTGTCGGCGCAGTTCGAGCACTCGATCGGCGTGACCGAGGAGGGCTGCGAGATCTTCACGCTGAGCCCCGCCGGCCGGTTTTTCCCCGGCCTCTGAGCCAGCCACACCCCCTGCACCCTCAGGGGCGGCGGAAGGCGCCGATCACTTCCACGTGTGCGGACCAGCGGAACTGGTCCACGGGTTGGACCCAGTCGAGCACGTAGCCGCCCGCGGCCAGGAGCGCCGCATCGCGCGCAAAGGTGGCCGGGTTGCAGCTGACCGAGGCGATGCGCGGCACCGTGCTCTCGGCGAGCGCCCGTGCCTGTTCTGCGGCGCCGGCGAAGGGTGGGTCGATCACGGCGCCGGCGATCCCCTTCAGCTCCGTGGCCAGGACCGGGCGGCGGAAGAGATTGCGCACCACGCCCTCCAGCCGCCGCAGACCCGCCATCGGTGCCGCGGTGCGCCAGGCGGTTGTCAGTGCATCGACTGCCGGGGCGTCGAGCTCATAGGCGGTCACGGGGGCCGCGGCGCTCAGCGGTAGTGCGAAGGTGCCGACCCCGGCGAAGAGATCGACCAAGGGCCCGCCCTCGGCGGCGGGGCCGAGGGCCTCCTGCACCAGCCGGGTGAGCGCCATGGCCCCCGCGGCGCTGGGCTGGAGGAAGGCGCCGGGGGGCAGCGGCACGCGGGCTGGGCCGAGCGTCAGGCAGGCGGGGCGCCGGGCGGCCAGGGTCTCATCCTCGACGGTCAGGCGCGCCAGATCGAGTGCCTCGGCCATGGCGGCGAGATCGCGGCGCAGGGCCTCCGCGTCCGGGCTGAAGGTCGCCGCACCGCCGGGGCGCTTGGCCCGGCGATGCCTGGGTGCTGATTGTGCCTTGGGCGGATCGAGGGGTTTGGCGCCGGTTGCGGCGCAGTCGATGCCGCCCTCGGTCTCGGTCAGCGTCAGGCGCAGGGTGCCCTTGCGGCTGGCCAGCGCCTCGACCAGGGGGGCGAGGCGGGGCAGGACGGCGGCGAGGCCCGGCGTGATCACCGCGCAGTCGGTGATGGGCACGATCGTCTCGGCGCGCTGGCCGCGAAAGCCGATCAGCACCCCGCTGCGGGTGCGCCGGGCGGCGAGCGCGATGCGCCGACGGCTGGCAGCAGGGATCGTCAGCGTCTGGCGCACCGTGCCGGGCGTGACCCCCGCGGCGGAGAGGGCGCTGGCGACGAGATCGCGCTTGAACGCGGCGACCGTTGGCGCATCGGCGTGTTGCAGGGTGCAGCCGCCGCAGTCCTCGAAATGGCGGCAGACCGGCGTGATGCGGCAGGGCGCTGGGCGCAGGATGGCTGCCGGCGTGCGCCGTGCGGGGTCTCCCTCCTCCGGCGTCAGGCGCACGCGCTCGCCCGGCAGGGTGCGGGGCACGAAGACGCCCGCCGCGGTGACGCCATCGCCCTGGGCGCCCAGAGTGGCGATCTCGACCTCATCGGTCATTCGCGCTCCCCTGGGCTGTTTTGCGCGGCGATCAGGAACTCGACGTTGCCGTCGCCCCCGGTGATCGGGCTCTCGGTCAGGCCGAGGACGGACCAGCTCTCAGCCTCCAGCATCGCGGCGACGGCGCGGCAGGCCTCTTGGCGCAGGGCCGGGTCGCGGACGATGCCGCCGCGGCCGACGCCGGCGCGCCCGACCTCGAACTGGGGTTTGATGAGGGCGACCAGCGTGGCGCCGGGGCGGGCGAGGCCGAGCGGCCCCGGCAGGACCTTCAAAAGCGAGACGAAGGAGAGATCGGCGACGATCCAGTCGACCGGGGGCACCAGGCCCGCGGGGATGGTGCGGGCGTTCACCCCTTCGTGGCTGGTGACCCGCGGATCGGCGGCCAGGCGCGGGTGGAGCTGGCCGTGGCCCACGTCGAGCGCGATCACCGCCTCGGCGCCGCGGGCCAGCAGCACCTCGGTGAACCCGCCGGTGGAGGCGCCGAGGTCGAGCGCGAGGCCCCTCGGCGCCAGCGCGAAGGCATCGAGCGCATGGGCGAGTTTGAGCGCCCCGCGCGACACCCAGGCCGGCGCGGCGGCGGTGAGGGCGACGGCAGCCTGCGGTGCTACCCTTTGCGCGGGCTTGGTGGCGGGATGGCCGTCGACGGTCACCTGGCCGGCCGCGACCAGCTCCGCCGCGCGGGCACGGCTGGGGGCAAGGCCGAGGGCCATGAGCCGCCGGTCGAGGCGCGTCGCCCTGCCGGCCGCCCCACCGGCCGCCCCGCCGGCCGCCCCGCCAGCCGCCCCGCCAGGCCCATCCGGGGCCTGGGGCCCGGGCGCGCTATCCCTCGTCTCCGCCATGGCGGGGCGTTAGCACGGCAGGGACCGCTGCCCCAGCCCTTGGGCGCGTCGCTTACCCGTCGGGCCCGGGGGATTGCGCCATGTGATTGCGCCATTTTCGCTCGCCGGGCATTGGGCGGCGCCTCGCGTCGCGCGGTCGGGCAGACGGGGGCCCCGCGGCGTGCTAGAGCGGGACACATTCATAAGGGCGGGAGGGATGCATGGCCGGGTGGCTGATCCAGGTGACGGGGCCGAGCGGGGTGGGCAAGGACACGCTTCTGGTCGGCGCCCGGGCGGCCCTGGCCGAGACGCCGGGCCTGCATTTCGTCCGCCGGGTCATCACCCGCCCCGCCGATGCGGGGGGTGAGGCGCATGAGGCCATGAGCGAGGCGGATTTCGACCAGGCCGTGGCCGAGGGGCAGTTCTTCGCCTGGTGGCGGGCGCATGGCCTGGGCTACGGCGTGCCGGGCGCAGTCGCGTGCCGGCTGGCGGCGGGCGAGACGGTGGTGCTCAACGGCTCCCGCGCCGCGGCCGCCGGGATCGCGGCGCGCTGGCCGCAGGGGTTGATGGTGGGCATCGATGCGCCCCCGGCGGTGCTGGCCGCCCGCCTCGCCGCGCGGGGGCGCGAGGACGCGGCGGCCATCGCCCAGCGCCGCGCGCGCAGCGTGCCGCTGCCGCCGGAGGGCCTGCCGCGAGTCACGCTGATGAACGATGGCACGGTCGAGGAGGGGGTGGCCCGGCTGACAGCGGTCATCCGCCGGCTGCACGGCGGCGACCTTTCGGGCGCGCTGGCGGTGGCCGAGGCCGCCGAGGGCACCGCGTGAGCGCGCGCTATTCGGTTCTGGTCACGGGCAATGCACTGCGGCTGCGCGACGATTTCCTCGGCATCTCCTCGGTCGTGCTGGTGGAGACCGCGGGCCAGCGCTGGCTGATCGATGCCGGCGGGCCCGTGACGCGGGGCAGCCTGAAGCGGGCGCTGCGCGACCGAGGGTTGGGGCCGGGCGATATCGACGCGATCTTCCTCAGCCATCTGCATTTCGACCATGCCTGGAACCTGGACCTGTTTCCGCACGCGCGGCTGCACGTGAGCGCGGCGGAGCTGGCCTATGCCGCCGATCCGCATCCCGACGACGACCTGATCCCCGAGGGGCTGCTCGAGCGGCTGTCCGCCCGCGGCGTGGAGGTGCTGGAGGGTGAGGGCGTGCTGGCGCCGGGCCTGACGGTCCTGCCGGCGCCCGGCCATACGCCCGGGCTTTATGCGGCGGAGGTGGCGACGGCGGCGGGGCCGGTCCTGCTGGCCTGCGATGCGATCAAATACCCCAAGGAGGTGATGAGCCGGCGCTGCGACCTCGCCTTCGACGCCATCGAGACCGGCACCGCGACCATCGCGCGGCTGCTGGAGCGGGCCGAGCGCATCGTGCCGGGCCACGCGCCCGAGATGCACCGCACGGCCGAGGGCTGGACCTGGGACACCGCCGCCGAGTTTCCGCTGATGGTCCGATAGCCCGACCGGCGCAGCGGTATCACGGGTGGCGCCGGTGCATCGGCATGCTTGCAACACCCGTTGGTACCGGGCAGCTTCCACGCATGAGGGGGCGCTGTCCCAGCATGGGACAGACATCGAGCCGCCTTGGCGGTGGATGACGACCACGGGCTCTGGGGGGCTTTGGGGGCAACGGTGAGCAGACCTTTTATCATCTGGTCGATGCAGCGGACGGGCAGCACCAGCCTCGCCCACCTTCTCATGGCCCTGTCGGAACACGAGGCGGCCCAGCACGAGCCCTTCAACTCGGGCCGTCAGTTCGGCGAGATCACTGACAGATGGCGGGCCGACGGTGACCGCGCGCGGCTGCGTCGCGATATTGCGGCGGCGCTTGAGACCCGCCCGGTCATCAAGCACTGCTACGAAATCGTCCCGAACCTGTTGAACGAGTTCCTGCTGCTGGAGAGTAAGGCGCGCGGCTATGCGCATATCGTGCTGGACCGTCATGACGAGGTCCTCCGCTCGATCTCGCGCGAACTCGCGGTCAAGACCTCGGTTTGGTTGAAAGAAAAGCTGCAGGAGCGGCCTGACCTGCTGGAGGAAGATGGCGAAGCGCTTAGCCCGATCCAGCTGGACGACACCCTTGGTTGGGCCAATCATTGCCATAAGCGGAAGATGTGGCTGGCCGAGCGGTTACGTCGGGCGCGCCTGAGCTATTACCGGGTCATCTATGAGACATTGTATTCGGAACAAACTGACCAGAAAGACGAGTTGCTGAAGATCCTGCGGTTTTTGAATATTCAGGATTTCACTGCGGAGGCATTCGACGACCTCGTGGAAGAGCATGTGACCTCGCCGGCCCAGGCATCGAAGCGGTATATGAACCGCATACCGAACCTGGAGGATGCGATCTCGACGATGACCGATTTCGTGGCAGCGCATCCCAGCCCCTTCGACGAACAGGGCCTGCGGCGCTCGGGCGCCGGGGATCTTGTCTGGCTGGTGAAACGGCGGCTGCAGGGCATGCAACGCGGCCGATAGGGCCAGCGGGGTCGGCTGCAAGCGACGGGATCAGCGCTTGAGGGCGGTCTGCAGCAGCGAGGAGACGTGGTGCGACGGCGGATCGGCGGCCTTGTCGAAGCCGATCGCGTCGGGCGAGAGGGCGTTGGTGAGCTCGGCGAGCGTCACCCCCTCCAGCATCGGCAGGTCCTTGCCCGCCGCGCGCTCCGCGGCCTGGGCGGCGAGCAGGCGGAAGGCATCGCCGCGGGCGCGGTAGAATCCGGCTAGGCGCTGTAGGTAGCGATAGCGGTTCACCACGATCTGCACGAGGAAGATCAGCAGGCCGATAATGGCGACCCGCGTGCCCATGGAGATCGCCTGGCGCACGGGCTCGGCGTCGCGCAGCGCGTCCTCCAGCGCCTCGTTCGCCGTGGCGACCTGGACGATCCCGTCCTGCTGGTTCCGCTCCAGCGTGCGGGCGGTCTCGAGGAAGGGCCGCTGGCTGTCCTGCTGGGCAACCAAATCGGTGATCTCCACCAGGATGTCTTCAAGGCGCCCGGTGGCGCTGTGCGCCTGTTGCGGCATGAGCAGTGCGCCCGTTTCCGGCAGTGGGCGGCTCGCCGCGTCCCCAGATGCTCGTCCGTCCTCCTCCGAGAAGGGTAAGACCCTTCGTGGCTCGGCGTTCACACCCGGTGGTAGTTCTGCCCGCGCGCCGAAGTCCCGCAGCGTAGCGGCGTTGATGGCCTGTTCCAGACGACCCCCGGTGACCGTGACGAGTGGTGGCCCGGCGCCGGCGGCCATGAGCAGCCGACCGTCGGGCAGCGGCAGCACGCGGCGGGGCTGATCGAAATCGCCGAAGGCGAACAGGCGATGGCCCTGCCAAAGCTCCCCGTTCGTTGACCAGATCAGGTTCTCGCCGCCGTCGCGCCCGCGCGGGTCGCCGACCGCGACCAGCGTGCCGTCCGCCAGCCAGACGACGTCCTGGATGATCATCCTAAGCGGCTCGTCGTCCCGCGGCAGCACCTGGCGCAGCTGTCCGAGGGGATCGCCGCGGTAAAGGGCCGGCACCTCCTCCCGCATTGTGCCGAAACCGCCGGCGACCCAGATCTCGTCCCGATGCTCACCGACGAACTGCAACCGTGCTCTGTCACCGGAGAAGGGTGGCGGGGGCGATGTCCAAGCGTCGCTTGACGAGACCGCGCCTTCGTCCGGCGCGACCGCCATAATCGCCTGTTCGTCGAAGCCGTTGGTGGTGCGCCAGCCCACCGCAATGAGGCGGCCCTGGCGGTCCCGGTGGATCGCAGTCATCTCGCCGCCGAGAAAGACGTCGCCGGGCCATACGAGGGTCGGCCGTCGGCTCTGCGGCGGCACGGCGAGGATCGCCGGCGTGATGGTCGGCAGGATGGCCCGGGTCGGGCCAGGTCCCGTCCCGGGCTCGCGGAAGCCGGCGGCTGCCATCAGCGACCCGTCTTCGAGCGGAAGGAGGCCGCGGACGGTCGCATCGGGCAGCAAGCCGAACAGCGAAAGGCTGGCGAGGCGTTCCCACTGCTCACCGTCCGCGCTGCGGTAGATCGTCGAGCCGATGCCGTCGGCATGCCAGTCGACGGCGTAGAAGGTGCCGTCTGCGGCGGGCACGATGCGCGTGATCCAGGCGTTCACGCTCTCTGATCCCACGTCCACCGGTAACTCAGACCAACTGAGCCCGTCGTCGGAGGCGAAGACGGCGGGCTGCGAACTGCTGCTACCGCCCAGCAGGTAGCCCCCGTCCGGACCGCGCAAGATGTCGCCGCTGCGCTGGATATCCCCCTCGGTGCGCTCCCACACGGCGAAGGGCTGGCGCATGGCCGCCTCGACCTCGGCGACCTTGGCCGCGCGCTCGTCCTGCAAGGCGGCGATCTGCTCCGCCAGCTTGTCGAAGTTCGCCTGCAGGCCGTCGGCTTCGTCCTTGAGCGAGGCGTAGTTGAGCTCGAGCTTGTCGACGGCAGCGTTGGCGTTGTCCACGACCGCCTTTGGCAGCGTCTGGCCGCGCAGGCGGGTGTCGATGAACTCGACCACCACCGGCAGGAACAGGAGCGCGAGCATGCCCAGCAGCACCAGGATCCAGACATAGCTGAGCTGCCAGCGCGCGGTGCGCAGGGTCCGGTCGTGCGCGTCGTCGCACCATTTGGCGATGGCCTGCACGGTGGCGAGGCTGTCCTCGCCCGCCCGCAGGCCCGCGGCGGCGCCGGCCGCCGTCGCGGCGTTGCCTGGGTCCTCAGCGCTGTCGGTGCCGTCTTGCATGGGGCAGATGTTCCGGCGAACCTCGCCGCGGATCAACCGCTCACTGCGCGCCCGGCCCCGTGGCGCGACCCCTCCCGGAGTGACGCATGGGCTATCGCATCGGCGCCGATATCGGCGGGACCTTCACCGATATCGTCGCGGTGGATGGCACCGGGCAGCGCTTGGCGGTGGAGAAGCGACCGACCACGCCCGACAGCCCCGACGAGGCCGTGGTGGCCGGGATCGCCGCGCTGCTGGGGCGTGAGGGGATCGCCCCCGGCGCGGTCGCCCATGTGGTGCATGGCACGACGCTGTTCACCAATGCGCTGATCGAGCGCAAGGGCGCCGTGACCGCTTTGATCACCACCGAGGGGTTTCGCGACGCCGTCGAGATCGGGCGCGAGCACCGCTACGACATGTACGACCTGGCGATGGAGCGCCCGTCCCCGCTGGCCCCGCGGCGCCGGCGCTATGAGATCGCCGAGCGGGTTCTGGCCGACGGCACGGTGCGGACGGCGCTGGACGAGGGTGCAGCGCGGGCGCTGGCCCGGCGGCTGGTGGCGGAGGGGGTGGAGGCCGTCGCCGTGTGCTTTCTGCACAGCTATGCCTGGCCCGCCCATGAGATCGCCATGGGTGCGATCCTGACGGCGGAGGCGCCGGGGATCGCCGTCACCCTCTCCCACGCGGTCGCGCCGGAGATCCGGGAGTACGACCGTGCCTCAACCGCGCTGGCGAACGTCTATGTGCAGCGGATCGCGGAGCAGTACCTCGGCCGGCTGGCCGCGCGGCTGCGGGCCGAGGTGGGGATCGACGCGCCGCTCTATGTGATGCAGTCGAACGGGGCGCTGGCGGATGTGGCGTTGGCGAGCCGCTTTCCCGTGCGCCTGGTGGAGAGCGGGCCGGCTGCGGGGGCCCTGGCGGCGGCGCACCATGCGGCGACGCGCGGGCCTGTGGATCTGCTGTCGATCGATATGGGGGGCACGACCGCGAAGGCTGCGGTGATCCGGGAGGCCCAGCCGCTGACGGCGCCGGATTTCGAGGTCGACCGGCGGTATCGGTTCAAGAAGGGCTCCGGCCTGCCGGTCAAGACGCCGGTGATCGAGCAGATCGAGATCGGCACCGGCGGCGGCTCCATCGCGAGGCTCGATGCGCTGGGGCGGCTGCGCGTGGGGCCGGAGAGTGCGGGGGCCCTGCCGGGGCCTGCCTGCTATGCCAAGGGCGGCACCCAGCCCACGGTGACCGATGCGGATCTGGTGCTGGGCTATCTGGACCCTGGCTTCTTTGCCGGCGGGGAGATGGCACTGGACTGCGCCGCCGCGGCCGAGGCGCTGGCGCAGGGGCTTGGCGGTGCGCTCGGCCTGGGGGCCGAGGGGGCGGCGGCTGCGGTCTGCCGCATGGCGGACGAGGCGATGGCCGCCGCGGCGCGCCTGCACGCGGTCGAGCGCGGGGTCGATGCGAGCCGTCTCGCGCTCTATGCCTTTGGCGGGGCGGGGCCGGTGCATGCCTGGGGGGTGGCCCGGATCCTGGGCAGCCCGGCGGTGCTCTATCCCTTTGCTGCCGGGGTCATGTCTGCCATCGGGTTTCTGACCGCCCCGCTGGCGCGCGACTATACCGTCACCCTGCCGGGCGGGGCGGCGCGGGATCTGGCGGGGCTGGACTGGGCCGCCTCCGCCGCCGCGGTGGGGGCGCGGGCGGCGGAGGGGCGCGCGGCGCTGGCGGGCGCCGTGGCGGCGGAGGCGACGGCGGCACGGCTGATCGCCGACATGCGCTATGCGCTGCAGGGCTACGACATCCCCGTGCCTGTCCCCCTGCCGCAGGGCACGCCCGCCGCCGACCCGTCGCCCGCGCTGACCCCCGCCTTGGCGGCGCCCCTCAAGGCGGCCTTCGAGGCGGGATACACCGCGCTCTACGGCCATACCGTGCCGGAGGCGGCGGTCGAGGTCGCGGCCTGGCGGGTGATCGTCGAGGGGCCGCACCCGGCCCTGTCCCCCGCCCCACCGAGCGGGGGCGGGGCGGCGGCGCTGAAGGGGCATCGGCGCGCCTGGACCGGCGCTGGCTTCGAGGAGGTCCCGGTCTACGACCGCTATGCGCTGGTGCCCGGCAGCACGCTCGCGGGCCCGGCCATCGTCGAGGAACGCGAGAGCACCGCCGTCATCGCCGGCCCCGCCGCCATCGAGGTCGACCCCGCCGGGACCCTCATTGCCCGGCCGGTCCCGGACGCTGCGTCCTCATGATTTTGCCGCTTGTGCGCGGCCCGTGGCGCCCTGACGGGCAAACCAGGAGCGTGCGAGCAGCGCCACGACGAACCCGGTCGTGAGCGCCGACAGAAGCTCAAGCGCGAAGAAGCGGTTGAGGGTCTGCGGCGCATAGGCCCAGCGTATCTCCAACTCGCGCCGGCGCGGCACCGAGAGCCGCGGCAGGGTCTGGTTCAGCAGGCTGCGCAGCCGGTCCGAGAGGGCGGCGCGGCGCTGTTGGTCGACCGATAGGTCCTCCCAAGGACCCATGGCGGAGAGCAAGGGCGCACGCCCCCCGTCGACCTCGGGCGGCAGGCGGCCAAGGACCGAGATGATCTCGAGCTCGGCCCTGGTGAAGTCGGTGCGGTCCACGGGATCGGCCTCGAACAGGAGCTGCCGGCTTTCGAAGGGTCCAAGGACCTCGACATGGCGCTCGATTGCCCTGCCCGCAGCCTCCGCTCGGGCGGCCCCGCCGCCGCCGTCGCTGCGCCCGAGCCCGGGCAGCGCGGTGCCCAGTGCCGCGGCGAGCAGCGTGGCGATCGCGAGGGCATAGAGCCAAGCCTTGCGCCGATGGTCGATCTCGGCGAGGGCGACGCAGTCGGCGAAGTCGTCCGCCAGCCAGTCCTGCAGGCTGGGCCCGGCCTTGCCCTTGGGCGCAGTGCCATCGAAGAGCGGGCCGAGGTCCAGGGTCACGCCGCTGGGCAAGGGTGTCGCGGCCAGGGCGGCGGACAGGCTTTTGACCTGCTGCGACACGCGGTCGGCGCGCTCGCTGTCGGTGTCGGTATCGGTGCTTTCGTCCTTTTGCTTCATGTAGGCGTATTCGGTTGCCAGTCGCATCGCCTCCTGCGCTGGATCGAAGGTGGCCATGATGCGCGGCGCTTTGCTGAGCCTGGAGCTGGGATCGACGTAGCGGTTGCGCACGAAGTCCTCGACCAGCACGCGATTTTCGTCGTCGTTGTTGGCTTTCCGCTTCATCAGGCGATGGAAGAGCCAATCGTGATTGCGGACCAAGGTGAAGACGATCCGGTGGTAGAGCGCCTTGCCGCGCCAATGGAAGAGGGCGGACCAGGCCTCGACGATTGCCACGGTCGCGATGGCGATGATCAGCAGGGGCTGGAGATCGCTGAGCACACCGACCAGAATGGGGCCGAGATCCATGGCTGCCTCCGTCGTGAAAGGCCGACAATGAACCACAGCCCGACCCAGTCGTCAGCCGCTGTCGATCAGCTGACGCTCGATATTCTGTGGGATCGGCTGATCGGCACCGTGAACGAGCAGGCGGCCGCCCTGATCCGGTCGTCCTTCACCTCCATCGTGCGAGAGGCGGGGGATCTTTCGGCCGGCGTCTTCGACCGGCGCGGGCGGATGGTGGCGCAGGCGGTGACCGGCACGCCGGGGCACATCAACTCCATGGCCACGGGCATGGTGCATATGCTGGCGAGGCACCCGGTGGAGACGCTGGTGGAGGGCGATGTCCTCATCACCAATGACCCCTGGATGACCGCGAGCCAGCTCAACGATATCACCATCGCCACGCCGGTGTTCCGCAACGGCCGGCTCGTGGCCTTCTTCGCGTCGTGCTGCCATGCGCTCGACATCGGGGGGCGGGGGCTGTCCGCCGACAGCCGCTCGGTCTTCGAGGAGGGGCTCGCGCTGCCGATCCTGAAGCTGCACGAGGGCGGGCGGGTGAACCAGGCGATCCTGGACATCCTGGCCGCCAATTCGCGCACGCCGGAGGAGGTGCTGGGCGACATCCACTCCCAGATCGTGGGCAATGCGGTGGGGGCGCGGCAGCTCCTGGGGTTTCTCGACGAGTTCGGGTTGGCGGATATCGAGGGGCTGGCGGACGCGATCGTCGCCCGGTCGGAGGCCGCCATGCGCGCCGCCATCGCGGCCCTGCCGGACGGGAGCTATCCCTATGCGCTCGAGATCGACGGGTTCGAGGCGCCGATCCGCCTGGCCTGCAGCATCGAGATCGCGGGCGAGCGGCTGGTGGTGGATTTCGAAGGGTCGTCCGACGCGGTGCCCTTGGGGGTGAACGTCGCGCTCAACTACACGCGGGCCTACACGACCTATGGCATCAAATGCGCCATCAGCCCGGAGGTCCCGAATAACGAGGGCGCCTTTCGCCCGGTCGAGATCCGTGCGCCCGAGGGTTCGATCCTGAACGCCAAGCGCCCGGCGGCGGTGGGCGGGCGGCACCTGGTGGGCCACTTCCTGCCCTCGCTGGTCATGGGGGCGCTTGCGGGCGCGGTGCCCGATGCGGTGGCGGCCCCGGGCGCGGACGGGCTGTGGGACACCCATATCGCGGGCGAGGACCGGGCGGGCCGGCCCTTCAGCTTCACCTGGTTCTCCGCCGGGGGCGTGGGCGCCATGGCCGGGCGCGACGGGTTGTCGGCCACCGCCTATCCCAGCGGCATCGCCGGGGTGCCGGTGGAGATCATCGAGACCCGGGCGCCGCTGGTCATCGGCCGGCGCGCGCTGATCCCCGGCTCGGGCGGCGCGGGGCGCTACCGCGGGGGTCTGGGCCAGGAGATGACCGTGGAGGTGCTGAGCGACCGGCCCTTCCTGTTCTCCGGCCTCTATGAGCGCGTCCGCACCCCGGCACCGGGCCTGGCAGGCGGTGCCCCTGGCGCGCCGGGGCGGCTGTCGGCGGTGGGGCCGGACGGGGCGGTGGTACCGCTCTCACCGAAGATCACCACCACCCTGCCGCCCGGCACCGTGGTGACCCTTGCCCTGCCAGGGGGCGGCGGCCACGGCGACCCGGCCAAGCGCGATCCCGATGCCGCCGAGGTGGATCGCGCGGAGGGCTATGTCTCCGCCTAAGGAGCGCCCCGTCGGGCGCCCATAGCTGGCGCTATCCGTCCTCAGAGCACTGCGGTGACCCCCTCGACGGCTGGAAGAAGCCGCGTGTGTTTCGCCGGTGCGACGTGCCGATCGGGCCTCTATCCCTGTGGGGTGAACCCGTGTCTAATGGTAGGGTATTGATCGCGTCGTTCTCAGGGGGACGCCATGACGACACTATTATCGTTTCTAGGCGACTTCATTGACCGCATTCTTGTGCGGCCCTGGCAGGACTTTCTTGCCGTGGCGACCGAGCTTCGTGGCGTTGCGCTGACCGCCGTCTTCGTCTCGCTGGCGCTGACCGTGCCGGACCCGAGCCGCGAGATCTACCTGCAGATGGCGCTGAATGCCGGCAGTGCAGGGGTCTGGGGCCTGTTGGACGCGGCGCTCACCTTCTTCCTGCTGGCGCTGATGTGCTCGACGCTTTGGTTCTCCGGGCGGTGGCTCATCAACCGCATCCTGACGAAAGGGCTCGGTCAGGACCGCCGGGGGATCATGCTCCTCAACCTCGACGGCGCCAGCCGGGTCGAGCAGCTCGCGAAGTGGCTGCCGCGCCTCTTCGGCACCCTGCCGGCGCTTGCCTGTGCGCTCGGTCTCTACCTGACGGCCGGGGGAGAGGAGGCGGCGCGCGCCGGGGCCCAGGGTACCCTGATGGTTGGGGTCTGGATCTCCCTCGCCATCGCGGTCTTGGTCTTCCTGACGTTCTGGAAGCGGTATGTGACGCTGATGGCGATCCGGGGGCTGATCGGCGGCACGCAGGTCACTCAGGAAGAGTTCCGTCGTCAGGACCAGGTGAACGCGGAGCGGATCTGGTATCGCTGGCAGTTTTGGCTCTATGTGCTGCTGATCGCGGCGCTGATCTTCTTCTGGGTCGACGTGCCCCGCTTCTTCGGGCCCATGGCGGTCGCCTTTGTCATCGTGACGGCCTTAGCGACCATCACGACAGGGCTTTCCTATCTCTACGAGCGCTATGCCTTCCCGGCGTTGACGATCCTGATCGGCGTGGCGGTCGCGCTCTCGCTTCTCGATCTCAACGACAATCATCGCGTGGAGATGACCGGGGTCTCGGCCCAGCCTAGGCATGCCACGGCGACGGAGGCCTTCGACGCCTGGCTCGAAGGAAGGCTCGCGGCTTGGCGGAGCGAGCACCCGAACAGGCCCTTTCCGGTGCATGTGGTCGCCACCCAGGGCGGCGCGCTTTATGCCGCCTATCACACGGCCAGTTTCCTCAGCCGGATGGAGGCGGCGGTGCCTCGCTACCAGCGCCACCTGTTCGCGATCAGCGGGGTTTCGGGGGGCTCTGTCGGGGCGGCGGTCTTTGCAGGCGTTCAGCTGAGCGGACGGTGTGCGGACGTCGACGATGCCGCCTGCCACATGAGGGCGACCCGCGAGACGCTGCGCGATGATTTCCTGTCGCCAGCCCTCGCCTCGCTGGGGCTCGCAGACTTCACCGCGCGCTTCTGGCCCGTCGCTTTGGGCGAGATCCCGGATCGGGCGAAGGCCCTGCAGGCGGGGTTCGACGCGACCTTCGCGGCGTGGTCGGGCGAGGAAGACGAAACCTCGCTGAGCCAAGGGATCATCACGTCGTGGACGCCCCAAGGGCCGATCCCCGCGCTGCTTCTGAATACGACGGACGTGACCACCGGCGAGCGCATGGTCATCTCGCCGATCAATTTCATCGACCGGAACGTGCGGACCTATGCTCAGCTCATGCGCTGCGCCGAGGCGCCGTGCGACGATCCCACCATCCTCACCGCGGGGGTGATGAGCGCGCGCTTTCCCATCGTCTCGCCCGCGGCGACGCTGGATCTGCCGGCGGGAGCCGAAGCCGCAAAGGCCCGCTTCGTCGATGGCGGTTACTTCGAGAATTCGGGGGTCGAGACGGCGGTCGATCTGATCCGGGCGATGTCGGCCTCGGAACACGTCAGACGCGGCAACGTCCAGGCCACGCTGATCGTCCTCGACTTCCCCAGTCGCGTCTCGGACAAACGCGACGAGCGCAGCTATTGGGGCGGCGAACTGCTGTCGCCGATCCGCGGGATCCTGGCCACGCGCAACGCCCGGACCGACCTGGCAAAGGACCGGGCCTCGCTGGGCGTCGTGGGGCCCGCGCCGGTGCGGTACATGGCCGTGTCGCTCGACAACCTGGCGGCCCAGTTCACGCTCAACTGGACGCTGGCGGAGACGACCTTCGACCAGATCGAATGCGATATGGATGTCGCCGGCGTCTGCGACGACATCGGTGCCGCACAGGACACAGCGGTGCGAAAATGCAATCGCCTTGTCCTCGAGATCCTTGAGAAGGAGATGGCCGGCGCCGGCGAGGTGGAGGTGAAGCAGCTACTCAGCGTGCTTGATGAGAGCCTCCGCGAGATGACCGACGGCGAGGTGCAGGAGGACTTAGGCGAGACGCGCGACTGCAGCCGCTTTGCCGAGACGGGCGCTTCGTGAGGACGCAGGATCGCCAAGCCTATAAGGTCAGCCGGTCCATCTGACGCCCCTTACCCGCGCCACCGGCCGTCGATGGTCGAGACGCTGATGGGTGGCGGAGCGAGCAGCCCGTCCCGACAGCCAACACCGTCCCCCTTTCCCCTGTCGCGGAGGCATCCCGGCGTTATGGTGGCGCGATGATCCGCCCGTTCCTCGACAATCTCAGCGCTCGCCGTCTGTTTCTCGATCTGCATCTCTTGCTGCGGCGCGGCTCGGGCGTGGCGCGTGGCGACGATCTGGACGGCATGCTGCAGGATCTGGGCTTCGTGCAGATCGACAGCGTCAACACGCTCGCGCGGGCCCACGATCTGATCCTGTGGTCACGGCGCGGACAATACCGACCGCAGGCGCTGGAGCAGCTTGTCGCCCGCCGTCGTACGGCCTTCGAGCACTGGACCCATGATGCCGCCGTCGTGCCGATGCCGTTCTACGCCATGTGGCGACTCAAATTCACGCGGGAGGAGGCCGCCATGCGCACCCGGTGGCCGGTTTGGCGCCGCGACGGCTGGCACCGGGAACTGGACACCGTGCTGCGTCACGTGAGCGACCAAGGTCCCGCCTGCTCGATGGATGTGGGCGATGGCGAGGCCAAGGGCGGGTCGGGATGGTGGGACTGGCATCCCTCGAAGACCGCGCTCGAGTTCCTCTGGCGCTCCGGCCGGCTCGCCGTCTGCCATCGCCGGGGGTTTCGCAAGTTCTACGACCTCACCGAGCGCGTGATCCCGGCGGAGCACCTCAACGCGCGCCACGAGGATGCGGCGATCATCGACTGGGCAATGACGGCGGCGCTCGCGCGTCTGGGCTTTGCCACCAGCGGCGAGCTTGCCGCCTTCTTCGAGATCGTCACGCGGGAGGAGGCGAAGGTCTGGGTGGCAGAGGCGCTCGCGGCCGGGCGCGTGATCGAGGTGGAGGTCGAGATGGCGGACGGGTCGCGGCGCCGCAGCGTGACGACCGAGGCGATGCTTGAGCGCGCCTCCACGCTCCCCGAGCCCTCATCGCGGGTGCGCCTGCTGTCTCCCTTCGATCCGGCGCTTCGGGACCGTGCCCGTGCCGAGCGGCTGTTCGGCTTTCGCTACCGCATCGAGATCTTCGTGCCCGAGGCCAAGCGGCAATACGGCTACTACGTCTTTCCGGTCATGCAGGGCGACCGGCTCATCGGACGGCTCGATGCCAAGCGCACGGGGCAAAGGCTGGAGGTCAGGGCGTTCTGGCCCGAGGCCGGCGTCAGGATGGGCAAGGCACGGATCGCGGGTCTTGTCGCAGAGCTCGACCGGGTGCGGCATCTGGCGGGCGTCGACGATGTGGTGTTCGCGCGCGATTGGGTCCTCGGAACGGGCAAGGCCGCGCTGCGGTAGCCCGGAGCGTTGCCGTCGTCTGCGGCCGGACCGGCGTCGCGCGATGGCGCTGCACCGGCGCCCTAAGGCAGCCGCGATACGCGGTCAAGGCGCTTGTTGTGCGGTCGCGGCAGCGCCCAGGGTGTGCCACCGGATCGCCGCGATCTTAGGCGAGCCTTCACCATCGACGCCCACACTGTCGTCGGGGTGGGTCGGAGGACGGCATGCGGACTAGGGGTGGACCGCGGCGCCGGTCGCGACGGGCGGGATCATCGGGGCGGGGGCCCTCACGTCCATCGCAAAAAAGGGGAGGGAGCGATGGGCTCGATCATGCTGCGGGCCGCTCTGCTGGCGGCCGCGCTCGCTGCGGCTGGCTGCCAGTCGGGGCGCAACTACGCCTACGACCGCACGGACACAGAGGCCGAGGCGACGATCCGGCACGAGGGCGTCGCCTATGCCGTGCTCACCGATTACGACCGCACCGTCGGCGGCTACATGAATTGGGTGCGCGGCTTGGACGGCGCGCTGACCGAGGCGGATCGCGCCACGGCGGTGGCGGTGGTCACCGACAAGGTCGGCCCGTTCCTCTGCCAGGGCGAACCCTTCGCGGTGAAACCGGACCCGGAGAACACGCGCTTCCAACCGCCCTCGGTCTTCTTCCAGCCCGAACGCAACCGCTGGATCGTGATCGCCGACTGCGCCTGAGGCGCGACTGGACCGAGGGGGCTTGCCCCTGACGCCGGCGCGTCAGCTGATCCGCCGGCCGGCCTCGTCGATGATCTGGCTGCCGTCCTCCTTTGCAAAGGGGCCGGCGGGCCAGACCTCCAACAGGTCGAGCACCGCCTCTGACGGCCGGCACAGCCGCACGCCCCGACGGGTGCAGACGATGGGCCGGTTGACCAGGATCGGATGCGCCTGCATGGCCTCCAGCAAGATCTCCGCCGCCACGTCGGGCGTCGTCAGCCCGAGCTGATCTGCCGGTGATTTCGTCACCCGAAGCGCTTGGCGCGGGGTCAGATCCGCCGCTGCGAACAGGGCGACCAGTTGCGGCCGCGTCCATCCGGTCTCCAGGTACCGGATCACCTCCGGTGCCTCACCGCCCGCCTCGGCCGCTGCCTCCAGGACCGCGAGCACATTGCGGGAGGTGCCGCAGTCGGGGTTGTGGTGGATCACGATGGCCATCAGTCCTCCGCCCCCTCCTCCGGCGTTGCGGGGCTCAGCAGCCAGCCGAAGACCCAGACCGCCAGTGCCGCCCCGACCAGTTGCGCGATGACGAAGGCCGGCACGTCGACCGGCCGAATGCCGGAGAACGTGTCGCTCAAGCCCCGGGCGATGGCCACCGCCGGATTGGCGAAGGAGGTCGAGGCCGTGAACCAATAGGCCGCCGTGATGTAGAGGCCGACCATCAGCGCCACCCCATCGGGCCGAAAGCGTACCGCCGCCAGGATCACGCCCATCAGGCCGAAGGTCGCCACCACCTCCGCCAACCATTGCGCGCCCCCGGTGCGCACGGTGGTGGAGGGTTGGATCAGCGCCTGTTCGAACATCGCATGGGCCAGCATCGCGCCGGCGATCCCGCCGGCGATCTGGGCGGCGGCATAGAGCCCTGCCTGCCGCCGCGCGATCTCGCCACGCAGCGCGAAACCCATGGTCACCGCCGGGTTGAAATGCGCCCCCGAGACGGGGCCCAGGATCGTGATCAGCACCACCAGGATCGCCCCCGTGGGGATCGTATTGCCGAGGAGGGCGACGGCCACATCCTCGGTCAGCGTCTCCGCCATGATGCCGGAGCCCACGACCGTGCAGACCAGCAGGCCGGTGCCCAGCGCCTCCGCCGCCAGCCGCCTGTCGAGATCATAGGTCATGTGCCGGCCCCCCTTTGTGCGTCGCACCCTAGGCACAGCGATTTCATCCGGACATCACGGTTTCATGACGCTTTGACCGAAGCGTCGCATGCGCCGCATACGGGGCCCGGCGGCGGCTAGCCGCCCATCTGGTGGCCTGGCGGCGGTTAGCCAGCCATATGCGGGCCGGGCGGTGGATCAGCCGCCCATCTGGTTCGGCAGCCAGACGGCGATCCCTGGGAACAGCGTGATCAGCACCACGCCCAGGACCAGCATCCCGAAGAAGGGCGCGGCGTGCCAGGCGATCTGCAGCACGTTCTGTTGCGTCATCCCCTGCAGGACGAACAGGTTGAAGCCCACCGGCGGCGTGATCTGGCTCATCTCGACCACCAGCACCAGGAAGATGCCGAACCAGATGCGGTCGATCCCCACCGCCTCCACCATCGGCACGATCACCGCCGTGGTCAGCACCACGACCGAGATCCCGTCGAGAAAACAGCCGAGCACGATGAAGAACAGCGTCAGCGCAACCAACAGCCCGGTCTGGCTGAGCCCCATCTCGCCGATCCAACCGGCCAGCGCCCTGGGGATGCCCGTAAAGCCCATGGCGACCGTCAGAAACGCCGCACCCGCCAGGATCAGCGCGATCATGCAGGACGTCCGGGTCGCCGCCATCAGGCTGTCCCCGAAGACCTGCCACGACAGCTCCCGGTTCCACCAGAGCAGCACGAAGGACAGCACCACCCCCACCGCCGCAGCGTCCGTGGGCGAGGCGATGCCGAGATAGATCGAGCCGATGACCCCCAGGATCAGCAACACGACGGGGATCAGCGTGCGCGAGGCCTCAAGCTTCTGGCCCAAGCTCATGCGCAGGTCCTCGCGCGCCGGCATGCGTCCGGGGTTCAGCCAGGCCCAGACCGCGACATAGCCCATGAAGAGCGCCAGCATCATGATCCCGGGCCCGATGCCGGCCAGGAACAGCCGCGCGATCGATTCCTCGATGGCCACGCCATAGACGATCAGGATGATCGAGGGCGGGATCAGCAGCCCCAGCGTGCCCGAGCCCGCCAGCGTGCCGATGATCAGCGGCCGGTCGTAGCCACGCCGCTCGAGTTCGGGGATCGACATCTTACCCACCGTCGCACAGGTCGCGGCGGAGGAGCCGGAGACCGCCGCGAAGATCCCGCAGCCCAGGATGTTGACGTGCAACAGGGACCCCGGCAACCGGTTCAGCCAGGGCGCGAGCCCCGTAAACAGGTCCGAGGAGAGCCGCGATCGAAACAGAATCTCCCCCATCCAGATGAACAGCGGGAGTGCCGCCAGCGCCCAGGAGTTCGAGGCCCCCCAGACCGTGGAGGCGAGCGTCTGCCCGATGGTCCCGAAGCCGCCGAACAGCGCCTTGTCGGTGAACAGCAGAAAGGCCATGGCGCCCGCGGCAAAGAGCGAGAGCGCGACCCAGACGCCGGTGCCCAGAAAGAAGAAGAGCGCGACGATCAGCAGGATCCCGGCGGCAAGCTCCATGGCTCAGGCCTCCCCTGCGTCGTCGGCGATCTGGCCATGCCAGGCCGCCATCGTGCGGTCGGCAAGCGCCAGCGTGAAGACCGCCATGCCGAGCGCGATGGAGAGCTGCGGGATCCAGATCGGCACCGGGATCATGCCGGGCGAGACGTCGTTGAATTCCAGGCTCTCGAGCACGAGCAGGATCATCCACCAGGTGAAGTAGGCGGAGAAGAGCGTGCCGACGGCCGCGCACCAGATCTCCGCGATCCGCCGGCTCTTCGGCCTAAGCCGCTGCATCACCAGGTTGACGCGAATGAGTGCGCCGCGCTGCAGCGTATGCGCCGCAGCCAGGAAGGAGGCGGCGGCGAGGAAGTACCCAGTGAACTCCGCATAGGACGGCAGGACGAGGCCCACAGGTTGGGCACCGACGGCCAGCGCCAGCGCGTCGACCATGTTGAAGACCACCTGCACCAGGACGGTCGCCACGATCAGCACCAGAAACCCCGCCGCCGCATAGCCGGACCAGAGATAAAGACGGTCGAGAAAGGCGCGCATGGCGGGATCCGGCGACTGGGGGCTGTGGGAGGCGTGGCGCGGGGTGGGCAGGCGAAGCGGCGGGCTGCCGGTGGTTTTGGGTCGCCACGATCGGATTAGCGGCCCGGTAGGGTCTCATGGCCTACGCTGACCGCAGGGGTGGATGGGCAGGCCTGAAACGGGCTTGAGGTAGACCGGGCGGGACGGGCCCCGCCCGGTGCAGCGCATGGCGCCAGGGCTTAGCTGTCGGACTTGAAGGCGGCGACGACCGCGGCGCCTTCTTCGCCGGCGCGGTCCAGCCACTCCTCGGTCATCGTGGCGCCGATGCCCTGCAGCTTGGCCTTGAGTTCGTCCGAGGGCGGGGCGACCTCGATGCCGTTCTCCTTCAGCGCCTTGGTCTTGGTATCGGTCTCCTCCATCGAGGCGGCCCAGCCGCGGGCCTGCGCCTTGTCAGCGGCGACCATGATCGCGTTGCGGGTCTCCTCGTCCAGGCTACGCAGGGCGCGGACATTGGCCACGACGATGTTCTTCGGCAGCCAGGCCTGCACGTCGTAGTAGTGGCTGAGGTAGTCCCAGGCCTTGGTGTTCGCACCGGTGGAGGGCGAGGTCACCATGGCATCGACCCGGCCGGTCGAGAAGGCCTGCGCCAGATCCGGCACCTCGACCTGGGTCGGCACCGCATCCATCAGCTGTGCCAGCCGCTCGGTCGCGGTGTTGTAGGCGCGGAATTTCATGCCCGCCAGCTCACCGCCGTCGCTGACCGCGCTGTCGGCGTACAGGCCCTGGGGCGGCCAGGGCACGGCGTAGAGGATCGTCAGCCCCTCCTCGGCAAGCAGCGCCTCGATCTTGGGCCGCGACACCTGCCACAGCTTCTCGGCATCGGCATAGGAGGTCGCCAGGAACGGCACGCTGTCGAGCTCGTACATCGGGTTTTCGTTCGACAGGCGCGACAGCAGGAACTCCCCGATCGGCACCTGGCCCGAGCGCACGGCGTTCTTGATCTCCGGGTGTTTGAACAGCGAGCCGGAGGGGTGGACCGTCAGCGTCAGCGCCCCGTTGGTCGCCGTCTCCACATCCGCGGCGAACTGCATGTGGTTCACCGTGTGGAAGTTGGTGTCGCCGTAGGGCACCGGCATGTCCCAGCTCTGCGCCACGGCGGTGCCGGTGCCGCCCAGCACGGGCAGCGCCAGGGCGAGGGCCGCGGCCAGTCCCGTTGTGAGGGCTGTGGTCAGGGCGCGCGTCCGCGGGCGGTGGCGGGTCGCGGTTTGGCGGATCGCGGGGCGGGTGGCAGGTTCCATCATCGTCAAGCTCCCTGTTGGTCAGCGGCGGCGCGGCCTGTCATGACGTCACCGGGGGATGAGCGTCTCGCCGTCTACGCCGCGAGCTTATCAACCAGGCTCCGGCCGCCAAGCGATAATCCGCCCAGCGACGGCCGCGCCCAGGCCGCAGCGCAGCAATTTGGGCATGAAACGGGCGCCTCAGGTCGATGGCGGGGCGGGCACCGCCCGGATGGCGGCAGATGACCACGTCCCATCGATCTGCCGTTCGAGCCCCCGCGTCGACGCCCTCTGTTGATGCCAGGGGCACGCCAAGCTACCAAAGGTGCCGAAATGGAAATGACTGCCGTTTTCGGCGGCGATGCGGGAGGAGCTGGCGCAATGGACGGTGGCATGGACGGCAGCACGGACGGTGGCGAGGCGCTCGATCCCGGGATGGAGGCGCAGAAGGCGCGGGCCTTCGACTGGTTCTCCACCCTTCGCGACGACATCTGCGCCGCCTTCGAGCGTCTGGAAGACACCCAGAGCACCGGCCCCTGCGCCGACCGCCCCGCGGGGCGCTTCGAGCGCAGCGAGACCCGCCGCGGCACCGAGGGCGGGGAGGACGGCGGCGGCGGCGTCATGGCCTGCCTGCGCGGCGGGCGCGTGTTCGAGAAGGTGGGCGTCAACGTCTCCGCGGTCTATGGCACGCTGGGTGCTATGGCGCAGCGCTCGCTCACCGCGCGTAAGGAGATGCCGGGGCTGGCGGAGGATCCACGGTTCTGGGCCTCGGGCATTAGCCTGGTTGCGCACCTCAACTCGCCCAAGGTGCCGGCCGTGCACATGAACACCCGCATGTTCTGGACCCCGGCGGGCTGGTGGTTCGGGGGCGGCACCGACCTCAACCCCATGCGCGCGATGGAGGAGGATACGGCCTTCTTCCACGGGGTGCTGGAGAAGGCCTGCACCCCCCACGGCGCCGATCTTTACCCCCGCTACAAGGACTGGGCGGACGAGTATTTCTTCATCAAGCACCGCGGCGAGGCGCGCGGCGTCGGCGGGATCTTCTACGACGACCACTGCTCGGGCGATTGGGAGGCCGATTTCGCCTTCACCCAGGACGTGGGCCGCGCCTTTCTGGACGCCTATCTGCCCATCGCCGAGCGGCGGCGCGACGAGGCCTGGTCCGAGGAAGACCGGGCGCATCAGCTGTTCCGCCGCGGCCGCTATGCCGAGTTCAACCTGGTCTATGACCGCGGCACCCGCTTCGGCCTGGAGACGGGTCACAACATCGAGGCGGTGCTGATGTCCATGCCGCCCATGGCGAGCTGGCCCTGAACGTCACCCCGGAAGGCAGGTGCTCACCGGGCGCTCACCGGGCGCCCAGTGGGGCGATCACGGGCGGCGCAGGTAGCCGAGGACGGCGAGCTTCCAGGCCGCCGGTGAGAAGGGGCCCAGGCGCAGGGCCTCGCCGGCAAAGTGGCGCCAGGTGTCGCGATAGCCGGCGCGCCAGGCCTGCCAGCCATGGGTCAGCGTGTAGGCAAGGCGCGAGGCGCGGCTCTCGTCGGGTCTGAACGGTTTGAACTGGACCTCGCCCTGGATGCCGCGCCGTGCCCAAGCACGCTCGCAGACCCGGCGCACGCTCTCCACGTGCAGATGCGTCTTGCGCGCGCTGATGCTGCGATCATGCACACGGTAGAGCACCAGCGGCTCCTCGATGTTGTCGATGCGCCCGACCTCGGCGAGGCGCATGAAGAGGTCGAGATCCTCGCTGACCGTGAGGTCCTCGTCATAGGGCCCGGTCCGCTCGAGCGCCGCGCGGCGGAACATGCAGGTCGGCTGATGGACCGGGGTGATACCGGCGATGAGCCGGGCATCGAGGCTGTCATGGCCCGTGGGCGCCCGCAGCGGGGCGATGCGACGCCCGGCCTCGTCCATGGTGATCCATCCGGTGCCGAGCAGGACGAGATCCTCCTCTTCCTCGAACCGGGCAATCTGCCGTTCGAACCGCTCGGGCAGGCAGACGTCATCAGCGTCGAACCGGGCGATCAGCGGCGCACGGGCCCGGGAGAGGAGCGCGTTGGCGCTGGCAGAGATCCCGCGGTTGGGGCCGCTGCTGACGGCGATGCGCGGATCGCGCGCGGCCCAGCGCTCGGCGATCGCACGGCTCCCGTCGTTGCTGCCGTCGTCGTGGATGAGGAACTCGAAATCCGTGATGGTCTGCGAGAGGACGCTCTCGATCGCCTCGTCCAGGAAGGGAGCCGCGTTGAAGACCGTCATGACGACCGACACGCGGGGGGCGGCGATGATCTCCGATGACATCCTGCTCTCCTCCTGCGCCCGCTCCCTCGTCGTCGCGCCGGTCACTCCCCGGCTGCGGTCTTGCCCGGCTGCGGCCGGCGGATCCAGCCATAGAGGGCTAACCTCCAGGCAGCCCTGGACAATGGATCCGTGCGCATCGCCTCAAGCGCGTAGTGGCGCCAGGTGCTGCGATACCCCTCGCGCCAGGCGTCCCATCCATAGCGCAGGGTGTACTCCATCCTCGGCGCATCCGGGTCGGCAGGGCGGTACATCCGAAAGCGATAGGTGCCCTCGACCCCGCGCCTCTGCCAGGCGGCCTCGCAAGCGCGGCGGCTGATCTCCTGCTGTAGCTGCTGTTTCTGACCGCTGACGCTGTTGTCGTGCACGCGGTACCAGATCAGCGGCTCCGGCAGGTTGCGCAGGGTTCCATGCTCGGCGATGCGCAGCCAAAGCTCCAGATCCTGGGCGCAGGGACAGGTTTCGTCGTAGCCGCCGCAGGCGATCAGCGGGGCCTTGCGGATCATGGTGCTGGGATGCGCCAGGGCGGTCCTGCCGCAGAGGTTCAAGCTGTCGATCTGCTCATGCTCGGTCGCCACGCTGAAGGTTTTGATCGGCCGGCCAGCCTCGTCCATCAGCACCCATCCCGAGCCGAGAACCGCGAGGGAGGGATCCTCGTCGAAATAGGGCACCTGGCGCGCGAACCGCTCGGGCAGGCAGAGGTCGTCGGCGTCCATCCGGGCGATCAGGGGCGCGCGGGCCCGGGCCACCATCGCGTTCAGGCTGTGCGCCAGGCCCCGGTTCGGTCCGGAGGTGACGATGACCCGGGCGTCGCGCTGGGCATATCGCTCCAGGATAGACAGCGTGCCATCGGTACTGCCGTCGTCGTGAACCAGAAGCTCGAAGTCACTGAAGGTTTGTGCCAAAACGCTGTCCAGCGCCTCCGCCAGAAAGCGTTCGGCGTTGTAGGCGGCGATCGCAACGCTCAGCTTGGGCGGCGCATCACTGGGGCGAGGGGTTGGCATCTGTCCTGCCTAAGGCAACACGTGAACGAATCAATGAGATTCGACATGGACCTAACCATGCAGCTGCGTCTGTCTCTAGGCCCCGGAGGCCGACACCGGTGAGCGGTGTTGCGATCATCGGTTGGGGGTCGCTGATCTGGGATCTGGACGACCTGGCGCCGCGGGTGGCGGGGGACTGGGCCATGGGCGCGGGGCCACCGCTGCCGCTGGAATTCAGCCGGGTCAGC
Organism: Pseudomonadota bacterium; assembly: GCA_039822785.1. Classification (GTDB taxonomy): domain Bacteria; phylum Pseudomonadota; class Alphaproteobacteria; order Rhodobacterales; family Rhodobacteraceae; genus Thermohalobaculum. The sequence goes on along the minus strand of JBCBMO010000005.1, from coordinate 356,670 downwards.
GCCAAGCGCCTGGGCGCCTTGGCGGTCTGTATCGATGCGGAGCACGGGACGGACTGTCCGACGCATGTCATCGTCTCGCGACGGCGCAGTGTGGGGCGGGCGCTGGTTGATCTGGCGCTGCGGGAACGGGCGCCGCCGGGGCGCATCGGTGCGGTCTCGGTCGGGTCCGGCGCGCGACGGCTGGCCCATGGCCGCAGCGCCGCGGTGGTGGCGCGGGTGGCCGATTGGTGCCGCACGGCGGGGTTCGACGGCGCGGTCTGGACGGATCTGGACGCGAACTTCGCCGAGAAGACCGGCAGCGCCTTCGGCATGGCCGCGGCGGAGGCCTATTTGGCGGGGCTGGAAGGGGCGAGCCGGGTGGAGGCGGTCCGCTACATCACCCAGGCCCCCGCCGCCACGGATACCGCGCTGCGACGGCATTTGGGCGCGCAGACCTGGTGGCGGCAGGAGGCTGCGGTGATGGCCTCGCCCCGGATCGGCGCAGACGACTAGTTGTCGATCACCAGCCAGAGGGCGGAGATCGCGAGCAGCAGCGCCATGGCGATGTTGAAGGCCCGCAGCCCCGCGCCCCGGCCCAGCAGGCGGGCGGCGGCGGTGCCGAACAGCACCCAGGCCTGGCTGGAGGTGAGCCCCGCGCAGACAAAGGCCACCATGATCGCCAGGGCGTCGATCAGCGGTGTCTCGCCCCGCACGAAGCTGGCGGAGACGCCGATGGTCATCACCCAGGCCTTGGGGTTGATCCACTGGAAGGCCGAGGCCTCGACGAAGCTGAGGGGGCGGCCGCGGCCCTGGGGCGCGTCATCCGCGGCCGGTGGCGCGGCGGTGGCGATGCGCCAGGCGAGCCAGAGCATGATCGTGCAGCCGATCCAGGCCAGGGCCTGACCGAAGATCGGGAAGGCGATGAAGACCTGGCCGAGGCCGAGGGCGACGGAGAAGGCCATGATCGGAAAGCCGAGCGCCACGCCGAGCGCATGGGGCAGGGTCTGCCGCCAGCCCCAGGTCGCGCCGGAGGCCGCGAGCATCATGTTGTTTGGCCCCGGCGTCCAGGTCGAGACGAAGGCAAAGGCCGTGAGGGCGAGCAGGGTGTCCAGGGGCATGGTTCGGCCGGAGGGGCTAGGAGGGCGGGTGGCTCGCGCGAAACTGCGTCAGAAGGGCTGACTTGTCTAGCGTGAAGCCGCTGTCGATCCACGAACCCTCGAGCGTCGCGAGGGCCGCCCCCAGGTCGGGGCCCGGCGTGGCACCGGCCTTCATGAGATCGCCGGCGGTGAGCGGGAACCGCGCGGCGGCCCCCCTGTCGATGTCCGTGGCGGCACCCGCCAGATCGGGAGGGTGGTCGGCCATGGCCTGGGAGGCGGCGGTGAGCAGCATGCCCGCCCAGGCCGCCGCTGCGCCGTGGCGATAGGCGGCGACCCCCGCCGGCGCATCTCGTGCCGCCAGGATCGCCTCCAGCCGGCGGGTCTCGGGGCGGCTGAGGCGCAGTGCCTCGACCAGGTCGGGCGCTGCGATGCCGCCGGCGATCGCGGCCAGGCGCACGAGCCAGTCATGGCCGCGTCCGGCCTCCCCCTCCAGGTGCACAAGCGGGGCGAGCGCGGCGGGCATCGCACCCGGCAGACAGCGCATCAGAACGCCGGAGGCCGCCATGGCCGCGACCGCCGGTGCAGGATCGGGCGCCGCGAGCAGGCGCCGGATCTCATGGCCGATCCGCTCCCGCGCGAGCTGGTCGATCCCCTCCGCCAGTTCGGCGGCGGCCGCCAAGCCCTCCGCATCGATCCCGGGGGTGTCGGGCTCGGCGGCGGGTGGGCCGTACCAGGCGGTGAAGCGGAAAAAGCGCAGGATGCGCAGGTAATCCTCGCGGATCCGCGCCGCGGGATCCCCGATGAAGCGGATCCGACGTTCCGCCAGATCTCCGCGCCCGCCCAGGGGGTCGATCACCCGCCCCTCGGCGTCGGCGTAGAACGCGTTGATGGTGAAATCGCGCCGGGAGGCATCCTCCGCCACGTCCTCGGTGTAGCGGACGGTGGCGCGGCGGCCGTCGGTGGCGACGTCGGCGCGGAAGGTGGTGATCTCGAAGCCCGTCTTCTCGGCAACCGCCGTCACGGTGCCATGCTCGATCCCGGTCGGCACGGCCCTGAGCCCGGCCGCCTCGATCATCGTCGCGACCGCTGCGGGCGGAACCGGGGTCGCGAGATCGATATCGGCCACCGGAGCGCCGAGCATGGCGTTGCGCACGACGCCGCCCACCAGGAGCGCTGCGCCATCGAGGGCCGCCAGGACCTGCGACAGACCGGGGGTAGAAAGCACCGAGGGCGGCAGCCGGTCGCCCGTGATCCAGCCCGGATCGAGCGCGACGGCCGGTGCCGTCACGCGACGCTGCGCCCGGCGCCCAGCGGCGATGCGTCAGCGATCGGGTCTGCCGCGGGGGCCACGGCCCCCAGCCGCACCAGCCGGTCGGACAGGGTCTTCAGCATCCCGGCGGTGGCGCCCCAGATGTAGTAGCGCTGCCAGGGGATGGCGTAGAAATGCCGCTTCTGGCCCCGCCACTGTCGGTGATCGGTCCGCCGGTTCGCCGGGTCCATCAGAAAGTCGAGCGGGCACTCGAAGACCTCCTCGACCTCCGCCGGGTCGGGGCGGGGGGTCCACCCGTCCCGCAGCATCGCCACGAAGGGGCTGACCGTGAAATTGGTCGAGGTGAGATAGGGATCGATCCCGCCGAGCACCGAGACCCGGTTGGCGCTGAGCCCGATCTCCTCCTCCGCCTCCCGCAGGGCCGCGTCGAGGGGGCTTGCGTCGCAAGCATCGAGCTTGCCGCCCGGAAAGGCGATCTGGCCCGCATGCTGGCGCAGGTGCGCCGCACGGACCGTGAGCACGACGGAGAGGCCTGCCTCCCGCTCCACCAAGCCGCAAAGCACCGCGGCGGGGCGCGGTGGCGGCAGGGTGTCGGCGTCTCGGGCGGCCTTCAGCGCGGGCGCCAGGTCGAAGTCCGACCGTTCCCCCGGGGAGGGCAGCGCCAAAGCGGCTTCAATATCCGAACGTGTGAGAACCATCCGCTGCAAAATGCCGTCTCGGCGGGGCATCTTCAAGGCGCGACGGGTAGACTTGCCGTCGGAGGGGTGCCTGGGGATGGTGGGGGCATGATGAAGATCGATGCCCCGGCCCAGAGTGCCCCGGCCAAGGGTGCCCCGTCCAAGGGTGCCCCGGCCAAGGGTGGCCCGGTGCGGCGCCGGCCGCCCCGCCCCTATGACCGGCTGCGGGCCGGGGCGCGCGCCGCGCTGCGCGGGCGCCATCCGGCCTTTGGCAAGCTGGTGCCCGCGGCCATCGGCATCTTCATCCTGGCCACCGCCGTCGCCGTGGCGATGGAGACCGTGCCGGACCTGCCGCCCTGGATTGCCCGCACGCTGATGATCTTCGAATTGGTCGCGGTCGGCGTCTTCGCGGCGGAATACGTGCTCAGGCTGCTCGTCGCCAAGCGGCCGCTCAACTATGCGCTCAGCTTCTGGGGGATCGTCGATCTGCTGTCGTTCCTGCCGACACTGCTGTTCCTGGGCACCGACATGCTGGCGGCGCGTGTGTTGCGCCTGTTGCGCCTGGTGCGCCTGTTGAAGCTGTTCAAGCGGGAGACTGCCTTCGACCGGCTGACCAAGGCGGTGCGCGAGGTGGGGGAGGAGTTGTCCCTGGTCGCCATCGCCGCGGCGATCACGCTCTACCTCGCGGCCGTGGGGATCTATTTCTTCGAACACCGCGCTCAGCCGGAGGATTTCGGCTCGATCCCGCAAAGTCTGTGGTGGGCGCTGGTGACGCTGACCACGGTGGGCTACGGCGATGCGGTGCCCGTGACCGGCGGTGGCCGGGTCTTTGCCGGGCTGGTGATCATCGTGGGCCTGGGGATTGTCGCGCTGCCGACTGCGCTGATGACCGCCGCGCTGATGCGCGGTGCCAAGGCCGCCCGGGACGACCGCCACCCCAATCGGCGCGACGAGCCCTAGAGGTCGAGCTCGTCGGCGGGGATGATCGGGAAGAACACCCCGCCGGAGGCCACGCCGAACCAGTCCGCGCCCTCATGCGGCCGGACCTCGCCGATGTCGACCAGGCGATAGAAGCTCTTGCGGTCGATCAGCGCCTCCAGCCCCCGACGGACATGGACATAGGGCGAGGGTTCCCCGGTTTGCGGGTCGCGCTGGACGCGGATCGGGTTGTCCGGCCCCGCGATCGTCTCGTCGCCGACATTCGTGGCGAAGACGATGTGCTGCCCATCGGCGGATTGTTCGACGCGGAAATCGATGGCCACGAAGGGCGCATCGTCCACCGTGATCCCGATCTTCTCGACCGGGGTGACCAGAAAGTATTTCCCGTCCTCCAGCTTCAGGACCGAGGCGAAGAGTTTCACCAATGCCTCTCGCCCGATGGGGGTGCCCAGGTACCACCACAGCCCGTCGCGGCCGATCCGGATATCCAGATCGCCGCAGAAGGGCGGGTTCCAAAGATGAACCGGCGGCGGGCCCTTGCCGCCCTTCGCGGCGGCCTTGACCGCAGCGGCGATCGCATCGGCCCCGCCCGATGGACCCGCGCTCACGGATGTCCTGATCGGGGTCACGTTCTCGTCCGATGGCCCTTCGATCGCCGAAACCATGGCAAATGCCCCTTTGCCTTTTTACCCTAACGGTTACCTTGAGAGGATAGTCGGCGCTGCACGTCTGCGCCATTCCTGAGGAGAATTGCTGCATGTCCGATCCCGTCGCCGAGATCGAAGCCGCCGGCGAGACGCTGGCGCGGGCCCGTACCGAGATCGCCAAGCGCATCATCGGCCAACAGACCGTGGTCGATCTGACGCTGAACGCGATCCTGTCGGGGGGCCACGCGCTGCTGGTCGGCGTGCCGGGTCTGGCGAAGACCCGCCTGGTGGAGACGCTGGGCACCGTCCTCGGCCTTGGCGCCAGCCGCATCCAGTTCACGCCCGACCTGATGCCCGCCGACATCCTGGGCTCGGAGGTGCTGGAGGAGGGCAAGGACGGCGCGCGGATGTTCAAGTTCATCCGCGGTCCGATCTTCACCCAGCTGCTGCTGGCCGACGAGATCAACCGCGCCTCGCCCCGCACCCAGTCGGCGCTGTTGCAGGCGATGCAGGAGAAGGTGGTGACCGTCGCCGGTGAGAACCGGCCGCTGGACAAGCCCTTCCATGTGCTCGCCACCCAGAACCCCATCGAGCAGGAGGGGACCTATCCCCTTCCGGAAGCGCAGCTCGACCGGTTCCTGTTGCAGATCGATATCGAATACCCCACCCGCGACGAGGAGCGCGACATCGTGCTCGCCACCACCGGCGCGGTGGAGGCGGAGGCCTCGCCCGTGCTGACGGGGGAGGAGTTGATCGCGTTGCAGAAACTCGTGCGCGCCATGCCGGTGGGCGAGGCGGTACTGGAGGCAGTGCTGACCCTCGTGCGCGCCTGCCGCCCCGGTGAGCCCGATGCCGCGCCGGCCGCGACCGAGCGTCTAGCCTTTGGCCCGGGTCCGCGGGCGGCGCAGTCGATCATGCTGGCGGTGCGCGCCCGCGCGCTGATGGAGGGGCGTCTTGCGCCCTCGATCGACGATGTGCGCGCGCTCGCGAAACCGGCGCTGACGCACCGCATGGCGCTGACCTTCGCCGCGCGGGCGGAGGGTGCCTCGGTCGACGACGTGATCGACGGCATCCTGGCCGGCCTCACGCTCGAGGCCGCCGCGTGACGGTTGGACGGGCTGCAACGGCGACCATTGCTGCTGGGCTGCTGATCGCGGGCGGGGGGCTTGCCGCGCCCATGGCGGCTGCCGACCAGCCGGTGGATCCGCTGGCGGCGGCCTGTCCGGGCAGCCTCTACGGCCCCGTCGCCCTGCCTGCGGGGTTGGTGGTGCGCAGCGGCGATGCCTCGCCGTTCACGCTGGAGGGGGTGGTGGAACTGCTCTCTGCGCAGCTGGAGGGGTATGGGGTGAGCGATCGGGCCGATCCTGACAGTGCCCTGGTCCTCTTCGCCTCGACCGAGCCCGGAAGCACGCCTGCCTTCCAGAACTTCGCGATGTTCTTCGGCGCGACCGAGCCTGGCGGCGGCGCTGAGGTCGCGCGCGGCCTGCGCACCTGCACCTATAACGCGACGCTGCCGCGCGGAGCCTACCCCGAGCCCGCGGTGCTGGAGGCGGCCCTGTCCAAGCCCATGGCATCGCTCGCCGGCCTGATCCTGCCGGACGTCGAGGTAACGGAAGACGCCCGCATCAACGCGCATCGCGGCGTTCACCGCTGGACCTGGGATGGCGGCGACAGCGGCGACACACTCCTCACCGGTATTGCTGAGTACAGGCCAAACGGCGACTGGATCGGCGTCACCATGACCGTGACCATCTTCGGCCCGACCGATGCCCTCCCGGAGCTTGCCCAATGAGTGTTGCGACGGATCGGGCGGCCTGGCTGCGGCGGGACTCGGAGCGGATTTCGGGCGCGCTGCCGCCGCTTCTGGTGCAGGCGGAGCGGCTGGTGGCGACCACCTTTCATGGGGTTCACGGGCGGCGGCAGTCGGGGCCGGGGGAGACCTTTTGGCAGTACCGCACCGCGCAGCCCGGCGATGCGCTCTCGCAGATCGACTGGCGCCGCTCGGCCCGTTCCGACCGCCTCTTTATCCGGGAGATGGAGTGGGAGGCGGCGGAGACCGTCATGATCTGGGCCGACCGGGCCCGCTCGATGCAGTTCGCCAGCCAATACGCCCGCGCGGGGCGCGAGGGGCGGGTGACCAAGGCCGACCGAGGGTCGCTGCTGACCCTTGCCCTTTCGGTCCTGCTGTCGCGCGGCGGGGAGCGGTTCGGCCTGGTCGGCACCGATGCGGAACGTCCGCGCACGGGCGAGCGGCAGATCGAACGCATGGCCGCGATCCTCTCGGCCGCGCCAGACGAGACGGCGCCGGAGTATGGTGCCCCCGCGGCCTTTGAGATGCCCCGGGCGGGCCGCGCGGTCTTTCTGTCGGACTTTATGGGCCCGCGCGACGATGTCTTTCCGGCGCTGAAGCGGGCGGCGGGGCGCGGGATCTCGGGCGTCTTCGTGCAGATCCTCGACCCGGTGGAGGAGGACTTTCCCTTCACCGGCCGCACGCTGTTCCAGTCGGTGGGCGGCGGGCTCGACCATGAGACGGACGAGGCGGCGGCGCTGCAGAAGCGCTACCGTGAACGCCTGGCTGAGCGGCGCGATGCGCTGGCGGCCCAGGCGCGTGCCTCGGGCTGGCAGCTCTTGCTACACCGCACCGACGAGAGCCCGCGCAAACCCTTGTTGCAGTTGCATGCCTGGTTGGGAGGGACGTGATGTTCGGGATCGGTGCCATCGGTTTCGTCGCCCCCGCCGTCCTGATCGGTCTCGCCGCGCTGCCGGTGCTGTACTGGCTTCTGCGGGCGATCCCGCCCTCGCCCAAGACCGAGGTTTTCGCAGGCGTGCGGCTGCTCTTCGGCCTCGACGATCCGGAGCGGGAGGCGCAGCGCACCCCGTGGTGGCTGCTCGCGCTGCGCATCCTGGCGGTCACGGCGGTGATCCTGGGGTTCGCCCAGCCCGTGCTTAACCCGCAGGAGCGGCTGGCGGCCCAAGGCGATGGGCCGGTGCTGGTGCTGATGGATGCCGGCTGGGCCTCGGCGCCCGACTGGGACGAGCGGCGCAACGCGGCCATCGCAGCGGTGGAGGAAGCGGGGCGCGATGGGCGGCCCGTGATCCTGTGGCGCGCGAGCGAGGCGGGCTTGCAGCCGCCCCAGGCCACCACCGCAGCCGTGGCCCGAACCGCGCTGGAGGGGATGCGCCCCGCGCCGCTGCGCCCCGACCGGGCGGCGGTGCTGACGCTCCTCGACGATCCCTCCATGCTGCAACCGGGGGAAACCCTGTGGCTGCATGACGGCTTGGCGCATGACCGTGAGGGCGCCGAGGGCGCTGCTGCAGCACTGGCCGAGCGGCTGCTGGAGGCGGGACCGCTGACGCTGATCGGCCCCGCAGTGCCTGCCCGCGCAGTCCTGCCGCCACGGTTGGAGGAGGGCGCGCTCCGCACCGCCGTGATCCGTGCGGGTGCTGCGGGCGACGACGGCCCGGCCACGGCGCTGGTCGTCGCCGTCGCGGCCGCCCGCGACGCGGAGGGGGTCCAGCGCGGTGAGCGTCGGATCGCCGTCGCGGAGGCGGATTTCGGCCCCGGCGCCGTGGCGGCGGAGGCAGTTTTCGATCTGCCGGCGGAGCTGATCGGTGACGTCACCCGCGTGACCCTGGCCGATGGTACCTCCCCCGGTGGGACGGCGCTGGCCGGCGGTGCCGTGCGCCGGGTGCCGGTCGGTGTGGTCGATCCGGCCTCGACCGGCGAGGTGGCGCAGCTCACCTCTGCGCGCCACTACCTGACCGAGGCGCTGGCGCCCTATGCCGACGTGAGCCACGGCACGCTGCTGGAGGCGATCGGCCGCGATCCCTCCGCCATCTTTCTGGCCGACAAGGGCGAGATGAGCGTCGAAGAGCGTGAGGCGCTGACGAGTTTCGTCGAGGAGGGCGGGTTGCTGGTGCGCTTCGCCGGGCCGCGCCTGGCCGGGGCGCTGGCGGCCAATACGCTCTCCTCCTCGGCGGTGGCGGGGGAGGATCCGCTGCTGCCTGTGCGCCTGCGCCGGGGCGGGCGGATGCTGGGCGGTGCGCTGGCCTGGGGCGATCCGCGGGGCCTCGGTCCCTTCGCACCGAACGGCCCCTTCCGCCGCCTCGACGCGCCGGAGGAGGTGGATGTCCGCACTCAGGTGCTCGCCGACCCCTCGCCGGAACTGGCGGACCGGGTCTGGGCGAGCCTCGATGACGGCACCCCCTTCGTGACCGCGGTGACAAAGGGCGACGGGCGGGTGGTGCTGTTCCATGTCTCGGCCGATGCCGAGTGGTCCTCGCTGCCCCTGTCGGGGCTGTTCATCGAGATGCTGCGCGCCCTGCTGGCCCTGGCGCCCGGGCAGGGGCCGACCCAGCCCGATGCGGACGAGCTGGACGGGACGCTCTGGCGGCTGTCCCAGACCCTGGCGCCCGACGGCACCGTGGTGCCGGTGCCCGCGAACCGGGAGCCCGTGAGCGGCACCGACCTGGCGGTGGCCCGGGCGGGCGATGCCCTGATGCCCGGCGTCTATGCCCGTGCCGACAACCGGCCGCGGGCCGCCGGCGCGGCGGAGACCATCGTGCTCAACCTGCACGGACCGGACGACACGCTGAGCCCGATCCCGCCCGCCCCCTCCGCCGCGGTGGTGGAGCAATTGGGCGGTGCTGCGAGCACCCCGCTTGCGGCCCCGCTGTTGCTGCTTGCGGTGCTGCTCGCGGCCATCGATGCGATTGCGACGCTCTGGATCTCCGGCCGGCTGCCGCAGATGCGCCGCCGGCCCCGGCCCGGGGCGGTGGCGGGTCTGGCGCTGGCGGTGCTGGCGCTGGCCGCCCAACCGGATGGCGCGCGGGCAGATGAGCGAGAGGAAGTGCCGACCCGCGATATCTCCGCCGCGGCGGAGACTTCGCTCGGCTATGTCGTCACCGGCATCCCGACGCTCGACCGCAAGTCCGAGCGGGCCATGGTCGGCCTGGGCCAGGCGCTGACGGCGCGCACCGCGGTCGAACCCGGGCCGCCCGTCGGCGTGAACCCGATGACCGATGAGATGGCGCTGCTGCCGGTCGTCTACCTGCCGCTGACGGCCGAGACGCTGCCGGCCGAGGAAGCGCTTGCCAATCTCGCCCAATACATCGCGACCGGCGGCATGCTGCTGATCGACACCCAGTCCGGCGCCTCCGGTGTCGGCGGGGCGGGGGCGGCGCAGATGCGCGACATCGCCCGGGCGCTCAACCTGCCGCCGCTCGCCGCGGTGGACGAGACGCATGTGCTGTCGCGCACCTTCTATCTGCTCAACAGCTTCCCCGGGCGCTGGCGCGGCGGGCGCGTCTGGGCTGAGGCCCCGCCGGAGGGGCGCCAGGCTGCCGAAGCGGACGGGTCGATCCCGCAGTTCGACCGGGTTGACGACAATGTCTCACCCGTCGTGGTGGGCAGCGCCGATTGGGCCGCCGCCTGGGCCGTGGATGAGCGGGGCCGCCCGCTCTACCCCGTGGGCCGTGCCGGCGACCGCCAGCGCGAGATGGCGACGCGCTTCGGGGTCAACCTCGTGCTCTATGCGCTGACGGGCAACTACAAGTCCGACCAGGTGCACGCCCCCGCGGTGCTGGAGCGTTTGGGTCAGTAAAGACCGCCCGAAGCGAATGACGATGCCGACGACAGGGATGCCTTAGAGGAACCGTGCATGCAGACCAGTCTCGTCTTTGACCCGCTCGTGCCCTTTGCCGGGCTGCTGGCGGCGGTGGCCCTGGCCCTGCTGTCGGTGGGTGCCGCCTGGGCGCGCGGCCTGGGCGGCTGGTGGCTGCGGGCCCTCGGCCTCGGTGTGTTGATCCTGGCCCTGGCCGGCCCGCAGCTGAAGCGGGAGGAGCGCGAGGGTCTGGGCAACATCGGCTTCATCGTCGTCGACCGCAGCGCCTCCACCGCGCTGGAGGATCGGGCCGCACTGATCGAGGATGCCCGGGCCGCCCTGATGGCGGAGGCGGAGGATCTGAACCGCCCCGAGCGCCCGCTGGAATTGCGGGTGATCGAGGCCGGCGACGACGAGGCCGGGCGCAACCGCGGCACGCGGCTGCTCTCGGCGCTGGATGCCGCGGCGGCGCGGGTGGCGCCCGACCAGATCGCGGGCGCTGTCCTGATCACCGACGGCCGGGTCCATGACGCCGATCTGCTCAGCGAGTTTCCCGGCCCCGTGCACCAGCTCATCGCGGGAGATCGCGGCGCCTTCGACATGAAGCTGGGGCTGGAGAACAGCCCCGCCTTCGGCATCGTCGGCGAGAGCGTGACTTTCACGCTGAAGGCGGAGGCGCTGGGCGATGTGCCCGCGGATCTCGGCTCGGTCGTGGGCGCCGATGTCTCGATCGACGGCGGCCCCGCGCGCCCGCTGATCCTGAATGTCGACCGGCCGACCGAGTTCGAGGTGGATCTGACCCATGGCGGCCCGACCATCGTCGACATTCGCCTCCCGGCGCGCCCGGGGGAGCTGACCGACCGCAACAACCGCATCATCGCCACCGTCGCCGGCGTGCGCGACCGGCTGCGCGTGCTGCTGGTCTCCGGCGAGCCGCACCCCGGCGGGCGGGCCTGGCGCGACCTGCTGAAGGCCGACCCCATGGTCGACCTGATCCACTTCACCATTTTGCGGCCCCCCGCGAAGCAGGATGGCACCCCCGTCTCGGAGCTTTCGCTGATCGCCTTTCCCACGCGGGAGCTGTTCCTGGACAAGATCGACGGCTTCGACCTGATCGTCTTCGACCGCTACCGCTGGCGCGGGGTGCTGGCCTCGGCCTACCTCGCCAACATCGTGCGCTACGTCGAGGAGGGGGGCGCGGTCTTCGTCGCCTCGGGCCCCGCCTTCGCTGGCGCGCAGAGCCTGGCCCGCACGCCGCTGTCCCAGGTGCTGCCGGCCCGACCCACGGTGGAGGCGGTGGAGCGGCCCTTCCTGCCCCGGGTCAGCGAGCTTGGCGAGCGCCATCCGGTCACCTCGGGGCTGGAGGCTGCGGCGGGCACCGACTCGACCGGGCCGCTCTGGGGCCGCTGGCTGCGCCAGATCGACGTCGCACCCGAGCGGGGCGACATCGTCATGACCGGGGCCGATCAGCGCCCGCTCCTGCTGCTCGACCGGGTGGGCGATGGGCGGGTGGCGCTGCTTGCCTCGGATCACGCCTGGCTCTGGTCGCGCGGCTATGAGGGCGGCGGGCCGCAGGCGGATCTGCTGCGCCGCACTGCGCATTGGCTGATGCGCGAGCCGGAGCTCGAGGAGGAAGCGTTGATGGCCCGCGTCGACGGCACCGATGTGACCATCGAGCGCCGCTCGCTGGAGGAGGCGCCGCCCACCACCGTCACCGCCATCGCGCCCGACGGCACGGCGCGGGAGGTCACGCTGGAGCCTGAGGGGCCAGGCCGCTGGCGCACCCGGCTCGAGGGGCCGGAGGAAGGGCTTTGGCGCTTTCGCAGCGGCGCGTTCGAGGCCGTGGCCGCCGTCGGCCCCGCCAGCCCGCGCGAATACGCCGATCCGCTCGCCAGCGCCGAACCGCTGGAGGAGCTCGTCCGCCGAACCGGCGGCAAGGCGGTCTGGTTGTCGGAGGACGGGACCCCGGATCTGCGGCTTGTCGAGGGCGGGCGTCGCGCCCAGGGGCGCAACTGGATCGGCCTTGCCGCACAAGAGGCTTACCGCGTCACTGGCATCCGGCTCACGCCGCTGTTGCCGGCCTGGCTGGCCGCGCTGATCACCGGCCTCCTGTTCCTGGCCGCCTGGCGGCGCGAAGGGCGGCGCGGCGCCATCCTCTGACCCCACCGCCGGGTCTGACGCTCAGGCTTCCCTTCGCCGCCCGGGCGTGCCAGACGCGCGCCCGGACCACGGGCGGCAGAGGCAGGATGCATGGCGCGGCGGCGCAAGGGACGGCGGATCGACGGCTGGCTGGTGCTCGACAAACCGGTCGGGCCAAGCTCCGCCCATGGCGTCGCCAAGGCGCGCCGGGCGCTGGAGGCGCAAAAGGCCGGCCACGCCGGAACCCTCGATCCGCTGGCCTCGGGTGTCCTTGCCATCGCCTTCGGGGAAGCGACCAAGACCGTGCCCGTGCCGCAGGAGGGGGCGAAGGCCTACCGCTTCACCGTCCGCCTGGGCCAGGCGACTGAGACCGACGACGCGGAGGGCGGCGTGATCGCCGAAAGCCCGGCCCGGCCGACGGACGCCGAGATCGCGGCGGCGCTGACCGCCTTCGAGGGCGAGATCATGCAGGTCCCCCCGGCCTATTCCGCGGTCAAGGTCGACGGCGAGCGCGCCTATGCCGTGGCCCGCGCCGGGGACAGCGTGACGCTGGCGGCCCGGCCGCTCACGGTCCATGCCATCGCCCTCATCGCCCGCCTCGACGCTGACCACGCGGTGGTGGAGATGACCTGCGGCAAGGGCGGCTATGTCCGCTCTGTCGCCCGCGACCTCGGCGTGGCGCTGGGCTGCCACGGCCATGTCGCCGACCTCCGCCGCACCGCCGCGGGCCCCTTTGCCCTGGCCCAGGCCGTGCCTTGGGAGGCGCTTGAGGATCCCGCCGCGCTCGAGGCCGCCCTGCTGCCGCTCGAGGCCGGGCTTACGGGTCTGCCGATGATCCCGGTCACCCCGGCCGGGGCCGCCGACCTTCGTCGCGGCGCCGCAACTGCCGCAACGGCACCACCGCCCCCGAACCGCGCCGAGGGCTGGGCCGCGCTGGGCGGTCAGGCCGTGGCCCTGGTGCGCATCGAGGGCGGCGTTCTGCACCCCAATAGGGTCTTCGCCGCGCCGGAAGGGTGAGTTGACCGGCGCTCTCTCAGGCCCGAGGAAATTCGTCCCACCCCTCTAGTAATTCCGCGCAAACGCGGGCATACGCCGCGGATCGTCCCGGACAGCCCTGGCTGGGGACGATGGCTGTGGGGCTCACCTCTGCTGGACGACATCCCGGCTTTGGCGCCGCTACGGCCCGACTCATGACACGAAAGGGACCAACGCGATGTCGATTACGCCTGAGCGCAAGGAAGCGCTCATCAAGGAATACGGTGCCAAGGAGGGCGACACGGGCTCTCCCGAGGTGCAGGTCGCCATCCTGACCGAGCGGATCGTGAACCTGACCGGGCACTTCAAGGGCCACAAGAAGGACAACCACTCCCGCCGTGGCCTGCTGAAAATGGTCAGCCAGCGGCGCAAGCTGCTCGATTACGTCAAGGCGCGCGACGTGGAGCGGTATCAGACGCTCATCAAGCGCCTCGGCATCCGCCGTTGAGGCGGCGCTGAGATCCGGAACCGGCGTGGACCCCAAAGGTCCGCGCCGGTTTCGCGTTTGAGCCCCCGCGCGGGGCCACGGCCCGCGGGACCGCCCCGACCGCCGGCAACACGAAGGGGACAAGCGCCGCGGCCATGGGGGCCCGGCGCAGGACGCAAGGAAAACGCATGTTCGATATCGTCAAGAAGAGCATCGAGTGGGGCGAGGAGACGCTGACGCTCGAGACCGGCCGCATGGCGCGGCAAGCCGACGGCGCGGTGCTCGCGACGCTCGGCGAGACCTCGGTGCTGGCCACCGTCGTCTATGAGAAGAAGCCGAAGGTCGGCCTCGATTTCTTCCCGCTCACCGTCCACTACCAAGAGCGCTACTATGCCGCCGGCAAGATCCCGGGCGGCTTCTTCAAGCGCGAGGCCAAGCCGACTGAGAAGGAGGTGCTGACCTCCCGCCTCATCGACCGGCCCATTCGCCCGCTGTTCGTGCCGGGCTTCAAGAACGAGACGCAGGTCATCGTGACCGTGCTCTCCCACGACCTGGAGAACGACCCGGATATCCTGGGCATGATCGCGGCCTCCGCGGCGCTCACGATCTCGGGCGCGCCCTTCATGGGCCCCATCGGGGCGGCGCGCGTCGGCTTCGTCGAGGGCGACTATGTGCTGAACCCGCTGGTCGAGGACATGCACAAGCTCAACGAGAACGGCGAGCAGCGCCTGAACCTGGTCATCGCGGGCACCAAGGACGCGGTGATGATGGTCGAGTCGGAGGCCTATGAGCTCTCCGAGGAAGAGATGCTGGGCGCGGTCCAGTTCGGCCACGAGATGATGCAGCCGGTGATCGACATGATCGTCGGCATGGCGGAGGAAGCGGCGAAGGAGCCCTTCGACTTCCAGCCCGACGACTACTCGGCGCTCTATGAGAAGGTGAAGGGCCTGGGCGAGGCGCCGATGCGCGCTGCCTTCGCGATCCTCGACAAGCAGGAGCGTCAGGCCGCGATCTCGGCGGCGCGCGAGACCATCCGCGCGGGGCTGAGCGAGGAGGACCTGGAGCAGGAGAGCGCGCTTGGCAACTGTTTCAAGAAGCTCGAGAGTGCTGTCCTGCGCGGCGACGTGATCGAGACGGGCAAGCGCATCGACGGGCGTGACCTGACGACCGTGCGGCCCATCGTGTCGGAGGTCGGCGTGCTGCCGCGGACCCATGGCTCGGCGCTGTTCACCCGCGGCGAGACCCAGGGCCTGATCGTCACCACGCTGGGCACCGGCGACGACGAGCAGATCATCGATGCGCTGGAGGGCGAGAGCCGCGAGCGGTTCCTGCTGCACTACAACTTCCCGCCCTACTCGGTCGGCGAGGCAGGCCGCCTGGGCGCCCCGGGCCGTCGCGAGGTCGGGCACGGCAAGCTCGCCTGGCGGGCGCTGCAGGCGGTGCTGCCGGCGGCGACGGACTTCCCCTACACCATCCGCCTGGTCTCGGAGATCACGGAGTCGAACGGCTCCTCCTCCATGGCGACGGTCTGCGGCTCGTCGCTCGCGATGATGGACGCGGGCGTGCCGCTCAAGGCCCCGGTGGCCGGTGTCGCCATGGGCCTGATCCTTGAGGACGACGGCCGTTTCGCGGTGCTGACCGACATCCTGGGCGACGAGGATCACCTGGGCGACATGGACTTCAAGGTCGCGGGCACCGAGACCGGCGTCACCTCGCTGCAGATGGACATCAAGGTCGCCGGGATCACGCCCGCGATCATGGAGCAGGCGCTCGCCCAGGCGAAGGACGCGCGGCTGCACATCCTGAACGAGATGGCCAAGGCGCTGACCGAGGGGCGGACCGAGTTCTCGGTGCACGCGCCGCGCATCGAGACCATGCAGATCAACCCCGACAAGATCCGCGAAGTCATCGGCTCGGGCGGCAAGGTGATCCGCGGGATCGTCGAGGAGTCGGGCGCCAAGGTCGACATCAACGACGACGGGATCATCAAGATCGCCAGCCCCGATGCGGCCTGCATCGAAAAGGCTAAGGACATGATCAACGGCATCGTGGCCGAGCCGGAGGTGGGCAAGATCTACACCGGCAAGGTCGTGAAGATCATGGATTTCGGCGCCTTCGTGAACTACTTCGGCGCGCGCGATGGCTTGGTCCACATCTCCCAGATGACCTACGAGCGGGGTGCCAACCCCAAGGAGCTCGTCAAGGAGGGCCAGGAGGTCAAGGTCAAGCTCATGGGCTTCGATGACCGCGGCAAGACCCGCCTGTCGATGAAGGTCGTCGACCAGGAGACCGGCAAAGAGATCGAGAAGGAAGCCGCCGAGGGCTGATTTCCTGGCGCGCGATCCTGATCCTGAAACGCCCCGGTCCCAGCGCCGGGGCGTTTTTCGTTCTGGGCCGTCTTGGCCGTCAGAAGATCGAGGGTCCGTCCGGTTCTTCGGTGCAGCGGGCGCGGGCCCAGCGGTACTGGGCCACCGTCGGCGCCTCGGTGTGGTCGTTGTCGGTGAACAGGGCGAAGACCTCCACCGGCCCCTCCGGCTGCTCGCCGAAGATGGCCTCGTAGTCCGCCGCGATCGACCGCCGCTCGGTCACCCAAGCGCCGAGGTTCGCGGTGCCGCTCTCGACGACGACGCTGCGCAGCACGCCGGGCAGATAGGGGCTGTCGATGACCTGGTTCTCCGGGTTCGCCTCCGTCGCCCAGACATAGCGCAGCGTGGGCACCGGGGCCGGCGCGCCGAGCGGGCCGGGGTCGCCGAAGACGAAGAAGATCGCGGCGGCCACGTCCTCCTGATCCTTGATCGTGAGGTCCGCGTCGGGCGGCAGACTGTCGACGCGCCACGACCATTCGATCACCGGGCAGATGGCCGTATCGATCTCCATGTAGCGCACCAGGCCCGAGGAGGAGCCGTTGCCGGTCGCCCGGATCGCCACGCCCTCGCCGTCGGGGATCAGGTCGAAGGTGTTCTCCTTCCAGATCCGCACATGGCGCCATTCTCCGGTCAGGGCGTCGGCGGCGTCGAAGAGTGGCAGAACGATCTCGGCCTCCGGGCCCTCGGCGACCGGCACGATCTGACGCGGGGCGCCGACACAGCCGGCGAGCGTGGCCGCGGCCAGCAGCAAGGCTAAGCTGCGGTGTCCAATGACGCTGGTCATGATCGCCTGCCCCTGTCCGCTCAGATATCGTTTCGATAGATCGCGATGAGGTCGCCGTCTGCGTCGAAGAGGTGGAGCTCGGACCCCTGCAAGATCCAGCGGCGGGTCTCGCGCAGCGCGCGCATGATCCGCTTCTCCGCCTCGCGGCGTGACCCGCTGCAGGCCCGGCGCGTGATCGCCATCTCGCCGAAACGCATGGTCACGCCGGTCGCAGCATATCGGCCGTTCAGCCGGTTGCAGCCGGTATCGCCGCGGACAGCGCCGTCGCGCAGGAACTCGAGTTGCGCCTCGACCAGGTTGGGCAGCGGCTCATCGAAGATGACCGCGCCCCGCCAGGAACGCTCGACAAGCCGCCGCAAACTGTTGCCGCGCCGAAGCGGTGGCTCCCGCAGCGTGATCCGCAGCTCGCGCGCGCGATCCGAGCCAGGGTCGGGCAGCCTGTCATTGCCGAGATAGAGCGTGTCGCCGGCGTAAAGGATCACGACCTGGACGCGGTAGGTGCCGACCGCGTTCACCAGGGCGCGATCATAGGTCAAGCGGTAGCGCGTTCGGGGGCCCGCGATCGCCAGGCGCTGCTCGGCCAGGGTGATCGCCTCCCCGTCGCCGCGGCGCGTGTTAACGATGCGCACGACCATCGCCGCCCCTTGCGGCACGTCGAGGGCAGGCGGGATCAGGATCGTCCCCGCCACCGCCGTCAGCTCGGCCCGGGCCGGGGTGATGCCCAGGAAGGTGAGCGCCGCGATCAGGACCGCGGCGCGCAGAAGGTCAGCCGTCCACCCGGATCCGGGCGTTCTTGGGGTCGTAGGGGCTGTCCTCGACAACGGTCGCCTCGTAGAGTTCGCGGAACATGCGCAGCGAGAGCTTTTGGCCCTGCGCCGCGAAGTCGGGCTCGACGTACCCTATCCCGATCTGCTTGCCATGAGCCACCGAATAGCCGCCCGAGGTCAGGCGCCCGACCTTGCGGCCCTCGTGGAACAGCGCCTCCCGACCCCAGGGATCGGCATCCGCCGGCCCGTCGATCAGCACTGTCACGCACTTCGAGCGGATCCCCGTCGCGGCCATCGCCGCCTTGCCCTTGAAGTCCTTGGTGAGGTCGACGAAGCGGTCGAGCCCTCCCTCCAGCGGGGTCGCATCCCGCCCGAGGTCGGAGCCGAAGGCGCGATAGCTCTTCTCCTGGCGCAGCCAGTTCTGGGCCCGCGCGCCGACGAGTTTGAGCCCCACCTTCTCCCCCTCGACCATGAGCCGGTCGAAGAGGTGGTTCTGCATCTCCATGGGGTGGTGGATCTCCCACCCCAGCTCACCGGTATAGGCCACACGGATCGCCGTGACCGGCACCATGCCAAGGTCGAGATGGCGGGCGGACAGCCAGGGGAAGCGCTTGTTCGACAGCGCCGTCTCCGGGTCCGCATCGACGAGCAGGGGCTTCAATAGCTCGCGCGATTTTGGCCCGGCGATGGCGAAGACACCGTACTGCGTGGTGACGTTGGCGAGGTACATCGAGCCGAACTCGCCGATCTTCGCCTGCACCATCTTGGCCAGATAGTCGCTGTCGTAGGCCTCTGCCGCGCCGGCGGACACCAGGTAATAGGC
The DNA here is from genome assembly GCA_039822785.1 of Pseudomonadota bacterium. Lineage (GTDB taxonomy): Bacteria > Pseudomonadota > Alphaproteobacteria > Rhodobacterales > Rhodobacteraceae > Thermohalobaculum. The sequence goes on along the minus strand of JBCBMO010000005.1, from coordinate 338,117 downwards.
GTCCTCCGCCTGGCGCACGATGGTGAACTCGGTGCGGACGGTGCCCGCTTCGGTCAGCGCATAGGTCAGGTTGATACGCCCGACCTTGGGCAGCTTGTTGCAGGTGAGCCAATCGAGGAAGGCGGTGGCGCCGGGACCGGTCAGCACGTGCTTGGTGAAGGCGCTGGCGTCGATCATGCCCACGCCTTCGCGGATCGCCTTCGCCTCGGCCTCGGCGTAGGGCCACCAGGCGCCGCGGCGGAAGCTGCGGCTGTCGTGGTCGAAGCCGGGGGCAGCGTCGATGGGGCCGAAGTAGTTGGGCCGCTCCCAGCCGTTCACCTGGCCGAACTGGGCGCCGCGGGCCTTTAGCCGATCGTAACTCGGCGCGGTGCGCAGCGGCCGGCAGGCCGGGCGCTCCTCGTCCGGGTGGTGGAGGATGTAGACGTGCTCATAGGCCTCCTCGTTCTTACGGGCGGCGTATTCGCGGTTCATCCAGCGGCCGAAGCGGCGGGGATCGAGCGAGTACATGTCGATCTCGGCCTCGCCCTCGGTGATCATCTGCGCGAGGTAATGCCCGGTGCCGCCCGCCGCGGTGATCCCGAAGGAGAACCCTTCGGCGAACCAGAAATTGTCGACGCCGGGGGCGGGGCCGACCAGCGGGTTGCCGTCGGGCGTGTAGCAGATGGGGCCGTTGTAGTCGTCCTTCAGCCCCACTTCCTCCGAGCTTGGGATGCGGTGGATGAAGCTCGTGTACTCCTCCTCGATCCGCTCGAGGTCGAGGGGCAGAAGGTCGGCGCGGAACCCCTCCGGCACGCCGTGCGTGGCCCAGGCGGGGGCGTTTTTCTCGTAGGGCCCCAGGATCCAGCCGCCGCGTTCCTCGCGCACGTACCACTTGGCGTCGGCATCGCGCAGGACCGGGTGCTCGCCGTTGGTCTTGCGCCACTCGACCAGGGCCGGGTCGGGCTCGGTCACAATGTACTGGTGCTCCACCGGGATGGCGGGGACATAGCAGCCGACCATGGCGGCGGTGCGCTGGGCGTGGTTGCCGGTGGCGGTGATGACGGTCTCGCACTCGATCTCGAAGGGATCGGCCGACACGAGGTTGCCGCCCTTCTCGCCCATCATGTGGCCCTGGACGATCCAATGGCCGTTCTTCTTCTGGAAACTGTCGACCTGGGCGCGGCGTACGATCTCGACGCCGCGCTGGCGCGCGCCTTTGGCCATCGCCTGGCTGACGTCGGCGGGGTTAATGTAGCCATCGGTCGGGTGGTAGATGGCGCCGACCAGATCCTCGGTGCGCACCAGCGGGTAGCGGTCGCCGATCTCGTTGGGGCTCAGCCACTCGAAGGGGATGCCGATGGTCTCGGCGGTCGCGGCATAGAGCATGTATTCGTCCATGCGCTCGCGGCTTTGGGCCATGCGTAGGTTGCCGACGACGGCGAAGCCGGCGTTGAGCCCCGTCTCCTCCTCCAGCGTCTTGTAGAACTTGATGGAGTAGTCGTGGATATGGCTCGTCGCGTAGGACATGTTGAAGTAGGGCAGCAGGCCCGCGGCATGCCAGGTCGAGCCCGCCGTCAGCTCGTCGCGCTCGAGCAGGACCGTATCGCTCCAGCCCGCCTTTGCCAGGTGATAGGCGATCGAGCAGCCGACCGCCCCGCCTCCAACAACCACCGCCCGCGCCGTCGTCCGCATCGCATCCTCCCAGGGAACCTTTCACCCGGCATGCATCAGCGCCCGCCCCGCGGCACGGGGGCAAGCGACAGGCGCAAGGCGAAAATCGACATTGGGCGATCAGCCGCGGGAGGTTGTGTCGCGTAGGGCGGCATGCACCCGGTCGCGCAGCCAGCGATGCGCAGGGTCCGAGCGATGGCGCGGATGCCAGGCGATCCGCAGCGGATAGGGCTCGAGCGGGATCGGCAGCGGGGCCGAGCACAGATCCGTCGCCCTGGCGGCCAACGCCGCAGGCACCACCGCCACCAGATCGGAGGAACGCACGGCGTCGAGCACGATCAGAAAGGAGGGAAGCGACGCCACGACTTCCCGCCGGCGCCCCATCGCCTCGAGCATCCGGTCGACGCGACCGCGAAACCCGCCGCCCGTGGGCGAGATCAGGGCATGGCGCACGGCGCAGAAGGTCTCGAGGTCCATCTCGCGGATGGTGGGATGCCCCGGTCGCCACACGACCGCGAAGGCCCGATCCTGGAGGCCGAGCGAGGGGAAGCCATCGGGCAGGTAGAAGGGCACACCGACCGCCATGTCGACGATGCCGGAGGTCAGATCCTCAGCGATGGTGGCGGTCACGAAGGGCAGCGCCGCGATCTGGACACCCGGCGCGTCGCGGCCGAGCCCCTCCAGCAGCGGGGGCAGCATCAGCGCGTGGTCGAGATCGCCCGCGGCGATGCGGAAGGTGCGGGTGCTGCGCGCGGGATCGAAGGCCGCGCCCTCCGCCACCAGGGCCCCGAGTTCCTTGAGCAGCGCGGTGAGACGCGGCCGGATCGCCTCCGCCCGCGGGGTCGGTGCCATGCCATGGGCATTGCCGACCAGCAGATCGTCGCCGAAGAGATCGCGCAACCGGGCGAGCTGGGCCGAGAGGGCGGGCTGACTGATCCCCAACCGCCGCGCCGCTGCCGTCACGCTCCGTTCGGCCAGGAGCGCGTCGAGCGAGACCAGCAGGCCAAGATCGGCTCGGCGAAGATCCATTTTCCTTATGATGATTATAGCGAAGATCGATTTTCCGGATGCTCTGTCGACCACCATCTCCCTGTCAACCGCCACGGAGCGGCAGACACAGGAGCGACGACATGAAAATCGGGTTCATCGGTCACGGCAGCATGGCGCAGGCCCTGGCCAGCAAATGGCACCAGCACGATCTGTTCTTCGGCGGGCGCGCGCCGGCACGTGCCACGGCGGTTGCCGAGCGCTTCGGCGCCGGCGCGGGCACGGCAGCAGAGGCCGCGCGCTTCGGCGATGTGGTCGTGCTCGCCACCCGGCACGAGGACGTCTTCACGGCGATCGAGGCGGCGGGCGGCGCGGCGGCCTTTGCCGGCAAGATCGTCATCGACATCAACAACCCCGTCTCGATCGAGACCTTTCTCAGCACCCGGCCCGATGCCCGATCCCTGACGCAGGCGATCGCCGATGCCCTGCCGGGCGCGCAGGTCGCCAAGGCCTTCAACATGGCCCAGGCGAGGGTCTGGGAGCGCGAGGAGATGCTCTGGGATGGCCGCCGGCTGACGGTGCCCTACACCGCGGATGATGCGCGCACCGCCGATGTCGTGGGCGGCCTGATCGAGGAGGTGGGCGCGGAGGCGCTGCTGATCGGCGGCACTCCCTTCGCCTATCAGCTGGAGGCAGGGGCCGCGATGGTGATCAAGCAGCTCTTCAGCGGGGCCGATCCGCTCACGGTGCTGACGCTGATCCGGCCGTCGCAGAAGCCGATTTGAACGGAGGCTTGGCGCGCTGCTGCGGTGGCGCGCTAGCCGCTGGAGGCGCGGAGGTTACTGAGAACCTGTCCGGAGATGTAGCCGTCCGGCACTCGGCCCGTGGCCCGCTGCCAGGCGCGCACCGCGTTTCGGGTGTTCGGTCCCGCGATGCCATCGACGCCCTGGGTGTCGAAGCCGAGATCGGTCAGCCGCTCCTGCACCTCGCGCGTCTCGTCGCGGCTGAGTGCGCGGTCGTCGCGGGGCCAGGCGGCCGTGAGGCCCGGCGCCCCGTCGATCCGCTGGGCAAGCAGCGAGACCGCCAGGGCGTAGGAGGTCGCGTTGTTGTAGCGCCGGATGACGCGAAAGTTCGGGTAGATCGCAAAGGCCGGGCCGCCGGCACCGGCCGGCAGCAGGATCCGTACGCTCCGGCCCTGGGGCAGGGCACCGCCCCGGGCACGTTGAATGCCGAGGGCGGACCAGTCGGCCGCGGTGCGCGTCTCGGTATCGGCGAGCGCGAAATCGAAGCCCGGGGGCAGGCGCACCTCGACCGCGGCCGGCGCCCCACGCTCCCAGCCGAAGCTGGCGAGGTAGTTCGCGGTAGAGGCCAGCGCATCGGCCGCATCGGCGGCCCAGACGTTGCGCCGGCCGTCGCCGTCGAAATCGACCGCATAGGCGGTGAAGCTGGTGGGGATGAACTGGGTGTGCCCCATCGCGCCCGCCCAGCTACCCACCATCCGCGGCGCCTCGATGTCGCCGGCCTCCAGGATCGAAAGCGCGGCCAGGAGCTGTTCCTCGGCAAAGCCGCGGCGGCGCCCGTCGTGCGCCAGGGTCGCGAGGCTGCGGATGACGCTGCGGCTGCCGTAGTTGGCGCCAAAGGCGCTCTCCAACCCCCAGATCGCCAGCACGACCTCGGCGTCGACCCCGTGGCGGCGTTCGATTTCGGCCAGGAGCGGCGCTTTCTCCGCCGCCAGCCGCCGGCCGTTTCGCACGCGGGTGTCCGAGACGGCGCTGTCCAGATACTCCCAGATCGGGCGGACGAACTCGGGCTGGAAGCGGTCACGCTCGATCACCACCGGATCGGGGGTGACCCCGGCGAAGGCACGGTCGAAGAGCGGCGCCGCAACGCCCGAGGTGAGCGCGCGGCTGCGAAAGTCGGCCTTCCAGGTCTCGAAATCCATGGCGATGAGGGGCGTTGGGCTGGGGGTCGGCGCGACGGCGGCGCTCGGTCTCGGCTCGGGCAGCGGACTGTCGGTGGTCGCCGCACAGCCCTGACCGGCGATGCAGACGACACAGAGGGTGAGAAGGCTTTTCGACCAGCCCATGAATGAACCCCTTCGGACCTGACCACAGCGTGGTGAGCGTAATGATCCGCGGGGGTGAGGTCGAGATCAGGGAAGCGCTAGACGGGCGTGTTGCGTGATCGGGCCGTCACCTGCCGCGGCGATGCGCGGCGCCGCCGCCGCGAGCGGCTCGGCCGCCACCTGCATGGCAAAGGCATTGGCGTGGAGCAGCGTTTGCGCATCGAGCATGACGCCGACATGGCCGCGCCAAAAGACCAGATCGCCGCGCCTCAGGGGCGTATCGGCGGAAAGCACCGGGGCCGCGGCCGCCTGCATGTCGCTGTCGCGCGGAAAGGCATGGCCGGCGGCCGCCAGGGCGAGTTGGAGGAGGGAGGAACAATCGAGCCCGTCGCCGCTGCGCCCGCCCCAGAGGTAGGGGACGCCCATCATCCCCTCCGCCACCGCCACCCAGTCCGCCGCGGGGCTGTCGATGGGGCGGATCTGGCCGCTCGGCACATAGCCGCCGGTGGCGAGCCGCGCCATGGTGTTGCTGGTGCCGCGCCCGCCGACCTGTTCGGCCACCGCCAGGAGGGCCGAGCCCGGCAGGCGCGCGAGGACGGCCGCCTTGATGTCGGGCTCGGCATAGATGTGCGCCGCCGCGGCGATCACGCGATGGCTGGGCGCAGTGGCGCCCAGGGTCAGCGCGGCGCGGGGCAGGTAGCCGACATAGCCGTCGGTTTCGGCCTGGGCCCAGACCCAATCGTCGCCGATCTCATAGGCCGCGACGGCCTCGCCGTGCAGAAGCTGGGTGTCGAGCCGGGCAGCCGGGTCCGGCGCGGGGCGCATGTCGGCGACCGGCGCGGTGACGGTCATCGCGATGGGCTCGGCGAATCGCGCGGCCCGGACCTGGCCGCGCAGGCGGGCGGCGGCGAGATCGGGCCTGGCGGGCGTCAGCCGGCGGTCGAATGCGGGGTCTGCGCTGGCCTCGGCGAGCCCCGCCGTGCCGGGCGCGCTCACGCGAAGCGCTCCTCGATCACGGCCAACAGGGCGCGGGCGGCCTGCGCCTCCCCGCCCAGGGGCCTTCCGGGTTTGGTCTTGGGCGTCCAGGCGTAGACGTCGAAGTGGACCCAAGGCAGGCCGGCGGTGAAGCGCTTGAGAAAGAGCGCCGCGGTGATCGCGCCGCCGAGGCCGCCGGCCGGCGCGTTGTCCAGATCGGCAATGCCGGGTTCGATGTCCGCCTCGTAGCCGGGCCAGAGCGGCAGGCGCCAGACCGGGTCCGCCTGGGCTGTGCCCGCCGTGGCCAGCGCCGTGGCCAGATCCTCGTCGTCGGTGAAGAAGGGCGCAACCTCCGGCCCCAGGGCCACCCGCGCTGCGCCCGTCAGCGTGGCGAAATCGGCGAGGAGCACCGGCGCGTCCTCGGCGGCCAGGCTGAGCGCATCGGCGAGGACGAGCCTGCCTTCGGCATCGGTGTTGTTGACCTCGACCGTGAGGCCGTTGCGCGCGGTGAGGATGTCGCCGGGGCGGAAGCTGTTGGCGCTGACCGCGTTCTCCACCGCCGGGATCAGGACGCGCAGGCGGACGGGTAGGTGGAGCGCCATGATCATATGGGCAAGCCCGAGGACATGGGCCGCGCCACCCATGTCCTTTTTCATCAGCTTCATGGCCGAGGCGGGTTTGAGATCGAGCCCGCCCGTGTCGAAGCAGACGCCCTTGCCGACCAGGGTGACGGTCGCATGGCCCGGGTCGCCCCAGGTGAGGTCGATGAGCCGGGGCGCCTGATCGCTGGCCCGGCCGACGGTGTGGATGAGCGGCAGATTGGCCTCGAGCAGTGCCTCCCCGGTGGTGACCTCGACCGTGGCGCCGTGGTCCTCCGCCAGGGTGCGGGCCGCGCCCTCCAGCGCTGCGGGACCCATGTCGTTGGCCGGCGTGTTGACCAGATCGCGGGTGAGAAACACCCCCTCCGCGACGATGCCGAGGCGCTGGCCGTCGACGCCGTCGGGGACGAGCAGCTCGGCCTCCGCGCTGGGGCCAGTGGTGCGGTAGCGCTCGAAGCGGTAGCGGGCGAGGAGCCAGCCGAGCGCTTCCTCCGCCGCAACCTCTGGCGGCAGGGGCGTGGCGAGGCGGTAGGTGCCGCCAGGCGCCTTGGCGGCGAAGGCGCCGAGGGCGAAGCGCGCGCGCCGGCGGTCATCGGCACTGCCGTGGCCGACGACCATGCGTTCGATGCCGCCGTCGGGGGCGGGCATGGCGACGTGCTGGCCGATGGCGGCCTTGAAGCCATTGGCGCGGATCCAGGCGGCCTCCGGCGCGGGGCGGTCGGCGAGGTACGTCTCGAGCGCGGCCTTGTCGACGAGGTCGAGGTCGATGAGCGCTGGCGGCTCCGGCACCTCGGCCGGCGGGTCCGAGGTCTCGGGTGCCGGGGCCTGGGTGTCCTCGGGCATCTGCTCTTCGGAGCCTTGGGCGGGCGGAAGCTGGGTCATCGGGAGCTCTGGTCCTGTCGCGGCGCGCTCAGCCTAGCGGCGACGGGGGGAGGACGGCAATCGCGCCGGTGGCGGCCCTGGCGGTTCCGCGCGGGCGTGCCTGGAGGAAGGTGCGGGGTCGCGTGCCCGTTGGCCTGCCCGGCGCGGGGCGCCGGTCAAGCAACGCCCACCCGCCAACCCGCCCCGACGGGGCGATTCTGGGCGGGGTAGCTGCGCGGAGAGCATGATGCGGTCGGCGGCCGCCGGATAGTCGGGCGCCGGACCCCCTTGTCAGCGCTAGAGCGCCTCGCCGCACCGCCGCCATCCTCCAGCACAGCGTCAAGCGGACCCCCGGTGCGTGGCGAGCGCGTCAAGGGAGCGATCGATCATCGCGGCGACCTGCCTGGCCACATCAATCGCGTGTTCGCGATGCTCCGCCTCCTCCGTGCGCGTCGCGCGTTGCAGCTCTGTCGCCGCGGAGGAGAGGGCCGACAGGCCGAGATGGCCGGCGAGCGCGATCAGATCATGCGCCTCCGCCGTCAAGAAGGCGGTTGTGGCCGAGGCCCCCTCTGCCGCTTCCTGCGCCCCGTCTTGGGTCCTGTCCTGGGTCCCGTCTTGGGCCGCGGTCGCGCTGTTGGCGGCGAGATGCGCGGTCAGGCGCCCCCGCCGGTCGGCCAGTTCGATGAGGGCGTCGTCCATCAGCTCCGCCAGGGCGGTCCGGCCGATGTGCCGTTCGAGGCGCGCCAGATAGGCCCGATCGACGAGGGGGCGCGTGCCGTCGACCTCGATGTCCATAGCGCTGCCTCGCCCTCCGTCGGGGGGCCCGTCGCCATCCTGCACCCTGCTTGCCGATCCTGTGTATGGTGCTGCCATCGCCGTTCCCGCTTCGCCCTTACGGCGCCTCGGGACAGTCGCCGAGGACGGTTGCCGAAGGGTTAGCGCCGCGCTGCGGTGGATGGCTGTGGCCAGCGGGTCACTTGCGCCGCCGGTGCTCCTCCAGCCGCGGCATGATCTCGACGAAATTGCAGGGCCGGTGGCGGTAGTCGAGCTGCAGGACCAGGATCTCGTCCCAGGCATCGCGGCAGGCTGAGGGGGAGCCTGGCAGGGCGAAGAGATAGGTGCCGCCGGCCACGCCCGCGCAGGCGCGGCTTTGCACCGCCGAGGTGCCGATCTTGGCCATGGAAACCTGGGTGAAGACCGTGCCGAAGGCGTCGATCTCCTTTTCGTAGACCGAGCGGTGCGCCTCCACCGTCACGTCGCGCCCGGTGAGGCCGGTGCCCCCGGTGGATATCACGGCATCGACCTCCGGGTCGTCGATCCAGGCGCGCAGTTGGGCGGCGATGAGCGGTTGCTCGTCCTTGACGATGGTGCGTCCGGCCAGTCGGTGGCCCGCCGCCTCGATCCGCCCGGCCAGCGTGTCGCCCGACCGGTCCTCCGCCGCCTCCCGCGTGTCGGAGACGGTGAGGACGGCGATGCCGACGGGGATGAAGGGGCGGGTCTCGTCGATGCGGCTCATCGGCAGGGTCCTTTGGTCTCAATACCGCCCGGCTGGTCTCATGGGACCGGGGCCAGGTCGAGGGCGCGCGCCATGTCCAGGAGATCGGCCCAGGCCTCCCGCTTGCGGGCCGGTTGGCGCAGCAGATAGGCCGGGTGGAAGCTGGGGAGAAGGGGGATGGCGGTCGCCGCATGCGTCTGCCAGCGGCCCCGGGCGCGGGTGATGCCGGTGGCGCCGCCGGTGAGCGCCTTGAGCGGGGTATTGCCGAGCAAGAGCAGCCGCTCGGGCGCCGCCAGCGCGATGTGGCGTTCGATCAGCGGCAGGAAGGCCGCGATCTCGCCCTCGCTGGGCGCACGGTTGGCCGGCGGGCGCCAGGGCAGGATGTTGGCGATGTAGACGGCGCGGGCCGGGTCCTCGGCCGTGCGGTCGAGGCCGATGGCGGCGAGCATGCGATCCAGGAGCTGGCCCGCGCGCCCCACGAAGGGACGCCCCTCCCGATCCTCGCCCTCGCCCGGCGCCTCGCCCACGATCATCAGCCGCGCGCCGGGGTGGCCATCGGCAAAGACGAAGCGCCTGGCGCCGGGTTTGAGGGTGGGGGCTGGCAAAGCCTCGCCTGCCGCGGCGAGTGCCGCGAGGTCCGGGGCCGCGGCGATGGCGGCGAGATGGTCCGCTGTATCCTGTGCTGCGCCGTCAGGGGCGGGCGCTGGCGTCCGAGACCCCCCTCCCGAGGCGGAGGGGGAAGTGCCAGGGGCGCGGGGGGTGCTTGCGGCCGTGACCGGCGGAGCGGTCGGTGCGGCCTGGGCGGGGCGCCCCTGCGGCGCAGACGCGCTGGGGCGGCTCGCTTGGTGGGCGGCGAAGCGGTCGATGGGGGTCTCGGCCAGCGCCTCGTCGGCGCCGAGGTCGATCTGCCAGGAAAGGGCGGCGGCGAGATCGCGGGGTGAAGGGGCATCGGCCATGAAGGGGTTGTAGGCACTAGACCGGGGTCGGTCGAGCGCTCCGGCCCGCGATGCACCCTTTGGTGCGCGGCCTGCGATGGCGGCATCGTGTCTCGGCGCCCTCGCGAGCGGCGCAGAGCGTCACACGTTGCGTCGTAGCGCCACCTCCGGTAACCGGCGGGCTTCGGCGCGGCAGCGGAGGGCGACATGGCCGAGATCGAGCGCGAGGCAGCGGAATACGACGTCGTGATCGTGGGTGCGGGGCCGGCTGGCCTGTCGGCGGCGATCCGGCTGAAACAACGCAACCCGGACCTTGAGATCGTGGTGATCGAAAAGGGCTCGGAGGTGGGCGCGCATATCCTCTCAGGCGCGGTGCTGGACACCTCAGGCCTCGATGCGCTGTTCCCGAATTGGCAGGCCGAGGGCGCGCCGATCCACACGGCCGTCACCGAGGATCGGTTCTACATGATCGGCGCGGCCGGGCAGATCCGCATCCCCACGGGGCTCATGCCGCCGCTCATGTCGAACCACGGCACCTACATCGTCTCGATGGGCAATGTCTGCCGCTGGATGGCGGAGAAGGCGGAGGAACTCGGCGTCGAGGTCTTCCCCGGCATGGCGGCGAGCGCGCTGGTGATCGAGGACAATATCCTCAAGGGCGTGGTGGCCGGGGAGTTCGGCCTCGACAAGGACCGCCAGCCCGGGCCGAACTACGAGCCGGGGCTGGAGCTGCGCGGCAAATACGTGATGATCGCCGAGGGCGTGCGCGGCTCGCTCGCCAAGCAGCTCATCGCCCACTACGGCCTCGATGCCCGGTCGGAGCCGCAGAAGTTCGGGCTGGGGATGAAGGAGCTGTGGGAGGTCGATCCCGCCAAGCACCGCCCTGGTCAGGTCACCCACACCATGGGCTGGCCGCTTGGCGGCAACGCGGGCGGCGGCAGCTTCATGTACCACCTGGAGAACAATCAGGTGTACGTGGGCTTCGTGGTGCACCTGAACTACGAGAACCCGCATCTGTTCCCCTACATGGAGTTCCAGCGCTTCAAGCATCACCCGCTGGTGGCGGAGGTGCTGGAGGGCGGCAAGCGCGTCTCCTACGGCGCACGCGCGATCGTGGAGGGTGGGTGGCAGTCCATGCCGCAGCTCGCCTTTCCCGGCGGGGCGCTGCTCGGCTGTTCCGCCGGCATGGTCAACGTGCCCCGCATCAAGGGCAACCATAACGCCATGCTGTCGGGGATCGCCGCGGCGGATGCGGCGGCGGATGCCATCGCGGCGGGCCGTGCCTCGGACACGCTGGAGGCCTATGAGACCGCGGTGCGCGAGGGCGCCATCGCCGCCGACCTCAAACCCGTGCGCAACGTCAAGCCGCTGTGGTCGCGCTACGGCATGCTTGCCTCGCTCGGCCTCGGCGGGCTGGACATGTGGGCGGCCACGCTCCTGAAGTGGTGCGGGTTGGAGGGCAGGACGCTCTTCGGCACCCTCGGCCACGGCAAGGCGGACTATGCGGCGACCGGGCGGGCGGACAAGTTCGAGCCGATCGACTATCCGAAGCCCGACGGTGTCATCAGCTTCGACCGGCTGACCAATGTCGCCTACAGCTTCACCAACCACGACCACGACCAGGCGCCGCATCTGACGCTGAAGGACGCGGCGGTGCCGGTGGCCTATAACCTGCCGCGCCATGCCGGGCCGTCGGAGCGGTACTGCCCGGCGGGGGTCTATGAGTTCGTGGAGGACAAGGAGGCCGCTGAAGGCGTGCGCTTCCAGATCAACTTCCAGAACTGCGTGCACTGCAAGACCTGCGACATCAAGGATCCGGCCCAGAACATCGTCTGGACGGTGCCCCAGGGCGGCGAGGGCCCGAACTATCCGAACATGTGATCGCTGAGCAGATCGCGTGGCGGCGGAGGGTTATGAGCGGGTCGAAGTCCGTTCGGACGACCAGCTCTGGGCGTGGCTCGCGGCGCATCATGCGCGCCAGACCGGTGTGTGGCTGGTGACCTACAAGAAACGCCCGGGCGCCCCCTTCGTGGGGCGTGAGGCGGTGCTCGATGCGCTGGTCGCGCACGGCTGGGTCGATGGGCGCCGCATGGCGCTCGATGACGCCCGCACGATGCAGCTCATCACGCCGCGCCGCGTCGGTACCCCTTGGGCCCGCAGCTATCGCGACCGCGCGGCACGGCTGTCGGCAGCGGGTCGTCTGCATGCCGCAGGGGCGAAGGCCATCGCCGAGGCAAAGGCTGCGGGCCTCTGGCAGACCCCCGAGGGAGAGGCGGTCGACGATCTTACGGTCCCGCCCGATCTGGCGGCGGCACTGCAGTCTCAGCGGGCGGCTGCGGTCTGGGACGACCTCGCACCCTCCTACCGGCGCAACGTGCTGCGGTGGATCGCGGCGGCCAAGCGCGCCGACACCCGCGCCCGCCGCATCGGCCAAGCAGCGGCTGCCACCGCCGCCGGAGAGCGGGTGGCGCAGCTTTGAGCCTGGCGAGGCGATGCTCCGCACCGCTAGCGTCCGTCGAGGTGGGCAGCATGCCAGACCCTCTGCTCGGTGCACCGTTGGGCGCCGCGTCCGAACGGGAAAGGGTAAAGGGGGCGTGCCATGAGCGAGCCTGATCTCGATGCGCTCGCCGAGGCCTATGAACGGGGCTTGGCGGCGGAGAAGGCCGGGCAGACCGAGGCGGCGGCCGAGGCCTATCGCGCCTGCCTCGCCCTCGATCCGGAGGACCGGGGTGGCGCGGCCGTCAGGCTCGCCTCCCTAGGCCTGGGGCCTGCGCCGGAGCGCGCGCCGCCGGCCTATGTCGCCACGCTCTTCGACCAACATGCCGACAGCTTTGAGATGACCCTCGTCCATGCCCTCGGCTATGCGATCCCCGATGTGATCGCCGATCGGCTGGTCGATCTCGATCTGGGGCCCTTTCGGCGCGGGCTCGACCTTGGCTGCGGGACCGGCCTGGTGGCCGAGGCGATGGAGGGCCGCGTCACCGCCTGGGACGGCGTCGATCTGGCCGAGGAGATGCTGGCGCTCGCCGAGGAGAAGGAGCTCTACGCGGGGCTCTACGTCGGCGATGCCGAAGCCTTTGTCACTGAGGATCTGCCGGCTTCCTACGACCTGATCGTGGCGGCGGACGTCCTGCCCTATCTCGGCGCGCTCGAGCCCTTGATTGAGAGCGCCGGCCGTGCCCTGGCGCCTGGCGGCGTCATTGCGCTGTCGACCGAGGCCGGGGCGGCGGGCGGCGACTGGGGCGTTGGGCCGCACCAGCGGTTCTGGCATGACCCGGCCTATGTCACGCGCCTGCTCGCGGCGTCGGGTATTGTCATGCGCGCCGTTACGCCGGAGACCATCCGCGACGAGCGTGGCGTGCCGGTCCCGGGCCATCTGCTCATCGGTGCGAAGCGGTCCTGAAGCGCAACGGCGCGGTGTCGGGCGGGCCGGCGCGCCCTATCCTGCCGCTGAGGCTGCCAGGAGACTTCGATGAGCGAGCGCACGCTCGACCACCATCCCAAGCGCTTTGCGATGACGAACGAGCTGCATGCGCGGCCGTTCATGCCCGTCGCTGCGCCGGGTCGGGCACTGGTCATGGCCTTCAAACAGACGAACAATGCGCAGGAGCGGGATCCGGCGCTTGACCGGCGCCACCTGCTGGCCTTCATCGACCGCCATGGCGGGCAGCATCCGGCGCCGGGGGCGAGCCACTATCTGGCGACCTTCGGGCGCTTTACGATGAAGTGGGAGCGCCACACCGAGTTCGTCAGCTACACCCTGGTCGAGGAAGGGGGCGGAGAGGCGCTTTTCGATAGCGCCCTGGCGGAGCATCTGCCGCCCGACTGGCTGGCCGAAGCCCCGGGCCAGGTGGTGGCCGCCAGCGAGATCGAGGTGCTGCGCGTCGCCGACCGGGCCGCGGCGGAGAAGGCCTTGACCGGCCCACTGTCGCGCGAGTTCAGCGCCGAGAGCCTGGCGGCCGCGCTCACGCTGGACGACGGGGCGCTCGCCATCGGCGATTTCCGGATCCATGAGGGCGGGTTTTCCCGCTTCGCGCTCGTCGTCTATGGCCCCGTCGGCGATCGGCGGATCGGGCGCGCCATGCAGCGGCTGGTGGAGATCGAGAACTACCGCATGCTGGCCATGCTGGCCCTGCCGATCGCCCGCGACGCCGCTGCTCGGCTGAACGAGATCGACCGCGAACTCAGCCGGTTGATCGCCACCGTGGCAGACCGGGAGGATCCGCGCGAGGAGGCGGAGATCCTGGACGCGCTGACCGCCCTCTCGGCGGAGATCGAGGCGATGTCGGCGACGACCGCGTTCCGTTTCGGCGCGGCGCGGGCCTATGAGGCCATCGTCCACGAACGCATCGCCATGATGCGGGAGGAGCGGATGATCGGACGTCAGCTCTTCTCGGAGTTCATGCTGCGCCGCTTCGACCCGGCGATGCGGACCGTGCGTGCGACCTCCGGCCGGCTGACGGATTTGGCGACGCGGGCGGGGCGGATCGCCGACTTGCTGCGCACGCGGGTCGACGTGGCGCTGCAGGCGCAGAACCAGCAGCTGCTGACCTCCATGGACAAGCGCGCGGCGCTGCAGCTGCGTCTGCAGCAGACGGTGGAGGGGCTGTCGGTGGTCGCCATCAGCTACTACGCCGTCAGCCTGGCGGGCTATTTCATCGCCCCGCTGGGCCAGGTCTTCGGCGTCACGAAGGAGGGGCTGACGGCGCTGACCGCCATCCCGATCGTCGCGGCGGTCGCGCTCTTCGTGCGGCGCATCAGGCGCGGGGTGGAGAAGGCGGAGCGCTAAGGCGGGCCCTCAGGTTCCCTGGCCGCTATCCTGGCCGCGACGGCGCCAACCGATCATCCCCAGCAGACCGAGCCCGCCTAGCACCATCCAGCCGCTTGCCGGCAGCGGCATGCTGGCGGCCACCCGCCCGAAGGCCTCGGGCCGCAGCCCCTCCCTGGCGGCGGTGAGCACGTAATCGAAGGCGTCCGTCAGGGAATAGAAGATCGTCGGCACCTCGGACCAGGTCTGGTCGGCGTAGCTTGCGCGCACCCTGATCCCCACCCCGCGTTGGCGCGCGATCTCGAGTGCGGTGACCGGGTTGGGTGCCAGCGTCTGCGGTCGCTCCAGCGGCATGATCAGGTTCCAGCAGCGCCGGATACACAGCCGTGTCGGCATCAGCAGCCAGGCGGGTGGGGAGACGTCTTGCGGCGTGCTCGGCTGGGCCGCGGCCGCTTGGCTCGATGCCGAAGGTGTGGCCGGCGGCGGGATGGTCAGGGCGAGGGCGGTCGGGGCCAGCAACAGCACGAGCACGGCCGCGACCAGGGGGATACGCATCGACATCGTCACTCCTCCAGAACACAACGCAACGCCGCCCCGCCCTGCGGAGCGCGCGTCATCTTAAGGATGCGTTCAGTTAAGGAGGCCTTGCCGCGCGCGTTGCGGTGTCGAACGAACCTCAGGCCAGGGTGGCGGCGAGGGCGAAGGCGGCGGCCATGGCGAGGCCTCCCAGCCGGGCCTCGCGGAACAGCGCCAGGCAGCGGTCGGTGTCGTCGAGATCCAGGCGCCAGGTCAGGCTTGCCATGTGCCCCCCCAGCGCCAGGGCCCCAAGGCAGGCCACGGCGCCCGCGCCTTGCTGGCCCAAGGCGATGAGCACGGCGGCCAGCGCAAGGACGGTTGTCGCGACGGTGAAGCCCCAAAGCCAGGTGGCGGTGTTCTGCCCGAACAGCCGTGCGGTGGAGCGCACGCCGATCAGGGCGTCGTCCTCCCGGTCCTGATGGGCGTAGATCGTGTCGTAGTGCAGCGTCCAGGCGATGCCCGCGAGGTACAAGAGCAGCGCCGGCAGGCCGATCGACCCGGTATGCGCGACCCAGAGCAGGAGCGCGCCCCAGTTGATCGCCACCCCCAGAAAGAGCTGCGGCCACCAGGTGAAGCGTTTGGCAAAGGGGTAGATCGCGACAGGCAGGCAGGCGGCGATGCCCCAGAGAATCGCGGTGGTATTGAAGCTCAGCAGGATTAGAAAGGCCGTCAGCGCCTGGGCCACCAGCCAGGCAAGCGCCGCCTTGGGGCTCACTGCGCCGCTGGCGAGCGGCCGTGCGGCGGTGCGGGCGACCTTGGCGTCGATGTCGCGGTCCTGCAGGTCGTTCCAGGTGCAGCCCGCACCGCGCATCAGCAGCGCGCCCATGCCCGAGCCCAGCACGAGCCAGAGATCGAGCCAGCGTGGCCCCTCCGCCGCGGCGGCGAGCGCGATGGCCCAGAGGCAGGGGATCCACAGCAGCCAGGTGCCCGCCGGCCGGTCCGCGCGGCTGAGGCGCAGGTAGGGCCGCCAGGCCAGGGGTGCGCGGGTATCGACCCAATTGCCGCTGACCGCATCGGCGATGGGGCCACCGCCGGCCCCTGCGGTCGTCGCTGTCGCTCGGCTCTCTGGGCGCATGGGATCCGTCTTGTTATGCACCGCTTCGCGAACGGCGTCTCTTGGCGGGCGATATGGCACAGGCCGCACCGAAAATCAGGCTGCACATCGCCGCGCGGCTGGCAGCGGCGGCGCCTGTGGCGCTGGACCGCGACCAGGCGAACTATCTCGGCGCCGTCATGCGCCTTGGCGCCGGCGCCGAGATCGCTGCCTTCAACGGCGAGGATGGGGAGTGGCGCTGCCGGTTGGAGGCGATCACCAAGCGCGCCGGCACGCTGGTGCCGGTCGACCGGCTGCGCGCCCCGGCCCTGCCGCCGGACCTGTGGCTGCTGTTTGCGCCGGTGAAGAAGGCCCGGACGGATTTCATCGTCGAGAAGGCGGTCGAGCTTGGCTGTCGGCGCATCCTGCCCGTGCTGACCCAGCGGACGAATGCCGAACGGGTGCGGACCGACCGCCTCCAGGCCCATGCGGTGGAAGCGGCGGAGCAATGCGGCCTGGTCTTCGTGCCCGAGATCGCGGCGCCGCAGGCGCTGTCGCGCGTTCTGGACACCTGGCCTCCGGACCGCCGGCTTATGTTCTGCGACGAGCGGGCCGCGGGCTTCGGGATCGACGGGCCGCTGCCGGTGCCCGATGCGCCGACGGCCCTGCGTGCCGCCGCGGGCGCTGGGACGGGTCCCTGGGCCGTGCTCTGCGGCCCCGAGGGCGGCTTCGACGCGGCGGAGGCGGCGCGTCTGGCCGCGATGCCCACCACCGTGGCGGCCGGGCTCGGCCCGCGTATCCTGCGTGCCGATACGGCGGCGGTCGCGGCGCTGACGGTCTGGCAGAGCGTGCTGGGCGACTGGCGTCCGGCGGCGGGGGAGGCACCATGAGCGGGACCGATCCCTTCGCCGCCGAAAGGGATGCGGCGCGGCGCCTGGCGCACGACGGGCGGCGGCTGCTGCGGCGCTGGGGCGAGTGTGCGGTCGCTGCGGGGCTGCTCGCCCTTGGCCTCGCGCTTTGGACCGGGGTGTTCTCGCGCTATGGCGCCGGCACGACCGCCGGGGGGATCGTCGGGCTGGGGCTGGCGGTGGTGGGTCTCGGCTGGCTGATCGCCGCGCTGCCGCGGGCGCGCCTGGCCGGCGCCGCCGACCCTGCCCCAGGGATCGTGGCGGTGCGTGAGGGCGCGGTGGGCTTCTTCGGCCCCTTCGACGGCGGTGTCATCGCGCTTGACGATCTGGTGCGGGTCGAGGTCACCGGGGCGCACCACGTCCGTCCCGGCGCCACGGCCATGGTCCCCGCGCTGGGCGGGGTGCTGGAGATCGGCGGCGCCTGGCGGCTGATCGCGGCGGACGGCACGGTGCTGCGCGTGCCCGCCGGCGCCCGCGGGGTCGGCCAACTGGTAGAGGCGCTCATCGTCCTGCCCGGCTTTCGCGCGGCGGAGGCGCAAGGCATCCTTGATGCGCCGCCCGCGGCCCGCCCCGGCGATGCCGTGGTCTGGACACGCCCCGGCGCGACGGCACCCCTGCGCCCGGGCTGACGCGCCTCAGCGTTTCTTGCGTGCGTTGCGGACGCCGGCCACCCAGCGGGTGGTCAGCAGCAGGAAAAGCCCCGAGACCGCGCCGATGGGCACCGCCGGCACCATGCCGTTGCCCTGGTTGTAGGCGAGATACCCCGCGACCCCGCCGCCCGCGACCGCGCCCGCGGCCGCCCAGGCGAGCGCGCCGCGCTGGCGGGCCAGGAACAGCACAAGGAGTGCCGGCAGCACAGCCGCGAGCACCAGCCACCGCACGAAGTAGGCGTAGTTGAGGGCCGCGTTATCCGCCACGACGCGCATCCCGACGTTCGTCGCCTCGGTGAAGCCCGCGATCACATAGGCGACGGCCCAGACCACGAGGGTCGCGAGGACGGGTGCCAAGAGAAATCCGGCGACAAGGCGCGGCAGCGGCCAGCGCGTCTCGGTCCGCCACCATCGAAAACGCGCCCGGTCAGCGCTATGCTCCGCCGCGTGAGACTTCATTCATGTACGATATCACGCGGCGGTCCAGCGGCAACGCAAAAGCCCGCAACCCCCGGTAGCATGGGGTTTTCCCGCGCGCCGGGAGCGACGGTGCTGGCGCGTTGGCAGCGGCCGCTGGGTCGCCTACGTTAGGCGCAGAGAACCGGAGGAGACGTCATGAACGAGCAGAGCCCCATCGCCGCCGCCAGCACCCCTGCATCGAGCAAGGCGCGCTTTGCCTGGGACGACCCCTTCGTGCTGGAGGATCAGCTCACCGACGAGGAGCGGATGATCCGCGACAGCGCCCGCGCCTATGCTGAGGAGAAGCTGGCGCCCCGCGTGATCGAGGCCTATGCGACCGAGAAGACGGACCCCGAGATCTTTCGCGAAATGGGCGAGATAGGGCTGCTGGGGGTGACCATCCCCGAGGAATACGGCGGCGTCGGCGCGGGCTATGTCGCCTATGGCCTGATCGCGCGGGAGGTTGAGCGGGTCGACAGCGGCTATCGTTCGATGATGTCGGTCCAGTCCTCGCTGGTGATGTATCCGATCCACGCCTACGGGTCGGAGGCGCAGCGCCAGAAGTACCTCCCGAAACTCACCAGCGGCGAATGGATCGGCTGCTTCGGCCTGACCGAACCCGATGCGGGCTCCGATCCCGCGGGCATGAAGACCAAGGCGGTGAAGATCGACGGGGGCTATCGGCTGACCGGCGCGAAGACCTGGATCTCCAACAGCCCGCTCGCCGATGTCTTTGTCGTCTGGGCCAAGTCCGAGGCGCATGGCGGCGCCATCCGGGGTTTTGTCCTCGAGAAGGGCATGCCAGGGCTCTCGGCGCCCAAGATCGAGGGCAAGCTTTCCTTGCGCGCCTCCATCACCGGCGAGATCGTCATGGAGGGTGTTGAGGTCGGCGAGGATGCGCTCTTGCCCAATGTCGAAGGCCTGAAGGGCCCCTTCGGCTGCCTCAACCGCGCGCGCTACGGTATCTCCTGGGGTGCGATGGGTGCGGCCGAGTTCTGCTGGCATGCCGCCCGTCAGTACACGCTCGACCGGGTGCAGTTCGGCCGGCCCCTGGCGCAGACGCAATTGGTGCAGAAGAAGCTGGCCGATATGCAGACCGAGATCGCGCTCGGCCTGCAGGCGAGCCTGCGCGTCGGGCGGCTGTTCGACGAGGGGAAGATGGCGCCGGAGATGATCTCCATCGTCAAGCGCAACAACGCCGGAAAGGCGCTCGATATCGCGCGCATGGCCCGCGACATGCACGGCGGCAACGGCATCTCGGGCGAGTATCAAGTGATGCGCCACATGGTGAACCTGGAGACGGTGAACACCTATGAGGGCACCCACGACATCCACGCCCTGATCCTGGGCCGCGCCCAGACCGGCCTGCAGGCCTTCTTCGCACCCCCCCCGCGCGCGCCCGGGGGGGGGGCCGCGCGCCACCACTCGGGAGCGCCGGCCATGACTGCCGATCGAGACCACTACACCTTCTTCAAGCCGCCCGACCGGCGCTGGGTGCGGCTCAGCTTCTCGATAGAGCCGGCCGACGAGGAGATCTCGCTCGGCCACGGCGAGGACCGACTTGAGCCGGGCGAGGCGTTCTTCGGCGTCCCCTACGACGCGCTGGTCGCGCTCGGCCTGGGGTCCATCACCGTTGATCTGGACCAGCGGGTCGTCATCGAGCCGCATGTCCCGCGGCCCGAGACACCGCAGCCGGCCGAGACGCTGTTCTTCCGCAAACTCGCCGGCAAGGACGTCGTTGCGCTCGATAGCGATGTGGCGCCTGAGGATGATCTGCCCGGCGGCATCTCCTTCAGCGTCCCGAGCCACCCCCTGCGTCCCGGCGGCACGGTGCATGGCATCGGCTATGACGCGCTCTCGGCGCTCGGCCGTGGCCTAGTGTCGATCGGCGAGGACGGGGTTGCCAGGATCGAGCCGATCCCCTTCAAAGGCGGGATGGCCGACTGAGCCGGCACCGACGCGCAGGAGACGACATGGACATCGTAGGCATCGGCATCGCGGGCATCGACATCGCCACGCTGGGTGCCTTCACCCTCGCCTCGGCCGCGCTGTTGATGATCCCTGGGCCGACAGTGCTGTTGATCGTGGCCTATGCGATCAGCCAGGGCCGGCGGGTCGCGCTCTCCATCGCCGCCGGCGTCGCACTGGGGGATCTGATCGCGATGACCGCCTCGCTGGCGGGCATCGGTGCGCTGCTCATGACCTCTGCCACGCTGTTCATGGTGCTCAAATGGATCGGCGCGGCCTACCTGCTCTGGCTGGGGATCTCGCTCTGGCGTTCGGGCGGCTCGGCTTTGGCTGAGGCGGAGCCGGAGCCGGTGGGCGCCGGCACGGTGTTCCGCCGCGCCTTCGTGGTGACGGCGCTCAACCCAAAGTCCATCGCCTTTTTCGTGGCCTTCGTGCCCCAGTTCATCGATCCCGGCGCGGCCTATGCGCCCCAGGCGGCGGTGCTGACGGCGATCTTCGTGGCGCTCGCGACGCTCAACGCCTTCGCCTTCGCGCTGTTGGCGGATCAGGCGGGCAGCCGGATCCACCGCCCTTCGGTCCGCCGCTGGATCAGTCGGGTGGGCGGCACCGCGCTGATCGGCATGGCCGCCGCCACCGCCGCGGCGCGCCAGGCCTGAGGGCGCCAGGGTGGCGGAGAAGCTGGGCGAGATCATCCTGCGGTTTCGCGATGCCGCGCAGATCGCCCATGTGACCGACCCGATCGCGGAGGATCTGTCGGCCGTCGCCCGGGCAGGGGACGCCCTGTTCCTCAGTTGCGACGAGACCGCCGGGATCGACCGGCTGGTCGAGGGGCCCGCCGGTACCTGGGCGATGCACGAGCACATCGGGCTCGGCGAGATCTTCGACCAGCCGGACGGCCCCGAGGGCGAGGCGGATATCGAGGGGCTGGCGGTCAGCGAGGATGCCGATGGCCCCTGGCTCTGGATCGCCGGCAGCCATGCCCTGAAGCGGCGCAAGGCCAAGCGGGCGGAGCACGACGCGGAGAAGGCCGCCAAGCGCCTGCGCAAGATCGAGCGGGAGGCGAACCGCTATCTGCTGGGCCGGGTCCCGCTCGCGCCCGCTGCGGATGGCGGGTTGATGCCCGTCGCCCGGCACCGGGACCGGACCGCCGCGGCGTTGCCCTTCTCGGGCAAGAAGTCCGCGCTGATGGAGGCGCTGGAGGACGATCCGCTGCTCGCCCCTTTCCTGGACATCCCGTCCAAGGAGAACGGGTTCGACGCGGAGGGGTTGGCGGCCTCGGGCCAGCGCGTCTGGCTCGGCCTGCGCGGCCCGGTGATCGCCGGGCATGCGGTGGTGATCGAGATGGCGGTGGAGGCCGAGCCCGCCGGTGAGCTCAAGCCGCGCAAGCTAGACGGAGATCGACGCTATCGACTGCATCTCCTGCCCAGCGGCGGCCTCGGCATCCGCGACATGACGGTCTTGGGTGAGGATTTGGTTCTGCTCACCGGCCCTGTCCTGGGTGGCGATGGGCCAGCCCATGTCCTCCGCTGGCGGGGGGCGCTGGCAGCGGAGGGCGGCGTGGTGGCCGAGGGGGCGCTCCAGCCGCTGGGCGAGGTGCCCTATCGCGGGCCTGTCGATCACCCGGAGGGTCTGCTGCCCTGGCCCGAGGCCGGGGAAGGCGCCTGGCTGCTGGTCAACGATGCGCCGGCGCCCGAGCGCCTCTGCGCCGACGGGCTGAGCGTCACGGCGGATATCCTGCGGCTTGGCCATGGCTGAGGCGCCCCTTACGGGCCTGCGCGTGCTGGAGCTTGCCCGTATCCTGGCAGGACCCTGGATCGGGCAGGTGCTGGCGGATCTGGGTGCCGAGGTGATCAAGGTCGAGGCCCCAGGCGGCGATGATACCCGCGGCTGGGGCCCACCCTTTATCGAGCGCGAGACCGCCGCCGGCACCGACCGTAGCGCCGCCTACTTTCACGGGGCGAACCGGGGGAAACGCTCCATCGCCCTCGACTTTCGTCATCCGGCCGATCTCGCGGTCGCGCGCGCCCTCGCGGGGCGCGCCGATGTGATGATCGAGAACTTCAAGGTGGGCGGCCTGGCGAAGTACGGGCTGGACCATGCGAGCCTCGCCGCGGCCAACCCGGGGCTGATCACCTGCTCGGTCACCGGCTTTGGGCAGGACGGGCCGCGGGCGGCGCAGGCGGGCTATGATTTCATGATCCAGGGCATGGCCGGGATCATGGATCTGACCGGCCCGCCGGACGGGGAGCCGCAGAAGATGGGCGTCGCTTTCGCCGATATCTTCACCGGGCTCTACGGCGTGATCGCGATCCAGGCCGCGCTGGCGGCGCGCGGCGTCACGGGGCGCGGTCAGCACATCGACATGAGCCTGATGGATGCCATGACCGGGGTGCTGGCCAACCAGGCGATGAACTGGTTTGCAAGCGGCACGGTGCCCCGGCGCCTTGGCAACGCGCATCCCAACATCGTGCCCTATCAGGTGTTTCCCGCCGCCGATGGCCATCTGATCATCGCCTGCGGCAACGATGGGCAGTTCCAGCGCCTTTGCGCCGTGCTGGGGCTCGAGGGGGCCGCCACCGATCCGCGGTTTGCCTCGAACCCCGCGCGCGTGGCGGCGCGACAGGTGCTGGTGCCCTTGATCGCCGAGGTGACAGAGAGCCGCCCCCGCACGGCGCTGATCGAGGCGCTGACCGCCGCCGGGGTGCCCGCTGGGCCGATCAACACGGTGGCGGAGGCGCTGGAGGATCCGCAAATCGCGCATCGGGGCCTGCGCATCGCACCGGACGGCGTGCCAGGCCTGCGCAGCCCCATGGTCTTCTCCGACAGTGCCTTGGCACTCGACCGTCCGGCACCCGCCCTCGACGAGCACCGCGCCGAGATCCTGGCCGAGCTCGATCCCGACTGAGCCCCCGGGCGTTGCCATAGCGTGGACGACAGTCTTCCGCCGCCGTGCCAAAGAGGGGTCCAGGCAGCGGAGGTGCGGGATGACGGGCGAGGCGGTGGCGGGCAAGGGCGTGGCCCAGGGGATCAAATGGGTCCTGGTCGCGGTCACGCTGTTCGCCGCGCAGGACGGGATCTCGAAGCACTTGGCCGCCAGCTATCCGGTGCCCTTCTTCGTGATGATCCGCTACTGGTTCTTCGCGGCCTTCGTCGTCGTGCTGGCCGCGCGCCAGCCGGGTGGCGTGCCGGGGGCGGTGGCGACGAAGATGCCGCTGCTCCAGGCGCTGCGCGGCGTGCTGCTGGTGGTCCAGATCCTGGTCATCGTAACGGCCTTCGATCTGATCGGCCTCGGCAATACCCATGCGATCTTCGCGCTGCACCCGCTGCTGGCCACGCTGCTGGCGATCCCGCTCTTGGGCGAGGTCGTGGGCTGGCGGCGCCTCGCCTCGGTCGCGGTGGGGTTTCTGGGGGTGCTGGTGATCATGCGGCCGGGCACGGCGGTCTTCGACCTTGGCGCCCTGGTGGCGCTGTCTGCGGCGGTGATCTTCGCGTTCTACGGCGTGCTCACGCGCCTCACCTCCCGCGCCGATGGCTCGGCGGGGCCGGCGTTCTTCTACACGGGCACGGCGGGGGCGGTGGCGGCGACGCTGGCGGGCGCCTGGTTCTGGACCGAGATGACCGCCGCCGATTGGGGCTGGATGGCGGTGCTCTGCGTGACGGGGATGTCCGGGCACTATTGCCTGATCCGGGCCCTGGACGCGACCGAGGCCGTGCGGATCCAGCCCTTCATCTACCTGCAGATGGTCTTTGGGATGATCGTGGGCTGGGCGATCTTCGGCGAGGTGATCGATGCGCTCACGCTCCTCGGCATGGCGATGATCGTCGCGGCGGGCCTCTATGCGATCTGGCGCGAGCAGGTGGCGCTGCGGCGGGCGGCTGAGATGGCGGCCCGCTCCCCCGACCTCACTCCCGCCGGGAGAGAGCGGTAGGGCGCGCGCTCCCAACGTTAGCGCGGGCTGGGGCGGAGGATGTCGGCGGCGCTGAGGGTCGCCGCGTGGCGGCCGTTGGCGTTGTACTGTGGCTGGTCGATCAGGATGGCCACTGCTGGGTCCAGCGGGTCGATGGCGCCGTATCTGGCCAGCAGCGCGGCCACCGCCGCCCTGGCCGCCCGCTCCGCCCCGTCATCGACCTTGAGCGCCAGGCCGAGGCCGCGCTCGGGCAGAATCGCGACGAAGACACCCTCGGCACCCGATTTCACCGCCGCCCGCCCTGCTGCGGCGCGCATCAGCTGTGTCGTCGGCCGGGTCTCGCCGGCCACCAGCAAGGGATGGGCGATCATCGCCTCCACCAGCCGGCGCGTCGCAGCGCCGCGGCGGTCGCCGAGGGTTTCGGGCACCGCAAAGCGCGCGACGCCCGCCGCTAAGGCCCGGAGTGAGACGGCGAAGTTGGGAGCCGAGCAGCCGTCGATGCCGTAGCCCGCAGGCTCCTCGCCGCAGACCTCGGCGATGGTCAGGCGGACCTGGCGCTGCACCGGATGGTCGATCTCCACGTACTCGGGCCCCGCGCCGAGGTGGCGCGACAGCGTCACGAAGCCCGCGTGCTTGCCGGAGCAGTTGTTGTGCCGCTGCCCCGCCGGCCCGCCGGCCAGCGCCGCCAAGGCCGCCGTATCGCTGGGGTCATGCGCCCCACAGCGCAGGGCGTCCTCTCCGGCGCCAAGGCTGTTGAGCCAGGCGAGCACCCGATCCGTATGCGCCGCCGCACCCACATGGCTGGCGCAGGCGAGGGCCAGTTGCTCGGGCCCCAGGCGCGCGGCATCGGCGGCGCCGCTTTCCACCAGCGGCAGGGCCTGGATCATCTTGCAGGCAGAGCGCGGCAGGATCACCCGGTCGGGATCGCCCCACCCCTCGATCAGCGTCCCGTCCGCCGTGCAGACCGCGACGGCGCCGGTATGGACGGACTCGAGCAACCCGCCGCGCCAGAGCGCCGCCAGAACCGCGCTCATGGGGGCGCTCATTCGTCGAGCAGTTCGCGCTGAAAATCCTCGCCCAGCTGCTGGCGAAGCCGCTGGAAGCTGAGCCTAAGGCGCGATTTCACCGTACCGAGCGGGGCATCGATCCGTGCTGCGATCTCCGACTGGGTGAGGCCTGCGAAGAAGGCGAGGCGCACGACGGTGAGCTGATCCTCGTTGAGGCTGTCGAGCGCGCGGCGAACCAGCGTGTCCCGCTGCTCTCCCGCCCAGGCGTCCTCCGCGGTGACGACGGGATCGGGGGCGAACATGGGGTCGTTCGGATCAGGCTCCGGCCGGTTGGCACGGCGGAGCATGTCGATGCGCTTGTTGCGCGCGATGGTGAAGATCCAGGTGGTGGCGGCCGCGCGGTTGGGGTCGAACTGCTCCGCCCGGTGCCAGAGCGTCACCATCACCTCCTGCGCGGCTTCCTCCGCCTCCGCGTGGCTGGCACCGCCGCGGATCAGGAAGCCCTTGATGCGCCCGGCATAGCGGTCGAAGAGGGTGCAGAAGGCTTCGCGCGAGCGCTGCTCGGCGATCATCGCCAAAAGCATCTCGTCGGTCGTGCAGCACTGGTCTCGGCAAGGCGGGTTGCCCGCCGTCTGCTCGTTGTCGGCCACGAGCGCCCATCCAATCTACGCGCGGGGTCGCTGCCCATCTGTCCTGAAGGCTATGGTGCTCAAGGCACGGTGTGGCCTTGATCTGCCTCACCCTCAGGCTGGAAAACCGCGCAAGCCTTAGAGTATGCTCGCAGAGTGCGGTGAACAAACACTGTTCAGCAACTTTGCGGCGCGTGCGACCTGCGTTTCGCCACGAAGTTCGTTACAGAGGCGCTGTCGGCGGGACAGGGGCGACACAGGCAGGAGCGCCCCGCGACGCGGATGGATTGAACACGCAGGAGGGCGACCTGGGTGGCGCCCGCATCGGGGGAAGAGGCGAGCAACGATGACGACGACGAAAGCAGGGAAGACGCGCAGCGGGAGGCGCCTGCTGACGCGGCTCGGAGAGCAGATCGGATTTGCGTCGGTGGGCACCTCGCTGCTGCTCGCAGCCGTGCTGGCGATCCTGGCGCCGACGGCGGCCGAGGCGCTGACGGCCAACCGGGTGGATGCCAAGCGCGACTGGTCGATCTTCGAGGCGGAGGCCGATGGCAACAAGGTCTGCTGGATCGTCAGCCAGCCCAAGCAAAGCTCGGCGTTCCGGGAGGGCAAGCCGGTCGAGGTGCGCCGCGGCGACATCTTCCTGATGGTTGCCGTGCGCCCGGCCGACGGGGTCGTGAACGAGGTGAGCTTCATCGCCGGCTACCCCTTCCAGCAGGGCACCACGGTCGAGACCAAGATCGGCAGCAACGAGTTCACCATGTTCACCGACGGGGAGAACGCCTGGCTGTCTTCTCCGGATGAGGACAACCAGATTGTCGGCGCCTTCCGCCGCGGCCGCGATGCGGAGGTACGCGGGACCTCGTCGCGCGGGACCACGACGGTGGATACCTTCTCGCTGCTGGGCTTCACCGCCGCGCTGCAGGCGGCAAAGGATCTGTGCGGCCAGTAATCCGCGTCCTCTCGCGGGCGACGGCGTGGCAGACAGGATCGACCGGGCGCTTGCCGAAGCGCCCGGTCATGCGTATGTGCCCCGCTCTGGACGGAGGAGGCGCGCCATGGGCGAGACGGCGAAGACGATGCAGGGAGGGCTGGGCGTGGGCGCGCCGGCCACCGGTGTCATCGCGCCCGATTTCGCCACGCTGCCCCGCAAGGCGGCTGAGGCGGGCACGGTCGGCGCGAAGCGGTCGCTCTATGGGCTGACGCGCCCCGCCATGCAGGCAGCCCTGGTCGAGGCCGGGGTGCCGGAGAAGCAGGCGCGCATGCGGACGGGCCAGCTCTGGCAGTGGATCTATCAGCGCGGCGTCACCGACTTCGCCGAGATGACGAACATGTCCAAGGCGCTGCGTGCGGATCTGGCCGCCACCTTCACCCTCGCGCGCCCCGAGATCGTCGCCCGCCAGATCAGCCGCGACGGCACGCGCAAGTATCTGTTGCGCATCGCCGGCGGGCATGAGGTCGAAGCGGTGTACATCCCCGAGGAGAGCCGCGGCACGCTCTGCGTCTCCTCCCAGGTGGGCTGCACGCTGACCTGCACCTTCTGCCACACCGGCACGCAGAAGCTGGTGCGCAACCTGACCGCCGGCGAGATCGTGGCGCAGATCCTGGTCTGCCGCGACGACCTGGACGAATGGCCCAAGGCCGGTGGGCGCCCGCCAGAGCAGCGGCTCTTGTCCAACATCGTGCTGATGGGCATGGGCGAGCCGCTCTACAACACCGACAACGTGCGCGACGCCATGCTGATCGCCATGGACAACGAGGGGCTCAGCCTCTCGCGCCGGCGGATCACGCTGTCCACCAGCGGTGTGGTGCCCGAGATCGGACGCTGGGGGGCGGAGGCCTCGACGCTGATGGCCATCAGTCTGCATGCTACGAACGACGACCTGCGCGACGTGCTGGTGCCGATCAACCGCAAGTACCCGCTTCAGGCGCTGCTCGACGCCTGCCGGGCCTATCCGCGGCTCTCGAACGCGGAGCGGATCACCTTTGAGTACGTGATGCTCAAGGGCGTGAACGACAGCGACGCGGAGGCCAAGCGCCTGGTGCAGCTGATCGCGGGGATCCCGGCAAAGATCAATCTCATCCCCTTCAATCCCTGGCCCGGCTCTCCCTACGAGCGGTCGGACTGGGAGCGGATCGAGGATTTCGCCGAGATCGTGAACCGCGCGGGCTATGCCAGCCCCGTGCGCACGCCGCGCGGCGACGATATCCTGGCGGCCTGCGGTCAGCTCAAATCCGCCACCGAGCGCGGCCGTCAGTCGAAAGCCGAGATCGAGGCCGAGATCGAGGCCGAGACCGGGCGCTGATCGGCCGGCCGCGGCGGGGCGGCGCGGGCCCCACCCACCCGCCCGCCGCGCGCCGCCCCGCCGCGCTTACCCGGCAGGCTCGGCGCTGAGGTCGCGCGTCCGAACGAGAGAGAGCCGATGACCCTGCAGAACCGGGTGACGCCGACCGGGCAGATCGTCGCCGCCCCCTGGCGTGGCAGCCTGATGGGCAACCGCGGCTGTCTGCACCGTGAGGACGGCACGCTCGGCGCGGCGCGGTGGCGGCACCGCGCCTGGGTGACCTGTCTTTTGTCCTTTCGCGATCGGCACCGGCTGCCGATGCCGCCTCCGGGCAGCCCGACGGTCTATACGGCGCTGTTCTTCTGGGATGAGGCCACGGCGCTGGCCGCGGGTCATCGCCCCTGCGGCGAGTGTCGGCGCGCCGATTTCCTGCGGTTTCGCGCAGCGGCAGAGGCAGCCGATCTGCCCGCCCGCCCGATCCCGGCGCTCGATCGGGTGCTGCACGCGGCGCGAGTCTCGCCGGATCGTGCCCAACGCTGCCACCAAGCTGCCCTCGAAGACCTGCCGGAGGGCGTCTTCGTTCTGTCAGAGCATGTTCCCTGTCTCTTCGTCGACGGTGCGCTCTGGCCCTGGCGAGAAGAGGGTGGCTACGGCCCCCCGCGGCCGGCCAACACGGGCGTGGTGACCGTGCTCACGCCGGCGACGACCGTTGCCGTGTTGCGGGCAGGCTACCGCCCTGCCATGCGCCTTCCCGGCCCGCGCCTCAGTTAAAGCCTGGCGTGCGGATGGCGGCCGGGCGGGGCGTCGCGCAAGCGAGACCCGAACGGGCGCTATTTGATCTCGCCGGGCTCCGGGCGGGCCAGGTTATCGAGCTGGGGCAGGCCGATGGCATGGAAGCCGCCGTCCACGAAGACGACGTTGCCCGTGGTCGAGGCGCCAAGGTCCGACAGCAGGTACAGCGCGGTGCCGCCCACGTCCTCGAGCCGTGCATTGCGCCTGAGCGGCGCGTTGTCCCCGGTCGCCTTGAACACCCGCCGCGCCCCGCCAACCGCACTGCCGGCCAGGGTCCGCATGGGTCCCGGGCTGATCGCATTCACCCGGATCCCATGGGGCCCCAGATCATTGGCGAGATACCGCACCGAGGCCTCGAGCGCCGCTTTGGCCACGCCCATGACGTTGTAGTTCGGCAGCACCCGGGTCGAGCCGAGATAGGTCATGGTCACCAGCGCGCCCCCCTCGGTCATCAGCGGGGCCGCACGGCGCGCCACATCGACGAAGGAGTAGCAGGAAATATCCATCGTGCGCAGGAAGTTCGTCCGCGTGGTGTCCGCGAACCGCCCCGTCAGCTCCGCCTTGTCGGAAAAGGCAATGGCATGGACCAGGAAATCCAGGCTGCCCCAGGCCTCGCCGACGGTGGCGAAGGCGCGGTCCATGCTCGCCTCGTCGGTCACGTCCGCATCGACCAGGACCTTGGCGCCCAGGCTCTCCGCCAGCGGGCGCACCCGCCGTTCGAAGGCGTCGCCCTGATAGGTGAAGGCAAGCTCCGCGCCCTGACCCGCCAGCATCTTCGCACAGCCCCAGGCGATGGAGTGGTCGTTGGCCACCCCCATGATCAGCCCGCGCTTCCCGGCCATGATCCCAGTCGTCGACGTCATCTTCGCCTGCCTCATCTGACCCCGAACAACCGGCCGAGCAGGCCCTTTGTCCGCGTCTCTGCCGATGCCCAAACCCGTATGACTTCGTCTGCGCCATAGACACCATCATACGCGTAGCCGGTGAGTTCCTCCGCCAGGTGATCGAGCGTGGAGAACTCGTGGTCGCATTCGGTTGCTGGAAACTCGCTGGGCTCCCAGCGTTCTTCCTGCGCGTTGTAGGTCAGGCCCTTCGCGTACTGCGCGCGCAGTTCCTGAAACAGCGTCTGCGGCGTCCCCTCGATCACGAAACGAGGGTTGCGCTCGAACTCGTAGGTGACGGACCAAACGAGGTGGCCGTTCTCCCAATAGCGTGCGCCATTGGCGTTCGCCGTCTCGACGACATCGAAGCCGATGACCGGGCCGTCGACCGACAGCGCGGCGAGGGCTTCGGCATGCGCGCCTACGTATCCGGGATCACGCGACTGAAGCACAGACCACGTTGGCTCGCGGTACTGCGTGAGTGTCAGGGTCGCACCGCCTCGATCCATGTCGGTTTCCTCAAGCGCGAGGCTGAGGTCGTTGATGACCCGCTCTGGCGCAACCTTGGTCGCCACATAGCTGAGCGTGAACCCCATCCGACCCTCCGACGCCCGTGTTAGTCGCCGTGGTAACGGCTGATGGCCAGGGTGGCGTTGGTGCCGCCGAAGCCGAAGCTGTTGGAAATCACCGTGTCGAGGCCCGCCTCGTCGACGCGTGCCATCACGGGTGCCGCCCCCTCGAACTCCTCGTCCAGCGCCTCGACGTTGGCAGAGGCGGCGATGTAGTCGCCCTTGAGCATCAGCAGGCAGTAGATCGTCTCCTGCACGCCGGTCGCACCCAGCGAATGGCCGGTCAGCGACTTGGTGGAGGAGAAGGCCGGGACCCGGTTGCCGAAGACCTCCCGGATCGCAGCGACCTCCTTCTGGTCGCCGACGGGGGTCGAGGTGCCATGGGTGTTGACGTAGTCCACCGAGCGCTCGCCCAGGGTCGAGATCGCCTGGCGCATACAGCGCACGGCGCCCTCGCCCGAGGGGGCCACCATGTCGAACCCGTCGGAGGTGGCGCCGTAGCCCGTGACCTCGCCGTAGATCGTGGCGCCGCGGGCCTTGGCGCGCTCCAACTCCTCCAGCACCACCACGCCCGCGCCCCCGGCGATGACAAAGCCGTCGCGGTCCTTGTCGTAGGCCCGGCTCGCGCGCTCCGGCGTGTCGTTGAACTTGGAGGACATCGCACCCATGGCGTCGAACAGGCAGGACAGGGTCCAGTCCAGCTCCTCCCCACCGCCGGCAAAGACGATGTCCTGCTTGCCCCATTGGATCTGCTCCACCCCGTTGCCGATGCAGTGGGCGGAGGTCGAGCAGGCGGAGGTGATGGAGTAGTTGAGCCCCTTGATCTTGAAGGGCGTGGCGAGCGTGGCCGAATTGGTCGAGCTCATGGTCCGCGGCACCATGAGGGGGCCCATGCGCTTCGGCCCCTTCTCCTGGGTGATGGTGGCGGCCTGGAACAGGTTCTTGGTCGAGGGCCCGCCGGAGCCCATGATGAGCCCGGTGCGCTCATGGCTGACCTCGCCCTCGGTCAGGCCCGCATCGGCGATGGCCTGCTCCATGGCGATGTAGTTCCAGGCAGCACCGTCGCCCATGAAGCGGCGGATGCGCTTGTCGACCAGCGCCTCCACGTCGACCTGGGGCGCGCCGTGGACATGGCAGCGAAAGTTCCGCTCCGCATATTCGGGCGCATGCACGATGCCGGAGCGGCCGTCGCGCAGCGAGCTATCGACCTCGGCCGCATCCGCGCCGATCGAGGAGACGATGCCGATCCCGGTGATGACGACGCGGCGCTGGCCGGGCAGGGCAGTGCTGTGGGCCATGATCCGCTCTCTCCAGTGGTCGCGGGCGTGCGGCGACGGCGTCAGCCGGCGGCGGGCGCACCCTCGGTGAAAAGGCCGACGCGCATATCCCGCGTCTGGTAGATGACCTTGCCGTCGGCCTCCATCGTGCCGTCGGCGATGCCAAGCTTCAGCTTGCGATCGATAATCCGCTTCATCTCGACGGTATAGCGCACCAGGCTGGTCGCCGGGGTGACCATATCGGTGAATTTGACCTCGCCCACGCCCAGCGCGCGGCCCCGGCCCGGCATCCCCAGCCAGCCCAGGAAAAAGCCCGTCAACTGCCAGAGCGCATCGACGCCCAGACAGCCGGGCATGACCGGGTCGCCCAGGAAGTGGCATTTGAAGAACCAGAGGTCGGGGTTCACGTCGAGTTCGGCCACAACCCGGCCCTTGCCGGCCTCGCCGCTGTCGGCGTCGATGGAGACGATGCGGTCGAACATCAACATGGGAGGCGCCGGCAGTTGGGCATTGCCCGGCCCGAACAGCTTGCCCTCGGCGCAGGCGATCAGGTCGTTGTAGTCGTATCGGTCGGCCCGCGCCGTCATCGGTCTCCCGCCTTCTTCGTTCGCCGCCCAGGCTGTCGTCCGTCGGCTGTCGCCCGCAAGCTATCGTTCGCAGGGCGCCTTCGCCCCTAAGGCCGGCTGCCTAGCACCCGTTTCGGCCCCGAAACAAGAGGCGGGGCCACCTGGCTGCCCGGTGCCCGTCCACGCGGCATGGACGCAGCGTTATTTCGACCGGTTGGTATGCTTTTCCTGACTTATCCAGGTCGTTTTTGCCTTAGAGGTCTTATCTATGCTACATCCGCAGACGAGATGGACGATAAGGCGCGAACCCATGGCCCAGACGATGCCTTCGGTGGCACCCCAGGCTGAGACGCGCGCGCGGTCGTGGTTGGCGAGCGCCGATCTGCGCCCGACGCGTCAGCGTGTTCTATTGGCAGGATTGCTGGTCGGCGATGGCCGGAACCGGCACGTCACGGCTGAGTGGCTCTATGAGGCCGCCTCCAAGAGCGGGGAGCGCGTGTCGCTCGCGACCGTCTACAACACGCTCAAGAGCTTCACCGAGGCCGGGCTGATCGCCGAGATCACGGTCGACGGCAGCCGCACCTATTTCGACACCGACATCAGCGACCATGCCCACTATTTCTGGGAGGACGAGGCGCGGCTGACGGATGCGCCGGATGGCGCCGTGCGGGTCGAGCGCCTGGCGGAGCCGCCGGCCGGTGCCGAGATCTCGAAGATCGACGTCGTCATCCGCCTGCGTCGCCGCTGAGCGGCCCGAGCCGCGCGTCCATCCACGCGGCGATACCCTAACGATCCAAGGCTTCCATCCGGCGCTCTAGCCGGCGCATGAAGCGTTCGCCGCTCGGGATCTGGCGGCGCGTCTCTGCGGGCAGTCTCTCGGCCGCCCGGACATAGGCGCGATGCATGATCGTCTGCACCCCGTCCGTCGCGGCGCGCAAGCGCCCCAGCGCCGCCGCCGCCGCCGCCTCGTCAAAGGGATCGGCCGTCAGCGCCGAGCGCACATCCTGACGCGCGGTGCGCAGGGTCATGAGCGCGCGGCGCAGATCGCCGCGCTCGGCGAACAACTCCTGGCGCACCGAGGTGCGAACCTCGGGGGGGAGCCGGCCGAAGGCTGCGCCGCCGGCACCGCTGAGGCGCCCGGCGATCACGCCCCCGATGAACAGGTTGAGCATCACCGAGAGGACCAGAAGCACCAGCACCAGCCAGAACCAGCGCCGCCGGATAACCGGCGGCCCTGGCGGCATGGGCGGTGGCGGTGCCTGTGGCGGCGCCTCCGTCATCCGAGGCGCTCTGCTGGCGTGGGTGTGGGCGTGGTGAGCGCGAGATCGGGGAAGGGCGCGAACAGGAACAGATCCATCGCCTCCGCCGCGCCCTGCTCATAGCCCGCCTCGAAGATCATGACGCCGGCCACTGCGACGGCGCCGGAGAGGGCGGCGCCCGCCAACAACCCCCGCCAGCCGGAGAGCCAGACTGCGGCACCGGACGGCCGGTTGGGCTGCCGCCGCGCCGCCAGGCCCGTCAGGACCATCGCCGCGGCCCCCTCGTCGGTCAGGTCGCGGCGACGCGGCGCGGCGAGGGCAGTCTCCGCGGCAAGTGCTGCATCCAGCATCGCCGCGGCCTCCGGGTCGCGGGCGACCAGGGCCTGTACCGCGGTGCTCTGCCGTGCCGCCTGGGCACCTTCCCGGTCGAGGAGCGCCGCCAGCGCCGCTCGCTCCGCCGCGGGCGTCTGTAGGGCCTTGCTCATCCGCGCATCCTTTCACTCACGCACTCCGTGCCCTCGCTGTGATAGCGGATCGTGCCTCGGGCTGTCAGCGGCGTCGCGCGCACCATCATCGCCCGCTCCCCGCGGCATCGGGGGCCGAGAGGGCCCACCCCTCTGACGCCGCGCGCGTGCGAAGCTGCCGCCGCGCCCGGGCGATCAGCTGCTCCGCCCCCGCCCGGCTGGTGCCGAGCGCCCCCCCGATCTCCGCCGCCTCGAGCTCGGAGACGGCGGCCATCAGCAGGGCGAGCCGCTGGCGCCGTGGCAGATCGCGGATCGCCGCCGCCGCGGCGTCCAGGGCGTCCCGCCCCATCACCGCCCGTTCCGCCCCCGGTCCGGGATCGAACAGGGCCGGGCTGATCGCATCGTCTTCCAGCTCCGCCGTCGCCCCGTTCACTGGCGCCCCGCGGCGCAGCCGCCAGCGCATCAGGTCCAGACAGCGGCTGGCGACGATGCGGTAGAGCCAGCTTCGAAAGGCCCCGCGGGCCGGATCGAACTGCGATGCCTTGTGCCAGAGCTGGGCGAAGACCTCCTGCGCGATCTCGTCCGCATCCGCCGCCGAGCCTGTCTGGCGCAGCGCCAGCGCCCGCACCCTCCCCGCATGGCGACGCACCAGCGCCTCGAAGGCTGCCGCGTCGCCGGTCTGTACACGGCCCATCAGCGCGGCATCGCTGTCCGCGCCACGGGCGTCGTCGGCCGGATCTGGCGCCGGCGGCAGGGTCATGAGCGACAGCCGGCGCCATGGCGCTCAGCGCAGCCGGGCAGGGCGGCGGACCGGGCGCCAGCCGCGGCCGGCACGGCGCACGGTGTTGCCCTTGGGCCCGGTAAAACGCCCGGCGCTGAAGCCCCGGCGCGGGCCGTAAACGCCGGCACGATCGCCGCTGAAGGTCCTGCCCTTGGCGCCCACGCCGGAGAAGCTGTCGCGGCAGGCCCCGACCCGGCCAAAGCGGCAGGTCGTCGAGCGTTCGAAGCTCCCGCCGTTCGCCGTCGTCCGTTCGACATCGCGCGTGACGATCCGGCCATGGCGGGTGACGGTGCCGGTGATCGTGCCGCCTTTGCCATTGGTCCGGTCGATCTCGCGTACCTGAGCCGCGGCGGGCGCGGTCGAGAGGGTGCCCGCCACAAGCACCAGCGCCGCAGCCAGGGTCGCCAGGCGGGGCAGGGTCAAAGCCTTCGTCTGCACGGTCATGATGGTCTCCTTTGAAGGGTTGGGAAAGGACGGCGTCAGGGTTGTTTGCGCCGCGCCTCGGCGGCCGCATCGAACTCGCTGCGGCTGAGCGCCCCGTCACCGTCGGCGTCGAAGCGGAGGGCCCTGAAGGGCTGGTTGTCGATCTCGTCCCGGGTGATCTGACCGTCGCCGTTGGCGTCGATCTTCGACATGGCATCCGCACGACGTTGCATGCGCCGCTGAACCCGCTCGCGGATCTTGGCGATCTCGTCCTCGCTGATGACGCCATCGCCGTTCGCATCCATCCGCTCGAAGCGGCGGGCACGCCCCTCGGCCAGTTCGGTCTGCGTGATGAGACCGTCGCCGTTGGCGTCCATCCTGTCGAAGAAGCGGTCGCCGCGGGTCTGCGCGCCGGCCGCGGGCGCGAGAGTGCTCCAGGCCGCGATCAGCCCAACGGCCACGCAGGTGCTGTAGAGGTAAAGACGTTTCGACAAGATGGCTGCTCCCCTGTCTCGCTGCATCGACCTGGTGTCGACACGGCGATTACGGGGCTGGGCCGCCCGACTGACGCGGGCGCAGGAACTTTTTTCTCAGGCAGGGCGACGCGGCTCGGTTGGCCGGCCCGAAAAAAAGTTCCTGCGCCCGCGTCAGGTGCGACGGATGAGCGGCGTGGCCTCTACTGCGGGAAGATCTCGCCCGGGTCGACGCCCCAGAGCACTGTCTTGGGCACCCAGCCCGCGTGATCGCCCGCCCCGATCTCGCACCAGTCGCGCTGGCACTGGCGAAGATCCGCCACGACGCCTTCCTCGGCCCGGGCGCGCACCGCATCGTCTTCTGCCGGGCCCGCGCGCAAGGTGACCATCTTGTCGGCCACCAGCACGGTGCGCCGCCCGGTCAGCAGGGCGTGGAAGACCCAGCCCGAGGAGCGGTCGCTGTCCAGGATCTGCCGCCAGTCGCCGAACTCGCCGATGACCTTCACCGGCAGGCCAGCGCGCCGGTAGACCCAGTCCAGCCGGTAGTTCAGCCCGGGGCCGCGGCGCACGTTGATCTCGTCGGAGCGCAGCGAGACGTAACGGGGGATCGGCAGCTTGGTGACCTCACCCACGCCGGTACTCGAGCCCTCGGCGCCGAACCCGCCGCTGCCTGCGGTGCCCGCCGGGGCGCCCGATGGGGCGCCCAGGGCCGGCGGCGTCGCCGGGGAGAGTGTGGGCACGCTTGTCTGAGCGACCGCCACAGCGGCGCCGCCGGCCAGCCCAAAGACCAAGCCCAAGGCGAGCGTGCCGGCTGCGATCGCTGCGCTGCGCATCCCTCGGCGGGTCCACCGGCGATGCCGGATCCCTGTCCCCCTGCGAGCCCCTTTTTGAGCCCCTTGTTCAGTCCCGTTTCGAGGCTCGCGACGGAGCCCCCTCTCAGCCAGGTCGCACACGGCTGTCCCCCTGCTACGCTTGGCGGTGGCCGCGCTGCGACCGCTCCGCCTTCCCCCTTCAATATCGCCGCGCAACAATCTACCAACGTGCGCAACCGCCGTCACAGGTCTCGTCTAACGTCTCGCCACAGGGATCCCGTCATGAGCCGCAACCGTCTTTCCGTCGTCGTGACCCGGAAACTGCCCGAGCCGGTCGAGACGCGCATGCGCGAACTCTTCGAGGTCCGCCTGAACGACAGCGACGCGCCCCTGTCCGCCGATGCACTGGCGGAGGCTTTGGCGGACGCCGATGTCCTGGTGCCGACCGTCACCGACCGCCTCGACAGCAAGCTGCTGGCACGGGCCGGCGACCGGTTGAAACTGATCGCAAATTATGGCGCGGGTGTGGATCACATCGACGTGGAGACCGCGCGGGAACGGGGCATCCTGGTCTCCAACACCCCCGGGGTGCTGACCGAGGATACCGCCGATATGACCATGGCGCTGATCCTCGCCGTCCCTCGGCGGATGCCCGAGGGGGTCGCCCTCATGCAGTCGGGGGAGTGGGAGGGCTGGAGCCCCACCGCCATCCGTGGGCATCGGATCTGGGGCAAGCGCCTCGGCATCGTCGGGATGGGACGGATCGGGCAGGCGGTGGCGCGCCGGGCCCGCGCCTTCGGTATCCAGATCCACTATCACAACCGCCGCCGCCTGCATGAGGACGTCGAGGCCGCCCTCGAAGCGACCTATTGGGAGAGCCTGGACCAGATGCTGGCGCGCATGGACATCGTCTCGGTGAACTGCCCGCATACCCCGGCGACCTTCCACCTGCTCTCGGCCCGGCGCCTCGCGCTGCTGAAGCCGTCCGCTTATGTCGTCAACACCGCCCGCGGCGAGATCATCGACGAGAACGCGCTCACCCGGATGCTGGTCAAGGGCGACCTGGCGGGCGCGGGGCTGGACGTGTTCGAGCACGGCACCGGCGTGAACCCGCGGCTGAAGGGCCTGCCCAATGTGGTGCTGCTGCCGCACATGGCCTCGGCCACCGAGGAGGGGCGGCTGGAGATGGGCGAGAAGGTCATCATCAACATCAAGACCTTCGCCGACGGCCACCGCCCCCCCGATCAGGTCCTGCCCTCCATGCTGTGATGGTAGACGCAGAGGAACTTGCCGCGATCCACGTCAGGCCGGCGGTGGCGTCGGATGCCGGGGCGATCGCGGCGCTGCACTCGGCGTCGTGGCGCGATGTCTATGCCCCGCTCCTGACCGGCACTGCGCTGCCCGCGGATCTGGAGGCCGAGCATCGAGGGCTGTGGGACAACGTCCTCGCGCCCTCGTCCCAGATGCGGGCGATCCTGGTGGCGGTCGACGAGGCCGACCGGATCGTAGGCTTTGCCGCAACCCATCCAGATCCGGAGGACCCGGCGCTCGACCATCTCGCGGCGCTGCATACCGATCCGGCGCTGCGCGGGGCGGGGATTGGGCTGACGCTGATGCGGGAGGTCGCGGATCGGCTGCTCGCCCTCGGTCGCCAGCGGCTCTGGTGCTACGTGCTGGAGGAGAACCTGGGCGCAAAGGCCTTCTACGCCCGCCTCGGCGCGGTGGAGTGGGCGTTGGAGACCGTGCCACTTGCGGGTGGTGAGCGCACAGTCGACCGGCGGCTCGACTTTCCGCACCACCGCGACCTGGGGCTGAAGGCGCGGGCGCAACTGATCGCCCGTCTCGCGCCGCCGGCGGCCGTGAGGGTCGCCGATGTCGCCACGGTCGTCGGTGCGCCCCATCCGGCGGGGGAGGCCGGGCTGGCCGCCGCGCGCGTGAAGCAGCGCCTCGGCACGCTCTTCGGCCTGTCGGACTTTGGCGTCAACCTGCTGATCCTGGCCCCCAGTGTCGCCAGCGCACCCTGCCACCGCCACAGCCATGAGGATGAGTTCATCTACGTGCTGGAGGGGGAGGTCTGGCTGACGGGCCAAGGCGAGGACCGCCGGTTGGTCCCTGGCGACTGCGCGGGCTTCGCCGCCGGTGGGCCGCCCCACGCGCTGGAGAATCGCAGCGACACCCCAGCGCGCGTTCTTGAGATCGGCAGCCGACGCCCGGACCGCGACGAGGTCGATTACCCCGGGCGCGACCTTTTGGTGCGCCAGCAGCCGGATGGGAGCCGGCGCTTCATGCGGCGCGACGGCACCGTGATCGAATAGTCGCTGGCCGCTGGGTTTCGGCGGAAAACGCGCTGCAAACGGGTCGGTCAGCCACCCCTCTGAGACGCCTAAGGCGCCGTCACTGAAGCGTCACAAGCCGGATCTCGCGGATTATCCGCACCCCCCTGCACTGGTCTGGCGGTCCTGCGCCGTGTAATCCCAGGGCTCAAGGGAGGCGCGCATGGCGGCCAACGACAGCGCTGAGGACACGCTCTTCCGCCTCTGGCGCGAGGGGGCCCGCGCCTTTGCCGAGCTGGGGGCTGACGCGGCGCGCGCGGAGCAGGGCGAAGACAACCCTGCCTGGGAGCGGATGCAGACCCTATCCGCCGCCTGGAGCCGTTTCCTGGATGCAATGGCGGCCGCGCAGGAAGAGCGGATGACCGCACCCGGCGCGAGCCCCTTCGACCCTGCCGGATGGATGCGCCCCCCTGGCGACGGCGGCATGGCCGATCTCTGGCGTTGGCTGGAGGGGCCCGAGTTCGCCGATCTCTTCACCGAGGAACGCAGCGCCGTGCGCGAGAGCGCGGAATGGGCGCGCTATGCCGCGGCGCTGGAGCAGTTTCGCATGGTCATGGCGCGGGGCTGGATGCGCGCCTTTCGCACCTTTGCCGAGCGGCTGGCGGCGGCGGAGGGCGGGCCATCGGCGCCGGAGGACGACGACTTGGGGCCGGCGCGCCGCCGCACCGCCTGGGACGTGGTGCTGGAGCTTTGGCGCACGGCGGCGGACGAGGAATTGGCGCGGGTCCAGACCTCGGACGCCTATATCGCCGCACAGCGCGATCTGATGGCGGCGCATCTGGCCGTGCGCGCCTCGCTCAGGGCGCGGGCCGAGCGGATGGCGCAGTTCTTGGGCCTGCCCACCCGGGCGGAGATGGATGATCTGGCCGAGACCGTCCATAGCCTGCGCCGCGAGGTGGCGGAGGCCCGGCGCGCGGCCCGCCGCGCCGCTGCCCAGAGCCAGCCGATCGAACCCGATGCGGGTGAGACACCATGAACGGGCCGGCCGATGATTTCGGCGCCCGGCCCCGCGGCCAGGGTCCGGTCAGCGTCGACCCCAGCTTTGGGCTGATCGACGCGGCGCGGCGGATGATCCGCCTGGGCGGCAACCTGGCCGACCGGCGACGGCGCGCGGTGACCATTGCCGATACGCCCAAGGACGAGATCTGGCGCGACGGCAAGATCAGCCTCGCCCGCTACCGCCCGCTGGTGGAACCCGAGCTTGGCCCGCTGGTGATCGTCCACGGCATGGTCGGCCGCCAGAGCATGACGGATCTGGAGCCCAAACGCTCTCTGGTGCGCCGCCTGCTGGAGCGGGCGGTCGATGTCTACGTGCTCGACTGGGGCAACCCCACGCGCGCGGACCGTTACCGCAACCTGGCAGACTATGCCGATCTGTCGCTCGGCGATGCGCTGGACGCGGTGGAGGCGCATTCGGGCGAGCCGCGGGCGGTGCTCTTCGGCCTCTGCCAGGGCGGGGTCTTTGCCGCCTGCCACGCGGCGCTCTATCCGGCGCGGCTGAAGGGGCTGGCGCTGGCGGTCACGCCCATCGACTTTCATGCCGACCGCACCGCACCGGCCCTGGGGCGCGGCCAGCTCAACGTCTGGCTGCGCGCCCTGCCGGCGGAGCTGATCGAGGCGCTGATCGCCGATGGCGGCAATGTGCCGGGCCATCTGTCGGGCCAGGTCTTCAACGGGCTGCAGCCGGGCAAATGGGTGGCGAAATACACCGCGGATCTTGCCGAGATCGGCGACGATCCTGACGCGCTCGACACCTTCCTGCGCATGGAGAAATGGCTGGCCGATCGCCCGGATCAGCCGGGGGCGCTGGCCCGCGACTGGCTGATCGGGCTTTACCGCGAGAACCGGCTGGTGGAGGGGCGGCTGACCCTGGACGGCGTGCGCGTCGACCTGGGGTGCATCACCTGCCCCGTGCTCAACGTCTATGCCGAGCACGATCACATCATCCCGCCGCCCTGCAGTCGGGCGCTCAAGCAGCACCTGCGCAATGCCGCCTATCGCGAGATCGCGGTGCCCACGGGCCATATCGGGGTGTTCGTGAGCCAAAAGGCCCAGGGAATCGTCGCCCCGGGGATGGTCGAGTGGATGCGCCAGGCTGCATAAGGTAAGCCCCAGGTCTGTCGAACCGGCGGCGCCTTGACCGCGGCTTTGGTGACGTAGACGGCAAAAATGCGTCAGAGACCTTTTTTCCACCGGATTTGCGGGCATGTTGGGGATAGCGTCGACGAGTCTATGGGGCCGCGGTCGCACCGCCCCGTCTCGAACAGGCGCATTGAGGAGGATACGACTTGATGAACCGCTTTAGCCGCTCCCCGGCCCGCTGGACGCATGCCTTGTGCACGGCAGCCTCTGTCGTTGCCCTCTCCGCCGTGCTGTTGGCAGCACCCGGGGATCGCGCGATGGCACAAGCGTCCGATCCGGGCATCGCCGGCGCCTATCTGGCGGCCGAGAACGCGGCACGGCGCGGCGACATCGCGGTTGCGGCGGACTTCTACGCCCAGGCGGTCGCGGCGGATCCCGAAAACGGCGCCCTGCTTGAGCGGGCGATCCTGCACAATATCGCCGCCGGCCGGATCGAGACGGCGGTGGCGCTGTCGCGCAGGCTGATGGAGATCAACGGCGACAGCCAGATCGCCCTGTTGCAGCTCGCCGCGGAGGCTTTCACCCGCGACGATGCCGCCGGGATCCTGGAGATGGTGGAGGCGCGCGGCGATGCCACCGGCCCCTTCGTTGGCCATCTGATCGAAGCCTGGGCCTCCTATGCCGTCGACGACACGGCCGGGGCGCGCACGGCGCTGGAGGCATTGCAGAACGAGCGGACCGGTGGGGCCGCCGGCGAGATGCTGTCGACCTATCACCTCGGCATTCTCGATGCGGCACTCGGCGATGATGCGGCGGCAGTCGAGGCCTTCGCCATCACCACCGAGCGGGCCGGGGCGCCCACCAACCGCCTGACCCGGGTGCACGCCGGCGCGTTGGCGCGGTCCGGCAAGGTCGCGGAAGCCATCGCCCTGATCGACGAGCAGCTCGCCCGCACCCGCGATGGCGCGCAACTGCGGGCCCTGCGCGAGGATCTGGAGGCCGGCACGATCCCGGGTCCGGTCGTGACCACCGGCGCGGAGGGCGCGGCGGAGGCGCTGTTCGGCATCTCGGGCTTCCTGACGCGTGGCCAGAACAGCATCATCGGCCTCGCCTATGCGCGCCTTGGCACGTATCTGAACCCCGACCTGACCGACGCCAAGCTGCTGATGGCGCAGATGCTGCGCCGTGACGAGCAGTACGACCTTGCCATCGCGGCCTATGAGAGCGTGCCGCGCAACGCGCCGGAGGCGATGCAGGCCCAGATCGGCCGGGCGGAGGCGATGCAGTCCGCCGGGCAGATCGAACCCGCCGTCATCGCCATGCGCGAGGTGGTGGCCCGCTTCCCCCGCTCGATCGATGCGCACGAAGCGCTCGGCAACATGCTGCGGCGCGAGGAGCGTTTCGCCGATGCCGCCGTCGCCTATGACGCCGCGATCAAGCTGCTCGATCCGGTCGAGCCCCTGCACTGGGTCTATTTCTACCAGCGCGGCATCAGCTACGAGCGCTCCGAGCAGTGGGAGCTGGCCGAGGACGATTTCCTCAAGGCGCTGGAGCTTGAGCCCGATCAGCCGCTTGTCCTCAACTACCTCGGCTACTCCTGGGTTGAGCTTCGCCGCAACATGGCGGAGGCCGAGGAGATGATCGAAAAGGCCGTCGAGCAGCGCCCGGAGGACGGCTACATCGTCGACAGCCTGGGCTGGGTGCAGTGGCGCCTCGGCAAGTTCGAGGAAGCCGTGGTGAACATGGAGCGTGCCGTCGAGCTGCGCCCCGTGGACCCGGTAATCAACGACCACTTCGGCGATGCGCTCTGGATGGTCGGCCGGCGCACCGAGGCGCGCTTCCAGTGGAAACGTGCGCTGTCCTTCGAGCCCGAGGACAAGGACGCCGTGCGGATCCGCGCGAAGCTCGACCGCGGGCTGGACGTGATCCTCGAGGAGGAGGCGGCCGCCGGTGAGCCCGCGATCATCACGCTCGAGGAAGCCGAGAAGAAGGAAGCCGACGGCGGCTGACGCTGCCGCGATCGGCGGAGCGGGCTGACAGCGCCACCCGGCTGCGATAGGCACGACGCCACCCCAACGCGGGGTGGCGTTTCTCGTTTCGGCCTCAGGGAATAGAACGGGCATTATGAGCAGCGGTGATGACAGGGTGATCGCCCTCGCGGCGCGCCGGCAGCCGACGCAGGAGCTGGCGCGGGCCAAGGTGAACCTGTTTCTGCACCTGCGTGGCCTGCGCGAGGACGGCTATCACCTGCTGCAGAGCCTGGTGGTCTTCCCCAACCTCGGTGACGTGCTGGAGGTGGAGGATGGCCCAGGTCTCGGCCTGTCGCTGGCCGGCCCCTTTGGCGACAGCCTGCCGGCCGATGGCGACAATCTGGTGCTGCGGGCGGCGGCGGATCTGGCGGCGGCGACTGGGGTGGCGCGACCCCAAGCGGCGCTGCGGCTGGTCAAGAACCTGCCCGTCGCCTCCGGTATCGGGGGGGGGTCCTCGGATGCGGCGGCGGCGCTGCGCCTGCTCGCCCGGCGGTGGGATGTGGCGGTGCCCGAGGGGCTGGCGCTCCGCCTCGGTGCGGATGTTCCTGTCTGCTGCCGCTGCCCCCAGCCGATGATGATGGAAGGGATCGGCGAGCAATTGTCCGCGGGCCCGGCGCTGCCGCCGCTCTGGATCGTGCTGGTCAACCCGTTGGTTCAGGTCGAGACCCGGGCGGTCTTCCATGAGACGGCGCGAAAGACCCATCCCGCCATGGCGCCGGTCCCGTCGGACGGCTTTGCCGACGCGGGCGCCTTCCTCGACTGGCTGGGACAGGGGCGCAACGACCTGGAGCCCGCGGCGCGGCGCCTGTGCCCGCCCGTCGCGGCGGTGCTCGACGCACTGTCCGAGGCGCCGCTCGCTCGCATGTCCGGCTCCGGCGCCACATGCTTCGCGCTGTTCGAGAGCGAAGCCGCCGCGACCGCCCTGGCCGACCGCCTGCGCCGCGACGCGCCTAGCTGGTGGGTCGCGACGGCACCGGTCTAGATCTCAGGCTTCGCGTCCAGCGCGCCTAGACGTTGCGGGCGACGACAGAGCCCGCGGTGTCGATCATGGCGGCCTTGAGTGCGCCATCTGGGAAGCCGTCGAGGGCGGCGATGGCGCGGTCGGCCTCGGCTTGGGCGGCGGTCCGGGTCGCCTCCAGCGCGCCGGTGGTGCGCAGGTAGTCGAGCGCCGTTTCCAGGTCGCCCGGGGTCTGCTTGCCGTCGCCGATGGTGCGTTTCCAGAAGGCGCGGGCCTCGTCATCCGCCGCCTCGATGGCACGGATCACGGGCATGGTCACCTTCCCCTCGCGGAAATCGTCGCCGGTGTTCTTGCCGAGCTTGCCGCCTTCGCCGGCATAGTCGAGCCAGTCGTCGGCGAGCTGGAACGCCATGCCGAGCGCATCGCCAAAGGTCCGCAGCGCCGCCACCCGGGCGTCGTCGGCGCCGGCAATGACCGCCCCTGCCTCCGCCGCCGCGGCGAAGAGCGCGGCGGTCTTGCCGCGGATCACCTGCTCATAGCGCGCGGTATCGGTGGTCACATCGTGGGCGGTGGCGAGCTGCAGTACCTCCCCCTCCGCGATCACGGCCGAGGCCTCGGAGAGGATGTCGAGCACGCGCAGGCTCCCTGTCTCCACCATCAGCCGGAAGGCGCGGGCGAAGAGGTAGTCGCCCACCAGAACCGACGATTTGTTGTCGAACAGGATGTTCGCCGTCGGCCGGCCACGGCGCCGCGCACTCTCGTCGACCACATCGTCATGCAGCAGGGTCGCGGTATGGATGAACTCCACCGTCGCGGCGAGCTTGATATGGTCCTGCCCGCCATAGCCGCAGAGCTGGGCCGAAGCGAGCGTCAGGATCGGGCGCAGCCGCTTGCCGCCGGCCTCGATCAGATGCGCCGAGATCTCCGGGATGCGCGGGGCATGCTCGCTCGCCATCCGTTCCCGGATCAGCGCGTTCACCGCGGTGAGATCATCTGCCACCAGCGCCGTCAGCCGCTCGAAGGGCGTGGGCGCTGGGGTGCTGCCGGGCGTGGCATCGGACATGGCTCGGGCACTCATCGCGGCTCGCTCCTGTCGCGCGGCTGGCCCGCGGGAGGGCTCTCCTCCCCGGTCGGCGCGAATGTCGTCGGCTCTCGACCTGCCGCACGAGCTGTCGTATCCCCTTCAGCACCATGGAAGAACTGCTGCGGACGACCGACCCGACCCTGCCGCCCTTCGTCGAGGCGCTCTTGTCCGGCGAGGATATAGACTGCGTGGTATTCGACAGCAACACGAGCATGATCGAAGGGTCGATCGGTGCGATCCCCCGCCGCATCATGGTGGCCAGCCGCGACCTGTTTCGCGCCCGCGCGATCCTGCGCGACAACGGGATCGAGCCCTACGAGCGTGAGGGCTGGATCTGAGCGAGGCGGATCTCGCGGCGGCCACGGCGGCGCTGGGCCCGC
This sequence comes from Pseudomonadota bacterium, assembly GCA_039822785.1. Taxonomy (GTDB): domain Bacteria; phylum Pseudomonadota; class Alphaproteobacteria; order Rhodobacterales; family Rhodobacteraceae; genus Thermohalobaculum. The sequence continues at coordinate 293,195 of JBCBMO010000005.1, read as the reverse complement.
TGACGCGCGATGCCCTGCTCGGCGGCCGCGTGATCCTGAACCAGCCGCGCGAAGGCTACCGCGCCGCCACCGACCCAGTGCTGATGGCCGCTGCCGTGCCTGCGTGTGCCGGCGAAAGCGTGCTTGAGCTTGGGTTGGGGGCCGGGGCGGCCTCCCTCTGCCTCGCCGCCCGGGTGCCTGCGCTGTCGCTGACGGGCATCGAGATCCAGGCCGGCTATGCGGCCCTCGCCCGGGCCAATGCGGCCGAGGCCGGCGTGACGCTCGAAGTCGTGGAGGGCGACGTCACCGCCATGCCAGCCGCGTTGCGCGCCCGTCAGTTCGACCACGTCATGCTGAACCCGCCCTGGCATGCCCATGGCCCGGCCAGCGCGACCGAGGCGCGGGACCGTGCGCATCGGGAGCAGCCGGGGGATCTCGCCGCCTGGATCGCCGCGGCCCTGGCCCGTACCCGCCCCCGCGGCCGGGTGACGCTGATCCACCGGGCCGAGCGGTTGGATGCGATCCTTACCGCCCTTTCAGGACCGGCGGGGGAGATCCGGGTGCTCCCGCTCGCGCCGCGCGCCGGGCGGCCCGCAGGGCGCGTGATCGTGACCGCGAGAACCCAGGTCCGCAGCCCCCTCGTGCTGCTTGCGCCCCTTGTCCTGCACCACGGTGCGGCGCACATTCGGGACGAGGACGATTTCAGCCCCGAGGCGCGCGCGATCCTGAGCGAGGGGGCGCCCCTCCCGCTTACGGAGAGACCCTGATGCAGGACGCCAGCAAGCCGTCGGTTCCGGTCGCCAATGCGATCGCGGCCATGGCTGACGAGTTGACCGAGTGGCGCCGCGATTTTCACCGCCACCCGGAGCTTGGCTACGCCGAGCATCGCACCGCAGCCGTAGTCGCCGAGAAGCTGCGTGCCTTCGGCTTCGACGCGGTCGAGACCGGCGTGGGCGGCACCGGCATCGTCGCCACCCTGCATGGTCAACGCGGCGGTACGGAGGGGCGGGCGATCATGATCCGCGCCGATATGGATGCCCTGCCGATCGAGGAGGCGACCGGGGCCGAGCATGCCTCTCAGAACCCCGGCGTCATGCATGCCTGCGGCCATGACGGGCACACGACGATGCTGCTGGGGGCGGCCAAGCGGCTGGCGGAGACGCGGAACTTCGACGGCACGCTGCACCTCTGCTTTCAGCCGGCCGAGGAAGGCGGCGCGGGCGCCAAGGCGATGATCGAGGACGGGCTGTTCGACCGCTACCCGGTCAATCGCGTCTTCGGCATGCATAACTGGCCGGGCCTGGAGGCGGGGCATTTCGCGCTGACCGAGGGGCCGGTTTTCGCAGCGGCGGATGAGTTCAAGATCACGATCAAGGGGACTGGCGGGCACGCGGCCTTTCCGCATATGACCCGAGATCCGATCGTGGCCGGCGCAGCGCTCGTCCAGGCCATGCAGGCGATCGTCAGCCGCCGGGTCGACCCGCAGCATCCGGCGGTGGTGTCGATCACGCAGTTCAACGCAGGGCACACCCACAATGTCATCCCGGCCGAGGCGGTCCTGTCTGGCACGACCCGCAGCTTCGATCGGGATGTCCAGGCGATGATCGTGGAGGAGCAGGCGCGCCTCTGCGGTGAGATCGGCAGGGCCTTTGGCGTCGACATCACCATCGAGCGGGGCAAGAACCCCTATCCGCCGACGGTCAACGACGCCGCCACCACGGATTTCGCCGAGGCGGCGCTGCGCGACATCTTCGGCGATGCGACCATCACCCGGGGCCATCCTAAGACCATGGGCGGGGAGGACTTCGCCTTTCTCGCGAACGAAGTGCCGGGCTGCTACGTGCTGATCGGCAATGGCGAGAGCGCGCCGCTGCACCACCCTGCCTATGACTTCAACGACCGGGCGCTGCCGGCGGGTGTCGCGTTCTGGTCCGGGCTTGTCGAACGCGCGCTACCGGCTTGAGCCGATACCTTCACGGTTCAATCACCCAAAGGTAAAGGTTTTCGTCAAGGAGGTGACACATCGGATTTTCGCTGCTGTAATCACCATATAACGCGTGCACAAAGGGAGATCCTCATGAGCCTAACTTCTCATGTCCATGAACTTCGCCGTAAGCACGAAGCGCTTGATCGACAAATTGAGGCAGAGCAGGCCCGACCGGGCACAGACGACCTCATCATCGCCCGGATGAAGCGGCAAAAGCTGCATCTGAAGGACGAAATCCAAAAACTCACCAAACACTGAGAGACCCAGCAAACACCCCCAGGGGTGTCGCTAGGGGCCCGAGTCGCCAGCGGTGGCGGGCAGCGCGTTACGCTGCCTTTGCCCGCCGTGCGGCCAGCCGAAGGAAGGCGGCCGACCACCGCGCCGCCAGATCGCTCTCCTGCCCGCCGGGGATCGTCTCCAGCGCCGGGAGGGCGACATCCGCCGGGGCCCGGCCCTGATCCAGCAGGTAGCGGATCAGGTCGCCCGCGTAGCTGCGGTCGAACTCCGGGTGGGGCTGGATGGTAAAGCCCCAGGGTGCCTCCGGCTCGCCGTAGACGACGATGGCGTGGCTGCAGTGGTCGTTGGAGGCGATGAGCGTCGCGTCCTCGGGAATCGCGGTGACCTGGTCCTGATGGTTGGCGAAGAGACCCACGCTCTCGGCCGCCCCCTCCATCCAACTGGGGGTGTGGTGCAGGGTGTAGTCGTGGCGCCCAAAGGCCCAACCCTTGTCGGACTTCACGGCCCGTCCGCCCAGCGCCTCTGCCATGACCTGGTGGCCAAAACAGATGCCGAGCATCGGCACGTCGGCGGCGCGCGCGGCCCGGATGAAATCCTTCAGCGGCTCGATCCAGGGGACATCGTCGTAGACGCCCCATTTCGAGCCGGTGATGACCCAGCCGTCGGCCTCCTGCGGATGCGCGGGCAGCACGCCCGCGACGGTCTCGTAGTAGGCATAGGTGAAATCGGGCGCGGCCTCGGCGAACATGTCCTCGAACATCGGCGGGTACTCGCCGTAGCGTGCAACCAGGGGGTCGGCCACGCGCCCCACCTGCAGGATCCCAATCTTCATCCCCTCACCTCGCTCAGCGCCGTCATGGTGGTCTCACATAGGCGAATGCGGCGCTGGGCAAAACCCGAAGGGGCGCCTCACCGCGGCAGTGTCCTCAAATCGAAGGTCTCTGCCAGGGCGACGAGGCTGCGCGTCTCCTCGCGCAGCCAATCGAGCAAGGTGGCGATCCGCGGGTCCTGCTGCGCGCCCTGTTTGCAGACAAAGCTGTAGCCCCCGCCGATCCAAAGGCCGAGGTTGATGGGGGCCACGAGGCGTCCGGCGCGAAAGTCGCGCTCCATCAGCGAGCCGCGGGCGAGCGCGACGCCGCCCCCCTCAAGTGCACCGTCGATAGCGTGGTCGGCGTTGGAGAAGCGCGCGCCCCGCTTCGCCTCCGGCCGATCGCCCAGGCCCGCGGTCTCGAACCAGGCAGGCCAGCCGAGCTGGGGCAGCAGGAACGCTATGCTGTCGTCGTGAAACAGCGGGGCGGCGGCGATGTCCTCCGGCGTGCTCAGGCTCGCCGCGACCTCGGGCGTGGCCAGCGGCACGACGAACTCGTCGATCAGGGGCTCGCTGTAGAGATCGCCAGGCGTCTCGAGCCCGAAGCGCACGGCCGCATCCACCCCGTCGCGGTCGAAGTCGAGCACCCGCATGGAGGCGACGAAGCGCAACTCGATCTCTGGATGGGCGGAGGCAAAGCGGAAGAACCGCGGCGCAAGCCATTTCGCCGTGAAGGCGGGGCCCGCCGTCACCGTCAGCGCCGCCCCGTCGCGGATCCGCTCGACCGCCCGCACGCCATCGGCCAGAGCGGCGAAACCGTCGCCGGCGCGGGGGGCGAGGGCCGCCCCCGCCTCGGTCAGGGCGACGGCGCGGTTCATGCGCCGAAAGAGCTGGGTGCCGAGATGCTCCTCCAGCGTCTTGATCTGGTAGCTGAGGGCGGCTGGCGTGACATGCAGCTCCTCCGCCGCCTTGGCAAAGGACATATGCCGGGCCGCCGCCTCGAAGGCGCGCAGGGCGGTTAGCGGTGGCAGGCGGCTGTACACAGTTCAAATTTCCTTATCTGACCATTGGACATTACTCGTTTGTCGCCAGGCCATGCAACGCGCATCTTCCTGACCAAGCCAGATGGCTGCGGTTTCAGTGAAAGGAGACTGACATGACCGAGACCCGGATCACTGCCCAGGACTACCGCCGCTACGACGAGCGCGCCCATACCCTGCGCGCCGAGGAAACACGCCGCCTGCTCCGTGCCGCGGTGCTGGGGGCAAAGGCCCTGTTCGCCGGTGTCACCGTGCCGACGGGCCGGGCACGAAGCGCCTGAGACGGCCGAGACGACAAAGGGCCGGCGCCAGACGCCGGCCCCCTATCAACGCGGTCGCCTTGATCAGACGAAGAACTGGGCGCCGTTGGCCGAGATCGTCGAGCCGTTGACGAAGCCCGACTTCTCGTCGGCCAGGAACACCACGCAGCGCGCGATCTCGTCGGGCTCGCCCAAGCGGCCCGCCGGGATGCCCTTGATGATCTTCTCGCGGATGCTCTCGTCGATCGCCATCACCATCTCGGTGGCGATGTAGCCCGGGCAGATCGCGTTCGCCGTGATGCCCTTGGCGGCCCCTTCCTGGGCCAGCGACTTTACGATGCCCAAATCGCCGGCCTTGGTGGCGGCGTAGTTCACCTGGCCGAACTGGCCCTTCTGGCCATTGATCGAGCTGATGACGATCACACGGCCGAAGCCGCGCTCCCGCATGCCGGCCCAGACCGGGTGGATGGTGTTGAAGACACCGTTCAGGTTGGTGGCGATGACCTCGTTCCACTGCTCCAGCGTCATGCGGTGGAAAGGAGCGTCGCGGGTGATGCCGGCGTTCGCGACCACGGTATCGATGGGGCCAAGGTCGGCCTCGACCTGCGCAACGCCCGCTTTGCATGCCTCATAGTCGGCGACAGACCACTTGTAGGTCTTGATGCCGGTCTCAGCGGTGAATTTCGAGGCCGCCTCGTCGTTGCCCGCATAGTTGGCGGCGACCTGGTAGCCCTCCGCCTGTAGCGCCTTCGAGATGGATGCGCCGATGCCGCGGCTGCCGCCGGTGACCAGTGCCACGCGTCCCATGCTGTCTCCTCCTGGGTCTTGAGAGGGCGCCTTTCGGGGATGTGGCGCCGGGTTGGTTTGTGGGGCGGGGGCCGGTCGTCGATCGGCCCCGCCGGGTTCGGCCCGCATCTAGGAACGGGCCGCGCAAGGATCATTGATCCATGACAAGCTACCGGCGATGCCGCAGGGCAAGCGGTGCCTGCCCTGCGTTAGTCACCGTGTCAGGGGCGCTCGACGCAGAGGGCAACGCCCATGCCGCCGCCGATGCAGAGGGTGGCGAGCCCCTTCTTGGCGTCGCGGCGCTTCATCTCGAACAAGAGGGTGTTCAGCACGCGGCAGCCCGAGGCACCGATGGGGTGACCGATCGCGATGGCGCCGCCGTTCACGTTCACGATCGACGGATCCCAGCCCATGTCCTTGTTCACGGCACAGGCCTGGGCGGCGAAGGCCTCGTTGGCCTCGACCAGATCCAGGTCCTCGACCTTCCAGCCGGCCTTCTCCAGCGCCTTGCGGCTGGCGGGGATGGGACCGGTGCCCATGATCTTGGGGTCGACGCCCGCGGTGGCGTAGCTGACGATGCGGGCGAGCGGCTCGATCCCACGCTTCTCGGCTTCCTCGGCGCTCATGAGCAGGGTCACCGCCGCGCCATCGTTGATGCCGGAGGCATTGGCCGCCGTCACCGTGCCGTCCTTGGAGAACGCGGGGCGCAGCTTCTGCATCCCCTCGATCGTGGCACCATGGCGGATGTACTCGTCATGCTCGGTGACGATGTCGCCCTTGCGGGTGCTGACCGTCACGGGCGCGATCTCGTCGGCGAATTTACCGGCCTTCTGCGCTGCCTCGGCCTTGTTCTGGCTCGCGAGCGCAAACTCGTCCTGGGTCTCGCGGCTGATCTGCCACTGCCCGGCCACGTTCTCGGCCGTGGTGCCCATGTGGTAGCCGTTGAAGGCATCCCACAGCCCGTCGCGGATCATGGTATCGATGAACTGCATGTCGCCCATCTTTTGCCCCGGGCGCATTAGGGCTGCATGGGTCGAGCGGCTCATGCTCTCCTGCCCGCCGGCCACCACGATCCCCGCGTCGCCCAGGGCGATGTGCTGGGCCCCCAGCGCCACCGCGCGCAGGCCCGAGCCGCAGACCTGGTTGATGCCCCAGGCTGCCGCGCCCTCGGGCAGGCCGGCATTGATATGCGCCTGGCGGGCGGGGTTCTGGCCCTGGGCTGCCGTGAGCACCTGGCCCAAAATGGTCTCTGAGACGTCCGCCGCCTCGACGCCGGCGCGCTCGAGCGCGGCCTTGATCGCAACGACGCCCAGGTCGTGGGCCGCGAGACTGGCGAAGGCACCATTGAACGAGCCGACCGGGGTGCGGGCGGCGGATGCGATGACAACGTTGGTCATGGAAAGCTCCTGTTTCCCCGTGCTGTCTGCCCCTCTGAGGGCGGGGGGGTCGACGGCGCGCCATCTGGCGCAGGCGTCCGGCGCCCTGGATGGGCGGCGGCATCATGCGGCCAATTCCGGGTGACGCAAGGGCCGGTACGGGAAGTGGCGCGCGCGCATCCGGGAGTAGCGGTCGCGAACCTAACAAAAGCGGGCAGAGCGTCTACCCCGCCACCGTGCGTCATGATCGCCAACTTTGGTTTCGAATTCCTACTAACGGAAAATTCTTTGCTGGCTCGCGGTCTAGTGTTGCGCTTTTCGCGGACCCGCCTGTTGCCCTCACGAGGGCAGAGTGCCACTGTGCGCTGCAAAGACTAATAATACCGGGAAAGGAATCTGCCTGTGGCCATGGCAAAGAAGCCGTCCGGTCGCGCTAAGGCTGGCGACGATGCGGCGTCGGCCCGCGTGGTCATCAAGAAGTATGCCAATCGCCGTTTGTATAACACGGCACGCAGTACTTACGTGACCCTCGATGATTTGGCGAAGATGGTCCGCGACGGTGAGGACTTTGCCGTCTTCGACGCCAAGAGCGGGGAGGAAATCACCCATTCCGTGCTGACGCAGATCATCTTCGAGGAAGAGTCGAAGGGCCATAACATGCTGCCCACGAACTTCCTGCGCCAGTTGATCCGGCTCTATGGGGACACGCTGCAGTCGGTAGTGCCCACCTACCTCGATGCGTCGATGGAGGCCTTCGCTCAGAACCAGGAGCGGATGCGCGCGACCTTCGGCAATAATCCCGCGATCCAGAACTTCGAGGCGCTGACCCGCCAGAACATGGAGTTCTTCGAGCAGGCCTTCAGGCTGTGGACGCCCTTTGGCGCGACGGCGCCCGGGGCCGTGCCGAACGGTGTGGCGGAGGAAGCGCCGGCGAAGGACGACAACCCGGATCAGCGGGCTGAGGACCTCGACAAGATGCAGCGCCAGCTCAGCGAGATGCGCGCTCAGATCGAAAAGCTGACCCGCGGCCGGGAGTGACGCCGCGGCCGCCTAGCCGACGTTGGTGTGGCGGGTGTCGGTGCTGATGGCGACCGGCGTCGCCGCTGTGGGTTGGTCGGCTTCGGCAGCGCGCGGCAAGGTATCCTCCGCCGTGGCGACGGCCCATCCTTGAAGATAGTGCGCGCCTAGCGCCTTGGCCGTGATCAATTGGGTCGTGCTGTCCACATGGCTGGCGACGACGCCGATGTCGCTGTCCAGCGCTTCCGCGATCAGGGCGCTGCGGTGCACCGGCGATTTCACCTGATCGGTGAAGGGGATCTTCACGAAGTCGGGGCGGAAGCGCGACAGGAGCATGCGCTCGTCCTGCGCCGATGCCTCCGGCTCGGCGCAGATGCCGTCGAAGGCGACCGCGGCACTCAGCCCCCGAACCCGGTCGATGAAACCCGCGGCACGCGCCGGGTCGGCGATGGCATCGGGCGCCCGAATCTCCAGGATCAGGCGGCCGACCAGACCGGCGTCATTGCGGGCAAGGCTCGCCAGTCGTTCCAGGAACCCATCGGCCGAGAGGGTGCCCGCACCGAGGTTGATCGACAGGCGCAGCAGCGGTCGTCCCGCGAGCAGGGCCGCTGCACGTTTGAGGATCAGCCGGTCCAGCGCGGCGATATGGCCGGTGGCCGAGAGATGCGGGACGAAATCCGCCGCCGGCACCTGCGCGGCCCCGTCGTTCGGCAGTCGAACCAAGCACTCCCGCCAGGCAATGGGTCCGGTGCCATAGGCGGCGTGCACCGGCAGGAAGACCATCTGGATCGCCCCGCGGTAGATCGCCCGCTCCGCCCGGCGCTGCAGCGTCGCCACCCCATCCTCCCCCGTCCGGCGCGTCGCCAGCCTGCCCCGACCGCCGGATTGCGCGGCGCTCAACGCCCGGCGGGCGGCGGGGCCAAGCTCGGTCAGCCGGTCCGCGGCGGCGATGGCGACGCCGGCGGAGGCCGTGATCGAGACCGGTCCCTGCGGCGTGTGGTGCGTGTTCGCTGCCACCGCCTGCTGCAACCCCTCCGCCAGGGCGGTCAAGGCCCGCTCCGAGGTGTTGGGCATGCTGATCGCGAATTGCCCCCGCGCAGCGTGCCAGGTGCCGCTGCCGTCGGGAAGGAGCGGCCAGAGGCAGGTCTCGGTGCAGAAGATGATCCCGCTGGCCAGGCTCTCACCGTAGAGATCCTCGATCGTCCCGAAGTCGTCGATCTCGAGCAGGACGAGCCCGTGCACGGGCGCATCCGCCGTCGGCATGTCGTCGATAGCTAGGTCTGCACCAAGGCTCATTGTTCCGGTCTCCACCATGGCGGGACAACGCAACCGGCGCTTAGGGGAGATGCCAGGAGGAAAGACACTGGCCGTCGTGCACGCGGTCGGCGATTGTCCCTTCTGGTTTTTCACTATGGCCAACGTGCCCTGGAATGCTGGACGAACCGTGAACAAAATTGATGAAGGCCAGACGACGGGGCGATGTCCCTGGTGCGGCGACGCCCCCGACTATGTCGCCTACCACGACGACGAGTGGGGCCGGCCGGAGACGGACTCCCGTGCGCTCTGGGAGAAACTGATCCTGGATGGCTTCCAGGCGGGGCTCGCCTGGATCACCATTCTGCGCAAGCGCGAGGCCTTTCGGCAGGCCTTCGCCGGGTTCGAACCGGCTGTGATCGCCACCTGGGGGGAACCGGAGGTGACACGGCTCCTCGGCGATCCGGGCATCGTGCGGTCGCGCGCCAAGATCGAGGCGACCATCGGCAACGCCCGGGCCTATCTGGAGATCGAGGCGCGGACAGGCTTCGACCGGTTCCTCTGGGATTTCGTCGACGGAAGCCCACTGCAGAGCGCGCCGCTCAGCATGGCCGATGTGCCGGTCAAGACCCCTCAGAGCGAGGCGATGTCGAAGGCGCTGAAGCAGGCCGGGTTCAAGTTCTGCGGCCCGGTGATCGTCTACGCCTTCATGCAGGCGACGGGGATGGTGAACGACCACCTGGTGGGCTGTCCCGCGCGAGAGGCCTGCGCCGCTGAGGGCCGGCTGGTCAGCTTCTAGCGCTTACGCGTCCTCTCCGAAGCGCTGGCCGACCAGGGTACTGAGCGCGGCGAGCAGGGCCTCGGCCTCCGCGCCGTCCGTCTGCACCTCGATCTCGGTGCCCTGGGCGGCCGCGAGCATGAGCAGCCCCATGATGCTGTCGCCCATCACGCTCTGGCCCTCGCGGCTGACGCGGGCGGTGGCGTCGAACCGCTCCACCGTCTCGACGAATTTGGCCGAAGCGCGGGCGTGCAGGCCCTTGGCGTTGAGGATGGGCAGGATGGCATGCGGCATGCGGGAGGGCACCCGGTGGGGTCAGGAGGGGTCCGGCTCGAGCATCCGCGCCGCGCTGTCGATATACTTCTCGCCCGCTGCCAGGGCGTGGTGCACGGCCTCCTCCAGCGGGCGGCGGCGGCACTTCGCGAGCTTCACCAAAAGCGGCAGGTTAGCGCCGTAGATCACCTCGATCCCCGGTCTAGTCATGGCGCCGAGGGCGAGATTGGACGGCGTGCCCCCGAACATGTCGGTCACCAGGATCACCCCGGCGCCGGTCTCGACCGCCTCGACCGCCGCATTGATCTCGCGCTGGCGCTCGCGCAGGTCGTCAGTGGGCTCGATGGCGATGGCGCTGATCCCGGTTTGCGGGCCCACGACATGTTCAGTCGCGGCCAGCAGGGCCGCAGCCAGGGAGCCGTGCGCGACGATCACGACCCCGATCCGGTTCTTGGCGGCGGGCTCGGGGCTCGAAGGATCGCCTGGGGTATCGCCCGGGGCATCGCCTGGGCCAGGATCGGTCGCCATGTCAGCCGCTGCCGGGCTGTCGTGCATGTGTTGGGGGTCGTTCGTCATGCCGCTCACCTTACTGCCCGCTGCGCCACTGGCTACCCGCGATCCCGCCCCAGAAATCGACCGCGACGGCGCCTAACCGCCGCGCCCGGCCATCCGTTCCAACTCACGGTGGCGGACCACGGCCGGCCATCCGGTTTCACCTAGTCGCTCGACCAGCTTCTCCGCGACCGTGACCGAACGATGGCGGCCGCCGGTGCACCCGAGCGCGATGGAGAAATAGACCTTCCCTTCCTCCGCGTAGGCCGGCAGGAGCAGCATCATGAGCGACGCCAGCCGCTCGAAGAACTCCGCGTACCGCCGATCAGCACTCACATGCGCCTGCACCGCCGGGTCGCGCCCGTCTCTCTCCCGCAGGACGGCTACCCAATAGGGGTTCGAGAGGAAACGCACATCGATCACCACGTCACAGCCGGCTGGAACGCCGCGGCGATAGCTAAAGGAGTTCACCGTGACGGCAAGGCCCGCCGAGCCTGGCGAGGCGCCTGGACGTTCGAGCGTTGCTGCGGGGCCGAAGCGCGATCCGATCTCCCGCTTCAGGTCATGCGGGCTGAGCGCGGTCGTATCGATCACGATGTCCGCCTGACCGCGCAGTTCGGCCAAAAGCTCCCGCTCGCGCAGGATGCCGGTCTCCACGTCCTCGGCCGGGGCCAGGGGATGGCGCCGCCGGGTCTCGGAGAACCGGCGCGACAGGACCGTGTCGTCACTGTCAAGGAACAAGAGCAGCACCCGCGCATGCTCCAGCCGCGCGCGCAGTTCGGCGATGACCTCGGCGAGGGCCTTCGACGAGAATCCGCGGGTGCGGGTTTCGATCCCGATGGCGATGGGCCGGCTCGTCGGCGCGTCATCGCTCACCAGCGTCTCGATCAGGCCGATCGGAAAGTTGTTGAGCGCCTCGTAGCCCAGATCCTCAAAGGCGTTGATGGCGGTGGTGCGCCCCGCGCCCGATAGACCGGTGACGATGGTCACCGCGGGGGCGCGACGCTCGCCCATCCCCTCAGGCCTGCTCAGGCCTGGCGGCGGTCAGGCGCCCCGCCTGGTCGCGCTGCAGGGCACGGGCCGGCGGATAAACCGGGTCCGGCAGCAGGCCGCGGCGCAGGATCGTCAGGAGCGCGGCCGAATGGAGCCCGCCCGCCATGGTCATGAGCGGCACGGCGCAGCCCGCCAGGCGGATCGAGCGCGGCTCGGGCATCCGCGGCGCCTCCTCGCCTGGGGCGGCGGGACCGAGCAAGACCGCAAGCCAGCACCGTGCCTCCGGCCGGTAGGGGTGCGACAGCACGCCGGCGCCGCGGATCTCGACCAAGCCCGCGAGCGAGGGGGCGGGGCGGAGGATCGGGGCGCGGTGGGCGATGGCTGCCCGTTTGGGCGGCGCCGTGACGACAGTGCGGTCGTCCGCCACCAGCGCCACATCCAGCGCCGCGCCCATGGTGAGCAGTTCCAGCGCCAGGCGGGTCTTGCCGCTGCCGGCCGGGCCCAGAATCAGCAACCCGCGGCTGCCGAGGGTGACCGCGCTGGCATGCAGGATAGTGCCCGAGGCGGCGCCCTCGGCCGCCTTCAGCGCCTCCGCGACGGCAGCTGACGGCGGCGCGGGCGCGGTCATGTTGGCAGTTCGACCAGGAACCGGGCGCCGAGCGGCGGGGTCTCCTTCGAGGCACCCTTGGACCGCAGGTTCGAGGCGCTGATCCGCCCGCCGTGCGCCTCGACGATCTGTTTACAGATCGACAGGCCGAGGCCCGAGTGGTCGCCGAAGCTGTGCTCGGGCCGCTCGGAGTAGAAGCGCTCGAAGATGGTGGCCAGGTTGTCCTCGGGGATGCCGGGGCCCTGGTCGCTGACGCTGACCGTGAGGCCGTCCTCGAAGATATCCGCCCGCACCGTGATCGTCGTTTCCTCGGGCGAGAACGACAGGGCATTGTCGAGGAGGTTGGCAAAGACCTGCGCCAGCCGCCCCTCCAGGCCGCGCGCGATCAGGCCGCCCTCCGGCAGCTCGAGCTTCACCTCGACGTTCCGCTTTTCGCCCTGATTGGCGGTGACGCCGGCCAGCGAGGTGAGCAGGCTGCCGAGGTCGAACTCCTCCATCTTCTCGCGCACGAGTTCCGCATCGAGGCGGGAGGCGTTGGAGATATCCGTGACCAGCCGGTCCAGCCGCTTGATGTCCGACATGATCACGTCGAGCAGCCGCTGGCGCTGTTCGGGGGTCTTGGCATAGCTGAAGGTCTCGACCGCCGAGCGCATGGAGGTCAGCGGGTTCTTGATCTCATGCGCGACGTCGGCGGCAAAACTCTCGATGGCCTCGATCCGTCGATAGAGCGCGTCGGTCATTCTATGGAGCGCGGCGGATAGATCGCCGATCTCATCCGCCCTGGTGCTCATGTCCGGCACTTCGACGCGGTCAGGGTTGAGCGGGCGCGAGGACGAGGTACCACCGGGATCCACTGCCTGGGCCAGGCGCTGGATCGGCGAGGCGATGGTGTTGGCGAGCAGGACCGACAGGCCGATCGACACGATGGACGCGGTGACGAAGATCTGCAGGATGCCGACGCGTTCGCGGCGCACGACCTCGTTGATATCGTCGCCCTCGGTCGACAGCACGAGAACGCCCAACACGGTCTTGAACTTGCGCACGGGGATCGCGACCGAGACGATCAGATCGCGTTCGGAGTTGGCGCGAACGGCGTTCTGCGTCCGCCCCAGGGCGGCCTCGCGAACCTCCGGCGCAAGGCTAACGCCGCCGCCGACGACCTCCTCGAAGATGTCTCCGGTCTTGTCGGTGGGAAACAGCAGCTCCTGATACAGCCGCTCCAGCCGGACGATGGCGCCGTCGTCGTTCTCGTCGCCCGGCGGCGCCAGCGGTGTGCGCGAAATCGTGCTGAGGCCGGAGGCGGCGGAGCGCGTGTCGGCGATCAGGCGCAGATCGGTGTCATAGAGCCGTGCGCGCACCCGCGCCGGGCGCGAGAGGCTGGTGAGAATGCTGCTCGCGCGGTCAGGGTCGAGGCCGGGTCGCTCCAGCGCCGACACGACCTCCCCGTCGGTGAAGGTCGCCGCACTCTCCGCGATCGTGACGGCGATGATCTGCCCCTCGACGGAGAGGGACTGGAAGCGCTGTTCGATCAGCCCGGTGCGGAACTGATTGAGATAGAGCACGCCGAAGACCAGCACCGCGAGGCCGATCAGGTTGAAGAAGATGATCCGCCGCTGCAGCGACGAAAACGGCGCGGATCGGCGCAGGCCGATTAGGATGCGCTGGCGCATCGACGCCGGCCGGGGACGGCGATCCAGACCGAAAAGCTGGGTATGCTCGTTCGCGCCGGTGGTTCGCGACACAAGCCTCTTCTTCAGGCCCGCGATCCCCTCGGCGCCCTTGACCCGTGCTTCGGCACGGGGACCGCTCATACCTGTTACGGCCGCCCCCTTCAGACGGGCGGCACCGGCTGCGACAGCGTCTGCAAGTGCTTGTGGCGTCACACTTCCTTGTACCTGTATCCAACGCCGTACAGCGTCTCGATGGAGTTGAAACTGTCATCAACGTCGCGGAATTTCTTTCGTATCCGCTTTATATGGCTGTCGATCGTCCGGTCGTCGACATAGACTTGGTCGTCGTAGGCTGCATCCATGAGCTGGTCGCGAGACTTCACGAAACCCGGGCGCTGGGCGAGGGCGTGAAGGATCAGGAACTCGGTCACCGTCAGGGTCACCGGCTTGCCGTCCCAGGTGGAGGAGTGGCGCATCGGGTCCATCTCCAGCCGGCCACGGCGCAGGACCTTGTCGCTCTCGGCACGCTCGGCGGTGGTGTCGCCCACGACCTCGCGGCGGCGCAGGACGGCGCGGATCCGCTCCACCAACAGGCGCTGCGAGAAGGGCTTGCGCACGTAGTCGTCGGCACCCATCCGCAGGCCGATGACCTCGTCGATCTCTTCGTCCTTCGACGTCAGGAAGATCACCGGCAGTTCTGATTTGAGGCGAAGGCGGCGCAGCAGCTCCATGCCGTCCATGCGCGGCATCTTAATGTCGAGGATCGCAAGATCCGGCGCGTTCTGTGTCAGCGCGGTAAGGGCGCTCGCCCCATCGTTGTAGGTCTTGACCTCATACCCCTCCGCCTCCAGCACCATGGAGACCGAGGTGAGGATGTTGCGATCGTCATCCACCAGAGCAATCGTTGCCATCTATCTCATCCCTCTGCTGGGCCTCTCCGGCCCCCACGGGCTCCCTCTGATTAAGGTGACCCCCACCTTGCGCTGCACCCCTTTGAAACGCCGGTCCCATTCCGATGCATCTCAATTTTGACAGTAGTACGGCAACGAGGGGTTGCCAAAGGAAAGCAGCACGGCCCTAGATACCGTATGGCTACAACTTCTGGGCGTATCCGGGGCAATCCTGCGCTTATGATGTGACCGATCGATGTCGATCGGTTACCGCCGAGGTGCCAGGACAGCGGCAAAGGTGGCTTTGCGAGACTGTCACCGCCCCCGTAGGCTGAGATCTTGCGTTGCCACCCTCTGATTGCTCTCGAACGGGGACGGAGCGAGGGGTGGACGCGACGTATGCGGCTGGTCTAGATGCTTTCGCGCACCAGCGGAATTTTGCAGTGCAGCATACGAAGGATGCCCCGCTCCGGCCGAGGCCGTGGGGAGCGCTGCCCGCGGCGCAGTGCGATGGTCGCGAGACGGCCGGCTCCTGCGGCCGTCGGGGTTCGATCGGGGCCTGAGAGAGAGGATCGTGCGGCAATGCTCACCGGAACTGTAAATCCTGCGTGCCGGGTGGAAGACATGGGCATCCAGGGTCTGGCGGCTGTCCACTACAATCTTCTCGAACCGGCCTTGGTCGAAGCGGCGATACGCCATGGCGAGGCAGAGCTTGGCCTGGGCGGTGCGCTGCTGGTGGAGACCGGGCGCCACACCGGCCGCAGCCCCAAGGACAAGTTCGTGGTCCGCGAACCCTCGGTCGAGGCGGATGTCTGGTGGGAGAACAACCAGGCGATGGAGGCAGAGGCCTTCGAGCGGCTCTACCAGGACATGCTCGCCCATATGAAGGGCGGCACTTACTACGTGCAGGATCTCTTCGCGGGCGCGGACCCTGCGCATCGGCTGAACGTGCGGCTGGTGAACGAGCTTGCCTGGCACTCGCTCTTCATCCGCCACATGCTGCGCCGGCCTGAGCGGGCGGAGCTCGAGGATTTCACGCCCGAGTTCACGATCATCAACTGCCCCAGCTTCAAGGCCGACCCGGCGCGCCACGGTTGCCGCTCGGAGACCGTGATCGCGGTCAGCTTCGAGCGGCGGATGGTGCTGGTGGCCGATACCTCCTATGCGGGCGAGAACAAGAAATCGGTCTTCTCGATCCTGAACTTCCTGCTGCCAGCGAAGGGCGTCATGCCGATGCACTGTTCGGCCAACCACGCCGATGGTGACACCGGCGAGGCCGCCGTATTCTTCGGGCTGTCGGGGACGGGCAAGACGACGCTCTCGGCGGACCCTGCGCGCACGCTGGTGGGCGACGACGAGCACGGCTGGACGGATCAGGGCCTCTTCAACTTCGAGGGTGGCTGCTACGCCAAGACCATCAACCTGAGCGCGGAGGCGGAGCCCGAGATCTTCGCCACAACCGGCAAATTCGCGACCGTGATCGAGAACATGGTCTATGACCCCCTGACGCGGGTGCTGGATTTCGCCGACGACAGCCTCACGGCCAACATGCGCTGTGCCTATCCGCTGCACTACATCTCCAACGCCTCGGAGACCGGGCTGGCGGGGGTGCCGCGGAACATCGTCATGCTGACCTGCGATGCCTTTGGCGTGATGCCGCCGATCGCGCGGCTGACCCCGGCGCAGGCGATGTACCACTTCCTCTCGGGCTTCACCGCCAAGGCGGCCGGGACCGAGAAGGGGGTGATGGAGCCGCAGCCGACGTTCTCGACCTGTTTCGGGGCGCCCTTCATGACCCGCCGGCCGGAGGTCTATGGCGACCTGTTGCGCGCCAAGATCGCGGAGCATGGCGCCACCTGCTGGCTGGTGAACACGGGCTGGTCCGGCGGCGCCTATGGCACCGGGCGGCGGATGCCGATCGCGGCGACCCGGGCGTTGTTGTCGGCGGCGCTGGATGGCAGCCTGGGCGATGTGGCCTATCGCACGGATCCCAACTTCGGCTTCGAGGTGCCTGTGTCGGTGCCGGGGGTCGAGGCCGCCCTGCTCGATCCGCGCGGCACCTGGCCGGATGCGGCGGCCTATGATGCCCAGGCGCGCAAGCTGGTGTCGATGTTCGCCGACAACTTCGCCCAGTATGAGCCGCATGTGGGCGAGGACGTGAAGGCCTGCGCCCTGAAGGCCGCCTGAGCGCAGCCGCTCAAGACACTGCCTGAAGCTATCCGATCAAACGGAAACCCGCCTGGTCGGCGGGCTGCTTCCTCGGGAGCGCCGCTGGGCCGGCCGCGCAGGCGGTGGGCCGGGTTCGGTGCGCGTGGCGATAGGGCCGCGTTGACAGCGCCGGGGCGGCGCGGCACGCGGGCATCATGACACAGGGATATGCCATCGCGGCGGGCCATCCGCTGACTGCTGAGGCCGGGGCGGAGGTCTTGGCCGCCGGCGGCAGCGCCGTGGACGCCGTGATCGCCGGCGCGGCCATGGCCATGGTCGTGGAGCCCGTGCTTGCCGGCCTGTTGGGCGGCGGGTTCCTGATGCTGCGCGGCGCAGACGGCACGGTGGACTGCCTGGACCTCTTCGTCGACACGCCTAAGGTCAAGCGGCCGCTTGCCGACTGCGACCTGCGGGAGATCGAGGCGGATTTCGGCGGGGTGACCCAGCGCTTTCGGATCGGCGCGGGCACGGTGGCGGTCAGCGGCATCGCCCCGGGCCTGGTCGCGGCGCATGCGCGGGCGGGCCGGATGCCGCTCCGTGCGCTCTTGGAACCGGCGGTCGCCGCCGCGCGCGAAGGCGTCGCGGTGACCGGCTTTCAGGCCCGGCTGGGGCAGATCGTGCGTCCGATCCTGACGGCGAGCCCGGCCGCGCGGGCCTTGAACGCCGATGGCGAGGGCATGCCGATGGCCGAAGGGGCGGTGCGAAAGAACCCGGATTTTGCCGAGGTGCTGGAGGTCTTTGGGATCGAGGGCCCGGATTTCGTCCAGCAGGGCGAGGTGGCGGCGGCGCTGCTCGACCAGATGGCCGAGGGTGGGCATCTGACCCGGGATGATCTCAGCGGTTGGCGCGCCGCGTGGCGCCGGCCCCTGATCCAGCGCCGCGGCAGGGTGCGCTTTGCGCTCAACCCGCCGCCCGCGCTGGGTGGCGCGCTCACGGGCCTGCCGCTGGCGCTGCTGCCGCAGCGGCCGGGTCCTGCGGCGCGGCTGGCGGCACTGGCACTGACCACCATGGCGCGGCGCGACAGCGGGATCGATGCGGCGCCGGACGCAGGCGCCGCGGTCTTGGCGGGTGGCGCGTTGCAGTCTGAGCTTCGTGCTGTCCTGGCGGGGCCGGCGGGCGCCTGGCTGGCGGAGGCAGAGGCGGCGGCGCGCCGGGGCAGGGCCCTGCGGGGGACGACGCATCTCTCGGCGGTCGATCCCTCCGGCGCGGCGGCGGCGCTCACGCTCTCGAACGGCGAGGGTTGTGGGCTGATCGTCCCCGGCACCGGGATCATGGCCAACAACATGCTGGGCGAGGACGACCTGGTGCCCGCGGCGGCCGAAGGCGATCCGCTCGGCTGGACGCCGGGCAGGCGGCTGTCGTCGATGATGGCGCCGATGGTGGCCAGTTGGGACGACGGCCGGGTGGCGGTCCTGGGCTCGGGCGGGTCGAACCGGATCCGCACCGCCCTCGCCGAGGTGGGCTGGCGCCTGGCAGACGAGACGCTCGAGGGGCGGCTGCCGGACCTGGAGGCCGCGGTCGCAGCCCCCCGGATGCACGTAGAGGGCGTTGGGGAGGCGGCGGTCCTGGACTATGAGCGGACAGGTCTGTCGGAGGCGGACGAGACCGCGCTGCGCAGTGCCTGGCCCGAGGCCTGCGCCCCACCGAGGGGTTGGGACGCGCCCTCCATGTTCTTCGGCGGGGTGCATGCGGTCGCGCGCGATCCCGCCGGGCAGGTGGCGGCGGCGGGAGACCCGCGCCGGGCGGGTGCTGCGGCGGTCGGGTGAGCGCGCAAGAGGCTGCTGCGTTGCCGCGAAAAATAGCCGCAAGGAAATTCCGCCCATACGCATTTTCTGGAAAGGATGTTGCGCAAGGCTTGACCGCGGTGGCGTGGCTGCGATAGCCCTCCCGCAACTGCGAAGAGAGACGGGGTCGCGCGATGGCGGCTCCAACCATGCCGCGCGCCGCGGTTCGATAGATGAGGCCCCATGATGGATGACGCCGCCGACCTGATCGCCGAGACGCCTGCGGATGCGCCCCTGGGCAACACCGCGCCGGGTGGTCCGATCTTCGAGGATGCCGGGCTCATCGCGCTGGTCGGCACGGCCGCGGAGGCGGTCGGAGGCTTGAAGGCGACGGTCGCCACGCGGCTGAAGGCGGTGGTGACGAGCAATGGCCGGGTCTCGGGCAAGGCGCTGGAGGCGGAGCAATACGCCGCCCATGGGCTCGCCTGGCTCGCCACCTATGCCGAGAGCCTGCGCCAGATGGCGGCCTGGGCAGCGCGGCTGGAGACGGCGGGCAAGTTCGGCCGCGTCGAGCGGTTGATCCTGTCCATCGCGGCCGGCGAGTATCTGGCTCAGGTGGCGGGTGGCCTGCCCATGAGCCAGGGCGAGATCCTGCGCCCCGCGGACATGGGGCTAAGCCCGGCCGATCTGGCGCCGCTGTCGGCGCCGCGCCTGGCGCGCCTGGCCGCCGAGGGGGCGGGGATCGCCGCAAAGATCGCGCTCGCCGAGGAGATGGCCCGGCTGGAGGGCGTCGCGTCCTTCGGCGAGACCGGCCTCGACGATGAGCTCGAGATGGTGCGCGCGCAGTTCGTGCGCTTCGCCGCGGAGAAGGTCGCGCCCTATGCCCATGAGTGGCACCTCAAGGACGAGCTTGTCCCCATGGCGATCATCGAGGAGATGGCCGAGCTCGGCGTCTTCGGCCTGACGATCCCCGAGGAGCACGGCGGCTTCGGCATGGGCAAGACCGCCATGTGCGTGGTCTCCGAGGAGCTGTCGCGCGGCTATATCGGGGTGGGCTCGCTCGGCACCCGCTCGGAGATCGCGGCGGAACTGATCCTCTGCGGCGGCACGGAGGCGCAGAAGGCGGAGTACCTGCCGAAGCTGGCCTCGGCCGAGATCCTGCCGACGGCGGTCTTCACCGAGCCCAATACCGGCTCGGACCTGGGCGCGCTCAAGACCCGGGCGGTCCGCGAGGGCGAGGACTGGGTGATCACCGGGAACAAGACCTGGATCACCCATGCGGCGCGGACGGATCTGATGACCGTCCTGGCGCGCACGGTGCCGGATACGGACAACTACGCCGGGCTGTCGATGTTCCTGGCCCCCAAGACCCGGGGCGATTGCGCGGAACCCTTTCCGGACGCGACCATGGCCGGCGGGGAGATCGAGGTGCTCGGCTACCGGGGGATGAAGGAATACACCCTGGCGCTGGACGGGCACCGGGTGCCGGGCGAGGCGCTTTTGGGCGGGGTTGAGGGGCAGGGCTTCAAGCAGCTTATGCAGACCTTCGAGAGTGCGCGGATCCAGACCGCAGCGCGTGCCGTGGGCGTGGCGCAGAGCGCGCTCGACGTCGGCTTGCGCTATGCGCAGGAGCGGGAGGCTTTCGGTAAGCCCCTGATCGCCTTTCCCCGCGTTGCCTCGAAGCTTGCGATGATGGCCGCCGAGATCATGGTGGCGCGGCAGCTGACGTATTTCTCAGCGCGCGAGAAGGACGAGGAGCGCCGCTGCGACTTGGAGGCCGGGATGGCCAAGCTCTTGGGCGCGCGCGTGGCCTGGGCGGCGGCGGACAATGCGCTGCAGATCCATGGCGGCAACGGCTTTGCGCTCGAGTATCCCATCAGCCGGATCCTCTGCGATGCGCGGATCCTCAACATCTTTGAGGGGGCGGCGGAGATCCAGGCCCAGGTGATCGCGCGGCGCATCCTGGAGACCGCCTGAGGAACTGCCCGGGCCCGCGGCCTCGTCCCGCCCCTGAAGGGGGGCGGAACATCGCCCGCCCGCCCGGGTATTCCCGTCTGTATGCAGCTTACGCGGCCTCGAACAGGGGCTCGGCGAACTCCAGCACATTGCCCTCCGGGTCCTTCACGAAGCCCACGCGCCGGCGGTAGGGCGTGCCGTCCAGATCATAGGTCTCCGGCCGCACGAAGCCCTGCACGCCCGCGGCGGTCAGGGCCGTCATGGTGGCGTCAGCGTCCGCCACGGCAAAGCAGAGATGCCCAAAGCCCGTCCGGGCGAAGTGGTCGAGGAAATCGGCCGCCTCCGGCAGGCCGATGCCGTCGGCGTCCGCCTCGACCAGTTCCAACCGGGTATCGCCGAGGCGGAGATAGGCGAGCCGCTTGCCGCCAAGGGCTTGGACCCGCCAGGCAACCTCGATCTCGAAGCCCAGGACGTCGCGATACCAGGCCATCATCGCGTCGAAGGCGCGCACATTGAGCGAGAGGTGATCGAAGCGGGACGCGGCGAGCGGGCCGGCGGCGGCGCTTGCTGCAGCCTGCGTGGGCAGGGCGAGCGCGGTGTAGCTGACGGCGCTGAGCGTGCCGATGCGGAGGAGAGAGCGACGGTTCATGACATATCCCTTCGGTGACTGATCGGTGGCCCCTTCGGTCCGGGTGCCGGCGATGACGCGAAGGTGGCGCGCGACGCGCTTTCTCGGTAGACGGATGGTATGAAAGACAATCATTCGATCTTCGAATGACCGGTGCACCGGTCGACCGGTTGGAGATGACCCGGCTGTTCCTGCGGATCGCGGAGGCGGGATCGCTCTCGGCGGCGGGTCGCTCGCTGGGGATCTCGCAGCCCTCGGTGAGCCGGCAGTTGCGCCAGCTCGAGACGCTGCTGGGGGTGCAGCTGGTGCGCCGGACGACCCATGAGCTGACGCTGACCGAGGCAGGCAGTCGGTTCGAAGAGGAAGGCCGGGCGCTGCTTGCCAGTTGGGAGCGGCTGGGCGAAACCCTGCGCGCGGATGAGGGGGCGCTGGCCGGGCCGATCCGGGTGCTGGTGCCTGTCGGGCTGGGGCAGGGCGTCTTGGCGGATATCGCGGCGAGCTTTCTGCGCGCCCACCCTGCGATCACGCTGCAATGGCTGTTGGACGATGCGCCGCGCGACCTGACGGCCGAGGGGATCGATCTTTGGGTCCGCGTCGGGGCCGTGCGGGACGAGGGTTTGATCGTCCGGCCCCTCGCAAGGCTCGAACGGGTGCTCGTCGACCATGCGGGTGCGGCGTCGGTGGCAGCACCGGCGGGGCTGGAGGGACGCGCCGCTGTCATGCTCACGCCCTTCATGGGCGCGCGGTTCACGCTCGATCATGCGGATGGGCGGCGCGTCACCGTGCAGCCCCGGGTGGTCGCGAGCACCGACACGCTGTTCGCGGCGCTGCGGATGGTGCAGGGCGGTGTCGGCTGGTCGGCCCTGCCGCGCTGGCTTGTGGCGCCGGAGGTCGCGGCGGGGCGTCTGCGGCTCCTCTGCCCCGACTGGCGGCCCCAGGCCTTGGCCCTGTCCTTGGTCTGGGCGCGCAATCGCTTTCGCCCCGCCCGCGTCCTCGCCTTTGCCGAGGCGCTGCGGGCAGGCGTGCCGGAGGGGCTGTCAGCGCGTTGAGGCCGCCAGGCCCGCCGCCGCTGCCGCAGCGCGCATCACGCTGATGAACATCGCCGGGGTCAGGCGGCGCGTCTGCGTGTTGTAGCGCGAGCAGTGGTAGCTTGTGTGCAGGGAGATCCCCCCGATCTCGCCCTGGGCGCCGTGCGCAAAGGGCAGCGCCGCCGGGCGATGGCCGAGCGCGCGCAGGGTGCTGTCATGGGCGATCTTGCCCAGGGTGACGATGGCGCGGAGCTCGGGCAGCGCCGCGATACGCGCGCTGAGGAACGGGCGGCACGACGCGATCTCGCTGGTCGAGGGCTTGTTCTGCGGCGGCAGACAGCGCACGGCGTTGGTGATCATGATGCGCCGAAGCGTCAGCCCGTCGTCGGCCCGCGCGGCATAGCGCCCCTGGCTGAGGCCGAGCGTGGCAAGCGTCTCGTAGAGCAGATCGCCAGCGTAATCGCCGGTGAAGGGACGACCGGTGCGGTTGGCCCCACCGCGCCCGGGGGCGAGGCCCACGATCAGCAACTGCGCCTGCGGGTCGCCGAAGCTGGGAACGGCCCCGTTGAACCAGCTCGGCTCCTCGGTCGCGGTGATGGCGCGGTGGTCGGCCAGTCGCGGGCAGATCGCGCATCCCGGCGGCGCCTCCGGCGGCACCGAACCATCCGCTGCGGGGCAGCGGTCCTGCGCCATCGGGCCCTAGCCGTGATGGTCGTTTGCTGCCGGGTCTTCCTGTCGGACCGCCGCGGGGCTCCGATCCTCCCGCGGGGGGCGGCCAATGACGTCCTTGAGTTCTTCGAGCTCGATGAAGTTATCTGCCTGTCGGCGAAGGTCGTCGGCGATCATGGGTGGCTGAGAGCGGATGGTCGAGACGACAGAGACGCGAACGCCCTTTCGTTGCAATGCCGCTACCAAGGGGCGGAAATCGCCGTCGCCGGAGAACAATACGATGTGCTCGACATACGACGCCATCTCCATGGCATCGATTGCGAGCTCGATATCCATGTTGCCTTTGACCTTGCGCCGACCGGTGCTGTCAGTGAATTCCTTGGCCGGCTTTGTGACCAAAGTGAAACCGTTGTAGTCGAGCCAGTCGACGAGCGGTCTGATCGGCGAGTATTCCTCGTTCTCGATGAGCGCAGTGTAGTAGAAGGCGCGCACCATTTTACCACGCCGCATAAACTCAGAGCGAAGCAGCTTGTAGTCGATGTCGAAGCCGAGCGCCTTGGTAGCGGCGTAGAGGTTCGAGCCATCGATAAAAAGAGCTAGGCGTTCATCCCGATAAAACATCTGCGCGCTGTTCTTTCATTTTTTGCTGGACAGTTTGATTCGGTTGCTCATTCCGCCTTGGCACAGTGTGACGCTTCTGTCCATGCTTACTACTACTGCATTAGGAAAAATGATGATGTGTCAGCATCGCTCAAGAGCGTCTAAGGTCCTGATTGCATTGGGCGCTAACCTGCCGTCTGACAACCGGACGCCTCGGCAGACAATTGCCGCAGCACTGGCCGCCCTGCCGCAAAACGGGCTCGAGCTGGTTTCCGTCAGCTCAATTTATGCAAATCCTGCGTTTCCGCTAGGGTCTGGACCGGATTTCGTGAACGCCTGCGCCGTGCTTCAGGCGCAGGGGCCGGAGGTAGGCCCGGAACCAGAGGCAGTGCTGGCGGCGCTCCATGCCGTGGAGGTCTCCCTGGGGCGCGAACGGCGCGACCGTTGGGGACCGCGGGTCTGCGATCTCGATCTCCTGGCCATCGGCGACCGCGTCGCGCCGGATCGGGAGACCTTGGCACAGTGGATGGGCCTGTCGGTGGCGGCGGCGCAGACGCGGGCGCCCGCCGACCTGATCCTGCCGCATCCGCGTCTGCATGAGCGCGCCTTCGTCCTCGCCCCGCTGGCTGAGGTGGCGCCGGACTGGCGCCATCCGCTGCTCGACCGGACGGTCAGCGAGATGCTCGCGGCCCTGCCGGCCTCGGCGATGGAGGGGCTGGTGCGGGATGGCGATGCGGCCGGGGTGTCTTGAACTCCCCCGCGATCCGGGTCATGTAGACGCCTTGCGCTGAGATCGAGAGCTAAGGAGCGCCGCATATGGCCCGCGTGACCGTCGAAGACTGCGTCGACAAGATCGAGAACCGCTTTGACCTGGTTATGCTCGCCGCGCACCGCGCGCGCACCGTGTCCGCCGGCGCTGAGATCCTGGTGGAGCGCGAGAACGACAAGAACCCCGTCGTTGCCCTGCGGGAGATCGCCGACCGCCGCGTCGTGCCCGATGAGCTGCGCGAGGAGGCGATCGAGAGCTTCCAGCGCCACATCGAGGTCGACGAGCCGGAGGAGGACAACATGGCGCTGCTCATGGGCGGCGGCATGACCGAGGTGCCGCAGGCCAGTCCGTTCGCGCCGCAGCCCCAGCGCGATGCGCCGATGGACGACATGGACGAGGAGAAGCTGCTGCGCGCGCTGCTCGCCGAGCAGGACCGCAGCTAAGGTTGAGCCTGCCGGGGCCCGCTCCCCGGCCCCACCGCGAAGGAGCGCACCCGCCCGTTGATCCGGCAATTCGAGCTTGTCGAACGGGTGCGCGACTATAACCCGGGCACCGATGAGGCGCTGCTGAACCGCGCCTATGTGTTCGGGGCCAAGGCCCACGCCAACCAAAAGCGCGCCAGCGGTGAACCGTATTTCGGCCACCCCCTCGAGGTCGCGGCGATCCTGACGAAGCTGAGGCTCGACGACGCGAGCATCGTCACCGCCCTTCTGCACGACACCATCGAGGACACGCCGGCCACCGCCGAGGAGATCACGCGCCTCTTTGGCGAGGAGATCGCGCTGCTGGTCGAGGGGGTCACCAAGCTCACCAAGCTCGAGCACTCGAGCCGCGAGGCCGCACAGGCGGAGAACTTTCGCAAGCTGCTCTTGGCCATGGCCGAGGACGTTCGGGTGATCCTGGTGAAGCTCGCCGATCGCCTGCACAACATGCGCACGCTCGACAGTCTGCGCCCCGACAAGCGCCGGCGCATCGCGCAGGAGACGATGGACATCTATGCGCCTCTGGCCGGGCGCATGGGGATGCAATCGATCCGCGACGAGCTGGAGGATCTGGCGTTCAAGGAGCTGATGCCGGATGCGCGCACCTCGCTCATCCGCCGCTTCGAGCAACTGCGCGAGGCCACCGGCGGGCGCGTGCCCGAGATCGTTGCCGGGATCGAAGAAATCATGGCCGAGAACGGGATCGAGGCGGAGGTGATCGGGCGCGAGAAGCGTGCCTACTCGGTCTGGCGCAAGATGGAGGAGAAGAAGATCGCCTTCTCCCAGCTCTCGGACATCTATGCTTTCCGGGTCCTCTGCGCGCGGGAGGAGGACATCTATCGCGCCCTCGGCGCACTGCATCGGCACTGGCGTGCCGTGCCGGGGCGGTTCAAGGACTATGTCTCCAGCCCCAAGGCGAATGGGTACCGATCGGTACATACTACCGTGTCGGGCCCCGGTGCCATGCGGGTCGAGGTGCAGATCCGCACGCCCGAGATGCATTCCGTCGCCGAAACCGGGGTCGCCGCGCATTGGGCCTATCGCGACGGCGCGCGGGTAAAGAACCCCTTCGCGGTCGAGCCCTTTGCCTGGCTCCGCGACCTGGTGGACCGGCTTGAGAAGGGGGATGAGCCCACCGAGTTTCTCGAGCACGTGAAGCTCGACATGTATAACGACCAGGTCTTCTGCTTCACGCCCAAGGGCGACGTGATCGGCCTGCCCCGGGGGGCGACACCCCTCGATTTCGCCTATGCGATCCACACCAGTATCGGCGACCGCTGCGCAGGCGCGCTGGTCGATGGCGGTCGCGCGCCGCTGTGGACCCGGCTGAGGAACGGCCAGCAGGTGGAGATCATCACCGCCGAGGGCCAGATCCCCTCGCCCCATTGGGAGGATCTGGTGGTCACGGGCCGCGCGAAGCACGCGATCCGCCGGTCGCTGCGCGAACAGCGCCGCGACGCGGAGGTGGCACTCGGCCGCGAACGCGCCAGCGCCGCCTTTGCGCGGCTCGGCCGGGAGAGCGGCGACAAGACCTTCGCCGCCGCCGCCGCGCGCCTGGGCCAGCCCAGCGTCGAGGCGATGATGATCGAGCTGTCGCGGGGGCGTCTGACCGGCCGGGCGGTGGTCGAAGCGGTCTACCCCAGCCAGCCGGAGATGGCGGCGCTCGACCAGGACCTGCCCGTTAAGCCCGACCTGCGCGTGGCGGGCGTACCGGCGGGCGCGCAGGTGACCTTTTGTCAGCGCTGCTGGCCTGTCCCGGGTGAGCGGATCATCGGCCTGCGCCGGCGCGGCGGGATCTCGGTGCACGCGGCCTCCTGCTCGGTGCTCGCGAATTACGAGGACGATCTAGACCGCTGGTACGATCTGCACTGGTCGCCCGATGCCTCCCGCCGGGCGACGAACCTGGCGCGGATCATGCTGTGGCTGGCGAACCAGCCCGGCGCCCTGGGCCGGGTCTGCATGCTGGTGGGCGAGCAATACGCCAATATCGAGAATTTCGCCGTGGTGGAGCGCACACCCGAGGTCTATCGCATCACCTTCGACCTGGAGGTGCGCAATCTGCGCCATCTCAACGATATCCTGACGGCGCTGGAGGCGCAGAGCTACGTCAGCCGCGCCGAACGCATGCGCGATGTGCCGGGCGCCGAGAGCGAGACGCTGCAGCCGCGCCTGCCCCTCGGGGCGCCGGAGGCAACTGTGCCGGGGGCGGCGACTGCGCGTTCATCGCAGTCCGCCCGTCAGGAGGTCGGCCAGGAACCGGTCATCGGTGCGGCCGAGCGGTCGGTCTCCTGAGGGCTATGGGTCACGCCTAAGCGGTCTGATTTGACACGGCTGCGTCACCGGGCGAGACGCCGCCTCAGTGACGCCCTATGTAAGCCGTCCAGGGGCCATGACCCATCCTTAATGGAAAGCGTGCGAGGTTGCCGAGCCGGCAGGATCGAAACGGACCGAGATGATCTTCAAGCGCAGGGAAAAGCCAAGCCTCAAGGATAGAGCCGCAGAGTTCCTCTATCCGCGCAAGGGCGTGTGGCGCGGCTTCGGCTACATCGGCAAACGGATCCGCCGCCTGCCCGACAGCCCGCATCGCATCGCGCTGGGCTTCGCCTGCGGTGCCCTCGCCTCCTTCACACCGTTCTTCGGGTTCCACTTCTTCGTCGCCGCCGGGCTGGCCTGGGCGCTGAGGGCGAACGTCATCGCCTCGCTCTTCGGCACCATCGTGGGCAATCCCTTCACCTTCCCGCTGATCTCGACCACGGCGCTCTACATCGGCTATGCGATCCTGGGCCGCGATGAGGGCGATAGCGACTTCGCGGCGGTCACGAATGCCTTCGGCGATGCCTTCAACTCGATCTGGGTCACGATGCAGAGCTGGTTCGGCTATGGCCCCTCCATGCTCGACGGTCTGATGACCTTTTTCGATCAGGTCTTTCTGCCCTACCTTGTGGGCGGCCTCGGCCCGGGTTTGCTGGCAGGGGCGCTCAGCTACGGTATCCTGGGCCCGGTGATCGCGGCCTATCAGGAGCGCCGCCGCCAAAAGCTGCTGCGGGCCCAGGCAAAGCGCCAGCGCGCGGTGGACACCTAGCGGCCAGCCTATGCCGTCGGAGAGCGGCGGGAGGGAGACAATGCCTGATCCATTCGACATCGAGAACCGGCCGGCCCGACCCGTGGGCTTCCTGCGCCTGGGCGTGAACATAGACCATGTGGCGACCATCCGTAACGCCCGAGGCGGCGCCCATCCCGATCCCCTGCGCGCCGCCAGCGTGGCGGAGGCGGCGGGGGCCGACGGCATCACCGCGCATCTGCGCGAGGATCGGCGTCACATGACCGATGCGGATATCGAGGCGCTGATGGGCGCGCTCACGCTGCCGCTGAACTTCGAGATGGCGGCGACCGACGAGATGCAGGCCATCGCTCTGCGCCACAAGCCCCATGCCGTCTGCATCGTGCCGGAGCGGCGCGAGGAGCGCACGACCGAGGGCGGGCTGGAGGTTGCGGCGGACGAGAACCGGCTGGCCCATTTCATCGCGCCGCTCCGCGACGTCGGCTGCCGCGTCTCGATCTTCATCGCCGCGGAGCCGCGCCAGATCGAGGCCGCCGCCCGCATCGGCGCGGAGGTCGTGGAGCTGCACACCGGCAGCTACTGCGACGCCCACGCCGACGGGAATACCGCCGCCCGCGACGCGGAGCTTGCGCGCCTGTCGGAGATGTCGGCCTTCGCCCACCACCTGGGCCTGGAGGTCCATGCGGGCCACGGCCTGACCTACGACACCGCCGGGCCCGTTGCGGCCTTCCCGGAGGTTGTGGAGCTCAACATCGGCCATTTCCTGATCGGCGAGGCGATCTTCTCCGGCCTCGACAGCGCCATCCGTCGCATGCGGGAGGTCATGGACCGCTCCCGCCGCGACACCTTCGGCGAGGGCGCCGCGTGACGGCGCTCTTCCTCGGTTGGCTCACCTTTCTGCTGACCAGCGTGGCGCCCGGTCCGTCGACGCTGGCGATCATGGCGACCTCGCTCGCGCATGGCCGCGGCGCCGGCCTGGCGCTCTCGCTCGGAACCTGCACCGGTTCCGCTTTCTGGGGGCTGCTCTCGGCCATGGGCATGGCCGCGCTGCTGACAGCCTATGGCGAGGTCCTGATCGTTCTGAAGGTTCTGGGCGCCGCCTATCTGCTCTGGATTGCCGCCAAAGCGGCGCGGCGCGCTCTCAACGACCATGCGCCCAACCAAGCAAGGCCGCCCACGGCCGAGGAGCGGCGTTTGATCGGCTATTGGAAGCAGGGCGTCGCGATCCACCTGGTCAACCCCAAGGCCGTGCTGGGCTGGACGGCCGTCATTGCCATCGGTGCGCCAGCCGATGCCGGGCCGGCGACGGTGCCCGTCTTCCTGGCCGGCTGCACCGCGATCGCGCTCGTCGTGAACCCGGGCTATGCCCTGGTCTTCTCCAGCGCGCCCCTGGTCGGCGCCTACCTCCGGGCGCGCCGGGCGATCGAGGGGTGCTTTGCCGCCCTCTTCGCCGCGGCCGGGGTGAGCCTGCTCGCCTGGCGGCCCGCATGACGAGGCGCGGGAGCGACGATCGCCGTCGCGCAACCCTGGGCACCACACCCTGCTACACCATCGACAACGGTGCGCTCGGATGAACGATCTCGCCGGTATCGCAGCGCCCCTGCTGGCCTTTGCCGTGGCCGCCGGCTCGCCGGGGCCCGCCACGCTGGCGGTCGCGGCAACCGCCATGGCGCGGGGGCGCAGGGCGGGCTGCTGGCTGGGCGCGGGGCTTGCCCTCGGCCTCACCTTCTGGGGCATCGTCGCGGCGGCGGGGCTCGGCGCATTGATGCTCCAGTCGGTCACAGCCCTGACGATCCTGCGGATCCTGGGCGGTCTCTACCTGCTGTATCTCGCCTGGAAGGCGGCGCAGAGCGCGATCATGACCGACGCCGCGGCGGCTGAAGCAGTGAAGGGGGCTGCCGGCTGGGGTCTGTTCCGCCAGGGCCTCGCGCTGAACCTGATGAACCCCAAGGCGGTCTTGGCCTGGCTCGCGGTCCTGGCCATCGGCCTGCCTGCCGGCGCGGAGGCGGGCATGGTGGCGCTTGTCACCGGGCTCTGCGCGGCGCTGGGGCTGGCCCTCTACCTCGTCTATGTCGCGCTCTTCTCCCTGCCGGCGGTCATGGGCGGCTATCGCCGGGCACGCCGCGGGATCGAAGCGGCGGTCGCCGCGCTCTTCGGCCTGGCCGGCCTGCGCCTGCTGACCACGCGGGTCGAGACCCCGTGATCCTGGGCGTCGGCACCGACCTGGCGCGGATCGACCGCATCGAAGGGACGCTGGAGCGCTTCGGAGAGCGCTTCGTCAAGCGCGTCTTCACCGAGATCGAGCGGGAGCGGTCCGAGCGCAGGCGTGAGCGCGTCGCCTCCTACGCCAAGCGCTGGGCGGCCAAGGAGGCCTGTTCCAAGGCGTTGGGCACCGGGCTTCGGATGGGCATCAACTGGCGCGAGATGGAGGTCGTGAACCTGGAGACTGGCCAGCCCACCATGCGCCTGCACGGCGGCGCCGCCGATCGGCTGTCCAAGATGCTGCCTGCGGGCCACGAGGCGCGCCTGCATGTGACCATCACCGACGATCACCCCTTCGCCCAAGCCTTCGTCGTCATCGAGGCGCTGCCGCCCGACACGCTGGGATGGGCCAAAAAACCGTGAAGCACGCCGTAGGGGCCGTTGCACGGGGGTCCGCATCCTTGACAGGCCCATGTCACCCCGTCACACCGCCTGAGCCTTCCAGACAATCGAGCGTTGAATGGCCAAGACCGAGACCAAGGACAGCGGCGGTGTCTGGGACACGCTGAAGACGATCTTTTGGGCGCTGCTGATCGCGGCGGCTTTCCGTTCGCTGCTCTTCCAGCCGTTCTCGATCCCCTCGGGGTCGATGAAGCCCACGCTTCTGGTCGGCGACTATCTGTTCGTGACGAAGTATTCCTACGGATACTCGAACTTCTCCTTCCCCTTCGCCCCGTCGATGTTCGATGGGCGTGTGCTGTCGAGCCTGCCCGAGCGCGGCGATGTGGTGGTCTTCAAGCACCCGCGCTTCGATGCCTGCACCGAAGGGCCGATCGAAACCGTGGTGAACTTCGTCTCCGCCATCGTCTCGGCGCAGCGCGGCGGCGCCAACGACTGCGTCGACTACGTGAAGCGCGTGGTCGGGCTGCCGGGCGATACCGTGCAGGTGGTGAACGGCATTCTGCACATCAACGGCAGCGCCCTGCCGACCGAGCGGGTGGAGGACTTCGTCGAGGTGAAGGCCCTGCGCGGCAACCCCTCGCGCCCGCCGCGCTGTTCGAACGCGCCGGTACGCCTCGGTGAGCGCTGTCTCAAGGAACAGTACGTCGAGGTGCTGCCGGATGGCGGCCCGTCCCATCGGGTGCTCAACATCCACGGTGTCATGGGGGCGCGCGACGGGGCGAGCCGGCGGGATCAGGACAACACGCCGGTCTTCACCGTGCCCGAGGGGCAGTTCTTCTTCATGGGCGACAACCGCGACAACTCGGTCGATAGCCGCTTCCCGGAGGTGGGCTTCGTCCCCTTCGAGAACCTGATCGGTCGCGCGGATGTGATCGCCGTCTCCTCCGACGGGCCGCTTTGGCAGATCTGGAATTGGCGCAGCGCGCGCTTCTTCCAGTCCATCGAGTGAGGATGCCGGCGCTGACGCAATACGTCACTGTCGTGGGCTTTGGGGCCGTCGGTCTCTTCGCCCGGCGCCGCTTGCGGCTGGTGCGATGATGCGGGCGCGTCCCGGAAGCGAGCGCGATCTCGATGCCTATGCCAGCGCGCTCGGGCTGCGCTTTAAGAACCGCGACCGCTTTGCCGAGGCGCTCACCCATTCCTCCGCCGCGGGTGCTGCGCGCCCGGACAACCAAAGGCTCGAGTTCCTGGGCGACCGGGTGCTGGGGCTGGTGATCGCGGAGGCGCTGATGACGCGCTTTCCGGCGGAGGCCGAGGGGACGTTGGCGCCCCGGCTCAACGACCTGGTGCGCCGCGAGACGCTGGCCGAGGTCGCCGTGGAGATCGACCTCGGCGCGCATCTGGTGCTGGGACGCTCGGAAGGGCTGTCGGGCGGGCGGCGCAAGAAGGCGATCCTGGCCGATGCGCTGGAGGCGCTGATCGCCGCCATCTACCTCGATGCGGGGCTGGAGGGCGCGCGCGCCTTCGTGCTGGCGCATTGGGCGGCGCGTCTGGCGGGGGCGACGCCGGTGCCGACGGATGCGAAGTCGGCGCTGCAGGCCTGGGTGCAGGCGCGTGGCCAGTCCCTGCCGGTCTATGAGATCGTCGCGCAGAGCGGCCCGGCCCATGCGCCCCGTTTCGTCGTCGCGGTGACCATCGAGAGCGGGGAACGCGCCGAGGGCGAAGCGGCCTCGAAGCGCCCGGCCGAACAGGCCGCCGCCGCCGCGCTGTTGAGCCGTCTGGAGAGCGACGCCGCGATTGCCGGAGACCGCGATGGCGCCTGAGGAGGAACCCGCCGCGACCGGGGTGCCCGCCGGACACCGCTGCGGCTTTGTCGCGCTGATCGGCGAGCCGAATGCGGGCAAGTCGACGCTCACCAATCGCATGGTCGGCGCCAAGGTCTCCATCGTCACGCACAAGGTGCAGACGACCCGCACCCGCATCCGCGGCGTGGCGCTGGAGGGGGCGGCCCAGATCGTGTTTGTCGACACGCCCGGGCTCTTTCAGCCACGCCGCAGGCTGGACCGCGCCATGGTCTCCGCCGCCTGGGCCGGGGCCGAGGACGCCGATGTGGTGGTCCTGATGGTCGAGGCGCACCGCGGCGTGACCGAGGGGGTCGCGGCGATCCTGGAGGGGTTGGAGGCGCATGTCGCCCCCGGCAAGACCGTGGCGCTGGCGATCAACAAGATCGACCGGGTTCCGCGCGACAGCCTGCTGGCGCTCACGGCGGCCCTCAACGAGCGCCGCGCCTTTGCTGCGACCTTCATGATCTCCGCCGAGCGGGGCTATGGCGTGGATGACCTGCGCGCCTGGCTGGCGGCGGCCATGCCGGAGGGTCCCTGGCTCTACCCCGAGGATCAGATCGCGGATCTGCCGATGCGCCTGCTGGCCGCCGAGATCACGCGGGAGAAGCTGACGCTGCGGCTCCACCAGGAATTGCCCTATCAGCTCACCGTCGAGACGGAGGCCTGGGAGGAACGCAAGGACGGCTCGGTGAGGATCGACCAGGTGATCTATGTGGCCCGCGACGGGCACAAGGGCATCGTCCTCGGCAAGGGCGGGACCACGGCAAAGGCAATCTCGACCGAGGCGCGCAAAGACCTGGCGACCTTCCTGGAGCGCCCGGTCCATCTGTTCCTGACGGTCAAGGTTCGCCCGGGCTGGCTGGAGGAGGCGGAGCGCTACCGCGAAATCGGCCTCGACTGGAAGGACGGCGCCTGAGCCGAAGACCCCCTCCCTACCTCCCTCTATGATGGACCGCCTTTCTGAACCGCTGGCAAATGCGGCGATGGCGATGTGCCACCGACGCCGATCGATGGGCGTTCTGCGGTTGGAACCATCCATCTGACGGGTCGGCTGGCGGGTAGGCAAGGCGCATGCCGAGGGCGGCGGAACCGAGCACGCAGGTACCAAGGGGCGCGCGGTTGTACTGAACTCCTGGCCAAGTGGCGGGGTCGTTCCGTTACCCGGGTCGGGCCAGAGGGCGCTGCCTCGGTGGAGCGCTTGGGCGCAGACGGCCGTCGGACCTGGCGAGAACCCCGGCTGCTCCCGTCAATCGTCGTCCGTGTTGTGGGCTGCAACAGCCTGAGCGGAAGGCGACACCAAACGCCTCGCCTTTCGCTCCCCGTTTTGCCCGGTAGTGCGGGATCCCTGTGACCGGGTAGGGTCTTGTCGTCGTGCTGATACGCAGCAGCCGGGGCAGGCGACAGCGGAACAGGCATGGCCTCGCGGACGCCAGAGGTGCGTTGCCGGGTCTGGAGCGGGGGTCTGGAGGGGGCGATGCACCTGAAGCGGCAGATCTGGGTCGGGGCGTATCGGGCGCGCCTGGAGGCTGAGGGTGTCTTCGTCACGGTGCTTCATCGCGGCGATGAGACCGCTGGTGACGTCCAGATAAAGGTCGCATTCATGGATGGTCGTGCATCTCTATATGCGCGGAGGCTTGGGGTGGATGGTCTCGGCGCGTGGGAAGAGGAATTGGTCGGCGTAGCGGAGGGGGAGGTCGATGCAACGCTCGACCGCCGCCGCGCCAGGGACCGCGACCTTTGGGTGTTGGTTATCGAAGATCCACGCGGGCGCCATATGCTGGGCGCGCCGGGGATTGTCGACACATATGATGTCGGTGGTCCCGGTTGGACCGAGGGAGACTGACGCCATGGAATGGCACGATGAGGGATTGCTGCTGACGGCGCATCCCCACGGTGAGGGCAGTGCGATCATCGACGTGCTCACGGCCGCGCATGGCCGGCACGCGGGCCTGGTGCGTGGCGGGCAGAGCAACAAGATGACCGCGACCCTGCAGCCGGGCACGCAGGTCTCGCTCGAATGGCGCGCGCGGCTGGAGGAGCATCTCGGCAACTACAAGGTAGAGCCGCTGCGCGCCCGTGCGGCCGTGCTGATGGAGGATCGCGCCGCGCTCGCCGCCTTCAACGCCATGGTCGCGCTGGTCGTCGAGTTCGTGCCGGAGCGGGAGCCGGACTTCGACCTCTACGAGGCGACGCAGGATCTGGTCGACATCCTCTGCGAGCGACCGCGCGACTGGCCAGGGACCTATGTGCGCTGGGAGGCGGCCTTTCTCGCCACGCTGGGCTTCGGCCTGGATTTCACCCGTTGTGCGGCGACCGGGGTGCGGGGCGATCTGGCCTATGTGAGCCCTCGCACCGGGCGCGCCGTGAGCCGGGAGGCAGGCGGCCCCTTCGCCGAGAAGCTCCTGCCCCTGCCGCCCTTTCTGACCGGCGAGGGGGTGGTGACCATGTCGGGCGTGCGCCTCGGCATGCGCATGGTGGGGTGGTTCTTCGAGAATCGGGTCTGCCCGGCGATGGAGCGCGAGCGCTTGCCAGAGGCCCGTTTTCGCCTGATGCAGGTCTTCGAGACCTATGCCCTGGCGCCGCGCCCCAGCGACACCAAGGCCGCCGCGACAACACTCGAGGCGCCGACGGACGCCTGGTCGCGCCGGCTCGGCCTGGCGTGACGCTTGCCGATCCTGGGCCGGGGCGCTTGACGGGCGGTGTCCGCGCCTTGCGGCGGTCGCGACACAGCCCGCGACCCGACCGCAGGTCGGCGCTTGCCGATCTGAGGTTGGAAACCCACCTGCTGGATGGACTGGGGCGGAGCCATGCGTTACTTCGCCCTTCAGGGCCGCCGCGTGCGGTGCGAGTGCTGTCACTGACGTCGAAGGGACGACATGTCGAAGCCGCCGATCACCCTCCTGCTCTCGGACCCCCGGGGTTTCTGCGCCGGGGTCGTCCGCGCCATCGAAATCGTCGAGATGGCGATCGAGAAATGGGGCGCCCCGGTCTACGTCCGCCACGAGATCGTGCATAACAAGCACGTCGTCGACGAGTTGCGCGACAAGGGCGCGATCTTCGTCGAGGAACTGGACGAGTGCCCAACCGATCGTCCCGTGGTGTTCTCGGCGCATGGCGTGCCCAAGGCCGTGCCGGCGGAGGCTGAGCGGCGCCAGATGGTCTACGTCGACGCGACCTGCCCCCTGGTCTCCAAGGTCCATATCGAGGCGGAGCGGCACCACGAGCGGGGCTATCAGATCATCATGATCGGCCATGAGGGCCATCCGGAGACGGTGGGCACCATGGGCCAACTGCCCGAGGGCGAGGTGATCCTGGTCGAGACCGTGGAAGACGTTGCGACCATCGAGCCGCGCGACCCCGGACGGCTGGCCTTCATCACGCAGACGACGCTGTCGGTGGACGATACGGCGGCGGTGGTCGCCGCCCTCCAGGCGCGTTTCCCGGCCATCGTCGGGCCGCACAAGGAAGACATCTGCTACGCCACCACCAACCGCCAGGCGGCTGTGAAGGAGATGGCGCCGCGGATCGATGCGCTGCTCGTCGTCGGCGCACCGAACTCTTCGAATTCGCGGCGCCTGGTGGAGGTGGGTCAGGCCGCCGGTGCCAGCTACGCGATGCTGGTCCAGACCGCCGCCGATATCGACTGGCGCGCGATCGAGGGGGTGACCTCGGTCGGCATCACCGCCGGCGCCTCGGCGCCCGAGGTGCTGGTGCAGGGCGTCGTCGACGCCTTCCGCGAGCGCTACGACGTCGAGATCGAGCGGGTCGTGACGGCCGAGGAAGACGTCAGCTTCAAGGTGCCCCGCATCCTGCGCGTGCCTGCCTGAGGAGCGCCGCCGATGAGCGGTGAAGCCACGCCTGAGGATACAGCGCGCGACCCGGACGACGACGGGACCATCGCTTTCTACGACCAGAACGCGGAAGCCTATGCCGCCGCTGCCTCCACCGGCCATGGGCTAGAGCATCTCGAGATCTTCGCCGCCGATCTGCCGCCGCAGGCCCGTGTGGTGGACCTCGGCGCGGGCGAGGGTTGGGCCGCTGGGATACTGGCGGCGCAGGGGCACGACGTCCTTGCCTTCGATGCTTCAGAGGCGCTGCTCGCCCTGGCCGCCCAACGCCCGGGCGTGCGCACGGCGCTGGGAACCTTCGAGACGATGGAGACCCATCCGGCGCTGGAGCCGGGGTTCGATGGCGTCTGGGCATCGTTCTCCCTGCTGCATGCGCCGCGCGCCGCGCTGCCGGGTCACCTCGACACCATCGGCCGGCTGCTCCTGCCCGGCGGGCGGTTCTTTCTGGGCCTCAAACAGGGACAGGGGGAGGCTAGGGATCGGCTCGGCCGGCTCTACAGCTACTTCATGCCCGATGAGATCATCGAGGCGCTGAGTACCGCCGGCTTCGACATCCTGCAGGCGACCAGCGCGGATGGGGAGGGCATGGCCGGCAACGCGGAGGTCTTCATGTACTTCCACGCGCGCTGGGCCGACTGACCGTCATGCCCTCGGATCCGCCGGCTGATGGCCTCTATGCCTATACCGACGGTGCCTGTTCCGGGAACCCGGGGCCCGGAGGCTGGGGCGTGGTGCTGGAGGCGCTGAAGGCAGGCGCGGTCGTCAAGGCACGCGAACTCTCGGGCGGCGAGGCGGATACCACCAATAATCGCATGGAGCTGATGGCGGCTATCATGGCGCTCGAGACGCTGGAGCGTTCGGCGACGATCACCGTGGTGACCGACTCGAGCTACCTCAAGGACGGGATCACCGGCTGGATCCACGGCTGGAAGCGCAATGGCTGGAAGACCGCCGCTAAGAAACCCGTCAAGAACGCCGAGCTCTGGCAGCGCCTCGATGCAGCGCAGGTCCGCCATCGCGTCGCCTGGGAATGGGTCAAGGGTCATGCCGGCCACCCCCAGAACGAACGCGCCGACGCCCTGGCCCGCGCCGAGATCAAGGCGCTAAAGGAGGCCGGCTAGCGCGCTTGCTGCGCCCACGGCCCGGCGCTAGGCATAGCGGCCGAAGCCAGGGACGTTCATGCACTACCGCCCCGACATCGACGGTCTGCGGGCGGTGGCCATCCTGCCGGTCGTCGTCTATCACGCGGGCCTGCCAGGCCTGCCGGGCGGCTATCTTGGCGTCGACATCTTCTTCGTGATCTCGGGCTACCTGATCGCCGGCATCATCGCGCGCGAGATGGCGGAGGGGCGCTTCAGCCTGCTCGACTTCTACGAGCGCCGGGTACGCCGGATCGTGCCCGCGCTGATGGCCATGCTCGCGGTCAGCACCGCTCTCGCGTTCTGGCTCTTGCTACCCCATGAGCTTCGCGACTTCGCCTTCCAGCTTCGCGGCGCCTTGCTCTTCGCCGCGAACTTCACGCTGGCAGACGAACTCGGTCCCTTCGGTCCGGCGGCGGAGGCGAGGCCGCTGCTGCATACCTGGTCGCTGGCGGTGGAGGAGCAGTTCTACATCGTCTTTCCCCTTCTCCTGCTGCTGATGCATGGGCGACGGGGTGCTGCCGTGCCGATCGCCGCTTTGGCCGTGCTTTCGCTCGGCGCGGCGCTGGTGGCGGGGGTCTGGGGCGGGGAGGAGGCCTTCTTCATGCCCTGGTACCGCGTCTGGGAGTTGATGGCGGGCGCTTTGCTCGCCATCGCCGCGCCCGCGGCGCCGAGGGGGCGTTTGGCGGAAGGGGCAGGGGTCCTGGGCCTCGCCCTGGTCCTCTTCGCGCTGCTCGCGCCCTTTGGCACGCTGCCGCTGCCGGGTGCCGCCGCGGTGGCGCCGGTCCTGGGGGCGGCGCTGATCATCTGGTCGGGCACTGCCACGCCGACCGGGACAGCGCGGCTGCTCTCGCTGCCGCCCTTCGTCTGGGTGGGGCTGATCTCCTATGCTCTCTACCTGTGGCACTGGCCGATCCTGGTGTTCTGGCCGATGTTGCAGCAGGCGCCTCTGGCCCCTTGGCAGGTGGGCGCCGCCATCGCCCTGTCGGTCGGGCTCGCGACGCTCTCGCTGTACCTGATAGAGCGCCCGTTTCGCCGCCGCCGGCTTGCCTCGCGGCGGGCTGTGCTGTTCTCCGGCGCCGG
The DNA here is from genome assembly GCA_039822785.1 of Pseudomonadota bacterium. Taxonomy (GTDB): domain Bacteria; phylum Pseudomonadota; class Alphaproteobacteria; order Rhodobacterales; family Rhodobacteraceae; genus Thermohalobaculum. The sequence goes on along the minus strand of JBCBMO010000005.1, from coordinate 255,045 downwards.
GGTCGGCGTCCTTGCGCTGGTCGCCATGAGCCTGCTGGCGCACTGGTCCGATGGGCTGCCCGACCGGTTCACCGGCCGCGCGGCCGCTGCCCTCGCCGCAAAGGAAGCCTGGGACAAGAGTGACGCTCGCCGCTGCCTGCGCCGCTCTGACGGCATTGCGGCGGCAGCGCCGGCGGAGGTCCCGTCGCTTGCTTGCAGGATCGGCCCCGCCGACGCGGCCCTCAGCTTCGTGCTTTGGGGCGACAGCCACGCCGCCGCCCTGCAGCCCGCGGTGGAGGCCGCGGCACAGAAGGCAGGCCGTTCGGGGCTGATCCTCACCCGCAACGCCTGTTGGCCCCTCGGCTCCTCGCCAAACCTGCCCATGCGCGGTCCGCCCGGATGTGACCGCTTCAACGACACCGTCCGGGCCTTTCTCCGCGACAGCGGGATCGAGACGGTCATCCTCGCCGCGCAGTGGCGCAACCTGCGGGCGGCGCGCGCAGGCGTTGCCGATGACGCCGCTGCCCTGCGGGATGCAGGGTTCCGGCTGGTGCTCGTCCGCGACGTGCCCTTCTTTGAGAGCGACGTGGCGAGCTTGGCGGCACGGCGCAGCATGATGGGCCGCCCCCCGCCTGCCCGGGTGCCCCTTGAGGCGTTCGAAGAGCAGACTGCGGTCGAACAGCAGATGCTTGGCCCCATCGACCCCGGCGCCATCGCCGTGACCGTCGATCCGACATCGGTGCTCTGTGCGGGCGGCGCCTGCCGGCGTATGCTGGGCCCGACACCGATCTACGCCGACAACCAGCATCTGAGCCCCGTGGGCGCCCGTTGGCTCGCCCCGCTGTTCGACCCGGTCTTCGCGCTGCCGCAGGCTCAGGCTGCCGCCGGGCAATAGACAACAGGCCAACCGGCCCAGGATTACCGAGGAGGAGACCCCCATGTTCGATCTCAGCGAGCGCACGCTCTTGGCAGCCCAATCCTATATCGGCGGCGCCTGGGTCGGGGCCGACAGCGGCGCCACCTTCGCGGTCTCCAACCCCTCCACCGGCGAGACGCTGGCCAAGGTCGCCGACTGCGGCGCGGCGGAGACCGAGCGGGCCGTGGCCGCTGCGGCCGCCGCCCAGCCCGCCTGGGCCGCCAAGACCGCGAAGGAGCGCGCCAACATCCTCCGCCGCTGGTACGAGTTGATCATGGCCAACCAGGACGACCTGGCCGCCCTGCTCACCGCCGAACAGGGTAAGCCCCTGGCCGAGGCGAAGGGCGAGATCGCCTATGGCGCCAGCTTCATCGAGTGGTTCGCCGAGGAAGCGAAGCGCATCTACGGCGAGACCATCCCCGGCCACCAGCCCGACAAGCGCCTGGTCGTCATCCGCCAGCCGGTGGGCGTCGTCGGCGCCATCACACCCTGGAACTTTCCCAATGCCATGATCACCCGCAAGGTGGGCCCGGCGCTGGCCGCCGGCTGCGCGGTGGTGGTGAAACCCGCTGAGCTGACGCCGCTGTCGGCGACGGCCCTCGCGGTGCTGGGTGCCCAGGCCGGCATTCCGGATGGGGTGCTCAACATCGTCACCGGGCTCGATGCGCCGGCTATCGGCAGCGTGCTCTGTGAGAGCGAGCAGGTCGCCAAGATCACCTTCACCGGCTCGACCGAAGTGGGGCGGATCCTGATGCGCCAGTCCGCCGAGACCATCAAGAAGATGAGCCTGGAGCTTGGCGGCAACGCCCCCTTCATCGTCTTCGACGACGCCGATCTGGATGCGGCGGTCGAGGGCGCGATGATGTGCAAGTTCCGCAACGCGGGCCAGACCTGCGTCTGCGCCAATCGCATCTATGTCCAGGCCGGGGTCTATGACGCCTTTGCCGCCAAGCTGACCGCGGCCGTCGAGGCGCTGGCAGTCGGCGACGGGTTCGAGGCCGGCAGCCAGATCGGCCCGCTGATCGAGGCGGCGGCGCTGGACAAGGTCGAGAGCCACATCGCCGATGCCCGCGCCAAGGGCGCCGAGGTCGTGACGGGCGGCAAGCGCCACACCCGCGGCGGGCTCTTCTTCGAACCCACGCTCATGACCGGCGTGCCCGCCGACGCGCTTGTGAGCCGGGAGGAGACCTTTGGCCCCGTGGCCCCCCTCATCCGCTTCGAGACCGAGGAGGAGGTGATCGCACTCGCCAACGACAGCGTCTTCGGCCTCGCCTCCTACTTCTACGCCCGCGACCTGGGTCGGGTCTGGCGCGTGGGCGAGGCGCTGGAGAGCGGGATCGTCGGCGTGAACACCGGCATCATCTCGACCGAGGTCGCGCCCTTCGGCGGCGTCAAGCAATCGGGCCTCGGCCGCGAGGGTTCCCGCCACGGCATCGAAGAGTACCTGGAGATGAAGTACCTCTGCCTCGGCGTGTGATCTCGTGAGCGTGGAACGCGACCTCGGCCGGCTGCTCGCCGGTATGACGCCGGTGATGGCCGAGGGTGTCTATGTCTTCGCCACCCTCGCGCCCGGCACGGCAGTGCCCGCCGGCCTGTCGCCGCGGATGCGCTTCGAGGAGGCGGAGGGGACCACGCTCATCCTTGGCCGCGAGGAGGCCGCCCGCGCCGGGCTCGACGCGGTCTTCGAGAGCCGGATGATCACCCTGTCGGTGCATTCCTCGCTGGAGGCGGTCGGCTTCATGGCGGCGATCGCGACCCGGTTGGCGGCGGCGGGCATCTCGGTCAATCCGGTGGCGGGCTTTCACCACGACCATCTGTTCGTGCCCGCAGACCGGGCCGAGGAGGCGATAGCGATCCTGCACGATCTGTCCAAGAGCCCCGGCTGAAGCGGGCACGCCGGACGACGCACGCGTGACCGCCCGCGGCGCTCAGGCAGGGGTTGACCCGATCCTCGCATCGCAGACCCAGGCTCACCACACCTACCTGGAGATCGTCGAATAGCCTTGGTCGCGAAGGGATCCTCTTTTGATCCCGGCGCGCCGGGCGTTGCTTGAGGTGGCGGGTTACTCGGCGGCCATGGCTTGTTGGCTGCAGAAGCAGGAGGCCTTGATCGGGATCTCGGCGCGGGCGGCGGCGAGGTCGAGGCGCTGCTTGATTGGCAGGGCCTCCGCCGTGCGGCCCTGCCGGACCAGGCACGCGTGCAGCCCGTGTAGCGACCACAGATTGTCCGGATGCTGGCAGGCGCGGCTGAGCGTACCGTCGAGGCCGAGGTCCGCGCGGTAGACCGCTTCGGCCTCCGCCACCTCGCCCTGCTCCAGCAGCAGGGCCCCCAGCGCATGGCGCGCCGGCTGCATCCAGCCCCAGGGCTCGTCATAAGGCAGGGCGTCGTCCAGCGAGACCGCCCGGCGCAGATGGGCGAAGGCCTCGTCGTAGTTGCCCTTTCGGTACTCGAGCTCACCGTCCAGCATGGCCGATGCGATCTCCAGCAGGTCGACGACGGTGTTGTTGTGGACCAGCCGGGTTTCCTTCTGGGCGGACTTGGCTTCCATGAAGGCGTCCCGCGCGGCCTCTGCCTCTGCCACCATGCCCAGGGCCGAATAGGCGACGCCCTTGGCGTAACGCATCATCGAGACGGTGGAGCAGTAGAGGTCCTTATCCGCGGGCTCCTCCTGCGCGATGATCTCGCGCCACTTACCGAAGCGCACCAGCACGTGCTGCTTCATGGCGAGATAGGCCTCGGTAAAGTCGGCCATGGGCGGGCTCTCGATGCGCAGCACCTCCTCCGGCGTGGTGTCGATCAGCTCCTGCGCAGCCGCCAGCGCCGGGGTGTATTGGCCGAGGAACATCGCCCCGTAGATCGCGAAGTGGTGGTTATGCGTGCGGTAAAGCGCATAGACGTTGAGCGCGCCGCGTTCGGCCAGGAACTTGCGGTCCGCCTCGATAGCCTTCTGGTTCCAGTAGAGCACGTCGCGGTAGTGGCCGCAGAGCACGTCGATATGCGTCGGCATATGCACCAGGTGGCCAAGCTCGGGCGCGATCACGCGCAGCCGGTCACCGGTCCGCAGCGCCCGCTCGGGGAAGGGCGACATCTCCATCAGATGGACATGCAGATGGAGGAGGCCCGGATGATCCCAGGCGGCCGGATCCTCGGCGAAGGCCTCCTCGAGGACGGCCATGGCCTCCTCGGTCTTTGCCTTGGGGTTGGGCTGGGCGGTGGCGAGATCCCACATCTTCCAGGGCGTCTCGTTCATCATCGCCTCGACGAAGACAGTGCGGACCTCCCGGTCGCCGCCGTAGGCCTCGAAGACCGAGCGCATGGCGGTGGTATAGGCCTTGTCCCAGGGGCGCATGTCGTCGACGGGCTCGCGCTGGGGATAGCGGGCGCCAAGCGCGCCGATCAGCGCCTGCTCGACCGGGGTCGCGCCGGCCATCGCGCCCTCGGCGGCCTTCATGGCATCGTAGGCGGCGCCCAGGGCCGCGGCCTTGCCGGCGGGGTCATAGAGATGCCAGGGCAGGTTGTAGTTGGGCCCGGCGGCATAGGAGATGCCCCAGTACGCCATGGCGCAGCCCGGATCGGCCTCGGCGGCCTTTTGGAAGCAGGCAATCGCTTCCTCGTGGCCAAAGCCGTAGAGCCAGTTGATCCCGCGGTCGAACCAGGTCTGTGCCTCGGGCACGGCGGTGGTCACAGGGCGGGTGAAGGGGCCGACGTCAAAGTAATCCATGGCGACCTCGCGCGTCTCAGATCGACCCTCATCCCGCGGCGGACCCTGCCATAGGTGACCTTGGGTCGAAACGATTCTGACCGTTCAGGCGAGGGTCGTTTGCGGGGACACGGGAAAGCCGCGCAGGAAGGTCGCCGCGTCCTGCGCCCCCCGCCCTGCCCGTTGCAGCACCGCGAGCCGGACCGCCCCCGTGCCGCAGGCAACGGTGAGCCCCGCGTCCAGCACGGTGCCCGGGGCAGCGATGCCGGTCGCCTCCTCTGCCATCAGTACCTTGACGCGGTCGCCGGCGATCTCGCACCAGGCGCCGGGAAAGGGGGACAGGCCGCGGATATGGGCCGAGACCGCTGCCGCAGGGCGCGTCCAGTCGATGCGCGCCTCGGCCTTGTCTATCTTGGCGGCATAGGTAACGCCCTCCGCCGGCTGCGGCTCGGCGCTCAAGCCGCTGGCGATGCGCGGCAGGGTCTCTGCCAGCAGCGCCGCCGTCATGCCGGCCAGCTGGTCATGCAGGGTGGCGGCGGTGTCCTCGGCGCCGATGGGGGTCGCGGCGCGGGCGTAGACCGGGCCGGTGTCGAGACCCGCCTCCATCCGCATCGCACAGACGCCCGTCTGTGCGTCGCCTGCCATGATTGCCCGCTGGATCGGCGCCGCCCCTCGCCAGCGCGGCAAGAGCGAGGCATGGCCGTTCACGCACCCCAGGGCAGGCACGTCGAGGGCGGCCTGCGGCAGGATCTGGCCATAGGCGACGACGACCGCGATGTCGGGGCTAAGCGCAGCGAAACCCGCCACCACGTCCGGGTCGCGAAAGCGCTCGGGCGTGCGGACTGTCAGGCCCAGGCGGTCGGCGGCGGCGTGGACGGGGGAGGGACGTTCCTTCTTGCCCCGCCCCGCAGGGCGCGGCGGCTGGGTGTAGACGGCCGCGATCTCGTGGCCCGCGGCGACCAGAGCCTCCAGCGTGGGCACGGCGAAATCGGGCGTGCCCATGAAGACGACGCGCATCGGGGCCTCTCGCGCTGGGGCAGGGTTATTCGGCGGCCTCGGCGCGGCGGGCCCGCTCGCGCTTCAGCTTCTTCATCTTCTCGGTGATCATGCGCCGGCGCATGGGGCCCAGCATGTCGATGAAGAGCTTGCCGTTCAGGTGGTCGATCTCGTGCTGCACGCACACGGCTTCGATCCCCACGAACTCCGCCTCGCAGGTCGCCCCCGTCTCGTCGAGCCAGCGCACGCGCACTGCTTCGGGGCGGCTCACCTCGGCGTAGTAGTCGGGGATCGAGAGGCAGCCTTCCTCGTAGGGCGCCACCTCCTCGGAGGCCCAGAGGATCTCCGGGTTGGCGAGGCACAGGGGGGTGGGCTCGGCCGCGTCCTCTCCCTTACGCGGGGCGCAGTCCATGACGATGACCCGGGCGTTTACGCCGACCTGCGGCGCCGCAAGGCCGATGCCGGGCGCCTCGTACATGGTGTCGAGCATGTCCGCCATGAGCGTGCGCACGCCGTCGTCGACGCCGGATACCGGGTCGCAGACCTTCTTGAGGCGCGGATCTGGGTGAATGAGGATCGGTCGGATCATGCCCCGAGATAGGCGCCGGGCGGCCGAAGGGTCAAGCGCGGGCGGGCGAATGGGCCTAGGCGGCCCGGTCTGCTACGATGGGGCCATGTCGATGAATGCCATTACCGCTCTCCTCGTGCCGGCCGTGGTGCTGGTGTTCCTGGCGCTCATGCTGCTGTCGAGCCTGCGCCGCCGGCCGCCACAGACCCACGATCCGGACAAGCCCCAGGTCGCCTATGATGCCGAGGCGCTGCGCCGGGCGAAGGAGCGGGGAGACATCCCGCCCCCGTTTCAATAGCGCCTCGCGCCTTACACCTCGCCGTCCCAGTAACCGGTCTTCATGTCCTCGGCGATGAAGCGGATCATCCGGGGCCGGCCGTCGGCGGTGTCGCCGCGCATGGGGCCGGAGCCTGCGAGAAAGCCGATCTTGCCACTATCCGGGTAGACGAAGACATCCGCCGGCTCGAGCGTCGAGAGCGCGAGGTAGGTGAGCGGCGCCTCGCCGGTGTTCTCGATCTGAAAGGCGATGCCGGTGCCGGCCTCGATATGGACCACGTCCTGAGGCTTCAGCGGGTGGTCTGCCTCGCCGTAGTGCAGCGTCCCGGTGCCCGCCAGGATCACGAACATCTCGTCGTTGATGAAGTGGTAGTGGCGCGGCCAGGCCTTGGCGCCCGGGGCGACGGTCGTGGCGGTGGCGCCGATCTTGCGGGTGCCGAGCGCACGGCCCACGGCACCCAGGGTGGCGTCGAAACCCGGGCCGGGGCGGTTGGTGTCGCTGAAGGCCGAGTCGGCGAGGACCTCGGCGATGTTCACGATGGGGGGTGTGGGGGTCGGGGTGTCGGTCATGGCAGTCTCCGTCATGGGCGCGCCGCGAGGCTATCACTGTTCCATGACGAAACCTGCCGCGTTGGCGGATGGCCATTGACGAATGCGGCGGTGCAGCATAGGGGTGCGCAAGAATGTTGCGCCAAGTGGTGATCGGCCGCCGTTATCGACCTTGCGCGCTCTCGAGAGGACCCAGCCCATGAGCTTCCTGCCCCAGCCCGCCCCGCCGGCCCGCCCCAATCGCTGCCAGCTCTTCGGTCCGGGCTCGCGCCCGGCGCTGTTCGAGAAGATGGCGGCCTCGGCGGCCGATGTGGTGAACCTGGATCTGGAAGATGCGGTCGCGCCGGACGACAAGCTGGAGGCGCGCAAGAACATCATCCAGGCGATCAATGACGTCGATTGGGGCACCAAGACCGTCAGCGTGCGGATCAACGGGCTCGATACGCCCTATTGGGTGCGCGACGTGGTCGATGTGATGGAGCAGACCAACGGCCGGCTGGACCTGATCATGATCCCCAAGGCCGGCAACGCCAAGGACGTCTACACGGTCGACGCCATCGTCTCGGCGATCGAGGCGCAGAAGGGTGCCAAGAAGCGCCTGGGCCTGGAGGTGATCATCGAGACCGCCGCGGGCCTGGCGCATGTGGAGGAGATCGCGGCGGCCTCGCCGCGGATGGAGGCCATGAGCCTGGGCCCCGCGGATTATGCCGCCTTTATGGGGATGCAGACCACGGCGATCGGCGGCACGCAGGACACCTACTACATGCTGGAGGACGGAAAGGAGGGAGCGGGCGAGGGCGAGCGGGCGCGCCACTTCGCCGATCCCTGGCACTATCCGACCGTGGCCATCGTCGCGGCCTGCCGCACCCATGGGGTGCTGCCGGTGGACGGTCCCTTCGGCGACTTCAGCGACCCCGAGGGGTTCAAGGCGCAGGCGCTGCGCTCGGCCACGCTGGGCATGGTCGGCAAATGGGCGATCCACCCCAGCCAGATTGCGCTGGCGAACGAGGTCTTCACCCCCTCCGACGCCGCCGTGACCAAGGCCCGTCGGATTATTGAGGCGATGGAGAAGGCGCAGCAGGAAGGCGCCGGTGCGGTGACGCTGGATGGCAAGCTGATCGACATCGCCTCCATCCGCCAGGCGGAGGTGGTCGTCAAACAGGCCGAACTGATCGCCGCTGGCTGAGGGCTCGGGGGCGGGTCGTCGGGCGGCCTGGTCGGCGCCCCATGCGGGGCGCGACGCCACCCGCCCACCGACCCGGCCAACGCTCCCGGCCGATGTGGCAGGGCGCGGCGATTGGTTCGCAGGGCACGACATGCCACATGCATCCCTGTGACGGAGCGTGATCCCGCCAATGCCGAGCCGGCCGATGTCTTGCTGGCGCGCAGCGAGCGCGCCGGGCTGCGTTTGGCGATCCTGATCCGCACGGTGCTGCTCACGGCGCTCGCGCTCTTCAGCACGCTTGGGCAGGATTTTCCGCAGGGGCTCTACGGCGCGGGCTTCGCGGTCGTTTTCCTTGTGCCCGGTCTGTTGCTGTTGCGCGCCCTGCGGAGGGGCAGGGACCGCAGTTGGATGCGCTATGGTCTCTTTGCGCTGGATACCCTGGGGCTGGCGGTGGGGGCCGTGATCGCGCCCATGTCGACCGGCGGGGCGGTCCCGCAGATCTTCGTCTTCCGCGTCTTCGGCGTCGACATCCTCTATTTCGTGCTCGCCATGGCGGCGCTCTCGCTCTCGCCCCGTCTGGTGCTGGTGACCGGCGCCCTGACCATCGCCGCGCTGTGGAGCGCGTTTCTGTGGATCACCGCCGGGATGGAGCGAACACTGACCTGGGCGGATCTGCCGCCCTCGGCGCCGACGGAGGTCTTCGTGGCGCTCGTCCTCGACCCGGATTTCACCGCGCTTGGCAATCGGGTGATCGAGACCTTCGTGCTGGCCGCCACCGCCGCGCTCATGGCAGGCGCCGTGTCACGGGCGCGGCGGCTTTTCGAGCGGCGGCTGCGGGCGGAGCGGGCGCGCAGTGCCGTGACCGAGATCTTCGGGCGCTTCGTGCCGGCGGAGGTCGTCGCGCGGATCACGCGGGCGGGGGGCACCCTGCCGCCGGAGAACCGGGTCGCCACGGTGCTGTTCCTGGACATCGAGGGGTTCACGCGGTTCTCGGAGACGACGCCGCCCGACCGGCTGATCGCGACGCTGGATGCCTTCTTCGACCGCGTCGGCGCCGTCGTCGGCGCGCACCGCGGCACGGTGATCAGCCTGATCGGCGATGCGGCCATGGCGACCTTCAACGCGCCGCTGGAGAACGACGACCATGCCGCCGATGCGCTGGCCTCGGCCAAGGCGCTTTTGGCGATGAGCGCGGTGGAGCGTTTCGACGGGATCGCCTTTCCGATCCGCGTGGGTATTGCGACGGGGCCGGTCGCGGCGGGGACGGTTGGTGGCCAGGGGAGACGGGCCTATACGCTCTACGGCGATACGGTGAACCTCGCACAGCGGCTGGAGGCGGCGAACAAGGCTGCTGGGACGCGCCTGATCCTCTCGGCCGCCACCTGGGAGGGGGCAGGCCGGCCACAGGGCTTCGAGCGGCGCATGGGTCTGGCGATCCGCGGGCGGGGTGCGGCGGAGGATGCCTACCTCTGGCGCCCGGATCCGGCGGTCGACCACCCCGCGCCGGGCGTCCGGCAGGCCTGAGACGCCATTGCCAGCGCCGGCCGGATGCGCCAAAGGAGCGGCCATGCAAACCCAGACCTTCCTCGACTTCGAAAAAGACGTGGCCGAGCTTGCGGGCAAGGTCGCTGAGCTGCGCGCCATGGCCCGCTCCAACCCCGCACTGGATGTGGGCGAGGAAGCCGACCGGCTGGAGGCGCGGGCCGAGGAGATGCTCTCGGACCTCTATGCTGCGCTGACGCCCTGGCAGAAGACCCTGGTGGCCCGCCACCCCCAGCGGCCCCATGCGCTGGAGTATGTGCGGGCGCTCTTCACTGACTACACGCCGCTCGCTGGGGACCGGAACTTCGCCGAGGATCACGCCATCGTCGGGGGGCTGGCGCGGTTTCGCGACCGGCCCGTCGTCGTGCTGGGCCATGAGAAGGGCCATGACACCCGCACCCGGCTGGAGCGGAACTTCGGCATGGCGCGGCCGGAGGGGTACCGCAAGGCCGTGCGCCTGATGGACCTGGCCGACCGCTTCGCTCTGCCGGTGATCACCCTGGTCGACACCCCCGGCGCCTACCCCGGCAAGGGGGCAGAGGAGCGCGGGCAGGCCGAGGCGATCGCCCGCGCGACCGAGCGCTGCCTTGAGCTGAAGGTCCCCTTCGTCTCGCTGGTGATCGGCGAGGGCGGCTCTGGCGGGGCCGTGGCGCTCGCCACCGCCAACCGCGTCGCGATGATGGAGCATGCGGTCTATTCGGTCATCTCGCCGGAGGGCTGCGCCTCGATCCTTTGGAAGAACGCCGAGAAGATGAAGGAGGCGGCGCAGGCCCTGCGGCTCACCGCGCAGGACCTGCTCAAGCTCAAGGTCATCGAACGGGTGATCGAGGAACCGCTCGGCGGTGCCCATCGCGCGCCCGGCACGGCGATGGAACGGGCCGGGGACGCGGTCGCCGACCTGCTTGCCGAATTGGAGCCTCTGTCCGCCCCGGCCATGCGCGACGACCGGCGGCGAAAATTCCTTTCGATGGGCACCGAAACGCTGGCCTGAGTGCCGCTAAACCGTTGCTCCGCGCCACTAAGGCTAGCAGCGCGCGACAAATCGCCTATGTTGGCCCCTAACCTTCCAGGCCCAGCCGCGGGCGCCTCACTTGCCGGATTGAGACGACCATGACCCAAACCGATACGGGCACGATGCCGGCGGCCGCGAAGGAAGGTGAGACCGCCGGCTCGCCCCAGCCTGGAATTGGACGGGCGCTGCTCTTTGCGCCCAGCCTTGTCGCGGCGCTCGCCTTCGTCTGGTTCCTGACCTTTCTGCCGGCCATCGGGCGCGGCGAGGTCTTTACGCTGGTCTATCCCTGGATCCCCGCGCTCGGCATCGAGTTTGCCTTCCTGCTCGACGGTCTGGGCCTGATCTTCGCGCTGCTGGTCACCGGGATCGGCGCGCTGATCTTCCTCTATGCCGCGGGCTATTTCCTGGGCGATCCGCGGGCCGGGCGGATCATCACGCTGCTGTTCCTGTTCGCCATCGCGATGCTGGGCCTGGTGCTGGCCGACGACGTGGTCACGCTCTTTCTGTTCTGGGAGGGCACGACGGTCACCTCCTTCCTGCTTGTCGGTTTCGACTACCAGAAGGCCTATGCCCGGCGCGCGGCGCTGCAGGCGCTGCTGGTCACCGGGATGGGCGGGCTGGCGCTTTTGGGTGGGCTGATCCTGCTCGGTGATTTCGCGGGCAGCTACCGGCTGTCCGAGATGATCGCCATGGGCCCCGCGGTGTCGGAGGCCGCCATTTACGGCCCGGTCCTGGCGCTGTTTCTGCTCGGCGCCTTTACGAAATCGGCGCAGTTCCCGTTTCACTTCTGGTTGCCGGGTGCCATGGCGGCGCCGACGCCGGTCTCGGCCTATCTGCACTCCGCCACCATGGTGAAGGCAGGGGTCTATCTGCTAATGCGGATGAACCCGGCGCTGGGCGGCACCGAGGTTTGGTTCTGGGTGCTCACGATCTTTGGCGCGACGACGATGCTGATCGGGTCGATCTGGGCGCTGCGCCAGACCGACCTCAAGCAGATGCTCGCCCATACGACTGTCATGGGGCTCGGCACGCTGGTGATGTTCATCGGCGGCGGCACCGAGAAGGCGGCGATCGGCGCAGCGCTCTTCCTGGTGGTCCATGCGCTCTACAAGGCCGCGCTCTTCCTCATGGTCGGCTGCCTGGACAAAAAGGCCGGCACGCGGGAGGTGGACGATCTCGCGGGGCTTGGGCGGGCGATGCCGATCACGGCCTGGGCGGCGGCCCTGGCGGCCTTTTCGATGGCCGGGATGATCCCCTTCGTCGGCTTCCTCGGCAAGGAGGTGATGTACGAGGCCTCCTTCAGCGTGATCACTGAGCCGGTGCTGGTGGCGGGTGCTGCCTATGTCGCCAATGCCATGATGGTCGCGGTAGCACTGATCGTCGCTGTCGGGCCCTTCCACTTCTCCGCGCCGCGCAGCCCCAAGCCGGCGATGGACCCCAGTTGGACGCTCTGGCTGGGGCCTGTCCTGCTGGCGGGCCTCGGCCTCGTGCTCGGAGTCATCGCGCCGCTGACGGGCGATGCCGTGGTCAACCCGGTCGCCGCATCGATCCTGGGCCGCCCGGTCGATTATCACCTCAAGCTCTGGCACGGCGTGAACGCGGCGCTGATCATGAGCATCTTGACCTTCGTGCTGGGCTTCCTGTTCTGGCGCACGGCCCGGCCGATCCGCGCCGGGCTGGCAGGCGCGCAGGCCAGCGGTCTGATCAGCGCCGACGAGCTCTATGACCGTGTGCTGGAGGGGGTGAGGGCCACGGCCAAGGCTGTCACCGGCCGGCTGCAGAATGGCGTGCTGACCTCCTATATGCGCGCGACCTTTGCGGCGCTGGCCATCGTGCTATGGGGCGCGATTGCGCTGTCGGGCGGGCCGCGGCCGACCCCCAGCTTCGACCTGCCGCTCATCAGCTATGCCACCATGGCGATCATGCTGATCGCCACGGCGGCGGTGATCATCACCCGCTCGCGCCTGGCGGCCATCGCCAGCCTCGGCGCCATCGGCACCAGCATTTCGATCATCTTCGTCCTTTACGGCGCGATCGACGTGGCGCTGACCCAGCTGATGATCGAGATCCTGGTGGTGGTCTTCCTTGCCATCGCCCTCCTGCGCCTGCCCCGCACGCCGGAGCGTAAGGGCTTTCGCGTGGGGGACGCCGGGATCGCGGCGGCGGTCGGCCTGGGCGTGACGGTCGTGCTGATCTCGGTGCTCGGCACGCCGCTGGACCTGACGCTGACCGAGTTCTTCGAGGAGAACAGCGCCCCGGTCGCCTTTGGGCGCAACGTGGTGAACGTGATCCTGGTGGACTTCCGCGCGCTCGACACCCTGGGCGAGATCGCGGTGATCGTGATCGCCGCCATCGGTGCCGTGGCCGCGCTCAAAGCCGGGCGCCAGGCGGCGGCCAAGACGACCACGACGATGGAGCCGGGCGAATGAACTCCCTCATCCTGAACACGGCCGCGCGCCTCATGGTGCCGGTGCTGGTGATCTTCTCGCTCCTCGTGCTTTGGCGTGGCCATAACGATCCGGGCGGCGGTTTTATCGGCGGCCTGCTCGCGGCGACCTCGCTTGCGCTCTACGAAAAGGCCGCGGGGCTGGAGCGCACAGAGCGCATGCTGCGCATCCCGCCGCTCGCCATCTCCGCCGTGGGGCTGGCCTGTGCCCTCGCCTCCGCCGTCTGGGGCGCCATCGCCAAGGGATACGTCCTGGCCGGCGTCTGGCCGCTGCTGACCGTCGGGCCGGGTGGCGAGAAAGAGGGTCTGCCGGTCGGCTCGATCCTCCTCTTCGATCTTGGCGTCTTCCTGGTCGTGGTCGGCGGCGTCAGCGCGATGCTCTTTGCGCTGGAGGAGGCGGCGGTGCCCGCGCACCAGGACGAGCAGGACGATATCGAGGGGAAGGATTGATCCATGGAGCCCTCCCTCGCCATCGTCGTGGGCATCCTGGTGGGCGGCGGCGCCTATCTGATGATGTCGGCCAACCTCATCCGGTTCCTCTTCGGCCTAACGCTGGTGTCGAACGCGGTGAACCTCGCGATCTTCACCGCCGGGCGCATGACCTATGGCGCGCCCTCGCTGGTGCCGCCGGGCGGCAAGACGGTGGCGGAGGGTGCGGCGAACGCGCTGCCCCAGGCGCTGATCCTGACGGCCATCGTCATCGGTTTCGGCCTGCTGGCCTTCACGCTGTCACTGGTGCTGCGCGCCTATGTGACCTTCGGCACCGCCAATAGCGCCGAGATCCGGGAGGCCGAGCCGATGCCCGAGGGCCGCCGCGACGACAGCGGGAAGGGTTGAGACGATGCTTCTGGCCGCCCCGATTCTGTTGCCGCTTGCCACGGCGATCCTCTGCTTCCTGCTGCGCCGGTACCGCTTTCACCGGATCCTCTCTCAGCTGAGCGCCCTGGCGCTCATCGTCCTCGGCATTGTCATCCTGCTTGAGGCCATCGAGGGCCCGGTCACGGCGCAGATGGGCGGCTGGGCCGCGCCCTTCGGCATCACGCTCGCCGGGGATGTTCTCTCTGGCATTATGGTGACGATCACCGGCCTCGCCGCCTTCACCGCCCTCACCTACGCCACGGTGGAGGTCGACACGGCGACCGAGCAGCTGGGCTTTCACGCGCTGGCCCAGTCCATGGTCGGCGGGGTCTGCGGGGCGTTCCTGACCGGCGATCTCTTCAACCTCTACGTCTGGTTCGAGGTCATGCTGATCTCGTCCTTCGGCCTGTTGGTCATCGGCGGGGGCCGGGCGCAGATCGACGGGGCAGTGAAATACGTCGCGCTCAACCTGGTGGGTACGTTGGCCTTCCTGTCGGGCGTTGGCCTGCTGTACGGGACCGCCGGCACGCTCAACATGGCCGATCTGGGCGTAAAGCTCGCGGGGCGCATGGACGAGACCGCGGTACTGGGCGCGGCGGGCCTCCTGATGTTCGCCTTTGCGGCGAAGGCGGCGCTCTTCCCGGTCTTCTTCTGGCTGCCGGCCTCCTATCACACCCCGGCCTTCGCGACCTCGGCGCTCTTCTCCGCCCTGCTCACCAAGGTGGGGGTCTATGCCCTGCTGCGGGTCTTCACCCTGGTGTTCGAGGTGGACAACCCGGTGGTCAGCGGCGCACTGATCGGCGCCGCGGCCATCACCATCGCGCTCGGCGCCCTGGGCGCAGCAGCACAAGACGATATTCGGCGGGTCTTCTCCTTCCATATCGTCAGCCAGATCGGCGTGATGACCCTGGGCCTGGCGCTTGCGACCCCGCTCGCGCTCGCGGGCGCGGTCTTCTACTTCCTGCACCACATCCCCGCGATGATGGGGATGTTCCTGCTGGGCGGCATCGTCGCGCGGGAGGCCGGGTCCGAGCGCCTCGATCGCATCGGCGGTCTCTGGTCCGCCGGGCCCTGGTTGGGCGTTCTGTTCCTGATCCCCATGCTGTCGCTCATCGGGATCCCGCCGCTGTCCGGCTTCTGGGCGAAGTTCTTCATGATCCGGGCCAGTTTCGAGGATGGTGCATTCTTGCTCGGCGGGCTCATCCTGGTGGCGAGCCTTCTGACCTTCCTCTACCTCGGCCGGGTCTTCGTCGCCGCCTTCTGGCAACCCTATCCCGGCCCGGCGGAGGAGGCGCCCGCCGCCACCGCGCCGCCGCTGCAGCTCCTCCTGCCGGTCATGGTCCTCGCTGGCGTGACATTGGCGATCAGCTTCCAGGCCGGCACGCTCTTCGATCTCGCCGCGCTGTCCGCAACGCAGCTCGGCGATTCCGCGCCCTATGTCAGCCAGGTGTTGAGGCAACAGCCATGAAACTGCTGATACGCCCCTTTCTGATCCTTTGGCTCACAGTGGTCTTCCTGACGGAGCTGCTGAAGTCCGCCTGGAAGGTCTTCATCGAGGTGATGACCCCGGGCCTCAGCGCCACCCCGCGCATGGTCGCGATGCCGCTGGACGCCAAGACGGACGGTGGCATCACCACGACGGCGAATATGATCACCCTCACCCCCGGCACGCTGACCGTCGATGTCTCCGACGACCGGCAGTACCTGCTGATCCACGCCATGTGGGGCGCGGAGGGGACCGAGGCGGTCAACGCCGACATGAAGCACAACCTGGAGAGGGTCGTGATGAGGGCCTTGGAATGAGCACGCTTGGCGCCACCCTGTCCGGACCGCTCGCCTGGGGCGCTGCGATCGCCGGGCTCTTCGTGATCGCCGGGATCTTCGTCACGCTCTATCGCGTGATCGTGGGGCCGACCCTGGCGGACCGGGTCGTCGGGCTCGATCTCTTGTCGATGCTGCTGACGGCGCTGTTGGTGCTGTTTGCGCTGGCGGTCGAGGTCTCGGCCTATCTCGATGCCGCCCTCGCCCTGTCGCTGGTCTCCTTCCTCGCGACGGTCGCCTTTGCGCGCTACCTTGAGCGGCGCCAGGACGTGGAGGCGGGACGCCAGGAGATCCGGCGGGAGCACGGCGATGCTTGAGGGGGTGCTCGATATCCTGGGTGCAGTCTTGCTAGTGGCCGGCGGCGCCTTTTGCTTCTCGGCCGCGGTCGGCCTCTACCGGCTGCCCGATGTCTTCATGCGGATGCATGCCTCCACCAAGGCGGGTACGCTGGGGCTGATGTTCATCGTGATCGCCTTCGCCCTGACCCAGCCGGCGCTGGACGTGGTGATCAAGGCGATCCTGGTTTCGGTCTTCATGATCATCACCGCGCCCATCGGGTCGCATCTGGTGGGCCGGGCCGCCTTTCGCACCGGCCAGCCCATGTGGCACCGCACGATCCTGGACGAGGAGACCCGCCGCTTTCAGCCCCCCGGCGGGCTGGAGATCGTGCACCTCGGCGACGACGGTGAGCCGCTGCCGGACGATCCGGGGCGGATCCTGGCGGCATCCTCGTCCGCGGGAGAGGCGCCTGCTGACCGGTAAATGCCGCCGTCTGGCACCGGGCTTTGTTTGCACCGCAGCGTGGCAGCGGCTACCACAAGGCCTCTCTTGGCAATCCCGGTGACCGGCATCCTTCATCAAGACCCCCCGCTTCGCGTTCGGCCCTACCGGCGGATCGCCGTCATCGGCGGCGGCGCCTGGGGGACGGCGCTGGCCGTGATTGCCGCGCGCGCAGGGCGCCTCACCCGCCTTTGGGCCCGCCGCGCGGACGTGGTGGCGGACATCAACGACAACCGGGTCAACAGCGCCTATCTCGGCGACCTGACGATGCCCGCGGGGCTGCAGGCCGAGGGCGACCTTGACCGGGCCTGCGACGGCGCGCGCGCGGCGCTGATCGTGACGCCCTCCGGCACGGTGCGGGGGATGGCGGAGCGGCTGCACGCGGCCCTTGCCCCCGGTGTGCCCATCATCGTCTGCGCCAAGGGTATCGAGGACGGCACAGGCTTCCTGATGGCCGATGTGGTGGCGGAGGTGGCGCCGGGCCGCCCGGTCGGCGCCCTCTCCGGCCCCAGCTTCGCGCTTGAGACCGCGCGCGGCGATCCCACGGCGGTCACCATCGCCTCCGACTTCGACCATGACCCGGACGCGGCGGCGGAGGAACAGGTCGCCACCCGCATGGCCGTGTCGCTGACGACCGAGAGCTTTCGGCCCTATGTCTCCGACGACCTGACGGGGGTGGAGGTCGGCGGCGCGGTCAAGAACGTCCTCGCCATCGCCTGCGGCATGGCAACGGGGGCGGGCTTTGCCGCGAACACCCGCGCGGCGCTCATCACCCGCGGCCTGGACGAGATGAAGGTCCTGGCGGAGGCGCTGGGCGGCCGGCGCGAGACCGTGACCGGCCTGTCGGGCATCGGCGATCTCACGCTCACCTGCTCCAACACCGCCAGCCGCAACTTCAGCTACGGCGTCGAGATGGGAGAGGGAAAGCGCGGTGCGGAGATCTTCGACGGCCGCAAGGTGACGGTGGAGGGCGTGCGCAACGCCATGGCCGCCACCGAGCTTGCGCGTCGCCACGGCATCCAGATGCCGATCTGCGAGACCGTGCGCGCCATCGTCCATGAGGACAAGCCGCTGGGCCAGACCTTCGCGCGGCTCTGGGCGCGCCCGCTCGAGGCGGAGCCGCGCGCCCTCGATCTCACCTTCGCGCACCCGTCCGACCGCCATGCCATCAAGCGCCTCGCCGAGGCCTGGGAGGAGACCGATGACTGAGCTAGTGAAAGATGCGGCCCTGGATGCCGCGACCGCGGCCAAGGTGGCCGGCTGGTCCTTTGTGCTGGCGACCGACCTGGACGGCACGTTCCTGGGCGGCACCCCCTCGGACCGCGCACAGCTCTACCATTGGATCGGCAAGCAGCGCGATCGCATCGGGCTGGTCTTCGTCACCGGCCGCGACCCGGGCTTTATCGAGGGGCTGTGCACCGACACCCCGGTCCCCTGGCCCGATTTCGTCGTCGGCGACGTGGGCACGACCATCGCGCGGATGGAACCGACGGGTCCCGGCGGCAAGGTCACGCCTATCGCGGCGATGGAGGCTCAGATCGCCGCGCTCTGGGGCGATGCCGGTGCGACCGTGCGCAAGCGACTGGACGGCCACCCGGGTCTTACGCTGCAGCCCACGGCTTTTCGCCATCGCGTCAGCTACGACTACGACCCCAAGACCTTCGACGACAGGGCCAAGGGCATCGTCGAGGAGATGGGCCATGACTGGCTGATCTCCGCCGACCGCTACTTCGACGTGCTGCCCAAGGGCGTCAGCAAGGGGCCGTCGCTGCGCCGCCTGATCGACTACCTCGGGGTGCGGCCGAACCGGGTGCTCGCGGCCGGCGATACGATGAACGACTACTCCATGCTGGTGGAGGGGTTCCCATCCGTGGCTGTCGGCGGGTCGGAGCCCGCGCTGCTGGCAGCACTGCCCGATCACGCGGCGATCGTGCGCCCGCCCGGCGTGGGGGCAGGCGGGATCATGGATGCCGTCGCGCATTTCGCCCTGCATCACCCGACACCGCGCTGATCCTGGCCGCGGCCACGCCAACCGTGCAAGGCTGGCGATCCCACATCCCAAGGAAGGTCCCATGACCGCCAAGCTGATCATCGTCTACCACCGCCAACCCTATGAGGAGGTCGAGGTCGATGGCCGGATCGAGCGGCGGGAGAACAAGAGCCCCAACGGCATCGTGCCGACGCTGAAGTCGTTCTTCGGGCTGGAGGACGAGGGCGGCGGCGCCTGGATCGCCTGGAAATACGCCGACGACCCGGCCGAGCCCGATTTCGAGAAGCGCATCACCATCGAGGACAGCTACGGCGAATACGTCGTCAGCCGCCTGGCGCTGACGCCCGAACAGGTGTCGAGCTTTTATCACGTGACCTCGAAGGAGGCGATCTGGCCGATCCTCCATTCCTTCAAGGACCGCTACAACTACGACCCGGTCGACTGGCCCACGTTCCGCGAGGTGAACTGGGCCTTTGCCGAGGCTGCGGCAGCGGAGGCGGATGACGACAGCGTCATCTGGGTGCACGACTACAACCTGTGGCTGGTGCCTGCATATGTGCGCAAACTGAAGCCCGCGGCGAAGATCGCCTTCTTCCACCACACGCCCTTTCCGGCGGCGGATATGTTCAACGTCCTGCCCTGGCGCAACGAGATCATCGAGAGCCTGCTCGCCTGCGATCTGGTCGGCTTTCATGTGCCGCGCTATGCGCAGAACTTCGCCGCGGTGGCGCGCTCGGCCTTCGAGGTCGGCCAGATCGTGCGTCAGCCGACGCGGGAGGATCTGGCGCCCTATGGCCAGGCCCTGTCGGAGCAGTCGACACCGCGGTATTTCGACTACGGGGGGCGGCGGGTGCATATCTCCGCCTTCCCGGTGGGCGTCGACGTCGACTACATCGAAGAGGTCGCCGGGACCGAGGAGACCGCCACCCGCGAGCAGGAGATCCGGGAGACGCTGGGCGATGCGCAGCTGATCATCTCAGTCGGGCGGACGGACTATACCAAGGGCGGGGTGGAACTGCTGCAGTGCTATGAGCGGCTGTTGCAGCGCCGTCCGGACCTGCACGGCAAGATCCGGCTGATGCATGTCTCGGTCAGTGCCAACCGCAACATGGAGGCCTATGCGGAGGTGCAGGAGGCCATCGAGACCCTGGCGGGCCGGATCAACGGGAGCTTCGGCAGCTTCGACTGGCAGCCGGTCTCGCTGATCTCGACGCCGATCCCGTTTCGCGAGTTGGTGGCCTATTACCGCGTCGCCGATATCGCCTGGATCACGCCGCTGGCCGATGGGCTGAACCTGGTGGCGGAGGAGTTCGTGGGCGCGCGCACCGATGGCGACGGGGTGCTCGTGCTCTCCGAGTTCGCCGGGGCGGCGGTGCTGATGGGCGAGGCGGTGCTGGTGAACCCGTTCTCCAATCGCGCGATGGATGCGGCGGTGGAGCAGGCGCTGGCGATGGAGGAGGGTGATCGGCGTGCGCGCATGGCGGCGCTGCGCGCCAAGGTGCATCGCTATGACATCGCGGCCTGGGCGACGGAACAGCGGCGCCTGTTCGGGCTGTTGGGGGCGGGATCCGGCGGCAGCAGCGACGCCGCCGCCTGAGCGCATCTGCCGCGTCTGAGCGGGCGCGCTCGCCCGACCCGAGGGCGCGGCCGGGACGCGCTGTCGAAGCAGCGCCGCCCCACCCGCCCACCCGCGTGCGCCGCTCCGCCATCGCGTCCCGGCCAGATGGTCCGGCCGCGGCGGCGCGGCTGGCGGGTCAGGGCTTCTCGGACGTCGTGGCGCGGGCGTCGCAGAAGGCGCGCAGCGAGGCGAGCATCGAGACAGTCGCGCTGTCGTTCAGCATGGTGCAGGCGAGGCCGACGCCGCCCGCGGCGGCCGTCAGGCCGGCGGTGATCCGCGCGGCCTTGGTGCGGTCGCTGTCGGCGGTCACGGCGACGGCGTCGTGGAAGGCCGCCACCTGCGCGCCGTGCTGCGGGGCGACGCAGCCGGCGAGAGCGGTGGTAAGAAGGACAGGGACGGCGTGCGGCACCGCGCGGCGGCGGAAGGACGAAAAGGGCATTGGAACGCTCCGGTGGCTGGATCGGGATGCGCCGACCCTGTCGCCCCGCCGCGGTGCGTTGCCGAGCTTACCGCCGCAACGGGCGCTGCCTGCCCCTGGATCAGCAGGCTGCGCTCAACGCCAGGCGCCCGCGCGCCGCCGCATACTCCCGCGCCAGCCGCTCGACCACGGCGCTTGCGCTCTCCACGGTCTTGACCGCGCCGATGCCCTGGCCTGCGCCCCAGATCTCCTTCCAGCTCTTGGGCTTGTCGCCCCCGCCGAAGTCCATGGCCGAGGGATCGCTCTCCGGCAGGGCATCCGGGTCCATGCCGGCGTTGCGGATCGAACCCTTCAAGTAATTGCCGTGCACCCCGGTGAAGAGCGAGGAATAGACGATGTCGGCGGCGCTGCTGTCGACGATCATCTGCTTGTAGGCCTCGACCGCATTCGCCTCCTCGCTCGCGATGAAGGCCGAGCCGATGTAGGCGAGATCCGCCCCCATGGCCTCGGCCGCTAGCACCGCGTCGCCGGTGGCGATGGAGCCCGAGAGCAGGAGGGGCCCGTCGAACCAGGCCCTGATCTCTTGGATCAGCGCGAAGGGGGAGGTCGTGCCTGCATGCCCACCAGCGCCGGCGGCGACCGCGATCAAGCCGTCGGCCCCCTTCTCGACGGCCTTGCGCGCGAAGCGATCGTCGATCACGTCGTGCAGGGTGATCCCGCCGCAGTCGTGGGCGGCGGCGTTGACCTCGACGCGGGCGCCGAGCGAGGTGATCCAGACCGGCACCTTCCAGCGGTGGCAGATCTCGATGTCGCGCTCGAGCCGGGCGTTCGAGCGGTGCACGATCTGGTTGACCGCGAAGGGGGCGGCGGGGCTGTCCGGGTGCGCCTGGTTATGGGCATCCAGCGCCTCGGTGATCTCCTTCAGCCAGACCTCCAGCATCGGCGGCTCGCCAGGCTTCTCGCGGGCATTGAGCGCGGGGAAGGAGCCGACGATCCCCGCCTTGCACTGGGCGATCACCAGCGCGGGGTTCGAGACGATGAAGAGCGGGGCGCCGATCACCGGCAGGCGTAGCTGCGAGAGGACGGGGGGTAGGGCCATGCGAGCGCTCCTGGGTCAGGCGGGATCGAGAAGGACGGTAGCGGCGGTCACTACCGGCTCTTCGCCCCTACTTGACGTAAACGTCAAGTGTAACGCGGCGATCCGACCCGATGACGTTGCGACAAGCCCGCCGATACGGGCGAGGGCTGCCTCCAACCCCGCGACGGGCGGTGCCGCAGCGGCAAGGCGGGCCGCCTCGGGCATGTTGAGGGGCAGGGGCGTCATCGCGGGGCCCAGCAGCATGAACTGTCCGTAGACCGGGAGGCCCACCACCTCGACCACCGCCTGTGCCGCAGGATCGCTGCCCTGGGCCGCTGTCGCGAAACCCGCCTGGCGCAGCAGCGCATCCAGCCTGGAGGCGTCGAGCGCGCCTTCCGGCACCGTGTCGCTGAGGATCGGCGCCTCCAGGCGCGGCACCTGCGGCGGCGTCGGCAGGTCGAGCTGCCGGCCGAGGGCGGCAAGCCCGCCGGCCAAGCGGGTAAGACGGACCGGATCGCTGGGCGCCGGCGGGTTCGCGCCGCCCAACCGTCGCGGGGCGGCCCCGCTGCGGTCGGGCAGATCGAGCACCAGGGTGGAGGGTGCGGCGGCTCCGGCGCCGCCCGGGCCGATCAGCGCGTCGGCGGCGGCGCCGGGCGCTGCCGTCAAACGCTCCACCCGCAGGCCGAGCGGCGCGGCCGTCCGCTCGATCAACGCCGCGATCCCCGGCGATGCTGCCCGCCCCAAGAGACCGAGCCTGGGGCCGCGGAGGAACCGGCCCGCCGCGGCCCAGGCCGCGAGATCGAGCGCCTCGCCCATATCGGCAGCCAGCCAGGCACCCGTCGCCATGAGGATCGCGGGCAGCGCCGCTTCCTCGAGCGCGCTGCCCGCTGGGCGCGCGTCCAGGGCGATGACGGCGATCCCTGCGGCGGCAGCGCTCTCCAGGCCACGGCGGAGCAGCGCACCGTCCGTCACCCGCTCGACGGCGAGAAGGGCGACCTTGAGCCTCTCCTCCGCGGCCAGCGCCTGCAGCAGCGTCTCCACCCCGGTTTGCCCGGGCGTGGCCGCCGGTGTGCCGAGGGCCGCAACGGTGCCAAGCGCGAGGCCGCGCGCCTGAGCGGCCTCGGCGATCTCGACGACCAGGCCGCGGGACTGGCCGAGCAAGGCGACGGCGCCATCGGCGGTCACGCTCTGCGATACCTCCGCCGCGATGGGGCCGAGGGCGAGGCCGTGGTGGGCGCAGAGCACGCCGCCCGCCGGGCCGATCAGACGCGTGCTTCTGTCCTCGTGCGTCTTCGCCAGGCCAACGG
Source organism: Pseudomonadota bacterium (assembly GCA_039822785.1). GTDB lineage: Bacteria > Pseudomonadota > Alphaproteobacteria > Rhodobacterales > Rhodobacteraceae > Thermohalobaculum. The sequence continues at coordinate 232,025 of JBCBMO010000005.1, read as the reverse complement.
CTGGGGTTTCCTGCGCCTTGCCGGCGGTCTCCGCGGCGTCCTCCTCCAGCAGCAGCACGGCGCCTGCTCGGGCGAGCAGCGCTTCCAGACGGCCCTGCGTGCCGGAGACCGCCGCGCCGGCAGCCTCCGGGCGCAGGACGACGGCGAGCTCGGGCGGTGGCGAAAGCGGGCTGCCGGGCGGGACCGGGCCCTGCAGGCGACCGGCGTAGCCCGCGTTTCGCAGCGCAGTGACGATCCGCCCACCGCGGCCCGTGACCTCCGGCGGCGCCAGCACCGCCACGCTGCTCGGCGCCAGAAAAGCCCTGCCCGGCTCCGGCCGTGCCACAGCGGGGCGCGCCGCACGCGCCGGCGCCGGCCCCAAGAGCGCGATGATCCCGGCGGCGAAGGCGCCCGCCGCGCTGTCCTCGACCAGGACCCATTGGCGCTGGCCGTTCGGCCCCACCTCCGGCGCGAAGCCGAGCTGGGCTGCGGTCTCGCTCAGACCTGCCGTCAGCAGGAAGACATGGCTCAGGTATCCTTGGCCCCCGGCCTCGGGCTGCGCCCCGATCTTCTGGCGCTTGCCGTCCTCGCGTTCGACCCAGACCTCCGTCTCGGCGCGGCCTGCGGTGAGCCTGATCCGCGGGTCCTGACGCAGCGCGTCGAGGCTCGTCGAGGCGGCGGCGCGGTCATCGGCGATCTGGTGGCGTTCCTCGTCGGTCATGGCGTCAGCCTCGTCGCTCGCGCGATCTGTCAGGGTTCTGCACGATGGCATAGCGCGGCGCCCGCGGGCACGCCAAGGCGCTCCGAGCGCGTTTCTTCCACCCTTTGTTTACGCGGCTCGCCCAGAGTTCCGCAGCGTGTTCAGGAGGGGGGTGTCACGTCAATGGATGAGCCGAGTTTCCGCGGGATGGTGACCCCCGTGCCCATGATCAAGCGTCCCATCGGCCGCCGCCTTCTGCTGCTCTCGTGCCTGATCGCCGCGGTTGCGATCCTCCAGTTTCTCGTCGTGACGCAGGCGCGGGAAGACGGTGTTCCGGTCTTGCTCGCGGTGAAGATCGTCCTGCTTGAGGGCGTGGGCATCCTGATCGTCCTTGCCCTTGGCTACATGATGCTCAGATCGCCGCTGCGATCGGACCAGCATCGGGAGGTCGCGCTCAGAGAGGCACACGAAGAGCTTCAGCAACGGGTCCTCCACGATCAAATGACCGGTCTGCCCGACCGTGACTTCTTCGAGCTTCAGGTGAACGTCCGTTCGGTGGTGCCTGAAAGCGCGTCGGAGGGGATGGGTCTGCTCCAGATCGAACTCTTGCGCCACAGCGGCATCGTCAATGCGCTCGGCCAGGAGATGGGTGATGCCGTCACGCGGGAGGTGGGTCGCCGCCTCGCCGCAGATGCCGGCCCAGACGATGTGGTCGGCAGGCTCGATGGTGTCCGCTTCGGCATCCTGATCGCCGATGTGATGGACGAGGACGAATTGCGCTCCATCGCCAATCGTCTGTGCGATCTCGCCGCGCAGCCGATTCTGCACGAGGGGCGGGAGGCGCGCATCTCGATCGCCGCAGGGGCTGCCCTGACGATGTCGCCGGCGGAGGAGGGCCACATGCTGCTGCCCCGTTCCGGCATCGCGCTCGGCAAGGCCCTGGCGGATGGGATGTATCTCGCCTTCTACGAACCGGGGCTCGGCGATGCTCTGGCACGGCGTCACCGGGTTGCCGCGAGCCTGCGGGAGGCCTTGGAGCGTGAGCGGATCACGCCGTTCTTTCAGCCGCAGGTCTGCATCCATACGGGGCAGCTCACGGGGGTTGAGGCGCTCGTGCGCTGGATCGATCCCAATGAGGGACCTCAGAACCCCGGCCTGTTCTTGCCCATCGCGCAGGAGACGGGCCTGATGGTGCAGATCGACGACGTTATGCGTCGACGCGCGCTGCGGACGGTCCGGGACTGGCAGGATCGCGGTCTCTCGGTGGGTCACCTGGGCCTGAACCTCACGCTTGGGCAGCTCTGCGAAGACGGCTTCATCGATCGGCTTCACTTCGACGTGGAGGCCGTCGGCCTCAAACCCTCCGATGTGGCGATCGAGGTCCTCGAGTCGATCATCGTCGAGGATGGCAACGACGATATCGTGCAGGTCATCCGCGACCTCTCGGATCGCGGCTACTACATCGAGCTGGACGACTTCGGGACCGGCCACTCAGGGCTTTCGACGCTGCGTGATCTCGCGGTTGACCGGGTCAAGATCGACCGCAGCTTCATCACCGACATCCATGAGCGACCGGAGCTGGCGAAGTTCACCCGCGCCCTGATCCGCTTGGCGCGGAACCTGGAAATCGGGGTACTCGCCGAGGGCATCGAGAACGAGCACGAGCGAAACTGGCTGGCGGCGGAGGGGTGCGACGCGATCCAGGGTTACATGATCGGGCGCCCCATGGATCCCCAGCGTTTCTTCGACTGGGCCGTGGCTCAGGGTCACGTGAAAGCACCCTCCACCGCAGCCGATCAGCCGCCAGCATCGACACCGGGCGCCGGCGTGGCATCGGCTGGCAAAGGTCTTCCCGCCGGTGGCCCGCCGCCACAGTCGGCCCCGCCACCGGATCAGGCCGCCGCGTCCTGACGGCCACCGGCTGATCGCGACCGATCCCTGCTGCAGCGCCGCGGTCAGCCGCGGCCTTCCTCCACCGCGTGACAGGCGACGCGGGTTTCGCCCACGGCGCGCTGGACGGGCCGCTCGATCCGGCATCGCTCCTGTACCAAGGGGCATCGCGGGTGGAAGGGACAGCCCGTGGGCGGGTTGATCGGGTCGGGAATTTCGCCCTTGGGCGGCGGCACCTCGCGCCCAAAGGCATCGAGACGTGGCGCCGCCTCCAGCAGCATGCGCGTATAGGGATGGCGCGGCGCCGCAAACAGCGTATCGCGCGGGGCCTGCTCCACCAGCCCGCCCAGGTACAGGACCCCGATGGTATCCGCCATATAGCGCACCACGCTCAGGTCGTGGCTGATGAAGAGATAAGTGAGCCCCAGGTCCGCCTGCAGATCCTTCATCAGGTTCAACACCTGCGCCTGGACGCTCACATCGAGGGCCGAGGTGGGCTCGTCGCAGACGATGAACCGCGGCCCCGAGGCGAGCGCGCGGGCGACGCAGATCCGCTGGCGCTGCCCGCCGGAGAACTCATGCGGATACTTCTCCGCGTCCCGCGCCGATAGCCCGACCGCCTCCAGCAGGTCGCCGGCACTCTTCGAGCCGGCACGGGGGCCTAGCGCGCGACGCGGCTCCTCGATGATGTCGCCCACGCGCCAGCGGGGGTTGAGCGAGGCATAGGGGTCCTGAAAGACCATCTGGATCTCGGCCCGGACGCGGCGCCGCTCCGCCGTGCTCGCCTCGCGGTGCAGGTCGATGCCATCGATCGCCACCGTACCCTCCGAAGGTGCGAGCAGACCCACCGCGATCTTGCCGATGGTCGACTTGCCCGACCCGCTCTCGCCCACCAGCGCATAGACGCTGCGTTCGGGGATCGCGAAATTCACATCCGAAACCGCGGTGAGCGTCGCGCGGCCACGCCCCTCGATCATCCGGTTGAGCCAGGGCTTGGAGACATCGAAGCGCCGGATCAGCCCGGTTACCGCGACCAGCGGGCGCTCGCCCTCGGGCGCGGTGGCGAGGGGCCCGGCAGTGTCGGCCGTGGTGACGGTCATTGGATCCCCATCGCAGAAAGATCGCGCTCCCGCGCGCGAACTTGGCAGGCGGCGCGCCCGCCGCAGGTCGCGACGCTCGGCGTCTCACCGATCATGCACCCCGCCTCCCCGATCGGACAGCGAGGATGAAAGGCGCAGCCGGATGGGATCGCGTCGAGCCGCGGCATCGCGCCTGGGATCTGGTTCAACCGCTGCCCGGGCGCGGTCGCCATAGGGGTCGAGGCCATCAGTCCCTCGGTGTAGGGATGCTGGGGGCGTTGCACGATCTCCGCCACCGGCCCGATCTCCGCCAGCCGCCCAGCATAGAGCACCGCGACCCGGTCCGCCGCCTCGGCGATCACGCCCATATCATGGGTGATCAGCATCACCGCCGTCCCCCGCTCCCGGCACAGCCTGCGTAACAGCGCGATGATCTGCGCCTGCACGCTTACGTCGAGCGCAGTGGTGGGCTCGTCGGCGATCACGAACTCAGGCTCGGCGCAGAGCGCGAGGGCGATCACCACGCGCTGACGCATGCCGCCCGAGAACTCATGGGGGTAAGAGCCGATGCGTTCCTCCGCCGCGGGAATGCCGACCTCGAGCAGGGCGTTCAGCGCGCGCTGCTCCGCCTCTGCCCGGGTGACGGGCAGGTGGGTGCGGATGGTCTCCACCAGCTGGTCGCCGACGCGCAGCAGCGGGTTGAGCGAGGTGAGCGGGTCCTGGAAGACCATGCCGATGCGTTTGCCGCGCACCCGCCGCATGGCGGCGCGGCCCAGGTTGTCGATGCGCTCGCCCTTCAGCAGGACCTCGCCGCCGGCGATATGGGTTGGCCGGCTCAAGAGGCCGATCACCGCCGAGCCCATCATCGACTTGCCGGCCCCGCTCTCGCCCACGACGCCCAGGGTCTCTCCCGCGGCGATGGAGAACGAGACCCGATCGACCGGCCGCAGCACCCCGCGCCGTGTCGGGATCTCGACCACCAAGTCGCGCACTTCGAGAACGGGCGTCGCCATCACTGGCCCTGCGGCGCAACCTGAAGGAGTCGCGCGATCAGGTTGGCCTGCATCTGCTGCAGGTCGGGCCCCAGACGGGCCATGGTCTGCAGCATGAAGGGTTGGGTCTTGGCCATGGCGCTGCTCCCGACCTCGGAGCGCATGAAGGTGTCCAGCGCCTCCAACTCCTCCAGCGTGAAGACATCCGCCGCGGTCTCGACCATTGCGGCCTCCATCACCGGGCGGAAGGCCGTCATCTCCTCGGTGATCATGGCGACGATCTCGGTCTGCGTTTCCGGCGGCACCTGTTGGACCATCGCTCCCAGCTGCGCCACGAAGGTCTCGGGCGAGAGGATCTGAGACATCACCTGCTGCTGCACCGGGTTGTCGATATAGCGCTGCGCCGCCACCAAACGCTCAGCGCGGTCGGGGTCGACGTTGGCAGTGGTGTCCTGCGCCGCAACCATCGCGGGCAGCAGAAGACAGAAGAGGATAGCCGATAGGAACCGCATCCAAGGACCTTTCTGACAGGGCTCATTCACGGCGCTTAGCGGAGCCTCGGGTTGAGCGCGGTGCGAAGCCAGTCACCGAGCAGGTTCACCGAGAGCGCCAGCGCCAGCAGCGTCATCGCGGGATAGAACAGGATCCAGCGTTCGCCTGAGAACAGGAAGTCCTGGCCCACCCGGATCAGGGTGCCGAGCGAGGGCTGGGTCGGCGGGGCCCCCACGCCCAGAAAGCTCAACGTCGCCTCCGCGATGATCGCCAGCGCAAGGCCGATGGTGGCGATCACCAGCACCGGCGACAGGGCATTGGGCAGCACGTGGCGGAACATGATCGCGCCCGAGCCGCGGCCGATCAGGCGCGCGGCCTGCACGTATTCCTTTTGCCGCTCGACCATGGTGGTGGAGCGGACGACGCGCGCAAACTGCACCCAATCCGATAGGCCGATGGAGATGATCAGGACCCAAATCGCCATCTCGTCGCGCATGTCCGGCGGCGTCAGCCCACGGGCCACGCCAAAGATCAGCATGGCCACCAGGATCGAGGGGAAGGTGAGCTGCACATCCGCAAGGCGCATGATCAGCGTGTCGGCCCAGCCGCCGAAATAGCCCGCGATCAGCCCCAGCGTGACGCCGATGACCACCGCCAGCAGCACCGCCATGATCCCCACGAACAGCGAGATCCGCAGGCCGTAGAGGATGGCCGAGAAGACGTCGCGCCCCTGGCCGTCGGTTCCCAGCCAGAAGACCTCGCCGGTGAAGGCATTGGGCTCCATCGGCGGGGTGAACCCGTTCATCAGGTTCAGCGTCGCCGGATCGAAAGGGTCATAGGGCGCGATCAGCGGTGCCAGCAGCGCGCCGACCATGAGCACCAGCACCACCAAGGCCGCGACCATGGTCAGCGGGCTCGAGCGGAAGGAGTAGGCGATATCGCTGTCCCAGGCGCGGGCGAGGGCGGACATGGGGGCCTCCCTAATGCGCGCCGGCGCGATCGACGCGCAGGCGGGGATCGATGGCGACGTAGACGAGATCGACGATCAGATTGATCGCGACGAACATCACCGAGATGATCATCAGATACGCCGCCATCACGGGGATATCGACGAACTGCACGGCCTGGATGAAGAGCAGGCCGACGCCGGGCCACTGGAATACCGTCTCGGTGATGATCGCGAAGGCGATGATCGAGCCAAGCTGCAGCCCGATGATGGTGATCACCGGCAGCAGCGTGTTCTTGAGCGCATGGCCAAAGTTCACCGCCCGCTCCGGCAGGCCGCGGGCCCGGGCGAAGCGGATATAGTCCTGGCGCAGCACCTCCAGCATCTCGGAGCGGACGAGGCGCATGATTAGCGTCATCTGATAGAGGCCGAGCGTGATCGACGGCAGGATCAGCGCCTTGAGCCCCGTGTCCGTCAGCAGCCCAGTGGTCCACCAGCCAAGGTCGACCGTATCGCCCCGCCCGTTAGAGGGCAGCCATTTCAGCTCCACCGCGAAGAGGTAGATCAGCAGGATCCCGATCAGGAAGGTCGGCAGCGACACCCCGATCAGCGAGGTCGTCATGATGCCGGAGGAAAGCCAGCCGCCGCGATTGATCGCCGTCAGCACCCCCAGCCCGATGCCGAGGAGGATGGCGAAGAGGCCGGAGACCGCCGCAAGCTCCAGCGTCGCGGGGGCGCGTTCGACCAGCAGGTCGGAGACGGGGCGGCCCTGGCGGAAGCTGACCCCGAACTCGCCCTGGACCGCGCCGCCCAGGAAGTTGGCGTATTGCACGATGAAGGGGTCGTTCAGGCCCAGGCGTTCGCGAAGCTCCACGACATCCGCCTGCGTACGCTCCTGGCCGAGCATGTTCTCGACCGGATCGCCGACGAAGCGGAAAAGCGAGAAGGCGATCAGCCCGGTGAAGAGCAGAACCAGGATCGACTGGAAAACACGTCGCAGGAGGTAGGCGAGCATCCGGTCGGGTCCCCGTCGCTGGCTATGCGCGATTATTTCGGCGCTGCACCATCCAATCGGCAGTCGGGCGCCATCGCAAGGGGAAAGGGTAACACGTCTCCCCCGTGGAGGGAGGCCGTGGCGGTTTCCGCCACGGCCGGGTCGTCACTGTGCTGCCGCCAAGGCGGGACAGCTCACTTCACGTAGGTCAGATACTTGAAGTGCGGCTGATCCTCGGGCTGCACGTCGAATACGACGTTCTCCTTCATGCCCCAGTTCAGCACCTGGTGGTGCACCGGCAGGTAGAGGACATCCGCCTGCACCTGCTCCCAGATCGCCGCGATCGTGGCGTTGCGCACGTCCAGGTCGGTCTCAGAGGCGAGGCTGACGATCTTCGCGTCGAGATCCGTGTTGGAGTAGCCCGTGCCGTTCCAGGAACCGCGCTCCTCGCCCCGGGTGTGGATCAGGAAGTTGAAGATGTACTCGCTGTCGAAGGTCGGGACACCCCAGCCCAGCATGTAGAAGTCGGTCTCGCCCTGGGTGATGAGCGGGAAGTGCTGCGCCTTTGGCTTGGCGTCGAGGGCCACGTTGATCCCGATCTGGCCCATCATGCCGACCATGGCCTGGCAGATCGCCTCGTCGTTGATGTAGCGGTCGTTGGGGCAGTTGAGCGTGACCGAGAAGCCATCGCCGTAGCCCGCTTCCTCCATCAGCGCCTTGGCCTGGTCGACGTTGGTGGCGGCGGCGGCGTCGAGCTCGGCGGTCCAGCCGTTCACGAAGGGAGGCATGATCACCCCGGCCGGCGCGGACTGGCCGCGCATGACCACCTGGCGGATAGCGTCGCGGTTGATGGCGACGTTCATCGCCTGGCGCACCTTGGGATCGGCGAAGGGGTTCTTGCCGTCGACGTTGTCGGTGGCGATGTCCTCGGCGCCCTGGTTCATGCCGAAGAAGATCACCCGGTTCTGCGGCGCGGTACGGACCACCAGGCCGCTGGTGGCCTCCACCCGGCCGAGATCCTGCACCGGCACGTCCTGGATGAAGTCGACCTCACCCGACAGCAGCGCCGAGATGCGCGTCGCGGCGTTCTGGATCGGGGTGTAGACGATCTCGGAGACCTCGAGCGGGAACTCGCCGATGCCCCAGTAGGTCGGGTTGGCCGTGAGCACGGTCTTCACGTCGGGCGACCGCTCGGTCAGCATGAAGGCGCCGGTGCCGTTGGCGTTGCGGGTGGCGAAGTTCTCCTCCTGCGCGTCGAAGTTCTGGACCTCGACCGCGTCGTTCGCCTCGGCCCAGCCCTTGTCCATGATGAACAGGTTGGTGAGGTTCGAGGGCAGGATCGGGTTCGGCCCGTCGGTGACGAACTCGACGGCGGTATCGCCGACGGCACGGACCTCGACGACCGAGGCGAGAAGCTCCTTCATCTGGCTGTTCGCCGACTTCGCGCGCTCGATGGAGAAGACGACGTCCTCGGCGGTGAAGGGCTCGCCGCCGTGGAAGGTGACGCCCGAGCGCAGGTTGAAGCGCCAGACGGTGGGGTCGTCGGTCGGGGCCCAGTCGGTGGCGAGGCCCGGCACGATCTCGCCGGCCATGTCACGATGCAGGAGCGGCTCGTAGATTTGATGCGCCAGCGTATGGGTCGGTCCCTCGTTCTGCGCATGCGGGTCGAGCGTCAGGCTGTCGCCGGCGCGGGCCCAACGCAGGGTATTCGCCTCGGCCGGCAGGGCAGCGAGGACGAGGGCAAGGGCGGTAAGGCCCAGGAGGGGCGCTCGCGTGGCGCGGATTACGGTTGTGGTCATTCCCTGTCTCCCAATGTGCAGTATGCTGTTTGAAGAGCGGTTGGCCCGCGCTGGGGAGGCCGCGCAGGTCTCGGGACCGACCATTCCGCAGGTGGAGGAACGGATCAAGCGGCGACGCTGCGCCAAGGGCGCGCGGGCGCACAAAAAACGGGCTGACGGTGAATTTGCGGCGGTTGAGGCGGCAGAACTGCTCAGATGGTTGGCAGCGAAACGCGTTAGGGCGCCGCGGTGGATCGCGCGGCGCCCTGACTTTAGCCTTGCAGGAGGGGCGGGTGCTTAGGAGCCCTGGACGATCTCGGGCCAGCGGCGGTCGCCCTCGGCGATGAAGCCGGGGATATCCTTGTTCCAGCGATCCTGGATCGAAGCGTTGTAGTTCAGGTAGAGCTTGCCGTCGACGATGGCCCAGGCGCTGGGATCGGTGGAGAAGAGCTCGCCCTTCTCGGCCACGGCCCAGGCGCAATACCCGCCGTATTGGGGTGCGAAGGCGGCGGGATCCGCCTCGAACTTCGCGCGGTTCTCGGCGCTGGCGAAGTGCCAAGTGGTGCCGCCCCAGGTGAGCGCATGCTCGGCGCTGCCGGCGACCGGCTTACCTTCGGTGAAATAGGCGACCGGGTCGGTGCCGCGGATCGCGACGCCATCCTGGACATAGACCGCGCCCTGGGGCGCATCGTCACCGAAGAGGCCGAACAGGCCGCCAGCCTGAGCGGCGCCGGTTGCGGCGACGGCGGCGGTGAGGGTGCTGCCGATCAGCAGGCTGCGACGGTGCATCATGATGGCGTTCTCCATGCTTGTGGACACGCGATCACAGATGCGCCCTGCGGGCTCGTTTCACAGGACCACTCACCGCCAGTTGACCAGGTTGTGATCGGTTGCCCGCCCCCACCCACCGCCTGATACTAGGCCCAGAGCTTAACCATCCCGGAAACGCCGATGACCGATCTTGAAACCGATCTGCCGCCGAAGGCCGAGGCCGGCTTCGTACTGCCACCGCCGCAGCCCGTCGCACTGCCCATAGCGGGCCAGGCCGAGCGATTTGCGGTGCGGCGGATCTACTGCGTCGGGCGAAACTATGCCGATCACGCGCGGGAGATGGGTCACGACCCGGATCGGGAGCCGCCGTTTTTCTTTCAGAAGAACCCGGACGATCTGGTCACCGATGGGGTCTTTCCCTATCCGCCCCTGTCGTCCGATGTGCATTTTGAGGTTGAGCTTGTCGCCGCATTGGCAAAGGGCGGCGCGGGGATCTCGGAGGAGGCCGCGCTCGCCGATGTTTGGGGTTATGCGGTCGGGCTCGACATGACCCGGCGCGACCTGCAGGGCGCGGCGAAGAAGGCTGGACGGCCCTGGGAGCCAGGCAAGGCTTTTGCCCAGTCTGCCCCGATCGGGCCCATCGTGCCGGCGACGCGCATCGGGCACCCCAAGGCCGGGGCGATCACGCTGGATGTCGATGGTGTGCGTCGTCAGTCGGGGGATCTGGCGGCCATGATCTGGTCCCTGCCGGAGGTGATTGCCCATCTCTCCTGCCTCTTCGTCCTGGCGCCAGGCGATTTGATCTTTACCGGTACGCCCGCGGGCGTCGGGCCCATCCAGCGCGGTGAGACCATGGTCGCGGCGGTGGAGGGCGTCGGGCGCCTCGAGGTTTCGGTGGTCTAAGGCGGGCCTTAGCCTGTCAGCCCCCGCAGCGTGATGTTGAGACCGAGCAGCAGCAGCCCGCTGAGCACGATCCTGCGAAAGGCTTCCTGCGGCACGCGCCGGGCGAGGCGGTTGCCCGCGGCCATCCCCGCGAAGGCGGGCAGCAGGCAGGCGAGCGCGGCAAGCAGCCGGGGCCCGTCCAGCAGGCCCACGGCGGCAAAGGAGCCCGAGAGCAGCACCCCGGTGAGCAGGAAGAAGACGCCGAGCGCCGACATCATCACCCGCCGCTCCACGCCCAGGCCCACGAGATAGAGCACGAAGAACGGCCCGTTGATCGAGGTGAGCCCGCCGCAGATCCCGGCCACCACGCCGACACCGGCACCGATCGGCCGCTCCAGCCGTTGCGGCAGCACCAGGCGCGGGTTAACCCATTGGAACAGCGTGAAGGCGGTGATGGCGAGGCCGAGCGCCAGGGTCAGCCCCTCCGCGCTCACGGCGAGGCCGAGCAGCACCCCAATCGGCATGGTCAGCGAGAGCATGAGAATGAGCGGCCAGTAGCGCCGCAGGGTCTCGCCCAGGGTGCCCGCCTGCCAGACCTGCAGCATGTTCACAAAGGGCAAGACGGCAGCGTTGAGGGCGATGGCGAGATCGACCGGCACGAAGAACGGCGTGATCGAGATCGTCACGAGCGGCAGGCCGAAGCCGAGCCCACCCTTCATCAGCCCGCCGGCAAAGAACGCCGCCAGGACGCCGAGTGCTGCCGGCGCGGAGAGGTCGAGGGCATCGATCATCGGGCTGGGGTAGGCGGCGCGTCCATGCCGTCTGGTAGCAGCATCGTCGACTGGCCACAGCCCCCAACAGGCGCGATACCTGCTGCATCACCGCGCGGTGAAAAAGGCCGCGGCCCGAGAGCGACAATGCGGCGCGCTGCTCTAGATGCCGAGCACAGGCAGCGCAGAGGGCGCAGAGGGGGCCGTGGTGCAGCAGGTCGTGCTTTATCTCGTGACGGCGGTGATCTTCCTCGGCGCCGATGTGGTCTGGATCAAGGCCTACGTCCGGCATGTCTTCGAGACGCATGTGGGCGATATGCTGCTCGACGATTTCCGGGTGCTGCCGGCGGTCGGCTTCTACGCGCTCTATGTGGTCGGGATGCTCTACTTCGCCTCGGCGGCGGGGCTGTCGGGCAAGCCGCTCCTGCGGGTCGCGGTGGACGCGGGGATCTTCGGCTTCTTCTGCTACGGCACCTATGCGCTGACGAACTATGCGACGCTGAAGGGGTGGCATCCGCAGATGGTTGCCTCGGACCTTCTGTGGGGCACCTTCGCGACGGCGATTGCAGCGGTGCTCGGCGTTCTGATCACCCGGGCGATCTTCGGCACGGCGCCCGCTGCCGGTTAGCGCACGGCATTGACCGGGTGGCATTGACCCCTCCTGGGCGCACTGCGAGCGTCAGGTCATGACCGAGCCTGATCATCCCGGGGCGCGCTGGCACCCCTCGCCGAATTTCGGGGAGCGTCGGGGTGGGGCACGGCCCTCGCTGATCGTCATCCACTACACCGCGATGGAGAGTGCGGCGGCGGCCATCGACCGCCTCTGTGACCCAGTGGCCGAGGTGAGCGCGCATTACGTTATCGCTAAGGACGGCGCGACCACCCAGCTGGTGGCGGAGGATGCGCGGGCCTGGCATGCCGGTGCCGGGGCCTGGGCCGGGCGGGAGGACGTCAATTCCCACGCCATCGGGATCGAGCTCGATCATCTTGGCCTCGATGCCGATGGCGTCGCCATCCCCTTCGCTGCGCCCCAGTTGGCCGCGCTCGAGGAGCTGCTTACCGGGGCCATGGCGCGCCATGCGATCCGGCCCGCCGGGGTGATCGGCCATGCCTGCCTCGCGCCCAGCCGCAAGCAGGATCCCGGGCCGGCCTTCGATTGGCGTAGGCTCGCGTGGCGCGGCCTATCCGTTTGGCTCGACCCGCCACGCGAGGCCGTGACGCCCCACGACAGGGCCGATCCGGCGGCGGAGGCCGCGTTCCTGAGGGCTGCGGCGACGCTCGGCTATCCGGTGCCGGCGGAGGGCACCTGGGGCGCGGCGCAGACGGCGCTGTGGCGGGCCTTCGCCGCGCGCTTCATGCCCACGCTTTACGCCTTGCCCGGTCCGACGGCGGGGGCGGCGGAGCATGCCACCGCGCTGGCAGCGGCTTTCCCCGCGATGCGTCCTCAGCGGGCCTGAGCGGCGGACGTGAGCGGCGGGGCAGGAGGCGGCCTGCCTTGACAGCCCCCCGCGAAAGGCGCAACCGGGCCGGCGCGGGCGGCGGGATGGCCGCGCCGGGGGCGACCCCGGTGAGGAAAGTCCGGGCTCCACGGGGCGACGGTGCCGGGTAACGCCCGGCAGGGGTGGTGACACCCCTCGGGACAGCGCCACAGAGAACAGACCGCCCTGCCGGGGTCTCGGCCCGGGCAGGGTAAGGGTGAAACGGTGGGGTAAGAGCCCACCGCGCCGGCGGTAACGTCGGCGGCACGGCAAGCCCCACCGGGAGCAAGGTCGTATAGGGATGGCACGGGGCTTCGGCCCCAGGGTGGCCCCGGCCCGCCGTCCGGGTTGACTGCAAGAGGCGTTGGGCAACCGGCGCCCTCAGATGAATGGCCATCTCCGTCCCCTAGGGGCGGAACAGAACCCGGCTTATACGCCGCCCGCACCCCACCTTCGCCGCACAGGTCTCCCGTCGTCCCGCCAGGGCGGGGCGCGCCAGGATGGCCTCCTCCCGATTCCCCCACTTCCTCCCCAAGCTCGCTCTCAGCGGTGGAAAACCGGAATCTGGCTGACCCTGCGAGTTTTGTCAGCGATGACTGTCCCGTTTCTGGGCGGACACCCTAGGGTCTGTGATCCGACCAGCCGCTACATCTGGGGTAGTGCGCCCGTCTTGAGCTGTGGATACGGCCTGTGGGTATCTTTGGGGATGATGTGGAGGGAATTGGGTTGAATGTGAGCGCCCTCCAGGGTATCAAGATTGCACGGCAGGGGTCGGACCACGGGACAAACCCGGGACGACACAGGACCCGGCCGAGAAGAACCGCACAGAGGGCCATCCTGGGCGCGGCGCGTCAGGCTGATGAGGCAGAGTAGGCACGACAGGCGGCTGGCGGGACGAGGGGCAAGGGGCGGACCATAGGCGCCACGGGCGCGGTCCGCCCCTCTTCGTTTCCGCCGCCACGCAATGGGTGAACGAAGGGTGCAGGGGCGATGGCGAGGCGCTTCGCAGGCACGCACAGGCACAAGGTGGAGGACCGCGGCCGCGTCTCGCTGCCGGCGGCCTTTCGCAAGGTGCTGCAAGCCCTCGGCACCAACGAGATCTACCTGCTGCCCTGCCTGGAGCGCCCGGACGCCCATCTCTGCCTGACCGGTCCCGGCTTCGACGCCTATTGCGCCAAGGTCGAGGCGGCGATCGAGGATCCGGCCGAACTGCGCGCCTTCATGCGCCACTTCAACGCCAGTGCCACGATCCTGGAGCCTGATGAGCTGGGCCGCGTGGTGCTGTCGCGCGAGCTGCGCCAACAGGTGAGCATCGGCAAGGAATGCGTCTTCGTCGGCCTCGGCTTCAGTTTCGAGATCGCAGCACCCGCCCAACAGGCCGAGGATGCCGAACAGGCGGCCACGCTCGCCCGTCCGATCCTGGCGCGCGTGCCCATGACGGGGCTCCACTGATGGTCGAGGCGCCCCATATCCCCGTCCTGCTAGAGCCCGTGATCGCAGCCCTCGCCCCGCTGGAGGGCGCGCGGGTGATCGACGGTACCTTCGGCGCCGGCGGCTATACCCGGGCGATCCTGGCGGCGGGCGCAGAGGTGCTGGCGCTCGACCGTGACCCCACCGCCATCGCTGCGGGCGAAGCCCTCGTCGCGGAAAGCGCCGGGCGCCTCAGCCTCGTCGAGGCGACTTTTGACACCATGGACGACGTCGCGGCGGCGGAGGGGATCACGCCGGATGCGGTCGTGCTGGATATCGGCGTCTCCTCCATGCATCTCGACCAGGCGGCGCGCGGCTTCTCCTTCATGCGCGACGGGCCCCTCGACATGCGCATGGGCGAGGAGGGGGTCAGTGCCGCCGATATCGTCAACACGGCCGAGGCCGCTGAACTGGCCGATATCCTCCATGCCTTTGGCGAGGAGCGGGCCGCCCGCCGCATCGCCCGCGCGGTTGTCCAACGCCGGCAGGAAGCGCCGGTCGACACCACCCTCGCGTTGGCCGAGATCGTGGCCGGCGTCCTGCCGCGCCCCAAGCCCGGCCAGCCGCATCCCGCGACCCGCAGCTTCCAGGCCCTGCGCATCGCGGTGAACGACGAGCTGGGGCAGTTGGTCCGGGCGCTGGCGGCGGCGGAGCGGGTGCTGCCCGCGGGCGGCCGGCTGGCGGTGGTGACCTTCCACTCGCTCGAGGACCGCATCGTGAAGCGGTTCTTCCAGCAGGGCGCTGCGACGGGCGGTGGCGGCTCGCGCCACGCACCCGAGATCGCAGTGGCCCCGGCGCGCTGGGAGAAACCCGCCAAACCGGTCGAGCCGGATGCCGCCGAGACCGTGCGTAACCCCCGTGCGCGCTCCGCCCGCCTGCGCATGGCGCGGCGCACCGCGGCCCCGGCGCTCGCACCCGATCCCGGCGCCTTGGGCCTGCCGCGCGCGCCCGTCGCCGCCGATTTCGCCACCCGCGCCCGGCAGCGCGCGCGCCAGCGTGCCACTCGCGGCGCCGCGCGCCCGAGCTGACGACGGAAGGAGTTGAGCCGATGAACCGTCTGACCTTCAGCGCCGCCGTCCTTGGCATCGTGGCGATCGCGGCCTGGGCCTATAGCGTGAACTACAAGACCGCCCATGCCCTGCGCACCGTCGAGCGCCTGCGCGGCCAGATCGCCGAGACGCGGGAGGATGTGACGGTGATGGAGGTCGAATGGGCCTATCTGAACCGCCCCGAGCGCCTGCGCGATCTGGTTGAGACCCATCACGAGGACCTCGCCCTCGGCGATCTTGCGCCGGAGCATTTCGGCGATCTGCCCGCCGTGCCCTTCCCGCCGCGCGAGGAACAGGATCCGCTTGCCGCGGCCCTGGCCGCTGCCGCAAGCTCGATCCTGGCGCAGCACGCGGGGATCGAGGCGCCTGTCGAGGCCCCGGCGCCCGGGCTCTTGCCCATCGTGCATCCGGATGCAGCGACGGTCGGGCGGGAGAGCCAGACGGCCGTCGGCCCCGGCGCCGCGGTACGCCCGCAGGGCCAGCCGGTCGCCGCGGACCCGGCCCTGACCGTCGCCGCCGATCCCACAGCGGCCCCGCAGGAGGCTGCGTCCGCCTTGAGCGACGACGCCCGTTCACCGATCGAGCGCATGGCCGTGCCCTTGCCGCGACCGACGGATCTGGGCCGGACCAGCGCAGCGGAGACCCCTGAGGAGGGGGTGAGCGCGCCCGAAGCGGCGGAAGCGCAATCGGACCCCCAGACCGCCCAGACCGCCGAGACCGCCGAGATCGCCGGCACCCGCCTGGCGCCGCGCGCCGCACCCCTGCCACCGGCGGGCCCCGCGGCCCGGCGTGCCCGTGCCGCCGCGCAACCCACCTCGACCGGGCCCGCGCAGGTGGCGGCAGCCGCCCCAGCCGCGGAGACAACGGCGCCACGGCCGCTCTACGCGCCCGAGGCTGCCGTCACCACCGCCGCTCCCGCGCCCGCGGCGACACCGGCCATCGCCGCTCTGGCGGACGGGCAGCGCCTGCCGCCGGCCGTGATCGCCGCATCCCAGTGAGGCTCGGGTGACGGATTTCGCCGCCCCGATCCGGCGGCGCCTGGCGCCGCGACCGGCCGGCCCTGCAGCGGCGCCGGATGCGGCGCGCGCCATGCGCGACGACTGGCGGCTGATCCTGGTGATGCTTGCCTTCGCGCTTTTCTACGGGGTGCTCGCGCTCAACATGGCGCTCATGGCCCTGTCCGATCCGGAGGAGCCGCGCCTGGGCCGCGCCGGGCAGATCGACCCGGTGCGCAGCGACATCGTCGACCGCCGGGGGCGCCTGCTTGCCGCCAACCTGCCCGCCTGGTCGCTCTACGCTCATCCCCACGACGTGCTCGACCCCGTGCGCGCGGCGGCAAAGCTGGGCGAGATCTTCCCCTACCTCACGGCCGAAGAGGCGCTCGACATCCTGACCCAGGACAGCCGCTTCGTCTGGGTCGAGCGCCCGGTGACCCCGCGCCAGAAGCAGGCCGTGATGGACATCGGCGACCCCGGGCTGCTGTTCGGCAGCCGCGAAATGCGCCTTTATCCCGCTGGGCGCACGGTGGCCCATGTGATCGGCGGCGTGACCGCGGGCGAGGAAGACGTGCGCTGGGCGGAGATCGAGGGCGCAGGCGGTGTCGAGCGCTACTTCGACGAGCGCCTGCGCGATCCCGCCCGGGCCGGCGCGCCCCTCTCGCTTTCCATCGACCTCGCTCTGCAGACTGCCCTTTCCGACGTGCTGCAGGCGGAGATGACGCGCCTCGGCGCCCAAGGCGCGGCGGGCGTCTTCATGGCCGTGGAGACCGGCGAGATCCTCGCCCTGGTCTCGCTGCCCGACTATGACCCCAACAAGCGCAAGACCAAGCGGGACGAAGCCGCGGGCGCCAGCCCCCGCTTCAACCGCGCGGTCCAGGGGCGCTATGAGCTTGGCTCGGTCTTCAAACCGCTGACCGCCGCCATGGCGCTGGACCGGGGGGTCGTGGGCCCCGAGACGATGATCGAGACCGGCAAGCCCATCTTCTACGGCCGCCAGCGGGTGCGCGACTATCACCGCATGCCCGAGGAGATGAGCGTCACCGACATCATCCGCCGCTCCTCCAATGTGGGCAGCGCCAAGCTTGCGCTCGCGGTCACGACGCCGCACTTCAGGGGATATCTCGACCGGCTGGGGATGTTCGCCCCGGTGCCGGTCGAGCTGTCCGAGGCCGCGGGTGCGAGCCCGCTGCTGCCCCCGAAGTGGACCGAGCTGTCGACGATGAATATCTCTTTCGGCCATGGCATCGCCGTCTCGCCGCTGCACCTGGCCGGCGCCTATGCCACCATCGCCAATGGCGGGCGCCGGGTGATCCCGACGCTGCAAAGGGGCGGCCGCGCGACGCCGGTGGCCGGTGAGGGCGAGCGCGTCTTCTCCGCCGCGGCGGCCGCCGAGACCTTGCGGATGATGCGCCGCGTGGTCACCGACGGCTCCGGCCGGCGGGCGCGGGTGCCGGGCTACCGGCTGGCGGGCAAGACCGGGACGGCGGACAAGCCCGACCCGGTGCGCGGCGGCTATGACCGGACCAAGGTCATGGCGACCTTCGGTGCGATCTTCCCGGTCGATGACCCGCAGTACGTGCTGGTGGTGACCATGGATGAGCCCACCGACCGCTCCGGCCAGACGCCGAGCCGCCAGGCCAGCCGCACCGCAGCCCCCGTGGCGGCGGAGGCCGTGCGCCGCCTCGCCCCCATCCTGGGCCTGCGCCCCGCCTCGCTGGAGGGGCGGCCGTGACCCTGCGCGATGCCGCAGCCGTCAGCCCCGCGCGCACCCTCGGTGCGCTGATGGAGGCCGCCGGGGGCAGCTGGCACGGCGCCATCCTGCCGCCCGACACCGCGGTGGAGGGATTGGCCGAGGACAGCCGCGCGGTCCGCCCCGGCACGCTCTTCGCCGCCCTGCCGGGCACGCGGGTCCATGGCGCGGATTTCGTGCCCTTCGCCCTGCGCCAGCAGGCCCTGGCCATCGCCCTCGCGCCCGAGGATCTCGCCCAGGCCGAGGCCGCGGTGGGCAGTCCTGCGGCAACCTGGCCCGCGCCGGTTATCCTGGCGCCCCAGCCGCGCCGCTGGCTCGCCCTCGCCGCCGCGGCCTTTTCTGCCGGTCAGCCGCGGGTCATGGCGGCGGTGACGGGGACGAACGGCAAGACCTCCACCGCGCATTTCCTGCGCGAGATCTGGGCGCATGCCGGTCATGCCGCCGCCAACATCGGCACCACAGGGGTCGAGGGGACGGGGTTCGAAGCCCCCGGCCGTCTGACGACCCCCGAGCCGCTGATCCTGCACCCTATGCTTGCCGATCTCGCGGCGCGCGGCTGCACCCACGCGGCGATGGAGGCCTCGTCCCACGGCCTCGCCCAGCACCGGCTCGACGGGGTGCGCCTCACCGCGGCGGCGCTGACCCACATCACCCGCGACCATCTGGACTATCACGCGACCTTCGAGGCCTATGTCGACGCAAAGCTCCGCCTCTTCGACAGCGTGCTGCCCGCGGGTGCGACGGCGGTGCTGAACGCCGACGATCCCAGCTTCACGGCGGCCCGTGCCCGCGCAGCCGCGCGCGGCCAGCGCATCGTCACGACCGGCTGCGCGGCCGAAGCCGACCTCAGGATTCTCGAACAGACCTTTGGCGCCGCCGGTCAGCGCGTCACCCTCGCCTGGGACGGGGAGAGCTATACCCGCGATCTCACCTTGATCGGGGCCTTTCAGGCGGAGAACGTGGCGACGGCTGCAGCCCTGGCGCTCGCCACCGGTATGCCCGCCCGCGCGGTCTTCAACGCCTTGCCCGCGCTCACCACCGTGCGCGGGCGGATGGAGCGGGCAGGGACCCGGCGTAACGGCGCCGCCGTCTACGTCGATTATGCTCATACGCCGGGGGCCGTCGCCTCCGCCCTCGCCTCGATCCGCCCCCATGCCGCGGGCCGGCTGATCGTCGTGCTCGGCGCGGGCGGCGACCGCGATCCCGGCAAGCGCCCCTTAATGGGCCGCGCGGCAGCAGAGGGTGCCGACCTCGTCATCATCACCGATGACAACCCCCGCAGCGAGGACCCCGCCACGATCCGCGCCGCCGTCCGCGATGGCGCGCCCGAGGCCATCGAGATCGGCGACCGGGCGGAGGCGATCCTGGCAGGGGTCGACGCGCTCGAAGGCCCCGGCGACCTGCTGCTGATCGCGGGCAAGGGTCACGAGCCGGGCCAGGAGGTGACGGGCGAGATCCTCCCCTTCGACGATGCCGAACAGGCGCGCGCCGCCATCGGTGCGCTCGACGGGTTGGAGGAGGTGCCATGACCGCCCCCCTCTGGACCGCCGAGGATGCCGCCGCGGCGACCGGCGGGCAGGCCACCGCCGCCTGGGCCGCCACCGGAGTCTCCATCGACACCCGCAGCCTGGGGCCCGGCGACCTCTTCGTCGCCCTCACGGGAGAGGCCCGTGACGGCCACGATTTCGTCGCCGATGCCCTGGCCTGCGGTGCCGCCGCGGCCCTGGTGTCCCGTGTGCCCGAGGGTCTGGCCTCCGATGCGCCCCTGCTGGTCGTCGAGGACACGCTCGATGCCCTCGTCGCCCTCGGCCGTGCGGGCCGGGCGCGGGCAGCGGCCAAGGTGATCGCCGTGACAGGCTCCGCCGGCAAAACGACCACCAAGGAGATGCTGCGCCTCATGCTCGCGCCCCAGGGCGAGGTCCATGCGGCCGAGGCGAGCTTCAACAACCACTGGGGCGTGCCGCTGACGCTCGCCCGGCTGGCGCCGGATGCGGCCTTCGCCGCCGTCGAGATCGGGATGAACCACGCGGGCGAGATCACCCCGCTCACCCAGCTCACGCGCCCCGACGTCGCCATCGTCACCACGGTGGCGGAGGCGCATGTCGGCAACTTCCCCGACGGGATCGAGGGCGTCGCGCGGGCCAAGGGCGAGATCTTCGCGGGCCTCGGCCCGGGCGGCACTGCGGTGCTGCCCGCCGACAGCCCCTGGCTGGCGATCCTCGAGGGCGCCGCGGGCCCTGCAGCGCGGGTCTATGTGGGCGCCGCCGATCGGGCGGACCCGCAGCTGCTCGATGCGCGGCTGCATGCAGGCGCCACGGTGGTGCGCGCCAGGCTGCACGGCGCGCCCTGGTCCTTTCGCATCGGCGCGCCCGGCCAGCACCTGGCCGCCAATGCCCTCGCCGCCCTCGCGGCGGTGGAGGCGGCCGGCGCCGATCCCACCCGTGCGGCCCTCGCCCTCTCCGCCTGGCGGGCGGGTGCTGGGCGCGGCGCGCGCTGGGTGGTTGCCATCGGCCACGGCGGGCTCGACGGCGAGATCACGCTGATCGACGAAAGCTACAACGCCAATCCCGCCTCGGTCCGCGCGGCCCTCGCCGTGCTCGCGGCGCAACAGACCGAGGACGGCCTCGGCCGCGTCTCCCGCGGCAGGCGGATCGCGTTTCTGGGCGATATGTTCGAGCTTGGCGAGGCGGAGGAAGCGCTGCACGCGGGCCTCGCCGAGGCGCCGGAGATGGCAGGCATCGACCTCGTGCACTGCTGCGGGCCGCGGATGCAGGCGCTCTGGGAGGCGCTGCCCCAGGCCAAGCGCGGCCACTGGTGCCCAGAGAGCACGGCAATGGCTGAAAAGGCACGGCGCGTGCTAGACGCGGGCGATGTTTGCATGGTCAAGGGCTCCAAAGCCGCGGCCATGGGGCGGGTGATCGAGGCGGTCAAGGGCCTGGGCACAGCGCGCCTGGCCGATGAGGCGGGCTAGGGCGCCGTGTGCGCGACGGGACGGATGCGAGGGGCCTTGGGATGCTGTACGAGCTAAGCGCGCTCAGCGACGGTGGCGATTTCTTCAATCTTTTCAGGTACATTAGCTTCAGGGCGGGCGGGGCGTTCCTCACCGCGCTCGTCTTCGCCTTTCTCTTCGGGCGCCGGCTGATCAACCTGCTGCGCAAGTTCCAGAAGAAGGGCCAGCCGATCCGCGACGACGGCCCCCAGCGCCACCTGACGGAGAAAGCAGGCACGCCGACCATGGGCGGGGTCTTGATCCTTGGTGGCGTGCTGGTGGGCACGCTTCTTTGGGCGCGGCTCGACAACGGGTTCGTCTGGCTCGTGCTCATGGTCACGGCGGCCTTCGGGCTCATCGGTTTCGTCGACGACTACGCCAAGGTCTCGAAGTTCACGGTCAAGGGCGTCTCGGGGCGTTTGCGCATGGCCATCGGCCTCGGCGTCTCGGCCGTGGCGGGGGTCTGGGCGGCGACGATGCAGCCCGATGCGCTGCAGTATCAGGTGGCCGTGCCCTTCCTGAAGGACGTGCTGATCGACGTCGGCCTGTTGTTCATTCCCTTCGCGATGATCGTGATCGCGGGCAGTGCCAATGCGGTGAACCTGACGGACGGGCTCGACGGGCTGGCGATCATGCCGGCGATGATTGCGGCGGGCTCGCTTGGCATCATCGCCTATGTGGTCGGCCGGTCCGACTTCACCGAATATCTGCAGCTACACTATGTGCCTGGCACGGGGGAGACGCTGATCTTCTGCGCCGCCCTCATCGGCGCGGGCCTGGGGTTCCTCTGGTACAATGCGCCGCCTGCCATGGTGTTCATGGGCGATACCGGCTCGCTCGCCCTCGGGGGCGCGCTGGGGGCGATCGCGGTGGCGACCAAGCACGAGATCGTGCTGGCGATCATCGGCGGGCTCTTCGTGGTCGAGGCCCTCAGCGTGATGATCCAGGTCGCGAGCTTCAAGCTGACGGGCAAGCGCGTGTTCCGCATGGCGCCGATCCACCACCATTTCGAGCAGAAGGGCTGGCAGGAGCCGACCATCGTGATCCGCTTCTGGATCGTGGCGATCATCCTGGCCCTCATCGGTCTCGCCACGCTCAAGGTGCGGTGATGGCGGTGGCACCCGATCCCATCGCTGTATCGGATCGCTTCGTCGCGCTGTTCACCGAGCGTGCGGTGCCCGCCGTGCGCCATCTGCGGATGTTCGAGACCTGGGCCCTCGACGCGCCCGACCCTCGGGACGTCGCCGACTTCATAGGTGAGGCGGAGGGGGCGGTGCGGCTCTACTGGGACGAAGCCGTCATCCTGTACCAGAAGCGGGACGAGGCGCTGTGCGAGGTGCGTGCGGTCCCGGTTGACCGCGACCGCGTGATCCGGGGCTTCGAGCATTGGGCGGCTAACACCGCGCCTCCGCTCGCCCCGATGCCCGAGCCGGCAGAGGGCATGGCGCTCGACCTCTTCGGCCCGCATCCCACTGGGCACATGACGCATGTGTTGCTGAGCTTTGCGAACGATCCCGACGATCGGGCGGTGTGGCAGGCCCATGCCTCCGTCGCCTGGATGAAGGAAGACGCATGATCACGGTGCGTGTCTTTCCCGACCGCCGGGTCGGCGTCCTGGGCCTCGGCCGGTCGGGCCTTGCGGCGGCGCGGGCGCTGCGGGCCGGCGATGCGATCCCGGTGTGCTGGGACGACTGGGAGGAGGGGCGTGTCGCCGCGGCCGACGAAGGGTTTGAGGTCGCCGATCTCGGCCGCTCGGCCGAGGGGCTGGCGGCGCTCATCGTCTCGCCGGGCGTCCCGCATCTGTACCCCGAGGCGCACCCGGCCATCCGCGCCGCCTGGGCGGCAGGGGTGCCGGTGGATAATGATATCGGGCTGTTCTTCCAGGCGCTCGCCGTCGTAGGCGCCGATGTGCGGGTCGTCGCGATCACCGGCTCCAACGGCAAATCCACGACCACTGCCCTGGTCACGCATATCCTGCGCCAGGCCGGGCGGCCTGTGCAGATGGGCGGCAACATCGGCCGCGCGGTGCTTGATCTCGACCCACCGCAAGATGGGGAAGTGATGGTGCTCGAGCTCTCTTCCTATCAGACCGACCTAGCGCGGGTGTTGGCGCCGGACCTGCCGGTGTTCCTCAACCTCAGCCCCGACCATCTGGATCGCCACGGAGGGATGGGCGGCTATTTCGCCGCCAAACGGCGGCTCTTCGAGCTTGGCGCCCCCAGTCGCCAGGTGATCGGGGTGGACGATGACCATGGTCGCTTCCTGGCCGATCGGGCGTTGGGGCAGGGGGAGGAGGGGCCGGACCTCATCCGAATCGCCACCACCGAGAAGCTGCGTGGCAAGGGGTGGTCGGTCTTCATGAACAAGCGGTTCCTCACCGAATGGCGCGCCGGCAAGCAGGTGGCGGCGGTGGATATGGGCACCGCACCGGCGCTGACCGGGGTGCATAACCATCAAAATGCCTGTGCTGCCTGGGCAGCGGCCCGCGCGCTCGGCCTGGGGCCGCGGCAGATCGAGCCTGCGCTCACCTCCTTCCCCGGTCTTGCGCATCGCATGGAGCGGCTGGGGGAGGTCGACGGTGTGCTGGTCGTCAACGACAGCAAGGCGACCAACGCGGATGCCGCCGCGCGGGCGCTGGCGAGCTATGAGGGCATCCGCTGGATCGCCGGTGGCAAGCCCAAGGAGGGGGGGATCGCCTCCCTCGGGCCTTACATGAACCGTGTTCAAAAGACCTATTTGATCGGCGAGGGCGCAGCCCTGTTCGCAGAACAACTCGGCGCGAACAGTCACGAGTTATGCGAGACGCTGGAGCGCGCTGTCGCCGCGGCCCTGGCCGAGGCGCAGCCGGGCGAGGTTCTGCTGCTCAGCCCCGCCGCCGCCAGCTTCGATCAGTTCGCCAGTTTCGAGGCGCGTGGCGACGCCTTTCGCGCCCTCATCGACCGCCACCGCGCCGCGCTTGAGGAGGCCCGCGCATGACTGATTTCACCGCCCGCACGGCCGGTATGGCCAGCGCCGTGTCGAGCCACTTCGCGGGGCCCGATGGATGGGGCCGTGCCGTCGCCGACTGGTGGCACAGCATCGATCGGTGGCTGTTGGGGGCGGTGCTGGTGCTCATGGCCACCGGGCTGGTGCTGGGCCTCGCGGCCTCTCCCCCGCTGGCGGAGAAGAACGGGCTCTGGACTTATCACTACGTGGTGCGCCAGACGGTTTTCACGCTGCTGGGTCTAGGCATCCTGGTGGGGGTCTCGGCGATGCCGCTCAAATGGCTGCGCCGCGGCGGCATCCTCGCCTGCCTTGCCGCCATGGCCGCCGTCGCCGCGCTGCCCTGGCTCGGCACCGACTTTGGCAAGGGCGCGGTGCGCTGGTACTCGCTGGGGTTCATGTCGGTCCAACCCTCGGAGTTTCTGAAGCCCGCCTTCATCCTGTTTGCCGCCTGGCTGATGGCCGGCAGCTTCGAGCGGGGCGGCCCGCCGGGGCGGGTGCTCTCGGGCTTCTTCGCGATCTCCATCGCCGCGATGCTGGCGCTGCAGCCGGATTTCGGCCAGGCCATGCTGATCCTGGCGGTCTGGGCGGGGATGCTCTTCGTCTCCGGCGCGCCAATGATCCTGCTCGGGGGCCTGGGTTTCGGCGTCGCGGCGGCGGGCTCGGTGGCCTACTTGAACTCGGAGCATGTCGCGCGGCGCATCGACGGGTTCCTGGCGGCGGAGGTCGATCCGAACACCCAGCTCGCCTATGCCGAAAGCGCGATCCGGGAGGGGGCGCTGCTGGGCGTCGGTCCCGCCGCGGGCTCGGTGAAATGGACGCTGCCGGATGCGCATACCGACTTCATCATCGCCGTGGCGGCGGAGGAGTTCGGGCTGGTCCTGACCCTCGCGATCATCGCGGCCTACCTCTTCATCACGCTGCGCGCGCTCATGCGCCTGCTGGAAGAGCGGGCGATGTTCGTGCGCCTTGCGGGCATGGGCCTGGCGACGGTCTTTGGGCTGCAGGCCTTCATCAATCTCTCGGTCGCGATCCGGCTGGTGCCGGCCAAGGGAATGACGCTGCCGTTCGTGTCCTACGGCGGCTCGTCTATGGTCGCGGCGGCGCTGGCCATGGGGGCGCTGCTGGCGCTCACCAGGCTGCGCCCGCAGGACCCGGCGGCGATGCTGCGGGCCCGCCACTGATGGCGCCCTTGCTGGTGATCGCGGCGGGCGGCACGGGCGGGCACATGTTCCCCGCCCAGGCCCTGGCCGAGGAGATGCTGAGCCGCGGCTGGCGGGTCACCCTGACCTCCGACGACCGGGGGCTGCGGTATGCCGACGGGTTCCCCGAGGCGGTGCAGCGGGTCGAGACCGCCTCCGCCAGCCTCTCCCGCGGGGGGCTGATCGCGAAGCTGACCGCGCCCTTCGCGATCTATCGTGGGGTGAAGGCGGCGCGCGCGCTGTTCGGGGCCGACCGGCCGGCGGTGGTGGCGGGCTTTGGCGGCTATCCGGCGCTGCCCGCGCTGGCTGCGGCCTGGACCATGAGCATGCCCCGGCTGATCCACGAACAGAACGGCGTGCTGGGGCGGGTCAACCGCGCCTTTGCCCGCCACGTGGACCGGGTGTGCTGTGGCACGCCGCTCAAGACCCGACCTGCCGGCGCCACGATCGTCGACATCGGCAATCCGGTCAGGTCCGGGGCCGCGGCGATGCGCGAGACGCCCTACACCATTCCGGGTGAGGGGCCGCTCTCCCTCCTGGTCTTTGGCGGCAGCCAGGGGGCGAGCGTCTTCGGTCGCCTGGTGCCGGAGGCCGTCGCCCTGCTGCCCGAGGGGCTGCGCGCGCGCCTGACCGTCACCCAGCAGGTGCGGGAGGGCGAGGGTGACAGCATCACCGCCGCCTATGCCGCCGCCGGAGTGACGGCGAACCTCGCCCCCTTCTTTGCCGATATGCCCGCGCGGATGGCGGGGGCGCAGCTCGTGATCTCGCGCGCCGGTGCCTCCACCATCGCCGAGCTCTCGGCCATCGGTCGACCTGCGATCCTGGTGCCGTACCCCCATGCGCTCGATGACCATCAGACCGCCAATGCCGCTGCGCTGGAGGGCGCCGGCGGTGCGATCGTGGAGCCCGAAGCAGGCCTGACCGCCGAAGGATTGGCGGCGACCCTGCGCGAGTTGCTGCTCGAGAACCCTGGCAAAACCGCAACGATGGCAGCGGCTGCCTGGTCGCTCGGCCGGCCCCACGCGGCCCGCGATCTTGCCGATCTTGTGCAGGAATTGCAGAAGGGGGCTAGTGGTTGAGTCGCCCTGGTGAGTTTCCTCGGTGCCTCCCGCCGACGTATACGACCCCCGAAACCTGGAGCCTGAGCCCATGACCCCGCCGACCGCGCTGCCCGTCGATATCGGCCCGATCCACTTTATCGGCATCGGCGGCATCGGCATGTCCGGCATCGCGGAGGTCATGCTGACCCTCGGCTATCGCGTCCAGGGCTCGGACATGAAGGAGAGCCCGATCACCGAGCGGCTGCGCCGCCTGGGCGCCGAGATCTTCATCGGTCAGGCCGCCGAGAACCTGGGCGAGGCGGGTGTCGTCGTCATCTCCTCGGCCATCAAGGCTGGCAACGCGGAGCTTGAGGAAGCCCGCGCGCGCTCCCTGCCGGTGGTGCGCCGCGCTGAGATGCTGGCTGAGCTTATGCGCATGCGCTGGAACGTGGCGGTCGCCGGCACCCATGGCAAGACGACCACGACCTCGCTGGTCGCGGCGCTGCTGGATGCGGGGCATATGGACCCCACGGTGATCAACGGCGGCATCATCCAGGCTTACGGCTCCAACGCGCGCCCGGGCGCGGGGCGCTGGATGGTCGTCGAGGCCGACGAGAGCGACGGCACCTTCGTCAAGCTGCCCGCGACCATCGCCATCGTGACCAACATCGACCCCGAGCACATGGACCACTACGGCTCGGTCGAGCGGCTGCGCGATGCCTTCGATGCCTTCGTGCACAACATCCCCTTCTACGGCTGCCTGGTCGCCTGCATCGACCACCCGGAGGTGCAGGCCCTGATCGGCCGGATCGACGACCGGCGCGTCGTAACCTACGGCACCAGCGCCCAGGCCGACGTGCGCGCGCTCGATGTGCGGCATGAGAACGGCGGCGTGCGGTTCGAACTGGCGCTGCGGGGGGAGGAGGCGACGCCCTCGGTCCAACTCACCATGCCGGGCGAGCACAACGCGCTGAACGCGCTCGCGGCCATCGCCGTGGCGCGCGAGTTGCGGATCGAGACCGACGCCATCGTGGAGGGGTTGGCCGGGTTCAAGGGCGTGAAGCGCCGCTTCACCCGCGTCGGCCAATGGCAGGGCATCGAGATCATCGACGACTACGGCCACCACCCGGTCGAGATCGCGGCGGTGCTCAAGGCCGCCCGCGCCGCCGCCAAGGGCCGGATCGTCGCCATCCACCAGCCGCACCGCTACAGCCGCCTGTCGGATCTGTTCGGCGAGTTCTGCGCCGCCTTCAACGACGCCGACGTGGTCGGGATCACCGAGGTCTTCGCCGCGGGCGAGCAGCCCATCGAGGGGATCAGCCGCGACGCCCTGGTCGGCGGCCTGCGGGGCCATGGCCACCGCTCCGCCCACGCCGTGCGGGGGCCGGAGGGGCTGGCGGGGTTCGTTGCCGAGCATGCGCGCCCCGGCGACATGGTCATCTGCCTCGGTGCTGGCACCATCACCGCCTGGGCCAACGCCCTGCCTGACGCCCTCGCCGAGCTCTCGGCGCCGGCCAAGACCGGCACCTGACCGATCATGGCCACTGGCGGGCTGAAGCGGCGGCTCGGCTTCGCCCTTCTCACCTTCTATGGGGTCGGCGTCATGATCGGCGCCGGCATCTACGTGCTGGTGGGCGCCGTGGCTGGCGCCGTGGGGCCCTGGGCGCCGATCGTCTTTGTCGTGGCAGGTCTGGTCGTGCTGCCCACGGTCCTGTCCTATGCCGAGCTCTGCGTGAGAATACCCGAGAGCGCCGGGGAAGCGGCCTATCTCCGCGCTGCGGGCGGTGAGACCGTTGCGGGCAGGCTTCTGTCAGTCGCTGTCGGCATGGCCGTGGCCGGGGTCGGGATCACCTCGGCGGCGGTTGTGTTGCAAGGTGGCGTTGGATACCTGCGCACGCTTCTGGAGTTGCCGGCGCCGGTCTTGATCTGCGCCCTCGGGTCCTTCCTGACCCTGGCGGCTATCGTGGGGGTGCTCGAGAGCCTGATCCTTGCGGCGGTCTTCACCTTGGCCGAGGTCGCTGGCCTCGGCGTTGTAGGCTTCGCTGGCGCCCTGGCTCCGGCGGCAGAGGCGAGCGAGAGCTTGGTCACCCCCTCTTTGCCCGGTGTCTCCGGCGTGGCGAGCGCGATCCTCCTGGCCTTCTTCGCGTTCATTGGGTTCGAGGACATGGTGAACATGGTCGAGGAGACGCGGGACCCGGCGCAGACGATGCCCCGAGCCATCATCGCCGCGCTGGCGATCACGGCAGCGGTCTATGCCCTGGTGTCCTGGGCCGCAATCAAGGCCGTTCCGCCGGCAGAGCTTGCGGCCTCGGCCAGCCCGCTCGTGCTCGTCTACGAGAGAGCAACGGGACAGGGGGCGGGCTTTCTGGCGGCCATCGCGGTCGTGGCTGCGCTCAACGGGGTGCTGGCCCAGATCGTGATGGCGTCGCGCGTCCTCTACGGCCTTGGGCGCCGAGAGGCGCTGTTTGCGATCTTCCATCATGGTCACCCGCGCTTTGGCACGCCGGTGCTTGCCACTGTGGTGACGGGGGCCTGTGTCCTCAGTCTCGCGCTTACCATGCCCTTGGTCGATCTGGCCTTCATCGTCTCCTTCGTCCTGCTCGGGGTCTTTGTTGCGGTGAACCTTGCCCTCCTGGTGCTGAAGCGGCGCGGCGGCCCGCGGCCCGCCTTTGCGGTACCCGTCTGGGTGCCGGCGCTCGGTGCCGTGCTTTCCTTCGTTACGATCACAGGCAGCCTGATCGCATGATGGCGCTGATCAATCGCATGCCGCCGGTGCAGGGGCGTCTCACGCCCGATCGTCCGCTGGCGCCGCTGTCGTGGCTGCGCGTCGGCGGGCCGGCGGAGGTCTTCTATCAGCCCGACAGCGAGGGCGATCTTGCGGCTTTCCTCGCAGCGCTGCCGACCGAGGTCGCGATCACCCCGCTCGGCGTCTGCTCGAACCTCATCATCCGCGACGGGGGGCTGCCGGGGGTCTCGATCCGCCTCGGCCGCGCCTTTGCCGGGATCGCGGCGCTGCCGGGGCACCGGCTGCGCGTCGGTGCTGCGGCACTGGACAGTGCCGTCGCCAAGGCCGCCGCCACCGCCGGCATCGCGGGGCTCGAATACCTGCGCACCATCCCCGGCACCATCGGGGGTGCCATCAAGATGAATGCCGGCTGCTATGGCACCTATACCGCCGATGTCGTGGAGAGCGTCACGATCCTCGACCGCCGGGGCCAGCGGGCGGTCTGGACGCCCGCCTCCCTGGGGTTCGGTTATCGCCATTCCGCCGTGCCCGACGATGCCGTGATCCTGGAGGCCGTGCTGCAGGGCACCCCGGGCGAGCCCGCCGAGATCGAGGCCACGATGGAGGCCTATGTCGCCAAACGCGCCGCCAGCCAGCCGGTCGACCAGCGCTCTTGCGGCTCCACCTTCCGCAACCCCGCCGGCTACTCCTCCACGGGCCAGGACGGCGACCCCCAGGATCTCAAGGCCTGGAAGCTGATCGAGGACGCGGGGTGCCGGGGCCTCTCCCGCGGCGGCGCGCAGATGAGCGAGAAGCACGCCAATTTCCTCATCAACGCAGGCGGTGCGACCGCGGCGGACCTCGAGGGCCTGGGCGAAGAGGTACGCGCGCGCGTGAAGGCGACCTCAGGGCACGATTTGATCTGGGAAATCCAACGCATCGGCGTTACGCTCGCGCCACAATAGCCCGAAGGGGCAGCGGTCAGGTCAGCACGGGAACACCCGGCGGCAGGGCCAGTGGGGCAGAGCATGTCGAGCAGGACGCTTCCCCGCGTTGTAGTGCTGAAGGGCGGCCCGTCGGCCGAGCGCGAGGTGTCTCTCGTGTCCGGCCGGGAGTGTGCCGCGGCGCTGCGGAGCGCGGGCTACACGGTCGAGGAGATCGACGCGGGGCCGGATCTGGCCGAGCGCCTTGCCGCAGTGCGCCCCCACGTCGTCTTCAACGCTCTGCACGGCCGCTGGGGAGAGGACGGCTGCGTCCAAGGCATCCTGGAGTGGTTGCGCCTGCCCTACACCCACTCCGGCGTTCTGGCCTCGGCGCTGGCGATGGACAAGGAGCGGACCAAGGCGGTCTATGCCGCCAATGGCCTGCCCGTTGCCGAAAGCCGGCTGGTCTCCCGCGCCGATGTCGTCTCGAGCCATCCCATGGCGCCGCCCTACGTGGTGAAACCCTATAACGAGGGCTCCTCCGTCGGGGTCTATATCGTCGCTGAGGGGGCGAACGGCCCCGCCCGCCTGGCGGCCGATGCGCCTGAGACCCTGATGGTCGAGCGCTTCATTCCCGGGCGCGAGATGACCGTCTCGGTCATGGGTGACCGGCCGCTCGCGGTCACGGACATCATCGCCACCAGCGGCTGGTACGACTACCACGCCAAATACGAAGAGGGGGGCTCGCACCACGTGGTGCCCGCTGAGGTGCCGGAGGAGATCGCCGAAGCCTGCCTGTCCTATGCGCTGATGGCGCATCAGGCGCTCGGCTGCCGCGGCCTCAGCCGCACGGATTTTCGGTGGAACGACCGGCTCGGCCTCGATGGCCTCGTGCTGCTGGAGACCAATACCCAGCCCGGGATGACGCCCACCTCGCTGGCGCCGGAGCAGGCGGCGTATCGGGGCATCTCCTTTGCCGAACTCTGCGCCTGGCTGGTGGAGGATGCGTCATGCGGGCGTTGAGCGCGCTCGTGGCGCTGGCTGCCCCCGACCCGGCGCGCTTTGCGACCCGCCTGGGGCCGGGGCCGTCGATCCTGGCCTACCGGGTCGCGCGCACCTGGGCAAAGCCCGGCGTGCGCAGTGCCGTCACCCTCTATCTGCCCATCGCGCTGATCGGTGCCTTCGGCTGGCGCATTGTCGCCGACGACGAGATCCGCGCCACCGCCGAGGCCGAGGTCGCCGCCCTTTGGGAGAGCGTCATCGCCCGGCCGGAGTTCCGGCTGACCGGTGTCGTGATCACCGGCGCCGAGGCGCGGCTGCAGTCGGAAATCCACCGCCTGCTCGCCCTGCCGGTGGGCCAGTCGAGCCTGCGCCTGGACATCGAGGAACTGCGGACGCGGGTCACCGCCCTGGGCGGTGTCAAGGACGCCTCCGTCAGCCTGGACCCCGCCGGGCTGCTGCATGTGGAGGTCACGCCGCGCCCGGCGGTCGCGCTATGGCGCGAGGGTGAGACGCTGTTCCGGGTTGCCGTCGACGGCACGATCATCGCCCCGGTCAGCCGCCGCGCTGCCCACCCCGGCATGCCCGTGCTGATCGGGGAGGGCGCGCTTTCGGCGGTCGGCGAGGCGCTGGCGCTGATGGCCCAGGGCCCCGAGGTGCGCGATCGGCTGCGCGCCTTTGTGCGGGTGGGCGCGCGGCGCTGGGATCTGCACCTCTCCGGCGGTCTGGTGATCATGCTGCCGGCGGCGGACCCGGGCATGGCGCTGGCGCGTGTGCTGGCCCTCAATTTCGGCGAGGAGATCCTCGACCGCGACATTACCCACATCGACATGCGCCTGCCGGACCGGCCCACCTTGCGGCTGCCCGGCGGCGCCCTTGAGACCATGCGTTTGCGTCGTGCGATCGCCCAAGTAGAGGCGGAAGACCTGTGAATTTCAAATCCATCGACCTGTGGCGGGCCATGCGCCGGCGCCTGGATCTGGCCACCAAGCGCGGCCGGATCGGGGTGATCGACATCGGCACCTCCAAGATCACCTGCCTGGTGCTGAAGCTCGACCCCGCCAAGATGGCCGGGGTGGAGGCGGAGGGGCCCGGCGGCGCCCTCGGCACCGACCGGCTGGCCACCTCGCTCTTTGGCGCGGTCGAGGTTGTCGGTGCCCGCTGCGTGCAGTCGCGCGGGGTGCGCCGCGGCGAGATCGTCGACATGCAAGAGGCGGCGAGGGCGATCCGTCTGGCGCTGCTGAACGCCGAGCGCATGGCGGCGCCCAAGGTCGAGCGCGTCGATCAGGTGATTGTCAGCTTCTCCGGCGGGCGGCCGCAGAGCTTCTCCACCGTCGGCGAGGTCGAGACCGAAACCGGGGTCGTCACCGACCAGGACATCGCCCGCGCCCTGGCCGAGGCGCCCGAACCCCCGATCGGGGAGGGGCGGCAGGTGCTGCACGCCCAGCCCGTGGAGATCGGCCTGGACTATCGCACGGGCATGACCGATCCGCGGGGGATGATGGGCAAGCGCCTGTCCGTCGCGGTCCATGTGGTGGCGGTCGACGCGCAGCCGCTCGCGAACCTGATGGAATGTGTGCGCCAGTGCGACCTGGACCTGGCCGGGGTGGTCGCCGCCCCCTATGCCGCGGGCCTCGCCGCGCTGGTGGAGGACGAGCAGCGCACCGGGGCGGTCTGCATCGACATGGGCGCAGGCTCCACCGCCATCTCGGTCTTCCTGCGCGATCACCTGGTCTGTGTCGACCAGATCCGCTTCGGCGGCGCGCATGTCACCGCCGACATCGCCGGCGGGCTGATGATGACCAAGGCGAACGCCGAGCGGATCAAGACGCTGCATGGCGGCGTCATCCCCACCGGTGCCGACGAGCGCGAGCCCATCGACGCCCCGCGCCGGGGCGAGGAGGAGAGCCCCGAGCGGCGCTACATCACCCGCGGCATGCTGATCGGCGTAGTCCG
Source organism: Pseudomonadota bacterium (assembly GCA_039822785.1). GTDB lineage: Bacteria > Pseudomonadota > Alphaproteobacteria > Rhodobacterales > Rhodobacteraceae > Thermohalobaculum. Next base: position 199,191 of record JBCBMO010000005.1, on the reverse strand, counting down.
TCCGCGGGTCGAGGAGACGCTGCGTCTGCTGCGCGGGCGCCTGGGCGAGCTTGGCGTGACCGAGATGCCGGGCTGTTCCTACGTGCTGACGGGGGCGGCCAGCCAGATGCCGGGGGTCGATGAGCTTGCGACCCGGGTGCTGGGCCGCCGGCCGCGCATCGGGCGGCCCCTGCGCATCGCGGGCCTGCCGCAGGCGCTGACGGGGCCGGAGAACGCGGCCTCGGTCGGGCTCGCGATCTATGCGCTGCGCCCGCACGACGAGCTTTGGGATTTCGAGGCGCCACGCTCCTGGACGGTCCAGGGGAGGGCGGTCGAACTGGTCCGATGGTTCAAGACCAGCTGGTGAATGATGGAAGGGGGTGATCTCTAGATGCTGCGTCGCGGCACAATCGGTGGGGTCAAAGGAGGCCCAGACGGCAAGAAATATCCGTGACCTAGCCGAAGGATTCGGTTAGCGTCACCTTTAGAACACAACATCGGGCATTGAGGTGCCTGGGTAGTCCCGCATCGCACGGCGTATACAAGATGCGGCAGGGGCGCCCAGCATGAGCAGAAGGGCAGAAGCGATGGCGCTCAACCTGACGGACGTGGACGACCACGATCTGCGCGCAAGGATCACCGTGTTCGGCGTCGGCGGCGCCGGTGGTAACGCGGTGAACAACATGATCGAGAAAAACCTCGCGGGCGTGGAGTTCATCGCGGCCAACACCGACAGCCAGGCGCTGTCCGCGAGCCGGGCCGACCGGCGCATCCAGCTGGGCCAGGGGGTCACCCGGGGTCTCGGTGCAGGCTCCAAACCCGAGGTCGGCCAGTCCTCGGCCGAGGAGAGCGTCGACGAGATCGCTGCGGCCCTGGACGGGGCCCATATGTGCTTCATCACCGGCGGCATGGGCGGAGGCACCGGCACCGGGGCCGCGCCGGTCGTCGCCCGGGTGGCGCGCGAGATGGGGATCCTGACCGTCGGCGTGGTCACCAAGCCCTTCCAGTTCGAAGGCGCACGGCGGATGATGCTGGCGGAGGCCGGCGTCAGCGAAATGCAGCAGTTCGTCGATACGCTGATCGTCATCCCCAACCAGAACCTGTTCCAGGTGGCCTCGGAGCGGACGACCTTCGTCGAGGCCTTCCAGCTCGCCGACGACGTGCTCTATCAGGGTGTGCAGGGCGTCACCGACCTGATGGTGCGCCCGGGCATGATCAACCTCGACTTCGCCGACGTTCGCTCCGTCATGGAGGAGATGGGCAAGGCGATGATGGGCACCGGCGAGGCCGACGGAGAAACCCGGGCCATCGACGCGGCCGAGAAGGCGATCGCCAACCCGCTGCTGGATGAGGTGTCGCTCAAGGGCGCCAAGGGCGTGCTGATCAACATCACCGGCGGCTACGACCTGACGCTGTTCGAGATGGATGAGGCCGCCAACCGCATCAAGGATGAGGTCGATCCGAATGCGTTGATCAAATTCGGCTCCGCCATCGATCCCGAGATGGAAGGCAAGATGCGGGTGAGCGTCGTCGCCACCGGCATCGACGCCGAGACCGTCGAGCGTCGCCCGCCCGAGGAGTTCGCGCCGCAGCGCCGCCGCCCGGCGGTGACAGATCCCACCGGCGTGCAGGCGATCCGCGGTGCGATGCAGCGCGCCGAGGCCCCGGCGCCAGCGCCGGCTGAGCCTGTCGCGGAGGCTGCGCCCGAGCCCATGGTCGACGAGGCTGCCCCGGCGCAGCCTGCCGCGATGGAGGCGGCACCCCAGCCCGTGCATCCCAGGCCGCAGCCGGCCCAGCCGTCCGCACCCGCGGTCAGCCGGGCCGCCCCGCCTGTAGCACCCCAGCCGGTCGCCGATCCGGTGGAACGCCGCGTCGCCATGGCGCCGGCACCCGACGAGATCCGGGCACGGGCGGAGCGCGTGCGCCAGGCGGCGCTGGCCGCCCGGGCCGAGCGGGAGGCCGCGCGGGCCGAGACGCCGAGCTTCGACGACGATGCCGTGGGGACGGCCGGTCTGTTCGATCTCGACGATCTCTCCATCGATGCAGGCTCTGTCACGCCCGAGGCACCGGCACATCACACGCCGCGACAAGGTTTGGGTCAGGGTCAGGGGCTGACCCGCAGGGCGGCACAGCCCGCGCCGGAGGCCGCACGTCCGAGCAAGGAAGAGGTCATCGAAAGTGCCGCTGCAACCGCCGCGCGAACGGGTCTGTTCACGATCAACCGGCTTATCAACCGCGTTGCCGGCCATCATGACCCGCAGCCATCGACGCCGCGCAACGAGCCCCGCTACGACCCCCGGGCGACCCCGCCGGCGGATCGCTACGACGATGACGAGAGCGATGTCCCGGCCTTTCTGAGGCGGCAGGCGAACTAAGTCTGCCTGCCGCACCGCCGGCTTTGCCTGCTGCGACATGTGTTGCGAAGACCGGGTCCCACTTTTGGGGCCCGGTTTTTCTCATTTTATATCAACAACTTACCGCTTTGCGTTCTGTTGCAAAGGGACACAAAGAGTGAATTGTGCGCCGCGAAGGAGGGTGGTTTATAGGGCGTAACAAAGGACAGTCGTCGCGCAACTTGCGTGGCAGCAAAGTCGGGCAGGGACATAAGATGCGTTACACGCTTTCACGCGCCGTTGTCTTTCGCGGTACTGGGCTTCACAGCGGCCAGCCGGTCGTCGCGCGCGTCGCACCCGCCGCTGCAGGCGCCGGCATCGCCTTTTGCCGAACCGACGTCGCGGTCGGCACCGGGTGGATCCCGGCGCGCTACGACCTGGTATCGGACACGCGCCTCTGCACCAAGCTGACCAATGGCGACGGCGTCTCCGTCGGCACGGTCGAGCATCTGATGGCGGCCCTCGCGGGCTGTGGCATCGCGGATGCGACCGTGACGCTCGACGGGCCGGAGGTGCCGATCATGGACGGCTCCGCGCGGACCTTCGTGGATCGCTTCATGGCGGTTGGCCTGAGCACGCAGCGCACGCCGCGCCGCGCCATCCGCATCCTGGAGACGGTGGGCGTGGCCAAGGACGGCAAGCACGCCGCGCTGTCGCCGTCTGACGATTTCGAGGTGCGCTTCTCCATCGACTTTCCGGACGACGCCATCGGGCATCAGGCCGTGAGCCTGCTGATGACCGGTGCTGCCTTCGTCGAGGAGGTCGCCGATTGCCGGACCTTCGGGCGTCTGGCCGAGGTCGAGCAGCTTCGGTCCGTTGGCCTGGCGCGCGGCGGCAGCCTGGAGAACGCTATCGTGATCGATGGCGGCCGGGTGCTGAACGTGGGCGGTCTGCGCCGGCGTGACGAGTTCGTGCGCCACAAGGCGCTGGATGCGGTGGGCGATCTCTACCTCGCCGGCGCGCCGATCATCGGCACCTACAGCGCCGACCGGGCGGGCCATGAGATCACCAACCTGCTTCTGCACGCGCTGTTCGCTCAGCCGGAGAAGTGGTGCTGGGACCTGACGCCGGCCGATGCCATGGGCGTCGGCATGCCGGTGCCCGTCATGGCGCCGATGCGCCGTCCGCGGGCGGTGGCAGTCTGAAGGCAGGCGTTCGACGAAACCGAAGCGCGCTCCGCTGGCCGGGCGCGCTTTGGTCGTTTCGGGGTGCGCGCACGGCGCTGGCCATGCCGGCTGGCGAGCACGGCCGTAACCCGCTAGGATCGCATCAAGCGGCGCCGACGGCCGCATGGGTTGAGACGAGAGACAGGCTGTGACCATGCATCGCCCTTTGACACGTGCCTTGCGGAAAGTTGTGGCGCCCGCGCTCGCTGCGGCGCTGCTGGCCGGATGCAGCGGGTTGTTCGAGGACCCCAAGGGCCCCGAGGATTTCACCGCCTCCGAGATCTTCGAGCAGGGCCAGCTTCAGCTCGCCGACGGTCAGCCGCTGCAGTCGGCGCGGACCTTCAGCGAGATCGAGCGGCTCTATCCCTTCAGCCAGCTCGCCAAGCGCGCCATCATCATGTCGGCCTTCGCGAGCTACGAGGGCGGTGACTTCCCCGCCGCCCGTGCCTCGGCCCAGCGGTATCTCGATCTCTACCCGGCCGATGTGGATGCCGCCTATGCGCAGTACCTGATCGCGCTGACGTACTACGACAACATCGTCGATGTGGGGCGCGACCAGGAGGTGACGCAGAACGCGCTGGAGAGCCTGACCGCCGTCGTCAGCCGCTACCCCGAGACGCCCTATGCGCGCGAGGCGCAGCTCAAGATCGACCTGACGCGCGATCACCTGGCGGGCAAGGAGATGGAGGTCGGGCGCTACTACCTCAAGCGCGGCCACTACGCGGCCTCGATCAACCGCTTCCGCAACGTCGTCGACACCTATCAGAACACCACCCACGTCCCGGAGGCGCTGCACCGGCTGGTGGAGGCCTATCTCTCGCTGGGGCTGGAAGGCGAGGCGCGCGATGCGGCGGTCGTGCTCGGCACGAACTACCCGGGGTCCGAGTGGTATTCGGACAGCTTCGCCGTGCTGACGGGCGAAGAGGTGATCGAGAAGGAGGGCGACGGCGGCCTGATGTCCTCGCTCTACCGGCAGATCATCCTCGGCCGCTGGCTGTAACGGCGGCGGCGTGGGCAACGGCGCGGGCGCTGCGATCGCAGAACCGACCGGCGGCGTCGGCGAAACCGGTGGCCGCCTGGCCGGCCTCGAGATCCGCGACGTCGTCCTCATCGAAAAGCTCGATCTCGACTTTGCCCCCGGCCTCAATGTCCTGACGGGCGAGACCGGGGCGGGCAAATCGATCCTGCTCGACGCGCTGGGGTTTGCGCTGGGGCGCAAGACGCGGCGTGACCTGGTGCGCGCCGGGGCCGCACAGGGCAGCGTGACCGCCACCTTCGACGTGGGCCTCCGCCATTCCGTGACGGCGCTGCTGGCGGAGCAGGAGCTGCCGCCCTGCGAGGACGGGGTGTTGGTGCTGCGCCGCATCGCCCGGGCGGACGGACCCGCGAGCGCCTTCGTCAACGATCAGCGCGTGAGCGCCGACACGCTGCGCCGTATCGGGGCGCGGCTGGTCGAGGTGCACGGCCAGCACGACGATCGCGGCCTGCTGGACCCCCGCGCGCACGGCGCCCTGCTCGACGCCTATGCCGGGTTGGACGGTGAGCGCGCCGCGGTGCGGGAGGCATGGTCGGCCATGAGTGCCGCCAGGCGGCGCTTGGCGGAGGCCGAGGCGGCCTTGGAGACCGCCGCCCGCGATGCCGACTTCCTGCGCCATGCGGTCGCCGAGCTGGAGGCCCTCGCACCGGAGGAGGGCGAGGAGGAACGCCTGGACGCCGAGCGCCGGCTGATGCAGGCCGCGCAGAAGATCGGCGAGGAAGTGGCGAAGGCCGCCGAGGACCTCGGCACCGGCGCCGAAGCCTCGCTCGGCGCCGCGCTGTCGCGGCTGACCCGTGTCGCCGATCGGGCGGAGGGATACCTGGACGCCCCGATCGGCGCCATCGACCGGGCGTTGATCGAACTGACCGATGCCCAGGCCGGCGTTGCGGCGGCGCTGGAGGCGCTGTCCTTCAGCCCCGAGCGTCTGGAGCTGGTGGAGGAGCGGCTCTTCGCGCTGCGTGGTCTGGCGCGCAAGCATGACGTTCATCCCTCCCAGCTCGCCTCGCTGGCGGTGGACCTGTCGGCGCGGCGGGCTGCCATCGACGGCGGGGTCGAGCAGATCGAGGCGCTGCGTGCCGCCGCGCTGAGGGCCGAGGAGGCCTATGCCATGGCGGCCGAGATCCTCTCGGCGGCGCGGCGCAGCGCGGCTATCCGGCTGGATGCGGCGGTGACGGGGGAACTGGCGCCGCTCAAGATGGAAGGGGCCCGGTTCCGCACGGAAATCGCAACGGGCGAGGCGGGGCCGGATGGCGTCGATGCCGTCAGCTTCACCGCGAAGATCAATCCCGGCGCGCCGGCGGGCGCGATCGACCGCATCGCCTCGGGCGGTGAGCTCTCGCGTTTCCTGCTCGCGCTAAAGGTCTGTCTGGCGGAACGCGCGGGCGGCCTGAGCCTAGTCTTCGACGAGATCGACCGTGGCGTGGGCGGGGCCACCGCCGATGCCGTGGGCGCGCGCCTGGCCCGGCTTTCGGCCTCGGCCCAGGTGCTGGTGGTGACCCATAGCCCGCAGGTGGCCGCGAAGGGCACCGCCCATTGGCGGATCGCCAAAGGCGTCTCCGACGGCGTCACCCGCACCCAGGTCATGCCTCTCTCAAAGGATGAACGCGTCGAGGAAGTCGCCCGCATGTTGGCCGGTGAGACAGTCACGGAGGCGGCGATGAGCGCTGCTGAGGCGCTACTTTCCTTTAGGGCAGCTTAACGTCCCCTATAGAATCGCTAACGCGATTCTATTCGCAGCGTCGCTCCAGTGTGACACAGGGCACAGCTCCGATCGAAGATAACAACTACAGGTTGTTGTGCGCTCCCCAGTATTCGTGTGCCAATTGAGGAATTGTGTCGGTCATGTGGGCGCCTGCGTTGTTGTGGTGAGAAGACTCCCGTATAAGGAGTGCGGTGTCGGTGTGTTCGCGAGTCGGGGTATGTGGAATGATTAAAAAGGTTCTTCAACGGCAACTGTCCCGGAATGAGACTGTGCATCAGGATAGCCAAAAGAGCTTTTTGAAAGACGAGTCGGGTGCCCTGGTACTCTTCGTCTTGGCCCTGCTCCTTTTCACCATGCTCTTTGCGGGCATGGCCGTGGATTACATCCGCCACGAAAACGCACGGGCCGATCTGCAGAACGCCTTGGATCGCGGCATTCTTGCTGCGACCAACGTCAAGGTCGACGTCACGAACGACGTGCAAGCGAAGGCGCTGATCCTCGAGTACATGGACTCGAGGCTGCACCGCGGCCTCGGCGTCGAGCTCCAGATTACCGACTCGAATTACGTGAACGGGCGATCAATCGAGGCGCGGGCCACCATGGCGCTCGACACGATATTCCTGAAGATCGCCGGGATCACCTCGCTGAACGTGCCGGCGGAGGCCTTCGCGATCCAGGGTCTGACGAAGACCGAGATTGCCCTGGTGGTGGATATCTCCGGGTCGATGACCTGGGCGTCGACGATCACCGCAGCGGACGTGGCGCCCGACGCCAATGACCCCGAAGGCGCGCGGCTCATCTTCAAGGACGTCGATTTCACGGTCGCCCGGTCCAAGATGGACGACCTGAAGCTGGCGGCGAGCTGGTTCGTCGACCAGGTGCTCACGGCGGATACGCGTGACCGAACGCTCGTGTCGATCATTCCCTATTCGTCCCAGGTGAACCTGCCAGACTCGATCGCCAGTCACTTCAACATCGTGAACAATTCCGCTGACTATGAGCGGAACGCAGACGGCACGTTCAAATTGGACGCGGAGGGCAACCAGATCCCGCTCGTCTATCACAACTGTGTCGCCCATAAAGATCTGGACTTTGGCACCTATGAGGCGGTTCCGCCGGTGATCCCCTCGACGGTTATCTCGCGAACCACAGCGCTTGAGCGTGACCATCACTTCATCGAGGAAGTCAAAGACGGCAACAATATCTATGGTTGCCCGAAGGCGTCGAACGCGGTGTTCCCTTACTCGAACAATAACTCTCAGCTAAAGACCTTCATCAACGGTCTCGAGGGGGAGCATTGGACGGCAACCTACATGGGTGCCAGATGGGCGGCAATGCTCCTGGATCCTGACAGCAGCGTCATCGTCAATCAGTTGATCTCGGAAGGAAAGTTGGCGGCCAGTTTCAATGGCTACCCGCTGGCCTGGAATGACCCTGCCGCGAAGAAAGTGCTGATCGTTATGTCGGACGGTGTAAATACCAAGCACCGGCGTATTCTTACAAACCCCTACAGGAACAATGGTGGGGGTGCGTATTACGTGGATCCGGCGAACCTGAACGACAACGGCACGAGCAAGCAGCGCACGGATGTCATCGACAACGAGGGTACCGTAGGTGAGCCTGGTGACCAGGACATGTACGGCATCTGCGAAGCCGTGAAGCGGAACCCGAAGGCGCTGGTCTTTACCATCGGCTTCGAGATCGGCGAAGACTCCGCTGCAGCACAAGCGCTGGAGACCTGCGCGACCGACTCCTCTTTCGCGTACACCGTCTCGGGTAAGGAATTGGTCACCGCCTTCGAGGGGATCCTTGCCTCCATCGAAGATCTTCGCCTTAGCAACTGACGGGAGGGATCAACGATGCGCGCATTCCGTTCTTTCCGTCGCGATCAAAGAGGGTCGGCGAGCGTTGAGTTCGCCATATCCTTCCCGCTGATCTTCGCTGTGCTCTTCGCCCTCTTCGAGAGCGGTTGGATCATGACCCGCACCATGATGCTGGAGCGCGGGTTGGACATGGCCTCCAGAAACCTCCGTGTGGGGGCGATCACGACGGTGTCGCATGAAGGCCTGAAGTCGGAGATCTGCAAGCACTCCACGATTTTGGCGAATTGCAGCCGGGACCTGGTCTTGGAACTGACGCCAAAGACCGATGCGACTGCGAATTATCCGAAGAACCAGCCGAACTGTAAGGACCGCACCGAGGCGATCGCGCCGGTGATCACCTTCTCGCCGACGACGGCGAATGACGACCCGGAGATCATGTTCATCCGGGCCTGCATCATTATCGACCCGATCTTCCCGGGCATCGGGATCGGTCTTGGCCTGCCGAAGGATGCTACCGGCGGCTACCAGCTTGTGTCGTACACCGCGTTTGTGAATGAGCCGACCTGATGAGTACCTGTTTAAGCACCACCACCCGCCGCCGCTCCTTCGTTCGCTGCACCGTGGGATCGATCTCGCTGGAGATCACGATCATTCTCCCCACGCTGATCCTCTTGCTGATCGTCGTTTGGGGCGGCTTCGACGTGTTCAAGGTCTACAGCCAGGCCTCGAAGGTCGGTTATGCGATCAACGACATGGTCAGCCGCTACGACACGCTGAACAACGCGATCATCGACGATCTCTACGACACGCAGGAGCGTCTCTACCCCTCGCAGATGTCCAACGTGAAGATGCGCATCAGCAGCATCTGTTTCGAGGACAGCACGTACCAAGTGCTCTGGTCCACGGTGAACCAGGAGCCGCTGACGGTCGAACTGGATGAGAACGGCAATCCCTTGCCCGTCCCACCGGATGTGCAGGCAGCCTACGACGCGCAGGCCCTGCCGCTTCTGACGGATGCGACGATCCCCCTCGCGATCATGCCGACGATGGCCGATCAGACGGCGATCATCCTGACGGAGATCTCGGCCACCTACACGCCGGTCTTCAACATCGTCGACTCGCAGGTCCTACAGACCGAACTTATCGTGCGCTCCCGCGTCTCGCCCACCGGGATGGTGCCGCACGATGACCTCAACACAACCCTCGTCTGTCCGAGCGTGGTGCCGCCGAGCACCTAAGGACGACGACATCTGGAAACCAGCGGGCGCTGCCGTGGCTCGGCAGCGCCCTTTGTGTTCGTGACGTCGGTCTCTATCCAGCGGCGCGACCAAGGGGCCGCTTAGCCGCCTGCGCAGCCTGTGGAACAAGCTTGCCGGGGTTCAGGATGCCCCTGGGGTCGAGCGCCAGCTTGAGGTCGCCCATCACGCCCCAGGCATCGCCATGTTCGTCCGCCATGAAGCGCGCCTTGCCAAGGCCGACGCCATGCTCGCCGGTGACCGTCCCGCCCAGGCGCAGGGCCCGCTCGCTGAGCCGCTCTGCCAGCCGCTCGGCCTCCGCCTTCTCCGCCGCCACGGTGGGATCGATCAGGATCGACAGGTGAAAGTTCCCGTCGCCCACATGGCCCACCAGGGGCGCGAGCAGCGGGCTGTCGACAAGATCGACCCGCGTCTCCTCGATCGCCTCCGCCAGGCGGGAGATCGGGACGCAGATATCAGTCACATAGCCCCGCGCGCCAGGGCGGAGCGCCTGGATGGCGTAGTAGAGATCGTGCCGCGCGGCCCAGAGCCGGTTACGCGCCTCGCTCTCCCGCGCCCATTCGAACCCCGCCGCCCCGTTGCCCGCGGCAAGCTCGCCCAGGGTCTCGGCCTGCTCGGCGACGCTGGCTTCGCTGCCATGGAACTCCAGAAACAGGGTCGGCTTCTCGGCCATGGCATAGCCCGAGTGGGCGTTGAAGCCACGGATCGAGAGCGCATCGAGCAGTTCGATCCGCGCGATGGGGATGCCGCATTGGATCGTCTCGATCACCGTGCGCACGGCCCCTTCCACCGTGTCGAAGGCCGCTGTCGCCGCGATCACCGCCTCCGGCTGCCCCGCCAGGCGCAGGGTGAGTTCGGTGATGAGGCCGAGTGTCCCCTCCGAGCCGACAAAAAGCCGGGTGAGGTCGTAGCCGGCCGAGGATTTGCGCGCCCTGCTGCCTGTGCGGATGACCCGGCCGTCGGCGAGCACCACCTCCAGTGCCATCACCGCCTCGCGCATGGTGCCGTAGCGCACGGCCGTTGTGCCGGAGGCACGGGTCGCCGCCATCCCGCCCAGCGAGGCATCGGCGCCCGGGTCGACCGGGAAGAACAGTCCGGTGTCGCGCAGCTCGGTATTGAGGCGCTTGCGGGTCACGCCGGGCTGGACCACCGCGTCCATGTCGTCCGCATGCACGGCGAGGATCCCGTCCATGCGGGTGAAATCGATCGTTATCCCGCCGTGGATCGGGATCACATGCCCCTCCAGCGAGGTGCCGGTGCCCCAGGGAATGATCGGGCAGCCATGCGCGTGGCAGGTGGCGGCGATGGCCGAGACCTCCTCGGTCGTCTCGGGCCAGATCACGGCATCGGGCAGGGCGGGCGTGTGATGCGCCTCGTCCCGACCGTGCGCCTCCCGCAGGGCCTGCGTCCGGCTCAGACGCTCGCCAAGCCGCGGGCTGAGCGCTGCAATCGCGCTGTCGATGGTCATCTTGCCCTCCCTTGGGGTCTTTGAGCGAAGATCACCACAGCCGCCCCGCCGGGGGAAGGGGACGCGTCGACCGCCCCGATCACAGGTGGGTGGCCCACGCCCGACCATGGCTGCCTGCCGGGGGCGCTTTCGGGGATCGCCGCGCCGAGCCGTCGAGGCCACCGCCGCCCGGGAGTGGAGGCATCGCGCGGTGATGCCTGAAGGCGCTCGACGGCCCGCGGCGACCGGCCCTCGCCCACCCATCAGCCGATCCGTCACCGCGCTCGTCGGGACGCCTCACGTTTCAATGCCGCTCGGCCTCTCGGTGACAAGCGGCGCCGCCCGGCCCCCCGGTGACAACCTGCGCCGCCCGGCCTCCCGGTGACAACCGGTGCCGCGCAGTCCTTCTGTGACAACCGGTGGCTTGACGCTACTGCTCGGTTCAGCAGGGATTTACCAAGCTGTGGCAGGATGATGGGTGGAAGGGGAGCGCATGACCCCCGATGAGATGCTTGAGGAAGCGGCGCCGATCCTCACCTCAGCGCAGACCGTGCTGCCTGAGTGGATCGACTACAACGGCCACATGAATGTCGCCTACTACACCCTCGCGTTCGACCGGGCGCTGGACGAGGTCTACGACCGGCTCGGGATTGGGCCCAACCTGATCGAGACCCATGGCATGGGGCCCATGGCGCTGCAGACCCAGATCCACTACCTCGCTGAGTTGCTGGAGGGGGAGCGCTTCCATGCGGAGTTCATCCTCCTCGATGCCGACCACAAACGCATCCACGCCTTCATGACCATGATCGCCGAGAGGACGGGGCAGCCCTGCGCCACCTATGAGACCCTCTCCATGAACGTCGATCTCGCCGCGCGCCGTGGGGCGGACTATCCGGCCGTGGCCGCAGCGACCGTCGCGCGCCTGGTGGAGCGGCATCGCGCGGTGGCGCGCCCGCCCCAGGCTGGCGCCACCCTCGGTATCCGCCGCCGCTAAACCGTCCGTTCGGACGCTCACGCAGCCGTCCATCCAGGGTGCGGCCGGTTCATTCCGGCACAGGGGTGTCCCCTCGTAGCACCGTGTCACGGCTGATCCGGTTCACGATCATCCACCGGTCTTTCGGCGCCTGCTCGCGCATCCTAGGTTCCCTTGGCAGAGAACAGCGCCAGGCATGCCTGGTAGCGCGCACAGAAGGGACCCATGAGCCGGGCGTCGAGAGGGGCTGGCAAGACAGGCATCCCGTCACCGCCGCGAGGGCCGGCGCGCGGGCGGGAGGATCCCTGGTGGCTGCACCTCAAGGCCCTGCCGCGCCTGCTTGGCCGCTGGGTGGCGCATACGGGTCTGCGCGGGCACATGCCGCTGATCCTGCTGGGCCTCTGCGTCGGGATCATCACCGGCTACGCGGTCACCGGCTTTCGCGTCGCGATCCTGGAACTGCAGACGATCTTCTACGGCGCATCGGACCACGTCATCCACTCCTTCGCGGCGGAACTGCCCTGGTACCTGGTGCTGCCGGTGCCGATCCTGGGCGGGCTGGCCGTGGGGATCATCCTCCACCACTTCACGCCGGACGGTAAGGCGCGAGGGGTCGCCGATGTGATCCGCGCCGCCGCCGTGCGCCGGGGCCGGATCGAGCGGGGACCAGGCCTCGCCTCCGCCGCCGCGGCGCTCGTCACGCTCTCCACCGGCGGCTCGACGGGGCGGGAGGGGCCGGCGATCCACCTCGGCGCCGTCATCGCCTCCTGGGTGTCGGAGAAGATGCGGCTCAATGACATCACCTCGCGCGACATCCTGGGCTGTGCGGCCGCCGCGGCCGTCTCCGCCAGCTTCAACGCCCCCCTCGCCGGCGCGGTCTTCGCGCTTGAGGTGGTGCTGCGCCACTTCGCGCTTCATGCCTTCGGGCCCATCGTCGTGGCCTCGGTGGCGGCCGCGGTCGTCTCGCGCCTGCACCTCGGCAATGTCACCGAGTTCACGCTGCCCGAGGCAAGCATCGGCTTTTACACCGAGTTGCCGGCCTTCGCGCTGCTCGGTGTGCTCTCGGGCCTGGTGGCGGTGGCGATGATGCGCACGATCTTCCTGGCGGAGGCCGTGGGCGACCGGGTGCAGCGCGCGACCCATCTGCCGAACTGGCTGCGCCCGGCGGTGGCGGGCTTCCTGCTCGGCACGATCGCGCTCGCCTTTCCCCATATCATCGGCGTGGGCTACGAGACGACGACCCAGGCGCTCACGTCGCAGATCCCCTTCTGGACCGCCGTCGCCTTTGCCGTGGTCAAAACCGCGGCGGTGGCCGTCACTATGGCCGGGCGCATGGGCGGCGGCGTCTTCTCCCCCGCGCTGATGATGGGCGCGCTGCTCGGCACCGCCTTCGGCGCCGTCGCGATCCAGCTCGTGCCATCCGTCGAGGCGAGCCAGGGCCTTTATGCCATCGCCGGCATGGGGGCTGTCGCGGCGGCGGTCATCGGCTCGCCGATCTCCTCCACGCTGATCGTCATCGAGCTCACCGGGGACTGGCAGGCCGGCATCGCCGTGATGGTCTCCATCGCCTTCGCCTCCGTGATCGCCGACCGTCTGGTCGCCCGGTCCTTCTTCCTCACCCAACTCGAGGCGCAGGGCCTGCATCTCGCCATGGGACCCCAGGGCTATCTGCGCACCATGATGGTGGTTGGGGAACTCATGCGCAGGCGGGGTGCCGCGAACTGCGCGACCGAGGAGGAGTGCAAGGCTCTGCACGAGGCCGGCGCCTGGCTCAGCCCCAAGGACACGCTGGAGCGGGCCTTACCCATGCTGCGCGACGGCGGCCATGCCTATCTGCCGGTGATGCGCCTGGCGACCAAGGCCGACGAGCCGCCGCAGTTCATCGGCGTGCTCTATTACACCGATGCCCTGGCCGCCTATTCGCAGCTCCTGGAGGAGGAGCTGCGCGAGGAGCATTCCTGAGCGGTTTGAACAGCGTTCAAAGAACCTCGACCGCGGCCTTTTCGCCGTCGAAGGCGATGAGCCCGGCGATGGCGCTCATGGTCTCCAGCGGTGCCGGATAGGACCAGGCGGCATCCTCGACGGTGCCTGACTTGGCCATGATGTGAAAATACTCGACGTCGCCCGTGACGGTCGAACTCTCGGTCGTCGCCGAGCGCTCCAGGAAGGCCATGGCCACATCCTCGCGCGGGACGAAGTGGACCGGCTCTTTGCCGTCCTCCTCCAGCGCCATGGCGCGACCGCTCTCGGCGATGACGGCGCCTTTCGACCGGACCACTAGGATACCCTCAACGGGCCGGATCGTCGTCTCGGACATAGGCTCACCTCCCTGTTTTGGGGAATTGTATCATCGCAGGGCGATGCTCTGCCACCGGCGACTGGGCCGTCGTTCCGGTCAAAGCGGCGCGCAGGCGGCCGCGAGCCATGCCCCGGTCTGTGCATCGACCAGGGGCCCGATCTCCGCGGCGACCCGCGCGTGATAGGCATCGAGCCAGGCGTGCTCGGCCGCGTCGAGCATCTCCGGGACGATCAGCCGGCGGTCGATGGGCGCCAGCGTCAGCGTCTCGAACCCGTGCATCGGGCGGTCGCCGCCGCTCGGCACCTCCGGCGCCGTGACGATGACCAGGTTCTCGATGCGGATGCCGAAGGCGCCGGTGCGGTAGTAGCCGGGCTCGTTCGACAGAATCATGCCCGTCTCAAGCGCCACATCGCCCGAGCGGCGCGACAGGCTGGCCGGCCCCTCATGGACGTTGAGGAAGGCCCCGACGCCATGCCCGGTGCCGTGGTCGTAGTCCATACCCGCGCGCCACAGGGCGGTGCGGGCGAGCGGGTCGAGATCGCGGCCCGTCAGCCCCGCGGGCCAGCGCGCCAGGCTGATGGCGATCATGCCCTTCAGCACCAGGGTGAAGGCGCGGGCATGCTCCGGCTCCACCGGGCCCGTCGCCAGCGTCCGCGTGATATCGGTGGTCCCGTCTCGGTACTGCCCGCCGCTGTCCACCAGCAGCAGGTCCCCCGGCACGACGGTCCGGTCGGTGTCGACGGTGACGCGATAGTGGACGATGGCCCCGTTCGGCCCGCTGCCAGAGATCGTGTCGAAGGCCAGGTCGACAAGCGCCTCGGTCTCCAGCCGTGCCGCTTCGATCCGCTCCGCCACCGCGATCTCGGTCAGGGCCTGGCCGGCCGCAAGGTCACGCTCCAGCGCTGCCAGGAAGCGGCAGACCGCGGCGCCGTCGCGCCGGTGCGCGGCGCGCATCCCCTCGATCTCGACCGCGTTCTTGACGGCCTTCGGCGCGATGCAGGGATCGGCGCCCAGGGCGGGCTTACCCCCGGCAGCCTCGATCGCCGCGGTGACGGCAACGGGGCAGCTGCCGCGATCGACGCGCAGCGTCGCGCCGGCGCTGGCGAGGGTTCGGACCTCGTCGAGGAGGGCCTCACGCGGGCGCAGCGCGACATCCTCGCCGAGATGGTCGCGGACGGCGCCGTCCAGCTTCTCCTCCTCGATGCACAGCGTCACCCGGCCGTCGGCGTGGAGCAGCACGAAGGCCTGTGGGGCAGGGCTGCGTACGACGTCGCTGCCGCGGATATTAAGCAGCCAGGCGATGCTGTCGGGCAGGGTCAGCACCGCCGCCGCGACCTCCTCCTCGGCCAGCGCGTCGCCCAGGCGGCGGCGTTTGGCAGCACTGCTCTCACCGGCCAGGCTTTCGGGGTGGATGCTGACGGCGCCGGCGGGACGGGGCGGCCGGTCGGCCCAGACCGCGTCGATGGGGTTGATCTCGAGCGGCACGAGGGACCTGCCAAGCGCCGTCTCCAGCCGCTCGATTCCCTGCGGCGCGTGCAGCCAGGGGTCGAAGCTGACCGCCGCATTCTCGGCCAACACCTCCTTCAGCCAGTCGGAGACCTTCGCCTCCGGCGTCTGTTGGATCTCGAGCACGGTGGGATCGGTCTGGGCGGCGGCCTGCAGCGGGTATCGGCCATCGACAAACAGCGCGGCACGCTCTGCGGTCACAACCGCCATGCCGGCCGAGCCCGTGAACCCGGTCAACCAGGCCAGCCGTTCGTCCGCCGGTGCGACCATTTCACCGCTGTGAGCATCGCCGCGCGGGACGAGGAAGGCATCGACCCCGCGGTCCGCCAGAACGCTGCGGAGCGCCCGCAGACGATCTGCGCTCTGGGTGCTGTCGGCGGTTATCTCGAAGGTTTGGAACATCGGATCCATGCGGTTCTGCCGGCAGGCCGCGGCCGGCCCCTCAGTCATGCGGCGCGGCCTCGGGCGCTGGCAAGCAGAAACGCGCCGTGTGGCATGCGGCGGTGCGCGCGGGCGGCTATCCGTCGATGGGCGCCCTGTCGCCCCCGGCGAGCAGTCGATCCAAGTCCGGCGGGAAGGCGAGCCAGGCCGCAGCGAAGTCGGCGAGCTCTGCCGGGGAGAAGCCGATCAGCAAACTGGCCCGTCTGCCGATGGAATCGCTTAGGTAGAGGCGGCGCGCGATCTGCCCGCGCCGGTACCCGACAGGGATTGACTTACCCGTCAAGGTTGATTTCGAAGTTGAATTTTCTGCTTCAACCAGAATGAGACGTGCACCTCCCGTAGTTGATAGCGTGATTTGACCGATTATGCCGTTCAAATCTCTCAATATGAGCAACGAAGGTTTGACCTCTTCTGCAACAAAGATACCGTTAATGTTGAATTCGGGGGCATATAGCCGAGCGGTTACGGCGGTAGCGTAGGCGGTTTCGGCGCGGGGGAGCATGACGATGTCGTTCAAGGCAGCGAGCTTGCAGCCACAGGGTTGGTCATCGGCCAAGGCCTCAGCCGCCGCCAGGCAGCCTTCAAGCGCCTGGCTCGACGCCTGCTCAGTATCGCGGGCCGTCGGGCTTGAGAGCCCCGTGACCGGGCAGGAGGCTGCCGGATCGCCAATTGCCAGCGCGCGCGGCCCCGGGCGGGCAAGGAATTCTTTACCCGGCTGGCTTAAGGACAAGAACGGTATCTCAACCACGCTGACCCGGGCACTTCCGGGCCTTGAGGCGACGTTAGAAGACGACAGCCGTGCCGCACCTCGTGCGGCGCCGGTAACCTCTCGTTCATCTTTGACAGAGAAAGTGATGCCCGATGGGGTAATCATCAGAGCGGGTATTGCATCGCGTGCATCCTCTGCGGTACCGCCCGGCGCGGCGCAGGCTGACAGCACGATGACGGCACCCACGACGAGCAAGTTGCCCCAAGGGGTCTTGCGTTGTGGCCCATCCACCGTTTGGATTGTTGTGGAAGCGTCCCGACACGTGCGTTGCGAAGAGCATATAACAGACGCAAACGTCAGAAGGGCGGAAAGGTCATATGACTGCGGTGAATAGCCAAAACAGGCTTGGAGGGCGCGACTTGGCCGAAGCGGATGGGGCATCTGGCTCGATCGTTACGGGCAAGGTTAAATGGTACGACGCCGTTAAGGGGTATGGATTCGTGATCCCCGATGACGGCGGCGGCGACGTCATGGTCCATGCATCCTGTGTCCGCAACTACGGGATCACAACCCTCGCGGAGGGGTCGGCCGTCAAACTCATCACCACGATGGGGGCGCGGGGCCTGCATGCACAGGAACTGATCGAGGTCGATAGCAGCACGGCGACGGCGGCGCCTGCCTCGGCGCAGCCGAGCCTGGGCGAACCGCGGCCGACGGATTATCTGCAGGCGCAGGGCGATCTTGGCCCGCTGCTGCCGGCGCGCGTGAAGTGGTTCGACAAGCAGAAGGGCTTCGGCTTCGTCAACGTCTTCGGCAATCCGGACGATGTCTTCGTGCACATGGAAACGGTGCGTCGCTGCGGCTTTCCCGACCTCTCCTCGGGCGAGGGGATGGCCGTGCGCACCTTCCGCGGGCCGCGCGGGCTCATGGTGGCAGAGCTCAAGCTCTGGGAAGCTGCCTATGAGGAAAAGGCGGCCGCCGCGGGTGAGGGCTGAGGCCCACTGTCGACAACGCCGGCGCGTCTTTGGGTTGAGACGCCCGCGCGTCTTTGGGTTCAGCGGTTGAGAGCGGTGATGCTGGCACGATCTGCCGTGGTCGCAGTGCTCCTCTCCGCCGCCCCGGCTGTCGCCCTTGCCTGCAGCCCGGACGCGGTCGACGTCGTCGGCAAGGCGGGCAGCGTCTCCTTCAGCGTCGAGATCGCCGACGAGCCGGAGGAGCGGCGCCGCGGTCTGATGTTCCGCCAATCGATGCCGACCGACGCGGGCATGCTGTTTCTGTTCGACGTGCCGCACCAGGCGAGCTTTTGGATGCGGAACACCTTCATCCCGCTCGACATCATCTTTCTGGATGCCAGCGGCACGGTGCTGAACGTGGCCGAGCGGACGGTGCCCTTCAGCGAGACGCCGCATCTGTCCGATGGCCTTGCCACCGCGGTGCTGGAGGTCAATGCAGGCCTGGCAGAGGCCCATGGGATCGGGCCTGGCGCCCAGGTCCGCCACCCGGCCTTTGCCGCGCAGCAGGGCGCGCTGGCCTGCGACTAAGGTCGCGCGGCCCGAGTCCTTTGTCGCTTGCGCTCCTCGCTTGTGCCGACAGGGCTTGTCGGCTAACCGCTGCGGTCACGGGGTGTAGCGCAGCTTGGTAGCGCGTCGGTTTTGGGTACCGAAGGTCGTGGGTTCAAATCCCGCCGCCCCGACCATCCTAGCCGAGCAGTGCCTCACCGTCGGGATCAGGGGCGATCGGCGCCTCCGGCGAAATGACCGACGTCATCTTCGGCACGCCGCTGTGGGGCGCGCCACGCTCGCGATAAGGCGTGCGCCCGAAATGCGCCCGATAGCACTTGGAGAAATGCGAGGGCGAGGTGAAGCCGCAGGCGAGTGCCACGTTGATGACGCTGAGGTTGGTCTGCATGAGCAGCCCCCGCGCCTTCTCGAGCCGCATCTCCATGTAATAGCGCTTGGGCGAGCGGTTGAGGTAGCGCCGGAACAGCCGCTCCAGCTGGCGGGTCGACATGCCCACGTCGCGGGCGAGTTCGGCGGGGCTGATGGGCTCCTCGGTCGATTGCTCCATGCGATGGATGATCTCGATCAGCTTGGGATGGCGCACCCCAATGCGCGCCGGCACCGACAGCCGCTGTTCGTCCGCATCGCCGCGGGCGGCCATGTGCAGCATGGTATCGGCCACGGTCGAGGCGATGTCCTGACCATGCCGGGCCACGATCAGGTTCAGCATCATGTCGGTGGCGGCATTGCCCCCCGCACAGGTCATCATCGTGTTGCGCACCACGAACAGCAGGTTCCGCAGATCGACGTCGGGAAACTCCTCGGAAAACGCGGCCATATTCTCCCAGTGGATCGTGCAGGGCAGGTCGCCGATCACCCCTGCGCGGGCCAGGACATAGGTGCCGGTGCAGACCGCGCCCAGCCGCACGCCCTGACGCCGGGCCCGGCGCAGCCAGTTCAAGACGGGGCTGCTCGCCGCCGCCTCCAGCCGCTCGCCGCCGCAGACGAGGATCGTCTCGTCGCGCCGAACCTCGGCCAGGCCACCGTCGACCGCCACGGCGACCCCGTTGGAGCAGCGTACGGGCTCGCCGCCCGCCGAGACGGTGCGCCAAGCATAAAGCGGCCTGCGCGCCACGCGGTTGGCGATGCGCAGCGGCTCCACCGCCGCGGAAAAGGCGATCATCGAAAAAGCGGGCGAGAGCAGGAAGACGAAGCTCTCCGCTGGCGGTCCCGATGTCTCGGTGTTGATCATGACCGGGTCTTTTCGTGCTGGTCTGCGTCGCGCGGTCTTGCGTCACGCCGTTGCAACAATCCCTGACCCTGAGGCGATTTGACCGACCGCGTCAAGCGGCCCGGAACCGCGGCGTTTCACGCGCCGTGAAAGCCCCCGTGAAGGAACCATGACACCCTGTCGCGAGCGTTTTGGAAGGGATGGCCACCTGTCGAACCTTCCGCTATAGCCAGCGAAAATTCGGGAGATCGGCCATGACCAAGGTCTGGAGCAAGGATAGCTGGCGCGGGCTCACAGGGCTGCAGATGCCGGAGTACACCGACCAAGCGGCGCTGGACGGCGTTCTGGGGCGGCTCGGCACCTATCCCCCGCTGGTTTTTGCCGGGGAGGCGCGGCGCCTGCGCGCGAAACTGGCGAAGGTCGTGAACCGCGAGGCTTTCCTGCTGCAGGGCGGCGATTGCGCCGAGGCCTTCGATCAGTTCACCGCCGATAACATCCGCGACACTTTCCGCGTCATGCTGCAGATGGCCGTCGTGCTGACCTTCGCCGCGCGCGTGCCGGTGGTGAAGGTGGGCCGCATGGCCGGCCAGTTCGCCAAGCCCCGGTCGGCGCCGACCGAGAAGAAGGGCGACGTCGAGCTGCCGTCCTACCGCGGCGATATCGTCAACGGGTTCGACTTCACGCCCGAGGCGCGGATCCCCGACCCCGAGCGGATGATCCAGGCCTACATGCAGTCGGCGGCCACGCTGAACCTGCTGCGCGCCTTCGCGACCGGCGGCTACGCGAGCCTGGAGCGCGTGGTGCAGTGGAACCTCGACTTCGTGGATGCGCCCCAGGCCGAGGCTTACAAGGACCTGGCCGAGGAAGTGGCGAAGGCGCTGACCTTCATGAATGCCACCTCGGCCGCCGAGGCCGCGTCGAGCACGCTGGAGACGGTGGAGTACTTCACCAGCCATGAGGCGCTGCTGCTGCCCTACGAGGAGGCGCTGACCCGGGTCGACTCGACCAGCGGCCACTCCGTGGCGGGCTCGGGCCACATGATCTGGATCGGCGACCGCACCCGGCAGCCCGACGGCGCGCACGTCGAGTTCTGCCGCGGCGTGATCAACCCGATTGGCCTCAAGTGCGGGCCCTCGCTGGCGCCGGACGACCTGCTCCGCCTGATCGACATCCTGAACCCCGAGAACGAGGCGGGCCGCCTGACCCTGATCTGCCGCACCGGTGCCGGCAAGGTGGAGGCGCATCTGCCCGACTGGATCCGCGCCGTCGAGCGGGAGGGCAAGCATGTCGTCTGGTCCTGCGACCCGATGCACGGCAACACGATCAAGTCCTCCGCCGGGTTCAAGACCCGCCCCTTCGAGCGCATCCTGCAGGAGGTGCGGGAGTTCTTCGCTGCCCATGCGGCGGAGGGGACCTATGCCGGCGGCGTGCATTTCGAGATGACCGGCACGGATGTGACCGAGTGCACGGGCGGGGCCATCGAGGTGACCGATGCGGCCCTGGGCGATCGCTATCACACGGCCTGCGATCCGCGGCTGAACGCGAACCAGTCGCTGGAGCTCGCCTTCCTGTTGGCGGAGAACCTGTCGGCGGTGGCCCCGCCGCGCCGCGCCCCCGTCGCCGCCTTCTGAGCGGCGGGTCTCCGGTTGAATGCGCCGGTAAGCCCGGAGGAGGGGCTGGCCGCCGTCGTCGATGAGGCGGCGACGCCCGACGTCGCCATCGTGCTGACGGCGTCGGTCGAGCGCGGGCTGGCCGATGCCGACATCGATCTCGCGGCCTATAGCCTGTCGGCGGAGGACGCGCCGGTGCGGCGCCTGTCGCCGGCGGCGGCGGAGATCGTCGTCATGGATCGGGCGGCCTTCGACCGGGCCGATTGGGCGGTGATCCTGCCCGGGATCGATGTGAATGCCGTGCCGGTGGCGGGGCGTGAGAAGCGCCTGCTGATCGCCGATATGGACAGCACGGTGATCGGCTGCGAGTGCCTCGACGAGCTTGCCGATCTCGCTGGGTTTGGCGCACAGGTCTCTGCGGTGACCGAGCGCGCCATGGCGGGCGAGCTCGATTTCGAGGGGGCGCTGACCGCCCGCGTCGCCTTTCTCGAGAACGCCCCGGAAGCGCTGATCGAGCAGGTCTGGGCGGAGCGCATTCGGCTGAACCCCGGGGCTGAGACGCTGGTGCGGACCATGGCGGCGCGCGGGTCGCATACGATGCTGGTCTCCGGCGGCTTCACGGTCTTCACCGCGCGGGTCGCGGTGGCGGCGGGTTTCGCCGAGCACCGGGCCAATACACTCGAGATCGCGGCTGCGCGGCTGACCGGCCGGGTCGTGCCGCCGATCCTGGGCCGTGCCGCCAAGCGGCAGGCGCTGGATGCGGCGCTGGCTGCGCGCGGCCTGAGCCTGGCCGATGCCCTGGCCGTCGGGGACGGGGCGAACGATCTGGCCATGGTGGAGGCCGCCGGTCTGGGCGTCGCCTATCGCGCCAAGCCGGTGCTGGCCGCCGCCGCCGATGCGCGGATCGAGCATGCGGGCCTGGAGGCGCTGCTGGCCCTGCAGGGCATTGAGTTGACTAGTCTTGAAAACCAGCATGGGGAACTCAATATCTGACTGAAAATTGAAGGAGATTTGAATGTCTAAAAGAAGAACCCATTTAAAGACTGCTGATGAATTAAAGATCATCCAGCGAAATAACGAGCGGCTCAAGGCGAAACGAAGGCGAGGTAGACTGCTCGCTGATCTAACGGCCGATATGGAAGCGCCGGCTGCTCGCGAGCGAGTGAGGCCCATAGTGAATGCCACTGCATCCGCTGGGAATGGGCGCGCTCTCGGCAGCTGGGCCACGGCTCGCCGTGGTGGTCGATGAGGAAAAAGCGCGGCGGGGGCCGGATCACCGGGGACGTTGGGCCCGGCGCACCCGCCGCGAATACCGATCGAGCCGCCTGGGACAGCGGCCGGTCGTGATCGGTCACAAGGTTTACAGCAAGAGCTGTGCCAAGGAGTTGACACTGCGTTCTGGGGCGCTATCCCGCCTGAAAACCCGCGATGACCGTCACGAAACTGTCGTAATCGGCGGAAATCCGCCGATGAACCTTTCACGCTCGGCGGACTTCCGCCCGTTTAGCGCCAGAACCGGACGCCTGCTTCCTCGATCAGCGACTGCGGATACATGGCCGCGACCTCGGCCTCGTAGCCGTTGTAGCGGATTGTCGGCACCCGCTCGTCGGTGCCGAGCAGCCGCTCGCTCGCCTGGGACCAGCGGGGGTGGTCGACCGCCGGGTTCACGTTGGCCCAGAAGCCGTATTCACGGGCTTGCAACTCCTCCCAGAAGCTCAGCGGCCGTTCCTCGGTGAAGGTCACGCGGACGATGGATTTCACCGCCTTGAAGCCGTACTTCCAGGGCGTGTGCAGGCGCATGGGCGCGCCGAACTGGGTCGGCAGGACCTTGCCATAGGCACCAATCACCATCAGCGACAGATCGTTCGCCGCCTCCGCCATGGTCAGCCCCTCGGTATAGGGCCAGGGGTACCAGTGCTGGCGCTGGCCGCGGGCGACCTCCGGATCCTGGAAGGTCTGGAACTGCACGTATTTCGCCGAGCCGAGCGGCTTGGCGAAGGCCACCATGGCCGACAGCGGGAAGCCGATCCAGGGCACGACCATCGCCCAGGCCTCGACGCAGCGCAGGCGGTAGATCCGCTCCTCCACCGGCATGGCCTTGATCAGATCCTCCATCGCGACGGTCTGCTCCGCCTCGACCAGTCCGTCGAAGGTCACGGTCCAGCCGTCGGTGTCGAGCGCGCGGGAGGCATCGGCGATCGCCTTGTGCGAGCCGAACTCATAGAAGTTGTTGTAGGTGGAGTTCGTCTCCTCGTCCGTCACTGCGCGCCCGGCATCGGCGAAGGCCGCATTGAGCGTGGGCGTCGGCGTGAAGGGCGTGCCGGGCGCGGGCAGGCCGCTCACCCGCTCTGCTGCGGTGGTGCTTGCCTCGGCGACCGCGACGGGGCTGTCACCGCCGCCGGAGAGGGCCAAGGCGCCCACGGCGCCGGCGGCGGCCGCACCGCCGCCAAGTGCCAGCACGCGGCGACGGTTCCAGAACACATGCTCCGGCGTCGTGCGGTTTTCAGACAGCCACCAGCGTGGCCGGTTGAGGCGCTTCATCGCTCACGTCTCCCACAATCAACTGTTCGGGATATAGCGCATTTCGCCGGTCGCGGCGCAGGGGCGGTCACGCGAGTTTTATCGCCGCGATTGCCCGGCGATCCCTTTCAACCTTCTGTCCTTTGAGACAGAGTTCCACCCTATGACCGATATCACCGAGGTCTTTGCGGGCCGGGGCCGTGCTTGGCTGCGTCTGCCGGGGTGGCGGCGTCTGGTGCTGAGCATGAGCGCGCTCGGCGCTGCGCTGATCCTGGGCGCGACCTACACCATCGTGACCGTGCGTGAGACGGAGAATGCGCGCACCGCAGCCTTGGCGGGCGCGGAGACGATTGCCGCGGTGGTGGCGGAGGAGATTGGCCAACTCGCCCCCCTCGCCCGGGCCCTGGCGCTTCTCTCCGGCGACGCCTTGGCCCGGCCGGGGATGCGTCCCCGGGTGGCGGCCGAGAGCGCGCTGCTGAGGCTTGCCGATGCTGTGCCGGGCGGTGAAGCGGTGGTGCCGCTGGCGCGGTTGACGATCCTGCCGCCCGAGGAGGGGCGTGCCGGTGGTGGGCGGGGCGCACCGCCCAAGGCCCTGGTCGCCAAGGCCCGGGTCGCGGGGGTCGCGACCGGCGTTGGCGGGCAGACGCCAGGCCCGACGTTTTGGCTGCTCTGGCGCCTCGGCCCGCCGGGCAGCGCGGTGGCGGCCGTGCCGATCCGTTCCGCCGCCCTCGACTATGCCTGGTCCAGCACGCCCGGCGATGTTGCCATCGCCGATGCGGGCGGCCTTATCCAACTGACCAGCGTGCCGGGCGCTTACGGCGCGCCGGCGGCGGATTGGGTGACTGCCGATGCCCCGCGGGGGGCGCTGGCCCGGCGCAGCATTCTGGCAAGCGCGACCGTCGGGGCAGGGCCGCTGACGGTGCATGTCTTCCGCCCCAGGCGGCTGATCGCCGAGCGGGTGGGGAGCGTGCTCTCGGCCCAGATCATGATCATGTCGCTGCTCGCGACCCTGGCCTTCTTCATGGACAGCCAGCGCAGCCAGCGCGCCTATTCCGACCTCAGCCAGGACGCGGCGGCGCTGAAGGCGCTGAACCGGCGGCTGTCGGACGAGATCGCGGAGCGTCAGCGCGTGGAGGCGGCGCTGGCCCAGGCCTCGAAGCTCGCGGCGCTGGGACAGATGTCGGCGGCGGTCGCCCATGAGCTCAACCAACCCCTGAGTGCGATGTCGACCTATCTCGCCTCAGCCCGGCATCTGGCGGACCAGGGGCGCGTGGCCGAGGCGGCGGAGCCGCTGGGCCGGATCGAGCGGCTGATCGGGCGGATGGGGAGCCTTACCCGCGACCTCAAGGCCTTTGCGCGGCCGGACCGGCCGGTGCAGCGGCCGGCGAACCTGGCCGCGGCCGTGCGCCATGCGGCGGAGATCACCCAGCCGCGCGCCGATGCCTGCGGGGCGACGATCAAGCTCGCGCTGCCCAGCCGGGCCGTGCCTGTAGCCTCGGCCGCGCATCTCTTGGAGCAGATCGTGGTCAACCTGCTGCAGAACGCGGTCGACGCCGCCTCCGCGGTCCCCCCCGACCGACGCACCGTCACGGTGACGCTCTCCACCGAGGGGGAGACCGCCGTGCTCACGGTGCGCGATCTTGGGCCCGGTCTGCCCGTGGAGGGGGATCTTTTCGCACCGTTCTTCACCACCAAGCCGCCGGGCGAAGGCCTGGGCCTGGGCCTCGCCATCGCCTCGGGCATTGCGAAGGACCTGGGTGGTGCGCTGGGCGGGGTCACCCATCCCGAAGGCGGGGCCGAGTTTCGCCTTTCGCTGCCGCTCGGGCGGTCGAAGGGGGGCTGAGCACGGTGTCCGCCCCGCTTGCCCCCGCCGCCGCCGCAGCCGCCCGCTGCCCCGTCCTGATCGTCGATGACGAGGCTGAGCTGCGCCGGTCGCTCAGCCAGTGGCTGTCGCTGGGCGGCTTCGACCCCGAAGTCTGCGCCACGGCGGAGGAGGCGCTCGCGGCGCTGCATCCGCGCTTTGCCGGCCCGATCATCAGCGATGTGCGGATGCCGGGGGCCGATGGCCTGGCTCTGTTGGAGGCCGTGGCGGCGCGCGATCCGCAACTGCCGGTGATCCTGCTGACCGGGCATGGCGATGTGGCCATGGCCGTCTCGGCCATGCGCGCCGGCGCCTATGACTTCGTCGAGAAGCCCTTCGACCCCGAGCGGCTGTTGAGCCTGGTCCGCCGGGCGGCGGAGGCGCGGCGCCTGACGTTGGAGAACCGCGCCCTGCGCGAGCGGCTGAAAGGCGACAGCGGGCTGCTGGCGGAGCGTCTGGCCGGCGCCACACCGGTCATGGTGGCCCTGCGCGAGGCGGTGGCGGAGGCGGCCGAGAGCCAGGCGGCGGTCCTGATCACCGGGGAGACCGGCGCTGGCAAGGAGGTCGTCGCCCGCAGCCTGCACGATCTGTCGCCGCGCGCCGCCGGGCCCTTCGTGGCGGTGAACTGCGCTGCGATCCCCGAGACGCTGTTCGAAGCGGCCTTCTTCGGGCATGAGGTGGGCGCCTTCACCGGTGCCGGGCGGGCGGCGGCGGGATATCTGGAGGCCGCGTCAGGTGGCACGCTGTTCCTGGACGAGGTCACCTCGCTGCCGCCGCATATGCAGCCGGTCCTGTTGCGCGCACTGCAGGAGGGGGAGGTGCAGCGCCTGGGCGCGCGCCGGCCGGTCAAGGTCGATACGCGGGTGGTTGCCGCCACGAACGCCGATCTCGAGCAGGAAGTCGCCTCTGGCCGGTTGCGGCGCGACTTTCTTTATCGGCTGAACACCCTGGCGCTGCAGGTGCCGCCGCTGCGTGACCGGGTGGCGGATATCCCCCTGCTGTTCGGGCTGTTCGCGAGCCTGGCCGCGGCGCGGGAGGGGCGGCCGGACCTGGCTGAGACGCTGGTGCTGACCGAGGCCGATCGCACCGTGCTGGCGGCGCACGACTGGCCCGGCAACGTGCGCGAACTTGCCAATCTGGCGGAACGGGCCGTGGTGCGCGCCCGCCGCGGCCCGGTCGCGATCGCCACGCTGCTGTCGGGCGACTTGAGCGGGTGGCCCGCCGACAGTGGCACGGCACAGGCTGGGGGTGAGGACGACCCTGGCGCGGGGCTGCGCAAGCGCCTGGAGGCGTATGAGCGCCAGCTCTTGGAGGAAGCGCTGATCGCGGAACGGGGCAATGTCTCGGCTGTGATGGCAGCGCTCGACCTGCCCCGGCGCACCTTCAACGAGAAGATGGCGCGCCATGGGTTGGCCGCCAAAAACTATCGTGAGGGGTAAGATTTCCCGTGAAAAGAAGCCGGGCGCGAGGGCCCGGCCGAGTTCAACAGGGAGGTATCACAACCTAGGCAGCAGCGCTGCCCACATCGCAGGTAACGCGTCTTCGCGGATGCAACAAGGACAAATTCGACGCAGTGGCCGCAAACCACCCTTGTGTGTCATGCAAGGCTCTCCTTCTGAGCCGTTTTCTTTAAGAAC
This sequence comes from Pseudomonadota bacterium, assembly GCA_039822785.1. Taxonomy (GTDB): domain Bacteria; phylum Pseudomonadota; class Alphaproteobacteria; order Rhodobacterales; family Rhodobacteraceae; genus Thermohalobaculum. Next base: position 172,103 of record JBCBMO010000005.1, on the reverse strand, counting down.
TGATCCACTTCGCGCAAAATAAAGTCTCTGAAGGCGAGCACGCGTTGGCTGTGCCGCAGCTCCTCGGGGTAGACGAACCAGATCGTCACCGGCGGGCTTCGGTGCTCACCCAGCACAGGGACCAGTTCTGGATAATCGCGGGTGATGTAATCCGGCAGGATGGCGATGCCGAGATCATTGAGCGCAGCCTTGAGCACACCAAAGTAACTGTTGATCCGCAGATCGGCGTCACATGTGCGCAGGCCCATCATTTCCAGCCACTCCATCGCCTCGCGCGGCTGCGGTGCCTTGGTGCTGAAGGTGAGCATGCGGTGTTGACGCAGATCCTCGACCCGCGCAGGCGTGCCGTGGTTCTCCAGATAGCTGGCCGTCGCGAACAGCGAAATGCAGGTATTCATCAGCGGCCGGCGGATCAGCTCGGCCTGATTGGGCGAGAGGAGCCGGATTGCCACGTCCGCCTCGCGCATGGGCAAGTCCAGGACCTCCTCGGTCAGGATCAGCTCGACCTTCAGGTCCGGGTGGTCGTCCATCAGATGCGCCAGCCGCGGCGACAGCCAGAGCGTGCCGAAGCCTGCGGTCGTCGTGACCTTCAGATCGCCGAAGACGCCGTCCTTGGCGTCGCGGATCCGGGCAGCGGCCGAGGTCAGGCTCTTGGCGATGGTCTGCGTGCAGGCATAGAGGATCTCGCCCTGCTCGGTCAGCAGCAGGCCGCGCGCATGGCGGTGGAACAGCGTTGCCTGAAGCTGCAGTTCCAGCCCCCGGATCTGCCGGCTGATCGCCGACTGGCTGAGGTGCAGTTGCTCACCCGCATGCGTGAGGCTTCCCGCGCTCGCCACCGCGTGGAAGACGCGCAGCTTGTCCCAGTCGATCATTCCATCGTTTCCTTCCCGGCAGACGCGCCGTCAGGGCGTCGAGGCGGTGGCCAGCGGGCGCTTGTCCTGATGCCGCGGCGCCGACTATACCGCCCCCATGATGAACCGCAGCCCCCTATCGGTCCTCTTCCGCGCGCTCGCCTCTCTTGCGCTGGCTGTCTTCTTCGGTGTTGCGCCGGGCCCGGCGGTGGCCTCGCCGCTGGAGGGGGCCTTCTACGGGATCGACGCGGCGGAGGGGGGGCAGCTCTCGGTCGCGGTCGAGGGGGCCCTGGCGAGCGGTACCTTGACCGATCCTGCGGGGATCAGCCGTACCTTCGAACTCACCATCCAGGACGGCGGGGCGGAAGGTGTCATGGCGCTCGGCGTCGATCAGAGCTTGCTGCGGCTCGACCCGCAGCCCTTTGGTGCCCTGGTGACGCTGATCCCGATCGATGAGGCGGGGGCGCAGCAGCTGGGAGAGGCGCAGATCTTCACCTTCGTGCGCCGTGATCTGGAGCTGCCGCCGCTGCCCACGGGCTTTGTCTCGCCGCCGACGCCCGGGACCCGGTCCTTCGGCGCCTCGAGTTTCCTGATCTCCTATGCGTTCTGGCCACCGGACGGTGTGCGGTCGGGGTACCTGGCGCTCGCGCCGCGGCACCGGACGATCATTGCGCTGTTTCCCAGCGTCCAGCTCGACGTGATCTGGAAGCTGTGCCTTGCGCCGCAGGCCGATCGGGCCTTGGGGATCGCGCTGGCGGGGCAGGGGGTCAACTGCGACGAGGTGCGGCGCGTGATTGCCGGCACCCAGGCGGTGGGCACCTTCGACCGCTTCAAGGAGGCGGTCGCGGGGGAGGCGACGGTGCTGCAACAGGCCGTGCGCTGCGCGGACAACTACGTGGAAACCAAAGAGACCTGCGATGCGGCCGCTGCTGCGGTGAGCCGCCAGGCGGTGTCGCTGGAGACCGCGGCCACGGTGCTCAAACGCTTTCGTTGAGGTCATAGCCCATGGATGCCGGGCCCACGGATGCGGGCCACGCTCATGCGTCGGTCACAGCTCAGGAGCCCGTGGCTAGGCCACGCGCCCTAGGCCGTGTTTGAACCGGCGCTGCTCAGCGCTGGTGATGCAGCGTCCGGCGGTTCTTGGAACCCCAGTCCTGGATCCAGTCGAGCACCGGGCGCAGGGCTTCGCCCTTTGCAGTGATCCGGTACTCCAGCCGGCGCGCGCCGCTGTGGACAGGGCGTTTCTCAAGAATGCCCTCATCCACCAGCCGTGCGAGGCGGTTGGACAAGATGTTCCGGGCCACGCCGAGGCGCCGCTGGAAAGTATCGAAACGGGTGATCCCCCGCAGAGCCGCCCAGACGATCAACAGCGTCCAGCTGTCACCGATCTGGCGGACCGCATCGGTCATCGCCGTGATTTCTGCCTGTTCGAGGTCGGCCACGTTCTTGTCCTTTCTAGCGCATGTCGCATGCTGGACACCGTTTCCATAGCATGGAACGTCTGGAGCGCCTTGCCTTCCTCCCGCGAGCATCGAAGATTGTGATCTTCGGGGTGCTCAGAACGGCGTTTTGAAACATTCCAGGCGAAGTGTTGAGCAAAGTTGACAGTCAAGATGTCGCAGAAAGATGACGCCAAAACAACCCTTCAGGGCAAAATCTATTTCTTGACAGGGGCCTCGAGCGGCTTGGGTGCGCATATCTCGGGGTATCTGGTCGGAAAAGGCGCATATGTTGTGGCAAGTGCGCGTCGGCGCGAATCACTGAACCGTCTTCCGGGGGTCGAAAACGGAACTTGCCAGCCGTTTGAGCTGGATGTGACCGATCCGGAAGCGGTCGAAACTGCCATAAGGCAAGCCCTCGCCTGGCGCGGTCGGCTGGACGGGCTGATCAACAACGCGGGCGTCGCCTGGGGTGGCAAGGCGCTGGAGATGCCGGCCACCGAGTGGCAGCGGGTCATCGATACCAACCTCACCGGGGCCTTTACCGTGGCTCAGGCGGCCGCCCGCGCCATGGCGGAGGGCGGTGGCGGTGCGATCGTCTCCACCGCCTCGATCCTCGGTTTTGGCACCGGGCAGGGGGTGGCGGCCTATGCGGCGGCCAAGGCGGGGCTGGTGCATCTGACGCGGTGCCTCGCGCTCGAATGGGCGCGCCACAACATCCGGGTGAATGCCATCGCCCCCGGCTACATCCCCACGGAGATCAATCGGGCGTTCCTCGAGAGCCCCGCGGGCGAGGAGATCCGCCAGGTCATCCCAATGCGCCGCTTCGGCCGGCCCGAGGATCTGGAGGGGCCGCTCGAGCTCCTGCTCTCCGATGCCGGGGCCTATATCACCGGCGCGGTCATCCCGGTCGATGGCGGGCATCTCTGCCGCGCGCTATAGAGCAGGGCGCGCGCCCGAGAGAGACGCCGCGACAAGAGACGCGCCAGGGAGGCCCCATGGACTTCACCCTCGATCCGGCGAGCGAGGCCTATCGCGCCCGCGTCGCCGCCTTTGTCGCCGAGGAGATCCTGCCGCTCGAAGCCGATCCCGCGCACTTCGCCGACCATGGCAACCTGCCCGAGGCGGTGCTGACCGGGCTGCGCGCGAAGGTTCAGGCCGCCGGTCTCTGGGCGCCGAACGTGCCCGTGGCGCAGGGCGGTCTCGGGCTCACCTTCACGGGTCTCGCCGCGGCCTATGAGGAGATGAACCGCTCCGTCTTCGGCCCGGTCTGCTTCAACGCCGCCGCTCCGGACGACGGGAACATGCGGCTGCTCGCACAGATCGGCACGCCCCTGCAGCAGGCCGACTGGTTGGCGCCGGTGGTGGCCGGGCAGGCGCGTTCGGCCTTCGCGATGACCGAACCTGCGCCGGGCGCGGGATCGGATCCCTCGATGATGCTGACCCGCGCGGAGCGGACCAACACCGGCTACCGGGTAACGGGACGCAAGTGGTACATCACCGGCGCGGGCGTGGCCCAAAAGTTCATCCTGATGGCGCGGACGTCGGACGACCCGCGCAAGGGGCTCACGGCGCTGCTGTTCGATGCGGACCAGCCCGGCTGGCGCATCGAGCGGCGCATCGGGATCATGGGGCCGGAGGAGCACGGCGGGCATTGCGAACTGGTCTTCGATGGGCTGGAGGTGCCCTTCGAGAACCGCCTCTTGGAGGAGGGCGACGGCCTCAAGGTCACGCAGATCCGCCTCGGCCCCGCCCGGCTGACGCATTGCATGCGCTGGCTGGGGCTTGCCAAGCGCTGCATGGAGATCGCGGGCGCCTATGCGGCCGAGCGTGAGGGGTTCGGGGTGCGTCTTGCAGAGCGGGAGACGGTGCAGGTGAAGCTGGGCGCGATCGCCCATCAGATCGAGTTGGGGCGGTTGCTGACGATGAAGGCGGCCTGGCTGCTCGATCAGGGCGACCGGGCGAAGACGGCGATCTCCATGGCCAAGATCCAGGTGGCCGAGACCCTGCATCGGGCCGCGGACGATGCGATCCAGATCTGCGGTGCCCGCGGATACTCCACCGATACGGTGCTCGAGTGGATCTATCGCTATGCCCGCCAGGCGCGCCTAGTCGATGGCGCCGACGAGGTCCACAAGATGGTGATCGCCCAGGCCTATGGCCGTGAGGGTCCCGCACTTTGGCGCTGGGGATTTGCCGAGGCGCAGCCCTAGGCCTGCTGCAAAAGAGGGGCGGGCGCCTGCCCCCCGGCTCCCGAGCCCACCCACGTCAGGATTGACGGCGGATCGTGAAGTCTTCGCGAAGATTGAGGTCGCGAAGACGGACGGTTCCAAGAGCGGTCGTGCTGGGCCCCTTTCAGAGACCCCTGCAGGAGAGGGGGCGACAGGCTGGCCAACGGTACGTTGATCCCCCACCCCTGCCTGCTGGGTGCCACGCGCTGGTAGCGGCCGGCGTTTCGGCCCGTCCCTAGGCTTCCGCCATCCCGGCGAGCAGGGCCTCGGTGACCGCCTCGCGATGGGTGTGGTGGGGCATATGCCCCGCGCCGGGGAGGAGGGTGAGGCGGGCCGTCGACAGCCGCTCGGCCAGCGGGCCAGCATGGACTGCAGCCGGCACGATCTCATCGGCCGTCCCATGCACGATCGCCACGGGGCAGCGCAGCCGATCATACTGCGGCACCTGCTCCAGGATCTGGGGATAGAGCGTGGTGATCTGGCGTTGGTTGAGCCGGAAGGTCGCCGGGCGCAGCGCCAGGTCGATCCCGGCCTCCTCGCGGTATCGCTCGGGCACCGGCGCGGGCGCGAAGACACCCTGCAGGGTCTGGGCGACGAAGCGTTCCGGCGCGAAAGGGGCCATCTGGCTGACGAGGAACCGCAGACCGGCCAGACGGCCGAGACGATAGAAGGGGGCGAGATGGCCGCCCCAGTCCATGCTGACCGCCGAGACGAGGCCGAGGGAGGCGACGTCCTCGGGGTGGCGCAGCGCCCAGTCGAGCGCGACCGCGCCGCCGTAGCTGTGCCCGACCAGATGGTAGCGCCGATGGCCGAGCCGGCGGAGCGCGCGGCGCAGCACCCGCACCTGGCCCGAGAGAAGGTCGCTGCCAGCAGCACGGCTGGAATGGCCGAAGCCGGGGCGGTCGAGGGCGATGGTATGGCGATGGCGGGCGAGGCTTGGCAGCAGCGAGATCGCGAAGTCGCGCAGGTTCCCGCTTGCCCCGTGCAGCAGGACGACGGGTGTCGAGCCTGCGCCCTCTAAGCTGCCGGCTGCGGTGCGCCGGCCGTCGGCGAGGTAGTGGACCACGCCGCTGTCCGCCGCGATCATCCCGCCAATGCTGCCTATGCGCGCCGCAGGGCCGATGGTGAGCCGGTCGAAGAAGGTCGTCTCCCGCATGCCGTCGCCGCCCCCTGCTGTGCCGCCGCACGCCGCGACGGTTTGAGGGTAGGGCGCGCCGGGGCCACCACAAGGCGCCGCCGGCGATGGGGTGTCTTCGATGGGGCGAGCGTGACCGTTCGTGCTTCCTCCCCCCGCGGGCAGGGGAAGGCCGCGAGGCTCGCCGCTTCAGTCGAGCTGATAGCCCGGGGTGGACTTCGAGATCGCGATTTCCCCCTCATCCATGTCCGCGCCGTAGGCTTCGAAGAGCGGGGTGGAGAGATAGCGCTCGCCGGTATCGGCCAACATGGCGACCATGACCGAGCCTGCGGGCGCGCTTTCGGCCACCTTCATCGCCACCGCCATCGAAGCGCCGCCCGAGACACCGGTCAGGATGCCCTCATGCTGGGCTAGCTTGCGCGACCACTCCATCGCCTCGGGTCCCGCGACGGGGATCATCTCGTCGTAGTAACCGCCGTCGATCGCCTCCTGCAGCACATGCGGGATGAAATCCGGGGTCCAGCCCTGGATCGGGTGCGGCTCGAAGGCCGGGTGCGAATGCTCCGGCTGGTTGGCGGCGTTGCGGCCCTGGGGCGTGCCGGAGCCGACGAGCTGCGCGTTCGTAGGCTCCGACAGGACGATCTTGAGGTCCGGCCAGGTCTTCTTCAGCACACGGCCGATGCCCGAGACCGTGCCGCCGGTGCCATAGCCGCCGATCCAATGGGTGAGGCCCGTCTCCTTGAAATCCGCCAGGATCTCGCGCGCGGTCGTGCTCTCGTGGATCGCGGCATTGTCCGACGTCTCGAACTGGCTTGCCAGGAACCAGCCGTTCGCCTCCGCCAGCTCCTTGGCCTTTTGGTACATGCCGAAGCCCTTTTGGGCGCGCGGCGTCAGCACGACCTTGGCGCCGAGAAAGCGCATCAGGCGGCGCCGCTCGATCGAGAAGCTGTCGGCCATGGTGACGACCAGCGGATAGCCCTTGGCCGCACAGACCATGGCCAGGCCGATGCCCGTGTTGCCCGAGGTCGCCTCTACCACCGTCTGGCCGGGCTGAATGCGCCCCTCACGCTCCGCCCCCTCGATGATGTTCATCGCCAGCCGATCCTTCACCGAGGCGGCCGGATTGAAGAACTCCGCCTTGACGTAAAGCGCGACGTGATCGGGCGCGAGCTTGTTGATGCGGATGCAGGGCGTGTCCCCGACGGTGTCGAGCACGCTGTCGTAGAGCCGGGCGCGGCCGTCGGTGGTGCGGATGGTGCCGGGGGTCTCGAGGGGGGACATGGGTTTCTCCCAGTGTTTCGCTGATTGTAGGCCTGCGGGGCCGCCTGGGGCCGCCGCAAGTCGGGTGCGACGCTATGGCCCGTCGCGGGCGCGCAATGAAATTTCAGAGACGCAACCGCCGATTGTCTCAACGGGTAGCGTCCCGCAACCGCTTGTGCCGGAACGGGTTTTCAAAAGCGAGTGAAATTTACTGACGATCTCCGCTCGCTGTCTGTGAATTTACAGAGTTTGCTTGAGTTTTCAGCGCGTTGTTGAGGGCATGACCTAGATCAATTACGGCATTGCCGGAGTGCGGAAGGTAGTTTCGAATTCTGCACCAACGAGAATCCACAATGCCTGGGAGGAGGCCCCGCATGACGACGCACACCGAGATCGCGAGCGCCGTGGTCGAGCCGTCGGAAGAGATCGTCGCGATGGCCCATGCCGACGCGGCCAAATATGAGGAGATGTACAAGGCCTCGGTCGACGATCCGGCGGCCTTTTGGGGCGAGCACGGCAAGCGTCTCGACTGGATCAAGCCCTACACCAAGGTCAAGAACACTTCCTTCGACTACCACAACGTCTCGATTAAGTGGTTCGAGGACGGCACGCTCAACGTCGCCTACAACTGCATCGATCGCCACCTGAAGGATCGCGCGCATCAGACCGCGATCATCTGGGAGAGCGACGATCCGGAGGTGGCGCAGCACATCACCTATCAGGAGCTCTACGAGCAGGTCTCGAAGTTCGGCAACGTCCTGCACGCCATGGGCGTGAAGAAGGGCGACCGGGTCGTGCTCTACCTTCCGATGATCCCCGCCGCCGCCTACGCCATGCTGGCCTGCGCCCGCATTGGCGCGATCCACTCCATCGTCTTCGCGGGCTTCAGCCCGGACGCGCTGGCCGACCGGGTCAACGGCTGCGACGCCAAGCTGGTCATCTGCTCGGACGAGGCGCCGCGCGGCGGCCGCGTCACCCCGCTGAAGGCCAATGTCGACAAGGCGCTGGCCAAGTGCGGCGACGACGTGAAGTGCCTGGTGGTCCGGCGCACCGGCGGTGACATCTTCATGCAGGATGGCCGCGACGTCTGGTACCACGACGAGGTCGAGCGGGTGACCGACCACTGCGCCCCGGTCGAGGTCGGCGCCGAGGATCCGCTTTTCATCCTCTACACCTCGGGCTCGACCGGTAAGCCCAAGGGCGTCGTCCACACCTCGGGCGGCTATCTCGTCTATGCTGCGATGACCCACCAATACACCTTCGACTACCAAGAGGGTGACGTCTTCTGGTGCACCGCGGACGTGGGCTGGGTCACGGGCCACAGCTACATCGTCTACGGCCCCCTTGCGAACGGCGCGACCACGGTAATGTTCGAGGGCGTGCCGACCTACCCGGATGCCGGGCGCTTCTGGGCGGTCTGCGAAAAGCACAAGGTCAACCAGTTCTACACCGCGCCGACGGCCATCCGCGCGCTGATGGGCCAGGGCGACGAGTTCGTCACCAAGTACGACCTCAGCGATCTGCGTATCCTCGGCACCGTGGGCGAGCCCATCAACCCGGAGGCCTGGCGCTGGTACAACGAGGTGATCGGCAAGGGCCGCTGCCCCATCGTCGATACCTGGTGGCAGACCGAGACCGGCGGCCATCTGATCACCCCCCTGCCGGGGGCCATCCCGACCAAGCCGGGCTCGGCCACCAAACCCTTCTTCGGCGTCCAGCCTGTGGTGCTGAACGACAAGGGCGAGGAGATCGGCGGCAACCCGGCCGAGGGCGTGCTGGCCATCGCCGATAGCTGGCCCGGCCAGATGCGCACGGTCTACGGCGATCACGACCGCTTCGTCTCGACCTACTTCGAGATGTTCAAGGGCTACTACTTCTCGGGCGACGGCTGCCGGCGTGACGAGGACGGCTACTACTGGATCACCGGCCGCGTCGACGACGTCATCAACGTCTCGGGCCACCGCATGGGCACCGCCGAGGTCGAGAGCGCGCTCGTCAGCCACCCCTCGGTCTCCGAGGCGGCGGTCGTGGGCTACCCGCACGACGTCAAGGGCCAGGGCATCTACTGCTACGTGACCCTGATGGCGGGCTACGAGCCCTCCGACGAGCTGCTCAAGGAACTGCAGGCGCATGTCCGCAAGGAGATCGGGCCGATCGCCAAGCCCGACGTGATCCAATGGGCGCCGGGCCTGCCCAAGACCCGCTCGGGCAAGATCATGCGCCGCATCCTGCGCAAGATCGCCGAGAACGAGACCGGTGCGCTGGGCGATACCTCGACCCTCGCCGATCCGGGCGTGGTCGACGACCTGATCGAGAACCGCGCGGTCCAGTAACCCGATCCTGGGTCCGGCCTCCTCCGGCCGGGCCCGGACCACGTCCGCCGGGAGGCGGGCCAAACGACGGGCGTCCTGCCCGCTCCCGGTGCCCCCTCGCGCCGGCTAAGACGACCGGATCGGGAGGGTAAGACCGGCCGGCACTAGGACGAAACAAGCCTGGGAGAACGACGACAATGTCAAACGAAGAACTCGCGGACGCCTATTGGAAGGCAAACATCCGCGTCGTCAGGATCTGCCTGATCATTTGGGCGACGGTATCCTTTGGGTTCGGCATTCTGCTGCGCCCGCTACTGAAGGGCATTGAGGTTGGGGGCACCGACCTTGGTTTCTGGTTTGCGCAACAGGGCTCGATCCTCGTGTTCCTCGCGCTGATCTTTTTCTACGCCTTCTACATGAACGGTCTCGACCGTCGCATGGGCGTCGAGGAGGAGTGAGGACCGATGGATCAAACACTTCTTAACATCCTTTTCGTCGGTGCGAGCTTCGCGCTCTACATCGGCATCGCCTTCTGGGCCCGCGCCGGCTCGACCTCCGAGTTCTATGCGGCGGGTCGTGGCGTGCACCCGGTCACCAACGGTATGGCCACTGCGGCCGACTGGATGTCTGCGGCCTCCTTCATCTCGATGGCGGGCCTCATCGCCTTCACCGGCTACTTCGGCTCGGCCTTCCTGATGGGCTGGACCGGCGGCTACGTGCTGCTCGCCCTCCTGCTGGCCCCGTACCTGCGCAAGTTCGGCAAGTTCACGGTGCCGGAGTTCATCGGCGACCGGTTCTACAGCCCGACGGCGCGCATCATCGCGGTGCTCTGCCTGATCGTGGCCTCCATCACCTACGTCATCGGTCAGATGACCGGTGTGGGCGTCGCCTTCTCGCGCTTCCTCGAGGTCGACAACACCACCGGCCTGCTGCTGGGCGCGGGTGTCGTGTTCTTCTATGCCGTGCTCGGCGGCATGAAGGGCGTCACCTACACCCAGGTGGCTCAGTATGTCGTGCTGATCTTCGCCTACACGGTGCCGGCGATCTTCATCTCGCTGCAGCTGACGGGTACGCCGCTGCCGCCGATGGGTCTGTTCTCGGATCACACCGGCTCGGGCGAGCCGCTGCTGGTCACCCTGAACGGCCTGCTGACGGATCTCGGCTTCTCGCAGTACACCGAGTACTCGGGCTCCACCTTCAACATGCTGCTGTTCACGCTCACGCTCATGATCGGTACCGCCGGTCTGCCGCACGTGATCATCCGCTTCTTCACCGTGCCGAAGGTGAAGGACGCGCGCTGGTCCGCCGGCTGGGCGCTGGTGTTCATTGCGCTGCTGTACCTCTGCGCTCCTGCGGTTGGTGCCATGGCGCGTCTGAACCTGCTGGACACCGTCTACCCGAACGGCCCGCAGGCCGAGGCGCTGGCCTATGAGCAGCGTCCGGGCTGGATGAAGACCTGGGAAGAGACCGGTCTTCTGAAGTTCGAGGACAAGAACGGCGACGGCCTGATCCAGGTCTACGACGACAAGTCCGAGGCCGGTCAGGCGCTGGCGGCCGCACGTGGCTTCCAGGGCTCGGAGCTCACGGTGAACCGGGACATCCTCGTCCTCGCCAACCCTGAGATCGCGCAGCTTCCGGGCTGGGTCATCGCGCTCGTCGCTGCCGGTGGTATCGCCGCCGCACTGTCGACGGCCGCGGGTCTCTTGCTCGCGATCAGCTCCGCGATCAGCCACGACCTGCTGAAGGGCACGCTGACGCCCAACATCTCCGAGAAGAACGAGCTGCTCGCCGCACGCATCTCGATGGCCGTGGCCATCTGTGTGGCGACCTGGCTAGGCCTCAATCCGCCGGGCTTTGCGGCCCAGACGGTGGCGCTTGCCTTCGGCATCGCCGCGGCCTCGATCTTCCCGGTGCTGATGATGGGCATCTTCTCCAGCCGGGTGAACAACAAGGGCGCGATCGCGGGCATGCTCGTCGGTCTGACCTTCACCCTCTGCTACATCTTCAGCTTCAAGGGCTGGCTGTTCATCCCGGGCACCGCGTTCTTCCCGGACACGGCCGAGTACTGGGTGCTGGGCATCTCGCCGCTGGCCATCGGTTCGATCGGCGCGCTGCTGAACTTCGGCACGGCGATCATGGTCTCCAACGCCACCGAGGCGCCGCCGAAGGAGATCCGGGACCTCGTCAACTCCATCCGCGTCCCGCAGATGGCCGGCGAGACCACCTCGGCTCCCTCGGCGCACTGAGACGTCGCGGCTCCCACCCCGTGATCGGGGCGGGGGGCCGCACTCTACCGGCCGCCTCTGTCATCCCGGGCGGTCGGCCTTCTACCCCGCGGCCAAGGACACCTTGGCGGCGGGGTTTTTTCTTTAAGGGCTTGCCCTTGGCGGGGCGGCCTCAGCTGCAGAACGCCGCCAGGGCAACCGGGTTCACGTAGGGTTCAGTGCAAAGGATGTCCTGCGCACCCGTCAGCCAGCTGAAGTTGCCGTTCAAGCGAAGCTGGTAGAGATCCCAGCTCAGCTTGCCGTCGCTCGGGGCCGAGCCATCGCACCAGACCATGTACTGTGGACCGCTCTGGAAGATGATCGAGCCGCTGCCGGCGGTGACCGAGCAGCGGTCGCCTCCTGCGCTGACGGCGCTTGCCGTCAGGAACCGCGCGGCCAGGACGTCGCCGTTCGGCGCTTCGAGCGTGTACTCCATGCGCCAGCCGCGCACGCCGCGCTCGACCATGATGCCGTCGAGCTTCTTCTGCAGCGCTGTGAGCTCGCCCTCGATGGATTTCAGGATCTCCGCCTCGGCCGGATAACCGTCGCTTGCTGCCGTCGGCAGGATAGAGAGCGCGACGACGCCGGTGGCGAGCGCGAGCTGTTTGAGCATTTTCATCTGAGGTCCTTTCGGTACGGAAGGAGAGGTGGGAGTCGATCTGTATGACGCCGTTTTTCACGCCGACGCAGCGTATCGATCAGGGGATGCGCAGTGAGTCCGCACAGGAGCCCACCTCGCGACAAGACTGGTCGGCGCGCGCGGACTATAGCGAAAAGATAAAATGGTTAAAGCATAGAAATCCCTGAGCGCCCGGAAGAACGCTCAGAACTGAATAGTGCCACGGAGGAAAACCGTACGAGATCTGGCAAATGTCGGAACCGGAATGACGTCGGGTCGCAACTCGCGTTCCTGAAAGTTGATGTCGGTGTCCAGCAGGTTCTCGACCTCCAGACTGATCACGCCCCGACGGTTCGGCAGCCGATAGCCGACGGCACCGTTGAGCAGCGTGAAGGTATCGCTTTGTGCGGCAGCACCCGTCGTGCTGTCGGCGACTGAGAGCTGCTCTTGATGCCCGACCTCGACTTCCGCGTTCGCAAAGAAGCCCGAGGGATGGAAGTAGCGCGCCGCGACACGCCCGGTGACGACGTCGTACTGGTCGAAGTCGAAGATCGCGTCCGAGCGGAGCCGCTGGTAGTCGCCGTCGAGCGTGAGCACCAGGCGGTTGGTCACAGCGCCACTGATGTAACCGCGGATCTTGGTCTCCTTGGTCTCCGGATCCGGCTCGTTCTCCAGTGGGAACTCGAAGATCGTATAGGTCCCCTCAACACCGGCGCGGACGATGGGACCGAGGCGCACATCGAACCCTGCGCCACCGCGGGTGATCTCGACGGAGTTCAGCGTGTCCTCGAACTGCTCGAAACCCGCGACCGTGATCGGCTCCAGCGTCTGCTCGGTCACCAGGCGGCGTGATAGGGACTGGAAGAGGGCTCCGCGGACGGTGACGTTCGGGGTGATCCGCGCTTCGACGCCGACCTTGGGGAACAGCTCGCTGCGGTCGAGGGCGTTGCCGTCTTCCTCGTAGCGGTCGTAGCTGAGGCCGAAGGTCCAGGTGACCGGATCGGGCAGGTTCACATCGACGTAGGTATAGACGTTGGCCTGGCGCGTCGTCGTTTCGGTCAGATCCGGAAAGCCGAAGACGATGGAGGTCGCCTCGCCGTCGACATGGGCGAAGCTGAGGCCCGAGACCGTCGTCACCCTGCCGAACTTGCCGATGTGCTGGACCTGCGCATCGATCGACTCGTCCTCGGTCAGGTCGGTGGTCGTAAAGGAGAAAAACGGGGAGAAGAACACGTCCTGTGTCGATACGGTGTCGAGCGTGCTGTAGGTGACCGCGCCGATCACCGTCTGGCTGGGCGCGAGATCTGCGCGGAAACCGGCACGGCCCCGGCGCCGATCCAGGCTGGTCGTCAGCGAGTCCACCGCGTCTTCCAGATCGAAGTTGAGCAGGCGGTCGCCCGCATCGGTCTGCCGGTCGATGTATTCGCCGAACAGGCTGAACTCCGGCGAGACCTGCCAGGTGGCCTGCGCGCCAAAGACGCTGTGCTGCAGGTCGTTGTTCACCCGATAGCCGTCGCTCGTCAGGAACAGTTGTCCTGCCGAGAAGGAGAAGGTGTCATGCACCAGGGTCAGCGAGGTCTCTTCGCCCAGCGTCTCCTGCGTGCCGGCAAATGCCGTGCCGAAGAAGCTGAAGCCGTTCTCCTCGAACACTGGCGCCAGCTCAGCAAAGCTGAGGCGGGCCGGCCCCGCGGTCTCCAGCAGTGCCAGATCCGGCTCGTTGAGGAACAGGTCGATGGGGGCGCTGGAGGGCGGCGTCAGCAGGTTGCCGCGGAAGGCAGAACTCGTCCGCCCGAACTCCGAGCCGCCGCTGTCCTGCAGGGCATCGGCCAGAAAGCGATGCGCCTCGGGGTTGGTCGGATCGGCGCTGACGGCGCGGTCCGCCGTGGTGACGGCAAGATCCTCCAGCCCCAGCGCGAGATAGAGCCTGCCGAGGGCGGCGGCACCCACCGCGGCATCCTCGCCAAGGCCGATGCGGCTGCGGATCGGCGCGCGCGCGGGCGACAGGGCGATGGCGTCCTCAACCTCGCTCAGCGCCTCCACCGGGCGGTTGTCGATGAAGAGCTGCAGCGCGCGGAACAGCGGCGCGTTGGGATCGTCGGGATCCTCTTCCTCGGCCAAGCGGAACTGTGCCAGCGCGCGTTCGCCCATGGCGGCCTCGATGTAGGCGCGGCCCAGCCAGGTGCGCAGGCGGGCGCGCCGCGGGTCGAGGGCGACGGCGTTCTCCAGCTCCGCCCGCCCTTGCGGTCCGCGCCCATCGCGGATCAGCGTGAGGCCCAGGCCCAACCGGGCCAGCGGATCGCCGCTGTCGATCTCGATGGAGCGCCGAAAGGCCGTCTGGGCAGCGTCGAGGTCGATGAAGGAGAGGCGGACGAACCCCTCGATGCTGCGCGCAAGCGCGGTCTCTTGCAGCGCGAGCGATCGGGCGATGGCGGCTTCCGCAGCGCGGCGGTCGCCCAGGGTCAGGGCAAGTTCCGCAACGCGCGCCCAAGCATACGCATCGTCCGGATCCGCGTCGACCGCCGCGGTGGCCGCGGTCAGCGCAGCCGCAGGATCGCCGCCTGCCTGGCGCGCGTAGCTGAGCGCGACATGGCCGGCACCCAGGGTCGGGTCGCTCTCAATCGCCGCCTCGGCGAGGGCGGTGCCGTCCTCGGGTCGATTGCGGAAAACTGCTGCGATTGACCGCAGCGCGAGCGCCGCGGCCCGGTCGGTCGGCGCATCGGGCGGCGGCGTCAGCAGCGCCTCTGCGCGGTCAGGCTGTCCCGCGGCGAGGGCCTCGGCGGCCGCGCGCACCCGCTGATCGGCGCTGTCGGCGGAGAGCAGCACGGGCGGGTAATAGACCGCCCAGTCCGAGGCGCCGGCCGGATCGAGCAGTAGCGGCCGAAAGCGCGCCGGCACATCGTCGGCAGTCGCCAGGCGGAGGGGCTCGTCGGCGGAGACGAAGGCGGCCTGGCCGGCGGCCAGCATCAGCGGATCGGGCCCGCCGCGCACGCCTGTCTCCACATCGCCCTCGCGCACCAGGAACAGCGCTTGCTGCGCCGCGGCGTCCACGACGATCACGGCCTCGGTGCCGTCGATGCCGGCATAGGCGAAGGGGGTGCCAACCTCGAAGTAGCCCTCGACCGAGCTGATGAAGCGCAGCAGGCCATCGACCAGGGTGATGTCCGGTCCTTCTGCGGCCGTCAGTTCGGCGATCACGAGGATCGAGTCGTTGTGGGCGCCGATCGTCGAGTTCGACCCGGTGATCCGCAGCTCGACCGCGCCGTCAGACCCGGTTCGCAGCCGATCGCCCGGGCACAGCAAGGAGCCGACTTGAGCGTCCAAGTCCGTGCCCGTCAGGTCGCGCAGGGTAACGACGCCCTGGCTTGCGACGATCACGGCCGAGGGCTCGCCCACGCTGCAACCAGGTCTTTCGTCCGCGGCTGAAGGCGATGGGGCGGCAAGACAAAACAGCGTTAGCGCGGCGCCAAGCGTCCGGCAATTTGGCATGGTCCGCCCTCAAAAAAACGTCATTCCCATCTTGAGACTACGCTAGGAGAACGCCTGGGCGGAAGGCATCTCGTCCCGCACACCGGTCAGCAGGTGGGCGCGTGTGGCCGTGGAGCGTCCACGCAGGGTCGTCTCTCGGAAAAAGACGAGCTCGGCGCCCCGCCCGGCCGCATGGGCCGTGGTCTCGTCAACCAGGATCGCCACGCGGGCTTCCTTGCTCGCCTCCACGACCTCCTTGGCCAATTCCTGGAGCCGTGCGGCCACATGGACCGTGTCGCCCATGGCAGAGACGCGCAGCCGCTGGCCGAAGGTCAGGGCGCCGATCAGGGTCGGACCCGTGGCGATCCCCACCCGGAGCGACAGTTCAGGCGCAATCCCGTCTCGGATGCTCTGTGCCGCCTCGCAAGCCGCCCGGGCATGGCTCGCGCCGGCCCCGGTCGAGGAGAAGAGCGCCAGCACGCCGTCGCCCTGATAGTCGAAGATCGCGCCGCCGCGGCCCTCGATCGAGCCGTTCACCGTGTCGTAGTAGCGCTTGAGGATGGCGCTATAGCCCTCGTTGCCGACCTGTTCCGCCAGGGTGACCGACCCCGCGATATCGACGAACATCGCGGTCGCGGGCTCGCTCTCGGGCTCAGCGCTCCGCCCCTCCAGCAGGGCGCCCGAGAAGTACCTGGGCAACGCGGCGCGGGCGATGCGCCGGGCGATCTGCAGCCGCGTCACAAGCTCGATGACCAGCGCGATCAGCGGAAAGACCAGGGCGGGCAGGGCCCAGGGCAGGGCGACGCCGTGGTGAAGCAGCGCCACGGCACCCACGGTCCACATCGCCGCGATCATGGGGATCCACAGCAGCACCCGCCAGCCGCGCAGCAGGAGCAGGCCCACCGCATAAAGCATGGCTGCAAACACCAGGACGGCGGTCGTCCCGCCTAGGCCCGTGTGCGCCATGCGGTGGCCGTGCAACAGGTTGAGATAGGCGGTGGCGCCGAGCTCGACCCCGCTCATGCGCTCCTCGCCCGCCCCGAAGTCCGGCACGATGAAGCGGTCGAGGTTCGAGGCCTCCGCGCTGGCGGCCACGCCGACGAAGACGACCGTCTCCTCCATCCCGCCCAGGGCTAGCGCCTCGACATCCGTGTCGAACAGCGCGCGCAGACTGATGTTCGGCAGGGTGCGTGGCGGGCCGTAGAACCACAGCGCCTTGCGCTCGGGCAGATCAGGCTCCTTGCCGGTCATCTGGCGATAGGCCGCCACGGGCTTGGAGGCGAGCTCTGGGAAGCCCTCGAGCCGTGTGATGTAACGCAGCGTCGGCCGGTCCGGCAGCGCCTCGACCAAGAAATGATGCGTGCCGAGGGCGGCCTCGCCAAGCACGCCGGCCGGTCCTTCGCGGATCGTGAAGCCAGGGCCGCCGGGCGCGCCGGACCGCTGATCGATCCGCTCCAAAAGCAGCGTGTTGTTGGCCGTCTTCAGGGCCTTGGCAAAGGTGTCATCGCTCGGCAGGGAGAGGCCGAAGTTGATGTTGAAGACGATCAGCCCCGCCTGATGCTCGGTCACGCGCCGCACCAGGCAGCCGTAAACCTCGCGCGGGAGAAGCTCGATGGCATAGGCCTGCGCCAGCCGCTCGGTCGCGCCGTCGGTCAGGCAGTCATGCAGAAAGGGCGAGGCCTGAGACAACCGGCCACTGTTTCGCTGCAGCCAGCGCACGCTGTCACGGTCGACCGTGACCACCAGCGCACCGGGCGGCGGCTCATGGACGCCGCGCAGGGTATGCAGCACGTCGATGCCGAGCGTCGCCTCCAGCGACCGCGCCGCCGGGCTAAGGGCGATCAACAGCGTGATCGCCATCGCCAGCAGCGTTCGTAAGGCCGCCATGGTCATCGCACCGTGCCCGATGTCCCGTTGATTATAACGTCAGAGTTCCCGCCCGATCGATAGCAACCCTAGCCGCGCGCGCACAGTATCCGATTGCCGCGATGCGCGGCGCGCGACGGATTTGCCACCACTTCTGGTTGAACGACCCACCACTGACCTAACGGCAATTTCAACCGGGACCAGACGCCGCAGCTAGGCGCGCAGCGCGCGCACCACGGCCCATTGTCGCCCTAGCGCGCGAATCTGTCTTTGAGCGTACCTTGGCCTTTTCAGGGGCTTCTGACCATCACGGTGAGCATCCGTCACGTGCGCATCCACGGCCAAAGCACGGTGGCGCCGCGGGCGAAGACGCTTCCAAGGATGCAGAATTCTTCAGGGCAGAAAAAACTTGCGCGGCGTGGGAATCCGGGCATGGTGGTGTGCGTTGCAGCAAGGATGCTGCAGCGCTCGCCGATGTCGGCGTTACTCCATAGAGCAACGATGCTTTGTCCCCTCCACGATTGCCGCGACAGCCGTCGCGCATCGCAGACAGGACGGTCGGCATGCTCGTTGCGCCCGATGACATCTCCGGTTGGACCGAGGCTGGCGCCAGCCCCCACTTCGACGTGGTCATCGTCGGCGCGGGTCCGGCGGGGATTAGGGCCGCCCACCGATTGTCGCAGGCCGCCAAGCGCGTGCTCGTCTTGGACGCGGAGGCGGAGGAGCCCTACAACCGCGTCCGGCTGACGCCGCTGCTCGCGGGCGACGCCGAGATCGGCGACATCCGGCTCGATCGGCACTTTCGCGGCGAGGGCGTCGTCACGGTCGAGACCGGCGCCCGCGTGACCGCCATCGATCCGCAGGCGCGCGCGATCCGCACCCTGGATGGTCGGCGCTTTCAGTACGACACGCTTGTGCTTGCCACAGGCTCCCGCCCCTTCGTGCCGCGCATCCCGGGGATCGAACGGGACGGCGTCTATGTGTTTCGCAGTGCGCATGACGTCTCCGCACTCATCGCGCGCTCCTTCCGGGCGCGCGACATCGTCGTGATCGGCGGCGGGCTTCTGGGGCTTGAAGCGGCGCGCGGGATGGCCCGGCGCGGCGCCTCGGTCACCATCGTCGAGCATGAGGTGCGGCTCATGCCGCGGCAGCTCGACGAGGAAGGCTCAGCGCTCTTGCGCGCCGAGATCGAGGCGCTCGGCATGACCGTCGTCACCGGCCGGCGGGTGGCGGAGATTGAGGGCGGTGCAAGGGTCAACGCGCTCTGGCTGGCCGACGGGACCCGGCTGGCCTGCGACACCATCATCGTCTGCACTGGCATTCGCGCGAACACGGCGCTGGCGGAGAAAGCCGGCGTGGCCGTGGGGCGCGGCATCGTCGTCGACGCTCAGATGCAGACCTCGGTGCCGGGCATCATGGCGGTCGGAGAATGCGCCGAGCACAAGGGCCATGTGGTGGGCCTTGCGGGCCCCGCCATCGAACAGGCCGAGGTCGCCGCACGCGCCATCGCCGGGGAGGAGGTCGTCTATCGGCCCACCGCGCCCGTGACCAAGCTCAAGCTGATCGGCACCGATGTGCTGTCGCTCGGCGACGTGGGCTCGCTGGAGCAAGACCCCATCGTCCGCAGCCTCGTCTGGCGCGGCGAGGGCCGGTACCGGCGTCTCTTCGTCCACCGCGGCCGGCTCGTCGGCGCCATCGCCGTCGGCCCCCTCGACTGGGCAAGCGACCTGCAGGAGGGCGTCGGTCGCCAGGCCCGCGTCTCGCCCTTCCACCTGTCGCGCTTTCGCCGCGACGGCCGGCTCTGGCGAAAGCGCGACGACAGCCCCGAAGCGATGCCCGAGGCGGCCATTGCCTGCAACTGCACCGGCGTGACCTGCGGCCAGGTCCGCGCCTGCGCGAGCGCCGAGGCCGTGCGGCTGGAGACCGGCGCCAGCACGGTCTGCGGCAGCTGCGCGGGCCTGGTCGAGGAGTTGATCGGCGCGGGCGGCCCGCCGAAGCCGGTGGCGCTCTGGCGGCCCTTGCTCTGGGTTTCAGGCGGTGCGGCCGCAGCGGCGATCGCGACGCTCCTGCTGCCACGGATCCCCACGGTCGACAGCTACGGCGCGTTCTTCACTGAGAAGCTGTGGTTCGACGGGGTGTGGAAACAGTGGTCCGGCTATATCCTGCTGGGCATCACCCTGGCCGCGATGCTGCTGGGGCTGCGCAAGCGCATCCGGGTCACCCGGGTTCTGGGCGCCTATGACTACTGGCGCATGGTGCATCTGACCCTCGGCCTTGCCGCCGCGGGGGCGCTGTTCGCCCATACCGGCTTTCGCTTCGGTGTGAACCTGAATGCCGCGCTCATGACGGTCTTCGTCTTCATGATGCTCGCCGGCGCCATCGCGGGCCTGGCGACGGGTGGGGAACACAAGCTGCGCGCCCGTGGGGTGGGCACGGCTAAGGCCCCGCCGCGGGGCCTGCCGACCTGGGTCCATGTCATCGCGCTTTGGCCGCTGCCGATCCTGATCGCGGCGCATGTCCTCAGCGTCTACGCGTACTGAGGGGGGCGGGATGTCACGCAACGCGCTCCTCTGGCTCATCTGGTTCATCGCCACCCTCTCCGCCAGCGCGGCGGTCGCAGCCCTGGTCTTCGTCGGCGGCGACCGCAGCTCGCTGTTGATCGGGGAGACGACCGGCACCCATGCGCAGTTCGAAATGGCCTGCGAAAGCTGCCATGCCGGCAACGCGCTCGACACCGACAAGAAGCAGGCGAAGGCGCTCAACAAGACCTGCGTGACCTGCCACCAGGACGAGTTGAAGGCCTCGAACGACAGCCACCCCTACAAGAAGTTCCGCGATCCGCGCATGGCGGACTATTGGGACCTGATCGACGCGCGCACCTGCACCGCCTGCCATGCGGAGCATAAGCCCGAGATCACGCGCCCCGGCGCCGTGACCCTGGCCATGGACTATTGCGTCGCCTGCCACTCGCAGGGCGAGCAGGACGTGCGCGTGAACCGGGCCAGCCACGCGGGGTTGGGGTTCGAGACCTGCGCCTCCTCCGGCTGTCACAACTTCCACGACAACCGCGCGCTCTATGAGGATTTCCTGGTCAAGCACGCGGACGAGCCCTGGCTGCACGAGGCACCCGTCCACGAGCTGGAGGCGGCGCTGCGCAGCCCCCGCGCCCCCGCCCCCGCCGCCGCGCCGACGCCGACGCCGGCCATGTCGCCGGCACCCGAGGGCGCGCTAACGGTGGAGATCGTGGCGGCCTACGAGGCCTCCGCCCACCCGGGCGGAGAGGTCGGCTGCGCTTCCTGCCATGCCGCCGAGGCGGGCAAGGAGCCGAGCGCCGAGGACGTGCTCGCCAACTGGCAGGACCAGCCCGGCACGGCAACCTGCGAGAGTTGCCACAAGGCGGAGGCGAAGACCTTCCGCATCGGCCGGCATGGCATGCGCCGCCATCCCAAGATCGCCAAGCCCCGCGACCCGGTGCGTGCGCTCAAGGCCGTGGGCATCAAGCTCGACCGCAAGGGGGAGCTTGCCACGCTGATCCGCGAATACCTCTCGGACGCGCCCTATCCCACGGTGATGACCGTCGCTGAGAGCCCGCTGCCCATGAAGGCGGAGGCCGCGCATGAGGAACTCACCTGCACCTCCTGCCACGGCCCGCACCGGGTGGATCTGAACCGGGCGCGGGTTGAGAGCTGCGCCTCCTGCCACGACGACGGGCATACGCGGGCCTATTTCGGCAGCCCACATCACAAGCTGTGGCAGGCCGAACTAGCGGGCGCCGCGGCCCCCGGCACCGGCGTGACCTGTGCCACCTGCCATCTGCCGAAGGAGGAGACCGAGCGCGGTCTCGTGACCAACCACAACCAGAACGACGTGCTTCGCCCCAACGAGAAGATGATCCGGCCCGTGTGCATGGACTGCCACGGCCTAGGCTTCGCGATCGACGCGCTGGCCGATCCGGGCCTCGTCTCCTCGAACTTCCAGGGGCGCCCCGAGACCCACATCGAGAGCATCGATTGGGCGACCAGACGCGTACGGGAGAAGGCAACGGGCGCCAACCAGTGACCCTCTCCCGCACGCTCAACCGCAACCGCAGTTGTAGAAGGATAGCTACCGTGAACTGGACCCACGTGAAAGCCACCGCGGCCGCGGCCGTGCTCGCCGCAGGCATGGGCATGCCGGCTGCCGCCGACGACCTGAGCTATCAGGAAGTGACCGACATGCTGCACGTCGTGATGGACACCGACCGCAGCGTCTACACTAAGAACGTCGTTGCGCGCCTTGCCGTGAAGGACAAGGTGATCAAGGCCTCGGAGTACTACGAGGATGAGCAGGCACTGCCTCTGCCGGCGCAGATGTTCCGCTTCGGCGCCGAGGGCGTGGCCGACAAAACCGATGCCTTCAGCTACTCGCTGCTCTCGCTCTGGCCGATCAACAAGCAGAACGCCCCGCGCACGGACCTCGAGAAAGAGGGCCTGCAGTACATCGTCGATAACCCCGGCGAGAACTTCTACGGCGAGGAAGAGCTGGGCGGCGAGGTCTACTTCACGGCCGTCTACCCGGATGTGGCCGTGGCCCAGGTCTGCGCGTCCTGCCACAACGACCACAAGGATACGCCGCGCAGCGACTTCGAGCTCGATGACGTCATGGGCGGGGTCGTGATCCGGATCCCGATGGACTGACCTCTCAGCCAAGAGCAGTCGGCGCCCCCGCCGGCTGTCCCTCTCAAGCCAATGATACGAAGGAGGGCCCTATGACGCCCGAGAAAGTCGCTCTCGTGCAGGAGAGCTTCAAGAAGGTCGCGCCCATCGCCGACACCGCCGCCGATATCTTCTACGACAAGCTGTTCCTCATGGCGCCGGACACCCGCGCGCTGTTCCCCGAGGACATGACGGACCAGAAGAAGAAGCTGATGCAGATGCTCGCCACCGCGGTGACCAATCTGCACCAGACCGAGATGATCATCGGCGCGGTCGAGGATCTCGGCCGCCGGCACGTCGGCTACCGGGTCGAGGACAGCCACTACGACGCGGTCGGGGCGGCGCTGTTGGATACGCTCGCCACCGGCCTCGGCGACGATTTCACGCCGGAGGTGAAGGACGCCTGGGCCGAGACCTATGGTCTGGTCGCGGGTGTGATGAAAACGGCCGCCGCGGGCGAGCCGGCCCCCGCCTGACGGTCGCCGCCTGATCGGTCGCGCCATGCCCCGAGCCGGGCATGGCGCCCCTACCTGCGGCCGTCGTCGTGGGCTAGCGGAACCAGCGCGCCCAGCCGGCCTCGTAATAGGCGACCAGCGGATGGGTGATGATGGAGTTCTCCTCCACTTCCACCGGGCCCATGTCGGCGGGGAAGACACGCATGCCGGGCCAAAGCGCGGGGGCATAGAACTTCAGCCCCCCGGGTGGCGGCAGCGGGATAGCGCGGAGCGCACCCGGGGCGGCGATGACGAAACCCCAGGCGCCGAAGCTGGGGACATGGGCGTGATAGGGCAGGGTTCTGAGGCGGGTCCCAGGCGTGCCGGGCGTCGCGGTACCCGCCAGCGTGCGCTCGATCGACCAAAAGGCGCGACGCGCGAACAGGGGCGAGCCCGCTTGGGTGACCACCACCCCATGCCTGGCCATGCGCGCGATCAGCAGCGCATAGAACTCCCGCGCATAGAGCTTGGAGACGGTGAAGTCGGCCGGGTCGGGCAGGTCGAGGATCGCCACGTCGAAGGGCTCGCTCTCCTCCTCCAGAAACCGCCAGGCGTCGGCGTTCACCACGCGCGCCCGCGGATCCGTGAGGCTTTGGCCGTTGAGGGCGGCAAGGTCGCCGCGGCGCGCGAAAAGCTCGGTCATCCGCGGATCGAGGTCGACCAGCACGACCTCTTCCACGTCGTCCCAACGCAGCACCTCGCGCAGGGCCATGCCATCGCCGCCGCCCAGGATCAGCACGCGGGCCCGGCGCGCGGCCATCCCCATGGCGGGGTGGACCAGGCTTTCGTGGTAGCGGTGCTCGTCGAGGGTATCGAACTGGATCGCGCCATCCAGGAACAGCCGCGTGCGCTCGCCCGAGCGGGTGATCGCGATCCGCTGATAGGGCGTCTCCTCCGACAGGATCACCTCGTCCTCATAGATCGCCGCATCCGCCAAAGACACCAGCCGTTCGGAAAGCGCGAAGCCGGCAATGCAGGCGGCGAGCGAGGCGGCCCACAACAGCCTCAACCCCCAGCCGATGCGGTCGCGAAACAGCCAGAGCGACAGGGCGGCGACGGCCAGGTTCAGGACGCCGAAGAACAGGCTGGCCGCCATCAGCCCCATCTGCGGGACGATCAGCAGCGGGAACAGGACCGCCGCCGCCAGCGCGCCCGCATAGTCGGCCGTCAGCACGTTTGACAGGGTCGTGCGCAGCGCCCCCTCGCGCTGCAGGATCCGGGTGATGAGCGGGATCTCAAGCCCCGACAGGGCGCCGATGGCGATCACCGTGCCGAACAGCACCGGCCCCAGCGCATCGAGCCAACCGTAGGACAGAAACAGAAGCGGCGCCGAAAACCCGCCGATCAGTCCCAGCATGATCTGACTGGTCGCGAACCCGTGCTCCAGATCGTCCACATGGCGCGAGGCCCAGGCGCCCAGGCCCATGGCGCTCATGAACACACCGATCACCAGGCTGAACTGGGTGATGCTGTCGCCCAGCAGATAGCTCGCCACCGCGCCCGCGATCAGCTCATAGACCAGCCCCGCGACCGCGACGACGAAGGTCGCGGCCAAAAGCCAGGGGCCATGGGCGGCGCCGGGGGCCGACGGCTCCGCGGTCTCGCTCAACTCAGGATCACCGCGCTGATCAGGATCGCGAGCGACAGGAAGACCGCGGCCATCAGCACGGCGACGGCCAGGTTCTGATCCTCCTCGATCTCCCGGCGCAGCGAAAAGGGCGTGATCTTCTCGATCACCCAGTAGCTCGCGATGAAGAGCCCCAGGCCAAGCGCGGTATAGAAGATCGTGGACAGTACCTCGGCAAGCTCGATGCGGCTGAAAAGATCCATGGGTTCCTCCTGTATGAGCGGCCTATTTGACGCGTCCGCCGATGCCGTAGCCCCCGCCGGGGGACCCTGCACGGGCCGAGACGACGGTGGCGCTCTCGCCCCAGACGCCGTACCAGGCGAGGCCGCCGAAACCGGCGATCATCGCGACGAAGATGAGGGCGATGACGGCGCGCGCGAGCATCAGTCGTCCGTCCAGTCGCTGCCCCGCCAGCGCGCAGCCCGGTGCCGCCAGCGCTGGAACAGGAAGAAGAATCCGATGAAGAACGGTGGCATCGCGCCGAGCGCCATCCACCAGGCGGCGACGACCCCCTCTCGGACGGTCACGCGCATCACGGTGGGCTGCACGCCGCGGCGCTGCCAGAGCCCGCTCTCCTCCATCGCAAGCTCGAGTGTGTAGTCGCCCGGGGGCAGGTGCAGCTTCGCCGTGCCGCTGCGCGATCCCTCGGTCCAGCGGCCGTCGGAGGCGACGCCGTGGTAGTAGCCGATCTCGCGGGTGAACAGCGCGATCTCCGCGTCATCCTGGTCGGTGATCTCCGCCTCGAAGAAGGCCCAGGAGTTGTCGACGTTCGTCACGATCTCCACGGCGACCAACTGGTCCGGCTGGGTGACGGTGAAGGGCACGGCATAGGCCGCCGTGACCGGCTGGCTGAGGTTGGAGCGGTAGATGACCGTGCCGTTGCCGATGGAGAACACGCCAAAGGCGATCACGCTGACCACGCCGGCGACGAAGGCGGCATTGCGGGCGAACCGGGCGACGGCGCTGCGCCGAAAGGGGGTAAGGGCGTGGATGCGGCGCGGGCGCGGCACGCTCTCGGGGTCGATGCCGAAGCTGTGAAACAGGGCGTCCCGCTCAGGCAGGGTGGTCAACTCGTACTCGGTCTCGACCTCGTCGTCGCTGCCGCTCTCGGCCATGGTCAGCATCGCCGTGTCGCCGAGCAGATCGACATAGCGCGTGCGGTCGCCGATCTCGGGCACGAAGTTGAACTCACCCTCCGCAAACGTCGTCTCGATCGTGCCGGAACCGTAGTAGCGGTAGACCTTGCCCAGGTGGCGCGCCTGTGGCCGCGCTTCCGACGTGTTGATCAAACCGTCGCTCATGCGAAAGGGGACGGGCACGGCGCGGGTCTTGCGGGTGAAGACAGCGTGCCCTTCCTCCCAGGTGAGCCAGGCGTATCCGTGGGTCGGCGAGTAAAGCTGATGCTCGACCCAGGCCCAGGTCTGGCCGCCATAGCGTTCGCGCCGCCCGAGCGTGCCGATGATCGTCATGGGCACGCCCCGGATCTCGCCCGACATCCCGATCTTGAAGGGGGAGGCCGGGCGCTCGAGATTGCGGAACTTGCGCAGCACGCGGTAGTCGGCCTGGGCATCCAACTCCGCGCCGCAATAGCCGCAGATATGCGCCAGCACGCGGCCGCCGCCCAAGACGTCCAGCCCCGCGCCGCAGTTGGTGCAGTTGATCGCCGTCGGCCGCGCGCCGCTCATCACGGCACCTCGGGCATGGCGAAGCGGCGGGGGGTGTCGTCATCCAGGGGCTCGACCTCCCAGGGGTCGATCCAGGTGCCGGTGTACCAGGCCTCTTCGACGCCGGCGGCACACTCCCAGCGCTCATAGGTGACGATCTCGCCGCGGTCACCGGTGAAGTCGACGTAGGCATGGCGCTCGCCGATGGCGATCACCTCCGGCAGTTCACCGCGCAGCGCGATGCACTCGGCCGTCTCGACCTCGGTCGCGGTGTAGGTGACGCGGCGCAGCTTGAACTGTGCGCCCGGTCCTGGGACGATGCTTCGGGGGATGTCGCCCGGCTGCATGGGCCGCTCGATGGCGATATCTCCCTCGTCGACACTGATCCAGAGCTGCTTGTCGCCCGCATCGCACCAGTATTCGTCCCACCAGCCGGGGCCGTAGGAAAAGCGCAGGTGCCCCAGGACCTCGACCTCGAACCCGGGCAGGCGGGCGCGGCGGCCGAGGGTCAACAGACCCGGCACCTCCAGCATCACGCCCTGGGTGCCGGCGTTGCGAAAGACGTCGTCGACCAGCATCTGCGTGGTGTTGCAGGCGGTGCAGGCGACCAGGCGCGAGGTGCGGATCCGCCGCTCGATCGGTGCCCCGCAATTCTCGCAGCGATACTCAGCCAAGGCGCGCTCCCCCCGCCCATGGATCTATGCGCGCGCGGCCGGCGGGCGCAACCGCTTTGGCGCCGGGGGTGCCTGCGGCTTGACGGGCGTTCGGGCTGTCGCCATCTCTCCCTACCAGGCGATAGATAGGAGCGATGCCATGAAGACGGCGGAGAAGATCATGGCGGCGGCGGAGCGGCGGGTCCGCGCGGCGGGCTACAACGGGTTCAGCTTCCGCGATCTGGCCGAGGACGTGGGGATCAAGAGCGCCAGCGTCCACCACCACTTCCCCACCAAGGAGGCTTTGGTCGCCAAGCTCGCCGCCGCCTACACGGAGCGGTTCATGGAAGCGGTCGCCGAGGCGCCTGCCGGGGCGGCTCGGATCGCTGCCTACCAGCGCGCCTTTCGCGCCTCGCTGGAGGCTGATCGTCAGATGTGCCTCTGCGGGATGCTGGGGGCGGAGAGCATGGGGCTGCCGCAGCCGGTGGTGCTGGAGACCAAGCGGTTCTTCGAGCGTACGATCGAACACCTGTCCGAGGGGTTGGACGGGGATGCGACGAACGCCCGGGCCAAGGCGATCGCCCTGCTCGCGCGGCTGGAGGGGGCGCTGATCCTCGCCCGGGCGCTGGGCGATCTGTCGGCCTTCGACACCGCGGTTCGGGATCTGGAAAAATCTATCTAGTGATAGGTTGAAGATCGGCGGCGAGCTCCCATTTGTCTGTCACGCCGACCTATCAGTCGGTAGACAAAATCAGCGCAGGAGACAGAACCATGGCGACCGATACCACCAACACCGTGAGCTATGTGATCGGCGGGTCCACCGGGATGGGCCGGGCAACGGCGGAGAAACTGGCGGCCGAGGGGCGCACCGTCGTCCTGGTGGCGCGCAGCGCGGCGAAGCTCGCCGCCGCCAAGACCGAGATCGAAGCTGCGACCGGCGGCACCGTCGAGACCCTCTCGACAGACCTCTACGATCCCGCCGCGGTCGAAGCTATCGTGGCGCGCATCGAGGCCGAGCCCCGGCACATCGAGCGGCTGGTCAACGCCGCCGGCACCTTCTCGCCGAAGCCCTTTCTCGAGCATTCGCTCGCGGACTACGACACCTACATGGACCTCAACCGGGCGACCTTCGCCGTTACCCAGGCGGTCGCGCGCAACATGAAGGCCCATGGGGGCGGCGCCATCGTCAACATCGGGTCGATGTGGGCGCGCCAGGCGATCAAGGCGACCCCGTCCTCGGCCTACTCCATGGCCAAGGCGGCGCTCCACAGCTTCACGCAGCACCTGGCGATGGAGCTGGCCGACCACAACATCCGGGTGAACGCGGTCTCTCCCGCGGTGGTGGTCACCCCGATCTACGGCGCCTTCATCGAGCACGACAAAATCGAGGAGACGCTCCAGGGCTTCAACGGGTTCCACCCGGCCGGGCGTGTCGGCCGGCCCGATGACGTAGCGAACCACATCGCCTTTCTGCTGTCAGATCAGGCGGGCTGGACGACGGGCGCGATCCACGATGTGGACGGTGGCGTCATGGCCGGGCGCAACTGAGCACCCACCCGGCGCGGGCATCGGCCCGCGCCGCCGCTAGATACCGACCCGACGGGTCTGACCGAGGAGAGAGATCATGGAGATCAATGCAGACTTCACCAAACGCGCCCTCGTGAAGGCCGCCGAGACCGATTGGGTGCCCTCCCCCATGCCGGGGGTCGAGCGCAAGATGCTCGACCGGATCGGGGAGGAGGTCGCCCGCGCCACCACCATCGTGCGCTTTGCCCCCGACAGCTACTTCAGCGCCCATACCCATGACGGCGGCGAGGAGTTCATCGTGCTCGACGGGGTCTTCCAGGACGAGCACGGCGACTTTCCGGCGGGCAGCTACATCCGCAATCCGCCGACCTCCAGCCACACACCCTCCGCCGCGGCGGGGGCGACGATCATGGTGAAGCTCCACCAATTCGACCCGGCGGACCGTACCCATGTCCGCGTGGCGACCGACAAGGCCGCGCCGGTCGATGCCGCCGGGCGGGAGGGCGTCGCCGTCCTTCCGCTCTTCGCCGATGCCCACGAAGAAGTCCGGCTGGAGACCTGGGCCCCCGGCGCGGCCGTCACCATCGAGGCACCGCAGGGGCTGGAAGTCTTCGTCGTCGACGGCGGCTTCGAGGAGACCGGCGATCGCCTCGCACCCTGGGACTGGCTCCGTCTGCCGCCGGGCGACAAGCTGAACGCTGTCGCCGGTGCCACGGGGGCGAAGGTCTGGATCAAGGCCGGTCACCTGGCCGGCATGGTGTGAGGGGGCGCGCGGCGGCTCAGACGACCCGGGCGTTGGTCGCCTCCAGCCGCTGCGCCAGCACCCGGATAAACTCGATGGCCAGTTCCGGGAACTCGTGCAGCAGGTCGAGCACGATCCCGCCGTCGAGGCGCAGCACCCGAAGATCGGTCCGGGCGGCGATGGCGGTGGAGCGGGGGCTGCCGGTCAGCACGGCCATCTCGCCGATGATCTCGCCCGGCCCCAGCACGGCGACGGCGGTCTCATGTGCGCCATTGGCCGCTGCGCCATCGCGCGGGGGCACCAGGACCGTGGCCTGGCCCTCCAGAACGATGATGACGCTGTCGCCGTCGTCGCCCTTCTCCCACAACCGCTCCCCCTGGCGGATGGAGAGCAGATCGCCCGTCATGACGATCACCCGCAGGCGCCGCTCGTCGAGGACGCGCAGCAGGGGCATGGTCTTCAGCACGCTGAGGGCCGCGCTCAGGGTCATCGCGTCAGTCTCCTCCCGGATGGTCCGGTGATCTCGGTCGGTTGCCTTGGCCCAGGCTGCCTTCATGACCTGACCTTTACGCCATCATCGTCAATCCTGACGACCATGTCCGCCCCTTCCGCGGCCTCATCGGTCGAAACGTAAAGAATGGTGGTTTCCGGCAGCGCCTGAAAGACGGCCGCGCGCAGGGCGGCATCGCCCTCGACCGCGCTTTCGCCAATCCCCTCCATCACCAGGATGGCCGGGCGCTTCAGGATCGCGCGGACCAAGGCCAGCCGGCGCTGGGCGTTGATCGACAGCCCGGCCTCGCCGAGCGGCACGTCGAGCCCGATGGAAAGGAGATCCTCCCAAAGCCCCTCATCCCGGATCACCCGGCGCAACAGCGCATCCAGCCGGTGCCACTCGGAACGGCGGTCATAGCGGCGACGGGCATGCAGGATGTTGTCCGCCACGGTGCGCAACGGGTTATAGCGGGGCTCGTCGAAGCGGATGAAATCGCCATAGCGGGTCAGCATGGGCTGGGCCTTGCGCCGGCAGTCCAGGATCTGCGCCTTGGTCCGGTCGTCCAGCACCTCGAGCTGATCGCGGGTCTCCACAAAACGGCTCGCGAGCGAGCGCAGCCGTATCCGGTCGCCGCGGCGCAGGCTTGCGGGCAGCGTCGTCTCGCCCGCGCCGCCGGCGGCCACCAGGGCTGTGGCATCGCCCACGTCCTGGCGGCTGAACCCGGCAAGCTGATCGAGCACCGGCGAGGTCTCGCCGACCGCCTCGGCCAGGTCGGTCAGTTCCCGCGCGATCTGCCAGCCCACGTCCTCCAGCACCGCTGCGCCGCCGCTTGCCTCCAGCACCGCGGTCACATCGGCGCGGCGTATGGGCTCAACCGGCAGCCCCTCGGCGGGCATCGGGAGGCCGAACAGCAGGTTGCCCAGCAGCGAGCCATTGGTGTTGAACCGATCCAGCGTCCAATGCTCGATGAGATCGGCGATGTCCTCGCCCTCGTTCTCCACCCGCTGGCGCAGCGACAACAGCGGCTCGCGCCAACGGTCGGTCTGATCGGCGGTCAACTGGCGCCCGAGGGCGACGGCATAGAGGTTTTCCGACAGCCCGAAGGTCTCGGTCAGCGCAATTAGACGCTCCTCCAGCGCCGCCGCGTCGGTGAGCCCCGCGGCATCGTAATCGATCCAATCCCCGTCCGGGTCGTCCGGGGCATTGCCTGTCCGCTCAGCCTCCGCCCGGCGCGACAGCCGCCCATCGTCCTGGGCGGTGGCCGGCGGCTGGCGGTAGAGGGCATAGACCGCGTTCTCCCGGATCGTGCCCTTGATGCTGCCGGGGCGCTGGCTGACATAGCCGATGGAGCTGCCGATCTCGCCCAGCGTCGCCTCTGCCAGGGGCCTGCCGCCGACGGTCAGCCGCCCCTCCTGCACAACGTCGAGGCCCGCGAGCAGCCGAACCAGCCGTTCGCGCGCGCCGGTGGCGGACCCGGTCAGGGCCACACGCGCGCCCTGCGGGATCTCCAGCCGCTCGACCTTCAGCGTGTCGCCATTGCTGCCGGCCACCACGCTGCGCAGGCTGATCGTGCCGCCGAGCCGCCCTTCCTGCTGCCCGTTCAGCCGCTCGGCGGGCCAGAGATCCTCGACCACGAAGCTCTCCACGACGAAGCGGAACCGGCTGTTGAAGTCCGACCAGCGCTGGAAATAGTTGAGCAGCGCCTTCCAGGGCCCGGCGAGGTCCTTATAGGCCGCCAGCACTGCGACCAGCGCGCCGAAATCGAGCTCGCCGATGATCACCAGATAGCCGCCGATCGAGAAAAAGAAGAACGGCGTCAACTGGTTGAGGAAGTTATTGATGAACTTGATGGTGAACTTGCGCTCGAAGATCGCATAGCGGATCCGCGTGTTCTCGTGCAGCCGACCGCTCACCTGGGCCAGGTGCCAGCGGACCGTGCCGTTGGCGCGGATCTCGTTGATGTTGCCGATGCTCTCGCCGATGCGGTCGGCCAGGGCGCGCGTGTTCGCCACCCGCTCCTTGTTCAGCTTGATGATGCGCCGCTGCAGGATCGGGATGATGTAGGCCTGGATCGGGTAGAGCGAGATCGCCGCCAGCCCCAGCCAGAAATCCTGCACGAAGATGAAGGTGATAAAGACCGCGAGCTGCCCGCCCTGGAACAGCGGCGTCACGAAGAGCTCGCCGAAAAAGCCGCCGAGCTGATCGACCTCGCCCATGATCGACTGCACCATCTCGCGCTGGCGCATGGTCTCGAAGCGCTTCATGGGAAAGCGCATGATGTGCTGGAACAGCACGAAGCGCAGGCGGCGGAGCATCCGTTCGCCCGCCATCCCGATCCCGACGTTCAGGAACCACTTGAGCCCGTTGATCGCCACCACCAGACCCAGAAAGGCACCGCAGAGGAGCAACAGGAACGGCACCTGCCGCACCTCGACCCCCAAAAGGTCCTTGGGGAAATCCGTGCCGTTGATCGCCTCGTTCACCACGATCTTCGGGATCTCGAGCGAGGCGTAGATCAGCGGGAAGGTGGCGAAGGTGAGCAGCAGCAAGCCGATCTGCGTCAGCCGCGAATGGCGCCAGGCAAAGCGCAGCAGCGAGGTCTCGACGGAGCCCTTGTCCGGCGCCCCTTGGGTGGCGCGCAGGCCGAGCTTGCCCAAGAGCCGTGTCATCGCGGCGCCGGCGCCAGCGGCGCCTGTCGGCTGGGAAACGCGGGCCTCGTCAGCGGGCATCCAACCTCACTCCACCGTTGCCGCACGGGCGTTGCCGCCGGCGGCTCCGGTTACTGATCTATACCCTCCCGCGTTTATTGTCCGCCGAGGATAGCAGTCTGTGAGGAAATAAGGACATCGAATCTGCCCTAAATGCGCCTTCGCCGCAGCCGGTCCTGCCGGCCCTAGGGTCAGGCCGCGTTCTCCCCCGTCGCCGCGCTTGGCGGGGCGACGACGACCCCCGTGCCCCAGGCCGCACAGCGCGCCTGCAGGCTGGGCGCCACCGGCTGATCCGTGAAGAACACGTCGATCTCGGCGAGCGAGGCGATGCGCGCCGGCGCGGTGCGCTGGAACTTCGAGTGGTCCGCCACCAGAAAACGCTGCCGCGCCTGGCGCAGGATCGACTGGCTGACGCTCACCTCGTTGAGGTCGAAGTCCAACAGATCGCCATCCACCTCCAGCGCCGAACAGCCGATGACCGCATAGTCGACCTTGAACCGCTCGATCGCCGTCATCGTGAGCGAGCCCACGAGGCCCCCGTCGGCGCGGCGCAGGCTGCCGCCGGCCACCACGATCTCACACTCCGGGTTCTCCACCAGAATGTTCGCGACGTTCATGTTGTTCGTCACCACCAGCAGGTTGGTGTGCCGCAACAGCGCGCGGGCCACCGCCTCGGTACTGGTGCCGATGTTGATGAAGATCGAGGCGCCGTCGGGGACCTCGGCCGCGCAGGCCGCCGCCATGGCCGCCTTGGCGGGCTCGTTCAGCGCGCGGCGATCCTCATAGCCGATGTTCGAGACGCCGGAGGGTAGGACGGCGCCGCCGTGCACCCGCTCCAGCTTGTTCTGCTCGGCCAGGTCGGCCAGGTCGCGGCGGATCGTCTGAACGGTGACGCCGAAATGCGCCGCCAGCCCATCGACGGTCACCCGGCCGTCGCGCCGGGCCATGCTCAGGATCTCGGGGTATCGGATCGTCTGTGACAGCGTCTCTTCCTCCCACGCGCATAATCGCGTGCGTATCCGCGCGTGTCCAGCAAAAGCGAACACAAACGAAAATTCCTTTGACAGAATCCCGCGTGGCTGCTTTCTCTTCTGCGCGAAAGCGAAGCTGCGGAGCGTGCGCTGATGCCCTCGGACGAGCACGAAACGGTCGATCTCTTCGTCATCGGTGGCGGCATCAACGGCTGTGGCATCGCCCGTGACGCCGCCGGGCGCGGGCTGACGGTCAGCCTGGCCGAGATGGGCGATCTCGCCTCCGCCACCTCGTCCTGGTCCACCAAGCTCTTCCACGGCGGTCTGCGCTACCTCGAATACTTCGAGTTCCGACTGGTGCGGGAGGCGCTGGAGGAGCGGGAGACGCTGCTGAAGGCGATGCCGCACATCTCCTGGCCCATGCGCTTCGTGCTGCCTTACGCGCCGGACATGCGCTTTGACGGCAGCACCAATGCCTCCCGCCTGCTCAGCACCGTGATGCCCTGGATGAAGGGGCGCCGGCCGGCCTGGATGATCCGCCTCGGCCTCTTCATGTACGACCACCTGGGCGGCCGGAAGATCCTGCCGGGCACCCGCACGCTCGACCTCAAGACCGATCCGGCCGGGCAGGCGCTGCAGGACCGGTTCGTGAAGGCCTATGAGTACTCCGACTGCTGGGTGCAGGACGCGCGCCTCGTGGTGCTGAACGCGCGGGACGCGGAGGCGCGGGGCGCCGAGATCATGACCCGCGCCAAGGTCCTGTCGGCCGAGCGGCGCAACGGCGCCTGGGACGTGCTGATCGAGGATCAGGAGACCGGCGCCCGCATCACGCGCCGGGCGAAGATGCTGGTGAACGCCGGCGGCCCTTGGGTCGCGGACATCATCAAGGGCGCCCTGCGGCTCAACACACCGGAGAAGGTGCGTCTTGTCCGCGGCAGCCATATCGTGACCCGCAAGCTCTTCGACCACGACCGTTGCTACTTCTTCCAGGGGCGCGACGGGCGGATCATCTTCGCCATTCCCTACGAGGACGACTTCACCCTGATCGGCACGACCGACAAGGAGCATACCGAGGCCGACGCGGCCCCGGTCTGCACCGAGGAGGAGCGCGACTACCTTCTCGGGTTCGCCTCGCAGTACTTCGCCGAGCCGGTGACCGAGGACGACATCGTCTGGACCTACTCCGGCGTGCGCCCGCTCTATGACGACGGGGCGAAATCCGCGACGGCGGCCACGCGCGACTATGTGCTCAAGGTGCAGGAGGAGGGCGGCGCACCTGTCCTCAGCGTCTTCGGCGGCAAGATCACGACGTATCGCCGTCTGGCCGAAAGCGCGCTGGAGAAGATCCTGCCCTTCTTCCCAGGCTCGCCCGGCCCCTGGACCGCGGGCGTGGCCCTGCCGGGCGGCGACTTCGATCACGATGGCCAGCCGGCGCTGGTGCGCGGGCTGCTCGGGGACTACCCCTTCCTCGACGAGCCCTGGGCGCGGCGTCTGGTGCGCACCTACGGCACCGAGGCACGGGACATGCTGGGCGACGCGGTGGACATCGCCGATCTGGGCGAGGACTTCGGCGCCACCCTGCACGCGCGCGAGGCGCGTTGGCTGATGGCCCGCGAATATGCGCGCACGGCGGAGGATGTGGCCTGGCGGCGGACCAAGCTGGGCCTGCGCCTCGACGCCGATGCCATGGCGCGGCTCGACGCCTGGATGGCCGGCGAGCGCGAGAAGACACCGCAGCAGGCCGCCGAGTAGGGCCTGCCAAGAAGACCCCGGCGACCGGCCCACCGAGAGGCGCGGCGCCGCAGAGGAGATAACCGGGAGGCGGCTTATGTCGTTGAGGCTCGACGATGTGTCGAGGGCCGTTGGTGGCCAGATCCACATCCATCCCACCACGCTGACGCTGGAGAAGGGCACGATGAACGTGCTCCTCGGCCCGACGCTGTCCGGCAAGACCTCGCTGATGCGCCTGATGGCCGGCCTCGACCAGCCCGATGCCGGGCGGCTCTACTGGGAGGGGCAGGACGTCACCGGCGTGCGGGTCCAGGACCGCGGCGTCGCCATGGTCTATCAGCAGTTCATCAACTACCCCTCGATGAGCGTCTACGAGAACATCGCCTCACCGCTGCGCCTTCAGGGCCGCCCGCGGGCCGAGGTGGACGCGGCCGTGCGCAAGACCGCCGAGATGATGAAGCTGACCCCGATGCTGGGGCGGAAGCCGCTTGAGCTGTCGGGCGGCCAGCAGCAGCGCTGTGCCCTGGCGCGCGCGCTGGTCAAGGGTGCCGGGCTCGTGCTGCTGGACGAGCCGCTCGCCAACCTCGACTACAAGCTGCGCGAGGAACTGCGGGTCGAGATCCCCAAGATCTTCGAGGAGTCCGGGGCGATCTTCGTCTATGCGACGACCGAGCCGGAGGAGGCGCTGCTCTTGGGCGGCAATACCGCGACCCTCTGGCAGGGGCGGATCACCCAGTTCGGCCCGACGCCCGATGTTTATCGCCGCCCAGTCGATGCCACGACGGCGCGCGTTTTCTCAGACCCGCCCATGAACTTCCTGCCCATCGCCAAGACCGGGGCGAAGCTGTTGTTCGGCGACGGCCAGGCCGCCCCCGCCATCGGCCCGCTCGCGGCGCTGGCGGATGGTCGCTACACCGCAGGCTTCCGGCCAAACCACCTGGAGATCACGCGCCACGCCGCCGATGCCATGACCTTCGAAGCCACGCTCTCAGTGACCGAGATCACGGGGTCGGAGACCTTCGTGCACCTCGACCATCACGGCGAGCGCTGGGTCGGGCTGGTGCACGGGGTCCATGATCTGGCGCTCGGCGAGACGATCGAGGTCTTCCTCGACCCCGCCCATGTGTACGTCTTCGGCGAGGATGGCCGCCTGGTCGCCCCCGCCGCCTATGCTGTCGCCGCCTGAGGGGGAGCTGCCCATGGCCAAGATCACCCTCGACAACCTGGCGCATTCCTACAATCCGCGGCCCAAGTCAGAGGCCGACTATGCGCTCAAGTCCATGACGCATGAATGGGCGGACGGGGAGGCTTATGCCCTGCTTGGCGCCTCGGGCTGCGGAAAGTCGACGCTGCTCAACATCATCTCGGGGCTCGTGGAGCCGAGCCAGGGGCGCATCCTGTTCGACGACGTGGACGTGACCCAGGCCAAGACCGCCGAGCGCAACATCGCCCAGGTGTTCCAGTTCCCGGTCGTCTACGACACCATGACCGTGCGCGATAACCTGGCCTTTCCGCTGCGCAACCGCGGTGCTGACCCTGCCTATGTCGCCCAGCAGGTCCAAAAGATCGCCGCCATGATCGGGATGGAGGCCGTGCTCGACCGCAAGGCCCGGGGCCTGACGGCGGATGCCAAGCAGAAGATCAGCCTTGGCCGCGGCATGGTGCGCGAGGACGTGAACGCGCTGCTATTCGACGAGCCGCTGACCGTGATCGACCCCCACATGAAATGGGCGCTTCGGACGGAGCTGAAGAAGCTCCACCGCGAGTTCGGGCATACGATGATCTACGTCACGCATGACCAGACCGAGGCGCTGACCTTCGCCGACAAGGTCGTCGTCATGCACGACGGCCGGGTCGTCCAGATCGGCACGCCGGAGGCGCTGTTCGACGCGCCCGCCCATACCTTCGTCGGCTATTTCATCGGCTCGCCCGGCATGAACGTCATCCCCGCGACGGTCGAGGGCGCCCGCGCCATCGTCTCGGGCACCGAAATCCCGCTTGCCCATGGCTATGGCCCCGTCGCGGGGCAGGTCAGCATCGGCGTGCGCCCCGAGTTCGTGCGCCTCTCCGACGCCGACGGCATGCCCGTCCGCGTGCGAAGGGTGGAGGACGTGGGCCGCCACAAGATCGTGCGCGCCGACTTCTTCGGCCAGGAGATCACGATCATCGCCGCCGAGAGCGACCGCATCACCGCCGATATGAACCGTGTTCAATTCGTGCCCGAGAGGGTCAACGTCTATGCCGACGACTGGCTCGTCCAGCCGCTGGAGAGGGCCGCGTGATGGAGAAGACCGTCAACAACCGCGCTTGGTTCCTGGTGCTGCCGGTGCTGGTGCTGGTCGCGTTTTCCGCCGTGATCCCGCTGATGACGGTGGTGAACTACTCGGTGCAGGACAGCTTTGGGAACAATGAGTTCTTCTGGGCGGGCCTCGAGTGGTTCGAGGAGCTGCTTGCCTCCGAGCGCATGTGGAACGCGCTTGGCCGTCAGCTCATCTTCTCTGCCACGATCCTCTTGATCGAGATCCCGCTGGGGGTGCTGGTCGCGCTCTCCATGCCGAAGAAGGGCGTCTGGGTCTCGGTCTGTCTGATCCTGATGTCGCTGCCGCTGCTGATCCCTTGGAACGTGGTCGGCACGATCTGGCAGATCTTCGGGCGCGTCGATATCGGGCTCTTGGGTTACACGCTCGCCGCCATCGGCATCCCCTATAACTACACTCAGGATCCGATTGCCGCCTGGGTGACGGTCGTCGTGATGGACGTCTGGCACTGGACCTCGCTGGTGGCACTGCTCGCCTACGCCGGGCTGCAGTCGATCCCGCAGGCCTATTATCAGGCCGCCAAGATCGATCAGGCGAGCCGTTGGCAGGTCTTCCGCCGCATCGAGCTGCCCAAGATGATGGGCGTGCTGATGATCGCGATCCTGCTGCGCTTCATGGACAGCTTCATGATCTACACCGAGCCCTTCGTGGTCACCGGGGGCGGGCCCGGCAGCACGACGACCTTCCTGTCGATCGACCTGGTGAAGATGGCGCTTGGGCAGTTCGACCTGGGTCCCGCGGCTGCCTTCTCGATCATGTACTTCCTGGTGATCCTGCTGATCTCCTGGGTGTTCTACACGGTCATGACCAACCTCGAGCGGAGGGACCGCTGATGGCCGATGCGACGCTGAGCCAGGCTCCCGCCCGTGGGATCGCGCTGCCGCGGGTGAGCAGTTCGACGCTGGTGATGGTGCTCTACCTCACCTTCCTGATGCTGCCGATCTACTGGCTGCTCGTCATGAGCCTGAAGACCAACACCGAGATCGTGAGCAGCTTCACCCTCTGGCCGCAGAACCCGACGCTGGAGAACTATCGGACGATCCTGACCGATCCGGCCTGGTACATGGGCTATGTGAACTCGCTCATCTATGTGGTGATGAACACGGTGATCTCGGTCGCCGTGGCGCTGCCGGCGGCCTATGCCTTCTCGCGCTACTCGTTCATGGGCGACAAGCACCTGTTCTTTTGGCTGCTCACGAACCGCATGGCGCCGCCGGCGGTCTTCGCGCTGCCCTTCTTCCAGCTCTATTCCTCGGTCGGCCTCTTCGACACCCATATCGCGGTGGCGCTGGCGCACTGTCTGTTCAACGTGCCGCTGGCGGTCTGGATCCTGGAGGGGTTCATGCGCGGCGTGCCGAAGGAGATCGACGAGACCGCCTATATCGACGGCTACAGCTTCGGGCGGTTCTTCACCAAGATCTTCATGCCGCTGATCGCGTCGGGCATCGGCGTCACGGCCTTCTTCTGCTTCATGTTCTCGTGGGTCGAGCTTCTGCTGTCGCGCACCCTGACCACGGTCGACGCCAAACCCATCGCTGCCATCATGACCCGCACCCAAGGCGCCGCGGGCGTCGACTGGGGCGTCCTGGCCGCCGCGGGCATCCTGACCATCATCCCTGGCGCGCTCGTGATCTACTTCGTCCGCAACTACATCGCCAAGGGCTTCGCCCTGGGACGGGTCTGATGTCTGTCGTTCGACCGTCATACCCGTTCCTAAGAAGCTATCTCTTCTATCTCGGTGGTGTTTTTGTTGTTACGCCATTCATGCTCTTCTCGGTCGCGCTTGTGACTCTGGAATCATCTGTCTGGGAGACTTTCCAGCTCAGAACACTTGGGCATGCATTGCAGATGTCTCTCGCAATGACTGCGCCGGCGACCACAGTCCTTTTGCCTCCTGTCGTTGCTTTGATATTAGCACTTCAACCGCCTGGAAGTATGGCGGTGTTTGGGACTGATGTGCTTGGATATTGGTTCCTGTTTTTGTTTCTCGTGCCATCGAGCTGGTTTTTCATCGTGTCGACGTGCTTCTTGTTGGCCAAACGGCGCCTCTGGATGCTGTCGCGGGAATGGGCGCTTGTCATCGCGGTTGCCGCGGCGGTCCCGGTCCTCACCGCAACGGCGGTACGCATGGTGACCACGTGACCCAGCCCGCGAAACATGCGCTCGTGGCGCTCACGCCGCTCCTCCAGACGCGGATTGACGCGCGGGAGGAGGGGACCGCCTTTCGCCTCAAAGACCTGATGGGCGACGACTGGGCAGCCATCGACAACAAAGCGGGGCTGGAGGCGATCTTTGCGCGCTACGTCGCCCGCGGCGGGCGGTTCACGCGCGTCGTCCCCGACCCCGGCAACATCGCTGAGAACAACCTCTACCGGAGGACCGCCTGATGGAATGGATGGCGTGGACTTGGCCGACGGCCATTTTCTTTCTCACCATCGCGGGGCTGCTGGGGCTCTTCACCTTCCTGGCGATCCGGTTTCCGGAGACGCCGCGGGTGGGCATCCTGCGTATCGAGACAACGCGGGGCGATCGGCTCTTCATCACGCTGCTCGGCTCCGCCTTCATCAACCTCGCCTGGCTCGGCCTGACCGATCAGCCGCAATGGGGCGCGCTCATCGTCTGCGCGGCCTATGCGGCAGCGGTGTTTCGCTGGGTCTGAGTGGCGCCAAGAGACGAATTCCCGAGACAGGCCGCCCGGACACCGGCACAGTCCACCCGGGCGGTCCGTAACCCCGACCCCTCAACGAAAAACGACAGGGAGAGATCATGAAAACCACCATCACAACCACCACGGCGCTCGGCCTGGTGCTGGGCCTTTTGGCCGGCCCCGCCGCGGCCGACATGGAGGCCGCGCGCGCCTTCCTCGACGGCGAGATCGCCGGCCTCTCGGTCCTGTCCCGCGCGGAGCAGGAGGCGGAGATGCAGTTCTTCGTCGATGCCGCCGCGCCCTTCCAGGGCAT
Source organism: Pseudomonadota bacterium (assembly GCA_039822785.1). GTDB lineage: Bacteria > Pseudomonadota > Alphaproteobacteria > Rhodobacterales > Rhodobacteraceae > Thermohalobaculum. The sequence goes on along the minus strand of JBCBMO010000005.1, from coordinate 132,079 downwards.
GGAGATCAAGGTCGTCTCGGAGACGATCACGACCCATGAATACGAGAGCCAGGTCCTGGCCCCGGCCTTCACCGCGATCACCGGCATCCAGGTCACCCACGACCTGATCGGCGAGGGCGATGTGGTCGAGAAGCTGCAGACCCAGATGCAGACCGGCGAGAACATCTACGACGCCTACGTCAACGACAGCGATCTGATCGGCACGCACTGGCGCTATCAGCAGGTGCGCAACCTGACCGACTGGATGGCGGGCGAGGGCGCGGACGTGACCCTGCCGACGCTGGATATCGACGACTTCATCGGCACCCAGTTCACCACCGGCCCGGACGGCAAGCTCTACCAGCTGCCCGACCAGCAGTTCGCGAACCTCTACTGGTTCCGCTACGACTGGTTCACCGACCCCAAGAACATGGCGGACTTCGAGGCGGCCTATGGCTACTCGCTCGGCGTGCCGGTGAACTGGTCGGCCTATGAGGACATTGCCGAGTTCTTCACCGGCCGCGACCTCAGCCACCTGGGCGTCGAGGGCGAGGTCTTCGGCAACATGGACTATGGCAAGAAGGACCCCAGCCTTGGCTGGCGCTACACCGATGCCTGGATGTCCATGGCCGGCATGGGAGACGTGGGCGAGCCGAACGGCCTGCCGGTCGACGAATGGGGCATCCGCGTCAACGAGAACAGCCAGCCGGTGGGCAGCTGTGTGGCGCGCGGCGGGGCCACCAACAGCCCGGCGGCGGTCTATGCGGTGACCAAGGCGATCGAGTGGCTTCAGAAGTACTCGCCGCCGGCCGCGGCGGGCATGACCTTCTCCGAGGCAGGCCCGATCCCCGCGCAGGGCAACGTCGCCCAGCAGATGTTCTGGTACACCGCCTTCACCGCGGCCTCCGTGCAGCCGGACCTGCCGGTGATGAACGAGGACGGCACGCCGAAGTGGCGGATGGCCCCCTCGCCCCACGGCGTCTACTGGAAGGAGGGTCAGAAGGTCGGCTATCAGGACGCCGGTTCCTGGACGCTGATGCAGTCCACGCCGACGGACCGCGCCAAGGCCGCCTGGCTCTACGCCCAGTTCGTGGTGTCCAAGACGGTGGATCTCAAGAAGTCGGACGTGGGCCTGACCTTCATCCGCGAGAGCACCATCGACAGCGACCACTTCACCGACCGGGCTGACAAGCTGGGCGGTCTGGTCGAGTTCTACCGCTCGCCCGCGCGCGTCGCCTGGTCGCCGACGGGCACCAACGTGCCGGATTATCCGCGTCTGGCGCAGCTGTGGTGGCAGAACATCGGTGACGCCATGTCCGGCGCCAAGACCCCGCAGGAGGCGCTGGATGCCCTCTGCGAGGCGCAGGAGCGGGTGTTGATCCGGCTCGAGCGGGCCGGCGTGCAGGGTGACCTGGGCCCGGTGATGAACGATGAGCGGGACGCGGAGTACTGGCTGAGCCAGGACGGCGCCCCCTTCGCCAAGCTCGAGAACGAGGATGAGGAGCCCATGACCGTCAGCTACGACGAGCTGATCGCGTCCTGGAGCAACTGATCCAACGCTGAGCCAACCACGGCCGGCCGGGGGCGACCCTGGCCGGCCTCTCTCCTCGCGGCCGGGCCGCGCCGACGACCACGACCCAAGTGCCGGAGGGGGCGATGACCCACGTTCTCGCGATCGACCAGGGCACCACCTCGACCCGCGCCATCGTCTTCGACGCCGCGATGAAGATCGTCGCCGTGGCGCAGGAGGAGTTTCCCCAGCATTACCCTGCGTCGGGGTGGGTAGAGCATGAGGCGGCCGATCTGTGGTCGACCACCGCCGGCACCTGCCGCGCGGCCATCGAGCGGGCGCGCCTGAGCCCCGCCGACATCGCCGCCATCGGCATCACCAACCAGCGTGAGACGACGGTCGTCTGGGACCGCGAGACGGGCGAGGCGGTGCACAAGGCCATCGTCTGGCAGGACCGGCGGACCGCGAAGATCTGCGAGGGGCTGCGCGCCGAGGGGCACGAGCCCATGGTGACCGAGCGCACCGGTCTGCTGCTCGATCCCTATTTCTCGGGCACCAAGCTCAAGTGGATCCTCGACACGGTCGACCCGGACCGGGCACAGGCCAAGGCGGGCAAGCTGCTGTTTGGCACCGTGGACAGCTATCTGATCTGGCGCCTGACCGGCGGGCGGGCGCATGTGACCGACGCGACGAATGCGGCGCGAACGCTGCTCTACGACATTCGCAAGGGGCGCTGGTCGACGACGATCTGCGATCTGCTCGACATCCCCCATCAGATGCTGCCGGAGGTGCGCGACAGCGCCGCCGATTTCGGCATGAGCCGGGTGGATCTTTTCGGCCGCGAGATCCCGATCCTGGGCGTGGCGGGCGACCAGCAGGCGGCGACGGTGGGCCAGGCCTGCTTTCAGCCCGGCATGCTGAAATCGACCTACGGCACAGGCTGCTTTGCGCTGCTGAACACCGGAGAGACGCCGGTGCTCTCCAAGAACCGGCTGCTGACGACCATCGCCTATCAGCTCGACGGCGTGCCGACCTATGCGCTGGAGGGCTCGATCTTCGTCGCCGGTGCGGTGGTGCAGTGGCTGCGCGACGGTCTCAAGATCATCCGCGAGGCGAAGGAGACCCAGCCCCTGGCCGAGGCGGCGGAGGCCGCGCAGGGTATCGTCATGGTGCCCGCCTTCACCGGCCTCGGCGCGCCCTATTGGGACGCGGAATGCCGCGGCGCGGTTTTCGGGTTGAACCGGAACACCGGGCCCGCGGAGCTTGCCCGCGCGGCGCTGGAGAGTGTGGGGCTGCAGACCCGTGACCTGCTGGAGGCGATGCATGCCGACTGGGCCGGGGAGGGCGGCGAGAGCGTGCTGCGCGTCGATGGCGGCATGAGTGCCAGCGATTGGACCATGCAGTTCCTGGCCGACATCATCGGCGCGCCGGTCGATCGGCCCGCGGTGCTGGAGACCACGGCGCTGGGCGCCGCTTGGCTGGCGGGCATGAAGGCCGACGCCTATCCCGGCCCCGCCGAGTTCGCCGAGACCTGGGCGCTGGAGCGCCGGTTCGAGCCCCGGATGGAGCCTGCCCTGCGCGATGCGCATTATGCGCGCTGGCAACGTGCCGTAGCGGCAACGGTGTCGTTCTGATTTCACTGACGCTGCCTTTCGCGCTGTGTATGGTCGGCGCAACCAGAACGGGAAGGAGACTGGTATGATGATGCATTTGAAAGCGGCGGCGGTTGCGCTTGCGGCCGCCCTTGCCCTGTCGGGCGCTGCGCAGGCCGCCGAGGAAGAGAACTTTCTCATCGACACGGCGGCGGATCTCGCCAAGCTCTGCGCCGTGACGCCGGAGAACCCGGCCTATGACGCCGCGATCCACATGTGCCACGGCTATCTTGTGGGCGTTCACCACTTCCACGAGGCTCTCGCCGAGAGCATGGAGGTTGCCGTCTATTGCGAGGAGCGTGCGTCTCCGGTCCCGACGCGCGATGAGGTCACCGCCGACTTCGTGGCCTGGCTCGGCCAGAACCCGACCGTCGCGGACGAGGAGGCGCTCGAAGGGCTGCTCCAGTACGCCGCCGCGCGCTTCCCCTGCAGCTGATCCAACCCGTCGAGGACATCGTGATGAAGAAGATCGTACCCTTGTTTCTCTGCCTCACGCTGGTCGGCTGTGCGGGCATGACCGACACGCAGCAGCGGGCGCTGACGGGCACGGCGGGCGGTGCCGCGGCGGGCGCCGCCATCGGCGCGCTCTCCGGCAGTGCCGGGCTCGGCGCAGCCATCGGCGCGGGCGCCGGCCTGGTCGGCGGCCTGATCGTCGACAAGGTCGAGAAGGACAAGACCGCCGCCTATAACCAGGGCGTGGCGGACGGGCGCAGCAGCAACTGACGACGGCGCCCCAGTCTCTGTCTCAGTTGGGGCCCTTACGCCGCGTGGCTGAGGGCCCTGAAGGCCGGATTATCGGCGATCAACTCGTCCCAGGTGCCGATCCCCGCCACGCGGCCCGCGTCCATCACTAGGATGCGGTCGCAGACCTTAACGGTGCTCAACCGGTGCGCGATCATCATGATCGTCTTGTCGCCGGGTAGCGCCTCGATCGAGGCCATCACTTCGGCCTCGGTCAGGTTGTCGAGGGCGCTGGTGGCTTCGTCGAAGACGATCAGATCGGCGTTATGGTAGAGCGCCCGGGCGATGCCGATGCGCTGGCGTTGGCCGCCGGACAGGCGGACGCCGCGCTCGCCGATCAGCGTGTCATAGCCCTTGGGCAACTCGCTGAGGGCGAACTTCTCGAGCTGCGCGATACGCGCCGAGAGCTCGACCCGGCTTCGGTCGATCTCATCCGCCTGCAGGCCCAGGGCGATGTTCTCGGCCAGGGTCGCATCGATCAGGAAGATGTCCTGCGGGACATAGCCGACGGTGCGCTGCCAGCTGCGCAGGGTGCTGGGCGTGACCGCCTGACCGTCTACCAGGATGTCGCCCGCGTCAGGGGTGAGCAGGCCCAGGATGATGTCGGCCAGGGTCGTCTTGCCGGCGCCGCTGCTGCCGACGATCCCGATCCGCTCGCCCGCCTGCACGCGAAGCTGCACGCCCGAGAGCCCGGGGCGGTCCGAGCCCGGATAGGTGAAGCCGATCTGGTCGAGCACGAGGTCCTGGCGCAGGCCCAGGCGCGGCGGCTCGTGGCGGACAAGGCGCTGCGCACTCTCGCGGCTGATGTCGCGGTAGACCCGCTCCAGCGCGGCGGCGCCTGCGGTCATGCGGGTGATCGACTGATAGAGCCTCTGAAACTCCGGCATCAGCCGCTGCCCGCCAAAGGCGAGAATGCCGATGATCGGGATGATCTCGGACAGGGCCGTCCGATCCTCCAGGTCCTCCGGCTTCACCAGCGCGAGGCAGAGGATGACGATGGAGCCGAAGGCGATGGCATGCATGGCGTGGCGCGGCACCTGCGTGAGAACCGTCACGCGGGCCTGCATGCGCGCCATCTCCTCGGACGGCGTGGTGAAGCGGTCGAGATAGGCGGTCTCTCGGCCGAGCAGCTTCACGTCCTTGATGCCGCTCAGCACCTCGCCCGCGATCCGGTACCGCGCGGCGTTCGCCTTTGCCCTGCGCTGGCCCATCCGGCGCACATAGCGCCGTGTCACCCCAAAGATCGTGCCGTACAGGAGGCCGAGCGTCACGATCGTGGCCGTCGCGACCACGGGCTCGATCAGCATGAGCATCATGACGACGGCGGTGAAGGTGAAGATCGCCGACAGGATGTCAGCCATCGGCCGCAGGAAGTCGCCCACGACGAACTGGGCCTCCTGCAGGATGTTGCTCGACATGTCGCTCGAGTGGCGGTTCACGAAGAACATGTAGGGCTGGGTAAGGTAGCGCGCGAGCAACCGGCGGCTGAGGCTGTGCACCCGCATCTGGGCATAGCGCGAGACCGCCCAGACCTTGATCATCAGGATCACGTTCGAGATCAGGATGATGGCTGCCGACAACAGGCCGAGGGCGATCAGGAACTCGTAGCTCGAGGCGAAGCCGCCCCTCTCATAGGCCCAAGCGAGCAGGTCGTTCTCTTCGATCTTCGCTGGATCGGCGAAGACGGAGAGGAAGGGAAAGATCGAGCCGATCATCGCCGCCGAGGCCAGCGCCGACAGCATCATCAGCGCAAGCACCTTCATGGCGTTCACCTGCTCACGCGGCGAGAGCAAGCTCCAGACCTTCCGTACATTATTCAACATGAGTGACCGGCTGCCCCACGCTCCCTGATCGCGCGCGACCATAATGCAATGCCGCGGATGGGGCCATCGCCATATCCAGCACCGCGTCGATCAGGCTGCGCGGCCAGGAAGATGCCCCGAAACGGGTTGATGAGCCATGATCTCGCGCCCGCCAAGGCGGCGCGCTGGGTCCATGCTGCCTCATCCCGGTGCAGACTGCGGCCTGCGGACGCATTTCTGACTGAAAAAGTCTGGATTGACTTTCCCGACTGATAAAGTCAGTTTTTACACATCGCCCGAGCCGGTCAAGGACCGGGCAAGGGGGCGGTCTGTGAACGACAGGGAGGATCGAGATGAGCGGCATGATCACGGCGACCCGGCCGACTGACCTGGCAACGCAACAGCCGGTGCACGAGGCGGCTGGCCTGACCAAGGGCGGTGTCACCGCCACGATTGTCCACCACGGGCAGTACTACACGCTGCGGATCACCCGGCAGGGTAAGCTGATCCTGACGAAGTGATGGCCACGGGCTCTTGCTGTGGCGGCATGCGGGTCGGCACGCTGGCCGAGATCGATGACGTCGAAGCGCTCTCCGTCACGCTCCTGCGGCTCTGGTGTTCCGGTCCCGGCAGTCAGGAGGAGGTCTGGAACGCCTTCGCGCTCGCGTTTGGCGGGCGGCAGGGCGGCGCGGCTCTGCGCAGCTTCGAGAAGCTTGTGGCCCTGGTCTGTGGGCACGGCCACCGGCCCCTGATGCGCCAGGCCGTCGGATCGCGCGACCTCGGTGCCGACGAGAGGGTTTTTGCCCATCTGATCGGGGCCGGTGCGACCTGCGATCGGGAGCAGGCGGCGGTGATGGCCACCCTGATGGTGCGCCCGGATGTCGTGCCAATGGTCGCGACCCTGGCACAGGAGGTCGGCGTGACCCTGCGCCGGCTGTCGCTGCGTCCGACGGCGCTGCCGGTGGCGGCGACACATGGCACCGCTCAGCCCGGCTTGCGCCTGCGGCATTAACTGCCGCATTGCCCCGATCAGGCGGTCTGGACAGCGGTGTCATTCTTCATGGACAGTTGCGTCGAGGCTTTATGAGGATCGCCATGAGCAAGGTGCCGTCCCCGTGCATCGACGTCTGCAAGTTCAAGCTTCAGGGTCACTGTATCGGCTGCGGAATGACGAAGAAGGCGAAGAAAGCCTTCAAGAAACTCGACGGTAAGAAAGCGCGGCGGGCCTTTCTGAGCGATCTGCTGGCGGTGCAGGACCGGATGGGCGTCAAGACCCGCGGCTGGGCCAAGGGCTACCGCAAGCGCTGCGCAAAGAAGGGCGTCGACTGTCCCCTCGACGAGGCTGACCTGGCCGCCTGACCAAGATGACAGTTGCGCCATGCTGGGCGTCATCGGCCTATACCGGGGCATCCCATGGCCGGCATGCTACAGGTCGGCCGACGCCTAGCCAGATGCCAGGGCGCCGCGCATACTGCCGGCAGGGATCGCGTCCAAGGATGAACGTCATGGGTTTTGTGCGCATGGCCGCGGGGTTGGCCATTGCCTTCCCAGGCCTTGCAGGCGTGGCGCCGACCCAGGCTGCTGAGCCTGCGCCCCTCTTCGATCCTCGTCGGCTGACCCTGGCAGGTGCCGGTGCCGCGGTCAGCGGCTTCGTGAGCGACAGCGCCCTGATGATCCGCCGGGAGGCCGCCGAGGGTGCTCCTGCCCTGGTCGTCCTGTCGCTCACCGACGGGCAGACCCAGGCCGTCGAGGGGAGCGAGGGCCTGCTGGGAACGGGGGCGCCGCACCCGACCGAGGAGCGTGCTCTGGTCGCGCTGCCGCAGGAGGGAGCGGCGGCCGACGACGATCTCGGCGTGCTTCATGACATCGACGCCCAAGCGGCGCGGCGGCTGGCGCAGGGGCGTGATGGTGCCTATGCGCCTGGCGGTCGCGCCGTCGTCTTCTCGTCCGCCCAATGCGGCGCGCCTCAAGTGGAGGGGGCGGAGAACCAGCGGCTCTGCCACCTGGATCTTGAGACCGGCGAGATCCGCCCGCTGACCACGCCAGAGGTCGGCGAGCACGACCGCGAGCCGGCCTGGAGCCCGGATGGCACCACGATCGTGTTCTCGCGCCGGGGGCCTGCAGGCTCCGAGCTCTATCGGCTGGGCCTGGAGGCTGGCGAGGGCACGGCGCCCATTGCGCTAACCGCGCTGGGTGCGCGGGCCGAAGCGCCCGTCTTCCATCCGTCCGGCGCCTATCTCGCTTTCGTCAGCACCTCGCTCGACGACGGCGATGCGGATCTCTTCGTCCTGGCGCCCGACGGCGCGCACGAGCCGATGCGCGTCCTCGCGCGCCCGGGCCCCCAGTCGCATCCCCAGTTCGCACCAGGCGGCGGTCGCATCGCCTGGACGGGGGCGATCATGACCGGCGGCGGCGAAGACGAAGCGCCCGAGGATACCGGCCGGCGCGAGGTCTTCCTGGCCGGTTGGCACCATGAGGCGGCGCTGGCGCTCCTGCGCGCCGCGCCGCCGCGCCAGGCGCTGGAGGCACCGGCCATGGAGGCGACAGTGCCCGGCATCGACGAGGACGATCTTCGCCGCCATGTGGCCGCGCTCTCGGCCGAGGCCTTGGAGGGTCGGCTGACCGGCACGGCGGGTGAGCGCGCGGCCACCGCCTATATGGCCGCCGCCTTCGAGGCGATCGGCCTCGCGCCCGCGGGCGACGACGGCTACTTCCAGCCCTTCATCTTTCGCTTCGCGGCGCGGCCCACGGCGGAGACCACGCTGATCTTCACACGCGACCAGGGCGAGGCGCCCGCGATGGCGCTCGACGAGGACTGGGTGCCGCTCGCCTTCTCCGCCACGGGCGAGACCGAGGTTGCGCCCGTCGTCTTTGGCGGCTTCGGCTTCGACGCCCCGGCCTGGGAGGGCAATCCACCGGTCGACAGCTACGGCGATCTCGATGTCGCGGGCAAATGGGTGCTGGTGTGGCGCGGCAACCCGCCCGGGGTCTCCGGCCGCGACCGGCCCGACCTGACCCGGCTGTCGAGTTTCGTGAGCAAGGCTCAGCTCGCCGCGGACAAGGGGGCGGCCGGCATCATCCTGATGCGCGCGCCGGGCGTCTCCACCTCGGCGGCGAACCTGCCCGGCCCGACGGTCGAGGCCGACGAGGACCCCTATCCGATCCCCGTGGTCGTGGTCGCGGCCGAGCACAATGAGACGCTGCTGGCCGGGGAGGATCTGGAGGCGCTGCTGGCGATGGCCGAGGCGGGAGAGCGCATCGCGCGGCCGCTGCCGGATCTCTCGGCCCAGGCCTCCATCGGGCTTGAGGTGGAGCTGCGCGAGGGGCGGAACGTCCTGGGGCGCCTCGACCTCGATGGGTCGGCCGATCGTGCACCCGTTATCCTGGGGGGCCATATCGACCACCTCGGCAGCGGCTTCGGTGCCGCCGGCGAAGAACCGGCGGACGAGCCCCTCGCCGAGCGGCGCCGACGGCTCCATCCGGGCGCCGACGACAATGCCTCCGGCACCGCCGCGATCATCGAGGTGGCCCAGAGCCTGGCGGCGAACCCACCGGAGGGGGCGGTCCGCGACGTGATCCTGGCGGCCTGGTCCGGCGAGGAATTGGGGCTGCTGGGCTCGTCGCACTACGTCGACCAGATGACTGGCACCCCGGAAGGGGAGGCGGCGGAGGAAGAGCCCCCCGTCCTCACCGAACGGATCGCCGCCTACCTCAATCTCGATATGGTGGGCCGCCTGCGCGAAGCGCTGCAGCTGCGCGGGTTGGCGACCTCGCCCGACTGGCCGCGGGCCATCGAACGGGCCAATGCGGGCCTCGGCCTGCCCTTGGACCCGCGGGCGCAGGCCTCGCGTCGGATGGACACGGCGCCGTTCCAGCGGGCCGGTGTGCCGACGCTCGCGTTCTACACGGGCTGGCACGAGGACTATCACCGCCCCACGGACCGGGTCGAACTGATCGACTTTGCGGGGCTCGCAAGGGTCACTGAGATGGTCGAGCGCATGACGCGCGACCTCGCCCGCGCGCCTGCCGCGCCAGCCCTGGCGGAGGCTGAGGACGGGCACTGAGGCCTCGCCGCAGTCTTGCGGGCTTAGGGGGCCGGGCACTGCCGCTCGGCGGTGTGCTTGGCTATCTCCTCCTGCAGCCATTGCGTGAAGGCGACCGCGCCCTCCGACGCCGGCGACCGGGTTGCGATGAAGAAGCCGTCCTCGCTGGGCACCACGGTCGTGTCGATCGCCACAAGCTCGCCCGCGGCGAGGCAGGGACCGGCCAGCAGCGCGCTGGTCACCGCGATCCCCGCGCCGTTGCGGGCGAGATCGACGGCAAGACCGTGGGAGTCGACAAAGATCGACGGTGCCAGCGCCGCGCCATGGCCCGTATGGGCTGCCCATTTGCGCCAGTCGTCCGAGGTGCCGACCGCCTCGATCAGCCGGTGGTGACTGAGGCATTCGGGATCGGCCGCGATCTGGGGCGTGGCGATCGCGACCAGTCCGTCCGGTAGCAGCCGCGCCGCGCCCTCACCCACGACCGAGGCCGGGCCAAAGCGGATCTCCACGTCCGCGACGGCGCTGTGAAAATCGTCAGGCCAGACCGTGCTGACCAGACGGAGGCTGAGGCCCGGCTGACGGGCGAGGAACTGGGGCAGCGCCGGCGCCAGGTACCACTGCGCGAAGCTGACCGAAGCGGCGACGGTCAGCAGGCTCTTGGCCGTCTCCTCTACCATGCCCGCGGTTGCATGGGCGAGCAGGCCGAGGGCGGCGCTTACGTCCGGCTGCAGCCGGCGCCCCTGATCGGTGAGCGCCAAGCCCCGCGGCTTTCGCTCGAAGAGCGGGACGCCAAGGTGCTGTTCCAGGCCGCGAATGTGTTGGCTGACGGCGGATTGCGTCAGCCCGAGCTCGTCCGCCGCCGCCGTGAAACTCATCCGCCGCGCGGCGCATTCGAAGCTGCGTAACCAGGGGAGGGGGGGCAGCGAGCGAGCCATGGCGACACCCTCCGCATAACGCCGGCTTATGGCGAAGATCCCAAAGGTCTAATTTGCCAACCAAGCCACGGCAAACCGAAACTGTCGCCGATGAGCAGGAGCATGAGCATGGCGCAGCTTCGGGAAGTGCCGCGCGACAACGGTGGGGCGCCCGGGGCCCATTGGGGGCCTCGGCCGCGGTCCGAGATCGCGGGGCTTGCCTGCGTGACGGCCGGGCCGCAGGGCGGCGTGCCGCTGGTGCTGCTGCACGGCGTGGGTCTGCGGGCCGAGGCCTGGGGTGCCCAGCTCGAGGCGCTGAGCCGTTTTCGGCTGATCGCCCCCGATATGCCCGGTCACGGGGAGAGCGCGGCGCTCGACGCCCCGCCGTCCCTGGCCGCCTATACCGACCGGCTGGCGCGGCTGGTGGCGACGCTCGCCACGCCTGTCGTGGTGGTCGGCCACTCCATGGGCGTGATGATCGCCCTCGATCTCGGCCTCCGTCACCCCGGGCTCTGCCGCGGTGTCGTGGCCCTGAGCGCCATCTATCGGCGCAGCCCGGCGGCCGCGGCGGGTGCTCGGGCCCGCGCCGCCGCTTTGGCCGCCGGCGGGGGCACCGATCCCGCGGCGACGCTGCACCGGTGGTTCGGCGACGACCAGCACACCCCGGTCGCCACTGCCTGTCGCGGCTGGCTGACCGAGGCGCCCTGGGACGGTTACAGCGCCGCCTACGGCGTCTTCACGGCGGAGGACGGGCCGGCGGACGACGCACTTCAGCGGCTGCGCTGCCCGGCGCTCTTCCTCACCGGGGCCCTGGACCCGAACTCGACGCCCGCGATGAGCGAGGCGATGGCCGCCCGGGTGCCGGGCGGACGGGCCATCACCGTGCCCGGCGCCGCGCATATGGTGCCGATGACGCATCCAAATGCGGTCAACGCCGCCATCCTTGCCGTCGCCGAGCAATTCCTTGGCGCCGGCGTCGAGGCGCCGCTCCACAGATCACCGGACTGACGGGAGGGACCGACCGTGGAATTCTCGCTCTTTGCGCATATGGAACGCCTCTCGCCGGAGCAGCCGCATACCGCGCTCTATGAGGAGTTCATCGACCTCTGCACCATGGCCGATCAGGGCGGCATGCGGGCAATCTGGACCGGTGAGCACCACGGGATGGAGTTCACCATCGCACCCAATCCCTTTCTCTCGATCGTCGATCTCGCGGGGCGCACCAAGAACGTGAAGCTGGGCACGGGCACCGTTGTGGTGCCCTTTTGGCATCCGATCAAACTGGCGGGCGAGGCCGCGGCGACCGATCTCATGACCGGCGGGCGGCTGGAACTGGGCATCGCCCGCGGCGCCTACGCCTATGAGTACGAGCGGCTGATGCCCGGGATGGATGCCCAGGAGGCGGGCCAGCGCCTGCGGGAGACAGCGCCCGCCCTGCGCAAGCTCTGGCGGGGTGATTATGCGCACGAGGGACAGTTCTTCAGCTTCCCCGCCACGACCTCAGCGCCGCGGCCCGTCCAGCCCGATGGTCCACCGATCTGGGTGGCGGCGCGTGATCTCAGCAGTCACGAGTTCGCGGTCTCGAACGGCTTCAACGTCCAGGTCACGCCGCTGTGGCAGGGCATGGAGGAGATCGAGACGCTGAAGCAGCGCTTCGACGCCGCCTGCGAGACTTCGGGCGTCAAGCGGCCGAAGATCCTGCTACTCCATCACACCTATGTCGCCTCGGACGATGACGACACCGCGCGGGCGGCGGAGGAGCTCAGCCGCTTCTACTGCTACTTCGGCTCGTGGTTTCAGAACAAGCGGCCGGTCACGCAGGGGATGATCGCCGCGCTCACCGAGTCCGAGATCCGCACCAACGCGATGATGTCGCCGGCGAACATGCATCGCGATCTGACCATCGGCACCAAGCAGGAGGTGATCGACCGGATCCGGCGCTACGAGGATCTGGGCTTCGACGAATTCGCCTTCTGGATCGACAGCGGCATGTCGGCTGAGCGGAAGCGCGCCTCGCTCGCGCGGTTCCTGGAGGATGTCATGCCGGCGTTCGGGTGAGGCGATGAGAGATTTGCCGCACTACCCTCTGTTCATCGACGGCGCCTGGGTCGAGGGTGCCGCAGGACAGGTCATGACCTCCGAGAACCCGGCAACGGGTCAGAGCTGGGCGAGCTTTGCCTGCGCTGCCCCCGCCGATGTGGACCGCGCCATTGCCGCCGCGTCCCGGGCGCTGGACGATCCGGCCTGGCGGGACATGACGCAGACCGCGCGGGGCAAGCTCTTGTACCGGCTCGCCGATCTCATCGAGGCGAATGCCGAGCGGATCGGCCGTATCGAGACCACCGACAGCGGCAAGCTTGCGGCCGAGACCGTCGCCCAGACCCGCTATGTGGGCGACTACTATCGCTACTACGCCGGGCTTGCCGACAAGATCGAAGGGGCGGTGCTGCCCATCGACAAGCCCGACCTGCATGTCTTTACCACGCGCGAGCCCATCGGGGTCGTGGCGGCCATCGTGCCCTGGAATGCGCAGATGTTCCTGACGGCGACCAAGCTCGGCCCCGCGCTGGCCGCAGGCTGCACGGTCGTGCTCAAGGCCTCCGAGATCGCGCCGGCGCCGATGCTGGAGTTCGCACGACTGATCGAGGAGGCGGGCTTTCCGCCCGGCGTCGTCTCGGTGATCACGGGCGATGCCGAGCACTGCGCGATCCCGCTTACCCGCGATCCCCGCGTCGACCGGATCGCGTTCACCGGCGGACCGGAGACCGCGCGCCATGTGGTGCGCAACGCGGCGGAGAACCTGGCGGTCACGACGCTGGAGCTTGGCGGCAAATCGCCGATCCTGGTCTTCGAGGATGCGGACCTGGAGAGTGCTGCGAACGGGTTGATCGCCGGGAACTTCGGGGCGTCGGGGCAGTCCTGTGTGGCCGGCTCACGGGCCTATGTGCACCGCGCCGTGCTGGAGCCGCTGCTAAGCCTGATCGAGGAGAAGACCGCCGGGATCGTCGTGGGCGACCCCCAGGAAGCGCGTAGTCATCTGGGCCCGCTCTGCACTGCAGCGCAGATCGAGCGGGCGGAGAAGACGCTGGCGACGGCCGTCGCGCAGGGGGCCACGGTCCGCTTCGGTGGAGCGCGCCTGGGCCGGCCGGGAAACTACTTCGCGCCCACCCTGGTGGACTGTCCCAACGATGAGATCGAGACGCTGAAGGTCGAGATGTTCGCCCCGGTGATGTCGGTCGTGCCCTTCGATACGGAGGAGGAGGCGATCGGGTTTGCCAACGCGACGCCCTTCGGCCTCGGCTCCGGCGTGTTCACCCGCGATGTCGCCCGGGCACATCGGGTGTCGCGGCGCCTGCGGGCCGGCATCTGCTGGGTGAACACCTATCGCGCGGTGTTGCCCATCGCGCCCTTCGGCGGCTTCAACCAATCGGGCTATGGGCGGGAGGCGGGCGCGGAGGCGGTCCTGGACTACACCCGCACCAAGACGGTCTGGATCAGCACCGCCGCGAGCCCCATGGCGAACCCCTTCGTGATCCGCTGAACGCAGGTGCCACCCGGTAGGGTGCGTGCTCTGCACGCACCGCCGGACAAGGAGACCAAGGTGCGTGCGGAGCACGCACCCTACCGGCTCAGCAGTCCAGGGTCGTCTCGCGCTCCCAGTCGCTCAGATGGCGCATGTACTGGGTCCAGTCGTCGTGGCGCAGCTTGAGGAAGGCCGCCACCGTCTCCTCCCCGATGCCGGTCGTGAGCGCGTCGTTGCCCTCGAGCGCGCGGAGCGCATCCAACAGGTTGCGCGGCAGCGGCCGGGCGTCGGGCGCCTTCTCCGGCTCTGCGTACATGTCGATGTCCAGGCGCGGGCCCGGATCGCGGGCGTGCTCGATCCCGTCGAGCCCAGCGGCCAGGATCGCAGCGGGATACAGATACGGGTTCGCCGCACCGTCGGCGAGGCGCAGCTCGAAGCGCCCGGCGTCGGGGATGCGCACCATATGCGTGCGGTTGTTGCCCCCATAGGTGACCGTATTGGGCGACCAGGAGGCGCCCGAGAGCGTGCGGGGCGCGTTCAGCCGCTTGTAGCTGTTCACCGTGGGGTTGGCGACGGCACACAGCCCCTCCGCATGGGCCAGCACGCCGCCCAGGAACTGATAGCCGAGCGTCGAGACGCCCAGCGCGCCGGCGGGGTCGTCGAAGAGGTTGGTCTCCCCCGTGGGGTTCCAGACGCTGACATGGGCATGGCAGCCGTTGCCGGTGAGATGCGCAAAGGGCTTTGGCATGAAGGTCGCGCGCAGACCATGCGCCTCGGCCACCGTCTTGACCATGTACTTGAAGAAGGCGTGGCGGTCGGCGGTCACCAGCGCATCTGCATAGTCCCAGTTCATCTCGAACTGGCCGTTCGCGTCCTCGTGGTCGTTCTGGTACGGCCCCCAGCCCAGGCTCTCCATCGCGTCGCAGATCTCGGCGATCACGTCGTAGCGGCGCATGAGGGCCGCGATGTCGTAGCAGGGCTTCTCCTGCCCGTCCCGCCCGTCCGACACGGCGGTCCCGTCGGGGCTGACGAGGAAATACTCGCACTCAACACCGTGCTTCATGCGATAGCCCTTGGCCAGCGCCGCCTCGGCCACCCGCTTCAGCGTGTTGCGCGGCGCCTGGTCGACGGGCTTGCCCTCCATCCACAGATCGGCGGCGAGCCAGCCGACCTCGGGTTTCCAGGGCAACTGGATCAGGCTCGCGGGGTCGGGCAGGGCGAACATGTCCGGATAGGCGGGCGTCATGTCGAGCCAGGTGGCGAAACCGGCGAAACCCGCGCCCTCCTCCTGCATCTGGCCGATGGCGGAGGCCGGGACGAGTTTTGCCCGCATGACGCCGAAGAGATCGGTGAAGGAGATCTGGAAGTACTTGATGCCGCGGGCTTTCGCCTCGGCGGCCAGGTCGATTGTCATGGGGGCCTCAGATGTTCTTGCCGGGGATCCAGGAAGTGCCTGCCAGGGGGACCTCGGCCATCGCCGCGGCCTCGATGGTCAGCGCGACCAGGTCCTCAGGCTCGAAGTTGCGCACATCG
This sequence comes from Pseudomonadota bacterium, assembly GCA_039822785.1. Taxonomy (GTDB): domain Bacteria; phylum Pseudomonadota; class Alphaproteobacteria; order Rhodobacterales; family Rhodobacteraceae; genus Thermohalobaculum. The sequence goes on along the minus strand of JBCBMO010000005.1, from coordinate 116,382 downwards.
GACTTGCCGCAGGCGCGGGCGAGTGTCTGCAGTTCCAGCGTCATGACCTGCAGGTAGTTGGCGAGCCGGCGGCCCCCCATCACCGGGTCCAGGCGGCTCGCGAGTGCGGGGTCCTGGGTGGTGATGCCGGCGGGGTCCTGCCCCTCGTGCCAGTCGTCGTAGGCGCCGGCGGTCGTGCCCAGGGCTTCGTACTCCGCCTCCCACCGCGGGTCGTTATCGCCGAGGGCCACGAGCGCCGCGGAGCCGATGGAGACCGCATCGGCGCCAAGCGCCAGCGCCTTGGCCGCATCGGCGCCGTTGCGGATCCCGCCGGAGACGACGAGCTGCACCTCGCGATGCATGCCGATGTCTTCGAGCGCGCGCACGGCAGGGCGGATGGCGGAGAGCGTGGGGATCCCCACGTGCTCGATGAAGACGTCCTGCGTCGCGGCCGTGCCGCCCTGCATCCCGTCGAGCACCACGACGTCGGCGCCCGATTTCACCGCCAGCGCCACGTCGTAATAGGGTCGCGAGGCGCCCACTTTCACGTAGATCGGCACCTGCCAATCGGTGATCTCGCGCAACTCCTCGATCTTGATCTCCAGATCGTCCGGGCCGGTCCAGTCCGGGTGGCGGCAGGCGGAGCGCTGGTCGACGCCTTCGGGCAGGGTGCGCATCTCGGCAACGCGCGGCCCGATCTTCTGGCCGAGCAGCATGCCGCCGCCGCCGGGTTTCGCCCCCTGGCCAATCACCACTTCGATGGCATCGGCGCGGCGCAGATCGTCGGGGTTCATGCCATAGCGGCTGGGCAGGTACTGGTAGACGAGCGTGTCGGAGTGGCCGCGCTCCTCCGCCGTCATGCCGCCGTCGCCGGTGGTGGTGGAGGTGCCGGCGAGCGTGGCGCCGCGGCCGAGCGCCTCCTTCGCCTGACCTGAGAGCGAACCGAAGCTCATGCCGGCGATGGTGATGGGGATGGCCAGTTCGACGGGCTTCTTGGCGAAGCGGGTGCCCAGGGTGACCTTGGTGTTGCAGGCCTCGCGATACCCCTCCAGCGGATAGCGCGAGACCGAGGCGCCGAGGAACAGCAGGTCGTCGAAATGCGGCACGCGCCGCTTCGCCCCGCCGCCACGAATATCGTAGACGCCCGTCGCCGCCGCGCGCCGGATCTCGGACAGGGTATGGGGGTCGAAGGTTGCGGAGTAGCGCGGCAGCGTGCCCCGGCGGGGAGGCTTCGGGGTCTGGTCGTTCATCGCCTCACCACGCGTCGTCGACATGGAAGTTGTAGAGCTTGCGCGCCGAACCATAGCAGCGGAAATCGGCCGGATCGCCCTCGATCCCGGCCCGGGCCAGAAGATCGGCAACCTCGGCCTGGCCGGCGGCATCCATGGCCTTTTCCTCACAGTCGGCGCCCAGGCTCTCGACGCTGCCGCGCACATAAAGCCGGGCTTCGTAGATCGAGTCGCCCAGGGCCTCGCCCGCATCGCCACAGACGACGATGACGCCCGCCTGGGCCATGAAGGCCGACATGGCGCCGACCGAGCCGCCCACGACGATCTCAGCGCCCTTGAGCGAGATCCCGCAGCGGGCCGACGCATCGCCGTGGATGACGAGCAGACCCCCATGCGCCGTCGCCCCGGCCGACTGGCTGGCGGTGCCCTGCACGCGCACCAGGCCCGACATCATGTTCTCGGCCACGCCGGTGCCCACGTTCCCCTCGATCGTCACCCGGGCCTGCTGGTTCATCCCAGCGGCGTAATAGCCGGCGTGGCCGCGCACCGTGACCTCGACCGGATGCTGGAGGCCGCAGGCGATGTTATGCGCGCCATTGGGGTTCAGCACCTCGAAGCGGCCGCTCTCGGCCTGGCGGAGGGTCTGGTTGACCTCCCGCTTCGAGAGCGCGCCGAGGTCGAGCGCGGTGTTGCTGAGGATGCGGTTCACGCGGCCTTGCCCCAGGAGTAAGGCACGGCCGGCACCGGCTCCCAGATCGTCGCGTGCTCGACGCCCGGCAGCACGGCGATGGCCCGAAACTCCGAGGACATGGCGACCCAGTCGTCGGTCTCCGCCATCACCGCGGGCTTACAGGCGATGGGGTCGCGGAGCACCGCGAAACCCTCCGCCGTGCCGATCGCGAAGGTGAAGAAGCCATCCAGGGTGCTGAGCGCCGCCTTCAGGGCATCCGACAACGTGTCGCCCGCGCGCATGCGGCTGGCGAGGAACCCCGCGGCGACCTCGCTGTCGTTCTCGGTCTGAAAGCGTTCCCCGCCTGCGTGCAGTTGCCGGCGCAACCGGTTGTGGTTCGACAGCGAGCCGTTGTGGACCAGGCAGGTATCCGCACCGGTGGAGAAGGGATGGGAGCCCGCCGTCGTAACCGCACTCTCGGTCGCCATGCGCGTATGGCCGATGGCATGGGTGCCGCTGCGGGCGGCCAGGCCGAACCGGTCCATGACCGCGTCCGGATCGCCCACGCCCTTGTAGACCTCGATGGACTGCCCGAGGGAGAGCACCGTGACCCCCGGCGCGTTCTCGATCAGCCAGCGCCGGGCTGTCGGTCCGTCGCCCTCCAGGCGCAGGACCGCATGATCGTGTAGGGGGCTCGCCTCGACCGCACAACCCAGCGCGGTTGCAAGGCGGCGGGCGAGGGCGTCCCAATCGGCGGCGCCGGTCTTGTCGAGGACGACGAGCTTCGCCGTCTCCTCCCGCGCGCCATAGACCGCGAAACCGGCGCTGTCTGGCCCGCGCCCCCGCATCTCATGCAGCATGAGCGCCGTCAGACGGCCAAGGTCGGCCGCCAGCGCATCGTTCTTCAGATACAGTCCGACAATGCCGCACATGGCGCTCGCTCCTCGATCTCGACCGCGACACTAGGCCGAAGGCGCAGCTACTCACAAGAAAATATATTTCCTCAGGGTGAAATTCCTGCGGTCGAGATGATCGACAGATAGCGGCAGGGCAGGGACCGGATCTCCAGCGGACCGTGCGGCGCCTCGGCGTCGAAGAACAGGCTGTCGCCGGGGAAGAGCTCATAGTTCGTCTCGCCATGGCGATACACGACCGACCCCTCGATCATGTAGATGAACTCCACCCCCTCGTGCTGGAAGATCGGGTAGGCGTCGCTCTCGCTGGTGAGCGTGATCATGAAGGGCTCGACCTTGACCTGATTGCGCAGCGAGGCGCCCAGCAGTTGGTAGAGGTGCCCCGAGCGCGAGCCGCGCCGCTCGATGGTCAGGCCCTCGCCCGCCCGCACCAGGCTGGCGTCGCGTTTCTCGTCGTAGGTGGCAAAGAACGTCGCCAGGGGGATGTTTAGCGCGGTGGCGAGTTGCTGCAGCGTCGTGAGCGAGGGGGAGGTCTGCCCGTTCTCGATCTTCGAGAGCATGCTGACCGAGAGCGATGCGGTGCGGGCAAGCTCTGCCAGGGTCATGCCGAGCGCGACGCGAAAGGTCCGTACCTGTGCGCCGATCCAAACCTCCAGCGATTTGTCCTGGGCCTGGCTGGCGGCGGAAGCCGCTGTCGTGCCTTCCGCTTCTGTCGCTGTCCTGGTCACGGCTCACCCGTTTGCTGCCGTCTGCGGCCCCGGGACGATCACCCAGGACAGCGCGGGCTGTCGAGTGCCTGCTCACCACCTGACGGGGCGCAGGCGAGTTGGCACGTCGGCGCGCTCAGCGTGGCTGGACAGCGGGCGCGGGCGTTCATACGGTCCGGCGCAGACAACCCGGTGACGTGGTCTTTGCGGACGCGTTGTCGGGCTCATCCAAAACCAATCCAGCCGGTCGAACCCAGTGGCTCAGGGCGGCGGTTTCACGATACAGGCGGGGTGCCCGTGGGGAGGATACGATGCAGAATGCACAGAACTTCTATATCGGCGGGGCCTGGATGGCGCCGCTGGAGGGGACACCGCTGGAGGTGCTCAACCCCTCCAACGAGGAGCCCTTCGCCACGATTACGCTGGGCGGGCAGGCGGACACCAACGCCGCCGTCGCCGCGGCCAAGGCAGCCTTTCCGGCCTGGTCGATGACCTCCAAGGCCGAGCGGCTTGCGGCGCTCGAGCGGCTTGTCGCGGCCTATGACGCGCGGCTTGAGGACATGGCCCAGGCGATCAGCCAGGAGATGGGGGCGCCCATCGCGCTGGCGCGCCATGCCCAGGCCGCCGCCGGCAGCGGTCACCTGAAGAACGCGATCAAGACGCTGCGCGACTTCGACTTCGAGTGGGCGCTCGGCGATCACGCGCCTGGCGCGCGCATCTTGATGGAGCCCATCGGCGTCTGTGCGCTCATCACCCCCTGGAACTGGCCGATGAACCAGGTGGTCCTGAAGGTCGCCCCCGCGCTGGCAGCAGGCTGCACGGTGGTGCTGAAACCCTCGGAGGTCGCGCCGCTCTCCTCGTACGTCTTCGCCGAGATCGTCGATGCCGCCGGGATCCCCGCGGGTGTCTTCAACCTGGTGAACGGCGATGGGCCGGGGGTGGGCAGCCAGCTCTCGGTCCATCCGGACGTCGATATGGTCAGCTTCACCGGCTCCACCCGGGCCGGCAAGCTGATCACCAAGAGCGCCGCCGATACGATCAAGCGCGTCACGCTGGAGCTCGGCGGCAAGGGGGCGAACATCATCTTCGCCGATGCCGATGCAAAGGCCGTCACCCGCGGCGTGCGCCACTGCTTCAACAACTCCGGCCAGTCCTGCAACGCACCGACGCGGATGCTGGTCGAGCGCTCGGTCTACGAACAGGCCGTCGAGACGGCGAAGGCGGTGGCGGAGCAGACCGAGGTGGGCGCCGCCGAGGTCGAGGGGCGCCAGATCGGCCCCGTCGTCTCTGACCTGCAGTGGGAGAAAATCCAGGGTCTGATCCAGACCGGCATCGACGAGGGCGCCCGCCTGGTCGCTGGCGGCACCGGCCGGCCGGAGGGGCTGAACCGCGGCTACTTCGCCCGGCCGACGATCTTTGCCGACGTCGAGGACAGCATGACCATCTGGCGCGAGGAGATCTTCGGGCCCGTCCTCTCGATGACGCCCTTCGACGATGAGGATCAGGCGATCGAGATGGCGAACGACACCGCCTATGGCCTGACCAACTATGTCCAGACCCAGGACGTGGAGAAGGCGCGCCGCTCGGCCCGGGCGCTGCGCAGCGGGATGGTCGAGATCAACGGCAAGTCCCGCGGCCCGGGCGCGCCCTTCGGCGGCTACCGCCAGTCCGGCAACGGGCGCGAGGGCGGCACCTGGGGCCTGGAGGACTTCCTGGAGGTCAAATCCGTCGGCGGCTGGGACCTCTAGGCCCAAGCGACAGGGCGGCGGCGTTCCCGGCCGGAGCGTCGCCGCCGCGCTAGGATCGCGTCATGCCCATGCCAGAGGGCGCGTCTCCTGAGAACCTGCACTGTCGTGAAGACAAGGGACGGGCGACGCCCAGGGATCAGCAAGCGTGATCTTATCCGGGAACGCCGTTGACAGAGGGTGCCATCCGGCTTCCGGATGGATGTCATGAGGTCACTCTTCAAGGATCAGACGCCCATCGCCGCCGGACAGCCCGGCGCTGGCGGGGGCATCGCCGGGCGGTCGTGGCTGTCGTCAGGGGCCCTCGGCTGGCTTGGCATCTACGCCGTGCTCGCCGCGGCGTGGATCGGTGTCTGGGCCATGGACCCGCGGGCCGATCTGCCGCCCGAGCTCAGGGCGCTCGGCGTCGACGCGCTCACGGCCCTCTGCCTCACCGCGACGCGCGATGCCTCTTTCCCGGGGCTGTGGGCCATGTGGGCGGTCATGGGTGCTGCGATGATGCTGCCCACGGCCGTGCCCGCGCTCCGGGCCTTCTCGACCCTCACTGAGAGCATTGCCGCGCGCGATCCGGCCGCGGCCGCGCCGCTCGCATTGCCGATGCTGGCCCTGGGCTATCTGGCCGTCTGGGCCGGCTTCGCCGTGCTCGCGGCGGGCGCGCAGGTGGTGCTGACACAGGCTGGCTACCTCGGCCTCGGCCAAGACGCGGTGAGCGATCCGGGCCTTGCGGCGGCGCTCCTGCTGGCCGCCGGGCTCTGGCAGTTCAGCGCGCTCAAGGAGGCCTGCCTGCGTCGCTGCCGCGCGCCCACCGCCTTCTTCCTCGGCGCCTGGCGCCCGGGCCTGCCGGCTGCGTTCCAGATGGGCCTGCGCCTTGGGTTCGACTGCCTGGGCTGCTGCTGGGCGCTCATGCTGCTCGCCTTCGTGGGCGGCACCTCGAACCTTTTGTTCATGGGGGCCGCCACGCTTCTCATGATGCTCGAGAAACTGCCCGAGATTGGCCGACCCCTCACCCGTCCCGTCGGTTTCCTGCTCATTTCAGCCGGAACCGGAATAGCCATCGTCGCAATCCTCCCCACAGGATAAGAAAAAACGATGGGAGGACTGCCGTGGATACTTGGTCAATCAACGGTGAACTAATTCTTAATTGCAACTGCACTGTCTTCTGCCCCTGCGTGGTGAGCCTGGGGAAACATCCGCCGACCGAGGGCTATTGCCAGGCCTGGATGGGCGTGCGGATCGACGAGGGGACCTACAACGGCGAGGACCTCGCGGGCCTCAACGTGGGCATGCTGCTCGACATCCCCGGCGAGATGGCGCGCGGGAACTGGAAGGCCGCGGCCTACATTGATGATCGCGCCTCCGACGCCGCCTATGACGCGCTGGTCAAGATCTTCTCCGGGGCCGCGCGCGGGACCACGGGGCTCTTCTCGATCCTGGTGGGCGAGTTCATGGGCGCGGAGCGCCAGCCGATCAGCTACGAGACCGAGGGCAAGACCCGGCGTCTGGTCGTGGGCAAGAAGATCAAGGGGGCGGTGGCCCCGATCGAGGGCACCGACCCGGACCAGGAGGTGATGGTCACCAACACTGGCTATTGGATGGGCCCCGATGTGACCATCGCCATGGCCTCGCAGGGCCGCGTGCGCGATCGCGGCCGGGTTTGGGACTTTGACGGGCGCAGCGCCGAGATCTGCCAGATCCGCTGGGGCAGCGCGTGATGTCCATGGCCGCGAACAACCTGCGTGGAAACTACGTTCCGCCCACCTTCACCCGCAGCCGGCGCATCCGCGAAACCCCGTTCAGCCGCCGCGTCGACGCGGCAGGGGTGGCCGCCTACACCTGCTACAACCACATGCTCCTGCCCACGAGCTTCGGCAGCGTCGAGGCCGAGTACCGCCATCTGAAGACCGCGGTGCAGGTCTGGGACGTGGCCGTCGAGCGCCAGGTGGAGGTCCGCGGGACCGATGCCGGGCGTCTCGTGCAGATGCTGACGCCCCGCGATCTGCGCCCGCTGACCGAGGGGCGCTGCTTCTACACCCCCATGGTCGACGAGACCGGGGGCATGATGAACGACCCCGTCACGCTCAAGCTGGCCGAGGACCGCTACTGGATCTCCATCGCCGACAGCGATCTGCTGTTCTGGATCAAGGGCATCGCGCATGGCCTCTCGTTCCAGGTCGACGTGACCGAACCCGAGGTCGCGCCGCTCGCGATCCAGGGCCCCCTGGCCGAGGAACTGATGGAGCGGGTGTTCGGCGACGCTGTCCGGCGGATCCGCTTCTTCCGGTACTCCTGGCTGGAGTTTGCCGGGCGCAACCTCGTGGTCGCGCGCTCCGGGTACTCCAAGCAGGGTGGCTTCGAGATCTATGTCGAGGGCGACCGGAGCTATGGCGAGAAGCTATGGGATGCGCTGTTCGAGGCCGGGCGCGATCTCGACGTGCGTGCGGGCTGCCCCAACCTGATCGAGCGCATCGAGGGCCGTCTGCTGAGCTACGGGACCGACATGACCCGCCGCGACACGCCCCATGAATGCGGTCTCGGGCGGTTCTGCGATACGCGCATCGCCCTTGGCTGCATCGGGCGCGATGCCCTGCTGCGGGTGGCGGCCGACGGGCCGATCCGCCAGATCCGAAGCTTCGCCATCCACGGCGGCCCGCTCGCCCCTTGTTCGAGCGAGTGGTCCATCACGGCGGGCGACAAGCGTGAGGGCGAGAAGCGCGTCGGCCGCATCACCTCCTGCGCCTGGTCGCCCGATTTCCAGACCAATGTGGCCATCGGGATGATCCGGCTGACCCACTGGGACGACGGGACCGAGGTCTTTGTGAAGACACCCGAGGGGCGTCGTCGAGCCACCGTGAAGACGGAGAGCTTCATCTGACATCGCCGGCGGGCATCGGTCGCGGGCGGGTTATGACGGCAAGCACATGGTGAATGGCTTTCGCAGGCGCGAAGGCCCGTTCTTTTATTGCTGCACTGCACATTTACTGTGGAAATATTTTATGCAGATAGTTGAATACTTTTGTAGACATTTCACGCGTTGACGCAGAGGCTGGCTCCACAAGAAAAGCGAGCCAGCCGACGGGACCTTCCGATCAGAGCCGGCCGCAGACTGATTTGGGAGGAAAACGCCATGAACATCAGGCCCGATCCGACATTCCATCCCTCGCCCAAGCTGGCGATGGAGGCCCCCGCTGAGACCCTCGCCTTCACCCTGATGCTAAGCCCCGACGGATCGGCGCCCGATGGCCTTGCCGTGGTGGATGTGAACCCGACATCCGCCGACTACGGCAAGATCGTCCACAAGGTGATGATGCCCAACACGGGCGACGAATTTCACCACTTCGGCTGGAACGCCTGTTCCTCCTCCCTCTCGCCGCTGACCGGCCATGCCTTCCTCGAGCGGCGCTACCTGATCATCCCGGGCATCCGCTCCTCGCGCATCTACGTCATCGACGTGAAGGAGCCGCTGAAGGCGAAGATCCACAAGATCATCGAGCCCGAGGAGGTCTTCGCCAAAACGGGCTACTCCCGCCCCCATACCATCCATTGCGGGCCCGAGGGGATCTATGTCTCAACCCTCGGCGGCGGGGGTCCGGACGGCACTGACGGGCCGCCGGGCATCTTCATCATGGATTGCCAAACCTTCGATATCATCGGTCGCTACGAGATCGATCGTGGGCCGCAGGACAAGCAGTACGATTTCTGGTGGAACCTGCCGCGCGACTACATGGTGAGCTCCGAATGGGGCCTGCCGCCGCAGTTCGAGGGCGGCATCGTCCCCGAGGATCTGCTCTCCAACAAATACGGCCATCGGCTGCATTTCTGGAACCTGCGCGAGCGGCGCAACGTCCAGACCATCGATCTGGGTGCGAACCACCAGATGGCGCTCGAGATCCGGCCCGCCCACGATCCGGTCAAGGAGTACGGCTTCTGCGGTGTGGTGGTCGACACGACAAACCTGGAGGGGTCGATCTGGACCTGGTGGCGTGAAGATGGAAAGTTCCACGCGAAGAAGACCGCCACCATCCCGCCCGAGCCCGCCCAGGCCGACGACCTGCCGCCGCTCCTCAAGGGCTTCGAGGCGGTGCCGCCGCTGGTGACGGACATCGACCTCAGCCTCGACGACCGGTTCCTCTATGTCTCCTGCTGGGGCACGGGGGAGATGCGCCAGTACGACGTGAGCGACCCGATGAACCCCAAGCTCGCCGGCTCGGTCCATATCGGGGGCATCACCCGCAAGACGGCGCATCCCTCGGGCGGGGACTATCGCGGCGGGCCGCAGATGGTCGAGATCAGCCGTGACGGCAAGCGCGTCTACTGGACGAACTCGCTCTATTCCACCTGGGACGATCAGTTCTATCCCGGCGGGATGCCGGCGGCGATGGTCAAGGCGGATGTGGGCGAGAACGGCGGGATCACCCTCGACAAGGACTTCTACGTGGCATTCCCCGAGGGCTATCGCTCGCACCAGATCCGTCTGGAAGGGGGAGATTGCTCGACCGACAGCTTCTGCTACCCCTCGGTCTGAGCCTTGGGGGTCTGAGCCATGGGCGTGGAACTCTCCACCGCGGCCGGCCTCTGGCTGGCCGTGATAGCGAGCGGCCTCTACCACGGGCTGAACCCCGGCATGGGCTGGCCGCTCGCTGTCTCCGCCTCCCTGATGGAGCGCCGCGAGGGCGCGCTGTGGCCGGCGCTGGGCGCGCTGGCGCTTGGCCATCTCGTGGCGATGCTCGCGATCCTGCTGCCCTTTGCGATGCTGACGGCGCTGGTGGACTGGCAGCGCGAGATCCGGATCGCGGCGGGGTCGCTCGTGATCGGCCTTGGCGCCTGGATCTTCATCACCCGGCGCCATCCCCGCTTCCTGGCCCGGGTCCCGCCCTCTCGCCTCGCGCTCTGGTCATTCCTGGTGGCGCTGGCGCATGGGGCGGCGCTGATGCTGGTGCCCATTTACCTTGGCATCTGCGGGATCGAGGAGAGCGATGCCGGGCATTTCGCCGCCGGCACCCTGATGGCCAACGGCCTGGTCATGGCGCTGGCGGTGGCGGTGGTCCATACCGCGGGCATGGTGCTCACTGGCGGCGCGCTGGCGTTCAGCGTCCAGCGCTGGCTGGGGCTGCGCTTCATCCGCCAGGGCTGGTTTGACCTCGACCGGGTCTGGGCGGCGAGCTTGGTCTTGGTGGGCGTGATCGCGGTGGCGTTCTCCTGGTGAGACGGCGCTATGTCGGGCTGATGGCGCGATCGACCAGGTCGTTGACATGGGCGACCACGGCGCGCTGCTCATCGCCATCCATGCCGAGGTAGCGCATCGCGCCGCTCTGGAGGACACCGGCGACGCCGTGCATTGCCGACCAGACGAACATCGCTTCGCGATCCAGCGCTCGCCCCGCAAGGTCCGGGCGCAGCGCCGATAGGCGCAGGCACAGCACATCGAAGGCCGCTCGGGCGTCCACGCCGAGTTCGGCCTGATGCGCCACCTCCGGCCATTCGGTCGCGAACATCAGCTGATACTCGAGCGGCCGCGACAGCGCGTACCCCAGATACGCCTCTCCGAGCGCATGCATCTGCGCCAACGGGTCACCGCCTTCGCCCGACGCGCGCAGGTATGCCGCGAAATCCGCCAGGCAGCGGCGGATGACCTCGGCCAGAAGATGATCGCGTGAGCTGAAATGCTTGTAGGGCGCCTGGTGAGACACGCCGAGCCGCCGCGCGATGGCGCGCAGGTTCAACGCCTCCAGCCCCTCGGTGGCGATCATCTCGAGCGCTTCTCTCAGGCAGGCCTCGTGCAACGGCGTTTTGGATGGGCCGCGGGTGCTCATGGAGAAAACGCTAGGAAAGGCGGTTGACGCCGTCAACCCAGCCTCTAGGTTCTGCGTGGTTGACACTGTCAACCTGCTGATCGTCGTGTTCGCAAGCTTCCTCGAAAGGGACCTCAGATGATCCGAAACGCCGCCTCCTCGTCCGCCCTGATTGTCTCCGCCGCCTGGCTCGTCACCCCGGCACAGGCTGTGGAGCTGCGCATCATCGTCTCGGGCCTCGCCACCGCCCAGGGTGAGGTCGGCTGCGCCTTGCATCGCGATGCCGGGACGTTCCCCATGGACCCGAACGGCCTGCGGAACGTCTGGGTCGTGCCCAGCGGCGACACCGCGGAATGCCGGTTTCCCGATGTCACGCCCGGGGCCTATGCCGTGGCCGTATCGCATGATCTGAACGGCAACCGGATCACCGACACCAACTTCATCGGTTTGCCGACCGAGGATTGGGGGGTCTCCAACAACGTGCGGCCGGCGATGCGGGCGCCGCGCTTTGAGGAGGCAGCCTTCACCGTCGGCGACGCATCGCTCACGTTGACCATCGAGGTGGACCGATGAGCGGGCGGGCGATGCTGACCCCTCGCCTCTCCAAGCTCGGCCCGGTTGCCCTCGTCACCGGCGCCAGTGACGGGATCGGGCGCGCGACGGCTGAGGCGCTCGCGCGGGAGGGGTTCGACCTGATCGTCACCGCCCGCCGGGAGCCGGCGCTGCAAGCGCTCGCCGAACGACTGCGTCGGGACACGGGCGTCTCGGTCGATGTCGTTCCGGCGGATCTCGGGAGCTCGGCGGGGGTCGATACGCTCCTGTCGGCGCTGTCGACGCGGGATGTCGGCGTTGCCGTTCTGGCGGCTGGCTTCGGCAGCGCCGGCGCCTTTGCCAAGGGTGACATCGCGACCGAGCAGACCATGCTCGCGTTGAACTGCGGCGCGGTGCTGACGCTGACGCATGCCCTTTCGGCCCGGATGATCGCGCGGGGCGCGGGGCAGATCGTGCTCTTCGGCTCCATCGTTGGGTTCCAGGGCAACGGCGGGTCGGCCCACTACTCGGCCACCAAGGCCTGGGTGCAGACCCTGGCGGAGGGTCTGGCGATCGAGCTTCGGCCGCAGGGCGTCCATGTTCTCTCGGTCGCGCCCGGGCCTGTGGCCACGGGCTTTGGCGCGCGCGCTGGCATGAGGATGGGCAGCGCCGAGACACCGGAGACCATCGCGACGGGGGTCGTCCGCGCCCTCGGCCGCAGCGGGACGATCCGCCCGGGCCGTCTCTCCAAGCTTCTCGGCTGGAGCCTCGCGACGACCCCGCGCTTTTTGCGCGTGAGGATCATGACCGGGATCATCACCGGCATGGCCGCGGGCGCCGGTGCGAAGGGCGGGGCCCATGCCGGGTGACGCGCTGTACTCGTCCGCCAGCACCACGACGAGGAGGCTCGGCCTGGTCGCTGTGATCACGGCACTCGCTGCCGGATGCGGGGTCCTGGCGCCGCTGCCGGAACCGACGACCCGGATCGAACGGATCGCAACCTTTGAGCGGATACCCCCACCGCCCTTCCAACAGTCAGTGAGCATCCACTGGGACGCCTACAAGATCCCCTTCATCGAAGCTGAGACGGACTACGACGCCGCCGTCGCGCTCGGTCTAGTGCACGCCCATCTGCGGCTCGGTCAGATGGAGTTCGGCAAGCGCGTCGTCTCGGGACGGATCGCCGAAATGGCGGGACCGCCCGCGACGCAGATCGACGCCGCGGTCCGGGCGATCGGTCTGCGCCGAGCGGTGCCGGAGATCCTCGACATGCTGCCGGCCGAGACGCGCGCGTGGATCGAGGGCTTCACGCTGGGCGTCAATCACTACAAGGCGCATGTCGCCCCGCTGCCCCATGACTTCGCCGCGCTTGGTCTCGACAACGAGCCCTGGACGGCGGCCGACACGATCGCGCTCGGCCGTCTGGCCGCCGCGGATCTCAACTGGACGGCCCTGTTCTCCCTCTTGCCGCAGCGCACGGAGCCCGGTTGGCCGGCCCTCTGGCACCGCTTCGGCGAGGCCCAGGGCGCGCTGGCGCCCAGCATCGCTGCCGTCCCGCCGGCCACGCCGACCAGAGCAGAGACGGCGCCTGACGAAGGGTGGCGCGAGATGATTGCGCTGTTCGCGCCCTTCGCCCGTGCCGGCAGCAACAGCTTTGCGGTATCGGGCGCGCGCAGTGCCACTGGCGCGGCGCTGATCGCCAACGACCCGCACTTGGCGCTGACCGTGCCCAATCTCTGGCTGGTGGCCGGCGTGAAGGCGCCTAGCCTTCACGCGGTGGGCATGATGCCGGCCGGCATTCCCGCCTTCGTCCTCGGCCGTAACGAACATCTCGCCTGGGGCGCTACCAACATGCGCCACTGGGCGACGGATTTCGTCGATGTCACCGGGCAGGGCGGGTTCACGGTCGAGAGGCATCACCTGGAGCGCCGCGGTCTCTGGCCCACGACGGTCGAGAACCGAGTGAGCCGTTGGGGTCCCATCGTCTCGGACGCGCCGCTGCTGCCGTTCCCCGAAGACCGGGACATCGCGATGCGCTGGCTGGGGCATCTGCCGAGCAACGAGTTGACCGCGCTGCTGGACGTCGCGAGAGCCGAGACCGGCGCCGATATCCTGAGGGCCGTCGAGGGTTATGCGGTGCCGGGGCAGAACATCGTTTTTGCCGAGGCCGATGGCGACATCGGCATGATCCTCACCACAGCCACGCCGAGCCGCCCGACCGGCTGGCCCGACGACATCATCGTGTCGCCGGAGGAGAGCGACCGCGCCTGGGAGCGTGTCCTTGGCCCGCGCGATCTGCCGCAAAGCCTTGGGGGGGAGGTGGACGTGATCGCCTCCGCCAACAACAAGCCCGTCGCCGATGCGCCCACGCGGCTTGGTTGGTTCTTCCCGCGCGACGACCGGGTGCGCCGGATCTACCAGTTGCTCGGCGCGAAGGAGCGTCTCGATCTCGACGACCTACGTGCGGTGCAGCTCGACACCTATGCCATCACCGAGCATGGCCTGGTGCGCGCCCTGCTGACGGATGCGCTGGCGTTGGGGCCGGAAGCAACCCGCGTTGCTACGGCGCTGAGCGCGTGGGACGGCCACTTCGAGACCGACTCCAACGGTGCCGTGCTGTACCAGGCTTTCTTGGCCGACCTCGCGCCCGCGCTCTACGCCGCGCTCGACCGAGCCGGCGAGGAGCGTTGGCACCGAGAGAGCGGACAACTGCCGCTCGAGGTTGCTCGGGAACTGTCAGGCTTGCCGTCCGATAGGGCGCTGGACCTGATTGAGGGCGCGCTCGAAGCGGCTGCTCCCTTTCTGGATGACGGCACGCGTTGGGGCGATATCCACCGCATCGACGTGGGCTACCTGCTGACGCGCGCGCCGCTGATTGGTGCGCGCTATCGGTTGGACGAGATCGCGGTTCGAGGGGGGCAGGAGACCGTTGCCAAATCCGCCGGCCCGCTCACGACCGAGCCGCACCAGGTCGCGTTCGGCGTTCAGTCACGACATCTCTCGGATCTCAGCGATCCGAACGCGAACTACTTCGTGCTGTTCGGCGGGCAGGACGGCTTCATCAACGCGGAGAACTTCGCGGATCAAACCACCCTCTGGGCAGCCGGCGACACCATCCAAGTTCCCCTCGAAATCGCCGAAGTACGCCGCCGGTTTTCCCACACAACCGATTTCGCAGGGACAGGGCCGACGCGGCAGGATTCCCACCTGATCCAACCCTGAATAGACACCTCCCGCACCGCTCAACACACCGCGACACCCACCTCACCTTACTCTGGAGAGCCCGTGAACCCAATCACCCGACTCGGCATAGAGTGGTCGTGACATCGGCCTCCGCCGAGCAAATTGCGCTCGATCGACAGCCCGCGCTTCGCGCCGCAGAAAGCACATGACCCGGCATCATGTTAGGTCAGTTGTGCGGGGGTGATAGCAGCGTGGCGCACCGGGGATCCGCCATAGTAGTGTTTCGTGCTGTCTCATGGCGCCCCAGGATGTCCTGAAATCTTTCGTAGCTACAGTGACCTATAGACGGTCATGTCCCGGCACGTCTATCCTTGCCCCGCCACATCTCAGAATTTTGTGGGGGGAGAATGAGGGGTAGTGGCTATGGCTACCGGTTCTGACGAGGCCAAAAAGCCACGCGGCAGGCACCCAGAGAAGCGTCTGACGGCACCGGCCGTGCGGCACGCCGCACCGGGTAGGCATGCCGACGGAAATGGCCTTTACCTAGAGGTCGACCAGAGCGGCGCAAAGCGCTGGCTCTTGCGGACGATGGTCCAAGGCAGGCGCCGGGATATCGGCCTCGGGAGTATAAGCTATGTAACGTTGGCTGAGGCGCGCGAGATGGCCCGCGAGCTTCGGAAGGTCGCCCGCGCGGGTGGTGATCCGATCGCCGAGCGCGATAGGGACAAGAAGGTCTCACTGACCTTCGAACAGGCTGCGCGGCGGGTGCATGCTGAGAACGTTGCACCGGTCGGCAAGAGCGCCAAGACAACGGCGCAGTGGCTCTCGGCGATGGAGCGCGACATCTTCCCAAAGATCGGGCAGCGCCCGGTACATGCCATCGATCAGGCGGATCTTCTGCGTGCGCTCAGCCCGATCTGGCTCGTGAAGCCCGAGACGGCGCGCAGAAACAAGCAGCGCATCAAGGCCGTCATTGATTGGGCCCGTGCGCACGGCATGGGTACGGGGATCCATCCCGTCGAAGGTATCGATCGAGCGCTGCCTAAGCAGAACCGACGACCAAGGAACTTCGCCGCACTGCCATGGAAGGAGCTGCCAAGATTCTGGCCACAGCTTGAAGAAGCGTCCGGGGTAGGCGCGCTCGCCCTGCGCTTCACCATCCTAACCGCAGCTCGGAGCGGCGAGGTGCGCATGGCGCGAACGTCAGAGATCGACCTGGATGACCGCATCTGGGTTGTTCCAGCCGAGCGGATGAAGGCCGGCAAAGAGCACCGTGTCCCTCTCTCAGGCGTAGCGGTCTCCGTTCTTGAGGAGGCGCTCCAACTGCCGCGGTCGACCCGCGATGATCTCGTTTTCCCCTCGATGAAACCTGGCCGACCAATGTCCGACATGACCCTTGCCGCCGTGCTGAAGCGGATGGAGGTTCCAGTGACGGTTCACGGCTTTCGATCCACCTTCAGAGACTGGGCCGAGGACGCGACGTCCTTCTCGCACGAGGTGAAGGAAGCGGCTTTGGCGCATGCGATCAGCAATGCAGTCGAGCGCGCCTACCGGCGGACCGACCTCTTCGAGAAGCGGCGGGCGATGATGGATGCCTGGGCGTCGTACGTGACGTTGGCAGGCGGGGCTGTTGTGAGGTTGGGGGCGTGAGCAGCGATCGCGATGACGAAGACTACATGCACCGGGCCACTACTGAGGTGCTTACTCTACCCAAAGACATGAACCGCTTCGTAGACATGAACTTCGACATGTTGGACGAGCTTGCAGGTTATCGTGTCGCCCTTGCGGCAGAGCTTGTCGGCAGCGGCTGGCCCTGCCTCGTCGATAGACCGTTCGTAGTAGTTCATCAGGATGCGGTCGAAGGGAGTGGTGACGCAAAGTGCTGGCGACCCTACGAAAAGGCGAGAGACGAACTAGCGCATCGTATTCCAGCGTTTGTTTTTGCCAATCGTTACGCCAAGAAACTCAGTGACGATTATTTCAAGATCCAGATTATCGGACAGATTGATGTAACCATACTTGCTGCACAGCGCCTAGGCGGGACTAATGAGATCAAGGCGCTCGTAGGATTGGCCGCTGGCTTCGGCCGTTTAAATGCTCAGTTTGAGCACCGAGTATTTCTCAGTCAGGTTAGGTTGGGGACCAAGAATCGCGGCGCAACTGAGTCAGGCGGGCAGACACGCGCTGAACAAACACGAGCTGAGCGCGAAGACACTTTCGAGAGAGTTCAGGCTGCAATCGACGCTGGAATCACGAAGCCTTATCAGCATGTCGCTGCCGAAATTGGGGCAAAGCCCGACACGGTACGCAAGCGATACAAAATCGAAGAAAGGCACCGTCAAGAAAAGTGCGGAAAGCGCTAGCCACTTTCCGCGATACTCTCGGCAAATGTCAGTGCGTCAAACACCGCCTTAGGAGGACGCACAATGGCACAGAGCCAAACAATTACTGATCAACCGATCTTACTAGCCGATACAGAGGCAGCCCGACTGCTCGGGATGAGTCGCGCGACGCTGTGGCGCCGTGTCGGCGAGGGCAGTCTGCCTCAGCCCATTCGGATGGGTCGACTGACCCGCTGGCGCCGCGATGAGCTCCTTTCGGCTGTGGAAGCCCTCTCCGCGCGGAGGATTGCGTGATGGCGAAGCACAAATTCACCGCGCAGCTTGAGGCCCTCGCGGACGAGGCCGGCCAGGTCGCCAGCCGCTACGCTGCACACCTCGCTGCCGCTGAACGCGAGCGCGCCACGGCTTCGCAAGCGAGGCGGAATGCAGAGGAAGCGGCAGCTGCACTCGCCAAGGCCGACGCCGCCGCAGCAATCAATGGCTCGCCCACCACGGCCGAGGAAGCCGCCTACGAGGCCGCAGATCGGGCAGCGAAGCGCGCTGAGCGCAGGGAGGAGGCCATCCGCGACGGCCTCCAGGAGGCTCTTCAGGATGCACGGCGCGATCTCGACGAAGTCCTGAGGCGCTGGGAGGACGCCATCAACGCCGATGCGGCACCGTTGATCGAGAAGTACCGGCAGCACGCCAAAGCCCTGGGCGCGCTTCGAGAGCGGATCTACGCGCTATTCATAGAGGCGCGTGCGCCCCTGGAGGTCGGTTTTCCGTTCAACCAACCCCTGGCCCGCACGACCGTCTTCGACCCGGAGACCGGCGAGGCCCTCACGCAGCGCTTGCCGCATCCGTGCCGCCGTGATGCGGGCCAGTATACAACCGACTTGAGCAACTTAGCTGAGCAGATCCGGGAGGCCGCAGGGCGCATCGAAAGCGCGAAGGCCGCCTTGACGATCAATCGAGCCGCGCCGTGAGGCGCCGCTATCCCTCAGACGGAGAACAGCAACATGATCCCCAAAACGAGAACCGCCGTACCGGTTGGCACCCGGTACGGCGTGAAGACTAACGAGCACGGCGCTCACGAACGTGAATACCACCCTACGCCCGCGGCGGCAATGTCCGTGGATGAGCTGATCGTCCGACTCGTCGACGCGCTGCGATTGCACCGTCTCGACGGCTTCGGTCTGACCTTCGCGAAGTCGATCGTACGCCAGGCGAAGCGGCGAGGCTGGTCGCCTAGCTTCAAGCAACTGGAAATGATGCGGAGGCTCATCGAAGAGCTACGCGAGGATGTCGAGAGATTCGTCGACCACGGTGACGTGGGGGGCGACCATGCCGCGTGACTTCATCGAGACCGTCGTCCTGTCGACCCAGAACCTCATCGCAGAAGACATGCCGGCTGGTGCCCGGCACGACGCTCTGGTTGATCTACTACACGCCTGGCTGTCACCGAACGAGCTCGCGGAACTCACCAACGCCGCGATCGCTGCTGGGAACATCAGCGCCCCGCCGCCGGCCTTCGAGGACATGGCGAGCGAACTTGACAGCTGGGCTGCGCTGGCGAGCCAACACCAGCTCGCACTGATCGCCTGGCATACGTCCCGTCGTCTACCGCCTGCGCGGCGGGCTGGGCTCGTCCACGCACTCATGACCGAGGGGGGCAGCAAGGCCGCCGCCTGATTGCGATGCGGGTGGGCCGATTGGCCCATCCGGCTTCGTGGTCGGTTGAATGACGGTGGCGCGAAGTGAGTAGGGCAACCATGGGGCGCGGACGCAGCCCAACCGCAGACCGAAAGGCTGAAGCGGGTCCGCCGGGGGTTTGAGACGCCCTCGCAAGTAGCAGCCGAGTTGCGCGCGGTCTCTTCGCGACGTGCAGCGCCCTAAGCGACGGCCGGCTCCGATGAGCAGGACGGAAGCGCGGCGGGTGTGGGTCCAGCCTGGCCGAGTGCCGGGGCTGGTCGACCTATGCCCGTCGCTCTGGCCTCACCAATGAGCAGAACACGCACGAAAGGCGAAAACGATGACAGACGACGATAAGCTGAAGAACGCCCAGACGGTGAACCGCGCCATCTGCGAAACAGCGCAGAAACTGGTTGATGAACCCGGCCGAGAACCCAGCGTCATCAGGATGATGCACGGCATGGTTCAGCGGGAGATGTTGGCCCTGTACGGCCCGGCAGTCGCTTCGGCGATGCTCCAGCGCGACGCGGCAGTCCTGAACGCTGTGGACGCAAGCGATCCGAAGGTTGCCGAGCTCGCTGCGGCGACGCCGGCCGGCCAAGCCTGAGGGAGAACATCATGGTTCAGCAGCCAGGCCTTCGCTTCGAGCTTACCGCGCCGACCGACGGCTTCCAGCGCGATCTGCGCCAAGCCTCGTCCGTCCTTCAAAGAGAGGCTGGCGCGATGGGCACCGCTCTTCGCGCCAGCACTGGTGGTTTCTCGCGCTACCAGACGGTCATCCAGCAGGCAGGCTTTCAGGTTGGCGACTTCGCCACACAGGTGGCCTCAGGCCAGTCGGCGATCGTCGCCCTAACGCAGCAGGGTACGCAGTTGCTTGGCGTGTTTGGTCCGTATGGCGCGGTCCTGGGCGCCGCCGGCGCCGTTGTCGGTGCGCTGGCGACATACTTCCTCACCGCTGGGGAAGAAGCCCGAACGCTTGCTGAACGCGCCGATGACGTGAACGACGCCATCAGCGGCGTCCGAGACGCTGCGATCTCTGGCGGCGAGGGCATCGCAGACATCATCGAGAAGTACGGTGCGTTGGATCAAACCCTGATCGGCGTGATCCAGCGGCAGACGGAGCTTAACCTTTTGCTCGCCCGATCCGAGCTTCGTGGTCAACTCGAAGCGGTGGGCGGGGCCGGAACCGACATCGACGCCCGGCTAGGGACCGACTTCCGGACAGGATCCGGACGAAACCGCGCCCTTCGAGCGATACAGCGCGATCTGGGGCTGTCAGCGGACGAGGCTGTGCGGCTCCAGGATGCCATCCAGTCGGCCGACGCTGCCTCAACCTTTGGCGACCTCGCCCGTGAGACTGAGGCCTTGGCGAATGTCGTCGGTGGCCTTGCAGGACCGGATGCGAGCTCTGCGATCAACCAATATGCTCGGGACCTTGGCGAGGCGGTTCTCTCCATCCGGGAGTTCCAACGAGCGACTGAAGAGGCCGCCGAGAGCCGCGAGCTTCTCGCGCGCCCAATTCCCGAACTGACCAGCCTTGCCGCCGCGGCGGAAGCGGAAAGAAGCGGCGGCGGCCGGCGCGGCGGCGGCCGTTCTGCGGACAGCGATGTGTTCGCAGGCGGCATTGAGAGCGCCCGCGAGCGGATCGCGGCGCTCGAGGAGGAGCGCACGCTGATTAGCCTTGCGGCTGGCGAGGCGGCGCGGCTGAAGATCGAATACGAGGTCGCGGCCATGGCGCGTGACCTCCTGACCAAGGCTGCAGAGACGGGCACTGGCGTCACCGAAGAGGAGCGCGCTGCGGTCGCCCTGCTGAGCGCGCAGTACCGGGAGGTGGCGCTCGCGACCCTCGCAGCCCGAGAGACGCAGGAAGCGCTGGAGGAGGCTCAGCGCTCGGCTGAGCGTGCGGCAGAGGCGCAGGCCCGCGCGATCGAGGACCTGGGAAACCGGTTCGCTGGCGCGATCCGCCAAGCCGACAGCTTCGCCGATGCGCTCAAGAACATCGGGATCGAGCTACTGAACATTGCCGCGCAGGGCCTGGGCGGCGCCGGCCCGCTCGCCCCGCTCCTTGGCAGTGTGCTGCCGACGCTTTTCGCGGGCCCGGGCTTTGGTGACCTTGGCGGATTTGCTTCAGGCCTGGGGGGCAGCATCTCGACGACCGGCACGGCGCCGGCTCTGACCTTCGCCAACGGTGGTGTGATCGCCAGCGGGCGCGTCACCGCCTTTGCGCGAGGCGGGATCGTCGATGGCCCCACGGTGTTCCCGATGGCCAACGGTGTGGGGCTTATGGGCGAGGCAGGACCAGAAGCGGTCATTCCCCTCAGTCGAGGACCCGATGGCAAGCTCGGTGTCAAAGGTGGAGGGAGCAACAGTTACCAGGTCGTGGTGAACGTGGAAGGCGTCGCCACAACCGAGATCGTATCGGAGATCGAAGAGCGAGTCGGAAGAGCGTTGAACCAGGTGCGCGCGGAGATCCCAGCCCGAGCCGCAGCCGGAGCCGCGCGATCACCATCTTTGCGAGGCAGTTATCGCTGAGGGCGGAATGGCGGACGTGCTAGTCTTGGCGAGTGGGTCGATGGTGGATGGGTTTGATGGAGCGTTACATTGCGATCGGGATGGCGGTCTTCGGAGTTGCTTTGTTTGCGGCTTGGCCGCGGCCTCCTGATCCTAAGCCTACGCAGCGGCTTGGCTATCTGACCGTCGTAGATCCTGGAAGCGCTGTTACCTGGCGATGGCATTCCCCCAAGGGCGTAGAGCACCTCGGAGGGAACCGATATCAGGTAACGGGTACGGTCGGGAATGCGCGCACGGCAACGTCGTTCGCCGTCAGGCTGCTGTGCGATGAAAACCGTACCATTGCGGCGATCAAGATAGGCGACACCCCGACCAAACCGGGAGGGGAGATCACCAATATGCAGACCGCCCTAGGCGACATGCATCGGCTTACGTGCGATTGGCGAGATCACTCATAGGCTACTTTGCGGGTCCTTCCCGGGAGATTCAGACGCGGGTAGTTCGGACCGCGATCTCTCACAAATTACGAAACTTTCAAGGGGTGTACGATGTCGCAGACCTATCCTAAGGGCCTGACACACAGTGAGGCGGCTGAGGTCTTGGAGGTTTCTAAGGGCCGGGTGCAGGCACTGAAGGCTGAAGGCCGGATTACTGTCACCGACGGCAACAAGCTTTGTCCGATTTCTGTCGAGTATCTGTCGGATGAGCTCGCGGCTAAGCGTGTTGAAACCGTATCCCCCCTGAGATTCGCCACCCGTCCGGTCGAGGCTTTGTTCGCGGTTACGGCCCTGCATCAGTGGATCGAGGACCACATCCCGATGACAGATGAACACCGATCAGCGCTACTCGACCAGGTGCTTATCTGTGAGTCCACGATCTGCACCAGGGACGCGCCGGCGGACGCCGGTGCCACCCTCAGAAGAGAGCGCTGAAAGACCTGATCCATGCAGAGCTATCGAGCCTGAAAGAAGAACGCGAGCACATCTTCGGCGCCGGTGTCGTGGAGTGCCGCGGTGCCCACCGCACTGGCTACCCAACTGGTGCCGGGCGCTATCCAGGGCCAAGACCCGTTCCCAGCGCCGCTCACGGACGCCTCGCCGCCCCAGCGGTCCGGAGTACTGCGAAGGTAGGCCGAAGGAATGGATGGTGGGAACTGGGGAAGTGGCGGTGGAGCCGGAGGGTGCCGAGCCGCAGTACCCCCTCGAGCCCTGAGACCATGCTGCGTTTGGTCAGCAGCCGTTTGAAACCCCAACCGCGTTTTGCAATACGGCTCAGTACGGGTGTTTGGAACCGGAACAGGGCCACCGCGCTCACTAGAACATTTGACACTTCGAGCATGCTGAGAGAGGTGCGTTAGATGCGTTTCATTGCCGACGGCCCATCTATCCCTGACCGGCTCCTTGAACTCCGAGATGATGGCCAGGTTGTGTTTCTCTGCGGTGCAGGTGTTTCCATCCCGGCGGGAATGCCCAGTTTCATTCGCCTGACCCGAGACGTACTCACTCATCTCCGTGTCCCAGATGACTTACCCGCACTAAGGGCATTCGAACCATGGGAAGATGCGTCTGTTCCAGTCAGCGCCAGGACGCCATTGGACCAAATCTTCCACTCGATCCGTGATGAGTATGGTCGGGATCGGATTAACAGTGTTGTGGCCGAGCTGCTGGCGATGCCTGCTGCAGCGCCTGCTCCGCGAGAGCACAGTATCGTTGCGCGGCTCTCGACTGGCCCAGACGGACTTCCCCAGATCGTGACGACGAACTTCGATCGCTTGTTCGAACACCCTAGCGTAACATCCGGCTTGCGGGTGTTCGAGCCGCCGACCTTCCCAGATCTTCGTCACAATCAACCTATCTCCGGACTCACATATCTTCACGGACGGCTTCGAACTGAGGATGCACAGCCTCACGATTACATCCTGAGCAGCGCCGATTTCGGTCGAGCCTACCTAGCCGAGGGCTGGGCGACGAGGTTCGTACGACTTCTTTTGGAGAAGTACACTGTAGTCTTGTTGGGATACCAAGCTGATGACCCGCCAGTGCGGTATCTCCTTCAGGGTCTGAATAGTACATCAGCGCTCGACGAGGGTCGTCTCTATGCGTTCGATCGAGGTGCCCCCGAAGATGTGGAGGCCAAGTGGCGCGACCGTGGTGTTACACCAATCGCTTACCCGGGCGAAGGACATGACCACTCGCGGCTCTGGGACTCACTCGAAGCTTGGGCAAGCCGGGCGGACGACCCGGCATGCTGGAGACGCAGCATTATCGACATGGCTCGGCTGGGGCCGCGAGCCCTTCAGGCTCACGAGCGCGGTCAGGTAGCGCATTTGGTCAGGACGAACCTCGGCGCCAAGGCATTTGCCGATGCGGAGCCGGTGCCACCCGCGGAGTGGTTGTGCGTCTTCGACGTAGGACGCCGCCTCGCAGACAGGGAAAGGGACCTCGGGGCGGAGGATGGGTTTTCCCCGCGTGATCAACATGCACTCGATGACGACCCCCCTGAGCGACCCGACGATCAGCCGCGTCACGGACGCGTTGGAGACGATCTGATCGCCTGGCGTCCTGGGGACGAGCGCCCCACGACGGAGTTCCGACTCTCGGGCAGGACGCTCAGAGGGTTCGAAGAACTCCCGCCTCGGCTGTTCCATCTATGTCGATGGATATCGTTGAACTCGCTCGACCCCGTCGTGGCCTGGTGGGCCGCCAAACAGAACAGATTGCACCCACGTCTTTCTTCCATGATTTCAGGGCACATTGAGCGTGACGGTGATCTTCCAGACCTTGGAAGGCGGATTTGGAATCTGATCTTCGAAGCGCTCGATCACAGCAATGAAAACGACCTGAACATGAACTGGTTCGCTACACGCCGACGCATTGCGCATGGGGGGTGGACATCAGCCAACCTAAGAGTGCTGGAGCGATGCACCGAGCCCTTCATCAAGATCGATCCGTTCATTGGCCGAGGTCGGGCCGAGCCACCGCGGGCCGCATGGTCGGAGATAGAACAGCTAGACATCGCCCACTTCACCGTTGAGTTCCCGAACCAGAGAGGTGCGCCGCTGACCGTACCGGACGAGGCCGTCTGTGCAGTGTTCTCGTTGGCATCTCGGAACTTGATCGGAGGGTTGGACCGGTTGGCTGAGGTTGGACACGGATGGTACCACACCCTGACGCTTTACCCGGACACCAGTGGACCGGGTCAACGCTACCGCTCAACCAGCGCTGAATACGTGGTTTGGGTTGGCGAGCTGATGAACAGAGCGGCGCAAATAAACCCGGTGCACGTGTTTAACACCATCTCGCTCTGGCCCTCAGGCGAGTGCCACATCCTGAATAAGCTCAGGCTCTTCGCCTGGAACCGACCAGCGGTTTTTTCGGGTGAGCAGGTTGCTGCCAATCTGATGTCGATGGATCAGGAAGCGTTTTGGTACAGCGGCAACCGGCGGGAGTTCCTCTTTCTCATTCGAGACCGATGGCGTGACATTTCCGAACAAGAGAAGGAACGGCTTTTTGCTAGATTGCTGGCCGGTCGTGATCCCCATTCTGGAGAGGGCACCCCTGATTACCCTGAGCGCAGGGACCATGATGTGGTTTCCCGACTCCGGTGGCTGGAGCAGCACGGGTGTCTATTCCCTGGCAACGCGCCCGAACGGATCGCCGAAGTTCAAGCGCGACTTCCAGCCTGGAATGACGAATGGACAACTGGAGCGGCGGCGAGTCTGGAAGGTCGAATTGGCTCAGTTGAGACGGTCCGAGATGCGTCAGAGCTTGACGGGGTTCCGCTGTCACAGGTGCTGGAGACTGCCCGCGAACACACTCGCCGGCCGTTTGGCGAGTTCAGAGACTACCGACCGTTCGACGGACTTGTCCGGGATCATCCAGGACGGGCACTCGCCGTTCTTGGGTGGGCCGCGCGCAGAGGAGAGTATCCGGAAGAGTCTTGGGGAGCACTCGTTCGCGAGTGGCCCGACGATGCCCCGGCCAGGGCAACACGGCTCTTTTGCGAGCGCATGCGACGCCTTCCGGTCGAGGTGATCAGCGCGAATGCGCACACGGTCAGTTCGTGGATAAAGGCTAGGCTTCCAGTCATCGCAGGTGACGACGAAGCATTTGCCTTGGAGGTATTTGATGATCTCATAGACGGGCTGGTCGCTGCTGGACCGGAGGCGAACAAAAGTGGAAGAGGCGAGACCAGCGTTGGTGGGCGGATCATAGAACGATCACGACGCACCATCGACCATGCAATCAACGCCCCGATAGGCCATTCGACCGAAGCATTGATCTCGATCCTGAATGCTCGGGGCCTCCCTCAAGGTCACGGCATGCCGGACGAGTTCGCCACCCGCTTCGAGCGATTGTTGGCCGCGCCTGGCGAGGGCCCGGATCATGCGATCACTATCCTGACTAGGCAGCTTCGATGGCTGCACCACATAGCGCCAGACTGGGTCATGGGACGTACGGTCCCCTGGTTCGCTCTCAACCATCCAGCGTCCGAGCCAGCATGGAATGGGCTGCTTTGCGGAAGTGGCATAGTTGGGCCTGATCTCTTCGAGGTTATCAAGGCTCCGTTCCTGGAGCTCTTCCCTCGCATGTACATGTGGCATTGGGGCGAGGACATTTTCCGGAGTGCTCATGAGTGGTTGGTAATGACGACGATCTGGCATCAGGAGGAATCCAGATACACCTCCGTTGAGGAAGCCGCCGCTGTGATACGGAGGGTTTCCGAAGACGGTCGGGCGGATATTATCCGTCACCTGGGGCGGGTTGGCCAAGGTAATGACAACGGGTGGACCAAACTGGTCATTCCATTTATTCGTGAGACGTGGCCCAGAGAAGCTCGCTACCAAACTGAGCGAGCATCAGCATCTTTCCTGTCGATGCTCGATGACTCCGGGGATGCCTTCCCATTGGTGCTTGAAGCATTGCGTGATTACGTGCGCCCAATACGCCAGGAGCATCATTCCTTCTATCGCTTCCATAGCGCTGTTGCTAGTGATGAGGACCCCATTACTTCTCGTTTTCCCGCAGAGACTCTAGAACTGATGGATCTTATCGTGCCTGACAACCCCCGGGAGGCTCCCTATGACCTGGGCGAGGTCCTGACTCTGATATCGGAAGAACGTCCTGACCTGATGAGGGATCGGAGATACCTACGGCTCCAGGAACTACTGGCGGCTCGCTAGGCGGCGCGTCCAGTCGGAAACCGTAAAGCCAACCTCTCGGATCATGGCGGGGGGTGGCGAGCGTCCGCAAGGCGATACGCCGAGCAGCTCGAACTAGAAGTAGATCGCGTCCGCCTTCCCCTTGGCCTCGCAGTACGACGTCGCCGGGATCAGGCAGTGGCGCTCCTCGAAGCTCGATCGCCAGAACGGAGAGGTTCTCACCTTGTCGTCACGGGCGTTGTTCACCGCCTTCGGCAGGATGGGCTGGCCCGTGCGCTTGGACACCTGAGGCATTAGGAACCCCCCCAGTGCATTGGGACAAGCTCGCGCTCCCCGGCCCCTCCCAGGCGCACTATGGGCGCTGTGTGCCGCGGGAAGATGGCCGGCAGCGTCGGCTGGTTGCCGGTCCGGTCGCGCTTGACGCCGAAGAGCTGGCGCATCGCCTCTGGCGGTAGGGTGTTGGAAAAGAGGGTGCCCACGACGCGACGCGGGCTCCAGATGTTCCTGTCATGTTCCGTTTCGTGAATCGCCGATGACCCTACGCTCCAGCCCGAAGAGAAACCACGACGAGCAGCGATTTCCAGTGAAACTGCGCTTTCGGGTGGAGGCAGAGCGCTCGGACTGGTCACGGCGCCACGGCCAGATGCTCGACTGGCTGCTGACGGAGGTCGGGCTCGATCGACAGGCCGTCCACGCCGACAGCTTGCCGGGTATTCACTGCTTCGCGGTGTACCTGGAGGACGCCGAGACGGCACGGAGGCTGGTCGAGGCCGTAGGGATGACGCCGATACTGCTTTCTGGCAGGGAGTGCGCGGTGCTTTTGGGGTGACCGAGGAGCGCTCAATCCCGCTCGTTAGCCGCCCAAGGACTTTGCTGTCATCCCGACACCATCCCGCCTGGTCGAGCACCGGATAGAGGTTTGCTTTGGTATCGCCGATCAGCTCGACGGCGTCCGCGACGCTCGGATAATCAGCGACTGCTCAGGGGTAGCCGAGCTCGTCCCAGATCTGCTGCGACTTGGCTTGGTTCTCACCGAAGGTCGCAACGCTTACGTCGTCGGCCCGGAAAAGGCCCAGCGAGGCAACCGGCGCGCCGAGGGCGACGCCCGGCACGGCCGGATACTCTTGGTTGGCGTTCGAGAAGTACTCCTGCGCCTGGTCAGAGGCGAGGTACTCGAGGAACTTCACCGCGTTCTCACGGTTCGGCGCGTTGGCCACGACAGCCCCGGCGGAGACGTTCACGTGCGTGCCGCGATCCGACTGATTGGGGAACACCCAGCCAAGGGTTTCGATGTCGGCCGTCAGACCATCCACGTCCCTAGCCAAGCTGCGGGCATAGTAGTTCATGTTTGACACAGCGATATCGCACTCGCCCGACATGATCCCGCGGAGTTGGTCCGCGTCACCACCCCGCGGCGGGCGCGCCTGGTTTGCCAGCAAGCCGGCGGCCCAGTCCTTCGCGACCTCCTCGCCATGCGCCTCGATGACCGAGGACATCAGCGACAGCATATAGATGTTGCCCGAGGAGCGGGTGCAGACCTGACCCTTGTACTGCGGGTCGGCCAGCGACTCATAGGTCAGCGGCGGGTTCTCCACGCGGTCCTTGGCGTAGAAGATGATCCGAGCGCGCTGGCTGAAGCCAAACCAGTATCCTTCAGGATGGCGCAGATTTCGGGGGATCCGCTCTGACAATGCCTCGGAGAAAATTGGCTGAAAGAGGCCCTCCTGCTCAGCTCGCCACGCTCTTCCAGCATCGGCCGTAAGGAGTACATCAGCGGGACTGTTGTGACCTTCCGCGGCGATGCGCTCGATCAAACCGTCGGCTTTACCTTCGATCAGGTTGATCTTGATCCCGGTCAATTCTTCAAATTCGCTATAGAGCTCTTCGTCTATGTATCGATCACGCGAGCTGTAAACATTTAACTCTCCGGAACCCACATCGACCTCGTCGTAGATTTGGTCATCCAGCCTGGAGACAAAAGAGGACCATTCTTGACTGTCCAAACCAAGATTTGCGAACTCTACTGCTCGCGTTCTGAGCGAACGAAAGTAAGCAGTTTGGGTGAGCCCAAAATGCTTTGCAGAACTATAGCTCAGCCAGAAAAGCCTTTTCGTGCAGCGTTCCTTCAAAATTGGCTTGCGCAAAACCAGCTTATGTGGCCGCGTCTCTGTAGAGACAACGTAGATAAAGCACTGTTGAATGTCTGGATTTTCTGTAGATGCCCCAAATACAATAGCGAAGTCCTCCAATCTAACTTGAAGCCTCTCCTGTGATGCCTGGCTCACGAGGCTCTGTATCTCCACCCTGCCGGGCTCTTTTTCTGGCATGTTGCGCAACATATCTTGTATAGAGAGGTTTGAAAGAAGATACCTCTTTCCCATCTCGCCAGAAGAAAGGTTACCGGGACAACTATAAGATCCATGGGCTTGCGAATACGAACTCGCATCATCACACTCAAAATCTAGCCAGTGTTCGTCACTGATTGCTGATGACGAGAAAACTGCTAGAATAATAGAAACAACGTGATACTTCATGATTCATTGAAAAATGCGTACTGAGAAG
Source organism: Pseudomonadota bacterium (assembly GCA_039822785.1). Taxonomy (GTDB): domain Bacteria; phylum Pseudomonadota; class Alphaproteobacteria; order Rhodobacterales; family Rhodobacteraceae; genus Thermohalobaculum. The sequence goes on along the minus strand of JBCBMO010000005.1, from coordinate 87,388 downwards.
GAACATCAACACCGTGAATATCAATTTCTACTTTAATTCCTTGAATCATACCTTCTCCACAACTCGTCAAATGGACCTGTGCAGCGCAAATCTCTCGTACAAAATCTGAAACTCTGTAAATTATCATGCCCGCTCGGCCTTCCCTTTCATTTTGAATTGGGAAGACTTCTGTGATCTCCACAGAGCGGCCAAAGTCAGGAAAGTTCTTTTCCGGGTCAACCAATAGGGGCCTGAGCGTTATGCTTCTCAGCTCTTGATTAACGCTGTTACGGACCCGTAAAATTATCAGATCGTCACCACTTGCTACAACGCCCAGGGACACCGCGTTCCGTGCTTCCTCTGCGCTCTTGCGAGCATCTGTCAGCATAGTCCAAGAGGCTATCGCCGCACCGATCGAAGCCAAGCTCGCAACGGTCGAGATCCACGTGCTCATCATAATGCTCTACGCGCTTCTTGTCCGATCGACAGCGTAGCGCTTACGGTGAAGACGTCAAAGGCATCTATCGGGCCAAAGCCAGGATTACCTCGCTTCTTGATCGCCGCACCGCCAAGTCTGACTGATTGCATCGCGCTACAATTACACCACCTGCGGCAGCCTGCCTGTCGCCTGTATCCGCTGCGGTGTGGTTCCGCGCACCCGGGCGTTCCAAGCCCGTAGCACGACCTCCAACCGCGCCTGCGCGGTGAGCTTGTAGCCCCGCTGTGAGCGCGCCCGCATCGTCGCGTCCGTAAGCCACTCGCGAGCCCTCAGCACCGGGTCCGTGCTGTCCAGACGCTCGCCTTTGATCAGCGCGCGGATGAAGTCGTCCGCCTGGTCGCCGTGCTTGCGGCGGATAAGAAAGTGCGCCGCCGCCAGGATCGGCCGGCCACCGATCTTTGCCGTGGTGGTCGGCACGAAGCTGACGCTGTCCTCGACGTCGCGGTTGGCGCGCCAGAAGGCGAGCTGTTCCTGCTTGGTCGGGGCGAAGGTGCCGCCGCCTATCTCGCCCCGCTGGGCGACCTGGATAAGGTAGTTGCATACAGTGGCCACAGCCGAGGCGTTCGGGATGCCCTGCATCGCGAGGAAGCTCCCGACATCCCGTTGCGCGCCCATGTCGACCGTCAAGCGGCTGTCCCGGCTGACGCCGAAAGAGAACAGCGTGGGCACGGCGATCCCGGTGGCCAGCACCGCGTGGCAGCGATGCTGACCGTCGTTCAGCTGACCGTCCTCGGCCACGATGATGGTCTGACCGTTCAGCACCCAGCGCCCGGCCCTGATGTCGTTGCAGAGCCGGGTCAGGTTCGTCCGGCTCAGCGGCCGGTTCTGGTCGTTGCGATCGAGCAGGCAGCGCGCCAGGGCAGGCGTGAGCCGGGCTTCCACGCCGACTGGGCCCACTTCCTTGGCATGGGCCAGGTTGCGGGCCAGCCAGGCTTCGGCCTCGGCATCGGTCTCAAGGGTAGCTGCCTGCTCGATGCTCATGATCAGGCCGCCCCAAAGGTGCCAGTGCGCAGGCGCTCAACGACGGTCTGGTCGATCGCCCTACCGCCCTGCTCCTGCCAGGCGATGTAGGCCTCGGCGGCCGCATCGTGCTCGCCTTTGTTCAGCTCCCCCAGAAAGTTGCAGAAACCCTCAAGGTCGTCATCCCCAAGGTCTGCCACGAGCTCTTGCATTCGTGCCATGCGACGGCTGGCACCGTAGCTGTGCTCCGGCCTCACGTAGGAGACGGCCGCGCCGGTCTCCGCAGCAACCATCCGCGCTGTCCCTTCCAGCATCGAACGCAGCAGGCGGCCGTCCAACTCGCGCGTCCAGGTGTCGAAGAAGTAGTCGTCCGGCTTGTCGAAGTCCCCGCCCGGCGGCAGATCACCGAAGGCTTCGAAGGCGGCTCGAAGCTGCAGTTCAAGCCCGCCGGTGGTCGTTGCTATCGTATCGGCAAGCGCTTCTAGTGCATGGCCGGCTGCGTCGCAGAGTTCGTCGGGAATGTCGCCGTGCTTGGCTGAGTCACGCATCTCTTTCTCAGCCGCATGCCATGCTCGGAAGGCCTCTGCCGCCGGATCCGCTTCTCCGGCCGCCCGGGCTGCATGTTGCGCCCGCTCCGCCTCCCGAAGCTCCCGGCCATCATGGAGAAGGGCGCCCATCTGCCCCGCGACGAGCCAGTCGAGGTTGACGCCCCAGCGCTCGGCAAAGGCGATGACCGCGTCCATCTCCTCGATCTGCTGATCGGTCAGCGCCATGGCTGCCTCAGCCTCATGCACTGGCATGGGGTCGGGAAAGGCGATGGTGCCTTCGCTGAAGGTCTTACAGACCAGCGCGATCCGCGCACGGATCGCGTCATACTTGGTGCCGCCGGTGGCCAGAGCGCCATGGGCGATGGCCGGTGCCGCGGACGACGTGGCAATGGCCGCGGGTGCGGCGAGGACAGTTCTGCGGTTCATGGTCGTGCTCCTAGTAGTGAGGGTCGGTAAGCGCTCGGCTGATGCCGGCGCCAGGCAGTCACAAAGGAGCAGTGGTGGGTCGCGGCACGAGGTGAGAAACGGTCGGGCTACACGCTTAGAGCTGACGGAATTGGTGGGTAAAATGAGGGGCGGACTTCCACTTGATCGCGAAATGCCACAATAAATCAGATAGTTGAGTGATTTAGGTGGCGCACCGGGGAGGATTCGAACCCCCGACCCCCAGATTCGTAGTCTGGTGCTCTATCCAGCTGAGCTACCGGTGCTGACGCCGTCGGAGGCGGTCACCTATCGCTCCCCGGCCAGTGTGACAAGGGTTTTCACGCAGAAATCCGGTCAGCGTCAATTCTGGCCGGCAGCGCGGCGGACATCGGCGCCGAGGGGTAGGGCGCCGACGGTGCTCTGTGTCGGGGCGGCGGGCAGCGTCAGGCCGAAGACCGTGCCGGTCGTCGCTGTGGAGATGAGCTCGAGCCTGCCATTCTGAAGCCGTGCCAGATCCGCCGCGATGGCAAGGCCGAGGCCCGTGCCGCCGCGCCGTGCCCCGCCGATGAAGGGGCGAAACAGGTTCTCGAGCGCCTTGTTCGGCAGCCCCGGCCCGTCATCGCGCACAAGCAGGCACAAGAGGCCGTCGCCGGCCTGGCCCTCGGCAAGGCCGATCTCGATGCAGCCCGGTCGGCCCGTCGCGCGGATGGCCTCGGCCGCATTGCGCAGCAGGTTGGAGAAGATCCGGAACAGGTGATCCGGATCGGCGCTCACCTGGAGCCTGGGCCCGAGCAGGCTGACGATGCGCACCGGGCCGTCCGCAAGAACGCGCGGGCTCCGTGGGACATCGTCGGCCTCAGCGACGGGAGCATCCGCGACCTCTCCCAGCCCCAGCCCCGAATGAGATGCAGGCAGTGTGGCGATCGAGGGCGGCGCTTCGCTCATGAGGCCGAGCCCCTCGACGACGTCGATGAGCAGCGCCTCGACCGCGACGGCGCGCGGCTCCGGTGGGCGCTCCTCCGCCTTGCCGAAGGCCAGCGTGTGGTTGCAGAGGCTGGCCGCCCGGTCGAGCGACGCCACGAGCTTGGGCAACACCCGCGCCACGATGGGGTCCTCGGAATGGCCGAGGCGTTCGGTCATCAACTGCCCCGCCGCAAGCATATTGCGCAGATCGTGGTTGATCTTCGCCACCGCCTCGCCCAGTGCGGCCAGCCGGCGTCGCTCGGACAGGGCACGCAGGACCTCCGTCTGCATCGCCGCGATGGCGCGCTCGGCCTCGGCCACCTCGCCGGCGCCGCTGCCCGGCTGGATCACCCGCTCGGCGTCGGTGGGGTCCTGGTGGAACCGCTCGACCCCCTGAACCACGTCCAGGAGCGGGGCGACCACAAAGCGGCGAACGACCAGGAACACCACGCCGGCGGTCACGACGGAGATGATGAGCGAGAGCTGCAGGATCCTGAGCCCGTAGTCGATCATCGCTGCGCGCAGATCAGAGGCGGGCATGGTGATCTCGACACGGTCATAGGTGCCGGCGGGCGTGCGCCCCACGATGCGATGCACCTGGCCCGTCTGATCGGTCAGCAGGCAGCCGATCGCGTCGACGACCAGATCAAGGGGGCCGGCCTCTCGCAGGTCGAAGGTCTGCGAGGGCATGGGGATGTCGCCGTTGGAGAGCGCGAGGAACCGCTGCTCCTCCATTGCGACGACGATGTTGAGGGCGCCGGAGCCCGCGAGCAGCGCCGCCTCCGTCTCCGCCATGGGCCGGCCGCCGGGCACGGTCATGACCGTTACCGCGGCGATCTCGGCCCGCACGAGCCGTTCTTCGAGGAAGCTCTTGCGGAAGGCCGCGACGGAGGGGACGAAGATGACGATCTCGACGATCATCACCACGATCACTGTCACGATCAGAAGGCGGGCAGAAATGCCCGACAGCCATCGCATTGTCTTGGTCCGTTGCGGCTTCCCCTGGCGGAGTTTCCCCCGCCCAGGAGGTCAGATTAGCCCAGCTTTGCGAGCAAGCGAACCGTCCGCTTGACGAAATCGCTCTTGAACAGGCGGGGGGCGTAATACGCGCCTGCCGCGCGCTTGGACACCTCCGACAGGGTCGGGTAGGCGGCGACCGAGTTCGCCATGGCGCCGATCTTGAGGCCGTTCGCCAGGGCCATGGCCCAGGGCAGGATCAACTCGCCCGCCTGCGGCCCGACGATCGAGGCGCCTAGGATCTTGCCGCGCTTGCCGGTCATGACCTTGATCAGCCCCTCGCGCCGGCCATCGGCCACGGCCCGGTCGTTGTCGGCGAAGGGAAAGCGCATGACCTCCACCGCGTCGCCGTGCTCCTCCTTGGCCTGTGCCTCGGTCAGGCCCGCCTGCGCAAGCTCGGGGTCGGTGTAGCTGACCCAGGGGATGTGCCCGGTCGCGTTCTTCACCGGCAGTCGGAACAGCGCGTTCCGCACCACCAGGCCGGCGTGGTAGCCTGCCACATGGGTGAACTGCAGCCCGCCAGCAACGTCGCCGATGGCATAGGCCTTGCGGTTGGAGACCGAGCGCAGGCCCTGATCCACCGTGATGCCGCGCCGGGTGAACTCGATCCCAGCGGCCTCCAGGTTGAGGTCGGTGTTCGCCGTGCGCCCCGCGGCGACCAGCAGATGCGTGCCGGTGACGGTCTCGCCACCCTCCAGCGTGAGGGTGATGGCCCCGGCCTCGCCGGAGGCGCTTTCGACCTTGGCACCTTCGCGGATGTCGATGCCCTCACCGCGCAGCTTCTCCAGTGCGACGGCGGCCAGTTCCGGGTCGTCCTTGCCGAAGGCCTTCATCGCCTCCAGCACCGTGACCCGGCTGCCGAGGCGCCGGTGCGCCTGCGCCATCTCCAGCCCGATCGGGCCGCCGCCGATCACCAGCAGATGGCCGGGCAGTTCCCGGTTCTCCCACAGGTTCTCGTTCGTCAGATACGGCACGGTGTCGAGACCCGGGATCGGCGGCACCATGGGCGAGGAGCCTGTGGCGATCACAAAGCGGCGCGGCGCGATGATATGGCCCCCGGCGGCGATCTCCGTCGGCGAGACGAACTCTGCCTTGGCGCGGATCACGCGGACGCCGAGGCCCTCGAAACGCTCCTGGCTGTCGTGCGGCTCGATGGTCGCGATGGTCTTTTGCACGTGGTCCATCACCGCGGCGTAGTCGACCTTGGGCTCCACCGGCGCGATGCCGAAGGCCTCGCCGGTGCGCTGAGCGTGGGCCTTTTTCGAGGCCGCGATGATCGCCTTGGAAGGCACGCAGCCGTAGTTGAGGCAGTCGCCGCCCATCTCGCCCTTCTCGGCGAGGACCACGGTGGCGCCCATCTGGACGGCGCCCGCGGCCACCGACAGCCCGCCGGAGCCGGCGCCGATAATCATGAGGTCAGGGGTCAGGCGTTCGGTCGGAGCACGCATGGCAGCCTCCTTGTGCAGAATTGGGGGGCGGGGAAGGCCGCTCAGGCCTTCTTGCCGCGGAACTTCTGGATGACGAGGGGCAGGGCGGCGAGCACCGCGAGCCCGATCAGCGGCCCCAGCACGGGCAGCGTGAAGATCACGCCCAGATCCGGCGTCTCGCCCCGGTCGATCAGCGCGCCGACGCCCGAGCCGATGGAGGCATAGACCGCAGCACCCGGGATGATGCCGACAAAGGTCGTCCAGGCGAAGGTGCGCAGGCTCACGCCCAGAAAGGCGGGTGCCAGGTTAGCGATGAAGAAGGGGATCGCCGGCACCAGGCGCATGATCAGCAGATAGCTGACGGCGCCCTCGGCAAAGCCCTTTTCGACCTTGGTCAGCCAGTTGCCGGCCTTGGCCTTGAGCGTGTCGCCGAGCGAGGTCCGTGCGGCCAGGAAGATCAGGATCGCACCGATGGTGGCGCCGGTCACAGCGAAGACCGTCCCGAAGATCGTGCCGAACATGAACCCGCCGGTGATCGTCAGCCACAGCGCGCCGGGCACCGAAAAGGCGACCGCAGCGGCATAGATCAGCATGAAGGCCAGCGCGGCCGTCAGATAGTTCGCGTCCCGAAAGCCCAGCAGGGCATCGCGGTTGTCCGCCAGCGTCTCGAAGCTGAGGTAGTCCCCCAGAAAGAAGACCGCCGCACCGGCGCCGGCGGCGATCAGCGCGATCGGCAGCCATTTCGCCAGCGCGCTCTTGCGCGGTTTCGCGGTGGCTTCTGCCGTCGTGGTCTCGACTGTGTCCTGCATGGTCATCGCCTGTTCCTCGTCCGGTGCATCCTATCCCGGCAGCGCGCCGGCGTCGGGTGGAAAGATCGCGCACCGGCAGGCGGAAAGAACCCGCGTTCACGGCGGCTTGATAGGTTTCGTGAGGGGCACCCGAAAGCCGTGAGATTTGTTTCAAATCGCGGGCGCCGTGCGGCACAAAGGGCCCCGATGCGGCTGTCAGCGAGAGGCGGCATGTCCAATGCGCTGAAAGAGGTTACGGGCTCGACCCCCTTTGCCCTGCTCGGTGCCGTGGGTCTGCTCAGCCTGGTGAGCGATTTCGTCGGTCTGGCCGACGATGTCCGCGCGCTGATGGAGGCGTGGAAGGCCGTGACCCGGCCGATCTGGGACGTCACGCTCGGTCCGATCTTCCAATGGTTCGGCTGGCCGCTGCCCTGGTGGCTGAAGGACTATCTGACGATGGGGGTCATTCACGCGGCGATGGCGCTGAGGGCGAAGCGCGCGCTCTGGCGCTCCGGCGCGAAGCAGGCGCACGCCGCGCGGCCCGACGCGCCCGCGCGCGCGGACCTGGATGATGAGCGGGCCTTTGTCGGCCTGACGAAATGGCTCGTGATCCTGCTGTGGTGTCTGCTCTGGCCCTATGTCCTGATCGCCTACCTCGTCAGCATGGCGCGCCGCGGCCCGATTGGCTACCGAGCCGAGGAAGAAGCGCGCGGCACCCTCGATGCGCGTCGCAGCCGGGTGCTCGATGGCGTGCTGACGATGGACATCGTGTATCTCTCGACCCTGGCGTACTTCGTCATCATTCTTGCGGCGAATTACGTGCTGCTGCTGGCGGTTCAGGGGTGAAGAATGCCGCTTTGCGCCTGGTGGTGGATTGACAAGCCAGCCACGGCGGCCTTAAGCGGGCCGCTTCCAGATACCGCTGCCTGATGGCTGCCTTCGTGCGCCCGGGCTGACCCTTGGGAGAGACGCGATGAAGCGCACCTACCAGCCGAGCCGCCTCGTGCGGAAGCGCCGTCACGGTTTCCGGTCGCGCATGGCGACCAAGAACGGGCGCAAGATCCTGAATCGGCGCCGCCGCCAGGGTCGCAAGTCGCTGTCGGCGTAAGGCCGGCGGCGCCCCTGCGCCATGATCGCTGCGCCATGACCCCTGCGCCATGACCGCCGAGATCGCACCCAGCGCCCACCGAACGGCGACGGTCTCTGTGATCAAGAAACGCCGCGATTTCCTCGCGGCCTCCCGCGCCCGCCGCCATACGACGGCGGGTGTTCTCGTGCAGGGCCGTGCGCGGCGCGACGGGGAGCCGGGGGTGGACGGCGAGGCCGTCCGGGTGGGCTACACCTGCTCCAAGAAGATCGGCAACGCCGTCACCCGCAACCGGGCCAAGCGCCGCCTGCGCGCCGCGGTTGCCGAGGTGCTGCCCGCGGCAGCCCAGCCAGGCTGGGACTACGTGATGGTCGGCCGCCCCGGCGCCACCGTCGCCCGGCCCTTCGCCGCGCTGAAGGCCGACATCGCCGAGGGGCTGACCCGCGTGCATGCCCCCCGCAAGCCCCAGTCCAGGCCCCAGTCCAAGGCCCCGTCCAAGCCTAAGCCGGAGGCGAGACGCCCATGAGCCGCCTCTCCCGCGCCCTGGCATGGCTGATCGCCCTGCCCATCCGCGCTTACCGGCTGGTGCTCAGCCCCTGGGTCGGCATGTACTGCCGTTTTCAGCCCACCTGCTCGGCCTATGCGCTGGAGGCGCTGGAGCGTCACGGCCCCATACGCGGCACCTGGCTGACGATCCGACGCCTCTCGCGCTGCCGTCCCGGCGCCGAATGGGGCTACGATCCTGTCCCGCCGTCCTCCTGCTGCGAGCCGCGCGACCAGGCTTCCCGCTAGGCGTCGCACCGGCTATCACGCGCCCCATGCTCGACGTCACCGACGATATCCTCAGCCGGCTCTACGCCGACGCGCCCGATGCGCTGGAGTTTCGCAAGCTGCGCAAGCGCCTGCTGCGGGAGACGCGGGAGGCGATGGACGCCTATGCCATGATCGCTCCGGGCGCGCGCTGGCTGGTTTGCCTCTCGGGGGGCAAGGACAGCTACACGCTGCTCGCGGTGCTGCTGGAGCTGAAGTGGCGCGGCCTGCTGCCTGTCGACTTGCTCGCCTGCAGCCTCGATCAGGGCCAGCCCGGGTTCCCGGCGGGGGTGCTGCCCGCGTTTCTCAGCCGCCTCGGCGTGCCCCACCGGATCGAGTACCAGGACACCTATAGCGTCGTCGTCGACAAGGTTCCCTCCACCAAGACCTATTGCGCACTCTGCTCCCGCCTGCGCCGCGGCCATCTCTACCGTATCGCGCGGGAGGAAGGGTGCCAGGCGGTCGTCCTTGGCCATCACCGCGACGACCTGCTCGAGACCTTCATGCTCAACCTCTTCCACGGCGGGCGGCTGGCGACCATGCCGCCGAAGCTGGTAAACGAGGACGGCGACCTCCAGGTCCTGCGGCCGCTCGCTTTCGTGGCGGAGGCCGATTGCGACCGCTTCGCCCGCGCGATGCAGTTCCCGATCATCCCCTGCGATCTCTGTGGCAGTCAGGAGGGTCTGCAGCGCGCCCAGGTAAAGGCCATGCTCGACGATTGGGAACGCCGCAGCCCCGGCCGGCGCCAGGTGATGTTCCGCGCGCTCCAGAACGTCCGCCCCAGCCACCTCGCCGACCCCCGCCTTTTCGACTTCGCCGCCCTGGGCACGGACCGCGAACAATCGACCCGCTGACCTTTTGCCGCCGCGTTTTGCGCCCACATCCATCAGAGCGACAGTCAAGGAGCGGTGAGAATGGCGCGGCATGGCGGCCCGGGGGTCGAGGAGCGACAGGAAGCCGAGCGGCGCGATGCGTCTTCAGACTTGAGGGCCAATCAGAAGCATAGCGCGAGGATGCAGGAGCGTTTTGGTCGTGGTGTGCAGCTCAAGACGGGGCAGCCCGACGAAGGACCGAACTGGTTCCTCTTCTTGGGTTATGTCGCGGCCATCCTGTTCGGGATCGTTCTGGTCCTTACCCTGTAACACGGTCATCCCTTGACGCGCGCCTCCCCGACCGGTTGAACGCGCTGACGGTTATTTTGCGGAGAGGCGGATGCTCGGCGGCGAGAACAAGGAAGAGACACGCAACCTGATCCTGGCCGCCGTGCTCTCCATGGCGGTCGTCTTTACATGGTATGCGCTGTTCCCGCCGCCCGAACCGCCGGTCGAGCAGCCGGTGGCCGAGGGGCAGGCCCCCACCCAGGGCCAGGCCGGCGTGGCCGGGGGCACCGGCGCGACAGGCGCCGACGTTCCGGTCATCGCCCTCGATCGCGACAGCGCGCTGGAGCGGACCGGCCGGGTCGAGATTGCGTCGGACGCTGTCTTCGGCTCCATCTCGCTCATCGGCGGGCGGATCGACGATCTGCATCTGGAGGACTATCGCGAGACGCTGGAGGAGGGGAGCGACACCGTCACGCTCCTCAACCCTACCGGCGGTCCCGCCCCCTATTACGCGGTCTACGGCTGGCTGCCGACTGCTGCCGGCGCGCCCGGCGACCTGCCCGGCCCCAATACGCCTTGGGAGGTCGAGAGCGGCGACAAGCTGACCCCCGACAGCGACGTGACGCTGCGCTGGGACAACGGTGAGGGGCTGATCTTCCGCCGGACCTACGCGCTCGACGACCGTTATATGTTCGACGTCACGCAGACCGTCGAGAACACGACCGCGGAGCAGGTGCAGCTTGCCCCCTACGGCTATATCGCCCGGCGCGGCATGCCCGACATCATCGGCTTCTTCATCCTGCACGAGGGCGCCGTCTCGGTCATCGACGGGGAACTGACGGAGCTCTCCTACAGCGATCTCGAGGATCTGCCGCCCAACCGGTTGGAGGGCGGGCTCGCCCAGGCGATCGGCGTCACCCAGAACGGCTGGCTCGGCTTCACCGACAAGTACTGGATGACCACGCTGGTCCCGGACAACGGGCAGGTCTTTGACGCGGTCTACAAGGCGATCCCTGGCCCGGTCTTCGAGTATCGCACCGAGATGCGGATGCCGGTCGAGACGGTCGAGCCCGGCGCCACCGGGCAGGTCCATACCCGCCTTTTCGCCGGCGCCAAGGAGTTGCGGACGATCCGCGACTACGAGGAAGACCTCAACATCACGAACTTCGAGGACGCGATCGACTGGGGCTGGTTCTACTTCCTGACCAAGCCCGTCGCGACCCTGCTGATCTGGATCCAGGGCTACGTCGGGAACATGGGCGCCTCGATCCTGATCCTGACGCTGATCGTGAAGCTCGCGCTCTTCCCGCTTGCGCATAAGTCCTACGTCGCCATGAGCCGCATGAAGAAGCTCCAGCCCGAGATGGAGAAGATCAAGGAGCGGGTCGGCGATGACAAAGTGAAGATGCAGCAGGAGATGATGGCCCTCTACAAGAAGGAGAAGGTCAATCCTGCGGCGGGCTGTCTGCCGATCCTGGTGCAGATCCCGATCTTCTTCTCGCTCTACAAGGTGCTGTTCGTGACGATCGAGATGCGTCACGCCCCCTTCCTGTTCTGGATTACCGACCTCTCCGCGCCGGATCCGACGTCCTGGATCAACCTCTTCGGGATCCTGCCCTATGACGTGAGCTGGGCGCCGGCGCTGCTGTCGATCGGCGTGCTGCCCATCATCATGGGCATCACCATGTGGATGCAGCAGAAGCTGAACCCCGCACCGACTGACCCCACGCAGGCGGCGATCTTCGCCTGGATGCCCTGGGTCTTCATGTTCATGCTCGGCACCTTCGCCAGCGGGCTGGTGTTGTACTGGATCGCGAACAACGTCCTCACCTTCGCCCAGCAATACGCGATCATGCGCAGCCAGGGGGTGGAGGTCGATTTCTTCGGCAACGTCACCCGCAGCTTCAAGCGCCATAAGGACAAGCCGAAGTCGGAGCGTGAGAAGCCGTCGGATGGCGCGCGGACCGGCGCGAAGGCGGACGCCAACGAGGATGAGCTCGACCTCGATGACGCCATGGACGCCGCCGACGGCATGGCAGAGGCGACCGAAGTGCCCGAGACCGACGACAACGCCGAGCCCAAGACCGCGGAGACCGCGAACGCCCGGCGCAAGCGCGGCCCGGCCAAGCGCGGCAAGCGGCGCCGCTGAGCATGGGCAATCTGGCCGAGATCTGGCGTCATCCGCTGAAGGGGATCGGCGCCGAGCAGGTCGAGCGGGTCACGCTCACTGCGGGGCAGGCGCTTCCGCACGACCGTGTCTGGGCGGTTGCGCATGGTGCCTCGGATTACGATGCCGGCGCCCCCGCCTGGCAGAAGCGCAAGAACTTCGTCGTCCAGGCCATGACGCCAGAACTGGCCCGCGTCGCCCTGGTGACCGGCGAGGGCGCGCTGACCCTCAGCCACCCCGCACAGTCGACCGCCACGGTCACCCCCGGCACGGCGGAGGGCGATGCGGCGCTGGCGGCCTGGATCGAGGGGTTGGCAGGGGAGCGGCAGCCGGGGCCCTACAGCGTGGCCCATGTGCCGGGCCAGGCGATGACGGACATGCCGCAACCCTATGTCTCGATCCTCTCGCTCGCCTCGCTACGGGCGCTTGGCCAGCACGCGGGCGCCGAGATGCACGTGCGCCGGTTCCGCGGGAACCTCTGGCTCGACGGTCTCGCGCCCTGGGAGGAAGAGAGTTGGATCGGCCGCGAAATCGCCATCGGCCCGGTCCGTTTCCGCATCGACGAGCCCATCGGCCGCTGCAAGGCGACCGAGGCGAGCCCCGCCACCGGCCGCTACGACGTCGGCACGGTGGCCGAGCTCCGCAAGGCGCGCGGCCACACGGAGTTTGGCGTCTATGCCACCGTGATCGAGGGGGGCGAGCTGGCTGTGGGCGACGCCCTCACCGTCTGATGCCGCCCGCCGACGCCCCAACGCCGCCACCGCTGCGCTTTCAGCCCATGGCCCCGCCCGATGCCGAGCGGTTGGAGGCGGCCCGAAAGCTGTTCGCCGGGCCCTGCGATTTCGTCAAGGGCGTCGTCGCGATGGACGGCTTGCCCGCCGCCGACCGGCCGGAGGTCTGCTTTGCCGGGCGATCGAACGTGGGCAAATCCTCGCTCTTGAACGCGCTCACCGGGCGCAAGGGGCTGGCCCGCACCTCCAACACCCCCGGGCGCACGCAGGAGATCAACTATTTCGCCCTCGGCGGGCTGGAGGGCGGTATGGGCTACCTGGTCGATGTCCCCGGCTACGGCTTTGCCGAGGCGCCGGTGGCCAAGGTCCAGGCCTGGCAGGCGCTCCTGCGCGCCTATCTGTCGGGCCGCGTGACGCTCGCCCGGGCCTTCGTCCTCATCGACAGCCGCCACGGGGTGAAACCGGCGGACGAGGAGACCATGGCGCTGCTCGACCGCGCCGCCGTCACCTTCCAGGCGGTCCTGACGAAGGCCGACAAGCTCAAGCCCAAGGACCGCGACCGCGCGGTGGAGGGCCTGGGCCGAACCCTCAACGCCCACCCCGCCGCCTATCCGGAGGTGATCGTGACCTCGTCGGAGAGCGGCGAGGGCATCCCTGACCTGCGCGCCGTCATCCACGGGTTGATGGCACCCTGACCAGGGCCAGCCTTGTCTGTCGCCTGTCCCCTGCGTTCAAGACTTGGCGAGGCGCCTTTCAAGGCGCCGTCGAAGCCGCCGCGCGACGTAGCCGCCCATCGCGGTGAAATGGTGAAGGTCGTTCATAAACAGGCGCAAGCCCGATCGGTCCTCAGGCTGATCAGAACGCTGCCGGTTGGCCTCCTCAAAAAGCGCTGAGACATCGCCGGTCAGGCGCTGGCTCCTGCGCATCGCGGCAGCACGAAGGTGGTCGATCGACCGGTACGCCTGTGCGATTGCCGCTGCCAAGGCTTCTCCGTCCCGACGCTCCATCACCACCGCCGCACCCTGCTGGATGGCGTCTTCGGCAAAGGAACAGCCAGCCGTCACGATAACGGGGATGCCCAGTCGACCTGCCTCGTTGAAGATCCCCGACCCTTTCTTGGCGTAGATCACCGGATCATACGGCAGCATGATCACGTCTGCGCGGCTCAAGAGGGCAGCATAGTCGTTTGCAGAGAGGTCTTCGGTCAGCACCGTCACCGCGCGATCCGCGCTCTGCAGGCGCTTGATCATGGCGCGTCCCTCTGCGGTTTCCCGTGCGCCGGCGAGGTGGACCACGAAGTCGATTGGCATGCCATGCGTCGCTGAGATGGCATCCTCCAACAGGCCGAAACCCTTGCCCGGGTTCACGTGCCCCAGCATGGCAAAGGTCAGGGTTTCGCTGACGACAGACGGTGTTTTGCGGGTCGTGCCACTGGGGCAGGGCACCAGCGCGAACGCCAACCCGGTGATCTCAGCGTAGGTCCTGGCCAGCGCACCCGTCTCGCAGAACAACCTGAGGCGATCTCCAGCCACTTCATGGAGGTGCTGGAAACCGTCGCGGATATCTGGCGCCTGGCACCGCGTTGCATCGGGTCCATTACGCGCCATGTGGCCGGGCGGCAGTATCGCCCAGGCTGCGATGATCGGTGTTCTTCTCGGCCGGACGCGTTCGAGGAAGCGCGCGAGCGCCTTTGCAAGCACCTCGTCGCATGTCGGCAGCAGGATGATGTCAGGTTCGAACCGCGACGGTCGCACGGCGGCCAGCAAGTCGCTGAACGTGATGTCGACAAGCGCCTTGAATTCCCGTGCGTCATAGGTCCGACGATCGTAGGCGCAGGCGCGAAACACGCGCTCGGCATTTGCGGCCGAGACGACCTCCCTTCGGGCACGCCGCGCGCCCAGCAGCCGTGTCTCGCGGGGCCAGATCTGCCGAAGCGTCATGGCAGCGTTCAAGTGATGCCCCGCCGGGCGCCGTAGTGCCGGGTCCAAGATGTAAGCCTTGGTCTTTGTCATGGCGGCGCCTTCTATCCCTCGGGCATGACGGCGTTTGCCCGACCTTCGTCTCGTCATTCAAAGATGCAGGCACCAGAGGGGCCGTCCTAACGGTGCGTTCCCTTCGGGCGGAGATCGGTTGAAGGGTGTCGCCTCGAGCAGGTGTCACAAAACTGCTAAGGGCGCTCGGCCGGATAGTCCACGCTCTATCGGTCCGCCGAACGGGTGGTCAGCGATCGACCCGAGCCCTGCTGTGGGCACCGCTGGCCTCGCGGTCCTCAGGCGGTTAAGAGGCGGCGAACGACCCCCGGGAGGCCGCCCATGGAAATTCGCAAGGCGCTGAAGCGCGACTGGCTCGCCACCGCGCGGACTCTGTCCGAGGCGCTGCCGTATCTCCAGCGCTATGACCAGGCGGTCGTCGTGGTCAAATTCGGCGGCCATGCCATGGGCGACGCGGAGGGGATGGAGCGCTTCGCCCGCGACGTCGTGCTGATGAAGCAATGCGGCGTGAACCCGGTCATCGTCCATGGCGGCGGGCCGCAGATCAACGAGATGCTCGGCCGCCTCGACATCCCCACCGAGTTTCGCGACGGCCTGCGCGTCACCACCGGCGAGATGGTCGAGGTCGTCGAAATGGTCCTCGCCGGGAACATCAACAAGCGCATCGTGGCCGAGATTGGTGCTCAGGGGGGCAAGGCGGTCGGGCTCTCGGGCAAGGACGCCAACCTCATGGTCTGTGAGCGGGTGACGCGCACCCGGCGCGACCCCGACAGCCATATCGAACAGGTCCTCGACCTGGGCTTCGTCGGCGACCCGGTCGAGGTAAACCCCGGGGTGCTGGAGACCTTCATCGCCTCGGACTTCATCCCCGTCATCGCGCCCGTGGGCGCCGGGCGGTCGGCGTCGGAGACCTTTAACGTGAATGGCGATACGGCGGCGGGCGCGATTGCGGCGGCCATGAACGCCAAGCGCCTGATCCTGCTGACCGATGTGGCGGGGGTCAAAAGCGCCGATGGCGAGGTGATCGCCGATCTCTCGGTGCCCGACATCCTGGCGCTGATCGAGGACGGCACCGTCTCGGGCGGGATGATCCCCAAGGTGCAGACCGCCCTCTCGGCCATCGAGGGCGGGGTGGAGGCGGCGGTGATCCTGGACGGCCGCGCGCCCCATGCGGTGCTGCTGGAGCTCTTCACCGAGCACGGCGCCGGCACCATCATCCGCGGCTGAGCTGCGCCAAGCGGTCGCGCTCACGCAGCCGTTGGCTACGCCTCGGCGTCTTGGCCGCTATATCCTGCGGCGAAGCAAACCGCGGGGACGCATGATCTCGGAACTTGCCATTCGGCTGTCGGCCTTCTTCGGCATCTTCGCCCTCATGGCGCTATGGGAGTGGCAGTCGCCCATGCGCCGGATGGTGGCGCCGCGTCTGCGCCGCTGGGGGACGAACTGGGGGGTCTCCGCGCTCGACAGCGTGATGGTGCGGCTGATCTTCGGGGCGGCTGCCGCAGGGGCCGCCATCGACGCGGAGGCCCGGAGCTGGGGCCTGTTCCATGCGCTGGACTGGCCGCTATGGCTCGAGGTGCTGGCGGTCTTCGTGATCCTCGACTTCGCGATCTGGGCGCAGCACGTCGCCAGTCACAAAATCCCGATCCTGTGGCGGCTGCACCGGGTGCACCATGCTGACCGCGATATCGACGTGACCACCGCGATCCGGTTCCACCCCTTTGAGATCGCGTTCTCGATGATACTCAAGATCGGGCTGGTCTATGCCCTGGGCGCGCCGCTGGTGGCGGTGATCCTGTTCGAGGTCGTCCTGAACGGCGCGGCCATGTTTAACCATGCCAATGTCAGGCTGCCCCGGCGGGTGGACCGCTGGCTGCGCCTGGCCGTGGTGACGCCGGACATGCACCGCGTTCACCACTCCATCGACCGGCGCGAGCATGACGCGAACTACGGCTTCAACCTCAGCGTCTGGGACCGGCTGTTCGGCACCTATATCGACCAGCCCAAGGGTGGGCATGAGGGGATGACCATCGGCCTGGCGGAGTGGCAGCACGAGGGGCCCACGCGCCTGGGCTGGACCCTGGCGATCCCGTTCCTGTCGCAGCGGCGGTGACGATGACGGGGCTCGCCGCTGCCCTTGCGGCGCATGGCCTCGCCGCCACGGGCGGTTTCGTGCCGCGCCCAGACGATGGGCTGCCGGAGGGGACGGCGATGCTCTGTCTGGTGGGCGCTGACGGGCCGGCCATGTGGCGGGCCTTCGCCGCCTCGCCGGAGGCTCTGGATGGTGTCGACAACCCGCTGGATCGCTGGTCGAAGCGTGTGTTGGACGGCGTCGCCGCCGATCTTGGTGCCACGCCCTTCTACCCCTTCGGCGGGCCGCCCTATGCGCCGTTCTTGGCTTGGGCGGCACGGGGCGAGGGGGCGGTCGCCTCGCCGCTCGGCATGTCGGTCACGCCGGCGCGGGGGCTGCATGCGTCCTGGCGCGGTGCGCTGGCACTCCCTGAGGTCGACGATGCCCTGCGCACCCGGCTGTTGTACCGCCAGGAGCCGCCTTGCACCGGCTGCCATCGCCCCTGTACCACCGCCTGTCCCGTCGATGCCTTTGCCGGGGGGCGCTACGATGTGGCCGCCTGTGTGGCGCATGTCGATGGGCCCGAGGGTGAGGCCTGTCGCATCGGGGGCTGCCAGGCGCGGGGGGCGTGCCCGGTCTCCTTGCCCTTGCCCCAGGCGCAGCGGGTCTTCCATCTCGACGCGTTCCTACGCGCCAGGCGGGCGGCGGCGGCAGAGGCCGCGGGCGGCACCACTCAGGGTTGATGCTGCGTCGCAGCAAAGTCGCCCTTCGTTCCGGTTGACCCGCGGCCCGGGGTCAAGTGACATCATCCCGTCATGAAAACAGTGATTCTGCTGCGCCATGCCAAGTCGAGTTGGGCGGACCCTGAACTCGATGATCACGATCGCCCGCTGAACAAGCGGGGGAAGGCGTCGGCGCCCCTGATCGCTGACTGGATGAAGCGCTCGGGCTATCGACCAGATCGAGTGCTCTGCTCCTCGGCCAAGCGCACGCGACAGACGCTGAAGCGGATGCGCGATGCCATGCCGGATCTGCCCCAGGCGATCCTCGAGCCGCGGCTTTACCATGCCGATCCCGGGGTGATGTTCGGCCTGTTGTCCGAACAGCCTGACCAATCGGACACGGTGCTGGTGCTTGGCCATCAGCCTGGCCTGTCGGCCTTTGCGCGCAAACTGGTGAACGGTCATGTCCGGCCGCGCTGTGTCCGGGCTTTCCAGCATTTTCCCACGGCTGCCGCGGCGGTGCTGACCCTGCCGGTGGCGCGGTGGGAGGATCTAGTGCCCAACAGCGCTGCCTTTATCGATTTCGCCGTGCCGCGTGAACTGGCGGCGGGTGAGGCAGCAATCATGCTCCCGGATCAGGGCTAACGGGACACGGCGGTCCGACGGATGCCCGCGCGCAGGGCGCTGACGCGCCGGCGCGACGCCCACCCGCCGAACCGCCCGCGGGTTCTAGCGTCGCTATTGAGCCTGCCTCTGGGCCTGACGGACGGCATCCGCGAAAAAGGCCGCATCGACAGCGACGTTCATGTTGCCCAGGTCCGCCTCGGTCTCTGGATCGAAGAGCTGCATGGCGCCGCGGTGGACAGCGACGATGCGCTGGTTCGCCCCGCTTCCCCGCAGGAGTGCGCCGCCGCTCGAGCCGTTCAGGGCATCGCAGCGGTGGCCGAGCGTGCCGCTGTCGAGGCCCGTGAGGATCCTGCAGTCCGCATGCTCGGTGAGAAAGCGCGATGAGTCGCCGCTATAGGCTGGCAGGGATACCGGAATCGGGCGTCCCTCCGCCATGCCGCGGCGCGCAGCCTCATCCAGCGGCGTGACCGGGATCCAGCCCAGGCGATCGCCGATCGGGTCCTTGAGAATGACGACCGCCCAGTCTTCGCGCGTGTCCTCCTGTGTCTCCTCGCGCCCGCTGGCGGCCTCGTAGGCAGGGGCCAGCCGCATGTCGGTGACGGCGCTGCGCGCCAGGAACTGGCTGCCGTTGAGCCCGGCGACAAAGGCGATGGCCGGGCGCCGCTGCCCGCTCTCGAGGTCGAGAAAGCAATGGGCGGCAGTCAGCACAGCGCGCGGGCCCACCAGGGTGCCGGTACAACCATAGCGGCCGTTGGGTCGCACGAAGACGCCGATCATGCTGTAGGGCGCGCCGCTCGAGGTGACGATGCGCCGGTCGTCCTGGCCATGAAACACCAGGGACTGGTCGAAGCCTGCCGCCTGGCAGTCTGTGGTGTCGGTATAGGGCAGGCACTGCCCGATGCCGATCCTGTCCTCCCCACAGATCCCGTCGCGGCTGGTGGCGCAGCTGTCGGGGCCGGGCGGAGCGCCCGCCCGCCGGCAGTCCCAGGCGTCGGTGCCGATCGCACAGAACCCCCGGCGCTCGTCGCATTCGCCGTCATAGGCGAAGCGGCAGGTGTTGGCCGTGGCGGCGCACCCGGCCAGGAGTGCGAGAGCGAGGAGCACGATACCGATGTGGGCCGCGCGATAAGGCGATCTGCCGATGGCGCTTGCCGCCAGATCGAGGGTGATGGACCGCAGAGATGTGAGGCCGGTCCAGGCTGAATGGGTCAACGCCGTGATCCTGTTTCAACTCAATTCCTTAAAGGCTTGAGCATGACATCAAGATCGGGTGGGGGCCGCCGAGCAAATGGCCGCGGCTCCGTAGGGTCAAGCTGGGGTGGCGCGCTGACCTAGACGCGCCGGTTGAGCTGCTCCGTGGCGATGCTGGGGGCCAGTGCCACCAGGGCGGCCGGCAGGTTGCCGACGGCGGAGAGCGAGACGGCTAGCTCCGTCGTCTCCGACGGCTCCGTCGAGCCCGTGAGGGCGGCGGTCCGCTGCGCGTTGAGTTCGGCCTGGGCGGCGCGCGCCTGGGCATCTGCCAGGGCGGCAATGCTGCGGTCTGCGGCAGAGGGTTCGGCCGGAGCAAGTGCGGCGGCCTTCACCACGGTCATCTTGTCGATGGTGGCGGCAGGATCCCCTTCCACCGGGGAGACGTCGATGGCAACCGCGCCGCCGATGGCGTAGCGCCCACCGTCCGGGCCGCGCTGATAGGTGTAGCTGGGCTCACCGGCATAGGGACCGCCGACCCTGGCATGGGCCTCCTCGTGGTCGCGGACCTCACGGTCGCGGGCCTCGAGCGTGTCGAGGAGGCGTCGCTCCTCCTCCGTCAGCCCATCGGCGCCGCGCGACTCTGCGGTGGAGAGGTCTGCAAGCGCGGCATCGGGGCTCTGTTGGAGCTTGCTTTCGGTAAGTGCACGCCGCGCAGCCTCCCCGATCGATGTGCTGCCGAAGGCCGCGGCCCCGGAGGCCCCCGTGTCGGCAACATCTCCGCTCAACCCCCGCGGGAAGATGAGGGTCCCCGGCAGACGGTCGGTCGGCCCGTCCGTGCCCACCCCGACCCCCGCAACCTTGCCGCCCGAGAGGGGGGGCAGGGCGGAGAACGGCATCACTCTCGTTTCGATCGCTTGTTGCATCTCTCGATCACCCGGTTGTGAACTCAGACTTAATCGAGAGGCATTGAGCTTCCGTGAAAGAGCGTGATGAACGCGCCCGTTTCACGTCGCCACGGTCAGTGGCCGAGGATCTGGCTGAGGAAGAGCTGGGTCCGCTCGGACTTGGGATTGAGGAAGAACTCCTCGGGCTCGTTCTGCTCCACGATCTGGCCCTGATCCATGAAGATCACCCGGTTCGCGACCTGGCGGGCAAAGCCCATCTCGTGGGTCACGCAGAGCATGGTCATCCCCTCCTCGGCGAGGCTGATCATGGTGTCGAGCACCTCCTTGATCATCTCGGGATCGAGCGCCGAGGTCGGCTCGTCGAAGAGCATGATGCGCGGGCGCATACACAGCGCCCGGGCGATGGCCACGCGCTGCTGCTGACCGCCGGAGAGCTGGCCGGGATACTTGTTCGCCTGCTCGGGGATCTTGACCTTGGAGAGGAAGTGCATCGCCACCTCCTCGGCCTCCTTCTTGGGCGTCTTGCGGACCCAGATCGGCGCCAGGGTACAGTTCTCCAGAATCGTGAGGTGCGGGAACAGGTTGAAGTGCTGGAACACCATCCCGACCTCGGCGCGCACCTTGTCGATGTTCTTGAGGTCCGAGTTCAGCTCCACCCCGTCGACGATTATGTCGCCTGCCTGGTGCTCCTCGAGCCGGTTGATGCAGCGGATCAGCGTCGACTTGCCCGAGCCGGAGGGGCCGCAGATGACGATCCGCTCGCCCCGGTTCACCGTCAGATTGATGTCCCGCAGCACGTGGAAGTCGCCGTACCACTTGTTCATCTTGTCGATGGTGATGACCTCCTCGTCGGAGACCTCCATCTTGGCGCGATCCGGGATGTGATCCTCGGGCATGTGATCGTCGGCGATTACAGTCTCAGTCATCGGACCCTCCTCAGCGGCGGTCGGTGGCGAGCTTGCGCTCGAGGTACATGGAGTAGCGGGACATCGCGTAGCAGGCGATGAAGAAGAGCAGCCCCGCGAAGATGTAGAACTCCCAGATGATGCCGTTCCACGCGCTGTCGGCGCGGGTGGCGGTGATGAGCCCGATCACGTCCAAGAGGCCGATGACGACCACCAGCGTGGTGTCTTTGAAGAGCCCGATGAAGGTCGAGACGATGTTGGGGATCGAGACCTTGAGCGCCTGCGGCATGATGATGAGCCGGGTCGCCTGCCAGTAGTTGAGGCCCATGGCGTCCGCCGCCTCGTACTGCCCGGGCGGCAGGGAGGCGAGGCCGCCGCGGATCACCTCGGCCATGTAGGCGGAGGCGAAGGCGGTCACCATGATCACCACCCGCAGCACCAGGTCGAGCTGGCTGTCGGGCGGGAACAGGTACTGGATCACCGAGGAGGCGACGAAGAGCAGCGTGATCAGCGGCACGCCGCGGATGAACTCGATGAAGATGATGCAGACGGATTGGATGTAGATCAGTCCCGAGCGCCGGCCGAGCGCCAGCAGGATACCGATGGGCAGCGAGAGCACGATCCCCGCGACACCGATGATGGTGGCGAGCAGGAAGCCGCCGAGATCCCGGCTCTGCACCTCGACCAGATAGAAGGGGAAGAACGAGGGGGTGATCGCGTTCAGGAGCGAGACCACCAGTCCCATGACGCCCGCGAGCCAGATCACCGCCGCCGCCAGACCGGCGATGGAGGGGATCGGCAGCGTATCGCCCAGGATCGGCTTCCAGACGCCCTCGTACTTGGTCAGCAGCATGCTGACGCCGTAGCCGACGATGGGCGTGGCGAGGAGCGCGAGCGGCCCCCAGATCGTGCCGCCCCAGATCAGCCAATAGGCGATGAAGGGGTAGCAGGCTGCGTAGATCAGACCCCAGGGCCGGATCCGCTGATAGGTCGCCTGGTCGAGGTAGGGGATCTCGTCAAAGAGCGCGAAGGCAAAGGCGACGAGCATCAGGATAAAGGCGATGTTCGGCCGCCATCGTTCTTCCGACGGATAGAAGCCGTACATGAACTGATCGAAGCGCTCGACGATCACGGCCCAGCAAGCGCCTTCGCCCAGCTGGCGACACTCCGCCAGGGAGGAGGCGAACCAGACGCTGTCGATGAACGCCCACCGCACGATGTCGGGGACCATCCAGGCGATCAGACCGATGATCACGAGTGTGGTGATCGTGTTCACCGGGCCGCTGAACAAGTTCTCCCGCAGCCAGCCCACCGGCCCCGTCGTCGACGGCGGCGGCGGCGAGGGCGGGATGACGCCGTCGGCGACGAAGGCATGGTTCTTATCGCTCGCCATGGATCAGGCCTCCCGCGGGATGCGTTGGAAGAAGGTGACGTTCGGCCGCCGCCCGCTGAGCGTGTAGCCAAAGATCGCGAGCCGACAGGCCGCCGTCACCGCCACGAAGACCGTCGCCCCGACCCCGCCGATGAGCTCGCCGAAGGGGAAGCCCAGCAGGATGGCGAAGACGAAGACCACGAACTCCAGCGCGACGAAGTCGATGAAGCGCCCGCTCTTGAAGCAGCAGGTGATGAAGGTGGCGAAGGTCAGCACCAACATCCCCAGCGCCGCCGCCCGCTGCCCCAGGCCCCAATCCCAGTACGAGGGTCTGAGATCGCTGGCGGCCTCGAGGAACACGTAGTTGATAAGCAGGGTTATCAAGACCGCGTAGAACAGCACGAAGAGGTTCAGCTCACGCCGGATCCCGTACTCGGGCCGCATCTTCGCATCGCCCTTGTTGATCTTTTCCCAGGGTCCGAAGAAGCCGTCGAACAAACTTCGTACCGAGAAGCCCACGCCATAGCTCGACGTCCGCTCCACCAGCTTCGTGTTCTCGTTGTAGAGGTTCATGATCGCCGCGATCGAGAGCGAGATCGTGAGGTAGACGGCCATGCCGAGGAAGAGCGTCTCGAACTCGCGGCCCGTCTGGTTGAGCGAGATGCCCATCAGCGTGCCGGTGACGTCCATGTAGCCCACCAGAAGTGCGAGCGAGCTGTTCTTGGTGAGGTTCAGGTACTGCGAGATGAGCGGTGGAATGATGATACGCAGCGCCTGCGGCAGCACCACCAGGCTCATGTTCTGGCTGGGCTGCAGGCCGAGCGCGTAGGAGGCCTCGGTCTGGCCCTTGGACACCGCTTGGATGCCGGCGCGCACGTTCTCTGCGATGAAGCCGCCGGTGTAGATCGCAAGCGCCAGGGTCAGCGAGACATAGCTCTCGCGGGCGTAGATCCCGCCTTGGAAGTTGAAGCCCTGAAGCGACGGCAGTTCCAGCCCGATTGGCAGGCCGGTGACGGGCCAGATCAGGATGAAAACGATCAAAGGTACGCCAAGAACGATCGCCGCTTTCACCGAGAGCAGCCGCATGTTCAGGAAGACGTAGCCGATGCCCACGGCGATGATCGGGGTCAGCGGATACGCGAGCGCCTCAACAAGGAGGCCGAGGCCAAAGGGCAGCAGTTTGACGAAGGGCAGTACCACCAACTGTGCGATGGCATAGGCGAACGGAAGGCTGATCAGACCAAGCAGCACGGCACCCACCCAGACCAGCGGCTGCGCCTTCTCCGGCAGCTCCTCACCGGTCTGCTGCTGGTACTGCATCGCCCAGCGGCCGAAGATCACGGCGCCGACGATCGCGAGGATGAAGGCCGTAACCACCAGCCAGGATCCGTCGCCCAGCACGGGGGCGGGGAAGTAGAACCCGCGGTTCGTCGCGGCGACGCTGTCGAAGAGCCACATGGTCGCCACCGGATCCTCGCCGCGGAAGGCGCGGGGGGCGGGCATGGTCTCGGTGATCAGCGCGGAGACGAGCAGGATCTGGATCAGCACCGGCACGTTGCGCACGAGCTCGACGTAGACGCTCATCAAGCTGCGCAGCATCCAGTTCTTGGACAGTCGCGCCACGCCCGCGAGCACGCCGATGATGGTCGCCAGGAAGCACCCGACGATGGCCACCAGCAGCGTGTTCATGATCCCGATCACCGCCGCGCGCGCGTGGCTGTCGCGGCTGTTGTAGTCGATCGGGCGCTGGTTGATGTCGTAGCCGGCCGGCTGCTGCATGAAGCTGAAGCCGAACTCCTTGCCGAGCGCAGCCAGGTTGTCGACCACGTTCTGCACGATCAGGTAGAGCATCGTGATGGTCACGAACAACGCCACGATCTGGATGAAGGACGACCGGTAGCGGCTGTCGTTCCAGAGCATGTCGATGCGGAATGTCGCCTTCGGTGGCGCGTCAATCGCCGTCATCACCGTCTCCCTGAGCGGCTTCAGCGACCTCAGCGGGTCGTACCGCTTGTTTTTGCACCGGGGCGTGGCCGGCGTAAGGGCCCGGCATCACCCAATCATCATGTGAGGATATGCAGGACGCGTGCCATGCGGCGTCCACACAAACAATAAGGGCGCACCCGGCCTCTGCCGGATGCGCCCAAGGCGGTTAGCCGATTAGCGGAACGGCGGGGCGTAGAGCAGGCCACCCTCGGTCCACTGAGCGTTCAGGCCCCGGGCGAGGTTGATCGGCGTCTCGGTGCCGATGTGCGTCGAGAAGATCTCGCCGTAGTTGCCGCTCGCCTTGATGGCGCGCATGGCCCACTGAGCGTCCAGGCCAAGCATCGGGCCAAGCTCACCCTCGGTGCCCAGCAGACGGTTGATCTCCGGGTTGTCGCCGGCGGCCGCAGCCAGCTCGTCGATGTTCTCGGAGGTCACGCCGTACTCCTCGGCGGCGATGAGCGCGAAGAGCACCCACTGCACCACGTCGCCCCACTCGTCGTCACCGTGGCGCACGACCGGGCCGAGGGGCTCCTTGGAGACGATCTCGGGCAGGATCACGTGAGCCTTCGGATCCTCGAACGTGGCGCGGGTGGCGGCCAGGCCCGAGGCGTCGGTGGTGTAGACGTCGCAGGCGCCGGCCAGGTACTTGGCCTGAGCCTCGGCGTTGGTCTCGATCGGGACCGGCTCGTAGCTCATGTTGTTGACGCGGAAGAAGTCCGCGAGGTTGAGCTCGGTGGTCGTGCCGGTCTGGATGCAGACCGTGGCACCGTCCAGCTCGGTCGCCGAGGAGACGCCGAGGCCGGCCGGCACCATGAAGCCCTGGCCGTCGTAGTAGTTCACGCCGACGAAGGTGAACTTGAGGTCCACGTCGCGGGTGAAGGTCCAGGTGGTGTTGCGGGCCAGCATGTCGATCTCGCCCGAGGCCAGCGCGGTGAACCGCGTCTTGCCGGTGGTCGGCTTGAACTCGACCGCAGCCGGATCGGACAGCACGGCGGCCGCAACGGCCCGGCAGACCGAGACGTCGAAGCCGTTCCAAACGCCGTTCTCGTCAGTGAAGGCGAAGCCGGCCAGGCCGGTCGACACGCCGCAGTTCATGCTGCCGCGCTCCTTGACCGTCTCAAGGGTGCTCTGGGCGCTTGCCGCGCCCGCCACCAGGCCCGCGGCGGCAACGGCGCCGAGGAATACCGAAGTTTTCATGGTCCAACCTCTTCCTGTCTGCTCGGCCGCGCTCGGGTCGGCGCGGTCCGGGATGCATCACAGTCGCGATTACCGCGACGGATGACGGATTAGTGGCGTCGCACCGAACCCTCGTCAAGCAGCAACCGGTTTTACGTGCCCAATCGTTTGGCAAAGGCGTGTCGTTCTCTCGGAACGCGGTAAGTTCCGCCATTTTCCTCGGCAGGTTGCGCAAATAAGCGTCAGTCATGCGCACCTGTTCGATCAAAAACGATACAGCGCGACCGGTGGAGGACGTAGGGTGCGTGCTCGGCACGCACCGTCGCGACAACCGTGCTTGGTCGACGAAGGCCCCCAACCCTCCCTTGACCCTTTCGCGCGGCTGGTCCCTCCTCGCTCTCGAGGGGAAAACCGTCGCATTGGGAGCCGTCATGAAGGATGAAACACGTGCCGTCGTCGGCGGGCGCGACCCGGCGGCTCAAAGCGGTGCCGTGAACCCCCCCGTCTATCACGTCTCCACCATCGTCTATGACGGCGTCGCCGACTACCTCGAGCGCGATAACATGCGAGAGGGCGACACCGTCTCCTATGGGATCCACGGCACGCCCTCGACCTATGCGCTGGAACAGGCGCTCTCGGACCTGGAGGCGGGGCCCGGCGGGGGCCACCGCACGCGGCTGTGCAATTCCGGGCTTCAGGCGCAGACGATGCCCATGCTCTGCGTGCTTTCGGCGGGCGATCACCTCCTGATCCCCGACAACGTCTACGGCCCGGTGCGTGGTTTCGCGAAGGGGACGCTGCGCCGGCTGGGCATCGAGGTGGAGTTCTACGACCCGCTCTTGGGCGGTGACATCCGGCGCCATTTTCGGCCCAACACCAAGCTGGTCCATACCGAAAGCCCCGGGTCCTGGACCTTCGAGGTGCAGGACATCCCGGCGATCGCCGCCGCCGCGAAGGAACACGGCGCGCTCACGATGATGGACAACACCTGGGCCTCCCCGCTCTACTTCAAGGCCTTCGAGCACGGCGTGGACATCTCCACCCAGGCGATCACCAAGTATGTCGGCGGCCATTCCGATATGATCATGGGCTCGGTCACCAGCACCAAAGACGCCTATGACCGATACGTTCAGCGGGGCTGGCGACAGCTCGGCCTTTGCGGCTCGCCTGACGATTGTTTCCTCGCGGCGCGCGGCCTGAGGACACTGCCGGTGCGGCTGCGCCAGCATTGGACGAACGGGCTCGCGGTGGCCGAGTGGCTGATGGCGCGGCCGGAGGTGGCGGAGGTCATCCACCCGGCGATGCCGCATGATCCGGGCTATGCGCTCTGGCAGCGGGACTTTCGGGGGGCGGCCTCGCTCTTCGCCTTCACGCTGCAGGAACGCTATTCGAGCCTTCCGGCCGTCTGCGCCATGCTCGATCCGATGGAGCGCTTCGCGATCGGCTCCTCGTGGGGAGCCTTTGAGAGCCTGATCGTGCCGGTCTTTCCGGCGAAGTTGCGCACGGCCACGCGCTGGCCGATCGAGGGGCGCGCGCCGGGGCAGGTCATCCGGATCCACGTCGGCCTGGAGGCGGTGGCGGATCTGATCGCGGATCTTGACGAGGGCTTCGCCCGCCTCCGCGCCGCGAGCACGTGATCCGCGCTGCCGCCCGGCCGTTCCACCGGCTGCCCAGGACCCTGGCCACCGGCCCACCCGTGTCAGCGTAGAGCAGCAGAAACGACGTTTTTCTTAACCGAGAGCACCGGGTTTCAATTTGCCCGCTTTAGCCCCTTGGTGAAGGACGGCGCCCTATCCTGACGTGGGAGGGCGCGGCCGCACGGGACATCTCTGACCCCAGCTGGGGGCCATCGCTGCAGGACGACGTGCCGTTTGGCCGACTTCCGACCGGGGCCATGGTCGTCCCCTCAAAGTCTGCTGATGCGAAAGGGGCCGGTGGGCGCTTCGTCCAAGTGATCGACGGAGAGATGATCGACCATGGCCGAGGGAGGGCCGTCCCGGCATTCGTCGATCATGGCCTGAACCGCTGCCACGGCGCCGTGAAACACCGCCGTCACCGTGCCGTCGGCCTCGTTGCGCACCCAGCCGGTCAGCCCGTGGGCGCGCGCGCGTTCGGTTGTCCAGGCACGATAACCGACACCCTGCACGCGGCCGGTGACCCTAACCTTCAAGCTCAGCACATCGCTCATGCCTGCGCCACCGTCGGCAGATCCAGCACCAGACAGGTCGTCGAGCCCGTGGCGTAGAGCTTGCCGTCCGCCGCTTCCATGCGCGCGTGGCTCACTCCGGTGCGCCGCCCGCTGTGATCCACCTCGCCCGTCACGATCACCGGTCCCGTCTCCGCCAGCACTGGACGAATGATGTTCACGCGATACTCCAGCGTCGTATAGCCCTTGCCCTTGGGCAGGGTGGTCTGAACCGCACAGGCAAGCGCCGTATCGAGCAGCGCGCCGAACCATCCCCCATGCACGGCGCCGAGCGGGTTGTAGTGGTCGAAATGCGGCACCGCCTCGACGACCACGAGCCCCTTCTCGACCGCTACGAAGTGCGCGCGCATGAGGCGCAGGATCGGCGGGTTCGGCAGGCGCCCCTCGGCCATGCCCACGATGAACTCCAACCCGCTCATCGTTCCGAGCTCGACGGGGCTCAGCAGTTCATCCGGCCCGGTCGCCCAGCGCGGCGCTCCATCCTGTGCCATCGGACCCTCCCAAAAGGCGTTGCGGCCGTAGCCTAACGCGGGTGGGCCGTGCCGCAAGCGCGGGCGGCGGGTGCTATTCGACCGTGACCCAGTCGATGGGGGGCAGGCTGTCCGTATCGCCCTCGGCCGCGATCGTTGCCGCGACCTTGCGCCAGTCCTTAATGTCCTGGTGAAGCTGGCCGCCCGGGAACTCGGCCGCCGCGACCGTGTCGATCTCGGCCCGGCCGCGGGCGATCATGGCATCGCGCTCCGCCTCGGTGCCCGCATCGCGCGCGTGGTCGGTGGCGGCGGAGAGCAGGAAGACCAGCGCTCTCTCCCAGGCATGCATCGGCACCGCATGGCTGTCGGCGAGGCCCCGCAGATGCGCCCAGTCCCGCGCCGCAGCGTTCAAAAAGGCCGTCCGCTCGGCGCCTGTCTCGTGCCGCCCCGCCTCATGGTTGAGCCGTGCTCGGATGTAGCGAAAGGCTGGGTCCATGATCCCCGCCCCTTCCGCCAGGTCGACGGCGCGGTCGAGATGGCCGAGGGCATTTCGCCGGATTGCGTGCATCTCCTCCTCGGTCGGTCGGCGGCCGAGATAGCGCCCGCCCAAGGTGGGCCGGGCATAGGCGCGAAAGGCGGCGACATAGGCCTCCATGGCCGCGCGATAGGGCTGTGGCACCGTCTGTGCCGCGGCATCGCCGGCAGGGCCGAGGCTGCCGGTGGACCAGTCGATGGCGAAGCCGGCCATGGCGGCATGGGGGCCGGGCAGGCGGTCGCCGATGGTGAACCAGATCGCGTCACCCCCCGCGGCCCGGTCCGCCGTGGTGCGGGCGATCGAGCCCATGAGCCCGTAGGCCTTGCAGACCGTGCGCCCGAAGCTGCGCCGCGCCCCGCCGACCGCCGCATCGTCGTGATTGGCCATCAGGCCGAGCGCCTCCTCGGTGTCGAGCAGGGCATTGTCGGTGAGCTGCGCCAGGCGGCCTGTGACGGTTGCGCGCCGCGCCCGGGTCTCCAGCCACTTGCCGACCGTCTTGGTGAAATGGGCATCGTCCCAGAAGTCGAGCGTCTCGGTCATGCCGTCCAGCAGGAAATGGTTGGTCTGCACCAGGCTGGGCTCGGCCGTGCTGGCCACGACCTTGCCATCGTAATGGCCGTTCTCGTCCTCGCGCCCGTTGATCTCGATCCGCAGCGCCTTGCCGGTGCGCGCCTCGCTGACCACGATCGCCCAGGAGGCGAAATGCCGAGCCCCCTCAGCGATGGCGACGGCTTCGTCCAGACTGCCGGCCTCGCGCAGGATGCGCTGTTGCACGAAGGGGGCCACGTCATAGCCGCCCTCGCCCCGGCGGTCGGTGGCGTAGTTCACCGTCGACATCTGGTGCAGCGAACAGGCGATGCCGGCGTCATTCAGCCCGCTGATCCCGCCCGGATAGATCAGGCCCGCGGTGCCGGTGGCGACATAGGGGTGCCAGGCACCGTTCGTGTCACGCTCGTCGATCAGATGCAGGACCGGCGCCTCGTTCCAGGCGAAGAAGGCCCCATCAAAGGTGCGGGCATGCAGCGCCTTGCCGTCCGCCGTGCCGTCGGCCGAGGCAAAGAACCCCGTGCAGCCCATGCCGGCGGGCTGCCGGCGGGACATCGCACTGTCGACCGCCCGGGCCATGGCGCTTCGGTCGGCCAGAAGCGAGGCATGCCGGTTGTCGGCGGTTCTGCCGCGGCGGTGGCTGAGCAAGGCCTTCGCCGCATAGTTGGCGACCTGCGCAAAACGGCTGTGTCCGGGCTTCTTCATCAGCCGGCTGATGCCGGTCGCGATATTACCCGCATCGATGGCGACACAGGCGGTCACCACGTCGGTCGACCTGAACTCAGGGTCGGCATGGCCGTCGAAGTAACCGTCCTCCAGGGCCTTTACGGCGCCCCGAAACTCCGCGCTGGTCGCGCTGAAGATATCGTGGGTGATCCGCGCAAAGATCGCCTCGAGAAGCGTGTCAAGGGTGTCGCGCTCCAGCTCCGCCCCCGCGTCGGTATCGGTGGCGACCGTGTCGAGGATCTCAGGAAAAACCCCTTCCTCGATCGGATGGGCAAGCAGGCGCCCGTGGTCATAGGCGATGTCGTTGAGGCGACCGCGCTGGACGAGCGTATAGAACCGCTTGTCGGCTAGGGTCCACTCGGTCAACCGGCTGTCGGCCCGACCGTCGCTGTCCAGCGTCCGCGTCGTTCCCTGGGTGAGCGCCATGCCCTAGCTCCGCCAAATTTCCATTGTTCTGCAAGGCGATATGCCCGCGACTATCATGGCACAGTGAGCTTTGTCACAAAACGAGGCACAGCGGCTTCCGCCTCAGCGTTGGCGGTCCTGGGCCGAAGTTGGCTTGCGGCGCGCCACACGATGGCAAATCACCGAGAACAGCATCAGGATCACGAGGAAAGCGGCAAAACGCTCCTTCGTGAGCCACAAAGGCATCGAAAGCGCAGGCATGCTGCTGGGGTCAATTAGCCTCGGGATGCCGTCCGCAGGCTGCTCCACGCGGCCTTCGCTCACGATGATGTCGCGATAGCGATTCGGATCGGGTGCCGAGGATGACGGCACCCTTTCCCCGGCGGGCGCGTCGAGATCGCTCTCGCTCGGCGGCGTGAGGCCGAAAGGCGTGCGCCGGTCCTCGCCCGCGCCGGGCGCGCTTTGGTGGCGCCTGTCGGACAGGGACGCGGGCGCGCGCAGGGCCCCGGGCAGCCCGGTTTCGCCGGCGGCCCGCGCGCCTGCGCGGCTGCCCGCAAGCACGGGCTCCGCAGCCTGAACCTCGACGGCGGGTTCGGTCAGGGCGTCCAGGTCATCGCGGCTCAGGACACCGTCCGCGACGCGCCCTGTCTCCCGCTCCCAGGCGGTCAGGGCGGCGCGGGTCTGCGGGCCCATGACGCCATCGGGTGTGCCGGCATCATGACCGAGCGCGACCAGAGCCTCCTGCGCCTGTTGGATCTCGTCGCGGCTCAGCGCCGATGCCGGCTGCGGCGCCGCCATCAGGAGCACCGCCAAAACCAGGCCCGCAGTCGCGCTGGTCCGCGGAAGTCGCTTTCCCATGATCATCCCCATGGGCGGAGTGTAGCGAGCCCGTCGCGATTCGATGAGCGCTGAGACATCCCAGTGCGTGCGACGCAGCGAAGGGTCCGCACTGAGAGCGGCGAAGCTGCCCCCGTAGGCGGCGCGCCTGCCTTCGAAGATCACGGCGCGGTCGGCCTGACGGCGGGAAACAACGGCGCATGCTCACTGCTCCCGGCAGCGGCAGGGGTGCAGGGTCGCGCCCAGCGTGGTGAGCGACGCGCCGGGGTCAATGCAGCGGCCTCCGGCAGCGCGGGCTTAGCTGTGGGAGGCCACCATGAAGACCCGCCAGGGGGCGGTGTCGTTCTTCTCGACCATCATCCGGTAGGCGACGCCGTTCTCGGCCTCCAGCGCGGGGCAATGGCCAGCGGCCACGGGCCCGGCCTCGGCGATGGTGCGCCAGTCGGCGTCAGGGTCGGGCACGCCCGACAGCCCCTCGGTCAGCGCATCGGGAAAGCAGAGCACGCCGCTGGCAAGCCAAGCCTCCACCGTCTCTGCGGGTGCGGCGAAGACCAGGGCGGATCGCCACTCCGGCAGCGGGTTCTCGATGAGCTGGACCGCCTGCGCCTGCGTCGGCAGACCGACCTGGAACACTGTCTCGACCCGCGCGCGCGCCTCCTGTCCCGAGAGGGAGTGCTTGGTGAACACGGAGCCCACGATGGCCCCCATGACGAGGGCTGTCGGCACGCCAACCATCACGCCTGCGACGCCGCCGATTATAAGTGCGATCTTTCGAAACCGCATATGCCACCGCCGAGCCATTGGCTCGGCCTCCAAACCTCAGTTGCCCGTCTTTCGCGCCGCCACCGCCGCATCGCTGTGGAGGTAGTCGGTACCGGGCTTGTACACCCACTCCACCATCAACCTCTTACCGTCAGCGACCGCAGTGCACTCAACGTATGCACTATGGTTGCCTTATGGTCGATGGATCGGAAAGCGATTTCACCGCCCGGCCGGGCGAAAGTGAGGCTCTTGGAGGCCTCGATCAAGGCCTCGGACTCGGTGTTGCCGGCCCGTTCCATGGCTGCCGTGGCGGCAAGCACGGTTATGTTGCCGAGAAGCGAGCCATTGCGCGGATCGTCGCCATAGGCCGCCGGATCGGCGTCGATGAGGGTCCCGTGGGTCCCGCCCTCCGGCGCCGCTGCGCCCGGCGGACCGAGACATCTTCCCCGGTCAGAAGGCCGCGGCGGTGGAGACCATGAGCACGGCGACGACTGCGGCGAGGGTGCCAAAGATCATCGGTGCTCTCCTCTCGCGCCGCGCGATGCGTTAAGCCGGTGGCATGGACGAGATGCCGGAGCGCCCCCAGTTCCTTACGACCCGCGAGGTCGCGGCGCTGCTGCGCGTGCGGGAACGCAAGGTCTACGATCTCGCTGGTGCGGGCGAGATACCCTGCCGGCGCGTGACCGGTAAGCTGCTGTTCCCCCGCGAGGAGATCGAGGCTTGGTTGGCGGGGGAGGCCGTCCCCAGCGCCGACACAGCCACTGCGCCCACCCCGGCGCCTGCCCAGACGGCGGTGCCACGCAGCACGCCCGTGCCACCGATCATCGCGGGCAGCCACGATCCGCTCCTCGACTGGGCGCTCAGGGCCTCAGGCTCCGCGCTAGCCAGCTTCTTCGACGGCAGTCTCGACGGTCTCGACCGCCTGGCGCGGGGCGAGGCTGCGGCGGCGGGGGTCCATCTGCACGAGCCGGGAGAGGAGGGCGTGGCTTGGAACACCACCCACGTGGCGCAAGCCTGCGTCGGCCGGCCGGTCGTGCTGATCGAATGGGCCCGGCGCCAGCGCGGCCTGATCCTGGCGCCTGCGCTCTCGGGCGAGATCCGCGGCATCGCCGACCTCGCCGGTCGCCGCATCGCCCTGCGCCAGCCGCGCGCCGGATCGGCCCACCTCTTCCACCGCCTGATGGCGGAGGCGGGCTTGGCCGAGGAGGCGATCCTGCCCCTGCCTGAGCCAGCCCGCACCGAGACCGAGGCGGCGG
The DNA here is from genome assembly GCA_039822785.1 of Pseudomonadota bacterium. GTDB lineage: Bacteria > Pseudomonadota > Alphaproteobacteria > Rhodobacterales > Rhodobacteraceae > Thermohalobaculum. The sequence continues at coordinate 54,197 of JBCBMO010000005.1, read as the reverse complement.
AGGCCATCGCCACCGGGCGGGCGGAGGCCGCACCCGGCCTCGCCTCCGTCGCTCGGGCGCATGGCCTGGCTTTCCTGCCGCTGATCGAGGAGCGTTTCGACCTGGTTCTCGACCGGGGCGCCTATTTCGAGCCGCCCTTGCAGGCGCTCATGGCCTTTACGCGCACGCGGGCCTTCGCGGATCGCGCCGCCGCGCTGGAAGGCTACGACGTCTCCGGCCTGGGGACGGTGCATTGGAACGCGGCCTGAGGCGATAACCTTTTGGCAGCAGGACTTGAACCTGCCGCCCGCAGCGCCCTCCTTATTGGCTGTCCGCTTATGACATCCGCGCCAATCCCGGAGGCTCCGATGAAACGGTCACGCACTATCTTCGCCACCCCGACACGCCGAACCGTCATGGCCAGCGGTGCCGCTTTCGGCGCCGCCGCCGCCCTGCCGTCCATGCTGCAGGCGGCCACCGCGCCGACCGGGCAGCGGATGCGGGAGCGGCTGACCACCTGGCTCGACATGCTGAACGAAGGGCAGCGCGATCGCGCCACCTTCGCCTTCGACAGCCGCACCCGGCGGCGGTGGAACTACATGCTGGGCTCGGCCTTCGCCAATGGCTTGGCGCTCGAGGAAATGACCCCCGCGCAGAAGGATGCCGCGCGCGACGTGCTGGCCACCGCGCTCAGCCCCTATGGGCTGGAGACCGCCGAGAACATCATGCTGCAGCAGGACATCCTGCGCGACGAGCTTGGCAAGGGGCGGCGCGACCGCAACCGTGAGCGGTTCTCGATGCAGGTCTATGGCACTCCCTCGGCCACCGACCCCTGGGCCTGGCGCTGGGAGGGGCACCATCTGACGATCACGGTCACGCTGGTCGGCGACGAGGTCGTCTCGACCACGCCCAAGGCGTTTTCGTCCGAGCCCAATACCGTGCCCTCCGGTCCCCATCGAGGGCTCGTGGTGCTGGAGAACGAGGCGCTGGGCCGCGCGCTCTTCGCCGATCTTTCCGGCGGGGCGGCGGGGGCGGCGCGGCTGCGCGACCGCTCCTATGGCAACATCCTCGCCAAACCGGGGCGGGAGGATGCGGTGGAGGCGCTTCGTGGCCTGGCGATCGGCGATATGACCCCCTCGCAGGGCGATATCGCGCGCCGGCTGCTGGAGATCTACACCCGCGACCACCTGGACGGCCCGCTGTTCGAGATGCAGCGCGCCCGGTTGGCGGCGGAGGACGAGGCCGCGATCCGCTTCGGCTGGGCCGGAGATCCGGACCAGGGCTCGATCTACTACCGCCTCCACGGCGAGACGGTGCTGATCGAGTTCGCTACCCTCAACGGCCAGCCGCAGCACCACCATACTGTCGTCCACGACCCCGCCTGGAACTTCGGGGATCACCGCCTCGGCTGATCGGGGTCGACCCGTTCTGGCGCCCCGGCAATGGGCGCCCTAGGCTCGCCTGGGGTTAGTCCGGGATGAGCAGGGCGCGATGAGGATCGAGGTGCGGCCCGCCGATTGGGACGGTTTCGTCGCGGTCATGGGCGAGAAGGGCGGCTGCGGTGGCTGCTGGTGCATGCTCTGGCGCCTGTCGCGCCGCGAGATGGAGGCGGGGAAGGGCGCCCCGAACCGTGCGGCCATGCAGGCGCTGTTCGAGACCGGTCCTGCGCCGGGCCTCATCGCCTGGCGCGGGTCGGAGGCTGTGGGGTGGATCCAGATCGACCGGCGCGACGCCTTTCCGCGCCTGGCGACCTCCCGCGTCCTCAAACCCGTCGACGACCGACCGGTCTTGAGCGCCGCCTGCTTTCTCGTCACCAAGCCCTGGCGCCGCAAAGGCGTCTCGCGCGCCCTGCTGGAGGCCGCCTGCGACCTTGCACGCAGCCGCGGCGCTGAGGTGCTGGAGGGCTATCCCATCGACACGCCCAACCCCAAGTATGTGCCCGCCTATGCCTGGACCGGCTTTCTCGGCACCTTTCGCGATGCGGGGTTCGAGGAGGTCGCCCGCCATTCCCCGACCCGGCCGATCATGCGCCGCATACTGAGCCCGCCGGCCTAGCGCAGCCCTCACATCCGGACGCTGAGGCCGCCGTCCACCACCAGGACATGTCCCGTGACGTAGGAGGCGGCGGGGGAGGCGAGGAAGACCGCCGCCCCCGCGACCTCCGCCGGTTGGCCCCAGCGCGGCAGGGCGGCGCGGCTCTCCAGAAAGGCGCCGATGGCAGGGTCGTCGAGGAAGCCGGCATTGGCCTCGGTCGCCATGAAGCCCGGCGCGATGGCGTTCACCCGCACGCCCGCCGCGCCGAATTCGACGGCATGGGATCGGGTCAGTGCCTCCAGCGCCCCCTTCGCCATCGTGTAGCCCGGGTCTCCGGCCCGCGCCCGCGGCCCGGCGATGGAGGTGATGTTGATGATCGAGCCGCCCTCGCTGAGCCCCGGCATCAGCGCACGCGACAGGGTATAGGCGGCAGTGGCATTCACCGCGACGAGCTCGGCAACCGCTGCAGCCGGCAGATCGCGGGTCGGGCGCCGGTCGCGCAGCGTCGCGTTGTTCACCAGGATATCGGGGGTGGGTGCAGTCGCGGCAAAGGCCTCGACCGCCCCCTGGTCCGTCACGTCGAAGGGCGCCGTCGAAACCTCATGGCACGCCTGGCGCAGGGGTGCCGCGGCAGTCTCCAGTCGGGCATCGTCACGTCCGTTCAGGATCACGGCGGCCCCCGCCTCTGCCATGGCCGTCGCGATGGCGAGGCCCAGGCCCCGCCCGGCCCCCGTCACCAGTGCTCGACGCCCGGCGAGCGAGAAGCGGGCGGCATGGGCGCCCTCAGCCATCCAGGACCCGGACGCGGTAGCCTGCGCGGGGGAAATGCACCGCGACCTGGCCGGCACGGGCGCTCTCGCGCAGGATCGTGACGCGGTCGAGGGCGGCGTAGCGCACCACCCCCTCGGTCGGCTGCTCCCCGCCGTCCACATCCGGATTGACCGAGACCCGCATGCCGGGGCGCAGGCCCTGGGGATCGTGGTCGTCGGCCCCCTCCGGCCCCGCGGGTGCTGCCGCGGCGGCGGCCGCGATGGCGGCCTCGCCGTCGGTATCGGGCCCGCGCGTGCCGTGGCCGATGGCGGCGATCCGCGCCTCCCAGGCCTCGATCATCGGGAACTCGGCGATCAGGGCCGGGCCCGCGGCGCAGCGGCCCCGCACGAACCAGATGATCTGCCAAAAGCACGCATCGGCAAGGCAGGGCGCCGGCCCCAGCAGGAAGGCCCGCCCGTCCGAGAGCATCGCCGCGACCTCTGCCAGGGCGCTGCGCATCTGAACCGCGAGGTGGGGCAGCTCCGACTGTGCCTTCTCCAGCCCCGCCGCCCAATCGGGGCCAAGGTAGAGCCGACCGCGGTCCTCGGCGAAGGCCGGCGGCAGGCTGTCGGCGCTGCTGCCCATCATCATCTTGACGCCCAGCGAGAAGAGGGCGCCGTCGGTCCAGCGGCTGATCGCCTGAGCCGGCCCCGCCGTCCCCTCCGGCAGCAGCGGCCGCGCCGGGCTGCGTGCCGCCACTTCCGCCAGGATGCAGCGGCTGTCGCAGAAGATGTCGGCCCCGATCTGCATGACGGGCGTGCGCCGGTAGCCGCCGGTAAGCTCGGTCAGCAGCGGCTTCGGCGGCAGCCGCGGGATCTCGACCGAGGCCCAGGCCACGCCCATGATCCCAAAGGCGGTGCGCACCTTCTCGGCCACCGGCGATTGCGGATAGTTGTGCAGCAGGATCTCGGTCACGGCGCTCCCCCTCGTTGTGGTTGCCGGACACTGGCGCGGGCGATGGCCGCTTCGCAAGAGCGCTTGCGCTGCCCGGGTCGGTGGCGGAGGTTTTGTGCATGACCCTCACCAACCGCCCCGTCCTCGAGATCCCCCAGTTCTTTATACCGCTGCCGGACGGGCGGCGGCTGTCGGCGCGGTTGTGGCAGCCGGCGCAGACCCCCGCGCCCTGCATCCTGGAGTACCTTCCCTATCGCCTGCGGGACGGGACCGCCGCGCGGGACGAGACCACGCATCCGCATTTCGCCGCCGCGGGCTATGCCTGTCTCAGGGTCGATATCGCGGGCTCGGGCGACAGCGACGCGCTGTTCGACGACGAGTATTCCGCGCGCGAACTGGCGGACGGGGAGGCGGTGATCGCCTGGGCCGCCGCCCAGCCCTGGTGCGACGGGTCGGTGGGGATGATCGGCATCTCCTGGGGCGGCTTCAACGGGCTGCAGCTCGCCGCCCGGGCGCCCGAGGCGCTGAAGGCCGTTGTCAGCGTCTGCTCCACCGTCGACCGGGTGGAGGACGATATCCATTTCATGGGCGGCTGCCTGCTGACCGACAACTTCAACTGGGGCGCGCAGATGACCGCGTACATGAGCCGCCCGCCGGATCCGGCCGTGCGGGCGGATTGGCGTGCGGCATGGCGGGAGCGGATCGAGGCACTGCCCTTCAGCGCCGCCGACTGGCTGGGCCGCGCAGGCGATCCGGGCTATTGGCGCCACGGCTCGGTGCGCTTCGACTATCCGGCCATGCGCGCCGCGGTGCTGGGGATCGGCGGCTGGGCCGACGGCTATGTGAACGCCCCACTGGCCCTGGCGGGCAGGTTGCCCGGTGCCGCCGCCCTCATCGGCCCCTGGGAGCACAAGTACCCACACCTGTCGCGCATCGAGAAGCATGATTTTCATGCCGAGGTCATCGGCTGGTTCGACCGTCACCTGCGCGGGCTGGAGGTCCCCCAGCCGCCGGCGGCACGGCTCTGCATGCAGGAACACGCCCGGCCGCCCGACCCGCGCTATCGCCCGCAGGACGGGCGTTGGGTGGCGCTGGAACACTGGCCCGACCCCGCGATCCAGACCGAGACGCTCGCCCTTTCGCCCGGCCGCTTGGGCGCGGAGGGCGGTGGGACGGCGGTGGTGGACACCCCGTTGTCGGTGGGGCAGGGCGCGGCCTATTGGTGCCCCGGTATGCGGGTCGACAACGAGCTTTGCGCCGATCAGCGGGCGGATGACGCGGCCTCCCTCACCTTCGATGCGCCCGCCAGCGATGCGCCGGTGGAGATCATCGGCCGCCCGGTGTTGGAGGTCGCCTTCAGCGTCGACCGGCCCGTCGCCCAGCTTGTCGCGCGGCTCTGCGATGTGGCGCCGGACGGTGCCTCGTTGCGCATCACCTATCGCGCCCGCAGCCTCAACGCGCCCGACACCGAGACGCCGGACGGGCCGGTCGTGGTGCCGGGCACGGCCCGCCCGCTGGTGCCCGGGGAGCGCTATACTGCGCGGATCGCGCTCAATACGTGCGCGCATCGGCTGAGGGCGGGTCATCGCCTGCGCCTCGCGCTCTCCACCAGCTATTGGCCGGTCGTCTGGCCCGCGCCAGAGCCGGCGCAGGTCACGCTCGACCTTGCGGCCTGCCGTCTGCACCTGCCCATGCATCCGGGCGCCCCCGAGGTGCCCGGACCCGCGGCGCCGGCGGCTGAGGAGGGCGCGGCGCACGACACGGTCCAGCGTCGTCCGACCGGGCACAGCAGCCAGCGAGAGGAGGACGGCCGCCTGATCCTGGAGACCGCCGATGACTTCGGCGCCACGACGGTGCCAGGGCATGGGATGGTGACCGACAGCGGGGTGACCCAGCGCTTCTCCCTCCACCGTGACGATCCGCTCAGCGCCGAGCATGTCGCCGATTGGCGCTTCGCGCTCAGCCGCGGGGCTTGGGCGGTCGCCATCGACAGCCACGCGCGCATGACCTGCACCGACACCCATTTCACCCTTCACCGCCGCGTGATCGTGCGCGAGGGCGACAACGTGCAGCTCGACCGGGAGTGGACCGAGACCGTCTCGCGTGATTACCTCTGAGCACACAAAAAAACGCGACAGGAGAGACGCATGACCTTTCGCCTGGGTTCCCCCGACACTTCCCTGACCATGGACCGCCGTCGCTTCCTCGAGGGGTCGACCGCCCTCGGCGTCGCTGGCGCGCTTGGCACGATGAGCGGCCCCGCCATGGCCGCTGAGCCGAAGAAGGGCGGGCGTTTGCGCGTGGCCCTCGCCGAGGGTTCGACCTCGGATACCCTCGATCCGCAGACCTACACCGACATCTATATGATCTCGGTCGGCTTCGCGACGCACTCGACCCTGACCGAGATCTCGCCGGAGGGTGATCTGGTCGGCGATGCCGCCGAGAGCTGGGAGGGTTCGGACGACGCCAGCGCCTGGACCTTCCGCATCCGCGAGGGCGTGACCTTCTCGGACGGCAAGAAGCTGACGGCCGAGGACGTGATCGCCTCGATCCAGCACCACCGCGGCGAGGATTCGAAGTCCGCCGCCAAGGATCTGGTCACGCCGATCGCGGAGATGACAAAGGTCGACGACCGCACGGTCACCTTCGTGCTGGACGGGCCGAACGCCGACTTCCCCTATCTGATGGCCGACTATCACCTGCTGATGATGCCAGCGACCGAGGGCGGCAAGGTCGACTGGGAGAACTACATCGGCACCGGCGGTTATGTGCTGGAGAGCTTCGAGCCCGGCGTGCGCACGGTGATGAAGCGGCGCCCGGACTACTGGAAGGAAGGCCGCGCCCACTTCGACGAGCTCGAACTCCTCTATGTCGCGGACGTGGTCGCCCGGCAGAACGCGGTGGCGACCGGCGAAGTCGACATGATGTCCCGCGTCGACCTCAAGACCGTGGGCCTGCTGAAGCGCCGCCCCGGGTTGCGGGTGGAGGAGGCGACGGGCTTCCTGCACTACACCGCGCCGATGCTCACGCAGAGCGCCCCGTACGACAACGTCGAGCTGCGCCGCGCGATCAAACACAGCCTCGACCGGGAGGAACTGGTCTCCAAGATCCTGCGCGGCCATGGGGCGCTGGGCAACGATCACCCGATCGCGCCGTCGGTGCCCTTCCACAACGCGACGCTGCCGCAGCGGGTGCAGGATCTCGACAAAGCGAAGTTCCACCTCAAGAAGGCGGGCTATTCGGGCGAGGAGCTGGTGCTCTCGGCCGCGGATGCCGCCTATGCCGGCGCGGTCGACGCCTCGATCCTGATGCAGGAGCAGCTGGCCAAGGCGGGCATCAACATGCGCGTCGACCGGGTGCCGAACGATGGCTACTGGTCGAACATCTGGCTGAAGAAGCCCTGGTGCGCCTGCTACTGGGGTGGCCGGCCGACCTGCGACTGGATGTTCACCCAGGCCTATGCCTCCGGCGCCTCGTGGAACGACACCCAGTTCGAGCATGAGCGCTTCAACATGCTGCTGAGTGCCGGCCGGGCGGAGACCGATCCGCTCAAGCGTGCCGAGATCTATGGCGAGATGCAGCAGATCGTCAGCGACGACGGCGGCGCGGTGGTCTGGGGCTTCGCTAACTACGTCTACGCCATGGCCGACAAGGTGCAGCATGGGCCGGACGTGGCGGCGAACTGGGCCCTGGACGGCGGCCGCTATGTCGAGCGTTGGTGGTTCGCCTGACGCTTACTGACTAGATGTGCTGAAGGCGGCGCCCGTGGGCGCCGCTTTTTCCATTTTCAGGCTAATCATGCAACTAAAACGCTGGCCTGATTTCGCGCCGATTATGCTTAACCTTGGAAGCTGCGCGGCTGCAGACTTTAAGTCTGAAATTCCAGATAAAAAGATATGTTAACGCATCGCCGAAAGAAAGTGTGCTTTTCGGGAGTGGTTAAGCCGAAAACATATCTGAGTGGAATCATCTGAAATGGCTATTCAGGTATTTTTCCGTACCATTTCCGCTTTTTAGAAGCCATTTGCAACCTTTGGAAAAGGGATACTCTAAAATACGTTAACGATAAGGTGCGCGCGCTCCATCACATTTCCAACACTTTGCGAAGCGTTGCTAATAGTGCGTTGCGTGGAGGGCAACGATGTTGGCGAAAGAGGGGGGTGATGCCCATGAACGTGTTCAAGCTATTGATGACATCCGCGGCCATGATGGCGGCCGCGATCGTCGTGGAGGCGCCTGCGCCGGCGTCGGCAGCAGAGCCGCAATACGCGCAGCTGCCGCAGGGTGATCCCAAGCGCAAGCTGATGATCCTGCACTGGCAGGAAGTGCTGTTGGAGCGGATCGTAAAGGGCGCCTGCTTCGTCAGCGCCGGGGTCGAGGTCGATCGCAACCGCGCCATCGTCACGGCCGCGCGCGACCGCTTCGAGCGGACGCTGCCTGACATCGAGGCCGAGATCCGCGCCATGGACCCTGCCAACCCGACGGTGAAGCGGCTGAACCGCAGCATCGACAAAAAGCGCAAGCAGTGGTTCCGCTTCCGCGTCGCGCTGGACCAGGCGATCAAGGACGAAGGGAACAAGGACGCCGTCGATCAGGTGGCCCTGATGGAAATCGGCCTGATGAAGTACGTGGACCAAGTATACAAGGCACTGAGGCGAGACCTGATGAAGAAGGGCGACGTGAACCTGGAGGATGTTCTGCAGGAAGTGTCGGCGTTTCAGCGGGTCTTCCTGTCCGACGTGATGGTCCGCGAGGCCTGTCTCGTCAGCATCGGTATCGGCGGTCAGACGGAGCGCTTGAAACTGCTGGAGGCTGTGGAGAGCTTTGAGAAGCAGCTTGCCACCGACGAGGTTTCGCCGGCCGCCCCGGGCGCCGTGAAGGACATGGTGCCGGCTTGGCGCTCCATCATGCCCGAGATCCGCGCCCTGACGAACGGCGATCAGCCGCCCGTGGACCTGCTGCGGCGTCTCGAGGAGCTCAAGCACAACTGGTCGGAAGCATCCGGCGAACCTGCGCTTGGGCTTGCGGTCGGCTAATCCCCCCGGCAGGTGCCGCTGCGGCGCCTGCCACCCGACCCACCAATCATCACACCAATGACATGGCCCGTCTCCCGTCCCGGGAGGCGGGCCTCTTCTCTCTGCGCACCACCGCTGCTATCCGAGCGAAAATCGCCGGAGAGTGCCGCATGACCCCAGTGCTTCGACCGACCGACCATCTGCGCGCGCTCTCGGCGGAGGATTGGGCGGCCGCCACGCGCCACCCCTTCACCGATGCCCTGGCCGCGGGCTCGCTCGATCCCGCGCTGATGGTGGGCTACCTGCAGCAGGACTACCTGTTCATCGACGGCTTCGTGCGGCTGCTCGCCTCGGCCATTGCCCACGCGCCCAGCCTGGCCGACAGTGTCCCGGCGGCGCAGTTCCTGGCGCTGATCACCGGGCCGGAGAACACCTACTTCCTGCGCTCCTTCGAGGCGCTGGATGCTGCACCGGTTGCGCAGGGGGCTGCGGCCGTGCCGACCCAGGCCTTTCAGGCGCTGATGGCGGAAGCGGTGGCCTCGGGCCGCTACGAGCAGATGCTCGCCGTCCTGGTGGTGGCCGAATGGACCTACCTCGACTGGGCCACGCCCCATGCGCCCCCGCGAGCGGGGCTGCCCTTCTACTTCGCCGAGTGGATCACGCTGCATGCGGGCGAGGGCTTTGAGAGCGTCGTCGCCTATCTTCGCGACCAGCTCGACCGCGCCTGGGAGGGGCTGGACGACGCCGAGCGGTCGGCGGTCGAGGCGACCTTCACCCGTGCCGTCGAGCTTGAGCGCGCCTTCTTCGACGCCGCCTGGGCCGGCTACCCCGCCTGAGCGCGGGGGGACTAGGCGCCACCGGCCTCCGCGAGCAGGGCGGCGGAGGCTTCCTCGATCCGCTGCTCCAGGCTCCCCAGCGCGTCCTCGCCGACCAGGCTGCGGGGCAGGGGCTCCAAGAAACTGACGACGGCGGTGCCGGGGCCGGCCAGGCGGCCGTCGCGGGACCAGAAGACGCCCGTATTCACCGCGACCGGGACGATGGGCAGATCCAGCGCCTCGGCGAAGATGGCGGCGCCGCGCTTGTAGGGCGCCGCGGCACCCGGCGCGATCCGCGTGCCCTGGGGATAGACGACGATCTGGCCGATATCGCCCCCGGCGGCCTGTTCCGCCGCCTGCAGCAGCCCGAGCGCGCGCGTCGCCTCGCCGGGGCGTCCACGCTCTACCGCGATGCAGCCGACGCGCCGGGTGTAGAAGCCGAAGACGGGCACGCGCGCCAGCGAGGCCTTCATGATGAAGCGCGGGTGGGGCAGGGCGCGGAACAGGATGTAGACGTCGAGCTGGCTCTGATGCTTCGCCGCCACGATGCAGGGATAGTCGGGGACGGCCCCGCGCACGTCGATCCGGATGCCGGTCATCCAGCGCAGCAGGACAAATACCGCATCGTCATAGGCCTTCATCAGCCTGAGGGAACGACCGTTGGACCAGGCCGCAATCGGGGCGCCGAACAGACCCATGATCCCCATCAGCGCGCCTGCGAGGGCGGCGAAGGCATGGTCGCGCAGCCGGCTCCCGGGGCGCGGACGCGCGCTCACGGCAGCTCCCGCAGGGCCGCGCGCACCGCAAGCTGCGCCGCTGCCCAGCCGATGATCGCCCCGGCGCCCGCCACTGCCGCGGCGAACGAGAACAGCGAACCGAGCCCCGGTGCGATGGTGAGGCCGAGGGCCGCCCCGGCCTTCGGCAGGGCCGCCAGCACGACGGCCCCCAGGATCGCACCAGCGCCGGCCCCCAGTCCGGTGCGCCAAACCAGTGGGCGCACGAAGGCGCGGACGATGAAGCTGTCGCGCCCGCCGATCAGGCGCACCACCCGCACGATCTCCGCGTTGCCCGCCAGGCTGGCACGGGCGGCGAGGGCCGTGATCCCGGCAGCCGCCCCCGCGATCAGCGCGACGGCGGCGACCGCCAGGTTTCTGATGGCCGCAGCCGCCTCCAACAGGGGCCCGCGCCAGGCACCGTGATCGTCGTAGACGGTGCCGGGCGAGGCCGCCTCCAGCGCCGCCGCCAGCCGGTCGACATCGGGTCCCGCGCCCGCCAGCGTCACGTCGATCAGCTGCGGGATCGGCAGATCCGACAGCGCCGCCCCCTCTCCGAGCCAGGGCGCGAGAAGGGCCGCCTGATCCTCCGCCGCCAAGGCGCGGGCGGCGGCAACACCGTCGGTCCGGCGCAGAACATCCATGACCCGGTCCAGGCTGGTGGCATCGGGCGCGCTCAGTCGGACCGTCGCACTGCCCTGCAGATCGCGCTGCCAGGTCGCGGCCAGATCCGCCGCGGCGAGGCCTGCGACGAGGCTCAGCATCGCCAGAAACGCCATCCCTGCCGCGGCAAGGGTCGCGAGCGCCGCCCCCCAGCCGCCGCCCGGCACCAGGCGTAGGCGCTGCGGCAGGGGCTGAGGCGTGCTTGCCACCGGCTGTGGGGTGCCCTCGCTCACAGCTCTGCTCCCCCTGCGGTCAGCCGCCCGTCCGCCAGGCGCAGGATCCGCGCCGTCACCATGCTGCGGGCGGAGCGGATCAGGCCCAGATCATGCGTGGCGATCAGAACGGTCTTGCCGAGCCGGTTGAGCTCCACCAGCAGGCGCAGGATCCGCATCCCCATCTCCGCATCCACATTGCCCGTGGGCTCGTCGGCAATGATCAGGTCTGGCGACGTGATCACCGCACGGGCGATGGCGGCGCGTTGCTTCTCTCCTGCCGATAGCGCGCGCGGCGGCGCATCGGCCCGGTGCGACAGGCCGACCCAGCGGATGAGGTCGGCGACGTCGCCGGCGTTCTTCGCGGGATCGCGGCCATGGACGATGAGCGGCAGCGTGACGTTCTCCGCCACGCTTAGATGGTCGAGCAGGCGAAAGTCCTGGAAAACGATGCCTATCCGCCGGCGCAGCTGCATCCTGGCATCGCTGCCGGCGGTGACCGGATCCTCCCCGAAAAGACTGAGCTTGCCCCCTTGGGGCAGCGCCTCGAGGTAGAGGAGTTTCAGGAGCGTGGTCTTTCCCGCGCCCGAGGGCCCGGTGAGAAAGTGGAAGCTTCCCGCGGCGATCTCCGCCTCGACGGCGGACAGGATTTCGCGGCCGTCGTAGCCGAAGCTGACCTGTTGGAGGTGTATCAAGGTGACGTATCGCTTTTTCGGCGACGGTTTTTGGGATAGCAGTGGAGAGAGAAAGGTCACATTTGCAGTGGTTTGACAACTGCGTTTACTATGCGGGTGTAAGAAGCCGCTGCTCGGGGAGCTGGCGATGACAGTGCAAGACAACAGCGGGGCAGGCGCGGCGAATGTGCCGGCGACCTCCGGCGCGGCCGTCGCGCCGCCGCAGGATGCTCTGGCCGAGATCCAATGCCCGGCCTGCGAAGCCCGCTATCGGGTGCCCATGACTGCTCTTGGCAGCGGTGGGCGCAAGGTTCAATGTGCCTCCTGCGGCGAGGTCTGGCATGCGACGGCGCTGGCGCCGCCGCCACCACCGCCTGCGCCGGAACCGGCCCCACAGGCCGCCGCACCAGAGGGTGGCTTTGCCGAGCGGCTCGCCGAGATGCGCGGCGGCGCCGCCACTGCCGAGGAAACCGCTGCCGCGGAGGTGCCTGGCAACAGCGCGGAGGGGCCCGACACCGTTGCAGAGGGCCAGCGCGATCAGCAGATGGCGGAGATCCGCCGGATGCTCGACGACATCAAGGGCGAGGACCGCAGCGGCGGGGAGGGCGAGCTTGGGATCTCGCTGCAGCCGCCGCCCCAGACCCAAACCGTCGTGAAGGACCGCGATGTCGCCGGGATCGAGCGTATGGCCCCGGCGGCCGATGCGCCGGCGGCCCGCGAAAGCTACAGCGACCCGTTGCGCGAGAAACTGCTGGATGCGGATACCAAGGTGCGCCGCGGCCAAGACACCGAGCAGCAGCGCGCGGGCCTGATGCGCCGCCACCAGAAACGCTCGCGGCGCCGCCAGGCGGCGGCGGAACAGCGCCGGTCGCGCAGCGGCTTCTACACCGGCCTCATCCTCATCGTCATGGTAGGGACTATGATGGCCGGCACCTACATCTTCGCCGACCGTCTGGCGGAGCGGATGCCGGGTGCGGCACCCGCACTGTCTGAGTACAAGGTGACCATCGACGGTGCCTTGGCCGAGGGGCGGGCCATGCTCGACCGTGTCACCCAGCGCGTGAACCTGGTGATCGAGGAGATGTTCGCCGAGTAGCGGCGACATCCGACCGCACAGGGCAGCCGCCGCGGAGAACCCTCCGCGGCGTTCTGCTGTGTGTCAGTAACGTTCGATGAGTCGGTCGAAGTAGTCGAGCTCGTACTCCGGCCGGGTCGCCTCGCCGGCGCGGCGGCGGAGCTCATCCAACAGCTCTCTCGCCCGGTCCATCAGCGCGCGGTCCGGCACCCCGGTATCTCGCCCATCCACCGAGCCAAAGCGCCCCGCCGGCCGGTCGAAGGGATCGGCGCCGCGTTGATCCCGACCCTCGCCCCGACCCCGGCCGTCGCCCTCGGCGCTCTGCTGGCCCTGGCCCTGTTGTTCCAACTGCTGGGCAAGCGCATTGGCGCCTTCGTTGAGCCGGTCGAGCGCGTCGAGCTGGTCGTTGACCGCATCGCCGGGCGCCCCGCGATCCAGATCGCGCCGCGCCTCGCCCATGGCGCCCTCGGCACCGTTCAAGGCATCGCGCAGGGCCTGATCAATGCCGCCGGGCAGTTGGCCGAGCAGGTCGTTCAGCATGTCGCGCAGCGCCTGCTGTTCGCCGCTCAGGCCGCCCGGCTGTCCGTTCTGGCCGAACTGGCCGCCGTCGCCCTGGCCCTGGTTCTGACCCTGGCCCTGGCCGGGCTGCTGGCCCTGTTGGCCGGGCTGCTGCCCCGGTGACTGACCCTGGCCGAACTGGCCCTGGCCCTGTTGCCCCTGCTGCTGGCCCTCGCGCTGGTTGCGCCGTGCCTCGCCGAAGGTCCGGTCTGACAGCTCGCGCTGGCGCTGGATCAGCTCCTGAAGCTGCTGCATGGCCTGTTGGCCGGGGCTGCCCTGCTGACCTTGCTGCGAGCGGCCCATCTGCAGGTTCTCCAGCATCTGCGACAGCTGATTGAGCATGTCGCGGGCCTCGTCGCGCAGCCCGCTCTCGGCCCGGCGCTGCATCTCGTTCAGCATCTCGTTGAGATCCTGTTGGCTGAGCTGCTGCCCGTTGGGATCCGTCGCCTGTTGGTCGCCGTCCTGCATCTGCTCCATCATCTGACGGGCAAACTCCTGCAGATACTGGTCCATGGCGGCGCGCAGCTCCTCCATGGCGCGGCGGATGTCCTCCTCGGTGCCGTTCTCCAGCGCATCCTCCAGCGCCTCCTGCGCCGCACGCAGTCGGTCGAGGGCGGAGTTGAGGTCACCACCATCAAGCTCGAGCGCGGCCTGCCAGAGGAACTCGGTCACCTCGGCGGCCACCTCGTCCACGCGGTCATCGGTGATGCCCGTCGCCAGGCGGCGCACGGCACTGCGCACCGCGAGATAGGCGCCGTGCTTCTCCTCGAAGATCTCCTCGGGCCGGCGGCTCACGGCCTGGACAACGTCCAGCACGCGCGGTGCTGTGGCGAAATCGAGGGCGAGCGAGCGGCGCTGTTCCACCAGCGCGCGGGCCAGCGGGTGGCGGAAGCTGCGCCCGGGCAGCATGACGGTGCGCGTCTCGGTCTCGCCGCGCTGGCCGGCGCCGTCCTCGGCATAGAGCGTCATCTGCACCTCGCCGCCCGCCAGCGGATGCTCGGACACATCCTCCAGCGCCGCATCGGACACCTGGCGCGGATCGCCCGAGATCGGCAGCGGCAGGGTGATGCTCAGCGGTTCGGTCACCAAGCTGCCGGCCTCGGCCAGGCCACCCGGCGGCAGGATCTCGGCCCAGGCCAGCGCGACGCCATAGTCATCGGCGGCCCGGAACGGGATCTCGGTCGCACCGGCAAAGGTGCCGCTGGGATCGCCGTCGAAGGAAATGGTGGGCGGCGCATCCGGGATGACGCTGATGGTCCAGGCGGCCAGCACCTCGCCGTCCCCCGTCACCGTGATCGACCCGTTGCCCCTCAGCGTGCCCGTCAGCTCATGCAGCCCGGCGCCGAGCGCGCGCACGCCGTCGGTGCTCTCGACACCGGGCGCATCGATCACGGCCTCCGTGTCCAGGTCCGTGATGCGTATCGTGACGGCCGACCCGGTCGGCAGGGTGAAGGCCGACGCCTCGCGGTCGAGGTAGACCGTGCCCATCCCCGTATAGGCCGGCGGAACGGCCCAGGCCTCCGCTAGGGGGATACGCTCGAACTGCGCGACCTCGGCGGCGGGCGGCACGGTGGGTTTGATCAGGCTCGTCAGGCGCGCCTGCCACTCACCGCCCGCGGCCAGCAAGCCCGCGCCCAGCAGGACCGGCCCAAAGAGCCGCAGGCCCCAGATATCGCGGTGGGAGACGCGCAGATCGGCACGACGGGCGCGCAACCCCTCGGCCGCGCGCTCGGCCCGGCGCTGATGCTCAAGCCAGAGCGCGCGGGCAAAGGTCGCCTCACGGCCGGCCGCCTGACGGTCGGCAAGGGTGGCCAGGGGCCGGGCGCCGGCCATGTCGCTCTCGTCAAGGCGCGCGCGTACTTCTGCCGGGCTGGGCAGGCGGAAGAGCAGCGCACCGCGCGCCAGCGCCGCGAGGACGAGCAGCCCCGCCACGGCAACGCTGACGCCGTGCCAATCGGCCGGGACCGCGGCGAAGAGCCCGAAGAAGGTCAGGCCAAGCAGCGCCGAACCGATGGCAAGCGCCGGCCAAAGCGCCACCACCAACCGCTCCGCCACCATGGCGCGTCGGCTGGCGGTCAGCCGGGCCCGGGTCTGACGGTCGGGGCGGAACGGGGGTTCGTCTGTCTGGCTGGCGGCGGCGGTAGTCCGGCGGTCGGTCTCGCGCGTCGTGGCCATAGGCGCCCTTCCTTGTCGCGCGCGCTCGACGGCCGGTTGGCTGGCGTCAAACGGATGCGCGGCTACTGATCCAGTCCGGCACGCTATCACGCGCCAGTATCTCGGCCAATGTGGGGCGTGACCGGACCACGGCAAAGTCATTGCCGCGCACCATAACCTCCGGCGCCAGGGGTCGCGTGTTATATTCAGACGACATGACCGCCGCATAGGCCCCGGCAGAGCGGAAGGCGACCAGATCGCCGGCCACCATCAGCGGCAGCATGCGTTCGCGCGCGAAGGTATCGCCGGTCTCGCAGACCGGGCCCACCACATCGACTGGGGCCATGGGGGCATCCGGCCCGGCCTCCCGCACCGGCACGATGTCATGCCAGGCATCGTAGAGCGCGGGGCGGATCAGGTCGTTCATCGCCGCATCGACGATGAGGAAATCGCGCCCCTCGCCGTTCTTGCGATAGATGACGCGGCTGACCATCAGCCCGGCGTTGCCCGCGATGAGACGCCCGGGCTCGATCACGATCTGACATCCCAGATCGCCGACCGTCCGCTTGATCAGGCTGCCATAGTCGAAGGGCAGCGGCGGCGCCTGGTTGGAGGCCTGGTAGGGGATGCCGAGCCCACCGCCAAGGTCGAGGCGGCGAATGTGATGACCCGCAGCGCGCAGCTCACGGGTCAGTTCGGCGACCTTCGAAAAGGCCTGCTCGAAGGGGCCAAGCTGGGAGAGCTGGCTGCCGATATGGACGTCGACGCCCATGACCTCGATCCCCGGCAGCGCTGCGGCGCGGGCATAGAGCGCGGGCGCGCGGGTGATCGGCACGCCAAACTTGTTCTCGCTGAGGCCCGTCGAAATCTTGGCGTGGGTCTGGGCGTCGACGTCCGGGTTGACCCTGATGGCGATGCGCGCCGTGGCGCCCATGGAGGTCGCGACGGCGGAGAGGATCTCGAGCTCCGGCTCGCTCTCGATGTTGAAATGCGCGATCCCGACGGCGAGGCCTGCGCGCATCTCCTCCGCGGTCTTGCCGACGCCGGAGAACACGATCTTCGCGGCCGGCACGCCGGCGGCGAGGGCGCGGGCAAGCTCCCCGCCGGATACCACGTCGGCTCCGGCGCCGAGGCGGGCGAGGGTGGCCACCACGGCGAGATTGGAGTTGGCCTTCAGCGCATAGGCGATGAAGTGGTCGGTACCCTTCAGCGCGTCGTCGAAGACCTGGAAGTGCCGCTCCAACGTGGCGGTGGAATAGACAAAGAACGGCGTGCCGACGCTGGCCGCGATCTCCTCGATCGCCACCTCCTCCGCGTTGAGCTGCCCGCCCTGGTAGGTGAAATGGTCCAACGCTGTCCCCGCTCGGGCTATTCCGTGGTTTCTTCGGCCTGGGTCTCGGCGCTCTGAGACGGTGGTATCGGGTCGCCCTTGATCCCGCAGGCGCCAAGGCCGAGGGCGATGAAGACCAGAAGCATAGCGCGGGCGATCATGATGTCTCTCCGCCGAGCCGCCCGGCACGCCAGCGGGCGACCTGGGCGCGGACGTTGTCGGGGGCCGTGCCGCCGTAGGAGGTGCGCGAGGCGGCGGAGGCTGCGGGCGAGAGCACGGCAAAGACCTCCTCGGTGATGCGCGGCTCGACCGCCTGCAGCGCGGTGAGCGGCATCTCGGCCAGGTCCATCCCCGCCGCCTCCGCCGCCGCGACGACGCGGCCCGTCACGTGGTGGGCATCGCGGAAGGGCATGCCGAGCACCCGCACCAGCCAATCGGCAAGGTCGGTCGCGGTGGCATAGCCTGCGCCTGCCGCCGCCGCCAATCGCTCCCGGTTCGGCTTCAGGTCCGCCATCATCCCGGTCATGGCCGCGAGTGCCAGCGCCAGCGCATCGGCGGCATCGAAGACCGGCTCCTTATCCTCCTGCATGTCCTTGGAATAGGTCATCGGCAGGCCCTTCATCACCACCGAGAGCGCGGCAAAGGCCCCGAGGATGCGTCCGACCTTGGCCCGGCAAAGCTCGGCGGCATCCGGGTTGCGCTTCTGCGGCATGATGGAGGAGCCGGTCGAGAAGGCATCCGACAGCGCGACGAAGCGGAACTGCGCCGAGGTCCAGATCACGATCTCCTCTGCCAAGCGGCTCAGGTGCGTCGCGGTGATCGAGGCGGCGGCAAGGTACTCGAGCGCGAAATCCCGATCGGCGACCGCGTCCAGGGAATTCGACGTGGGCCGGTCGAACCCCAGCGCGGCTGCCGTGGCATCGCGGTCGATGGGGAAGGAGGTACCGGCGAGGGCGGCCGAGCCCAACGGACATTCGTTCATCCGCGCACGGGCATCGCGGAACCGGCCGCGGTCGCGGTCGAACATCTCGGCATAGGCCAGCATGTGATGGCCCCAGGTGACCGGTTGCGCCGACTGCAGGTGGGTGAAGCCGGGCATCACCGCCTCGGCCCCGCCCTCCGCCTGGTCGACGAGCACACCGATCAGGGCCGTCACTGCTGCCATCGCCTCGTCGCATTGGCCCCGGACCCAAAGGCGGAAGTCCGTCGCCACCTGATCGTTGCGCGAACGCGCCGTGTGCAGGCGACCGGCGGCGGGGCCGATCAGGTCGCGCAGCCGCGCTTCGACGTTCATGTGGATGTCTTCCAGGCCGCGGGAAAAGACGAAGCGCCCCTCCGCGATCTCCCGCCCGATCTCGACCAGCCCCGCATCGATCTGGGCGGCATCGCCCGCAGCGATGATCCCCTGCTCGGCCAGCATGACCGCATGGGCGCGCGATCCGGCGATGTCCTGCTCAGCCAGACGGCGGTCGAAATCGATGGAGGCATTGATCGCCTCCATCACCGCGGCGGGGCCGGCGGCGAAGCGTCCTCCCCACATTGTGTTCGCGCGGGCCTCGCCCTCGACACCGTCCGACGCTAGGCCGCTGTCGCGCGGGGGCGTTATCGCGCTATCTTCCGCCATGACATTCGATGCCTTCGAGAGGAACCCGTTAATGCGACCGCGCCATGCCTCACGACCGCTCGCCGCTCTCCTATACGGTGCCGCTCTGATCGTCGCAATTCCGGGCGCTCTTGCGGGTCTCTCGCCTACGGCAGTGGCCGAAGAGGCGCAGCCGGTGCTGGAGCAGCGCGCACTCGCCGAGATCCGGGAACTGGCGAGCGAGGCACTGCCGAAGCTGGTTGTCCATGAGGAGCCGCGCGGCCCCTACAAGACGCCGTTCAAGGACGGCAATGGAGAGACCGCCTCGCTGACGCGTTTCGCGGGCAAGGTCGTGGTGCTGAACATGTGGGCCACCTGGTGCCCGCCCTGCCGCGCCGAGATGCCGACGCTGGACAACCTTCAGGCCGCGCTGGAGGGGACGGATGCCGAGGTCGTGGCGCTGTCCACGGACCGCGGCGGCGCCCCGAAGGTCGTCGACTTCTTCGCTGATACCGGCAACCCGGACCACCGGGTGATCGAGCATCTCGACATCTATGTGGACAAGACCAACAAGATCGCGCGCGAGATGGCGCTGCTCGGCCTGCCCGTCACGCTGATCCTTGACCGCGAGGGGCGCGAGATCGCGCGTCTGTCCGGCGACGCCCATTGGGACACGCCGGAGGTCGTTGCCCTGGTGAAGCGGGTCGTCGCCATGACCGAGGCCACGGTGCGCGATGCCCAGGCCCCGGGGGATGCGCCAGAGGCCACGCCGGTGGTCCCGCCCGAGACGCCTTACGCGCCCGACAGTCCTTTGGCGGGCACGGCGCTCTGACGCTCAGCCAGCGCGATGGGCCTCGGCCCCCGTCTTCGCGCCATGGGCACGGCCCAGGATCATCCGGCGCAGCAGACCGTCGCGGTCGACGAACTGGTGCTTCAGCGCCGCGGCGGCGTGGATCCCGATTATCGCCGCGATGGCGAAGCCGCAGTAGAGGTGGATGGCCTTCAGCACCTTCTCGAGATCGGCAGTGCCGGGCACGAAGGGATCCGGCAGCACGAACCAATCGAAGACCTTGTTCTCGATGCCGTACTGATCCTGGAGCGGAGAGGCTGAGGACATGAGCCACCCCGAGATCGGCATGGCGACCATCAGCACATAAAGCGCGATATGGGCGCCCTCGCTCGCCATGTGCTGCCAGCGCGCCATGGCCACGGGGGCCGGGCGCGGGTTGGTCCAGCGCCAGGCAAGACGAAGGATGACCAGGGCGAAGGCGATGAACCCCCAGCTCTTGTGCGTCTGGGTGTAGTCGAAGCGCACGAAGATATCGGTCACGACGTTGACCATGTAGAAACCCATTCCGAGCTGGAACAGGATCACGGCGGCCGCACCCCAGTGGATCGCCCGGTGGACCAGGCCCCACCCCTCGGTCGTGTTCATCACCGTCATCGCGTCCCTCACTCGTCGCTTGTCGCCGCCGTGTTGGGTTCAGACGTGCCCTCCGCCACGGCCGCGGCGAGGGCAAAGTTCACGGTGACCTGATCGCCGATGGTGACGAAGGCCGATACTGGGCCGATACCTAGGCCAAAGGCCCGCCGGTTCACCGTCAAGGCGCCCATCGCCATGGCCTGTCCGCCGGAGGCGACCTCCGTGATACTGAGGGTGATCTCGCTGCGCAGGCTCCGCGTGCGCCCCTTGATCGACAGGGTCCCGAAAGCCTCGAAGCGGTCCTCGCCCAGCGGGGTAAGGGTGATCAGCTCGTAGATCGCCTCGGGGTGCTGGCCGCTGTCGAACCATTCGGCCGAGGTGGCGAAGGCGCTTTCGATCAGCGTGCCAAGCTCGATGGACCGGGTTTCGATGGCGAGCCTGAGCTCCGCCTCCTCCGGGCGCGCGGGGTCGAAACGGCCGCCGCCGGCGAAGCGGGTAAAGGCCCCCTCCGCCGCGCCGCCGGCGCGCTCATAGACAAAGCCGATCTTGGAGGCATCGGGATCAGCAATCCACTCCGCCGCCTGTGCCGGCAAGACGACCAGGGAGAGGGCCGCGGCGAAGCCTATGAGCGCGCGTTCCATGGGATCAGGACGCCGGGCTGATCTCGAGATCCACGCGGATCGGGATCACCGTGCCGACCGCCGGGGCGCCGTAGCCCATGCCGAACTCGGTCCGGTCGATCTCCCCCGTGATCGTGAAGCCCGCGATGGTCTTGTCGGGGTTGAAGGGGGAGGGGCCGAGCTTGTTGAGGGCTGCCTCGAAGACCACCGGGCGGGTCTGGCCGAGCATCGTCAGCTCACCCTCGACCGTCGCGGTCTCGGCGCCGGTCGGCTTCACGCTGGTCGAGACGAAGGTGATGTCCGGGTGGTTGGCGACGTCGAAGAAATCGCCGGAGCGCAGGTGATTGTCGCGCGCGGTCCAGAAGGTGTCGACGCTCTCGGCCTTGATCACGAACTTGACGCTGGTGGTCTCCACCGCCTCGGGGTCGAAGTTGATCTCGGCGTCGATGTCCCGGAACACGCCATGCGTCGTGGAGAAGCCGAGGTGATCGACCTGGAAGGTCACCGCCGTGTGGCTTTTGTCGAGCACATAGGGCTGCCCGGCGAAGGCGGGGCCGGCAAGGAGCACGGCGGCGGCGAAAGCTGCGGGAGCGAAGGTCGCGGGGGCGAAGCGCATGTCGGATCTCTCCATCCGTTGACAGTCGGGGCGCGCATGACGGCGCGCGATGATCACGGAGGTAGGTGCCCCAAAGCAGCGCACCAGTTCACTGGCTTCAATTCAACTTTGCCGGAAATCGCAAGGTTGTGAGCCTAGCGGTGGGATCGTGCTTGCCAGAGCAGGGCTTAGGGCGTCTCGCGGCTGGCTGCCCGAAGGGTCCGCTCCAGCGCCTCGAGGAACCGGCTGCGGTCGGCCCTGGAGAACGGCTTTTGCCCGCCGCCCGCGCCCAGGGGATTGGCCGCGCGCAGGTCGGCCATCAGATCGCGCATGGCCAGGACCTGGCCGATATTGGCCGATGTCAGCGCCTCGCCGTTCGGCTTCAGCACCCGCGCGCCGGTCTTCAACACGTTGTCCGCCAGCACGATGTCGGCGGTCACACAGACATCCCCAGGTCCCGTGCGCTCGGCGATCCATTTGTCCGCCGCATCCGCCCCGCCGTCGACGACCACCGTACGGACCTTGGGATCGGGCGAGGGGCGGATCCCGCCGTTGGAGACGATGTAGACCTCGACCCCATGGCGCGCGGCGACGCTCTGCGCCTCGGCCCGCACCGGACAGGCATCGGCGTCGATGTAGAGCGCGGTCACGCCATGGACCCAGACGCGTCAAGACTGGGCGCCGGGGCAGGTTGACGGGAGCCCGTTGCGCGCGCCTCGCCTTCGCTCGGCGACGCGACGCCCTCCCGCCAGCCTGCCCCGCGATGGCGGGCGTGGCGGGACATCAGCGCGTGGGGACGGGGGTGTCGCCGCGGTAGTCGTAGAAGCCGCGGCCGGCCTTGCGGCCCAGCCAGCCCGCCTCGACGTATTTCACCAGGAGCGGACAGGGGCGGTACTTGGTGTCCGCCAGACCGTCGTGCAGGACGTGCATGATCGACAGGCAGGTGTCGAGGCCGATGAAATCGGCGAGCTGCAGCGGGCCCATGGGGTGGTTGGTGCCGAGCTTCATGGCGGTGTCGATGCTCTCGACCGTGCCCACGCCCTCGTAGAGCGTGTAGATCGCCTCGTTGATCATCGGCAGCAGGATGCGGTTGACGATGAAAGCGGGGAAATCCTCGGCATTCGCGGGGGTCTTGCCGATCTTCTCCACCAGCGCGCGGACGGTGCTGAAGGTTGTCTCGTCCGTCGCGATGCCGCGCACAAGCTCGACCAATTGCATGACCGGGACCGGGTTCATGAAGTGAAAGCCCATGAACCGCTCGGGCCGGTCGGTGGCGGAGGCGAGGCGCGTGATGGAGATCGAGGAGGTGTTGGTGGTCAGGATGGTGTGGTCCGCGAGATGCGGGCGCAGCCCCTCGAAAATCTTGAGCTTGACGGCCTCGTTCTCCGTCGCGCTTTCAATCACAAGGTCGGTGCTGGCGACGGCCGCCACGTCTTGGGTGGTGATGATACGCGACAGCGCCTCAGCCTTGGCGTGTTCCTCGAGCTGGCCCTTGGCAACGAGGCGGCTGTAGCCCTTGTCGATCCGGCCGACGGCGGCCTCCATCGCAGCCTGGTTCACGTCGTTCATCAGGACCTGGAAGCCCGCCTGGGCGAAGACTTGGACGATGCCCGCGCCCATCTGGCCCGCCCCGATAACGCTGACGCGCTGGATCTCCATGATCGGTCTCTCCTGTCCGGCGCGCCGACCCGTCCGGCGCGGGCTTTTTTGCGCGAGCGAAGTATCGCCCGGCACCGGGTCAATGCAAGCGGACGCCAGCGCGCAGTGGTGGAGAAACGGCGATCGACAGGCCCTCGTCCAAAGGAAAAGGGCCCTGCTCGGGCCCTTTGTGTCGTTCGGGAGCGCCTGGGGCGGGCTTGCGCGCGTAAGCCACCTGCGGAGAGTGCGGGTCTTCTAAGTGGGGGAGAGGGTATGGGCCATCTGCTCGTGGAACACTGGCGAAGGCTCACAGGGACCGTCCATCCAGACGATGAGCCTTTCCTGCGTGCGCGGCCGCATCGCTTCAACCTGGATTTCCCGCCGCCCGCATTTCTTGGCGACGTCGTCAATGCCCCCGTCATCCTGCTGTTTGCGAACGGCGGATACGATGCAGTGTTGACCGCGGAGGAATTCGCGGATCTTGCCGCCGTGGATGCGCACTTCCGACGCCTGCATCGTGCTGAGGCCCCGGAACTCACCGAGATCGCCGCGTATTATGCGACGAAGGCCTACAGCGGGTGGTTGGCGTCGGGCGATGTGGCGATCGTCAATGCCGTCGCTTACAGGTCGCCGCGCTTGAGCACCGAGCGTGACAATCGGCGGATCATCCCGCATCTGCCGAGCTATCGGGTCCATCGACGCTGGATGATCGAACAGCTTCTTCCGGAGGTCTCCAGAGAGGAGCGGTTGGTGGTCGTCCACCGAAACGGGCTGTGGAGGATCGACCGGGCACGGGCGCCGAAGGGCGTCCTTTTCAGTCCCGCGCCGGCGGCCTCGCATCTCAGCCGGTCGACGGTGCGATCCATCCAGGACTTCTTGGATGCCCGCGCCTAAACGGAAAAGGGCCCTGGTCGGGCCCTTTGGGTTTTTCGGGAGCGCCCCGGGGCGGGCAGCGGTGGTCAGTCGAGTTTCTGCTCGAGTTCCGGCATCAGCTCGAAGAGATCGCCCACCAGGCCGTAGTCGGCGACCTGGAAGATCGGGGCGTCCTCGTCCTTGTTGATCGCCACGATGACCTTGCTGTCCTTCATGCCCGCAAGGTGCTGGATCGCGCCGGAGATGCCGACGGCGATATACAGATCCGGCGCCACGACCTTGCCGGTCTGGCCGACCTGCCAGTCGTTGGGCGCATAGCCCGAATCGACCGCGGCGCGGGAGGCGCCGGTTGCCGCCCCCAGCTTGTCGGCGACCTTTTCGATCAGGGCGAAGTTCTCGGAGGAGCCGACGCCGCGACCCCCGGAGATGACGACCTTGGCGGAGCCGAGCTGCGGGCGGTCGGTCTCGACCACCTTGTCCTCCACCCATTCCGAGCCCGCGGTGGCGGCGGCGGCGCCGATCGTCTCGATCGGGGCCGGGGCCTGCTCGGTGGCGGCCTGGAAGCTGGCGGTGCGGATCGAGAGCACCTTGGTGGCATCGGCCGATTTTACCGTCTGGATCGCGTTGCCGGCGTAGATCGGGCGCACGAAGGTGTCGGCGTCGACCACTTCCTGGACGTCGGTCATGACCATGACGTCGAGCAGCGCGGCGACGCGCGGCAGCACGTTCTTGAGCGCGACCGTCGCGGGGCCGACGACATGGCTGTAGTCGCCGGCGAGCGAAACCACGAGGGCCGACAGCGGCTCGGCCAGTTGGTTGGCATAGGCCGGGTCATCGGCGCAGAGCACCTTGGTGACGCCGGCCATCTTCGCGACCTCGGCGGTGGCGCCGTTGCTGCAGCCGTCGGATGCGCAGAGGACGGTCACCTCGCCGAGTGCTGTGGCGGCGGCGACGGTCTTGGCCGTCGCATCGGCGTTCAGCACGCCCTTGTTGATATCGGCAATGAGCAGAACGGCCATCAGATCACCCCCGCCTCGTCCTTGAGTTTCTGAATGAGCTCGTCCACCGAGCCTACCTTGACGCCGGCCGCGCGCGCAGGCGGCTCGCCCACGGATACGACGGTCAGGCGCGGCGTGACGTCGACGCCGTAGTCTGCCGGGGTCTTAGTGTCGAGCGGCTTTTTCTTCGCCTTCATGATGTTCGGCAGCGACGCATAGCGCGGCTCGTTGAGGCGCAGATCCACGGTGACGATGGCCGGCAGGGCGACCTTGATGGTCTGCAGCCCGCCGTCGACCTCCCGCGTGACGGTGGCGGTCTCGCCCTCGACCGCGATCTCGGAGGCATAGGTGGCCTGGGGCCAGCCCAACAGCGCCGCCAGCATCTGGCCGGTGGCGTTCAGATCGTTGTCGATGGCCTGCTTGCCGGCGATGACCAGGCCCGGCGCTTCCTCATCGACCACCGCTTTCAGCAGCTTGGCCACGGCCAGCGGCTCGATGTCCGTCTCCGGCGTATCGGCGGCCTGGATCAGGATGGCGCGGTCGGCGCCCATGGCGAGCGCGGTGCGCAGCGTCTCCTGCGCCTTGGCCACGCCGATGGAGACGGCGATGACCTCGGTCGCGACGCCCTTCTCGCGCAGGCGGATCGCTTCCTCGACCGCGATCTCGTCGAAGGGGTTCATCGACATCTTGACGTTCGCCAGATCGACGCCGGTGTTATCCGCCTTCACGCGGACCTTTACGTTGTAATCGATCACCCGCTTTACGGGCACCAGCACCTTCATGGCGCGCTCCTCTCCGGACATGTTCTTTTCAACCCTGCGGCTCACATATCGCAGCACCGTGGTGCGACCGCGCGAAAAAACGACGCGGCGGGTGCCTGGGGCGTCGCTGGCTAAGCCAAGTTGACGTATTGGTCAACTGTGTCCTGGCGGAAAGGGATGAGACCGAAGGCGTCCGGGCCCGGTGATTTGCCCCTGCGTCATCCTGCCCATCCAGAAGGGTATATTCGTGAAACGAGAGGGTTTCTTTACGGTTGTTCCCATATTACCCCTGGTTGTGTAATCGCGTTTGCCGGGTAGGGGGTACTGCAGGTGGTGACGTGTCGTCGTGTATTGCGTAGTGGGTTTCGTCGTCAGGAACGGGGAGCAGTCGTCGTGGACTGGCTCTTCATGGCGGCGAGTATAGCAGCCCTGGGCGGTGTGGCCTTGGGCGTGACAGGTGACGACCTGGATATCGTGGCCCGTGTCGTGGAGGCATTCGGCCGCGGCTGACGGATCGCTCAAGGGACGTCGCTGTAACCACGAGCAAAGAGGGCGCCGCGTAGGGGACGGGGCGCCCTCCTTTCGTTCTCGGACCGCGATCAGCCGTTCTTGCGGACCATGCAGGCACCGCCGGCCGCTTTGAGGCGCAGGCAGAGGCGGATCGCCTCGGACCGGCTGTTGGCCCCGATCTGCACCGACCAGAGCGGGCGCTGACCGCGCGGCCCGCGTTTCGCAATGACCTGGGCCGAATGACCGCCCAGGACGCGCGAGAACCGGTGCCGGATGCGGCGCGACTGCTGGATGGCCCTGTTGCGATTGATGTTGCCGGCGATCTGTACGCCCCAGGGCTTGCGCTTGGCGGCGGCATAGGCCGCGCGGGTCTTGAGGATCGGCAGCGCGCTACAGGCATCGGCAAAGCTCTGACCCGCCTTGAGCGGTCCGTTGCCGACCTCGTTGCCGGCCCGGCGGAACCAGTCGGCCGGCTGGCCGGTGATCGCGTGCACATAGGCCCGCGTCTCCCCCGGCAGGCGGGAGCGGCCGGCGAGCCAGCGCGTCACGCGGCCCGCGCCGGCGTTGTAGCCCGCCGCCGCCAGCCCCCAGTTGCCGAGGTCGCGGCGCAGATCCGCCAGATGCGCAGCGGAGGCCGGGATCGCCTGGGCCGGGTCCCAGGGGTCCCTCAGGCCGACCAGCTTGGCGGTGCCGGGCATGAACTGGGCAATGCCCTGGGCGCCCTTGGGGCTCAGCGCCTTGGCGTCGAACCGGCTCTCGCGCCAGATCAATTTGGCGAAATAGGCCTTGGGCAGGCCGTGCGTCTCCGCCGCCTCCTCGATCAGCCCGCAGATCTGGCGGCCCCGGGCAAAATCCGCCGCGGTCTTCACCGGACGGCTCGCGGGCGCCCGTCCGGCAAGCGGCGCCTGACCCGTGGGGCCGAGCGCGCGCAACCCATCGTCCGGCGCTGCGATCGCTGGCAACGATCCCAGGCTGGCGCCGGCCAGAACCGCCAGAGCAACGCCCAGGGCAACCGCCAGCGCCAGGGATGTCGTCGTGCCGCGCATGGCTGGGACTGTGTCTGCTGCACTCGGGCTTGTCATCCCTGCAGGGATGACAATCGCGTCGACGGCCGGACTAGCGGTTCGCGCCGGGCACCCAGAGGATATCGTTCTTGCCGTTGTCGTTGGCGACGCGGGAGGCGACGAAGAACCAGTCGGACAGCCGGTTGAGATATTTCAGCGCCGCTTCGTTCACGCCCTCGACGGCCGACAGCGCGATGGTCATCCGCTCCGCGCGGCGGCAGATGGTGCGCGCCATGTGCAGCTGTGCCGCAAGCGCCGAGCCACCGGGCAGGATGAAGCTGCGCAGCGGCTGCAGATCGGCGTTCATGGCGTCGATCTCCTGCTCCAGCCGCTCGACCTGAGAGGGCACCATGCGCAGCGCCGGATACTCCCGCTCCGCGTCGCGCTCCATGTCCGGGGTGCAGAGGTCGGCGCCCAGGTCGAAGAGATCGTTCTGGATCCTGGTGATCGCCTCGCCCATCGCGCCCTCGGCCGACAGCCGTGCGACCCCCAGTACCGCATTGAGCTCGTCGACGGTGCCGTAGGCGCTGACGCGGGACGAGTGCTTGGCGACCCGCGAGCCATCGCCGAGCGCGGTCTCCCCGGCATCGCCTGTGCGCGTGTAGATCTTGTTGAGGACGACCATGGCTTCCCCCGATTTGAGCTTCGTCCTGAGGCGCGCGCCGGTCAGCCCGACTGGCTGTAGAGCGCGAAGAGCACCAGCATGAGCACCGCCACCGCCTGTGCGGCGATGCGCAGCCGCATCATCTTGTTCGAGAAACTGGCCGAGGCCTTGCCGGTGCCGAAGCCGCCGAGGCCGATGGCGAGCACGCCCACGGTGACGATGCAGGCGATGATCGCGCCGATGTTGAACAGGTTCTCCATTCCGCCCGCCTACCACGCCTGACCGGTGGCGCAAGGGGCCGTGCCCATGGCCATGCCGTCAGATCCGCGCTGCGATACGGTCCACCGCACGGGGCGGCAAAACACGCTTGAAGGCCGCCATGGCCCAGGTCGGCGTGGTGACCGGATAATGCAGCCGGGGCCGCGGGCTCTCCAGCGCATGGATCACCGCCTTGGTGGTGGCATCGCAGTCCAACTCCCCCGGATCGCGGGCCGCGGAGGCCTCGGCGTAGAGCCGCGGCTCGAGCATCGTCTTGTAGAAGTCGCGCCAGACGGTGTTCTCCTTGTCGATCCAGCGCTCATAGTGGGGGCGGCTGTTCTCGCGGATGCGGGTGCGCACGGGGCCGGGCTCCAGCAGGGCAATGTGGATGCCTGAGCCGCGCAACTCCAGCCGCAGGGTGTCAGTATAGCCCTCGATCGCGAACTTGGTGCTGTTGTAGGCCCCGCGCATGCGCAGCGCGACGAAGCCGAGGACGCTGGAGTTCTGGACGATCCGGCCGCGGCGCTGTTGGCGCATCACCTTTAGCGCGCCGCGGGTCAGCGTGTGCCAGCCGAAGAAATTCGTCTCGAAGATCGCACGGAGCGCATCGGTCGGCAGATCCTCCACCGCGCCCGGCTGGGCATAGGCCCCGTTGTTGAACAGCGCATCGAGCCGGCCATCGGTGCGCTCCAGCGTCTCCGCCAGCCCCGCCTCGATGCTTGCGGTGTCGGCGAGGTCGAGGACGAAACTGTCCAAGCCCTCCTCCTGCAACCGCGCACAGTCCTCGGCCCTGCGGCAGGTCGCCAGCACCTGCCAGCCGCGTTTCTTGAGTGCATGGGCGGCATGGTGGCCGATGCCGCTGGAGCAGCCGGTGATCAGGATCGTCTTCGTCATCTCGTCCCTCGTGGTCGGGCGGCGCGTGCCTCAGCGCCGGCGGCGTTTGGGGTTCTTGGTGCTGCGGCTGTGAAAGGCCGGGTCCTTCTTGCGGACCCAAGCGATGAACTTCTGCAGGTGAGGGTGTGCGCGCAGCGCCTCCATGGTGGCGTAGTCGCGCGCCAATTCGGTTTCGGTCAGGCAGGCGTGAATCTCGTTGTGGCAGATCTGGTGCAGCAGCACGGTCTCGCCATGCTTGCCGCCCTTCAGTTTCGGGACGAGGTGATGCAGCGACTGCCGCGCATGCGGCGGGATCGGCCGACCGCAAAGCGGGCAGATCGGATCCGGGCTGTCCATGTTGTTCTCAAGCGCCACCATTGCGCGACTGAGGTATAGAACGCGGCCCGGCGGAGGCACGCGCGGCAGGGGGAAACGACGGGATGGATAGCGAGCAGCCAGCACGGGCGCCCTTGGGCGAGATCACGTTGCAGACCATCGCGATGCCTGCGGATACCAATGCCAATGGCGACATCTTCGGCGGCTGGTTGATGGCGCAGATGGACCTGGGCGCCTCGGTCCTGGCGCGACGCCGGGCGCGCGGGCGCGTGGCCACCGTCGCGGTCGAACGCATGACCTTCCTGCGCGCCGTGAAGGTCGGCGACGTCGTCTCGATCCACGCGGAGATGCAGCGCGAGGGCAATAGTTCGATGCGGATCGGGGTTGAGGTCTGGATCACCCGCCAGCCCTCCGGCGATCATTTCGCGGTGACCGAGGCGATCTTCACCTTCGTCGCGATCGACAGCACGGGCAAATCGCGGCCGCTGCCGCGCTGAGATGGGTCAGTTCCCCGGCGCGGCGCCCTCGCCGACCAGCACGTCATGCACTTCGCTGAAGGTGTGATACTCGCAGCCGCCGACGCTGTCGTAGATCCGCGGGATGTGCTGACCCATGAGCGAGATCGGGTCGCAGCCCTGCAGCAGCATCCACGAATACAGAAGGCCCATCAGGCCCGCCGCCGCAATGACGAGGCCCTTCAGGTACCGGATCCGAAGGCTATGATCGATGAATCTCATGCTGGCTATCAACCATACGAAAACGCCTAGATCACGAAGGAAATAGGGCGCTCCCAACCGGATGTTCAGCCGTTAGTTGCAAGCTGTTCCACAAAGATCGGCGAACGCGTCCAAGGGTTGCAGAGACCGCCAGACTGTCCCGCTTTCGGACAGGGTTTCCTCAGAAAAAGTCGAGAAAATCGCTCAAGCCGTCGAAGAAGTCCCCGATGCGTTCCATGATCTGATCGAAGAATGCCATGCCGCCCCCCTGGCCACCCCCCTGGCCTCCGCGCGGGATGATAACATCCGTCGCGGTGCTGGACGAGCCTCGGCGGCGCTGCTACTCAACATCTATGGGGAACGACGATCCACGCGACGAGATGGAGGGTGCGGAGCCGCTCGACCGCGCGCTGAGCGAGCGGTATCTGACCTATGCCCTGTCGACCATCATGCACCGCGCTCTGCCCGATGCGCGCGACGGGCTCAAGCCTGTGCACCGCCGCATCCTGTTCGCGATGCGCGCCCTTAGGCTGGAGCCAGGGCAGGCCTTCAAGAAGTCCGCGCGCATCGTCGGCGACGTCATCGGCAAGTTCCATCCCCACGGCGACACCGCCGCCTATGACGCGCTGGTGCGGGTGGCGCAGGACTTTGCCGTGCGCTATCCGCTGGTCGACGGGCAGGGCAACTTCGGCAACATCGACGGCGATGGTGCGGCCGCCTATCGCTACACCGAGGCGCGGCTGACGCCGATCGCCGCTGCGCTGATGGAGGGGTTGGACGAGGATGCCGTCCCCTTCCGCGCGACCTTCAACAACGAGGACGAGGAGCCGGAGGTTCTGCCGGCGGCGATGCCCAATCTGCTGGCCAACGGGGCGGCGGGGATCGCGGTGGGCATGGCGACCTCCATCCCGCCGCATAACCTGGGCGAGCTATGCAACGCGCTCACCCATCTGGTCGACAACCGCCAGGCAACGGCGGACGACCTGCTGCGTTTCGTGCCTGGGCCCGATTTCCCGACGGGCGGCGTGCTGGTCGAACCGGCCGACAGCATCGCCGAGGCGTATCGCACGGGCCGGGGCGGTTTCCGCCTGCGCGCGGCCTGGACCACGGAAGACCTCGGCCGCGGCCAATGGCAAATCGTCGTCACCGAGATCCCCTATCAGGTGCAAAAGTCCAAGCTGGTCGAGCGCCTGGCCGACCTCATCACCCAGCGCAAGGTCGCGGCCCTGGCGGATGTCCGCGACGAGAGCGCCGAGGACGTGCGCCTGATCCTGGAGCCGAAATCGCGGAGCATCGACCCGGCGGCGCTGATGGAGATGCTGTTCAAGCAGTCGGACCTGGAGATCCGCTTCAGCCTGAACATGACCGTGCTGATCGACGGGCGCACGCCCAAGGTCTGTGACCTGGCCGAGGTTATGCGCGCCTGGCTCGATCATCGCCGCGTCGTGCTGCTCAACCGCAGCAACTACCGGCTGGAGAAGATCGCCAAGCGCCTCGAGGTGCTGGGTGGTTATCTGGTGGCCTACCTGAACCTCGATCGCGTGATCGAGATCATCCGCACCGAGGATGAGCCGAAGCAGGCCCTGATGGCGGAGGATTGGGGGAGCGGCGCCTATCTCACCGACGTGCAGGCCGAGGCCATCCTCAACATGCGCCTGCGCGCCCTGCGCCGGCTGGAGGAGATGGAGATCCGCGCCGAGCGCGAGCGCTTGCTGCAGGAGCAGGAGGAGCTGGAGACGCTCGTCGGCTCCGAACGGCGCCAGTGGACGCGGATCAAGAAGCAGATCGCCGAGATCGCCGCCACCTATGGCGCCCCGGATGACCTGCGCAGTCTGACCGATGCCGCCGCGCTGGCCGAGGCGAAGGCCCGGACCCAACCCTGGCCGGCGGGTGCGCGGCGCACGGGCTTTGCGGAGGCGCCGGAGGTGGGCGAGATCGCCGCCGAGAGCCTGGTGGAGCGCGAGCCCATCACGGTCGTCTGCTCCGAACAGGGCTGGATCCGCGCGATGAAGGGGCATCTCGGCGCAGATGCCGCGCTCAAGTTCAAGGACGGCGACGGCCCGCGCTTCGCGCTGCATGCACAGACCACGGACAAGCTGCTGCTCTTTGCCTCCGACGGGCGCGTCTTCACCCTGGGCTGCGACCGGCTGCCGGGCGGGCGTGGCACCGGGGAGCCGGTGCGCCTGATCGCCGATCTGGCGCAGGAGGCGGAGATCGTCACCCTGCGCCTGTTCCGGGCGGAGGAGAAGATCCTCGTCGCCTCCAGCGCCGGCGACGGGTTCCTGCTGCCCGCGGCAGAGGCGCTGGCCCAGACCAAATCCGGCCGTGTGGTGATGAACCTGCGCGCCGGCACCACGCTGGCCGTGGTCACGCCCGCCGAGGGCGACACGGTTGCGGTCGTGGGGCAGAACCGCAAGCTGCTGATCTTTGCCCTCGATGAGTTGCCCGCAATGGGCCGCGGCAAGGGCGTGCGGCTGCAGAAGTACAAGGACGGCGGTCTATCCGATGCTGTTGTGGTCGCCCGCGACGCGGGCCTCACCTGGCCCATCGGCTCGAAAACCCGAACATTTCGGGCAGAGGAAATGGGCGATTGGCTCGCCAAAAGGGCGAGTGCCGGGCGCATGGCACCGCCCGGCTTCCCTCGATCCAATAAGTTCTCCTAATTCCTGCTATCTGGCGTTGAAGCGTGCAACGCTGAGACGTAAGTCATTATATTTGCGCAAGATTTAGCCATGGCTTGAGCGCCGAATGACCCAAAACGGGCCGCTCTCTCGCCCTGTGGCAGGGCCATCTTCCTCACAGTAGCGTTGCGTACCGTGATCGAGTTTCAGTGCCGGTTCCGCCCTGGTGTGTGCGTATAGTCAGGGCGCGGTGAGGCGAGCCTCTCCCCTCGAGCTCGCCATCCGCGCAAGTTGCGCGGCGTATCGTAGGTGAGTGTTCCCGGGGTGGCCGCCGTCGGTCACCAGGACAGGGGGTCACTCATGAGGGTCGCTCAGCATGACTGCCGAGCGGCCCGCATGCGTCCTACTCCGCCGCCGTGGCGGTCGCCGCACTCTCATGCTCGGCCAGGAACTTCTCCGCCTCCAGCGCCGCCATGCAGCCCATGCCAGCCGAGGTCACCGCCTGGCGGTAGATGTGGTCGGTCACGTCGCCCGCGGCGAAGAGGCCGGGCACCTCGGTGCTGGTGGTGCCGGGGGTGACGACCACATAGCCGCCGTTGTGCGTGGCCACCTGGTCGGCGACCAGCGAGGACGCCGGCGCATGCCCGATGGCGATGAAGACGCCGGCCGCTGCCAGATCGCGTGTCTCGTCGGTCTGGGCGTGCTTCAGCCGGGCGCCCGTCACCCCCTCTGCCGCCGAGCCGAGGATCTCGTCGATGGTATGGTCCCAGATCACCTCGACCTTGGGGTGGGCGAACAGGCGCTTCTGCAGGATCGCCTCGGCCCGCAGGCTGTCGCGCCGGTGCACCAGCGTGACCTTCGAGGCGATGTTGGCCAGGTACAGCGCCTCCTCGACCGCCGTGTTGCCGCCGCCGACCACGATCACCTCGCGCCCGCGATAGAAGAACCCGTCGCAGGTGGCGCAGGCAGAGACGCCCATCCCCATGAACGTCTGCTCGCTCGCCAGTCCCAGCCATTTGGCCTGAGCGCCCGTGGCCAGGACCACCGCATCGGCGTGCCACTCCACCCCGCTTTCGGTCACGGCCACGAAGGGGCGCTTGGAGACATCGAGGGAGGCGACATGGTCCTGCACGATCTCGGCGCCCGTCGCCTTAGCGTGCGCCTCCATCTGCTGCATCAGCTCAGGACCTTGGGTGGTCACCAAGCCGGGCCAATTCTCCACATCCGTGGTGATCGTCAGCTGGCCGCCCGGCTGCAGGCCCTGGATCAGCACCGGGTCCAGCATCGCGCGCGCGCCATAGACCGCGGCGGTATAGCCCGCAGGCCCCGAGCCGATGATCAAAAGCCGTGTGGTGCGCGTCTCAGCCATGTGCCTGCCTCCTAGCGTGAAGGCATCAGAGATACGGGGTGCGCCCCGGTGGGCCAAGGCCGTTCACACCCCTTTTCCGTCACTGCAACAAAAGCCGCTCCTCGACGATCGCCGCCAGACGGTCAGCCTCCGCCAGCGGGGCGTAGCGCCAGCGCCGGATCGTGCCGTCAAAGTCGCGGGTGATGTCCCGTTCCTTGAGCGAGCGATGAAAGGCGGCGAGCTTGGGGCTGAGACCCTTGAGCGGGAGCAGATGCACCGGCAGGCCGGAGGCCCCGGCCTCCGACGCCATCGACACGCTGTCGGCTGTGACCAGCACGGCCTCCGCATGACCCAGCAGGGCGGGGTAGGGGTTCTCGCCCGTGCCGTCCCAGACCCAGCCCTTGCCATCGGCCAGGGCGGCCGACAGCGCGCGGATGAGCCGCTTGGGGGTGCGCCGCGAGGGGGTGACGAGCAGCGTGTAGCCCTGGGCCGCGATGGCGCTGCAGGCGTCGAGCAGCGCGCGTTCGTCCGCCTCCTCGAACCCCGCGCTGTCGGAGGGGCCGCCGACCAGCACGGCGACCCGTGGGCCGGGCAGGGCGGCAAGGCGCGCGGCATCCGCTTTGGCGGCCTTGGCGATGGTCTGTGCGGTCAGCCGGCCGATGGCGCCCACCGTCGCCACGGCATTCGGTGCCTGCAGGCGATCATGCTCGGGTGCTGCGATCAGATCGAAGGCAGTGGCGGGCATCCTAGGGGCCATCAACTGCACCGACCGGCCGCCGTGGTGACGCGTGAGCCAGGCCGCGACCGGGGCCGCGCGCCTGCCGGCCGCGATGACCACGGCGCCCTGGGGCAGCGGCGCCAGGATTTGCCAGTCCGCCAGCGCCGCTGTCATCCAGCCGGGCACCAGGCTGCCGAGGGTGTGCCAGGCCACCGCCGGCAGCGGTGCTGCCCAGGGGGCGGGGTGGACCATCCGCCGCTCGATGGTCACGGGGCGGCGGCGGCCCAGCGCCTCGGCCAGGCCAAGCACCTGCGCCTCATGCCCCGCGCGCCCGTCCAACAGGCAGATCAGGGGCACAGGTGGCGCGGGATTAGCCACTTCCGTTTCCATTTCTTGCGTTCCTCCGCAAGATTCTTGCACCATTCGGCGTCATCCCGTATCTGACCTCCTATTGCGGCGCAATGCGCAGCAGGCGGCGATACCGACCGCGCAAGGGAGGAACAACATGCCGGCATCCAAGCTGGATCCCATCGACCTTCACATCCTGGCGGAGCTTCAGGGCGATGGGCGGATGACCAACGTCGAGCTGTCGCGCCGCGTCGGGATCTCCGCGCCGCCCTGCCTGCGCCGGATGCGCGTGCTGGAGGAGCAGGGGCTGATCCAGGGCTACTTTGCCCGGGTGAACGCTCGCGAGCTGGGCTTCGAGGTCAACGTCTTCGCGATGGTCAGCCTGCGCAGCCAGGCGGGTGCCGACCTCGCGGCCTTCGAGGCGCTTTGCAAGGACTGGCCCTACGTGCGCGAGTGCCACATGCTGAACGGGGAGATCGACTTTTTGCTGAAGTGCGTGGCGCCCAGCCTGTCGAGCTTCCAGTCCTTCCTGACGAACGACCTCACGACGGCGCCCAACGTCGCCTCGGTCAAGACCTCGCTCGTGATCCGCTCCGCCAAGGATGATCCCGGCGTCCCCTTCGACGACCTGGTGCCCCAGATCGCCCAGGCCGATAGCGCCTGACATCACGCCCCTCAGACCACCACCATCTCGAGGGGCATGCGGCTGAGGGGTTCGGCGGCGGTCTCGCCGATCAGCGAGGTCCGGCCGAGGCACATCGCCGTGCCGCTGTCGGAGTTCATCAGGATCATGTGCAGGAAGAAGACCATGCCGGGGCTCACCATGGTCTCCGCGCCCTCGTAGAACATCTGGTCCTCCATCCACGAGGGCGCGAAACGGGGGCCGAGGCTGTAGCCGCAGGCCGCCAGCCGGTGACGCGCCATGCCATGGGCATCCAACACGCGCGCATGGGCGGCGAAGACCTCGCCCATGGTGGCGCCGGGACGCATGGCGTCCTCGCAGGCCAGCAGCGCCTCCTCGGCCGCCGCCTGCATCGCGGCATGGTCGGGCCTGGGCTTGCCGAGGACGATCGTCTTGAAAAGGGCTGCGTGATAGCGCGCCGAGACGCCGGCCCATTCGATGTTGAGCTGATCCTCCGCCGCCATCTCGCGCCGCCCGTCCTGGGTGCGGCAGAGCAGGGCATGGGGGCCGGCCCCGATGATGAAGGGATTGGCCGGGTAGCCCCCGCCCCCCTCGAAAACCGCGCCCTGCATGGCGGCGAGGACCGCGCTCTCGGTCAAGCCGGGGCGGGCGGTGGCCTGCGCCGCGTCCCAGGCCGCATCGGCCAGCGCGGCCGCACGGCGAACATGGGTGATTTCCTCGGTCGACTTCACCAGGCGTAGCCGCCCCATCAAGCCGTCGATGGTGATGAGGTTGGCGATGGCACCGACGCTCTTTGCCACCCGCGCGCCATTGGCGTGGGTCAGACCGTGGGTCGCCGTCTCCCAGCCGACGCGCCGGCCGGAGAGCCCCATCTCAGTCACCAGATGCGCAAGGTCGGCCGCGGGGTTCGCGCCCTGGCGATCCTTCCAGATCCGGATCTCGCGGATGGTGGAGGTCAGCTCCGCCTGGCGCAGATCCGCCGAGCGCGTCAGCAGCACCGGCGCCCCGTCCAGCGGCAGGATCAGGCATTGGAAGAAACAGTAGCCGAAGGTGTCGTAGCCGGTGAGCCAATACTGGCTTTCGGGCGCAAAGAGCAGCAAGGCATCCAGGCTCTGCTCGGCCATCTCGGCCCGCGTCTCCGCCAGCCTGCGCGCGAATTCCGCCTCGCTGAAATGCAGCACGGTTACTTCTCCTCCACCGGCACACCACGCGCCTCGAGTGCGGCGGCGAAGCGCTTGGGGCCGGAGGGGCCGGCGTCCGAGGGGATCGGCGTCAGCCGGCCGTCGCGGTGCTGGATGACGAAATCCGTGCTGTCGCTCCAATCCTTGATGACCACCTTGGCGATGTCGCTGAGGGCCACGACCGTCTCGGTCTTCGGCGTGCCCCAGCGCATCGTCGCCTCGTCCATGATGAAATGCTGATCGGTCCCGAAGACGATGTTCCAGGCGAGCAGGCCGCCGCCGAGGGCGATGGGGACGAAGAAGATCCAGTGTGCGCCATAGCCGCCGCCGATCCAGGCGATGACGCCAAAGGCAACGAGCGCGCCGAGCTTCAATGGCGAGCGGGCGCGATTGATGCTCTCGTACCGCTCGCTCATACGCCCGTCTCCTCATGCCTATCCGGCAGCGCGATCGCCGAGACGAGACGGCCATAGTCCGGCTCCCCGCGATGCGTCGCCCGACGATAGCTGAAGAAGCGCGCTTCGTCCGAATAGGTGCAATGGCCGCTCCAGACGGCCTCTCCCACCTCGGCGGCGCGCAGCTGCGCCAGGACGAACGACGGCAGGTCGAACATCGCCCGATCGCCCTGGCCGCCGGCAAAGAACCGGTCGTTCTCCCGCGCTTCGTCGAGAAAGCGTTCGACGAACTCGGGCCCTACCTCATAGGCGCGTTGGCTGATGCAGGGCCCCACCACGGCGGTGATCCGCGCAGGCGAGGCACCGCGGGCGGTCATGGCCGCGACGGTCGCCTGGATGACACCGCCGAGCGCGCCGCGCCAGCCGGCATGGGCTGCGGCCACGACGCCGGCGGTGGCATCGGCCAGCAGCACCGGCGCGCAATCCGCGGCCAGCGCGGCCAGTGCGATGCCGGGCTGATCGGTGACCATGGCGTCCGCCTCCGGCCGTCCGCCGGTGAAGGGACCGGTGACGACGATGGCGCGGTCCGAGTGCACCTGGCTCACGGAGATCAGCGCCCTTGCCCCGAGATGGGCGGCGATCGCATGGCGGTTGGCGGCCACGGCCTGCGGCAGGTCGCGCGATCCGGGTCCGCCGTTCAGACTGGTGTAGATCCCCGCAGAGCGACCGCCCTCACGCGTGAAGAACCCATGGTGCATCGGTGCCAGAAGGCGGTCGGTGATCGGCTGCAACGTCATGCCCCGGTTCCCCGGCGCGGCACCGGCGTGGCGGGGTCGAAGCCGGGTGGGCGCGGCTGCCCCTTTGGCAGGATCGCCAGCACCTTGTGGCGCTGCCCCATCTCCTCGGCCATCACCAGCCGCTCCAGCCCGTCCGCCAGCGCCGTTGCGTCGCCGGGCCGGGCGGTCGCCAGGGCGGCGGCGCGCTGGCCGATGCCAAGCTCCGTCAGAAAGGCGCCCTGTGTCGTCACCCAGGCCTCGACGGGTGCCGCGGTGCGGGCGGTGGCGGCGAGAGTGTCGAAGTCGGGCAGCCAGGTGAGATCGGCCTCGCCCGGTGCTTGCAGCGCGTCCGTTCGGGTATGGCCGCGCACCGCCTGCAGGGTGGGCCCCGCCGGCCGGTCGGCGGCGACATAGCCATAGTCCATGAGCAGGGCCGCGCCGCCACAGGTCGCCACCCGCCGCGCGATCTCACCGATGGCCTGTTCCGCGGCGGGGCTCTCCTCCCGCCAGTCACCGGGCGCGGGCGGCGCCTCGCCCTCGGGCAGGGGCAGCACCCCCGACAGGCCAAACGACAGCGCATCGCCGGTCTCGTTGAGGCCGACCTGGATCTCTCGCCAGCCCCGCTCGTCGGCCAGGTACTGGCGCAGCGGCAGGACATCGATGAACTCGTTGGCGACCAGCAGCATCGGCG
The DNA here is from genome assembly GCA_039822785.1 of Pseudomonadota bacterium. Taxonomy (GTDB): domain Bacteria; phylum Pseudomonadota; class Alphaproteobacteria; order Rhodobacterales; family Rhodobacteraceae; genus Thermohalobaculum. Next base: position 15,639 of record JBCBMO010000005.1, on the reverse strand, counting down.
TGTCGGGCAGGGCATCCAGCCGGTCGATCCAGCGTGCCCGCGGCAGCCGCACGCTCTGGACCGCTCTGAGCGTGACGGAGGTCTCGACCAGCCACAGGGGCCGCGTGTCCAGCGCCGGGGCGACGCGCAGGGCATCGGCCATCAAGGTGCCCCGCCCCGGCCCCAGCTCGATCAGTGGTGCGGCCTGGTCCAGGGCTTGGGTCACGGCCGCCTGGGCGAGCCACAGCCCCACCAACTCGCCGAACATCTGGCTGATCTCCGGCGCGGTGGTGAAATCACCGGCGACACCAAGCGGATCGCGGGTGGTGTAATAGCCGTGCTGCGGATCGCCGAGGACGAGGGCCATGTACTCCGCGACGCTGATCGGTCCACGGGCGAAGATGCGGGCGCGTACCTCCCGCATCAGCGGGGTCTCTTGCAGGGGGCGCTCGTCCTCCGGCTGGTGGTTCACGCGGCCCCCTTCGCGGTGTCGGCGCTGCGGCGGGCATAGAGCAGAAAGCCGATGCCGATGGCGATCATGGGCAGCGACAGGACCTGGCCCATGGTGAGGCCCATCGCCTCCGGTCCCAGGCCGAAGCGGATGACCTGCCCCCAGGGGTTGTCGGGGGTGACGTACTCGATGTTCCCCTGGCGGAAGTTCTCGACGAAGCTGCGCGCGGCGCCGTAGCCGATGAAGAACACACCGATCAGCGCGCCGGGGTGCTTCAGCCAGCCGCGGGACATCGCGAGCCACCACATGACCAGGCCCAGGATCAGCCCCTCGGTCGCCGCCTCGTAGAGCTGGCTGGGATGGCGCGGCAGGTTCACCGGCCCGCCCCAGTAGGCCTGCGGGACCGCGGGAAAGACCATGCCCCAGGAGACCTCGGTCTGCCGTCCCCAAAGCTCACCGTTGATGAAGTTGGCGATGCGACCGAAGAAGATGCCGGCCGGCGCCGCCAGCGCTACCGCATCGCCCGCCTGCAGCACGGGGATGCCGTTGCGCCGACAGTATAGGATCACGCCCAGGATCACGCCGAGAAAGCCGCCGTGAAAGGACATGCCCCCCTCCCAGACCGCGAAGATCTGCAGCGGATTGGAGAGGTAGTGGAGCGGGTTATAGAAGAGGACGAAGCCCAATCGCCCACCGCCGACGACGCCGACCACCATCCAGGTCAGCAACTCCTCCGGCTGGGCCGGGGTCATGGGCGGTCGCTCGGCGGGCCAGAGGTGCGGGCGGCGCATAAGCAGCACGACCATCCGCCATCCCAGGACCAGCCCCGCGATATAGGCCAGCGCATACCAGCGCAGCGCGATCTCGACGCCACCGATCTCGAAGGCCACCAGATTGGGGTCGATCTGCGGAAACGGAATGGCCAGCACCGCGCCTCAACTCCCTTCGGCAGGCAGGGCCCCCTGCATCGGCCGCCGGCCGCGGGACCGCGAGAGCCTGTTGGGTGAGCGAAGCCGTGACATCTGTCAATCCTGAAGGCCGCGCTTGCATAACGCGGCAGCAGTGTCCATACACGCCGCCGAGCCGCGCCCGAAGGGCAGCGGGTCGGCGTTCCAGCCCCTGGGGGAAGCACCGATGCAGACACGCGGCAAGCTGTTCGACGACCTGAGCCAGCTGATGACCAATGCCGCCGGCATCGCCCAGGGCGCCCGAGAGGAGGCCGAACAGGCCATGCGGACGGCGCTGGAGAAGTTCTTGCGCGATTCGAATTTGGTCACCGCCGAGGAGTTCGAAGTGGTCCGCGGTATGGCCGAGCGCGCGCGTGAGGAGAACGAGGCGCTGAAGTCCCGGATCGAGGCGCTCGAGGCGCAGCTTGCGCAGAGTGGCAAGGCCGAGGGCTAAGCCCCGGTCGCCACTGGATTTCCGACCTGGTTATACTCGTGGTCGCGGCGATCGCTGCGCGAAACTGAGTGACGTTTTTGCGGCGGTCGCACTTTTCGCTTTGTGCAAGGACTCGGTCCTGCCACCATATCTATGGGTTGAGAGAAAAACGCACACGACCCATGGCAACCCTTGGAGCAGAAGGGGCCACAGAGCCCCCGGTCTCCGGAGCAGTAGGGGCTTTGACGCATGTCCGTGACAGGCTTTTTCGAGAATACCGACATTCACCCGATCGATATGGTCGAGACCCTGGCCGAGCAGGCCTGCTGGGATTTCGACCGCATGGGCGAGAACCAGATCGCCATGTCGATCGAGGGCGCGTGGCGGCACTACTCGCTTTCGCTCGCCTGGTCTGAGCGCGATGACCTCCTGCGGCTGATCTCCTCGTTCGAGATCGACGTGCCGGAGGAACGCCGCGCCGAACTCACCCGCCTGGTGGGCCAGATCAATGACCGGCTGTGGCATGGCGTGTTCACCTACTGGCCCGACCAGGGGCTGCTGGCGTTCCGCTACGGCCTGACGCTGGCGGGCCAGGCCGGGGCCTCGCCGGAGCAGATCGAGAGCATGGTGCTGTCCGCGGTGGCGCTCAGCGAACGGTTCTACCCCGCCTTCCAGACCTGCGCCTTCACCAACGACACGGCCGAGGATGCGCTCGACCTGGTGATCGAGGACGCCTACGGCACCGCCTAAGGGCGGGCGGCCAGCCCGAGAGACCACGTCCAGAGACCCTTTGGGCGGCCCTGCGCTTGGCGCGGCGGCCGCCCTGGTCCAAGCTCCGCCGGCCTCAGCCATTCCCGCGTGGAGCCTCCCATGAACTCGACTGCCTCTGCCACCCCCGCCGTCTCGTCGCTCCTTCTGCTCGGATGCGGCAAGATGGGCAGCGCGATGCTGGAGGGGTGGCTGGCGGCAGGCCTAGCCCCCCAGGCGGTGCAGGTGATCGATCCCGCCCCCTCCGCCCGGCTGGTGGCGCTGGAGGGGGAGGGCTTGCGGCTGAACCCCACGGTGCCCGAGGTGCCGCAGGTTGCCGTGCTGGCCGTCAAGCCGCAGATCATGGCCGCTGCCGCCCCGGCGATTGCAGCCTTCGGCGGTGGCGAGACCCTGGTGCTGTCGATCGCCGCCGGCACGCCGATCGCGGCCTTCGAGGCGCTGTTCGGTCCCGGCACGCCGGTGGTGCGGGCGATGCCCAACACGCCGGCCGCCATCGGCAAGGGGATCACCGCGCTGGTCGCCAACGCCGAGGCGGGCGAGGCGGGGCTCGCCCGGGCCGAGGCGCTGCTGACCCCCATCGGCCAGACGGTGCGGCTGGCGGCGGAGGCGCAGATGGATGCGGTCACCGGCGTCTCCGGCTCAGGCCCGGCTTATGTGTTTCACCTGATCGAGGCGCTGGCCGCGGCGGGGGAGGCGGAGGGGCTGGCACCCGATCTCGCCCTCACCCTGGCGCGCGCGACGGTCGTCGGGGCGGGCGCCTTGGCGGGCGACAGCGCGGAGAGCCCGGCAACCCTGCGCGAGAACGTCACCAGCCCCGGGGGAACCACAGCAGCCGGCCTCGCCGTCCTGATGCCCGAGCTGCCGCGCCTCATGACCGCGACCGTCGCCGCGGCGGCCGACCGCTCCCGCGCGCTCTCCAAGAGCTGAGGCATTTCGGTCACGCGGCCGCGCGTGGGTGGGACAGGCCATTCCACGCGCCGGAAAAACCTGGGCTCTAAACAGGCATTGATTTGCAACCAAACCGGGCGCGTCGTCTATTGTGCGGCGCACAAAAAATCTCGTTGACAATTTTTGTGCGCCGCACAATATGACGGTCAGCGGCGGCATGGTGCGCCGCCAACCTGAAAGCCGACCGCAGGAGAAGGTTAAGATGATGCACGAGAAGTTCCCCTTCGCCGACTTCGACAAGCTGAACGAGATGTTCAAGATGCCGGAGCTCGACAAGTTCAACGAGATGTTCAAGGTCCCCGAGCTCGACAAGATGTTCGATGCTTCGCAGGTACCGGGCATGGAGGGCGTCGTGAAGGCGCACGAGAAGAACCTGACCGCCGCCATGGAGGCCAACAAGGTCGCCCTCGCCGGCTACCAGAGCGTCTACAAGCGCCAGGTTGCCATGATCGAGGAGGCGATGGCCCAGGCGAAGGACGCCATGGGTGACGTCCAGGGTCAGCCGATGACCGCCGAGCAGGCGCAGAAGAACATGGACGCCGCGCGCGTCGCCTTCGAGAAGGCCGTCAAGGACAGCCAGGAGCTGGTCGAGATGGCGCAGAAGGCGTCCTCGGAGGCCTTCGAAGTGGTCAAGGCCCGCTTCGAGGAAGCCGTTTCCGAGTTCCAGACTGCCTTCGAAGAGCAGGCTAAGGCCGCTACCAAGAAGTAAGCGCGGATCGCCGTCCGGCGCGGCGTCTCCTCCCGTTGCTGCGCCGTTCAGGGCCGTCCCATTGGGGCGGCCCTTTCGCTGTTCGCAGGCTTGTCTTCCGCCGCCCCTGCTGATCAGTCAACGACAGACAGAAACGGCGGGGACTAAGACGATGACGATCAGCTTCGACGACTTTCTCAAGGTGGACATTCGGGCCGGGCGCGTCCTGCGGGCCGAGCCGTTTCCGGAGGCCCGCAAGCCCGCCTTCAAGCTGTGGATCGATTTCGGGCCCGAGCTGGGGGAGAAGAAGACCTCCGCCCAGATCACCGATCTCTATACGCCCGACGCGCTCGTTGGTCGGATGGTCATGGCGGTCGTGAACTTCCCGCCGCGCCAGATCGGCCCCTTCATGTCCGAGGTCTTGACGCTGGGCTGCGCCGATGACGAGGGGCGGATCGTCTTGCTCGCCCCCGACAGCACAGTGGCACCCGGCGCACGGATGCACTGACCGCCTCAGGGTCGCGCCCTAGGCGATGGCACCCTGGGCCGGCGCGGGGCTGCGCGGCAGGCGCAGGGTCGCGCGCAACCCGCCGAGGCGCCGGCTCTGGTCGAGCTCGAGCGCGCCGCCGTGACTGCGCGCGACATCGAGCGCGATGGAAAGGCCGAGGCCGACGCCCCCGCCCTTACTCTGGCCCCGGCCGGGGTCGAGGCGGGTGAAGGGGCGGGTCATCTCCTCCCGCCTGGTCGGCGGGATCCCGGGGCCGTCGTCCTCCACCACGAAATCGACCGAGCGGGGTGCCAGGCGCAGGGTCAGCAGGGTCTGCCCGCCGTAGGTGCGAGCATTGTCGACCAGGTTCATGACCGCGCGCTTCAGGGCCTGCCGCCGGGCCGTCACCAGGGCGGTCTCGATCCCCTCCGCCTCGGTCGAGAGCGTGATGTCCTGCGACAGGCGCTCGGCACCGGCCACGATCTCTTCCGCCAGGGCGCGCACGTCGATGGGCTCGGGCTGTTCGCCGGCCTCGCCGCGGGCGAAGGCGAGGAAGCTGTCGAGCATCCGCTCCATCTCGCCGATGTCCTGCTGGACCTCGGCGGCCTCCTCGTTGTCCTCCATCATCGCCAGCGCCAGTTTCATGCGCGTAAGCGGCGTGCGCAGGTCGTGGCTGACGCCGGAGAGCATGGCCGTGCGGCTCTGCATCTGCCGCTCGATGCGGCTGCGCATTTCCAGAAAGGCATGGCCCGCGCCGCGCACTTCCTCGGCCCCGGCAGGGCGGAAGGGGCGGGAGGCGCCACGGCCGAAGGCCACCGCCGCCTCGGCGAGTTCCCGGATCGGGCGCACCTGGTTGCGCAGGAAGATGACCGCGACGATGACCAGCGCGAGCCCTGCGATGTTCGTCAGCACGATCAGCTGATGCGGGTTTGCCGGGCTGAGCTGGCGGCGCGGGATCGTGGCGGTCAGCACGCCCTTGGTCGTCAGGATCTCCGCCACCGCCGCCTTGGGCACCGCGACCAGATCCAGGGTCATGGGCTTGGTGACGCCGGCCTTCAGCGTCTCGGCGATCACGCTGCCCGTCAGGTCGTAGAAATCGCGGAATGCGAGCGGCTCCACCCGCCCCTCCGGATCGAGTTCGAGCACCAGGCCGAGGGCCGGTCCGGCCTCCCGCACTTCGCGCATGGCCTCCTCTCGCCCGGGCGCTCCGTCGATCACGGCGACGATGTAGTCGAGCTTGCGGGCCACATCCTCGGTCATCTGGACCGTGACGCCGTCGTAGTGACGGGCGATGAAGATCGAGGTGACGAACCCCTGGAGCAGGACGACCGGGAGCACGAGGATGAGGAGCGCGCGGCCGAACAGGCTGCGCGGCAGAAAGCGTTTGATGCGCGGGGCGAGCTTCTGCATGGCTCTGGGCTAGGGCGCGCCGGGCCGGTGCGCAAGGGGCCGGTGCGCAAGGGGAGGGGCGACGGTGGTGCCACAATCCGATCTGGGGCCGACGGTGGTCGCGCCGGGCGTCCTCCGCCTGACGGCGCCCAATCCCTCGCCCATGACCTACACCGGCACCCAGACCTATGTGGTCACCGCCGCGGATGGCAGGGGGCCAGCGGTGGTGATCGATCCCGGGCCGGATCATCCCGGTCACCGCGCGGCGGTTCTGGCGGCCCTATCCGAGGCGCCCTCGGCGATCCTGGTCACGCATAGCCATCTCGACCACACGGCCGGGGCGCCGGCATTCGGGGCCGAGACGGGTGCTCCCGTGCTTGCCTTCGGGCCCCACGGTGCGGGGATGAGCACGCGCATGCGGACGCTGGCCGAGGCCGCCCCTGCGCTGGAGGGCGGGGAGGGCGCAGACCGCGACTTTGTTCCGGACCGTGAAATGGCGGACGGCGGGGTTCTCGACCTTGGTGCCTGGCAGGTGGAGGCGCTGCATACGCCGGGACATCTCTCGAACCATCTCGCCTTTGTGCTGCGCGACCGCGGGGTGGTCTTCACGGGCGATGCGGTGATGGGCTGGTCCTCGACCCTGGTCTCCCCGCCCGAGGGGGACATGGCCGCGCAGATGCGGACGCTAGGGCGCCTGAGTGCGCTGGTGGCAGATCTGCCCGGGTCCCGTTTGATGCCTGGGCATGGCCCCGTGGTTGAGAACCCGGTGCAGTTGCTGGAGGAGCAGACCGCGCACCGAACCGCCCGCCGACGCGCGGTGGAGGAGGCGCTTCAGGCAGGCCCCGCCAGCGCCGAGACGCTGGCAGCGCGCCTCTACATGGATACGCCCGCCGCGCTGCTGCCTGCCGCGGCGCGAAACGTGCTGGCGACGCTGCTGCAGCTTGAGGAGGAGGGTGCTGCCACGGCGGAGGGTGCGCTGGGCATCCGGGCCCGCTTCCGGCTGGGCGGCTGAGCGCTTAGAAGTCGCTGCAGATCCCCTGCAGCGCCACCCAGTCGCGATCCGTCAGCACCGGCACGAAGTCGCTGCCCTCGAGGGTATCGCCGGCTCGCGCGCGCTCCGCCCGCCCCTCCAGTTCAGGGTGAGAGGCGAAGTACCTCATCACAAGGGGGGTATCGCCGTGCTTTTCCCGCAGCCGCTCGAAGAAGCCGGCGAAGGGATCGGAGGGCAGGCCCGCATCCGCCAGCATCTGGATGGCGGTATTGTCGGCCCGCAGCTCCGCCTCGCGCTGGTAGCTGGCGTTCAGCATGGCCTCGCCCGCGGCGGCGATCACGCCGGCCCCGAAGAGATCCCCCAGGACGAGCGAGAAGATACCCGCCGTGCCCGCAGTGCGCAGAACGCCGACGGTGGGATCGCGATGCACCACGTGCGCGATCTCATGCGCGAGCACGCCGGCGACCTCCTCCGGCGTCTCGGACTCGTCGATCAGCCCGCGGAACAGGATCACCCGCCCCCCGGGCATGGCCACGGCATTCACGAGCGGATGGTCAAGCACGTCGACCCGCAGCGGATAGGGCAACTCCAGGTCGCCCATCACGCGGTCTTCCATCCTCTGGAGGGCCGCGGTGCCCTCGCTCTCACCGCAGAAGCCGCGGTTCTTCTCGTCGGAGGTTCCGAGCATGAAGGTGATCTGCTTCGCCACCGCATCGCCGAGGGCCTGCTCACGCTCCGGCGGGATGAGCGGTGCCAGGTTTACGGCCAAGGCGGGAATGATGAAGAAGACGATCGCCACCACCGAGGCCACGGCGCTGAGGCCCCAGAGACCGGCCACCCGCACGCTCTTGCCGCTGGTAGCGCGGCGATAGAGGTCGGGGCACACCTTGGACAGCGCGCCCTTCATCAGCGCATCATCCAGGATCAGGCGCTCCTCAGCATCGCCCGAGGGGACCAGCACCATTTCTTCGGCCCCGCGGCCCGAGACGGCGCGCAAGCTGCCGAGCGGCCAGTGCGCCAGGGCCACGTCGGTCGTGCTGAAGATGGTCAGGCTGCGCTTGCCGAACCCGATGATGACATCCTGCGGACGGGCGGACTGGCCGTCGAAATAACGGCCCATCGCTTCGAGCTTCTCGTACTCCGAGAGCGCGGTCATCCGAACCCGGCGCCCACGTCAACGCCAAGGGCGTCGGCAAAGCCCCCGGCCTCCGCGGCCCCGTCCTGGCTCCGCTGGCCTGCACGCTCCAGCGCTTGAGGATTCCTAATCAACATCGCCTCAACCTTGCGACGCAGGATCGGCTGGATGATCAAGCTCTGCGTCAGTGCGAAGGATAGCACAAAGATGAAGACATAGGCGCCGACGACGCCGAGCGCGAGGGGCAACAGCGGCGCAATCGCCGCGGGCGTGGGCGGAATGTCACCGGCCATCATCGCTTCGAGCTCGGTAGACAGCTCATCCGGGGACATGCCCACGTCGCCCATCATGGCCATCGTCGCGAGGTACCCGGCGCCGCCGATCACCAGCGCGCCGACCACACCGATCACGAAGGTCAGGACCGAGACGGCGATATAGCCCTTGAGATAGGTCAGGATCAGCGAGCCGACGGAGACGTCGTTCTCGATCCGGGTCCGCCCGACGGAGCGGTTGTCCCAGAGGTAACGGAAGGCCCCGACCTGATAGTTGAAGGCCATGATCATCGTCAGCAGGATCGCGAAGGGCAGCAGCACAGAGAACAGCACCTGCACCCCATCGGCCTGAAGCTGCATCTCCTCGGCCAGTCCCCAGCCGAACAGGAACATCATGCCAAAGGAGATGTAGAGCCAGATCCAGAGCGACAGCAGGCCGAGCCAGCTGCCGTTCTGCTGGAAGGTCATGGACCCGAAATGCGTCCGATCCGTCAGGTATTTGGCCTGTTTGAAGTGCATGTAGGGATACATGATCCCGAGCGTCAGGACGGTCAGCATCAGCCACAGGATCGAGCGGCCGGTATAGCTCCAGGCGCCACCGCCCAGGCCGAAGCGGATGCTGCGCCAGCGCAAGCGTGACAGCACATAGCGCTGACTGCGGTACTGCGCGTAGAACAGGAAGGGCAGCACGGCGATCAGCGAGAAGGGGGTGAACAGCGCCGCCCCATCGAGCGAGGAGAGGCCGAAGAACAGCAGCGCGACGTTGGTCAGCGCCAGGTAGATCGCCAAAAAGCAGATCGCGATCAGAAAGCCGATGAGCTTCTCAAAGCCGCGCCCTGTGTATTCGATCGGGTCGTTGTCGATACGGATCGAGCCCACGTAGAGCCGGCGCAGGGCAGTGATCAGCCAGAACCGGTAGAACCCCAGCGTCAGCACGGTGAGGACGCCGCCGCCAAAGGCCGTCCAGAACACCGAGCCGCTGTCGACATAGCGCGCGCGGGCCTTCGTCTCCGCCGGCGCCAGCCAGTCGCCATCATCGACCTCGGCAATATGATCTTCGTCGTTGCCAAGGCCGGCAGCGCGCTTCTCGGCGACCTGCTGAGCCCGTTTCTCCTGCCGGGCCTTGGTCGAGTATTGCTCGAGATCCCAGCTGAACTTCGGTTCGGTTTCGCTGCTCACGGCGCCATCCGATATCGATCTTGCGCACCCTCGCGCGCGCAGGCGGAACGTGCGGGCGAATTGTGGCAGCTTAAAGAGCCGCTGTCATCGCCCGCCACGATCCGCGGATGGTCAGTCTTCGCTCGGCAGCCGATAGCCGCTGCGGTTCAGGTCCTCGCGGATCGTGCGCTTCGAGAGCTTTCCCGTGGCCGTATGGGGCAGGGTGTCGACCACGATGATGTCGTCCGGCAGCTGCCAGCGCGCGAAATGCGGCGCGAGATGGGCGCGGATCTCCTCGCTGCAGAGCGCCGTCTCGCCCAAGGGCACGACCAGTAGGACGGGGCGCTCGCCCCATTTCGGATGGGGCACGGCGACGGCAGCGGCCTCGGCGATGCCGGGGTGGGCCACGGCCGCGTTCTCCAGGTCGATCGAGCTGATCCATTCGCCGCCCGACTTGATCACGTCCTTGAAGCGGTCGGTGATGCGCACATAGCCGTTGGCGTCGATCGCGGCGGCATCGCCGGTGTCGAACCAGCCGTCGGCATCGGCGGCATCCACCTCCTGTTTCAGGTACCGCTCGACGACGCCGGGTCCGCGGATCTGCAGCCGGCCCGGCGTGACGCCATCGCGGGGCAGCGGGCGGCCCGCCTCGTCGACCGTGCGCATATCGACCGTGAAGGGCGGATGGCCGACGGTCTCCTGCATGTCCAGGCGCTTGGCCGGCTCCATCGCCGCGACCTCCGGCTTCTCGGTCGCCAGGCTGCCCAGCGGCGAGGTCTCGGTCATGCCCCAGGCGTGGATCACCCGCACGCCATAGTCGTCCTGGAAGGCCTCGATCACCGCGCGGGGGCAGGCGGAGCCGCCGATGACGACCCGCTGCAGTGTGCCGAGCCCCCGTCCCTCGCGCCGCAGGTGTTCGAGCAGCGGCAACCAGACCGAGGGGACGGCGGCCGAGATCGTCACCCCCCGGTCGATCATCTCGCATAGCGAGGCAGGGTCGAGCTGGCGGCCCGGCAGCACCATGCCGGCGCCCGACATCGGGGCGCTATAGGCGGTGGTCCAGCCGTTGGCATGGAAGAACGGCACGACCGGCATCAGCATGTCGCGCGATGAAAGCCCCAGCATGTCCGGCTGGAGCATGGCCATGGCATGCAGCACGTTCGAGCGGTGCGCATAGACCACGCCCTTGGGGTTGCCCGTGGTGCCGGAGGTGTAGCAGATCCCGCAGGCGGCGCGCTCGTCCACCGCCTCCCATTCCGTATCGCCATCCTCCGCCGCGATCAGCGCCTCGGCGGTATGGCTCTCGAGCGGGAGGGCCGCGATCTCCGCCGGCAGGGCGTGACCGAGGACGATGATCCCACGCAGCGCGGGCAGGTTCGGCGCCAGGGCGGCGGCCAGGGGCGCCAGATCCGCGTCGATGACCAGCCAGGCGTCGCCGGCATGCTCGGCGATATAGGTGAGCTGCGCTTCGCCCAGGCGGGGATTGAGGCTGTGACAGACGGCGCCGGCGCCGGGGATGGCGTACCAGGCCTCCACGTGGCGCGCGGTGTTCCAGGCCATGCAGCCCACCACCGTGCCCGGCGTGATCCCCAACCTGCGCAGCGCCTGGGTGAGCTTAAGGGCACGCTCGCGCAGCCTGGCCCAGTCCGTCTCGACGATCGTGCCGGCCTCTTTGCCTGCGGTCAGGCGCGAGATCACGCTGCGCCTTGGATGATAGATGGCGGCATGGTCCAGGATCCGGCCCACCCGCAGCGGCCAGTCCTGCATCTGCCCCGGCATGATCGCCATGGGGCCCCTCCCTGTTTTGTGTCGTTTTGTCGAAGCGTAGCAGTGCCACGGCGCGGTGCAATCATGCGCTGCAGCGGGACAGCCTCAGTGGAAGTCGCGGCTAGGGAAGAGCGTCTTGGCCTCCTCCCGCGGGTGGTGGGCGCGTCGCTTGGCGCGGGGCGGCTTGCGGTTTTCCGGCGGGACGGGGCGGCGGGCTTCGTCGCCGCGGTCGGATGACAGCGGCCCCTCGATCCCCAGGTCGTCGAGATGGGTGGACATGTCCTCGATCCGCCAGGCCACCAGGTGGCTGACGGCGCCCTCGCGCTGCATCTGGCCGGCCACCCGGACCAGGCGCCCGGCGATGACGGCGCGGCGGAAGCGCTCATAGGTCTTTGGCCAGACGACGACGTTCACGACGCCGGTCTCGTCCTCCAGCGTCAGGAAGATCACGCCGGAGGCGGTGCCCGGGCGCTGGCGCGTGATGATGAGCCCTGCCGCCGCTGCCCGCTCCCGGTCGGCGACATGCGCCAGATTCGCCGCGGTCTTGGCGGGGGCAAGGACATGGCGGAGGAGCGCGCAGGGATGGGCCCGCAGCGACAGGCGCAGGGCGCGGTAATCCTCGACCACGTCCTCGCCCATGGTGGCAGGGGGCAGGGTCACGCGCCCCTCCTCGATCCCCTCGCCATCGGCGAAGAGCGGCAGCGGTTTGTCACCCGATAGCGCCCGCGCCTCCCACAGCGCCTCGCGGCGGGTGAGCCCCGGATCGCCCTCGATCCCGGCCTCGGCGAAGGCGTCCGCTTCGGCCAGGCGGGTGACGGCGGCGCGGCCCAGGCCCGCGCGGCGCCACAGGCTCTCGATATCCGGATAGCCGTTGCCGCGAGCGGCCGCGATCCACTGGCCGTCCTCCTCCTTCAATCCCTTCACCAGCCTGAAGCCCAGGCGCAGGGCATGGCCCCCACGCCCGTCCGGCTCCAGCGTGCAGTCCCAGAAGCTGGCGTTGACCGAGACGGGGCGGACGGTGACGCCGTGTTCCCGCGCATCACGCACGATCTGGGCGGGAGCGTAGAAGCCCATGGGCTGGGCGTTCAGCAGCGCGCAGGCGAAGACCGCCGGGTGGTGGCACTTCATCCAGGACGACGCATAGACCAGCAATGCGAAGCTGGCCGCATGGCTCTCCGGGAAGCCATACTCGCCGAACCCCTCGATCTGACTGAAGCAACGCCCGGCGAAGTCAGGGTCGTAGCCGCGGGAGATCATGCCGTTCATGAACCGCTCGCGGAACGTGTGGATCGTGCCGGAGCGGCGGAAGGTGGCCAGCGCACGGCGCAGCCGGTCGGCCTCGTCCGGGGTGAAGCCTGCGGCGACGATGGCGATGCGCATCGCCTGTTCCTGGAACAGCGGCACGCCCAGGGTTTTGCCGAGCACCTCGCCCAACTCCTCCGACGGGAAGGACACCGGCTCCTCGCCCGAGCGGCGGCGCAGGTAGGGGTGCACCATGTCGCCCTGGATCGGCCCTGGGCGCACGATCGCGACCTCGATCACCAGGTCGTAGAAATTGCGCGGGCGCATGCGCGGCAGGAAGTTCATCTGTGCGCGGGATTCGACCTGGAAGACGCCTAGGGAGTCCGCCCGGCAGAGCATGTCGTAGACCGCCGGATCCTCCGGCGGCAGGGTCGCGAGCGTGTGGTCGATGCCGTCATGGGCGCGGAGCAGGTCGAGGCCCTTGCGCAGGCAGGTTAGCATCCCCAGCGACAGCACGTCGACCTTGAGGATGCCGAGCGCGTCGATGTCGTCCTTGTCCCATTCGATCACCGTGCGGTCGGCCATGGCCGCGTTCTCGATGGGGCAGAGCTCGTCGAGCCGCCCGGCGGTGATGACGAAGCCGCCGACGTGCTGGGAGAGATGCCGCGGGAAGCCGATGATCTGCTCCACCAGGTGCAGGGTCTGCTGCAGACGCCGGTCATCGGGGTCCAACCCGATCTCGCGCAGGCGCTCGCCGTGGATCGCCTCGCGCGACCAGTGCCAGATCTGGCCGGAGAGGGCGGCACAGACATCCTCGGACAGGCCCATGGCGCGCCCCACCTCCCGGATCGCGGCGCGGGAGCGGAAGTGGATCACGGTGGAGGTGAGGCCGGCACGGTGGCGGCCGTAGCGCTCATAGATGTGCTGGATCACCTCCTCGCGCCGCTCATGCTCGAAATCGACGTCGATGTCCGGGGGCTCGTTACGGGCTTCGGAGACGAAGCGCTCGAAGACCATGGTGATGCGTTCGGGGCTGATCTCGGTGATCCCCAGCGCGTAGCAGGTGGCGGAGTTCGCCGCCGAGCCGCGCCCTTGCGCCAGGATCCCGCGAGAGCGCGCGAAGGCGACGATGTCGTTGACCGTCAGGAAATAGGGCGCGTAGCCGAGCTTGCCGATGAGCGCGAGTTCGCGCTCGACCAGGCTGCGGGGGTGTTCGGGGATCCCCTCCGGATAGCGCCGTTCCAGCCCTTCGCGCGCGAGGCGGGTGAGGCGGGCCTGCGGGTCTTCGCCGCCCACGATCTCGTCGGGGTATTCATAGGCCAGCTCGTCGAGGGAGAAGGTGCAGGCCGCGGCGATGGCGCGGGCCTCGGCCAGCGCGTCCTCGTGGCCGGCGAAAAGCCGGGCCATGGCCTCGGGGCCGCGCAGGTGCTGTTCGGCATTGGGCAGGGCACGGGTGCCCAGGGTCTCGACGGTCAGCCGCTCGCGGATGCAGGTCAGCACATCGGCGACGCGCCGGCGGGCGCCGCGGTGCATGATCGGCTGGCAGCTGGCGGCGAGCGGCAGGCCATAGGCCGCAGCCTCCGCCCGGCGGGCGGCGAAGCGCGCGGCGTCGCGACCATCGTAGGCGGGCGAGAGCGCCAGGGCGACCCGGCCCAGGCGGCGCGTCAGGCCCTGCACGTCTGCCGCGATCGTGCCCGCGCCGGGCGGCTGGCCCTGCGCCTGTGGCGGGCCGGCCGCGAGCCCGTCCCCATCAGCTCCATCCCCGGCCGCCAGGGGATCGGGCGTGACGATCAGGCCGATCAGCCCCGCGCCCCAATCGTCGAGATCGGCGAGGCGGAGGTCGCATTGCCCCTTCTCTGCCCGCCGCTTGCCGAGGGTCAGCAGGCGCGAGAGGGCGGCATAGGCGGCGCGGTCGGGCGCCAGCACCACCACCTCCACCGCGCTGTCGGTGAAGGCGAGGCGGGTGCCGATCAGGAGTTTTGGGATCGAGCGGTAGGTCTGCGGCGCCTCCTCCGCGGTGTCGGGCAGGGGTTCTTCGAGGCGCGAGGAGGGGTCGACCCGGTGGAGCGCGCGAATGCGCCGGGCATGCTCGACCACGTCGCGCCCGGTGATGTTGGGGTCCTTGCGCGAGACCTCCTCGCGCGCGATCTCCTTCAGCCGCACATGGGCGCGGACGACGCCTGCCAGGCTCATCCGGTCGGTGACGGCGACGGCGTCGAGGCCGAGCTCGGCGGCACGCTCCACCATCTCCTCGGGGTGCGAGGCCCCGGTGAGGAAGGTGAAGTTGGTGGTGGTGGCCAACTCGACGGACATGTTCGCAGTATGTTCATGCGCGCATCAAACGCCAAGCACCGCGGCCCCCACCCTGCAAAACCGCCCCCTACGCTGCCAGTCACCGGTGCGGATTGGCTTCCTCCCTCAGCCGCTCCCGCAGCGCCCGCCTCTCTCGGGAGGAACGCTCATAAGACGGCCAGACACCGTCAGTGTCGGGTGCGTAGACATAACCGGTGACGCCATCGACCCAGGCGCCATCGTCGCGTCGGTCCCAGGTGCCCAGGATCGTTTCGGGCCTCTCGATCAGGTTGCCGTCGTCGTCGCGGCCGCAAAGGATCCGGTTCAGGAACGCCTGACGGGTCGTGCGAAAAGGATTGTCGCTCTCGACCGGGTGGCGGTCGATGAACCGCCGCAGGTCGTCGGGCAGCGTCACCAGGCAGGAGGCGATGGTCACGCCGGTGGGCAGCCAGGTGCTGTCGTCGCCGGTGGCATGTTCCAGCGCGCCATCATCCAGGTTACAGAGTACCATCGCAGCCTGCAGCGCGGCACCTCGAAGAGTAGCCGCGCTGCAGGCTGCGCCGACCATCCGCGCCCCGCTGAGGACCGCCCCCTGCATCTGTGCCCCGCGGAGGTCCGCCCCCTGCATCTGTGCCCCGCGGAGGTCCGCCCCCTGCATCTGTGCCCCGCGGAGGTCCGCCCCCTGCATCTGT
>JBCBMO010000004.1:0-555834 GCA_039822785.1 Pseudomonadota bacterium | reverse complement strand
TCTACTCAGACCGCGACGCCCGCGGCACGACAGTCGAAACCTTCACCTACGACTTCGAATTCACCTAAAGCCCCCGCCCGATTGCCGGGGCCGAGGCGCGCGTTTGCCGGGTGCGCCACCCCATCGAGGATCCATCGTCGGGGCGGATGGTCTTGATGTCGGCGCTCGCAGCCCAGGTTTCGACGTTCTCGCGCGTCAGGGTACAGGCCATCGGGTCGGCGAACTCGTCAGGCGTGCAGGCGAAGACCGGGATGCCGAGCCCCGCGACGATGCCCGCCAGCCGAGGATCGTAGCCGGGCCGCCCGGTGTCCGGCATCTCCAGCAGCACGATCACATTGACCCCCAGACCCACCAGGCGACCAAGACGCGCCACCAGGGCCTCCGCATCGACGCCTTCGTAGAGATCGGTGATCGGCATCAGGCGCGACTTGGTCGGCCGCTCCAGCAGGTCCTCGCAATAGGCGACGGCGCCGTCGCGCTCGGCGCCCCACGACGACGGGCGTTTAGGGCGCCAGGACGCCGTCCAGCAGGGCGAGGAGATCGCGCTGCGTGGCCGGATCCGCCGCCGGTGCGGGCAGCTTCTTCTCCTTGCGGTTGGCAAGGTAGATGCCCGTGGCGCCGCCAAAGGCAGCGGGGTCCGCGCTCTCGACCAGTTTGGCCGCCTGCTTGTCCGCGGGGCTGAACAGGAGCGGCGCCAGCCAAGCGATGATCCTGGGCATGGCCTTGTTGCCGCTGGTCGTCATCGAGGACTTGGTCGCGCCGGGATCGATCGCCCGGATCAGGATATTGTCGGCCTTCAGCGCGGTGCTGAGCGCGGGCGCCAGAGCGGTCACAGCCAGCTTGGTCTGGGCATAGGTGCTCATCAGCCCGCCGACCTTCTCGGGATTGGCGAGGTCCTGCAAGGTGAGGGTCTTCAGCGGCGTGATCGCACTCGACGAGAAGTTGACGACCATCGCCGGGGTCTCGCCCGCCGGGCGTGCCATCTTGGCGCGCAGCCCGCAGAGCAGTTGGTAGGACGCGAGCACATTGACCGCGAACTGGGACTCGAAGCCCTGCGCGCTCAGGACCTTCTCGGCGGTCAGCACACCTGCATTGTTATAGAGAACGTCGATCCTGCCGGGCAGCGCGTCGATGGTCTTGATCGCCTCCTCGATTTGAACCGTGTTCATGAGGTCGGCGGTGACCAGTTCCAGGCGTGCCTCGGGGTGGTCTGAGAGGATGGCGGCCCGCTGCGCCTGGGCCTTCGCCTCGGATCGGTTCACCAGGATCATGGGATCGCCCCGCGCAGCGAGGATCTTCACGATCTCCGCCCCGATGCCGCCGGTTGAGCCTGTGATGACGGTCCAGTTTGCAGCGGCAGGGGACATTGGGTACGCCTTTCCTTAAGGTCCACCAATATAGTGTGGAGATACATAGTGTATAGGCTCACTATATGGAAGTGCTAGGTGACCCAATCTCCGGCTGACGCACTCTGCCAGTTCATCCCGCCCTTCCTGCGGTTTCTGCGGGAGGGTCTGGTCGATCTGAACATGTCGCCCGCGAGGTTTCAGCTTTTGCAGACGCTGAAGCAGGGCGGGGCGATGTCGATGATCGACCTGGCCGAGCGTCTGTCGGTGACCAAGCGCAACGTCACGACCCTGGTCGATGGGCTGGAGAAGGACGGCTTTGCGGTCCGCCACCCGCACCCGACCGACCGGCGGTCGACGCTCGTCGATCTGACTGCGGAGGGCGAGCGCGCTTTCGCCGAGGCTGAGGAGATACAGCGCGTCCATCTGCACGGACTGCTTGCAAGCCTCGAGCCGGCGAAGCGACGCGAGATGGCCCAAGCCCTCAAGCAACTGACGGACGCCCTCACCAGCCGCAAACCCCACCGCGACAAAACCCGCAGGGTCAGCGACTAAGTGCACCGACCAGGCGCGTCCACGCTCCCGTGACGATCCCCGCAAGCCTGAGCCCCTGAACGCTCCTCGAGCTGAGGCATTGCGTGGCTCGGGCGGGATGAGTAGTGAAGGATGCCGACCACCACCCAGGACACATGGGCACGACGATGTAACACGCTTGCACATCCCACGACCGGACGCCGCAGCATCGCTGCAGGTGACCGTTGGCTTGTGCAACGGCCTGGTTCAGCCAGGTGGCATCGTGAGAGTATCATGAAACTCGTGAAGTACCCGCGTACGCGGCATCTGGAGGGTTCTCGCCTTCAGATCGGCGACCTGAACGATCGTAAACCGCTGTCCGAACTCCGCGGCGAGACGCTCGTGCTGGAGGAGAAACTCGACGGCTCCAACTGTGCGATCTCGTTCGATCGAGACGGCGGCCTGCTGCTGCAGAGCCGCGGCCACTACCTGACCGGCGGCGGCCGGGAGCGGCATTTCGCACTGTTCAAGACCTGGGCGGCGGCCCATGCCCAGCGACTCAACGGCGTCCTGGGCGACCGCTACATCATGTTCGGTGAATGGCTTTATGCGAAGCACACCGTCTTCTACGACCACCTGGCCCATTTCTTCTTCGAATTCGATGTGCTGGACCGCCGGGAGGAGACCTTTCTGGACACCCCCGCCCGCGCGGCGCTGCTACATGGGCTGCCGGTCATGCCGGTTCCGGTGCTCCACGCGGGTCCGGTCGCATCGCTGCGACAGCTCGAGGCCCTGGTCCGCCCCTCACTCTATAAGACGCCGGACTGGCGGGCCGCCCTGTCTGAGGCTGCGGCAGCATCGGGCAATCGACCAGACCATGTCGCTCGGCAGACCGAGGACAGCGATCTGGCGGAGGGTCTCTACATCAAGCTGGAGCGAGACGACGTGGTGCGGGAGCGCTTCAAGTTCGTTCGGGCCGGTTTTCACCAGACGATCCAGGCGGCCGAGGGTCACTGGCTCGACCGGCCGGTCCTGCCCAACCGCTTGGCCCCCGGTATCGACATCTTTGCGCCGGTGCTCGGGGTGCAGGGGGCCTATGATGCCTGAGCCTTCGCATGACGCGCTGCTCAACCTGGTGCCGTCGGGGCCGGCTTGGCGGGTGGATTGGGGGGCGATCCGGGCGTTTTGGCCGGCGCTTGATGCCCTCGATACCTGCCCGCAGGACCCGCTGCATCACGCCGAGGGTGATGTCGGCACCCATACGCGTATGGTCGTTGCCGCCCTGGTCGCCGATGCCGCTTGGCGGGCGCTCGGCGTTGACGACCGCGCCCAGCTGTTCTGGGCGGCGGTTCTGCATGACATCGGCAAACCCGCCACGACACGGCGGGAGGAGGACGGTCGGATCAGTGCCCGCGGCCACTCCCGCGTAGGGGCCGCCATGGCGCGCCACGGCCTATGGCATCTGCACGCGCCTTACGCCTGGCGCGAGGGGCTGTGTGGCGTCATCGCAGTGCATCAGCTGCCCTTTTGGCTGATCGAGCGCGAGGACCCGCAGCGCCTGGCGATCCGGACCTCTTGGCGGTGCCGCCCTGATCATCTGTGTCTGCACGCGCGGGCCGATGCGGTGGGCCGTGTCTGCGCCGATCAGGCCGCGATCCTGGACAACGTCGACCTCGCCCGGATCGTCTTCGAGGACGCCACCTGCCTGACGGGACCTTTCGCCTTTGCCAATGACGAGAGCCGCGTGGCCTTTTTCGAACGCGAGGACCGGGACCCCGGCTATGCCGCCCATGAGGACTATCGATGCACCGTCACGCTGATGTCCGGCCTGCCGGGCACCGGGAAGGATACGTGGATCGCGGCAAACCGGCCCGACCTTCCGGTCGTCAGCCTGGATGCGATCCGCGACGAGACCGGCGCCTCACCGACCGGCGCGCAGGGCGCCGTCGTGCAGGCGGCCGCTGAACGCGCGCGGGAGCATCTGCGCGCCCGGCGCGATTTCGTCTGGAACGCCACGAACGTGACGCGACAGATGCGGGCCCGGGTGCTGCGGCTGCTCCGGGCCTATGGCGCGCGGATCGAGATCGTCTACCTCGAAGCACCGCCGGATCGGTTGAAGCATCAGAACACGGCGAGAGAGGCAAGCGTGCCGGAAGCGGTTATCGATCGACTGGCTCGCAGGCTGGAGCCGCCTGAGCCTTGGGAAGCCCATGCCATCACCTGGGTCGTAGAGCGATAGGCGAGCGCGCGTCGCCGCAACTAACGCTCGAATGGCGACGGAAGCGCGATCTTTGACCGTATCAGTTCGCATACCGTGACAAACGGTACTGGCAATCGAGATTTACACTCGAAAAGCCTGTGGCTAAGGTCCGGCGACTGATCTGAAGAGAATCGTGTAGTGTCCAACTCGACGTCAAAACGCTCCCTTATCTTCATTTGGATAGGCTCAGTTTTTCTGGCTGCATTGGCGGCGGCGATTTACTGGATTGTCCTACCGGCCTGCGCGGCTATTCCTCTTTTCGGACAGTTGTTCCCCAGCTCTTGTCCCGCCGTCGAGACCGTCGTGCGCTCCCGCGGCGCCGAAGCGCTGGAGGCCCAGCGCGACGCCCTGGAGGATGAGATCGCGCGGCTGGAGCGGGAGCTGGCGCGCACCGCCGCCCTCTGCGAACCCGTGCAGGTGGTTGAGGCGCCGCCACCCCCGCCACCGCCACCGCCCCCTCCGCCGCCGGATCCCGAGCCCGAACCGGAGCCGGAGCCAGATCCCGATGCGATCGACGAGGATCGCTGGCGGGACCGCGACGTGGGCCTGCTGGAAGGGTGCTGGAACCTCGACAGCGACTATCGCCTGCAGGACGTCCAGACCGGAGCCATCAGCGAGGTCGAGGCCTGGGAGATGTGCTTCGACGAGAACGGCCGAGGCCAACAGGACTTCCGCCTGGGCAATGACGTGACATGCGCCAGCGGCGTGACCGCCAGCTTCGAAAGCGACGGCCAACTGCAGATCCAGGACGCCCAGGACATCCAATGCTCCGACGGCTCACGCATCTTCCGCCGCGAGATCGACTGTGAGCTGGACGGCCAAGGCGGCGCGTCCTGCCAGAGTCTGCAGCGCGCGACCGGCGCGCGATCGAACGTCCGCATCCGGCGATGAGAGGATGGGATGATCTGATGGGCAAGCCTCTCCACACATCTCGCCGTGCCACGGGAACACGGCGCCTTGGACCGGCCGGACGGCCGCGCGGCGCAGCCGGCGCCAGCCCCCGTCCCGCCGCCTCGACCGGGAGTGACCGCCATGGCCGATAGCGCCTATCTGCTTTCCAAGAACACCCTCGACCCCGAGACGCTGTTGCAGCTCTCCGGCACGCCGGTTTTGGAGCGCAACGACGCCCTGCGCGAGGCCCTGACCCGCGGCGGAAGCCTGGAGACGGCGCGGCTCTTTGCCGAACCCGTGCTCTCGCGCGGCAACGGCGCGGCGCCGACCAGCGTGTCCTGGTACACCTCGGTCTCGGGCGACGCGCGGCGGCTGAGCGAGCTTGACGACGATGCCCGGGCGGCGGCGGAGCGGAAGCTGACGGCGCGCCTGGCGAATGTGACGCCGCTGCTGCGCGACCCGGCGATGGGCCCCCTGGCGGGGGCGGTCCTGCATCTGGCCTCGCCCGACGACATCTGGGTGATCGCCGGAGAGCCAGTGCTGACCAACTGGGGCGTCGCACCGGCGGAGGCGATGACGACCAAGGCTGGGCGGGACGCGCATTTCCAATCGACCCTCGGCCGTTTCATGCCGTTGTCCGAAGCCCCCGCCGTCAGCGCCGAGGAATGGCGCCTTCGCGGCGGCCCGGGCTTCGCTGACCCCACGGGGTCGGCCGCGCCGACGGGCGCCGGCGCGGCCGGCGCCGCCGCCATGGGGGCGGGGGCCGGCATGGCCGCGGGCGCGGCGATGGGTGCGACGGCCGGCGCCGCCACACCAGGGACCGGCCAAGGGGCGACCATGGGCGCCGCCCCGGGCACGCCCCCAGGCGCCACCCCGGGGGCAGGCGCCGTGCCTGGCGGCGGCGGCGGCATCAACGGGGGCGGCACCCCGGTCTACGTGGAGCGCAGCGGCGGGGGCGCCTGGCGCTGGGTCCCGCTCGGCATACTGCTGACGGTCGCCACCGGCGTGCTGATCTGGCTGCTGATCCCGGGCACGCTGCTCTATCCGCCCCAGCCGGCGGCGCGCGTGGTCGACGACGAACAGGCCCGCATCATCGCGGCGGAGGCCAATCGCGCCCTCGAGGAACGCGCCGAGGAGCTGCGCCGCGCGATCAACGGCGCCGTCTGCACGCCGGAGGGAGACCTGGTCCTGCCCGGCGGGGCCACGCCCGAGAACCTGACCCCCGGCGCACGCGCCGCGGCGGGCGAGGACCCGGTCGAGGCCAACCCGGGCCCGGCGCTGATCCCACCCAACCCCGCACGCATCCGCGTGCCGGACGAGGACGCCCCGCCCCCGGCGGAGGGAGAGACGGCGGAGCCCCAGTCGCTGCCCACGCTGCTCACCCACCTGGAGGCCCGCACCGCGCTGGTCCTGGTGAACGGGCCGAGCGGCTCGGGCCATGGCTCCGGCTTCTTCGTCGCGCCGGATCTCTTGATGACCAACCACCATGTCGTCGCCGGTGGCGGACAGGGCGCGCAGATCTTCGTGACCAACGAACAGCTCGGCACGCTGACGCCGGCGACGCTCCTGGGCTCCAACGGTCCGCTTGAGGAGACCGGCGCGGACTTTGCCCTCTTGAGGGTGGAGGGCGCACAGATGCCCTTCTTCACCCTGCGCGAGAGCTCGGCGACCATGCGGCTGCAGAACGTCATCGCGGCGGGCTACCCGGGCTTCGTGCTGGAGACCGACGCTCAGTTCGCAGCCCTCATGGGCGGCGACGTCTCGGCGCTGCCGGCGCTGACGGTGACCGATGGCATCGTGAACGTGGAGCAAAACCTGACGCCGGTGACGCGGGTGCTGGTGCACACGGCGCGGATCTCGCCGGGCAACTCGGGCGGGCCGCTGGTCGATAGCTGCGGGCGCGTCGTCGGGGTGAACACCTTCGGGCGGCTCAACAACGAGACCCTGCAAGCGCTCAACTTCTCGCTCGACAGTGCCGATGCGCTGGGCTTCCTGCGCGAGAACGGCGCCACCGCCCGGGTCGCGACCGACGAGTGCCGTCCTCAGGTCGCGGGTGTCGCCACGCCGCCCCGCCCTGCCGATCCCGGTGAGGCGGGGCCGGTGGGCGGCGACGACGCCCCGGCCCCCGGGGCCGAAGCGACGCCGGAGGCCGAGGCCGCGCCGGTAACCGGCGGCGATGCGCCAGCGGACGGGCCGGCGGACGGGCAGGTGGAATGAGCGATCTTCGTCTCACCACCACGCCGCTTGCCGGTCTGCGCCCGCTCGACCCCCAGGGTCAGCGGCAGTGGGAGCAGATCACCCGGGAGCTGCGGGACGCGCTGAGCGAGGAGCATGCCCGCCTCTTCGCCGAACCGGTGGACACGCCAGATGCCGCCATCGACTGGTACGCCGAGGTCGAGGGCCCGCAACAGCGCCTTGCCGACCTGCCCGAGGAACAGCGCCTCGAGGTGCGCAAACGCCTCGGCACGCTGATCGGCGACATCGAGAACCTGGCATCGGAATACTCTGCGAGTGCGAGCGATCAGCGCCGGCGGATGGGCAAGGCGCTGCGCAACGCCATCGAGGTGCCGGGCGAAGACTACATCTGGATGGTGGGCGACCAGCCCGTGCTGACCTGCTGGGCCTTCGAGAGCGAGGCCGCGACCGCCCCGCGCGGGGTGCTGAGCACGATGATCCCGGCGAAGGCGCCGCCGCCCCCTCCCCCGCCGCCGCAGATGGAGCCGCAGCCCGAGCGCACGGTCCTGCTGGTCGAACGGCGGACGGAGACCGACATCCTGTGGTGGTTGTCGTGGCTGCTGCTGCTCCTCCTGCTCTCGGTGATCTTCTATCTTCTGACCACCGCCTGCGGCGTCCTGGGCGCCACCTTCCTCAACCGCTGCCCCATCCCCATCACCGCCGCCGCAGAGGACCGCCAGATCGCGCGGGATCAGGAGCGGCTGGAGGACATCATCGCGGGGCTAGAGCGCGACCTGTCCCAGCAGGAGGGGATGTGCGTGGCCGAGGCCCCTCCCCCGCCGCCACCGCCGCCGCCCCCGCCCGAGCCGGAGCCGGAACCCGAGCCAGAACCTGAACCGGAGCCGGAGCCGGAACCTGAGCCTGAGCCGGAACCCGAGCCCAGCGAAGCCGACCGGCGACGCGCGGAAGCCGGCGGGCAGGAGGGCGAGGTGACCTTCACGCTCATCTGGAACAACCGCGCCGATCTGGACATGCATGTCACCTGTCCGCGCGGCGACCAGATTTACTGGCGCGCCCGGAACAGCTGCGGCGGCGAGCTCGATGTGGACGCTAACGCCGTGTCCCGCCAGACCACGACACGGCCCGTGGAGAACGTGTTCTTCCGGTCAGACCCGCCCTCGGGCCGCTATCAGGTCAAGGTTGTGTACTACGCGCACCACTCGGTTTCTCGGCGCGCCAACGTGCCTTATACGCTTCAGGTAAAGACACCAACGCAGACCGAAACGCGCGAAGGTACCTTGCGCTTCACCGGACAGCGCGAACAGACGTTTGTGTTCAACCTGGAGTTCTAAGCCTTGGCGTACGCTTCCGACCAATCGCTCCATCCCCTGCACACCTGGAAGAGCGATGCGACGCTGGTGCCTTACAGCGGCGTTCAGTTCGTCGATTTCGGCTTCGACATCAACGCGATCGGCAGCGTGACGCGCCAGTTCATCGAACGCACGGTCGTCACCGGCGGCGAGCGGGACGAATGCACCCTGATACCGCTGACCGGCGATGAGGAGGCGGATGCCGATCTGGTCGGCCAGCCGCGCGAGGACGACGACGAGTATTCGATCAACAAGACCAAGGCACTGGAGCCGTTCCTTAACAAATGGGCACCGGCGCCGGTGTTCCGGATCAAGCCCGGCCGCGCACGCGATGGATCGGAGCTTTACGACGCCGGCCCCTCCGCCTGGGCCAGGGTCTATGTGACCGAGCTCGAGTCGCCCGGGCCCGACACCGGCTATACCCACCGCGCCATCCTGTCCTTCGATACGCAGCTTGCGACCAAGGTCACCCAGGACGCCTATACAACGCCCACCGGGGCCGATGCGGCGGATGAGCGGGTGTTTCGCTTCGTCACCGACCCCTCCAAGATGGGCTGGTTCTTGTCCTCCCGCGTCGACGGGCCGGACGGCACCCAGATCGACCGCCAGAAGTGGGTGAGCGAATGGCTCGAGGAGATGTTCCTCGAGTTCAAGCGCGCTCAGAAGGGCAAGCCCGTCTCGGTCGAGGATCTGGAGCACCGGCTTGAGCATTGGTCGCGCTACATCGCGATGATCCAGCTCTTGAACCAGGCGGTGCGGATCCCGGCCTTCAAGCTGCTGGACACGGTGTCGGACGAGCGGCGCTATGAGCCCATCGACGTCGATCTGGTCATCGATGTGGGCAACAGCCGCACCTGCGGGATCCTGGTGGAGAGCTTCCCCGGCGAGACGCGGATCAACCTCAATGACAGCTATGTCCTGGGCCTGCGGGATCTGGGCCGGCCGGAACTGTACTACAAGAAACCGCTCGAGAGCCGGGTGGAGTTCGCCGAGGCGAGCTTTGGCCGCGATCACATCGCGCGTCGCTCCCGCCCTGGGCAGTCGTTCCTTTGGCCCAGCTTCGTGCGCATCGGGCCGGAGGCGATGCGGCTGGCCAAGGCAACCGAGGGGACGGAGACGACGTCCGGCCTGTCGAGCCCCAAGCGGTATCTCTGGGACGACCAGCCGACGCTGCAGGATTGGCGTTTTCAGAACACCCTGGCGGGCGCGTCCTTGCCGCCCGTCGCCCGCTCTGCCTTTCGCTTCTTGAACGAGCGCGGCGATGTGGTCGCGCAGGTGAAGGACGACATCCGCCGCAAGCTGCTCGACAAGAACGCCGCGAGCCAGGAGACGGCGCTGAGGCCGCGGTTCTCCCGCTCCGCGCTCTACGGCTTCATGCTGGCGGAGCTGATCTCCCATGCGCTGGTCATGATCAACGCGCCGGCGGTGCGCGCGGGCCGGCAGCAATCGGACGTGCCGCGGCGCCTGCGCCAAGTGATCCTGTCGCTGCCGTCGGCCACGCCGCTGCAGGAACAGGCGATCATGCGCTCCCGCGCGGAGGGGGCGCTCAAGCTCGTCTGGCAGATCATGGGGCTGAAGGACGATACGACCCGCACGACCCAGCGGCCCAATGTGATCGTGGATTGGGACGAGGCGACGGCGACACAGCTCGTCTGGCTCTACAGCGAGATCGTCCAGAAATTCGGCGGTCAGATCGAGAGCTTCATGCGCCTCAAGGGCCAGGATCGTTCCCTGCCGGAGGCACCGGGCGGCCCGGTTGAGCCCTCGCTGCGGCTGGCCTGCATCGACATCGGCGGCGGCACCACCGATCTGATGATCTCGACCTACTACTGCGAGAGCAATCGCGCCATCCGCCCCCGCCAGGCATTCCGCGAGGGGTTCCGGATCGCCGGCGACGATCTGGTGCGGGAGGTCGTGAGCCGCATCGTGCTGGAGCAGCTCAAGCAATCGCTGGAGGCCGCCGGCGCGACCTTTGCCGGTGAGCGGCTGCGCGAGCTCTTCGGCGGCGATCTGGCGGAGATCGACGAGCAGACGCGCCAGTGTCGGCGCCAGTTCGGCCTGCGGATCCTCGCCCCCCTCGGCGTCGCCGCACTGCAGGCGAGCGAGAAGATGGGGCCCGGCGACACCAAGACGATCCATGCCGGTGACGTCGTGGGCTGGAAGCCCAAGCCCACCAGCGACCGGGTCGTCGGGATGGGCCGTCCCGCCGCCCGCCCTGCCGCGCAGCCCCAGGCCAACGGCGCCGATGAGCTGGAGCGCGAGCTTGCCGAGCCGCAGGCGCTGCTCGACTACCTCGAGGTGCCGGCGCGCAAGGCGGGCGCCTCGGACTGGCGGATGGCGGATTTCGCGCTGACGGTCTCGCGCGCCAACATCGATGCCGCAATCCGCGTTGTGCTGGAGAAGGTGCTCCAGGACATGTGCGAGGTGATCGATCACCTGGAGTGCGACGTGGTGCTCCTCGCGGGCCGCCCCTCCCGCCTGCCGGCGGTGCGCGACATCGTGCGCGAACAGCTTGCCGTGCCGCCGCACCGGCTGATCTCGATGCACGAGCTGCGGGTCGACGGCTGGTACCCGTATCGCGACCCGGTGACCAACCGCATCTCCGACCCCAAGACGACGGCGGCCGTCGGCGCCATGCTCTGTTCGCTGTCCGAGGCGCAGATCGGCAACTTCAAGCTCTTCACCTCGGACCTGCAGATGACCTCCACCGCGCGGTTCATCGGCGAGATGGAGCTGAACGGCCAGATCAAGGACGAGCGGATAATCTTCGACGCGGAGGCCACGGCCCCCGGCGCGGAGACGCAAGAATTCGAGATGTTCACCCGGATGCAGATCGGTTTTCGTCAGCTTCCGCTGGAGCGGTGGACCGCGACGCCACTTTACCGCCTTGAGTTCACGAATGCGCAGGCGCAAAAACATCCGGCACCCCTGCGCATCAAGCTGGGCCGACGGGACGTGGACGATGACAGTGAGACGGCGGAAGGTCGTTTGCGTGCCGAGGCTTTGAAGGAGGCGCTGGAGCCGGCCGAGATCGTGGATGCCAACGGCGAGGGCGTTCCTGCCCGCGACGTTCGGCTTCGTTTCCACACGCTCGGCTTCGAAGACGATTACTGGCTGGACAGCGGCATTTTCAAGATTGCCTGACGGACGACGAGGACTTTGACCCATGCAACTCGCTGACGCCTGCTCGGAGGTGGCGGAAGTCGCTTTGGAAGCGATTTCCTGGATGAACGATGCGGCGAACGAGAAGACCGTGGGCACCGAACGTTCGGCGCTGACGCGGGAGTGTCGGCGCATCGCGGCGCGGGCGCGCAAGCTCTCGGCGGCCGCCCAGCGGCCCATGGCGGTCAGCGTCTACGGCCCAAGTCAGGCCGGTAAATCCTTCCTGGTCTCGGTGCTCGCGCGCCCCAAGGACGGCGATCTGTTCAGCCAGTTCGACGATCCCAACGGCCGGCTGAAGTTCATCAGCGAGATCAACCCGGAGGGTGAGGGCGAATCGACCGGTCTGGTGACCCGCTTCACGATCCACAAAACCCAGACCCCGCCGGGCTATCCGGTGCACCTGCGCCTGTTGTCCGAGGCCGACGTAGCCCGGGTGCTGGCGAACACCTTCCTCATGGACGGCGACAACTCCGAGGCCCCGCCGGAGCCGGAGGAGATCAAGGCGCTGGTGGAGAAGTTCCGCGGGCGCTGCGCGGCACAGCCCACCGGCGGGATCACCGGCGACGAGGTCTGGGAGATCCAGGAGTACTTCGAAAAGGGCTTCTCCAAGATCGCCTATGTCGCGAACCTGCGCGGCTTTTGGGACCCCGCAGCGGAGATCGCGCCGCTTCTGTCCATCAGCGACCGCGCCCAGTTCCTCGCACTGCTCTGGGGGCGTCACGAGGCCTTCGCGAAGCTCTATGCCAACCTCGCCCAAGCGCTCTCGACCCTCGGCAACCCGACCGAGGCCTTCGCGCCCATCACCGCGATCAACGACAAGTCGATCGACGGTGACCCGCGCGAGAACAGCATCGTCGACGTCAAGGCCCTGGGCGGCCTGGACGGCGCCGGCGATCACGGCGACCCGATCAAGCTGCGTGCGCCGGACGGCAAGGAAGCCTCTCTGCCAAGGCCTTACGTCACCGCGTTGACGGCCGAGATGATCATGCCCATGGACCAGAAGCCCTGGGACATCTTCGATCAGACGGACCTGCTCGACTTCCCCGGCGCCCGTGCGCGCTTTGAGAACTCCATCGAGCGTCAGCTCGCCGAGGCCGACAGCCCGCTCAAGAACTGCTTTTTGCGCGGCAAGGTCGCCTATCTCTTCGACCGCTACGTCGCCGAGCAGGAGATCACCTCCATGCTGCTCTGCATTCCGCCGAGCAACATGGAGGTGACCGACCTGCCCCACCTGATCACGGACTGGGTGGCGGCGACGCATGGCAACTCGGCCGAGGAACGGGCGCGGGCGACCTGTCTGCTCTTCTTCGTGCTGACCAAGTTCGACATGCACCTCGCCGATAGTGCGGGCTCCAGCGACGATGCTTCGACCCGGTTCGAGCGACGGATGGAGGCGTCTTTGATCGACCCCTTCGGCAAGATGCCGGAGGCCTGGCCGAACAACTGGGCCGACGGGCGGCCCTTCCAGAACGCCTACTGGTTGCGCAACCCCAACTACCCGGCCGAGCACATCATCAAATACATCGACGGGCGTGAGATCGAGATCCTCGACCACAAGGTCAGCCGGGTGACCGAACTCAAGACGGGCTGCCTGGCCTCGTCGCATGTGCAGCGCCACTTCTCCGATCCCGGTGCCGCCTGGGATGCCGCGATGGCGCTGAACGACGGGGGCATCGACTATCTGGTGCAGAAGATGGCCCCGGTCTGCCGGCGCGAGATCAAGGCGCGCCAGGTCGGCGAGCAGCTCAACAAGATCGCCTCGGTGCTGGAGCAGAGCCTGCGCCGCTTCCACGTCTCGGGCGATATCCAGGAGCGGCTGGCGGCATCGCGGGAGGCCGCCGACGCGGCCATCGACAGCATCGAGGCCGCCTTCGACGAGCGGGCTTTCGGTCAGCTGGTCGAGGAACTGATGGTGCAGCCCGGCGATATTGCGGCGCGCATCGACAGCGTGCCCGAGGGCGTGCGCATCGTGAACACGGCGAACGGCACGAATACCGAGCGGCCGCGCCCCGGTCGGCCGCGTCCCGGCCGTGCGGCGCCGGAACGCGCGGAGAAGCCCGAGCGCAACCGCGGCATGACGCTGGAGGAGTTCCAAGCCGACCGGGCCCTGGAGGTCTGGAGCGAGCGGATGCAGGAGTTCGCCGAGCGCGACGACCTGGAGACGATGTTCCACCTCGGCCAGCGCGATGTGGCGCATCTGGTCGGCGAACTGACCGCCGCCGCCCGCCGGTTGGATCTCAAAAAGGTCATCTGCGACGAGCTCGGCCAATGGCGCTTTGCCGACAGCGTCGAGGCGCGGGCGGGCCTTGCCTCGGTCGTCGCGGCGGAGCGGATCAACCGTTTCGTCGGGACCCTGGGGACCGCGCTGGCGGAAGAGAGCGAGCGGCCGGTCGTCGAAAGCGACCAGGGCAGCCGACCGGTCTTCAGCTCCGAAGGAATACGCTTTTCGGCCATCGACCTGCCGGATCAGCCGCGCCAGTCCAGCGAGCGCTACCTCACGGACTGGAGCTTCGCGCTTTACGCCATGTACGAGGGCAACGCGAAGGCGACGGACAGCGGTACGGTCGACGTGGAGCAGAACGAGCGGTTGGGCAGCCTGATCGCTCGCGTTCTCACCGCCTCCGGGGGCAATTATGCCGGTTGAGATCAGTCCGGATCCCAAGCACGCCTATGGCGGCTATGCGTTGGTAACCTTCCCCCAGGCGCCCGGCGCGGCGGAGGCGAGCCTGGTCGTCAAGCGGCTGGAGGACGATCAGTACCTCGGCCCGCGCGGCTGGCAGGCGAGCCGGGCGGAGCTGGGCCCCTTCCCCGCCTCGCCATCGGGCAGCGGTCTGACCTTGATGGTAGGCCCCTCGGTCGTGGATCGGATCGAGACCTTCACCGTGCTGGAGGTCGAGGCGGTGAGCCTGGCGGCCCCCTCTCGTGCGACCTGGCCCGAGGAAGTCCTGCCATCGCCGGGCGCCGCGGCAGGCGTCGGCCTGGACGCCGCGACCAGCGAGGAAGAGCCGGTGATCTCGCTGAGGGACGAGGCGGGCGCCCAGCCGCCCGAGCCGAAGCCCGCGCCGGCCCCGCCGCCACCTCCGCCCGCGCCCAAGCCGACGCCTGTCGTGAACCGCGAGCCGGAGCCTGCACCCGAGCCCGCGCCGGGGTTTGATACGCCGGAGCCGCCCCCGCCAACGCCCGACCCTGAGCCCGAGCAGGATAAGGACGACAAAAAGGGCGGATCGCGCTTGCTCCTGCCGCTCGGCCTCCTGGCCGTTGCCGCCCTGGCCGCGGTGGCTATCGGGGTCTTCTACGACGACCTCAGGCGCTTCGCCGCCTCGCTCTCCAGCCCCCCGCTGACCTGCGACATGGCCGGCATCGCCGCGGCCTCGGAGGCATGGAGCCCGACCGAGGCGCTGCATACCCTGCTGGCCGACTGTGAGGACGAGAGCTTCCGCTTCACCGTCTGGGAAGCGCTGGTCACCCATGAAGATCCGGATGCCCTCCTAGCCTTCGGACAGTACTACGATGCCGAGGTCGAGGCGCCCTTTGGCACCGCGCTCACGGCGAAGCCGGGGACGGCGGCGCAGTTCTACCAGCGTGCGATTGCGGCGGGGGCGGCGGATGGGCCGGCCGCGCTGGCGGCGCTGTGCGAGCGCGGGTCGGGACGGACCGACACGGCGCAGCGTTTGATGTTCGAAGAAGAGTGTTCGAGGGCGAGGCAATGATCACCGCGACGACGCTGAGACCTTTCCTGGCGGCTGCCTGCATCCTGGCCGGCGCTTCCCTGCCGGCACCTGCCGAGGCACAGAACCGCCAGCCCCTGATCCAGGAGGGGACGAGCACGATCTTCGAGCGGGTCCTGACGCGACCCGGCGCCACCTTCAGCCTCAGCCCCGGCGGCGGGCGGGAGGGGGACTTCGCCGCCTTCCAACCGCTCTATGTGTTCGCGCGCGAGGGCGAATTCGTCGAGGTAGGCCCCTCGGCCCGCGGCACGCCGCAGGGTTGGGTGCGGGCCGATGCGGTCGTCGAGTGGAAGCAGAACATCGTCGCCGCCTTCACCAACCCCGCGGGGCGCGAGCGCCAGCTCCTCTTCGAGAGCAAGGAGGCGCTGGACACCCTGCTCAACCTCCAGGCCCCGGTTTCGACCGCCCAGGCCTACCGCGAGGCTGCGGTGGCGGCAGCCGCACAGGCGGCCGAGGACGGCAGCGTCTCGACTGAACCGAGCGAAGGGGGCGTCGTCTCGGTCGAGCCGGAGGTGCATATCGACGTCGAGCAGGAGTTCTACATTCTGCCGATCCTCGACTGGCTGGACGAGCTTCACCCGCAGTCGGTTGAGCCCTACCTCCAGCTTAAGGTCGCCTCGCTGCCGCTGCAGGAGGCAGAGGAGAACGAGACCGGCGGGATCGTGAACTACCAGGCCGGGATCGTCTTTCTGATCGACACCACGCAGTCGATGCAGCCCTACATCGACGAGGCAGCGGAGGCGATGGCCGCGCTGGTGCAGCAGATCCGAGCAAATGAGCTCGGCAGCCGCATCAACTTCGGGATCTACGGTTTCCGCGACAACCCGGCGGCGGCCGACGGGATCGAGTACCGAGTGAAGGAGTACCTGCCGCTGGAGCGGCGGGAAGACCAGCAGCCCGTCGTCGATACCCTGCGCGCGATGGAGGTGGCCCGGGTCAACACGCCGGGGTTCAACGAGGACAGCATCGCGGCCGTCGACAAGGCCCTGCGCGACATCCCCTGGACCGACCGCGGCTTTGGCGGGAAGTACATCATCCTGCTGACCGATGCCGGGCCGAAGGCGCCGGGCGATGCAAACGCCCTGTTGGACGACAACGCCGAGGGCATCAACTCCTTCGCCACCACCAGTGCAGGCGCCTCCATCTCTACCATCCACCTCCAGACGCAGGAAGGCCGCGCGAACCACGCCTATGCCGAGCGCGAGTATCGCAAGCTCTCCCGGTTCGGTCAGGACGTGCTCTACTACCCCATCGAGGAGGGCGACGCGGCCAGTTATTCGGCGCAAGTCAACAGGATCGCGGAGTTCGTGACCTCCGCGGTTGAGGACGCGATGAACGGCGAACTCGCGAACCCGGAGGAGGCGGAGACCGAGGAGGAAGCCGCACTCGCCCGGGTGACGCTGGCCATGCAGCTTGCCTTCCTGGGGGAGACGGAGGGGGGCGGCGCGCCGGATGTCTTCGAAGCCTGGACTGCCGATGCCTCGATCGAGGATGCCTCGATCGTCGCGCTGGAGCCGCGCCTGCTGATCACCAAGAACGAGCTTTCGACGCTGTCCGATGTGGTTCAGGCGGCGATCAGCGCGGGTGAGGACACCCGGAGCGGCGGCAATGCGGGCGATTTCTTCGATCAGCTTCAGGGCGCCATGGCGCGCATGTCGCAAAACCCCGACGTGCTCACCAATTCGGAGTTCGAGACGCTGGGCGAAGCCTTCGGCGAGTTCATGGAGCGCCTGCCCTATCGCTCCCGCCTTCTGACCATCGACCGGGACACCTGGGTCAACGGTGGAGCGCTGCAGCGCGAGGTGATCGACGGCTTGCAGGCGAAGCTGGCGCTCTATCGCCGCTACGACGCTGCCGAGAACCTCTGGATCGAGGTCAATCCCGGCGCGCCGGACGGGGAGCGGGTCTTCGCCATGCCGCTCTACGATCTGCCGTGACCACGGGGCGGGTGCCGCCCCTGGTCGTCGCAGGGATCGCCAAGGAACGGGCAGGCGCGGAACGGGTCTTCGAACTCGCCGTGCCGTCGTTCACGGTCGAGCGCGGCGAGATCATCGCGGTGCTCGGGCGCAGCGGCTGCGGCAAGAGCACCTTTCTCGAGCTGATCGCCCTCGCCGCACCGCCCACCCAGCGGGTCCATGGCCGCGGCCGGTTCCGCTTCGAGGGCGAAGATCTCATCGCCCTCTGGCGCCGGTCGGACCGTGAGCGTTTGGCCGCCCTGCGTGCCCGGGGCATCGGCTTCATCCTCCAGACCGGCGCCCTGCCGACCTTTCTGACGGTGCGCCAGAACGCCGAGCTCAGCCAACAGCTCGCAGGGCGCGAGGATCCGGGCTTCATCACCACCCTGCTGCGCGACCTGGAGCTGTCGGAGGTCGAGCATGCCTTCCCCGAGACCCTCTCGGTCGGTCAGCGCCAGCGTGCGGCCATCGTGCGCGCCCTGGCGCATCGGCCGCAGCTGATTGTTGCCGACGAACCGACGGGCGCGCTCGATCCGGACGTGGCAGAGAGCGTGATGCGTCTGTTGGTTCAAACCGCCGAAGGGCTGGGCAGTGCGGTCGTGATGGCCAGCCACGACCATGACCTGGTCAAGGCCACGGGCATCGAGGTGGTGCACATGGCGGTCGAGCGCCATGCGCTGCACGATGGCCGCAAGCTCACCCGCTCGACGGTGGAGCGCTCGGCATGATCCGCCCGGCCCTGGCGGCGGCTCAGGCCTGGATCGAGCGCACGGCGACAGGGCGCGCGATCCTGCTCTCCGGCCGCCTCGCGATGGCGGACCTGAACCGGGACCGGCTGCATTTTCTTTGTACCGCGGCCCTGATCGCCGGGGTGCTGGCGCCGCTGCTGATCCTGATGGGCGTCAAGGCCGGGGTGACCGAGACCCTAACCGACACCCTCAACCGCGATCCGGCGACGGTTCAGATCAGTATCCAGGGGAACCACGCGCTGACACCGGAGGATATGGAGGAGATCCGCGCCTGGCCCGAGACCGGCTTCGTCGAGCCCGCGACCCGCTCCCTGGCCCGCACGGTCACCCTGCGCAGCGAGACGTCGCGGCGCTTCGAGGAAGCACGCCTTCAGCCGACCGGTCCCGGCGATCCGCTCCTGCCGGCCGGGCTGGTGGTCACCGGCGAGCAGGTCGCGCTCTCGCACAGCCTCGCCCGGCGGCTGAGCATCGGTCCCGGCGACCGCTTCGAGGCCATCGTCAGGCGCGGCGAGGACCTGCGGGAGGTCTGGCGGCTCGGCCTCGATGTCGTCGCGGTGCTGCAGCGCGGACAGATGAACGGCAACGCGGTGCTGGCGACGCCCATCCTGATGGACGAGATCGAGGCCTTCATCGACACCTATGCCCTGCCCCACCATGGGATCACCCGGGGCGACGACCTGTCCGAACGGATCGTCTCCTACGAGAACATGCGCCTCTATGCCGTCGACATCTTTCAGGTGGCAGCGCTGGAGCAAAGGATCGAGGATCGTTTCACCCTGGTCGCCACGTCGGAGGCGGCGCGGATCGCCCGCGACCTCGGCCTCTCCGACAGTTTAGGGCTTGCCTTGGCGGTGATCCTGGGCGCCGCGCTGATCGGCCTGTCGGCGGCGCTCGTCTCCTCGCTCTGGGCCTCGGTGCAGCGCAAGCGGGTGACGTTGAGCATCCTGGCACTCTCTGGCGTGCCGCCCCTCAGCCTGGCGCTCTTCCCGGCGATCCAGGCGCTGGTGATCGCGGTGACGGGCACGCTGTCGGGCTTCGCGATCTTCGCCCTGGGCGCCGGTGTGGCGGAGGGGTTGTTCGCCGGGCGCCTGTCCGCCGACCAAACGCTGGTCGTCATGCCCGCCGTCACGGTTCTGTCGGTGATCCTTGGCATGATCGCCCTCGCCTCCCTGGCCGCCGCCGCCGCCTCGGTCAGGGCCATGCGCAGCGATCCCGCCCTCGTCATCAGGGGAGATACCACATGATCCGGCGTATCCTCGCGACGCTCGCGCTCGGCGCGCTCACCCTGCCCGCCGCAGCGCAGGAGATCACCTGGGAGCCCGCGTTCTACGACCCCGCCAGCCTGGAGGAGGACCGTGCGCGCCGCGGCGACTGGGCGCCCAGCCCGGCCGATCTGATCCTGCCGCTGCCCTGTGGCGGGGCCATGGCCTTTCAGCGGGTGGTCACCCCGGCTAGCGTGGACGACCCCATCGACGACATGCCGATCCTGATCGGCAACCCCGACAGCGAGCGGGGCTATATCGACTTTCAGCGTCGTGCCCATGTCCGCGGCTCCTTCTTCGACGGCGACAGCGGCGAGATCTGGTACTGGGTCGGTCGCTACGAGGTGACCCAGGGCCAATACGACGCCGTCGCGGACCCGGAGAATTGCGCGGCCCCCAATCGCGGCCAGACGCGCCCCAAGACCGGCGTCAGCTGGTTCGACGCCAATGCCTGGACCGCCGCACTGACCGGCTGGCTGCGCGCCAACGCCGCCGATGCCCTGCCGGATCAGAACGGCGTTCCGGGCTTTGCGCGCCTGCCGACGGAAGAAGAGTGGGAGTACGCCGCCCGCGGCGGTAAGGAGGCCGAAACCGCGGATTTCGCCGCGCCGCGCTTCGGCTGGCAGGGCGATCCCAAGGACGTCGCCTGGATCGCGGGCCAGGCAAGCTCGCGCGGCAACGTGCGCCCCATCGGCCTGCTCCGCCCTAATGCCCTCGGCCTGCACGACGTGATCGGCAACGTTGAGGAAGTCATCCTGGAGCCCTTCCGGATGAACGTCGTCGGCCGGCCCCATGGCCAGCCGGGCGGCATCATCACCCGCGGCGGCTCGGTCCGGACCGAGGGCGCGGAGGCCTCGGTCAGCCAGCGGCGCGAGTACGCATTCTTCAGCGTGGAGGGCAGCAATGCCTTTGCAGGCCCCGATCTGGGCATGCGCGTCGTCCTGGCGACCCACGTGATGACGAGCCTTGCGCAGACCGACCGCGCGGGCGCCTTCTGGGAGCAGCGGGCCGCCGCCGGCGCGGAGGTCGGCGACGATCCCATCGCCTTTATCGACGTGCTGATCGAGCGGGAGGTGGAGCAGACCCGCAAGGCGGAGCTCCAAGCCCTGCGCGGTCAGATGCTGGCCGACCGCGAGGCGCGCGAGGAGGCCGCCGACAGGGCCCTGGCCGTGACGCTGGAGAACGGCGCGCTCCTGCAGCGGCTCCTGGAGCAGGACAGCCGGGTGCTGGCAGCCTTCGAGAAGAACCTCGCGGCGCGAGAAGCGCGCTTGGAACGGAACCGCGTCGAGCTGTCCGAGGAGGAGCTGGCTCAGCGCGAGCGCGACCTGCAGCGCCTGCGGGACCGGGTCGCGCAGATCCGGGCGCGCTATGACGAGATCGCCGCGACCTATGGCACCACCGTCGTGCGCGTGGCCGAGGAGACCGAGCGTGCGGCGCGCGAGGAAGAAGCCGCTGTCCTGGTGCAGTCGCTAAACGATGCGCGCCAGGCCCGGCTGCTCCCGGATCTGGACCAATTCATGCGCGTCGTCACCGCCTACGAGGAAGATCCCGATCTGGGGCAAGATGCACTGATCGATTTGGCGACGGAGCCTTAATGTCGCCCCGTAAAACCGGTGTCTTTTCGGAGATAGCCTGTTGTCAGTCATCCAAATTCTTGGATGATGCCGTCCGAGTGTCGTCTGATTGAAGGAAGTCATCATGGCCGCCAGTCGCTTAATCGCTGCCGTCGCCGCCCTGTCCCTGCTTGGCGCCTGCGCCACGGACCAGTCGGGCAATATCGTGAACCCGATTAGCGACATCCGCAACGTGACCTCGGATAACCAAAGCGAGCTCGGCAGCCTGTCGCGGGAATACTCCGAGACGCGGCTCGAGGGTCTCGCCGTCGGCTGCGGTGTCGGGGTGGGTCTCGGTATCCTCGCAGGCGTCTTGATCGGCGGCGGAGAGGGTGCGGCGGTCGGCACCAGCATTGCCGCGCTCGGCTGTGCGGCGGGCTATGGCGCCGGCGCCTTCGTCGCGAACAAGGACGCGGATGCGCAGCTCACCTTCGAAGCGCTGGATGCTGACATCGCGGAGGCAACCGAGCGGGCCAACCACTACCAGCGCGCCGCCAGCACGGCGAACCGGGTGGTGACCGAGAACGAGGTCAAGATCGCTCAGCTCAACCAGCAGTACCGGGCGAATACCCTGACCGCCGAGGCCTATGAGGCGCAGATCGCGCCCATGGCGCAGGACATCGAGCACCTCAACGAACTGATCGACCAGACTGATCAGACGATCGAGGGGCTGGAGTCCTCGAGCGATGCCTATGTCCGCAGCGGGATCAACCCCGCGGAGCTGGAGCGTCAGCAGGCACGGCTCGAGCAGGAGCGCCTGGCACTGCGCCGTGAGCGCGACCGGCTCGAGGACGCGCTGCTCGGCCTGCCGCCGGGCGTCGACGTGCCGGTCGCCTGAGCGAACGGGGCAAACAGGGAGAGAGCGTCATGGCGTATCGGCCTGTCATCGGTCTGACGATCAGCGGGATGGTGCTTGCGGCCTGTGCGACCGCGGCCGACCCCTGCGCGGCCGCGCGCGGCTCGGCGGCGGATCGGAACATGTGGGTCAACGTCCTAGCCGGCAACTACAGCGCCTGTGAGGCGGAGATGCGCACCGACCTGGCCAATGCCCGGGCCCGTGCCGCAGCCTGGGAATCGGAGGCCGCTCGGCTCGAGCGCCGCGCCGCGGAGACCGATGGCCAGGCCGCCGCCGCGGCCCGCCGGGCCGCGGCCGCCAGCCAGGCACTGAGCGAGGCCATTGCGGAGCGTGACCGCCTCGCCACCGAGCGTGGTGCCAGCGAGGAACGCCTGCGGGAGCTTCAGCGCCGGGAGGCCGCGCTTGAGCGCGAGCTCAGCGGCGTGGCAGCACAGGACGGTCAGGTCTCCCAGATCCAGATCGCCCAGATCGAGGACGATATCGCGGCCCTGCGCGACGAGATCCGCGCCCTGGAGGAGGCGGCCTAGCCGGGCCGCTCCTCAGCCGCAGACCCAGAGGCCACCGGGGGACTGGCGCACCCGCCCCTCTCGGCCGCAGGCCCAGATCCGCTCACCCTGACGGCGAAAAGCGTCGTCGTAGCGCTCGGGCTGCCCGTCGATGTTCGCCGAGACGCGCCTGATGCCGAACTCGAGGAGCGAGACCGCCTGCGCGCGCCCGACACGGCCCGCGCGATACTCCGCCACCAGATAGTCGACGTTACTGGCGCGCTGGCGGTCGGTGTAGAGAAACGCCGGCGGGTTCGCGATGCGGTTACGGCGAAAGAACTCCCGGTCGAGCGCCGCCGCGAACTGTCCCTGGGCCTCGAAGTTGATCACGGCATCCACGTAGGCGGTGACCCAACGGGTCTTGGCGGTGGCCGGTTGGCGCGAGGGATCGCCGGGATCGAGCCGCCGGGACACGCGGTCGGTGGCATGGGCCAGTTCCTCGAACAGGACGCGCAGGTAGAGATCCGTCGTCTTGCCGGCGGCCTCCACCTCGTTGATCACGACCCGATGCTCCTCGGGGTGGTAGTAGGCGAAGAGGTTGATGTTGGAACACAGCTCGAGTTTGCCAGACTGACGAAAGGCCTGGAGGTCCCTCTTGCTCTCGTCGCCCCGGGACAGGATCAGCCGATAGGCGTCCACCAGGGGCTTCCACGACGGATCGCGGATCACCTCTCGGAACGGCCGGCAGACGGGGCCGGGCGGGCGCAGACCGACGACCCAGAAACGCCCCTCCGGCGCCGGACCGCTGACCGTGCAGGGAGCGCAGTCCTCGATCCCCTCCAGCGCGATGCTGTACATGGGGTCCCAGGCGTTGGTGCGGTCCACGTCATAGATGTTGATGAACTTCGCGCCCGGCGGCAGCGCCTGAAAACGTCCCTCACAGGTCCGCTGATCGGTGCAGACCGCGGCACAGGTCCCGATATCGCGCTGGCTGGGGGACAGGCAGATGGCGATATCCGGCAGGATGTCGGCCGGATTGGCCTGAAAGACCGCGCCAAGCCCCGTGTCCCAGGGCAGACCCCGCCCGTTCACCATGGCAGGTTCGATCCGGATGAAGATCTCTGCCGCAGCGCTGGCAGGCAGCAGCATCAGGAGGAAGGCGAGAAACAAGCGACGCATGAGAGAACCCAACCAAGATGTCCTTGGGGCAGGAGTATCAGGATCACAGGGCCCGGGCTCAACCGGCAATGCACCGATGAGGTCGCTTTCACCGTCTGCTTTGGTCAAACTGGGCAGAGCCATCACGGGGGTGACGATTGGCGATGCACGACGAGATTCCGATTACCGAGAACGCGGCCTTCCGCCCACGCTACGACACGCTCGACAAGGATTGGGATCGGCTGATGGAGCATTGCGTCGAACTCCTCCACCAGGGTGTCATCACGCGCGAACCCGGGCGAGCGCTGAACGACACGCATATCGCGCCGGCCTTCGAAAAGGTCATCGACGGCTATTTCGCGCGGGCGCGCTATGCCGAACTGGAGGCTTACTTCACCTCCTCCGAGGTCTATGCGACCTGGCCCTTCGAGGGGGAGCTTGCGACTTGGCGCAGGCTGGCCGACGCGGGACAGACCGCACGGGTCGTCCGGCTGTGGCGCGCCCATATCGCCTGTCTCAAGCAGAATTTCTGGTATCTCGTGCGGGAGCGGAATGCGGGCTTTCGCAAGCCCAAGCACTCCGGCATGAGCGACGAGAGCGATCGGGCGAGCTACGAGGCGCTTGTCGCCAAGATCCCACGCACCAAGGAGGATCTGCTGGGCGTGATGACCCTGGCCCGGACTTGGTTCGAGGAGATCGGCGCCACTGAGGCGCAGCGCGAGCGTCTGGCCACCGAGCGGGCGGAAGTCGAGGCCGAGGCGCGCCGCAAGCCCGAGGGCAAGCCCGACCCGCGCGCCATGGACGACACGGTGTTCTGGGAGGTCATCGGCATGCCCGAGAACGGCATCGCCGAACAGCTCGAGGGGGCGGTGGCGCGGCTCGAGCGCTTCAAGGCCACCGTGATCAAGGGCTTCGACCGCCAGCTTGAGGAACTATATGCCGCGGCCTATCGCCAGGACATCTGGGCACTCGCCTACCTGCTGGGCGACGGCTGCTCGGACGACAGCTTCGCGGCGTTTCGATGCTGGCTGATCCTGCAGGGGCGCGCGGTCTTCGAGGGTGCCCTGGCCGACCCGAATGCCTTCGACGTCTCGCGGTTCGACGGGGAGGTCGACGGCGCTCTCGCGCTGCTCGATGTCCCGCTCCTGGCCTATGAGACACGCAGCGGCAAGCCGATGGTCCGCAGACCGGTGACGCTGCCGGCGCTGGATGTGGCGGAAGAGGAGGGCTTCGCGGCGATGCTACCCCACCTCGCCGCAGAACTCAGGCGAGCGCGAAGCGCAGCAGCGCCATGCTGAACCAGACGATCATCAGCCCCGCCAAGAGCTGCAGCGAGGGCGCGGCGATGGGCATCAACCCGGTACTGCCGCTGTAGGCGAAGGCAAGCCCGCGCGCGGCGATGCTGGAGACCGCGACCATGCTGGTCATGAGAGCAGTGCCGAGGCCCATGGTGATCACCGCCGCGGCGCCGGCCAGTTGGATGTCCATCTGCCAGGCGATGACCAGGAGAAACACCGCGCCGGTACAGGGGCGCACCGCAACGCTGCAGACCAGCGCCACCGTGTCCCGCCAGGACTGCAGCGCCGCCACTTCTTCCGCCCGCGGGGCATGCGCGTGGCCGCAGCCGCAGCTTGTCGTGTGGGTCGTCCGGCGCGGCTCCAGATGCCGCCACAGCCCGCGCGCGCCCCG
Organism: Pseudomonadota bacterium; assembly: GCA_039822785.1. GTDB lineage: Bacteria > Pseudomonadota > Alphaproteobacteria > Rhodobacterales > Rhodobacteraceae > Thermohalobaculum. The sequence continues at coordinate 530,622 of JBCBMO010000004.1, read as the reverse complement.
CAGCGCCAGCAGCACCCCGATCAGCGCGATGGCGGCATAGCTCGCGGGCGCCAGCCACTGCTCGGCGAGCGTGGTCAGGTGATGGGCCGAGGCCTCCAGCAGCAGGAAGGCGCCATAGACCAGGACGATCGCCCAGAGCGCCTGTGCGAGGCTGGATATCGCGGCCAGACCCACCAGGCGAGGGGCGGAGACGCCGGTGCCAAGGCCCACGCCGCCGATCAGGTACTTGCCGTGCCCGGGCCCCACCGCATGGACGAACCCATAGGCGGCCGCGGCGGCCATCAGCGCGGCCAGGGCCCCCGGCTCGCCTGCGCGCAGCGCGCGGATGGCGCCTGCCATCTCGTTCTGAAAGGCCCGCTGCGTCTCCACCGCCCAGCGGGCAACATCGCCATAGAACAGCGGGCCGATGACCACGGCCGCGACGACGACGCAGAGCGCGAGGGCGAAAGCGGCTAGGCGCATTCGAGCGTGATCCTATCGGCGAAGAGAGCACCCACGTTGGGCATGGTAGGCGTCTCCTCCCGGCCCAGTTCGAAGAGCGTCGTTTGAACCACCGTCAGGGCCTGATCCGCTTCGAACAGCGTGACCTCGGTCTCGCAGTCCGCAGGGCCTGCGATCTGCGGCTCCTCGGTGAGCGCCATCTCGTAGTAATAGGTCGCCTCGTAGAAGCCGAGTTCCACCGCCTTGCCCGACAGCGGCTCAGGGCTCGCCAGCGTGCGGGTAAAGCGCATCTCGAGTCGGCCATCCACGACGTCGACGTCAAGATCGCGCGGCAGCGACAGGGACACGGGCTCTGCGTCGATGGTCAGATGGGCCGATCCGTCGAACTCGTCGGGCCATTCATCCAGGCCGTTGCGCAGCCGGTCTCGGTCGGCCTCCTCCAACGTGCCGTCGGGCCGGGTGCCCACGCCATGCGCGGAGAGCATGTAGAGGGTCTCGAACGCGTCGAACCGCCAGGTGACATGGAGTGCCTGCAACCGGCCGTCCTCCGCGAAGACGAAATCGACCCCACCGTCGATGAAGACATGGGGGTGGGCCTGAGCGCCGGAGCCGCCTGCCGCAAAGGCCCCGCCCAGCACGAGCGCACGGATCGCCGCCCGTCCCCTGCGCCGCCAGCCGCCGTTCATTCGCGCCCCCAGAAAAGCACACCCACGTCGATGCAGACTTCTAAATGTTGTTCGGACGGCGGTCGCCGCAAGAGTATCCTCGCCCCCCTTCCCTCTCCACCTCGGCGGCCCGGTGTCAAGGGCGGGCAGTCGGTCCGTCACAACGCCGTCGGCGCGCGGCCGCTGGGCGGGGCCTCGAACCCAGGGTAATCTGGGCCCCAGATCCGCTGCGCGTCCTTCTGCACCAGCCGGTGTTGCAGCCGGTCGAGTTCCTGGAGCGCCAGGGCCGCATCGCCCGTGGCCGCAATGGCACGATCGAAGGCGCGACCGGCGGAACGCGGCGCCCAGGGCAGCGCGGCATTGGCGAGCCATGTGCGCAGGGCCGGCGGCAGGCGGTCGAAGTCACGCATGGGGTCATGGCGCCGCCGGCGGCGCTTCAGCGTCGTGGCCCCCCGGTTATGGCGCATCAGACCGCGTCCTCCGGATCGTCGATCGGATCGATGACCAGCAGCAGGCGCGTCTCCCCACTCCCCTCGATCGGGGGGGAGCGATGGAGCAGGCCCGTGGCCGGGCTCTCAGGCCAGAGCGAGCCGCGCAGCAGGATCGGCATGCCCGTGGAGACCGTGAAGACGCGCGCCGGGTCGCCCTCGGGCGTGGCGGCGCCGTATTGCGTGCCCGTGCCGCGATAGGTGCAGACAAGCCGGGCCGTCACCGCGTCGCGGTGGAACCGGCGGCAGGCGTTGCCATCGATCACATCCAGCCTGACGCGGACAAAGGGCGCGGCCATGACCCCGGCAAAGGTCTGCGCGAGCATCGCGACGTCCTCGACCAGGGCGTCACGATGAGGCGCCGTCGCCGCCGTCACCGGAATCAGGGTGCATAGACCCGCCACGACCCGATGGATCTGCGCCGATCGCACGATGACACGGCCCCGCGGCAGGTCGTCGGGCGCGAGCGCATCGATCCAGGCCTGAAAGTCGCTCGAGGTGTGGCGGCGGAGGATGACGGCGGCAAGGTCAGGCGCCGCGATCCGACCGATATCGGCCGCGCGATCGACGATGGCGACACCCGCCTGGGGCTCGAAGGCCAGGCCAGGCCCGTCGTCCCGCTGCCGCTCCTGCGGCCTCTGCAACCCCTGCACATCCACCGACACGGCAGCCCCTTCCAGTCGCTTCTGCTGTTATGTGATAACATCGTCGGGGCGCTGTTCAAGGGTGCCGAGAGGCCCCGCTGCGGCCGCACAGTCCCGGCGCGTGCGTCGTGTCAGAGGAGATGGCGCTTCAGCGCCTCGCAGGTGACGCCGCCGTCGATGAACCGGATCCCCTCGGCCAGCAGCGCGTCCTCCAGCTTGCCGAGTTTCATCGTGGTGATGTCGCCTTCGCCGCTCTCGTAGCGCGCGACCGTGCGCAGCGACACGCCGGAGCGCAGAGAGAGGTCGTGCCGCGTCCAACCCAGAAGGGCGCGTGCCGCGGTAATCTGTTGTCGGACAAGCACTTTTCGCCTCAGCCCTTCAATCCAAGCCCAGATTGCACTATATATGTAGCATATTGCCCGTGTAGCCACTTAAGGCTGCAACCAGCAGTATATTGCTCAGGAGGGATCATGTCGAGCCTCGCTTTCTTACTCCAGCCCCAGCTCTTGCCCTTTGCGGGCGCGCTCGGTCTGGTCGCCGGCCTCTGCCTGCTCGAGGTCCTGATGGCCTTCGCGGGCCTCTCGATGCTTGGCGAAGCGGGCGCGGATGCCGGCGGTGATCTTGGGGTCGATGCCGGCACGGAGGTCGGGTTCGATGCGGAGGCCGATGCCGATTTCGACGCCGAGGTTGAGGCCGGCGGTGCCGCTGCCGGCGGCCTGCTCTCCTGGCTGGGCGTGGGCCAGGTTCCCTTGATGATTTGGCTCGCGGGCACGCTGACCGCCTTCGGCATCGCGGGCTACGGTCTGCAGCTCCTCGCGGCCACCGTGCTGGGGGCGCCTGCACCCGCGCTGCTGGCCGCGGGCGTGGCCCTGGTGCCCGGCGTGGCGGCCGGTGCCTCGGTCGCGCGGCTCTTGGGCCGGCTCGTCCCCAAGACCGAGAGCACCGCGATCTCTACCCGCAGCTATGGCGGGCGGCGCGGCGTCATCACGACCGGCACGGCGCGCCGGGACAACCCCGCCGAGGTGCGTTTCCGCGACGCCCACGGCAACACGCATTACACCATGGTGGAACCCATCCACGACGACGACGAGCTGCCGGAAGGCACGGAGGTGGCCATCGTCCGCCTGCGGGAAGGGCAGCTCCGGGCCATCAGATTTGACGACGTAAAACCTTAACGCACGCCGCGGTTTCGCCGCGCTAACAGACCAAAACACTTGCGAAAGGAGACTGTCATGTTGGCAACCATCGAAGCTCTCTTGGTGCCCGTCATCGCCATCCTCGTCCTCTTGCTCTTCGTGGGGCTCGTCCTTGCGCGGCTCTATCGCCGCTCGACAAGGGAGATCAGCCTGGTGAAGACCGGCGCCGGTGGCCGGCGGGTCATCATGGATGGCGGGACCATCATCATCCCGCTCCTGCACGAGATCAGCCCCGTCAACATGAAGACCCTGCGCCTGGAGGTCCGGCGCACGGGCGAGGGCTCGCTGATCACCAAGGATCGCATGCGCGTCGACGTGGGCGTCGAGTTCTACGTGAGCGTGCAGGCGACCGAGGACGGTATCGCCAAGGCCGCACAGACGCTGGGCGACAAGACCTTTAACATCGAGGGTCTGCGCGAGATGATCGAGGGTAAGCTGGTCGACGGTCTGCGCGCGGTCGCGGCCAAGATGAGCATGGATGAGCTTCATGAGAACCGCTCGGAGTTCGTGCAACAGGTGCAGGGCGCGGTGTCGGAGGATCTGCTGAAGAACGGTTTGATGCTGGAGACGGTGTCGCTGACGGCGCTCGACCAGACGCCCTTCGAGAGCCTGGACGAGAACAACGCCTTCAACGCCATCGGCATGCGCAAGCTGGCCGAGGTGATCGCCGAGTCGAAGAAGCGCCGCGCCGAGATCGACGCGGAGGCCGAGACCGCCGTGCGCCAGGCCTCGATGGAAGCGGCGAAGCGCAAGCTCTCCATCGACCGTGAGGAGCAGGAGGCGCAGATCGCCCAGGCCCAGGAACTCGCGACCCTGCGCGCGGCGCAGGAGGCCGAGATCGCCATGCGCGAGGAGCAGGCCGCCCGCGTGCGGGAGGAGGCGCGTATCGAGCGGGAGCGTCAGGTCCGCGCGGCCGAGATCGCGCGGGAGGAGACGATCCGCACGTCCGAGATCAAGCAGGAGGAGGCGCTGCGCGCGGCAGAGATCGCCAAGGAGCGTCAGCTCGAGGTCGCCGATCAGGAGCGCCAGATCGTGATCGCCACGAAGTCCGAGGAGGAGAGCCGCGCCCGCGCCTCGGCCGATACGGCGCGCGCCGAGGCGGTGAAGGCGGCCGAGGCCATCGAGACGGCCAAGCAGACCGCCGAGGCCGAGCGTGAAAAGGCGGTGGCGCTGATCGAAGCCCAGCGGGAGGCCGAGCGGGAGGCGACGCGCATCCGCCTGGCGGCGCTGGCCGAAAAGGACGCCGCCGCCGACCGCGCCGAGGCGCTGCGCGAGGAGGCCCGCGCCGAGGCGGAGGCCGTCACCATCAAGGCCGAGGCGAAGAAGGCCGACAAGCTGGCCGAGGCCGAGGGTCAGCGCGCCATCGTCGACGCGGAGAACGCGATCTCGGTCGAGATCGCGGACATGAAGATCCAGCTCGCCCGCCTGGCGGCGCTGCCGGACATCGTGGCGCAGATGGTGAAGCCCGCGGAGAAGATCGACTCGATTAAGATCCACCACGTCACCGGGCTGAACGGGGCCAGCGGCGGTACGGGCTCAGAGGGCGGGGTGAGCGCCCCCGCCGGCAGCCCGATCACCCAAGCGGTCGATGCCATCGGCGCCATGGCGGTCCAGCTGCCCGCGCTGCGAAAGCTCGGCGAGGAGGTGGGCATCAGCCTCGACGGCGGGCTGGCGGGGATCGTCCAGGACGCAACCGGCACCCCCCGCCCGGCCCTGCCGAGCGACAACGGCAAGGCCGCGGCGGAGTGACGCCGCGCGGCGCTCGGCCAGGGGCCGGGCGCCGTCTTGCACACCGATACGGGGCCAGGTCGACAGGGTGCGGCGGGCTGGCTATAGGCGCCCCTAGACGCGGTCGAAGCGGCCCGGCCCTGAGGGGCGCGGCAGAGGGAGGCGCAGATGCCCGACGATCCCGATCAGCTCGCGAACTTCTTCTATCTCTCGCTCCTCGGCATCCTGATCGCCGCGGGGCTGATCCATCAGTACCGCGAAAGGCTGGGCACGGCGGTCCAGCACGCGGCGATCTGGGCGCTGATCTTCATGGGCGCGGTGCTGGTCTATGGCTTCTCCGAGCCACTGCGCCAGCAGCTCTTTCCCAGCGAGGCGCGACTGACCGGGGCGGGCGAGATCGAACTCACCCGGGCCTATGACGGGCATTTCCACGCCACCGTCGAGATCAACGGCACTCCGGTCGCCATGCTGGTCGATACCGGCGCCAGCAGCATCGCGCTGAACCGAGAGGATGCGGCGCGGGTGGGCATCGATCTCGACCGGCTGGCCTTTACCGGTACGGCAATGACCGCCAACGGCGCAGCCCCCTTCGCACCGGTGCGCATCGGGCGCGTCGCTCTCGGCGGGCTGGAGGCGGAGAACGTCCCGGCGGTGGTGATGGGCGGCGACCTCTCGGTCTCGCTGCTGGGGCAGTCCTTCCTCGACCGTTTCAGCCGTTTTGCGGTGGAGGGCGATACGCTGCGGCTGATGCCCTGACGCCCGGCCTCAGCCTGCGGACGGCCCGGGCCTGGGGTCCGGGGGCTCGAGCAGGCGCAGGCGCTGGGCGGCGTGGAACGAGACGATGGCGATGGCGCCGGCGCCGTAGACCATGGCGCCGGTGGCCACGGTCCAGCCGGCCAGGCAGGCGCCCGCGCCGAACCACAGGCAGAAGCCGTACTGCATCCGGTCCTTGCCCCGCCCAAAGGCGACGGCGAGCGCGAAGAGCGCCGACCAGCCCCAGAGCAGGATTTCGATCAGAAGCGGCCAGTCCCCCGCCCCGGCCTCCACCGCCAGGATCGGCGCGGGCCAGAACAGGGCGGCGGTCGCATAGGTCTCCGACAGGCGCCGCGAGATCTCGGCCGCCTCGCCCGTCTGCGCTTGCTGCTCTGCAGGGTCGCTGCTCATGCCTCCTCCTCCGCCGGCACGGCATTGCCGTCCGCATCCAGTACGGGCGGTGCCGGTTCCGGCGCCGGATCATCAGCCGTGTCCGTCGCCGGGGTGGCTTGGTCAGCGGCCGCATCCGCCTGGGTGTCGTCGTCCGTCTCCGCCTGGGCGCGCTGGCTGAGGCGGACGGTGAATTCGTTGCGCAACCGGTTGGCCATGCGCGTTCCCAGCGCGGCATCAAGCTCCGCATGCAGCGCAAAGGGCCGATGCTCAAGCAGCTTGTCCACTGTCCCCCCTCCGATCCCCGGTGCCGCGGTCAGCGTGGTCCGCAACGCGCTGTCGGACAAGTCGTTCACATAGATCGTCTGCCGCGCGGTCGCGCCCTCGTACACGCTGTAGCTGCTGTCGTCGGTTGCGATCGTGTTGTTCACCGTGAACTGCCAGACCTCGTTGCCGGGCGCACCCTCCTCGTTCAGCTCGCGCGCCGAGCAATCGAGGGTGAGCGGCACCTTGTGCTCCTCGCGGATGATGGCGGCGATGGTGCGGTTGTTTTCGCCGCCCATGTCCTGGAACCGCTGCGCCTGTGCCTCTCGCTGCGAACGGCCGTAGTTCGCGACGCACACGAAGTTCACCGCGCGGTCCTCGTCCAGCACCGCCCGCTTCACGTGCTGCTCGAAGCCCCGCAGGTGGCTTTGGTCCGACCGGTTGTTCGCCTCCTGCGTCAGCGGCGTCAGGTTGGACCACGTGGTCCCAGGCCCGCCGATGTTATCGTTCAGCAGGTGGCCGCGGACGTAGTAGGTCGAGTTGTTCCCGCCCCGGCGGCGCAGAGCCCGCCAGCTCTCGGACGTCGTGCTGCCGGGCGGGCTGCCCTCGGGCAGCCCTTGCTTGGTCAACCGCGCGACGGTGGCGGAGGACCCATAGCTGAGAACCGGGCTGCCAAAGATCGGCGGGGTGGAGGGGCCGGTGGCATCGGCCGGCATGATCTCCGCGGTCACGGTGGCCAGGCGGTCGAGCAGGCCCTGGATCGTGGTAGCGTGGTTGTCAGGGGCGGCCCCACCTGTCGCAGCGTCGCCATCACCGCCGGCGTTGGCGCTGGCCGAGGGATCGCGGGCGGCGGCCGCGATGGCATCATCAAGCTCGTCGGCGATTCCCAGCGCCTGGGTCTTGTCGGCGGAGTTGTCGATGCCCTCGATGAACTGCCGATACGTCTGCGGATCGGACGACACCATGACCCGCGCATCGCTGCCCTGGCGCTCGACATAGACCGCGTGGTCGCTGCCGTCGCGGGCGCGAAAACCCTTGCGCGCCTGCCACCAGTCGCGGATCGCGCCGACGCCCGCCGCCACCGCCTGCGCCCCTCGTTGCAGCAGCGCGAGGAACCCCTGCCCCAGCCGGATCGCCCGGTCGATGACCCAGTCGAGGGCCGCGTTGACCCGCGCACGCACCCCCTCCACGAATTCGCGGATGCGCGTGGAGATATCGCCAAAGCCCGCCTGGTTCGCGAGAAACCCGATGGCCACCGGCAGGGCGCGGCCCATGGCGTTCTCCAGGAAGTTCGCCGCCTGGCCGATGGCGCCCGTCGCGATGCCGTTGATGCCGTCCAGCACGCGGCTTACGATCTCCAGCATCTGGCGCAGGTAGCGGATGACGCTTTCGATGGCGCGGTAGATCGTGATCGCCAGGTTGATCGCCGCCGTGATGCCGGAGGGGTCGAGGAACGAGGCCAGCCGGGTCGCCGCCACGGTCATGATCTGGGTCGAGGCGTAGCTGATCACCGTGTTGAGCACGAGGTTCCAGAGGTCGGAGAGCCGCTCCTGCAGGATCCGCCACAGGCCGGCCGGCCCCTCCTCGATCAGCACCCGCACGAAGGTCCAGACCCCGGTGGCGACCCGCAGCATCTGGCGCAGGCGTGCGACCCGCTGGGCGCCGATGCGAAGCTCCAGGCGCTGCATCACCCGCTCGACCGTGATGTCGAGGATCTGCATCACGAAGCCGAGGATGCTGCGCAGCGATAGATCCGCGGGCGGGGTCAGCCCGGCCTCGCTCACCGCGCCGAACAGCCAGCCGGCGATCCCGGTGGTTATGTGCCGCAGGAAATTGCCGAAGAACTGTCGGAACCCCAACCCCACCGCTTTCAGCGTGTTGATCAGAAATCCGATGGGGTCCTGAAGGATGCGCCCGATGGCGCTTGCCGCCTTGGCCAGGATGCCCACCACCAGCTGCGCCGGCAGACCGATGAGATCGAGCATCGAGGAGAAAAAGGTCCAGGCCGCCCCCGGCAGGTTACCGTCGACGAAGAGCTGGCGCAGGATGCGAAACGCCACCTCCTGCACCCGGTTCCAGAGGTTTCCGATGGCCTGGAGCTGCGCGAAGACCGGGATGCGCGCCAGGATCTGGTTGAGCAGGAAGTCCTTGATCGGCTCGCGGATGCACTCGGGGATCAGGTTCCAGACGGCACTCAGCACCAGTTGAGGCAGTTGGATCAGGTCCGTGACCACGCTGATGACCCGCCCCACGGTGTCGATCAGCCGCTGCACGAAGGGGCGCAGCGTGTCGAAGCCGTTCACGAGGAAGGTGAACATGCCCTGCACCTTCTTCCGCGCCCAAGCGCCGAGGCCGGTGACCGCGGTGTCGAACCAACTCAGCAGGCCGGCGAGGGGGCGCACGAAGGTATTGGCGCGCATGCGCGTGAAGAAGGTGCTGACGCGGGTGACGAGCGCGCCGATGGTCGACGTCAGCCAAAGGCCCGCGGCGACGAGCTGTGCGCGCACGAAGCTCAGCACCTCGTCGACCGAGGGGAGGATCGCGGCGACCGCCTCGCGGTTTTCGGCCAGGTCCCCGCCCTGCCCTGTGGCATCCGCCGCCTCGCCGAGCTCGCTGCCCAGGTTCTCCATCCTCTCGCCAAGGTCGGAGAGGAACTGGGGCGGGATCAGGCTGGTGACGGTCTCGACCGCCTGAGACAGCGGCTCCCAGACCGGGCGGGTCTGCTGTTTCACATAGTCGAAGGCCTGCGCCGCCTTGCCCTGGATCCAGCCGATGATGCCTTGGGCGCTGTCGCGGTTGCCGCTCGCGTCCTCGGGCCCGAAGAGCTTGTCTTTGATCCAGTTCCACGCGGCGGTCAGCGTGTCGCGGATCGGCTGCGTCTGGTCCCAGATGTACTGACCGAAGTCGCGGATCGAGTCCCAGAGATCGCCGGCAAAGCGCTGAAGCCATTCCACCGCCGGCGCACCGACGCTGCTCCAAAGGTCGCGGAAGAAGTCGCCGACCGGTTCCAGAAACTCGGTGAGCTTGGCCCAGGCTTCGCCGGCGACCTGGCTGACGAAGTTCTTCAGCCGCTCGATGGCGGCGAAGAGCGGGCCGCAGTCGCCAGCCAGCAAGGCGGTCGCAATCTCGCTCGCGGTCGTGAGCATCGCGCCGAAGGTCTGGGTCAGCGTGTCGACGATGGCGCCCAGGTTGAGCTGGGAGATCGTGCCGATGATCCCGTCGAAGGCCTTGGCGACCTCGGTGCGCAGCCACTCTACGGGTCCAAGCTCGATCATCGGCGCAAGCCGCGGGGCATAGCGGCGCACCAGCGACAGAGCCTGGCGGGCGATGAAGCCCAAGTCGTCGCGCTGCACGGTGGCGGGGCTCGGGGCGACCTCGGCCACGGCGCCTTCGCGGCGGGGCCCGCGCTGTTGGGCGACGTGGGTCAGTTCATGCGCGATCAGCCCCCGCCCGCTGGCCGAGGCCGGGGCATAGGCGCCCTCGGCGAAGACGACGGCTTCGCCGACCGTGAAGGCGCGTGCGCCGATCTCGCCGGCAAGCGCCGCGGCCTCGGGGCCCTCGAAGAGCCGGACATCCTCGAAGTCCTCGCAGAAGCCCTGCTCCATGTCCGCCTTAAGCGGCGCCGGCAGCGCGATGCCGCCCCCGGCCCTCAGCGACGCAAGCCGGGCCTCGAAGCCGCGGGGCACCGGCCGTGGCGCCGCGGCGTCGGACAGGCGCGGCTGCACGAGGTATTCGCCGGGCCGCTCGCCCTCTTCGGTCTCGGACTGGCGCTGCACATCGGCTTCGGCCGGGGACAGCCCCTCCGGCCCCTGCCCCAACCCTGGCCCCGGCCCTGGCCCTGGCATGCCACCGGCGGCAACGCGCCGGCCGATGGCCTCGGCCTCGCGCTCGCAGGCGTCGTCGCTACGCCCGATGGTGGTGGCCCGTTGGACCGTGAGCCTGCCGAGCACATGGCGCACGATGGACTGGCGGCCCGGCGGCGCGCGGCCCGTCATCTGGCCCGGGCGTGGCCGGCTGCTTTGCGCTGCCTTGCGGGGCTGTGGCTCGGCCGGTTGGGATCCCATCGCCCCGTGGCCCAGCTCAGAGGATGGTGAAACGGCGCCGGTTGGACGGCACGTTGTTGTTGATCACGACCAGATGGCCGGTCTTCGCCCCCGCCGGGATGCGCGCACGGATCACGACGAACGAGGCACCGGGGACACTGCCGAAGCGCCAGCTGAGCACCTCCGCCTCCACCCCGCCGATCTCGACCCGATCCGCCGAGCCCTGGGCGGCGCCGAAGCCCACGCCGGAGATCTCGACCACATCGCCGACCGAGCCGCGGGTGCGCGACAGGAGCTCGATGAAGGGCGTATAGAGCCGACAGGCGTCCAGCGCACCCTCGGCCGCCTGCTCCTCCAGCGCGGGATCCCCAATCGGGTTGCAGGTATGCAGCATCTCGTGCAGCAGCGAGCCCGCCATGAAACGCGCCCCGATCCGATAGGCGCGGCGGTTGTAGGCGATGTTGCGCGAGCCTGGGCCCGCCTCGCCGTAGGTGTTGTCGTCGACGTCGCGGAAATAGACCTGGGCTTGGGAGAACGCGTTGCTGAGCGCCGAGGCCCCCTCCCCCCGGCCGCAGTGGTCGCGGAAGTAGTTCACGCAGCCGCGCGAGGAGACCACGCCGTTGACGATGGTCCGCGCCGCCGCCAGGCGCCCGGTATGGTCCTCGACGCTGGGGTCGTTCGGGACCAGGGACCAGTCGGAAAAGGGCACGGGCGCTGCGCCGACGGACCAGCGGCGGATCGGCGCCTGCGCCCCGCGCCGCGATTGCAGGACATGGGCAAGCTCATGCGCGAGCAGCCAATCGCCCCGCCGGGTGCCTGGCTGATACTCGCCGGCGGCAAAGGCGATATGGGCACCGCGGGCATAGGCGCGGGCGCCGATCCCGCGGGCCGCGCGCCCCGCCTCCGGCCCCGTATGGACGCGCACGGCGGAAAGGTCAGTCCCCAGCCGCGCCTCGAAGAACCCGCGCGTTGCTTTGGGCAGCGGCTGGCCCGACCCGGTCAGCGCGGCGCCTGCGCGGGTCACGGCGGCCGGGGCCGCAGGGCCATGGCCCTCGGCGCCGCGCCGGGCCTGTAGGGGTTCCTCGTCCTCCTCGCCCCGCTCGGCCGTCGCCCCTTGGGGCATGGCGCGCATGGTCTCCTCTTCCTCCTCGGCCTGGCGGCGGATCGGGCCGTCTGGCGTGCTCTCGGCCTCCTCAGCGCAATCGGCGCACATGCGGCGCAGGGGACCGTCGGCATGGCCGGGCTCGGCGCGGTTCATCACCCGCGCGGCGGTAGCGTCTGCCTCCCGCTCCGCCGCATCGTTGGCAGGGCCCAGCGTGAGCTTCGGGGCGAGCCCGCTGCCACGCAGCGCCTTGCGCACCGCCTCCACCCCGCCGCGCGCGCTCCAGCCCGGGCTGCGCCGGGCGCGGCGTCGGATCTTGCCGATCAGGTGGCTCATGGCGGTTCCTCCTCAGCGCAGCCGGTTCTGCGCCCCCTCGATCAACAGGCGCAGTTCGTTCTGCGGCAGGCGCACGCCGCGCTGGCGCAGCTCCCGCTCGTCGGCCACCGACAGCTCGCCAAGCGTCCGAACCCCGGCCGTGTTCAGGGCCTCGGCGATCTCCGGCGTCACCTCATCGGCGTCGATCACCGGGCGCTGCCGGTCCACGGCGACGCGCAGCTCGTTCTGCATCTCGTTCATCCGCGCCATGGAGGCCTGCAGCCCCTCGAAATCGCGTGACAGCTGCGTGCGCCGCTCGGCCAGGGCCTGCAGCTCCAGCGCCTCCGCCTCCCGCGCGCGGCGCAGACCGTCCAGCTCGCCGCGCAGATCCGCGACCTCGCCCTCGACCGAGGCGCGGCGCTCCTGCAGCACGGCGATCTGCTGCTCCGCCGCCAGGGTGTCGGACAGGGCCGCCTGGCGCGCCTCGAGCTCCGCGATCTTCTCCTCGGTCCCGGGTGCCACCTCAAAGGCGGGTGCTGCGCGCTGTTCGGCCACCAGCACCGTCCGGCCGTCACGCTCGTAGACCGTGATCGCGCTGCCGGGCAGGATCCGCCCCGGCGTGCGCGCATAGTCGAGGGCGATCCGGTCCGACAGCGCCGGGTCATAGGGCACCACGTTCACCCGGACGTTGTTGCGCTCAAAGGCGGCGATGGTGTCCTGGATCGGCGCGTTGCCGAAGGTCTGCTTCGGGACGCCGGGGTTGGCGCCGGAGGTCGGCGTCTGCACATCGGTGAAGATGTCGCCGGCAAGCGTCCCGTAGGTCTGCACGGCCCGCACCCGCTCATCGGTGAAGCGCTGGAGATCGACGGTCTTGCCGGTCTGGATCGTCCGGCTCACGGCCTTGGCGCGCACGGCCTTGGTGCTGCCGGTCAAGGCGCCCTCCTGCGGCGGGGGTGGCGGCGGCACGACCCGCTGGGTGTATTTGGCCAGGACGTTGGGCAGAACCGCACAGCAAAAATCGCTGACCGCCTTTTGGATCAGCGGCGCGATGGGCAGCGCCGAGAGCCAATAGTCCACCGTCGGGAAGCTCTTGACGTATTTGCGCTTGGAGAAGTTGCAGACGTTGTAGACCGCGTTGTCGCGGATCTCGATCCCGGCCAGGCGGATCTTCTCGCTGCCGTCGCACTCGGGGCATTTGATCAGGAGCTGGTGGCAGAAACAGTCCTTGAGGTACTGGAGCACGCCACCGAACAGCCCGTAGAACGCCAGCAGCACCTGCAGGCGATAACTGGCGAGCGTGGTCAGATGGGCATCGTCCACCTGCATCTCGGCCTCAGGGATCGCGGTCACGGTGTTGGAGACGAGGTTGACCGCGTAGGTCACCCCCTCCGGCCCCACGGCGACATCGGTGGGCTGGATCTGGGCGGGGATGCGGAAGCTGTCGACGTCGAGGGTGGCGGGATCGGCGGTCATCAGCCGATAGCTGTCCTCAAAGGCGGCGACCACCTGATCGCGACCCGGATGGAAGGCCAGCGCGATCTGCGTGTCCTCCACCGCCAGCATGGCGGAGGCGATGGTCGGCTCATCCCCAAGGATGAAGTCCAGGGCAAGGATATGCTTGTCGTCGCCCGTGCCGATGGGATCGACGGCCACGAACAGGCGGGTGATGCCGCGGCTCTCCTCGGCCTCGCGCAGGGTCAGCCCATCGCTGCCGAGCCGCGTACGCTCCTCCACATCGACCATGCGAAAGTTCGTCCGGTTCTCCGGGTTCCGCATCCAGGTGGCGTTGATCACGTTGTAGCGATCCGGCGTCCCGTCGTTGTCGAAGGTGGAGGCGGTCGAGAAGATCCAGCCCGTCCGGGTGTCCACCGCCATGTGGCCGGTGGCGTTGAAGGCATGGATCGGCTCGGGCTTCGCCTCGGTCGTGTCGCGCAGGATCGGCGGGCTCAGCAGGAAGAGCCCCCGGCCGATGCCGACGGCGTAGATGAAGTCCTCGTTCAGCCGGTCGACATGCATCTCGCGGATCGTGAGATCGCAGAGGACGATCGAGTTGCCCTCCCACTCATGCCGGTCCCCGACCCGGGCGATGGCGAGGATCGAGTCAGCACCCCCGATGGAGGCCACCGCATAGAGCCGGGTGCCCGCGGCGTTGAGGGCTATTGCGGTGACTTCGCTCCCCTCGGCCGAGGGCATCTCCAGCACCTCGATCAGCACGCCCTTTTCGGCGTCATAGACATTGATCGTCCGGTCGCCGCCCGCCCAGGTATAGACCCTGCGGCCATCGGGGCTGACCACCACGCGGGTATGCTCGTTGCGGCCGAAGAAGGTGGTCTTTGCCGCGTCCGGGAAGACATAGTCCGGGAAGTCCTGGCCCTGGAAGAGCGCGCAAAAGGTCTGCGACGCGAGCAGTTCCCGCAGGTTGGTGTAGAGCGTCCGCAGGATCACGTGCTCTTTGAAAGACAAGTAGACATAGGCGCCGTTCGCCCGGTTCAGCAGCTGCCAGGCAAGGTTGAGGACCGAGATCCACTTTTTGCGGTCGGTGGAGACCAGCGGCTCCTCCGGATCGTCCTCAAGCGCATCGAGGTTGTCGCCGGAGACGAAGGAGAACTCCGCCGTCAGCGCATCGATCAGGCGCTGGATGCAGTTCTCCCAGAAATCGCCCCACAGCGTGCCCTGGCGTAGCAGCACCGACAGATCGTTCTCCGCCGGCTGGTCCTTTTCGACGGTAAAGACCGGCTCTCCCGCGGCAAGATCGAGGATCAGGCAGGCGGTGCCGCGCCCGTTGACCAGGATGGGCTCGGCACCCTCCTCCGCCGTTCCATCGGCCACCGCCGCGTCATGGGCCTCGACCAGGTCCATCAGCTCGACGTCGACGTTCTCCTCCAGGACAATGTCGTCGCCCTCGCAGGTCAGGGCATAGCCCTTGGTGACCGTGACCTCGCGGTTGTCGACCTCTTCCTCGCCCGCCTCCTCATCCGGCCGGTCGCATTCGACGATCAGACCGCATACGATGCCCCAGCCGTGCAGGTGCTTGTTGTGAAACCGCAGATCGCGGGAGCGGCAGAGGTGGTCGATGGCGTCCTGGACCGTCTCCACCCCCGGCATCTCGCAGGCGGCGTTGTCGTAGCAGACATCCTCCGCCTCGATATCCGTCAGCGGCGGGAACTCGAAGCGCCGGCAATCCTCGGTCTCCACCGGCAGCAGGTCACCGTCGACGATGGCGAGCGACAGGTAACGGTGGCGGATGCCGATGGGCAGGGCCTCGGTCAGGATCTCGTCGCCGGAGGATTGCACCGCCTCCCGCACCGCGACCTGCCAATAGTCGCCCGCCAGCACCGCATTGTCGGCGAGATTGACGACCACCGTGGTGGTGTCGAGCGCGAGGGTGATCGACGCCCCCTCGGCCACGAAGCCATGCTCGGTGGCAGCGCGCAGCGGCGACAGCCGCTGGCCCCGGTCGAAACCGCGGTGCACGGGCTCGCCGTCGACGGTGTCGAAGACCACGCGCCAGGCCGCGCCGTCGCGGACCAGTTCGACATGCCCGTCCCAGCGGCGCACCAGGGTGAAATCGGGCGGCGGCGTCTCGGGATAGCCGTGCATGAGCGCAGAGCGGGTCGGGCTCCACCCCGCCGCCAGCACATCGGGGTGGTGATAGCCGAGGTGGCACTCGCTCTCCGCCCGGCGGGGCGCCCCGTGGTAGAAATCATAGGTCCAGTCGGCGCTGGCGAAGCCCGGCGGCAGGATGCCGACCGCCGCGGCCTCCGCCCCGTTCTCGCGCGACCACTTCAGAGTGGCGCCGACCGCCTGTCCGGCGGCGTCGTAGGTGACATCGTGCACCTCGAGGCGGAAGAGATAGTTGCCCACCCGCTCCGGCAGTTCGATCTCGTCGGCGCAGGGCTCGCAGGGGTCGGTGGACAACAGATCGCCGCGCAGGCTGATCGTCACCGGTGCGGTGCCGATGGGCGGGTTCTGGGCCGGATCCTCGGGATCGAAGCTGGCAGGGGCCCACTTCACCTGTGCCATGACCTCGCTGCGGGCGGTCGTATCGGCGCCGTGCAGGCCGGGGTCGATCAGCGCGATATCCTCCAGCGCCGTCACCGTCCGCTCCCAGAGGTCGACGTATAGGAGATAGGGCTCCTCCGGCAGGGGCGGTGCGGCGGGGAAATCCGCCTGGGCATCGAAGGCGAAGGCACTGCCCGCAGGCGCCTCGGGGAAAGCGCGCAACTGCCCCCGCACCCCCTCGGCGTAGACCGTGCCGAGCACCAGGCGCCAGTCGCCCGCACCGTCCTCGACCATCGCACCGCCGCGGTCGGGGGTGCCGCCGCCGATGATGTCGCCCAGCGCATCCACCAGACGCACCCTGGCCAGATCGCTCTGCGCGTTCCAGTCGAAGTCGGTGAGCATCCGGCCCTGCTGCTGCCAGGTGCCGGTGCGCGGGGCGGCGGACCGTTCGGGCGGTCTGCTCATCTGGATCTTCATCGGGTCACCTCCCTTCGGTGTGGCGACGTCAGTCGAACGCGTAGGGCGGCTCGGTGAGCCGCGGATCGGGCACCAGCACGGCCTCCAGCCCCACGGGCAGGAAGTCGGCAAGCTTATCGAGGATGGCGCGGCGCAGCCGGGCGTGATGCGCGGGGTGGAAGGCGCCGATCTCCCCCTCGTCCTCCGCCCCGGTCAGCACGCTGCGGTGGCTGGCGGGGGTGAGGACCCCGCAGCCGCGCTCGGCCCAGGTGTTGGTCACAAGCACCGCCGCCTCGCGTGTCGTGCGGTAAAGGGTCATGGCGCCGGTCGCCTGGTCCCGCGGCATCGTTGAGTAGCGCAGGCAGCCGTCGACGGGCGGCGCCGTCTCGGCCCCGCCGGCGCGCGTAATGGGCCCGAGGAACAGCCCCTCCGACGCCTGCAGCCGCCGGGCGATGCAGCGCTCGAGCACTGTCACGCTCTCCAGTCGCGCAAGCGCCGTCGCGACCCGCAACAGGCGGAGGAGGCAGCCATTGGCCTCGATCGCCGGCTCGTCGCCCATGGCCGCATCGCTGCGAAGCTCGCCCACGGCGCAGCGGTTGAGCGTCAGCGGCCGGCCCGCGGTGCGCATGGTGCCGGTAAAGGCGATCCCCTCGAACACGAAGCGCCGCGGCTGGGGGGAGACACTGTCGAGGTTGGGGTTGCCCGTCACGCGCACCGGCACGAAAGCCCGGGTGCCCAGGCTGCGCGCGCGATGCCGCTGGACCCCGGGCTCGGGCTCGTCCACTTCGATCTCGGCCAGATAGGCAGCGCTGGGGTTGGCGTTCCAGGCCACGGTCGGCTGGCCCGGTGGGAAGAACCCGGCGGGCGGCGGCACATAGAGGACGACACGCCGGGGGTGATGATGGCCGACCCGCCAGTCCGGGGTGCGGACATCGGGCGTCCGCCGGGCCACATCCTCGTAGCTGTCGGGAAAGCACGGCGCCCCGTGGCGGGAGGCTTGGCGCCAGATCACGGTCTGGCCGTCGACCTCCAGCGTCTCCGCCCCGCCGCTGCTGGGCTCGGCCACCACCGCGCGGCTGGGGCAGCGCAGATCGACGGTCACCGCCGGCAGGCCCGGGTGGCGCGCGGCATTTCCCGGGTTGCCCATCACCGGCTCCTGCGCATAGCCGTAGGCGGCGGCGGTACCCAGCGGGGCCGCCAGGCGCGGCGTGGTGGCGACCCTGCGCCACCCCTCGCGCAGGACAGCCTCCGACTGGCCGATGCCCTCGACGATGGCGTCGAGCGTGGCGACCGAGCCCTTGCCCTGGCGCCAGCGGATCGCCTGGCCGACCTCCGTCCGCCGCCCCTCGGCCAGGGGTGACACCAGGCGGGCATCGACCAGGTCCGCGAAGTACGGGATAAGCCAGTCCTGACAGGGGGCTATCGCCGCATCCTCAGGCGGATTGTCCGGATAGTTGTCGGCGTAGCGCTGGCGCAGCGTGGCGTAGACCGCGTCGAGCAGATCGCCACAGCCCGCCAGATAGGCCCGCAGATCGCCGCTCTCGTCGCGGTTGCGATAGACCTGCGGCAGGATCCGGTAGAGCGTCTCGCCGAAATCGTGATCGTCCACGGCCATCCTCAGCTCCTGTACGCGACGGGTCGGACCGCGATGGCCGAGGTGGCGGCGACGTGGATCATCTGACCGAACGCCGGGTGGACGGCGCGCACCCCGCCCGAGGGCACGGCACCGATCCGGGGGGCGGGCATGACCCCCGCCCAGGTCGCCGGCAGGATCTTGAGCGCGACGTTCTCCACCCCGCGGACACCCTCGATCAGGGTGACGAGCTGCGCGCGATAAAGCGGCGCGCCAAGCCGCGCGGATTTGATGTCATAGGCCGCGTCGATGGCTGCGCGCACGGCGGCCGCCACCTCCTCGAGCACGAATTCGTCCTCGCGCACAGCGACTTCCACGTCGAGACTGAGTGGCAGGGTGACGAAACTCTCCACGGTGACCGAGACGCCGGGGACGCTGGTCGCCTGCAGGAACGCCTCCAGTTCTGTCTTCAGCCCGCCGAGCACCCCGCCGGCAGGCACCACGACGACCCGCACCCGCTCGCACCGCGCGCCGCCGGGTTGCAGGCGTTCGGCGGCGGCCTGCCAGACCGTTGCATTGCGCGCCGCACTGGCCGCGAAGTCGGAGACCGAGACCTGGCGCCCCAGGGTGAGGAGCCCCGCGGCCGCGTTCTCCCGCATCGACGCCAGCCCCTCCGCCGCCGCACCGCCGCTGGAGGCAAGGCGCTGGATGACGCCTTGCACCCGCGGATCGCGGCGCTTGGGCTTGGCGATGGAGCCCGGCGGCAGATTGCCCTGTTCGCCCGAGCCCTGTCGCCAGACGGCGCGCACGTTGTCAGTGCCCGTCGTCAACCGGCTCGCCGTTCGCCCATCGCCGAAGACGACATGCACGGTGCCATCGGCGCTCACGCGCGCCTCATAGTTCGCCGCCCCGAAAGCGCTGTCGGCCAGGTTCGCGATCTGGGTGAACCGGCGGCCGGAGACGGTCAGCTCGACCGCCGGGCGCACGCCGGCCGGCATGGCCGGATCGGTGACGAAGGCGATCTCCTTGGCCGGGACCTCGAAGACCTGGCTGGATTGGGTGGCATCGCCGCTGCCGATGGGTTTTGCCGACTGGCTCTCCCCGTGGCCTGCCACGACGACATTGGCGTGGATAACCGTGTTCCACCGCTCCATCGCGGCCGTAGTCGGCGCGGTCAGCCGGGCCTGCGGCAGGGGGGGCGCGATCTCCAGCACCGGGGGCGTTACCGTCGCATCGACCCGGCGCAGGGTCGCGGCATGGGCCAGGATGCCATCAGCGACGACCACGGCCCGGCCGGCGATCAGCCCATCAGGCACCGCCTCGACGGCGATCCGGGTGACCTCGTCGGAGAGTGCGGCGGTGTCGTGCACCACGCGGCGGTTGCGGTCGTGCTCGAAGGGGCGCAGGCGCCGGGCAAAGGCCGCATGGACCAGCCCGCCGGGATCGGCTGGCGTCGTGGTCGTCACGACCACGGTATCGCGCTCGCCGACCGTGACCTGCTGCACCTCGAGCGCCTGAAGGCCCGTGCCGGAGAGGAGCCAATCGCCCTGAGCGATATCCTCGACCTTACCGCCCAGGGTCAGGCCAGAGACGCCGCTCTCCTTGACCTCCGCCACCGGATCGGCGCCCGCGGGCACGAAATAGGCAAGGTCGGCGGGGACCTTGTCGAAGATCTCAATGCCTTCCTCGATCTGCGGGGTGATCGAGGATGACGCAAAGGCGTTGAGGTTGCCTGCCCAGACGTTGCCGCCGCCGCCTCGGGCTCTCGGCAGCACGATGGTCCGGCCCGTGCTGAGGTCCTGAGCGCGCGACTGGGTGAGCAGGAACAGATCCTCGCCCACGCCAGGGATGCTGCCATCCAGCTTCACGCGGTCGCCGTCCACGTCGACGACCTTCGCCGTCTTCCACCCGCCGTCGTTCCAGCTGATGCGGGAGCGACCGGCCGCCAGGTTGTGCCCTTCGCTCAAGCGGACGACGTCGCTGCCCGCCAGCCGCGGCGCCTCGATCCGCGCGGCCCCCAGCAAAAGGGTCAGGCGCCAGGCCTCCAGCGTGCGGGACACCCCTGCGTCGGCGAGCGACAGGAACACGCGCGCAGCGTCCGCGTCGTCGACCCGCAGGCCGTAGCCGGTGACCCCGCCGTCATCCTCCTCGACCAGCAGCACCCCGGCCTCCCCGGCGACGGGCGGATCCTTGGCCACCGCCGCGGGGTCGAGCTCCAGGGTGATCGTCGCTTCGGGGGTGAGCGCCACCGGCTCGGCGGAGCGGTTCCAGTCGACCGGGCGCAGGGCGTTGAACGCAGGGTCGATCTCCAGATCCTGCAGGGTCTCGAACACCAACGGCGCGCCGCTCACAGGGTTGGTGGCCTTCATCGCGAAGCCAGCCTTCAGCGTGCCGGCCTCAGCCGCGATGATCGCCATCTCGGTGCGGGCTGAGGCACCGGGGCCGGGCCGGGCGTCGAGCATCGCGATCAGCCGGCGAACGCTTTCGCGCTGGGTTGCGGTCGACAGGAAGGTCTCGTTGGCGAAGGCGTCCAGATGCTCGGTCAGCACATGGGTCGAGCGGGCGAAGGTGCGCAGGATCTCCCAGGCATGGTCGCGGCGCACGTCCTCGTACTGCGCCGCGAGGCGCTTCAGCCGGTCGGCCTCCTCCTCGCCCTGCTCGCCCTCCTCCTCGGGCGCATGGCGGGTGGCCAGTTCCGCCCACTTGAGCGCGCCGCTGTCGGGATCGGTATAGGCCGCGCGCAGCGCCTCCCGCAGATCGTCGAGGAAGGTGACCGCGTTGCCGTCGACATAGCGAAAGCGCGAGAGGCCAGCGCGGTTCCACCGGGTCAGATCGCGTCTCATCCCGCCATCCCTCCCTGCACCCGCAGCCGCAGCACGCCGCGCCCGGGCTCGCCGGCGCGGTCGTCGCAGACGGCGACCTCATCGCCCGACAGGGTTATCCGCCCGCTGTCGGCCCGGTCGGCATAGCGCGAGCCCACGCGCTTGAAGCGGTTGAGGCAGACGGTCTCCACCCCATCGAGCGCCATGACATGGGCGATGAGGTCGGAGGCGAAGAGATCCTCCCCGAAGCTGAGGCGGGAGGGCGCAAAGAAGCCCGAGGGCCCCTGCCCCAGCGCCCGGCGCGCCGCCGCGGCGATCTCGGAGCGGAAGAAGGCGTCGCGGGCGACCACGGTGAGGTCCACCAAGATCCCGACGGGCTCGGGGTCGAGCAGCCAGACCTCTTGGCCCGCCATGCGCCAGGCATCGACGAACTGGCGGATCAGGCGGCGCAAGGTCGGGGCGGCGGCCCAGTCCGGCAGGGCGATCCCGGCGTCGCGATGCAGCGCCTCGATCGCTGCGCGCAGGCGCAGGGTGCGCGGCTCAGCGGGCCCACCATGCACGCTGTCCACAGTCGCATGAAGCGGGGTGAAGCCCAGGCAGATGCAGGGCAGCGAGATCGTGCTCCAGGATCCGGTCCAGCGGTCGCGGGCCATGGCGCGCAGCACCAGCGGGTGATCCTCCAGCGCGTTGACGTAGTCGGGCAGGCTGACCATGCGGCGCTGACGGCGGATCGAGCGGGGGCCTGCGACCTTCGCGGCCTCCATCTCGGCAGGATAGGTGAGCCAGCGGTTCAGGAGCGTGGCGCGGGCGGCATCCACCTCCGCCTCCACGATCGGGTCATAGCCGATGCCGGAGGCCGGGAGCGGGTCATAGCCGATCAGCGACAGGAGCCGCAGCACGCCGTCGGGGCGGCGCGCGGTCTCGAGGAACGCTTCGGCATGCACCCGATCCATCATGTCGGAGAGCTGGTCCAGGCAGACCGCCAGCGCCTCGACCAGGGCGACCTCCATGTCGGCGGGGGAGAAGCGGCGCCGCTCGGGGAAGCGGGCGGCCAGCTCCTCCATCATCGCCAGGCGGAAGCTGTCGTAGTCGCGCTGCAGCCAGTCGAGATCGTCGGCCACCGGCGGCAGGAGCGGCGGCAGGGCCGCGACACGCTCCCCGCAGTCGGGGCATCCCTCGCCAAAGATCAGGGTGACGGGCGGGGCCTCGGCCATGGCTCAGCCCTCCCGCCCGATGGCATAGGCGTTGCGCTCGGTGTGGTTGATCGCCGCCAGAGTGAAGCCGACGATCACCCGCAGCTCCGCCCGGGTGGAGGCTTCCTCGTCCACCGCCACCTCGATGGTGCGCGGATCGACCTCGCCCGCCAGTGCGTCCGACAGGGCGGCGAGCATGCGCTTGCGCGTGAGTTCCCACAGCGGCGGGGCGTTCGGCTCGAAGACCAGCGCCAGCGCGCCGACGCCAAAATCAGGGCGGAACCACCGCTCCCCGGGGTTGGTGAAGAGCACGACCTCGATGATTTCTCGGACGTGCTGCAAGCGGGTCGAGACCTCGGCCCCGCGCGGGCCTATCCGCATCGGGAAGCTCATGTATTCGGGGGTGTTGAGGCGGGTCACGGCATCCTCCTCAGAGCGCGGTCGAGGTGGTGGTGAGCGTGGACATCTCGCCCTGCGGGATGGGCGGAGACGACGGCGCGCCAGGTGCCGTGCAGGTGTGCACATGGGTCATGAAGAGCGTGAGGAAGCTCGTGCCCTTGATCAGCGGCTCGCCGCCCTGACCGCCGACGGCCACCGTCGCCCCCTCGATCACCACCTGGGCGGAGGCGGAGACGGTGACCCCCGCAGGCCCCATCTCGACCTTGTTGCCGTTGGAGTCCTCCACCGTTGTGCCGCTGGCGGTCATGGTCAGCGTGTTGCCATTGGCATCGGCCAGCACGACCTCGCCCGCCGCCGCATCCAGCGTCAGGCGGGAACCCGCCTCGTCGGTCAGCACGGTGTTGCCGTCCTCGGTCATCGCAAGCTCCGAGGCGGCGTTGGCATGGGTCAGGCGCAGGACCTCCGCCCCCGCCTCGTCGTCGAACTGGAGCTTGTGGCCCGTGGCGGTCTGGAGGATGCGGGTGGTCGGCGGCTCCTTCTGCCCCTCGGCAGGCGGGGGCACATCGGCGCGGGGATAGGTGCCTACCCAGATCGGCGCATCGAGGCGGCCTTCCTCGAACTCGATCCAGACGCGAGCGCCGATGTCGGGGATGAAGAAGCTGCCCTGCCCATCGAGCCCGCCGTAGGGCAGGCAGGGCAAGGCCCAGCCCGTGACCGCATCGCCAAGCACCGAGGGCACGCGCAGCCGCAACCGCCCCAACCGGTCCGGATCGGCGTTGTCATCCACAAAGCCGCGGTACTTGCCGTAGTAGCGGCGCTGCTGTTCGGCGGCGATGCGGGCGACGACCTCGTCCACGGCGCCCTCCCCTCACAACCCGCCCAGAGGGCCGGCATTCGGACCGATCCCCGGGGGCACGTTGTCGCCATAGGCATTGCGCGAGATCTCGAACTCCTGCCGATAGCCCGACAGGTCGAAACGGTGGTTGACCACGTCCACGTACCACGTGCCGGCATGGCGATCGCCGACCCCGTCGACGTAGACGGGCTTGCCCACCAGCATGACATGGCCGTAGCGCGCGCCATCCACCGCCCCGGTCGCCTTCACCTTGAAGGAGGCGTCGTTGACCTTCGCCTGAGCCCTGGCCCGGGCGCTGTCCTCGGTGGTGTCGCCCTCGCGCTGGATGCGCCACACGAAGCGGTCGTCGACCTGCTCGACGCTCGAGGCGGCCTCGGGGCCCAGCAGCGGCAGGTCAGGGCGCAGATCCTCGCCGGCGTTCTCCTCGCCCTCCTCAGCGGCGATGTCGAAGCGGGCGCCATCGGGCTGGTGCCCGTCGTCCTTGACGCTGAAGGACAGGGCATTGGTGGAGGGGCCAGCGTAGACCATGATCGGGTCCTGCGGCGCCAGCGCCAGACGCCGGGGCCCGAAGTAGAGCTCCCCCTCGCGGAAATAGTATTCGTAGCCATTGGCTTCTGCGCGCTTCTTCAGAAACGACGCGTCCGTCTCGTCCTGCTCGAGGATCAGGTCGCTCTGCCCGTCGCTCACCCCGTTGGCCAGCGAGCGGTTCACCTCGAACAGCATGCGGCCCAGGATGTCGGCATCGCTCACGCGGGCGCCTTCCTCCCCCCAGGTGTCGGTCCGATGCAGGCGATCGAGGAGCAGGCTGTCGTCCTGCACCGTCACCGTGACCGTGGCGCTGCCGGGCTCCTCGGGGAACTCCACGTCGATCTGACGGATATAGCCGCGCATCACCTCCTCGGTGGTGTCACCGAAGGCGGCCTCGATCAGGATCGGCGCCCAGGGGCGAATGCGCGGGTCGTCGTGAATGATCCAGGTGCCGTCCACATCGCGGCGCGTCTCGAACTTGAGCACGGCTTCGGTGAACTCTAGGCGGCTGGTGTCCACCGCCACCTCGATCAGGAAGGGATAGAGATCGGTGATCTCGCCGCTGCCGATGTTGATGATGCACTCGCCGGGCGCGCGCGCGGGGATGTCGAACAGGCCCATGGCTCAGCCCTCCCGCCGGGGGATGAGGACGGCGGCGCCCTCGGTCTGATCCGACAGCATGACGTCGCCGGTCTCGGCCGGGTTCGCCGCCGCCTCGGCCGCAGGGCCGGGCAGCAGCGTCTCGGGCGCCTTGCGCCGCACGACCCCGTCGCCGCCCGAATGGAGCGCGCCGTCCTCGGTACGGATCGGCCCCGCGATCACGTAGTCCGGGTTCGCATCCATGATCCGCCACCAGGACCCGGTGGTAGCATAGTACTCCTGCGCCAGCCGGTCGGGCCGGTCCTGGCGGCGCACCACATGCTCGACCTCGCCCTGGGTAGGCGGGATCTCGCGCGGCATCACCCCGCGGAAGTCCGACCGGCCGTCGGGGTCCTCCGCGAACAGGGGCACGCGGGCGTAGCGGGAGTTCGGCCGAAACATCACGCCCCTCCTCGGAAGCTGGAGACGACGGTGGTGGCGATGCTGTCGGCCACGCTGATCGCGGCGCTCGCGCTCTGGCGCCACTTCTCCGCGAGGTAGAAGGGGTTGTTGCCCTCGATCACCGTGAAGCTGAGGGTGACGTTGGCGCGATAGGGGATGAGCGTCGGCAGATGCGCCACCTCCTCCACCTGCACGCTGGTCAGGAAGACCGGCAGCACCCGCAGACCCCAGACCAGCAGCAGCACCGAGGCCGTCTCGTTGCGTTGGAACGCCCGTTCGCCCCCCAGGCCCAGGCTCGCGAGCGTCGAGACGCCGTTGGGTCCCTGGATCTTGGGTTCCACCATGGTACGCAGCATGTCGAGCTGGGGCTCGATCCCCTGGACGGCGGCGACGGGGCTGCCGTCGGCCGCGCGCTCGGTCGCGTCGAGCAGGATGTCGAGGGAGAACTCCTCCGCCTGGACCTGCACCCCTTGGGCCACGCGCGGCGTATCGGTGGGGCTGAGGAAGTCGTAGCCGCGGTTGGCCCCCGGTGCGGTGCCCAGGTTGAGCTCGATGGCCCGGGTGCGCGACAGGGTCTCGGGGTTGAACTGGAACTGCAGCACCAGCGGCGGCAGCGTGATGCCGTACTCGATGAGGAGGCCCTTGCTGATATCAAGCGTCATGGCCGCCTCCCTTTCGGAGCGTCGCCGTCAAAGCCCGGCCCACCCGGCGCGCGGTGGCGCCCTTGGCCTCCGCCGCCGTGGATGTGCCGACCGTGACCGACAGGCGCGCGCGGTCGGCGGTGGGCGCCGCGCGGCCCACGGCCTTCGCGACGGCCTGGGCCACCGCCTTGGCGTCGGCGCCGGGGGCGAGGGTCAGGCGCAGCCGCCCGATGTTCACGCGCCGGGTGCTCATGACGGCCCCACCACGCCGTCGGGCAAATGCTCGGCCAGGGTGCCCAGTTCCTTTCGCGCCAACGGCTTGCCGGTCTTGCCAAGCTCGCGCCACACCGCGAGGGCGATATCGCCAAGGCCAATGGCCCGATCCTCGGCCGCCGCGAAATAGGCAGCCTGAAGGGCGGCGTTGCGGATCGCGCCCCCGGTCAGCGCCACGGCCTCTCCGAGCTGGGTGGGATCGACCGCGTCATCGCGCGGGGCGCGCGGCGGCAGCAGCCGGGCCCAAAGCGCGGCGCGCGCCGTGGCGTCGGGGCGGGGAAACTCGATCACTGCGTGGAAGCGGCGGGTGAAGGCCCCGTCGATATTGGTGCGCAGGTTCGTCGTCAGGATCACCGGGCCGCGGTGCTGCTCGATCCGGCTCAGCAGGTGGCTGACCTCCATGTTGGCGTAGCGGTCGCGCGCCTCCTTCACCTCGCCGCGCTTGCCGAGCAGGGCGTCGGCCTCGTCGATCTGCAGCATCACGGGGCGGTCGTGGGTGGCGTCGAACAGAGCGTTCAGGTTCTTCTCGGTCTCGCCGATGTACTTCGAGACCACCTGGCCGAGGTCGACCCGGAAGAGCGGCCAGCCCAGCGTGCCCGCCAGCACCGCCGCCGCGAAGGTCTTGCCCGTGCCGGAGGGGCCGGAGAAGAGCGCGAGGGGACCGCCGGTATCCTCCCCGCCCCAGTCGGCGACGACCCGCCCGCGGTGGGTGACGGGCATGAGGAACTCGCGCAGCAGGCGCAGGCAGGGCTCGGGCAGCACGAGGTCATCCCATCCTGCACTCAGGCGCACCCGCGTGGCCCCCGGCGGCGGCGCGATGGGATCGCGCCAGCCCATGAGGGCGGAGAGCGCATCCGCCTCGATCCGCACCGGGGCATAGGGGTCGCCCGGGTCGGCCCGGACGATCCGCCGGGCGATGAGCGCCCCCTCCGGTGAGAGCGCGCGGCGGAGCACCGCAACCTCCCGCCCGCGCAGCGCCAAAAGGTCCTGAAGGAGTGCGGCAGAGGCATAGGGATGCGCCCCCGCCTGAAGCACTTGAAAGGCATAGCCGACGCTCGGCTGCAGCTCCGCCGCCAGCACGGCCGAGAGCATGTCCATCTCGATCACGTCGAGGCCAGCGATGGGGAGCCGCGCCCAGGCGCCGCCCTCCTGGCGCAGCGCCGAGACCTCGGCCTGTTGTGCCGTCAGCGCGGACACCATCGTCTCCGGCAGGTTGCGGCCGGAGCGGGTCTCGGCGAGGGCCGCCGCCAGGGTCTCGATGCGCAGCCACTCGGGCTCCAGGTCGGCGAGGGCCGCGATATCGTCCTGCACGTTCATGGCAGCGTCCGCCATAGGGTCAGCAGCAGCGGCTCGCTGCGCGCCACCGCCTCCGGCGCACCAGGACCAGGCGTGAAGCGACGCTCAGCGAACAGCATGAACTGGAGCGAGGCCTCGCCGGGCGGCAGCGGCTGCGGCAGCGGGACGGGCAGCGGAAAGCCAGGGCCGGTCGGAATGGCCAGGGGGTCAAGCGCGACCCCCCGAGGCGTGGCGGCGATCGGCGCGCCGGTGGCGACGAAGCCGCCGGGGGTCCAGACCTCCCAGATCAGATCGACGCTGCTGTTGGGGTCGCCCGCCAGCCAGATGCCCGGCACGAAGCCTGCGAAAGCCGGATCCTCCACGTCGATGGCCAGCGCGCGATGGAGCGTATCGTCCAGCACGAAGGCGGTGGCAGGCGGCCAGCCGGGGTCGCGCAGATCGATGGTCAGGGCCCGCACCTGGGGGCCCATGATCCGCCCCTCGAAGGGCGCGAAGCGGTTGTCGCCGACCCGCGTCTCAAGCCCGATCTCGCCCACGATCACCGAGTCCGGCCCGATGGGCTGCGGGATGATCGGGGTCAGCGACATCTCATAGACGATGGAAGGCCGGTAATGCGCCTCGCCTTGGGTCGACCAGATCTGGTTGATCTGCTCGTCGGTGGTGGACATGAACATCACCTGGGGGCGCACCGTCACCCCGCCCGCATCGACCGGCGGCAGGATCGGCGCCTGGTGGAAGAGCCGCATGACATCGCCGAGCAGGCGCATGTCGTTCTCGCCCGCGGCGATGGTCGTCTGACCCACCGTCTCGTCGATGCCGAAGGGGGTGATCATGCAGAACATGCGGATGTTCCACGGCTGATCGGGCTGGGCACCCGCCTCAAAGCCCGAGGGCTCGAACCGGTAGAAGAAAAGGTTGAGGTGATGCTCGGTCGGCGTGCCGATGGCCGCGGGCGCACCGATGGAGATGTCGACGCCATTGGCCTGGGCGGCGATGCCCATGGCGACGAAGTCGCGGATGTGCTCGCACACGATCGAGAGGGAGGAGGGCGCGACCATGGCCTAAAGCCGCCTCAGGAGCCGCCGGCTGGCGCTGACCGGCGCGCGGGCGCGCGGAGCCCGGCGCGGCTGGGGCGCGGGCGGCTCGCGCAGGACGACCTCCACCTCGCCGATATGCACCTCGGTGCGCCCCGCGGGCGGGCGCGCAGGCGCCGGCGGCGGCGCCGCCCGCATGTCCGGCGTGGTCACAGGCACCGCCGCCTGCGCCGGTGCGGGCAGCGGCACCGGCTGCTCCGCCGCCATCGCCGCGGCGGCTGGCTCGACTTCATCCGCCAGCAGATCCCCAACCACTGCGTGAGACGACGGGACCGCGGCCTGCCCTGCCGGCCATAGGACGTCAGCCTGATGCGCCTCGGGCTCATCGGCGATCCGCGGGGGCGCCGCAGGATCGGCGGCTAGCGTTCGAGTTCTGGCCGGCGAAGGATCGCCTGTCCGCTCGGCGGGTTGTGCCACTGAGGCGCCTGTGTCGGTGGGCGCCAAGGCCGCCTCGGGCCTTCTTGGACCAGCGGTGGGCGTTGCCGCCACAGGTTGCTGCTTGGCAGAGAGGCGTGGCGATGCCGAAGGCGCCTTTACCGGCGGTCGCGCCGTGGCGGGTTCCGTGCCGGTCTCCTCGACCTCGAGCGATGGCTCTGCGACGTGCGATGGGCGGTCGGCATGGAGGGGTTTGGCAGGGCTTGGGCGGCTTGTCTCCGCCGGGACCTTCGGTGCCGCGCGGCGCGGCGCCGATGCGTCACCGGAGGGCGAGAGGGGCGCCGAGACGTCTGGCGCGACGGGGCCCGGCAGGGCTGTCTGACCCTTGGCGCGGGTTGCGGCCCGGGGCCGAGCGTCGCGGACGATCTGGCGAAGATAGCCCATCGCTCATGACCCCTGCAGCGCGCCCGGCAGATCGCCGATCATGCCCCGCTCGCGGTCGATCAGCGCAAGATAGGCGGCCCGGCGGCGGCGCGGCAGCGATAGGATCTCCGCCTCGCTCCAGTGGTAGCGCCGGGCCAGCACATGCACCTCGGCCAGGATGCCATCGCCGGCCTCGCCGAGCGCCATGTAGGGGTCGACACCCACCCGGTTCTCCGCCCCGCAGGCATGGCAGGTGGCCAGGACCTCGGTGGCGACCTCCGGGGCGGCATCTTCCAAAGCGGCCTCGATCCGCGCGATCTCCGCCGCTGTCAGATCAGCCGCCGGCGGCGCGTCCTGGCCCGCGAGCAGGCGGTCGATCAGGGCAGCGAGCGCCGCCTCCTCGTCCTCGATGGCCGCGATCGCCATCTGGTCGGCACCGGTGGGCACACGCAGGCGATAGGGGCGGCCGCGCAAGGTCACCGGGACATCGGGATAACCCTCGCCCGCGGGCTTTATCGGGAGCGCCGAGAGCGTGACCCGAAAATCGAAGCCCTCGCCGCATGCACCGCAGCGGCTGGTCAGCCAGCGCGTATCGCCCGCCAGCTCCGCCCCGATCAGGCGCACCAGGTGCTGCCGGTCCCCGACGGACAGGGTCGCGGGGTCAGGCGTCAGCCCCCCGACCGTAGCCAGCGTCGTCTCCAGAAACCGCGTCACCCGCTCGGGCTCGGACAGCGGGCTTTCGGCCAGATCCGACAGATCGACCTCCGCCCGGCCGTCGACCGGGGCGAGGGTCACATCCCGCCTCAGCGCGCCGTCCACCATGACGCCGCCAATGAGCTGCATCACGTCTCCTGGGGCTCTGCGACGGTCTCGTCGCGTTCCCAACCCTCGTTCTCGAGCTTGATCATCTGGATCGCGACGGCGTTGCGGGTGCCGGCGTCGAACTCGGGCAGGGCCTGGAACTCCGACACCCAGCAGCGGCGCACCTTGTAGGACAGCGCCACCGCGCCCTGCAGATTGAGCACGTTGATGACGATGGGCTTGCGGTAGTCCTTGAGCGACATGGCGGCACTGCCCTGCAGGTTGTTCACCATGTTCGCCCAGTTCTCGAAAACCGGGTCGTGGGTGAGGCCCTGCTCGAGCGTGATCGGCTCGTAGGTGGCGCCGCCGGGCAGCACGCGCTCATGCGTCGGATCGCCAGCGGCACGCCATTTGACGGCCTCGACGGTCTTCTTCAGGCCGCTCATCTTCTTCAGGCCTGCCACCGGCTGGCCGTCGATGATCACCTGGAACATGAAGCTGCGATACGGGTCGACCCGGTGGGTGTTCACGGGGAAAAGGGGCGGCGCCATCGATCTGTCTCCCTCAACGGCGGGCGCGGCAAAGCGCGCCGGTTACTGTTGGTTGACCTGCTGCTGAATGCGCACGACCACGAATTCGGCGGGTTTGAGCGGCGCGAAGCCGACCACCACGATCACCTGGCCGCGGTCGATGTCCCCTTGGGTCATCGTGTCCCCAAGGTTGCAGCGCACGAAGTACGCCTCGTTCGCGGTGCGGCCCTGGAAGTGATTGCTGCGAAATAGGCCGTCCATGAAGGCCTCGATGCTGCCGCGAAGCGCAGACCACAGCGGGTGGTCGTTGGGCTCGAAGACCGCCCACTGGATGCCGTTGTAGATGCTCTGCTCGATGAAGATCGCCGTACGGCGCACCGGCACATAGCGCCACTCCGGCGCCGCCCGGGTGGCCAGGGTGCGTGCGCCCCAGACCACCGGCTGCGGGAAGCGGCGGAAGCAGTTCACGCCGAGCGGGTTGAGCACGCCCTGCTCCGCCTCCTCGACCTCGAACTCAAAGGCCGTGGCGCCGCGCAGCTCCGCCTCCAGCCCCGCCGGGGCCTTGGCGACGTTGCGCCGGGCATCGGTGCGGGTCCAGATCCCGGCGGCAAAGGCCGAGGGCTGCGCCAGAAGCGTCCGCGCCGCGGCCGGGTTGCTGTCGACATCGAAGAGCGGGTTCGTAACCCGGACCCAAGGGTAATAGAGCGTCGTATAGGTCGAGGTTGGCAGGCTGAGGCCATCCACATCCGCCGGATCGTCGAGCTCCACCCCCGCGGGCGGGTCGAGGATGACCATGCGGTTCTGCATCGCCTCGCAATGGGCGATGGTGGCATCGATGATCGCCGTGGGACCCGTGGGCTCCATCGGTGCGCCAGGGAGCACGATCATCGTCACGTCGCGGCGCTTGCGCAGGATCGTCCCGTAGAAATCGGCATAGTTGCCCGCGTTCGGCAGATCGTCCTGACCGCCCGCCAGCGGGACACCCTGGTCGTTGAGCCCGAGGTCCTGGAGCGGCATCACCGGGGCGGTGCCCTGGGTGACCGAGCGCCCCGGCGTGACGGTCACCCCGGCGGTGGAGGTCTGGATGCCGAGGAAGGCCGCGACCGCACCGTCCTCGATCACCGCGCCGGGCGCCCGGGCCGATCCCGTGCCGGAGGTGAACACGAAGCGCCGGGTCACCGGGGCCGCCGCGCCGTAAACGACCGTGACGTTCGCCAGCGCCGGCGCCCCGCCGGAGGCCGCACGGATGGCCGCCTGCAGGCCGGCCGCGATGGCTTGGCCGTCCAGCGTGTTGTCGACGCCGCCCGTGGTCACCTGGCGCGGATCGAAAGCCACCGTCACCGGGCCCTGACCATCCAGGGTGATGACGATGTCGCCGGTCATGCTGTTTAGGTTCGCCTCGGTGTTGAAGCGTGTCGGCGTGGCGGGCTGCTGCGTGCCGACCAGCGTCGTGCGCGCGGTCTCGGTCAGCGCCATGGTCTCCGCCAGCACCCCAGGCCCCACGGTCAGCGAGGCATCGGCGCCGGCCTCGGGCGAGGTGATCGTGAAGCGCTGCGCCGCGTAGCCGACGGTGATGGCTTGGAAGACAGGCAGGGTGGAGTGCGCGTGGATCGCGTCCTCGACCGCCGTCGCGATCAGTCCCGCGTCGGCATCGTGGTTCGCGCCCGCCAGTGCCACGGCGGTCAGATCCACCGTGATCCGCTCCGACCCGCGGCCGTTGATGTTGAGATTGAGGGCCGCGACCAGATTGCCGGCCAGGCTGGTGGTGAAGTGGTCGTTGGCGCCCCCGGTGTCGCCGCCGATCAGCACGGCTTCCTGGAACTGCTCCTGCGGGGCTTCCGGGTCGGCGGCAGTGCCGAGGGAGAGGGAGACCAGGGTCGAGGCCGCATTGACCGTGCGGATGGCGAAGCTGTCGTCGCCGGCGCGCATGGTGAGGCCGGCAAAGCTCTCCTGCAGCACGAAGTCGCCCGCACCGTCGTGCGTGCCGATCTCCAGCGTGAAGGTGGCGGCATCGTTGGCGGGTTTGATGAGCCGATAAAACAGGTCGTTGCCCCAGTCCCCCTCGCTCGCCGCGCTGATCGTGAGCACGGGCGTCGGGGTGTCGGCGCCACCAACCGCCCCCTCGCCCAGCACGTCGTCCGAGGCGGCCAGGGCCGTGGGGCCCGCCACCCGGCAGATATACGCGTTGCGCCCGCCGTTCTGGTAGAAGTTGAAGACCGAGATGCCCATCGCATCGTCTTCCGAGGTGATGGGGCCGAACAAGGTGCGGTATTCGTCGAGGCTCGAGATCCGGACGGCATCGTTGACCGGCCCGCGCAGGGCATTGCCGACGAAGGCGCAGACCGAGGTTGCAACCCCCTCGATCGGCCGGGCGCCGCCGGGGATCTCCTCGATATAGACGCCGGGGGAAAGATAGACCGCCATGCAGGACCTCCCATCGAGATGGCGCGGCGCGCAGGTGCCGACCGCGAGGCTTCTCTGATCTGAGGGTCAGGCTACGGAGGCCCGGCAGGCCCGTCATTCGGCCAAAGGATGGGCCTGCGCGGATCGAAGGATGGGGATCGGCGGGCGCCAGCGGCGCGGCCATCCTCGCGCGGGCGAGCATGATCCGGGGTGATGCGTGAGTTGCGTTCAAGGACTTCGAAACAATCCGACGGCGCTACCGCCACACTAGATCTTTAGATCTAGATCTTTCGAACCGGGCATGACGAAGGGGGACCCGCCAAAGGGCGTAGGAGGCAGGGTCCGGTTGGATCAGCGCAGGGAGAGAAGGATTTCGGCGGGGGCCTGCCGGCGCCAGGCGGCGGCCTCACCGCGGCTGGCGACCCCGAGTTTGCCCAGGATGTTGTGCACGTGGTTCTTAACCGTCGACAGACCGATGCCCAGGGTCCGGGCGATCTGCTTGTTGCTGCAGCCATGCTCCAGCAGATCCAGCACCTCCGCCTCGCGCATGGTGAGCGCGCCGGGCGCCAGCCGCTCCGGCCGTGCCGCGGCCAGGGCACCCACGTGCGTAAACAGCGACCGGGCGATGCTGGAGGAGCACTGCAGCCGCCCCTCGATGGCCGCGTCGATGGCCTCGGTCAGCTGGCCGATGCTGGCGCTTGCCGGCAGGAAAGCCTGCGCCCCAGCCTCGGCGCAGGCGATGACCTCCGCCGGGCTGTCGCCATCTACAGAGAGCGCGATCCCGATGGTGCCCTGCCGCGCCCCGGCGATGCGGCGCAGCGCCTCCAGCCCCCCCGTCATGCGCCGATCCACCAGGACGACGCGCGGCGGATGGCGCAGGATGGTTGTCAGCGCCTCCTCCCCCGCGCCGTGGCAAGGCATCGGCCGGTAGCGGCCGCGCCGGGCAAGCGCCTCGGCTAGGCTTTCCTGCAGAAACGCGAGGTCGGAGAGGATCGCGACCGTGATCACCCCGCAGTGGGCAATAGGGCTTCCCAGACTCTTCATCGTGAAGTGACCGTCCGGAAAAGCATGGCCGTCTCGTCAGTCGGTGAAAACGTATCCCAGATTGATACATCAAAGGGTTTCGTCCAGCAACGTTGCGTCAAGTTGTGCCGTGGACGTGCGGCAACGCGCCCGCAGCCGGCGGTTGCAGCGCCTGGCCCTAGCGCGGCAGCACCGGGGGCGGACAGGCCGCTGCCGGATCGCTCAACACCGCGAGGTGCCGGGCCACCAAGTCGCCAACACCCGTGCCGTTGGGGTCGATGCTCAGGCGGGCCGTGGCCGCCCCAGGCGTCTCGACCCGCCACGACGCCGTCTCCCCCTGCCGGAGGATCTGCCGCCGCACCGCGACCCCATCGACGGTGAGTTGGATCGTGACGCCATCGCCGGACCTCTTCCCGCGATGCTCAAAATGGGCGCAGACCGCCCTGCCCGAGAGGGCCCGGAGATCCACTGTCTCCACCAGGCCGAACGCCGCCGGGCCGGAGGGTTTGTCGAAAACCACGGGCCGTGCGCTGTGCTCGGCGATGCCGAGGGGGTTGAGCGAGCCATCGCCCAGATAGGGCCGCCAGGCCGTGCCGCGCGCGCCCCCGCCCTGGATCGTGAGCGGCGCCTCCTCACCAGCCCCGTCGCGCATGGCCCGGCGCCAGGGCGTCTGGGTGGTGAGGGAGAAGTCGAAATAGCTGTCACTCGCGACACCGATATCCTCCAGCTCGACCATGGCAGCGAAGTCGACGGGTTCAGGAGCGAGCGCGATGACGGGCGCCTCGGCGGTGAAGGCGGGCACATCGATCGGCGCACCCGTCGCCGTCACCCAGGTCAGACCGGCACGGTCGGCCACGGCGCGCGGCAGGCCCCAGATCACCAGGGCCCGGCCGGCAAAGTCATAGGCCCGCATCGAGGGGCCGAGCGTCACAGGCACCGGCGTGCCAAGATCGAGCAGGCGCTGCATCAGCCGAAAGGCCGCCGCGGCCGGGCGCTCGCGCCCGTCGCGCTCGACCAGCCCCATGCCGGGATAGCGCTGCTGCTCCACCAAGGCGTACCAGGTCGCACTCTCGACCCCGCCCGCCGCGAGCGCGGTGGCCATCCGCACCAGGTAGTCGGCGGCCTCAGCGGGCGAGAGGCCCTCCTGCCCGAACTCGGTGGCGTGAATGGCGAGGTCGGGTGCGCCGAGAGCGCTGCGGGCGATGGCCAGATGCTCCCCAACATGAGCGGGCGGGGAGGAATAGGGGTGCACCACCAGCGCGTCGATATCCGCCAGGATCCCCGCCTCGACCATGGGCTTGAGGTAGACGAGCGGGATCGAGTGCGCGGCCCCGCCCAGGACGCGGATCTCGGGCGCCGTCTCGCGCAGCTTGGCGGCTACCGCGGCAACGATGCGGGCATGGGCCTTGGCACGCTCCACCGGCCCCGCCGCCTCGAGCGGCCCGCGCACGAAGGTGCCGTTGACCTCATTGCCGATCTCGACCGTGGTGACGGAGGGAAACTGCGCGACGGTCCGCGCGACGTAGTCGGCAAAGGCCGCAAGGCCCGGGGCGCTTTGCACCGTGTTGCCGTCCTCGTAGATCGGGTTGCGTTCGTTGAACACAAGCCGCGTCTCGATCCCTCGCGCGGAAACCACGGCCGGGTGGCTGGTGTCAAAGCCCTCGAACTGAATGACCCCAGGCGCT
The DNA here is from genome assembly GCA_039822785.1 of Pseudomonadota bacterium. Taxonomy (GTDB): domain Bacteria; phylum Pseudomonadota; class Alphaproteobacteria; order Rhodobacterales; family Rhodobacteraceae; genus Thermohalobaculum. The sequence goes on along the minus strand of JBCBMO010000004.1, from coordinate 495,179 downwards.
CGCTCCACCCGGGCCCAGTAGACGGCGTCGCGGGTGTGGTCGGCCTCGATCCGTTCAATCGCCGGGATCAGGCGGTCGTGCCAGTCCTGGCCGAAATGCGTCTGAACGCCCAAGTCCATCCAGCCCTCCCCAAGGACCATGCTGAGGCTGCCCCGGCTCCGTGCCATGGCACCGAACACGCCGGCGATGCGTCAGGGCTCGCGTATATGGTGCAATGCGGTATACCTGAACACGTCAGAGTCGTTACGTCACCCGGCGCCTTGTCCGGCGCCATCGCGATAAGCGCGGAGGCCGACGCTTTGGAACTCTACCCCGCCGGGCTGCTGGCCCTCGGCATCTGGCTGCTCGTCGCCCTGCGCGATGGCGACCGGGCACTGTTGGCGGCGGTGGTGGTGATGCCGCTCGGCATGCTCGCGGCAATCAAAGTGCCCATCGGCGGTTTTACCCCTCCGGTCGCCCAGCTCTTCGCCGCCGGCGCGATCGCCCTTGCGCTGGCCATGCGCGTGGCACGCCCGGCGCCGACGGGGCTGCAGCTGCCAAGCGCCGCGATCCCGCTCATCCTCTTCTCCCTCTGGGGTGTCTTCTCGGCGATCGTCCTGGTGCGGCTCTTCAGCGGAGAGCTCATGGTCTTCAGCATGAGCCGCGGGCACATAGGCGCCCGGATCAGCCCCTTCTTCCCCTCGGGCCTCGTCGAGTTGCGCCCGAGCGCCAGCAACATCTCCCAGACCGCCTATATGCTCCTGTCGACCGCGTTCTTCATCGCGCTGGCCGACCTGATCCGACGCCGTGGCATTGCGCCAGTCGTCACCGCGCTGCGCTGGGCGGCTGGCATCAACATCCTCCTCGCCCTGCTGGACGCCGCCGCGCTGGATGCCGTGCTGGAGATCGTGCGCACCGCGAGCTACGTGCTCCACAACGAGCATACGGTCGCGGGCGTCCCGCGGGTCATCGGTGGCTTTTCGGAGGCCGCACCCTTCGGCGCCTACAGCGCTGTGATCGGCGCGTTCTTTCTGGTGCGCGGCTACGACGCCCAGGACCATCGCGATCTTTCCCTCGGCATCGCCAACCTGCTGCTGGCCGCAGTCGCCCTCTCCTCGACGGCGATCTTCGGATTGCTCGTGTTGGGCTTGTTCATTGCGGTGCGCCGGCTGCGGCGCCTCGCGGTGCCGATGCCGCAGGAGCGAGCGGTGGGCACGGTCCTCGCCGCCGTGCTCGCGAGCCTGGTTGCGGTCACGCTGGTCACCGTGGTGATCGGCGCCGACCAAGTGCTGGAGATCCTGGACAGGCTCATCTTTTCCAAGGGCTCGAGCGCATCCGGGCTGGAACGCGGGGCGCTCGCAAGCCACGGGCTCGGCGTGCTTTGGGATACCTACGGCCTCGGCGCGGGCATCGGCTCGGTCAGGGCGAACGGCTGGACCGTCGCGATCGCGGCGTCGACGGGCATCATCGGCCTCACCTTGATGGTCGTCTTCCTGGTCATGGCCTTCACCACCCGGCACCGCCGGGCCATCCCGCCAGCGCTCGTGCCCGATCGCGCAGGCGCACAGGCGGCGGGGCTGGTCAGTGGCTCGGTCGCCCTGATCAGTGCCTTCAACGCCTATCCTGACTTCGCCATCCTGATCTTCGCGGCGATCGCCATCGGCTCGCTAGGCCGGCAGGGCGCCGCCGCAGCCCCGCCCCGCCCCGCCTTCCTGCGGACCGCGCAGAACGACCGCGACCATGCCAGCGCCACCGTCTGACCCCCGCCGCAGCCCCGCTGCCGCGCCACGACGGGCGCGCGGTGGCAACGCCGCCCAGGCCATGCGCCAAGACGAAAGGACCCTGCGATGACGCCAAGCGACCGCCGCCTCGTCCTCGTCGTCGGGCCGCCCCGCTCGGGCACCACGGCGGTGGGAGAGGTGCTCGGCACCGCCCCGCATACCGCGACGCTGCATGAGCCCACCAATTTCCACACCGGCGACCGGCGGGTGCGCCGCTATTTCGACTTTCTCTCGGACGGCGGCGAGGAGCTGGCGACCCTGCGGGCCATCGAGGCGGATGTGAAGGCGCTCCGCCTGCGGCTGAAGACCGGCGCCTTTCCGAACGAGGCGCCGCATCGGCAACTGTTGAAGCGGCTGATCGGGGGGCGCACGACATGGTCGCTGTGGAAGGCGCGGCTTACACCGGCGCTGCAGACGATCGTGTGGAAGGACCCCTTCATGACCTTCTCGCTGCAGCAGCTGCAGTGCTTTCGGCAGGCTCCGGTCGTCGCCTGCTACCGCCCGCCGGAGGCCGTGGCCGCCAGCTTCAAGCGCCTCAACTGGCGCTGGTCCGCGACCGAGATCGCCGCGGCCCTGGGGCGCGACAGCTTCGAGACCGCGGGCGATCAACGCGACGCGGCCTTTCGCGGCGCGGACTTCTGGGCGCTCGCCTACACCGAACTGCTGGAGCAGGCGCGTAGCGGCAGGTACCTGCGCTTTCTCGACCTCGACGACGTGGTGGCGGACCCGGTGGGCACCTATCGGCGCGTCTTCGCCTTCTGCGGTCTGGAGTGGACAGACCGGGTGGAGCGCAGGCTGACCGCGGCCTTTGGCGGCACCGAGAGCAAGGCCGATGCCGTTCCGCGCGCTGGACAGACCCACGTGAAGGACCGCGATCTTGGGGCCGTGAACACCTATTGGTCCAAAGTGCTCAGTGCCACCGAGATCGACTATATCCGCGCCCGCACCCAACCCTTGGTGGCCCAGATCCAGCAGGAGCGCCCCGAGATCTTCCTCTAGCGAGCGGCCTGCCGGACAAGCGCGGAGGGCCTGCGGCGGCGTCAGTCCACGGGTTGCGCGACCCCTGCGTCGATCACCGGCATCGCCGCCGCCACCCGCTCCATGGCCGCGACGAGCAGATCGTAATCTTCCCCACCGCATACGAAGATCGCGTTCAGCACGGCGTCGGAGCGCCGGCCGCGACGCACGGCGTGCAAGATCGCGAGGAAGTAGCGTTCCTCCGTCACGATGCGGTGGCGGCAGCAGGGGCAGTCGGGGTTGATGAAGCTGAAGGCCGCCGTCCGGCTGGCCCGCAGCGCCTGGATCGCCGTCACAGTCCTCATGGCGATCGCGGGGCCATGGCCGCCAAAGGACTGCTGGGCCGAGGCGAAGGCGCTGATCCAAGCATGGTCCTGCGGCGTTGCGAAGGTCCCGAAGAACCGTCGCGCGATGTCTAGCACCGCGCGTTCGGGCGCATCGAATGGATGATCCACCATCCTGTCGCTGGTCGACACGGTCTCCCGCGATCCAGGGTCATTGCTCGCCACGGCGCACTCCTCAGGTCGTTCATGCGATGAACCGGGCGATGACCTTGACGGCGAGCTGGGTCAAAATACTTGACTGGAAAAATAAGGATTAGTCAATTGGCAAGGCGTGCCGCGCGGTGCCCTGCCCCGGTGCCTGGCGGATGAAACTCCAGAGGGACCCTTGGACCGCCGCAGAGCGAGGGAGACGCAGAATGCCGCCAATACAGGAGAGCGCCGAGGCCATGCCGCTCGAGCGACCGGTTGCTGAGGCCAGCGCGGGCGCTGCGCTTGAAGATGCCGTCGGCGCAGAGGTCACCCGGCTCGGAGCGCGGACGACCGAGTTTGTCCCCTTGCTCGATGCCCTGCGCGCGGCGGGTCCCGTGACGACCCGCGTCGTCAACGCCGCTGCCGTTCACGAGACCACCGGTCCCATCGGCGAGGTCGCGGCCCATGGCGCCATGGGCCAGGTCGTGGGCAAGATCGATCTGCGCCTCTTCCTCAATCACTGGCACGCCGCCTATGGCCTGACCGGCGCAAGCGGCGAGGGTCTGCTGCGCGTCGTGGACGGGGCGGGCGAGCCTGTCGTCGATATCTCGACCACCGCGATGACGGATCGGGAGGCTTGGGAGCGCGTGATCGGCGCCCATCGCGCGCCGGACAGCGCGGTGCCGACCTTCGCCCCCCATGCGCCCCCCGCCCCCGAGACACCGGATGCCGAAATCGATGTCGCCGGGCTGCGCAGCGCTTGGGCCACGCTCGATCACACCCACGACTTCTACGGCATCCTGCGCCGCTTCGGCGTGGGGCGGGAGCAGGCGCTGCGCCTGGGCGGTGCCGACTTCGCCGTCGAGGTGCCGCCGACGATCCTGCGTACCGTGTTCTGGGCGGCCGAGCGTGCGGGGGTGCAGATCATGTGCTTCGTCGGCAGCCGCGGCTGTCTGCAGATCTACACGGGACCGGTCACCCTGACCCCGGGCCAGGCGGAGCCCACGCGCATACGCGGCGACGGCTTCACCCTGAGCCTGGACGCAGCGCGGATCGCCCGCTGTTGGGTCGTGATCAAGCCCACCAAGCTGCGTGGCCGCATCACCTCGATCGAGGTCTTCGACACGGCAGGCACCCAGGTGTGTCAGCTCTTCGGCGCCCGACCGCCGGGCGAGCAGGAGAACCCGGCATGGCGCGATATCGTGGAACAGGCCGCGGCGGAGGTGGCGCAATGATGGATCGTCGGCGGCGGCAGGCCCTGCTGGGGCTCGGCCTCATCGCTATCACCGCTGCCCTTCCCGCCCGGGCACAGGACGAACCGCAGCGCATCGTGGTGGCCGGCGGCGATCTGACCGAGATCGTCTTCGCCCTCGGCGCCGGCGACCGGGTGATCGGTGTCGATCAGACCTCGAACTATCCCGCGGGCGCGGCGGAGCGTGAGCAGATCGGCTATGTCCGGCGCCTTTCGCCGGAGGGGGTGCTGTCGCTGAGCCCGGATCTGCTGCTGGCGGCCCATGACGCCGGGCCCGACGTGGCGATGGAGCAGCTCGCCGCCGCCGGCGTGCGCATCGCCCGCGCCCCCGAGACCGAGACGGCGGCGGATATCGCCGAGAAGATCACCTTTGTGGGCGAAGCGATCGGGCGGCGCGAGGAGGCCGCGGCCCTCGCCGAGGCCTTCACCACCGATCTCAGGGCGGTCGGCGACAAGGTCGCCGCGCTGTCCGACAGCCCGCGCGTCCTGTTCATCCTGTCGATCCGCGGCGGCTCGCCGCTGGTGGGGGGCACGGGCACGACGGCGCATGAGATGATCACGCTGGCCGGCGCCACCAACGTCGGTGCGGGCATCGAGGGCTACAAGCCCATGAGCCGCGAGGCGATCCTGGCCACGGCGCCGGATGTGATCCTGATGATGGAGCAACACGCCGAGCGCATGGGCGGCAAGGAGGAGATCCTCGCCCTGCCGGAGATCGCGCTGACCCCTGCCGGCCAGGCCGGGCGGGCCGTCACGATGGAGGGTATGCTCCTGCTCGGCTTCGGCCCTCGCACGCCGGCGGCCGTCGCCGAACTCGCCCGCGCGCTCCATCCGGAGAGTGCCGCCGCCTCCGGCCTTTGAGCCTGATGGAACGGACCGTCGCCAGCCCCGCGATGGCGGTCGAGGCCCTCGCCATCGGGGGTCTCGCGGTGATCACCGTCGCTCTCGCCATCGCCGGGCTGGCGCTGGGGCCGGTGCCGCTAGCACCGAGCGATGTCATCGCGGCGCTGCTGGGTCAGGCAGGCCCCGTCGAGCAGGCCATCGTCTGGGAGATCCGACTGCCGAGGATTGCGCTCGGCATCGCTGTCGGCGCGGCGCTCGCCGTCTCAGGGGCGGCGCTTCAGGGGGTGCTGCGCAACCCGCTCGCGGACCCTGGACTGATCGGCGTGACCGGCGGCGCCTCCCTCGGCGCGGTGATGACCATCGTGCTGGGAGGCGCCGTGGCGGGCAGCCTTCCGGCGGATCTGCGGCCCTTCATGCTGCCGTTTGCGGCCTTTGTCGGCGCAGGCGTGGTCATCGCTTTCGTCTTTGCGCTCGCGCGGCGCCACGGCGAGACCTCGGTCGCGACGCTGATCCTAGCGGGCGTGGCGGTGAATGCCATCGCGGGCGCTGCCATCGGCGCCATGGTCTACATCAGCGACGACCAGCAGCTGCGAGACCTCACGTTCTGGACCATGGGCGCGCTCGGCGGTGCGGGCTGGACCCTGGTCATCGCCGCGGTCGTGCTGACCCTCGCAGCGCTGCCGATGATGCTGGCCCGCACCCGGGATCTCGATCTCTTCCAGCTCGGCGAGCGGGCAGCCTTCCACGCAGGCCTGGACGTGGAGCGCTCGAAGCTGCTCATCGCCCTGGCCACTGCCATCGCGGTCGGCGCGGTCACCGCGGCGGCGGGCCCCATCGGGTTCATCGGGCTGGTGGCGCCGCACCTGGTGCGCCTGGCGCTGGGGCCGCGCCATGGCGTGCTGCTGCCCGCCTCGCTGCTGACAGGGGTGGCCCTGGTGCTGGCGGCAGACCTTGCCGTGCGCCTCGCCGTGCCACCGGCCGAACCGCCCATTGGCCTCGCCACCAGTCTGATCGGCGGCCCCTTCTTCCTGTGGCTACTGATCCGGGGCCAAGGGATGCGACGCCATGCTTGAGGCGCGGGCGGTCACCGTGGCCTTGGCCGGCCAAACGGTGCTGCAGGAGGCGACGCTGACCTTGCGCCCCGGCACCGTGACGGCGCTGATCGGCCCCAACGGCGCGGGGAAGTCCACGCTGCTGGGCTGCCTGTCGGGTGCCATCAGGCCCGACGCCGGCTCGGTCTGCATCGACGGCGATGCGATGGAGGGCCTCAGCGCCGCGGACCTCGGCCGTCGGCGCGCGGTCCTCGAACAGACGCCGAGTGCTGCGGCACCCTTTCTGATCGAGGCGCTGGTCGAGCTGGGGATACCGCGGGCGATCCCACCGCGCGACGCCCGGCAGATCGTGCACCAGGCGCTGGCGATGGTGGGGCTGTCGGGCTTCCAGGGCCGGCCCATCGACCGGCTGTCGGGGGGCGAACGCCATCGCGCGCACATGGCGCGGGCGCTCGCGCAGATGGCCGCTGGCCGCCAGCTGGGGGCCGGGCGGTGGCTGCTCCTCGATGAGCCCACGGCGAGCCTGGATCTGTCGCACCAGGGCGCTGTCCTGCGCGCCGCGCGCAAGGCGGCGGCGGAGGGGGCGGGCGTGCTCGCGGTCCTCCACGATCTGTCGCTGGCCTCGGCCATGGCCGACCGCGTGGTCCTGATGCAGGCCGGACGAATTGTCATCGAAGATGTGCCCGCGGCGGTCCTCAGCGAAGAACACCTCTGCCCGGTCTACGGCGTCGACCTCGCCATCGCCGAACCCCGGCCCGGTACGCGCGCCATCGTCCCCGTTCTCTGATCCGTCAGATCCTGGGGGCGGCTAACCGGTTCCGAACCGTCGCCCCTTGTCCCAGGGCGCGCTGAGATGCGAGCGTCTGGAAAAAAGCAGGGGAGACGATCAGGGCCATGCGACATGCCATCCTGACAGCGAGTCTGACGCGGGCCGAGCGAGCGATCCGGACGGTGATCGCGGCTGCCCTTCTGGCCGCTTTCCTCGCGGTTGGCCCGGCGCCGGCCGCGGCTTCCCCGGCTGAGGCGCTGCCCTCGGTCGTCTCCGTCCTGCCGGTCTGGCCCCAGCGTCCCCAGGGCGGCGCCGGCGCGCCCCCAGGCAGCGCACCTGAGGGGAGCGGCGTCGTCATCCGCCCGGGCGGCGTGATCGCCACCGCCTGGCATGTGATCGAACCCGCCGAGCGCATCGACGTCCGCCTCGTCGACGGGCGGATCGTCCCGGCACGGCTGATCGCGCAGGATCCCGCCAGCGACATCGCCCTGCTGCGGATCGAGGACGCGCCGCCGCCCATCGCCATCGCCCCCACGCCCGGCCTCGCCGACCCGGCCTGTGCCATCGGCAACGCCTACGGGCTGGGCCTGTCGGTGACCTGCGGCGTCGTCTCCGCCCTCGGGATCACCGAGGCGGGGTTCAACGCGGTGGAGGATTTCGTGCAGACCGATGCCGCGGCGAACCCCGGTGTCTCCGGCGGCGCGCTGGTGGATACCGAGGGGCGCCTGATCGGCATGATGTCCGCCATCTTCGCCTCGGGCGGCGATACCGACATCGGGATCAACTTCGCGGTCTCGGCGCCGCTGCTGAGCCGCGTGACCGACGCACTGCTGGCCGAGGGGACGGTCGATTACGTCTCCGCCGGGTGGCGCCTGGCACGCCCGGGCCGCGCCCAGATGCAAAACCGTCCCGGCGCGGCGGTGGCCCGGCTGCAACCCGACGGCCCGGCGGCAGCGGCGGGGATCGAGGTCGCCGACATCATCGTCGCCATCGCCGGTCGCCGGATCCTGAAGCCCCGCGACGCCATCGCGGCCCTGGCCCTGATCCCCCCGGGCACGGCGGGGGTGGAGGTCGTCTATCTGCGCGCGGGCGCCGAACGCCGCGCCGCCCTGTCCTTCGCCGACCCCATTGCCCCGGTCGAGGAGACGAGCCCACCGCAGGCCGAGGGCACAGACCCGGACTGTCCCCACCCGGCCGAGGTCTGCGCCGTGCGCCAGGCGGTCTTTCCGATCTCCAGCTTCGACCCGGTGGGCAGCGCGACCCGGATCGGCGCCTCGCTGCTGGTGACGAACCGCCACGTGGTGGCCGACCGCGCGGAGGCCACCGTCTTCACCCCCAGCGGCCCTCTGGCGGCGCGGGTCGTCGCCTCCGCCTACGCCGGCGATCTCGCGCTGCTTGAGGTCGAGGGCCTGCCGCAGGACGGGCTGGTGCTGCAGATGGACGTGGCCGAGAGGGGCAGCGCGCCGTTCTATGCCATCGGCGCCGATGTGGCGCGCCAGGAGATTCGGGTCTTCGAGCCCGGAGCCCTGCTCGCGCGCCCCGCCGCCGACGCCCCGCTCGGCCGGCTGCACGTCAGCGCGCGCATGCAGCCCGGCGTGAGCGGCGGCGCCCTGGTGGATGCGGAGGGCGACCTGGTCGCCATCGCCGTCGGCGGCGGCGAAGGGCGCTTCGAGGCCGTGCCCATCGGCGATGTCTCCGCGCTCCTGGCGCTGCGCGAGGCGGCGGATGCCGAGACGGTGCATCGCGCGCTCGGCACCGCCTTCGCCGCCTGCGCGGAGGCGCTGGAGGCCGCAGGCCGCGGCAGTGCCGAGCAAGCGGCCCTCGACCAGATCGAGGCAGCCTGCACGACGGCGAACAACCAGGGCCAGCTCTTGGATGCGGGGCGGGTCATGGGGCGCTCCGGCGCCTTCGCGAAGGCCATTGAGCTGCACAGCCAGGCGGTCGCGCAGACCCCGAATTCGGTCAATGCGCGGCTCTCCCTCCTGGTCTCGCTACAGCTTGCCGGGCGCTTCGCCGATATGGTGCCGCATGCGCGCTGGGTGATGGAGGCCGCCGATGGCGATGCGGGCGCGCTGCGCTTCGCCATCCAGTCCGGCGTCTGGGGCGGCGATCCGGATCTGGCGGAGGCAGGCTATCGCGCGCTGCTGGAGGCCGATCCCCGCCAGGCACAGGCGGCGCGGCGGTTCATCGACAACGCGCCCCCCGCACCGCCGCAGCGCTAACATTCCGGTTAGTCGTCGAGCGGATCGGGGATCCAGCCGATCCGCACCGCCCCCTCCCGCTCGAAGGGCGATGGCGTGGCGCGGGCGAAGATCCGCGCTCTGAGTGCGGTCGCCGAAAGCCCGGGCTCTGCGGCCAGGATCCGCGCTGCCATCGCGGCCAGCCTGGGCACGGCATAGCTGGTGCCCGAGGCGGTGCCCCCTGCCCCGCGGAAGTCGACGATGGGCACGTTCTCCGCCGGCAGCATGAGGTCGACGCTGCGCGCGCCCCAGTTCGATCCCTCCGCCAGGCGCCCGAACCCGTCGGCGGAGGTGACGACGATCATCCGCTCGATCTCCAGCGCCGCGGGCCAGATCGGGGCCGTATCGATGTCCCGCCCGTCGTTGCCGGCGGAGACGATGGCGAGGATGTCGTGCGCCTTGAGCGCGGCGGCGAAACTGTCCCAATCCTCGCGCCGATAGCTGCCGAGCGGCATGGCGAGGATCCGCACGCCCACCGCCGCCGCCCGCTCGATCACCGCCCCCATGCGGCTGAGGTCGGGGCGCGGGAAGCGATAGGGCACGAGGGCGGCCCCCGGCGCCTCCCGCGCCAGGATCGAGGCGACGGCGGTGCCGTGGCGGATCGGCAGGAAGGGCCCCCGCGCGACATCGCCATCATAGGGCCAGGGGTCGAGATCCCAGAAATCATAGCCAAGCGGGCTGCCCGCCGCATCGCGCGCCAAGCGGTCGCGAAACAAGGGCAGGTCGTAGGCGAGACCGGAATCGATCAGCCCCACCCGCACGCCACCGGGGTCGGTGCCGGGGGGCCATGGCGCCTGCAGCACCTCGGTCCAGCGCAGGGTGGTCAGATCGCCGTCCAACTGCTCCAGCCACTGCGTGGCCGCATCCTCGCGGCGGATCCGGCGGCCCGAGCGGATCACGCAGCCGCCATCGGCGATGGCCTGCAGATGCGGCTCGGTCTCCGCACCGTCCCAGCGGTGGTAGGAGACGCGGAACTGGCGCAGCCGGTCCTGGAACTGCCGCCGCTCGACCGCGATCTCATCGGCGCCGGGCAGCGCGAGACGCACCCGGACGATCCGCGGCGGGCCGGTCGGGGGCAGGTGCTCCTCGCTCAGCAGCCAGCTCGCCGGCAGGGCATCCTGGGCGCTGAGACCGTCGAGAGAGGTCGCGGGGCAGAGGCGCTCGACCGCCAGGCGCAGCCAGTCTGCCGGATCGACCGGCGCCTCCGCCGGCGCAGCGGACGGTAGGCCATAGGCGACCCCGAGGAGGGCGAGCCCGGCGAAGCTGCGCCACAGGCCTCCGGTCCCCTTGGTGTCACGCATCTTGGCCACGCGGTCACTCTCCGCCGCCCGGCAAGCGGGTGCAAGGGGGCGCCGCCCGGGCGGGATCAGAGGGCGATGAGGTGATTGTCCCAGGCGCGGCTGGCGGCAGGTACCGGCTGAGGCGCGGTCGCATCGCGGCCCACCAGGGTCACCTGCCCGCCACCATCGGTGGCCAGGAACCCGCCCGGTGCCGGCGCCACGCCGCAGACATCGGCCCGGTCGAAACGGCTGAGCAGCCTGCCCCGCTCGGCGTCGAAGACATGCATCCGGCCACCCCGTGGCGCGGTGATCGCCACCATCGTCCCATCGGCGGAGAAGGCGATGCTGCCGGCATAGCCCCGCGTGGCGCGCTGCTCGACCTGCTCGGTGCCCAGCAGCCGCGCCGGGCCGCCGCCCAGCCTGTGCAAGGCCACCAGCGGCGGGATCGTCGTCAGCGTGCCCTGCCACTGCATCGCGCAAGCGACGAGGCCGTCCTGGCGCACCGCCAGATGCCGGATCGAGTTCATGCGGTAGAGGCTAGGCAGCGCCACCTGCTCCAGCACCGCCCCGGCGGCGGAGAGGTAGGTCAGGTTGGGCGCCATAGTCGGCAGGTTCAGCTTGGCGCGCCCGCTATCGGGGTGGGTCAGGATCCCCCCGTTGGCGACGACCAGCGTGTCGCTGCCGGGCAGGCGCAGCATCTCATGCGGGCCTATCCCGCCGGAGGGTACCTCCCCGACGCGCCGATACCCCTCCACCGCCGACCAGATGCCGATGCGCCCCTCGCCGATCTCATAGGCGTTCTCGGTCGTGTAGAGCCGCGTGCCATCGCGGGAGAAGCAGCCGTGACCTCCGAAATGGCGCCCGGCCGGGGCCGTCAGCCGATGCCGCTCCCGCCCCGTGGCACAGTCGATGACCAGCGCAAAGGTGCCGGGGCGGCGGGCAAAGGCGACGGCGAGCGGGGTCGTCGGATGGACCGCAGCGGCATGTCCCCGGGCCGGCAAGAGGATCGTGAAAAGATCCCGCCCGTCCCGGTTCAGCCCAAACAGCGCGTAGCTGCCATCCGTCAGCCGCGCGGCGGAGAGGTAGCGCGGCGCACCTGCCTCAGCCCAGCCCAGGCCGGGGGCGAGGCCGGTCGCCAGGCCTGCCGCAGCGGCGGTCGTGACCAGATCGCGTCGGGTCGGCATGGTGCCCTCTCAGTCACCGTCGAGCGAATTGAAGCCCGCGGCGATGCCGAGATGGGGTCCCAGGCGCAGGGCCACGACCCGTCGGACCTCGTTCACGCGAAGCTGCAGCGCCTCGACCTTGATGCGCCCCGCGGGCTCCGCCACGCCGGCGAAGACCGGATCCTCCAGCGCTGCCACATCGGCGAGGGCACGCTCGAAGGGCGCCTCGATCTCAGCCACCAGATCCGCTGGCGCGCTGTCGCCGAGCAGGACCCGGGCCAGTGTGCGGTTACCCTCAAGCGACAGGGCGACATGGCGCAGGGATCGGCCCGAGCGGCGCGCCTCCGCCCGCGTGGGCCGGGGCCGCTCGAAGGTGCCGAGCGGCCGGCCAAGGCGCAGGTCCGAGGTCGCCTCCAGCCCCGTGGTGAGGGAGGTGAAAAGCTGGCGCATCCCCTCCTCCGCCGAGAGATACAGCGTGTTGCCAGGCGCGCCTGCGGTGGCGAAGGTATCGCCATACGCACCGAGCCAATCGGCGAGGATCAGCTGGGCGGTGGCACGGATATCGCGGATCACCGCGGCGGTCATCGCCTCGCGGTAGGCCGGCGCGCCCGGCAGGTCGTCGACATAGAGCAGCCGCTCCAGCGCGTAGTATCCGCGGGCGGCGACCGAGATCTTGGCGAAGGCCTCGGCGTCCTCGACCACCGGATCCTCGGCCCGCAGGAGCCGAGCGACCGTCTTTTGCGTCGCACCGCGGCTGTCGGGCCAAAAGGCGAGCGCAAAGCCGCGGTTGTCCACCTCCGTCGGGCCGAAGCGGAGGTTGGAGATCAGGATCCAGGCATCGAAGCTTGCGTTGTAAGCCGCGCGCAGGGCGGCATCGTCCGGCGCGCAGTTCGCCGCACAGGCCTCCTCCATCGCCACGGCCGACTGCACCAGGGCAGCGTAGCCCGGCACGATGTAATCATCGACCGTGGCACGCAGCATCGCGTCAGCCGAGGCCTGGAGCGGCAGCAGTAGCAGGCAGAGGGCTGCGAGGGCGTGGCGCATCACAAGCTCTCCAGGAAACGGATGAGGGCGTCGCGGTCCGCCTTCGGCATCTCGGCGACGCGGTCGCGCGCGGCCTGCGCCTCACCGCCGTGCCAGAGGATCGCCTCCAACAGGTTGCGCGCGCGGCCGTCGTGCAGGAACTGCGTATGGCCGCTCACGGCCTGGGTCAGGCCGATGCCCCAAAGCGGCGGCGTCCGCCACTCCCGCCCCGTGGCCACACCGTCGGGCCGGTTGTCCGCCAACCCCTCGCCCATGTCGTGCAGCAACAGGTCGGTGTAGGGCCAGATGAGCTGGAACGACTGCTCCGGCTGCCCCTCCAACCGGTGGGTCACGAACTTCGGTACATGACAGGAGGCGCAGCCGCTCTCGTGGAACACGCGCTTGCCCGCGAGCACCTGAGGGTCGTTCACGTCGCGCCGGGCCGGCACCGCGAGGTTGCGCGAGTAGAAGACGACCAAGTCCAGCGCCTCGGCCGAAACCTCGACGGGCTCGCCGCCACCGGGTGCGCCGCGGCAGCGCGACTGCGACGCGGTGCACTCGCCCCAATCCGCCGGGTGCAGAGGCGTCGACAACCCCATATCGCCGGAGAACGCATCGGCCGACTGTTCGCGCACGGTCGGCGCCCCAGCCTTCAGCCCGAAGCGCCCGAGCATGGGGCGCTGAAACTCCCGCGACCAAACGATGCTAGGGCGCCCCGAGATCCCGTCTCCGTCGGCGTCCTGCGGGTCGGCATGGGCGAGGATGTCGGCGGCGGGGATCGCCTCCAGCAGGCCGAGCCCGATCATCTGGGGGGCAACGCGCGGGGAGAGCATGGCGTCATCGCCAAGTGGGCCGTAGCCGAGGTTCTCCGCCCGCCAGGTGGGCTTGCGCAGGGTGGCCGTCTCGCCGTCCGACAGCGCGACCTCCATCTCCTCCCACTCGACGGCCAGGCGATACTCCGCCGGGGTGCCGGCGGTGGAGAAGTCCTGCATCTGGAGGCCATAGGCCGGATGCGGTCGGGTGTTATGGGCACCGGGGACCAGGGGCGTGTCGCCCGCCTCCCCCGGTACCGAGATGCGCAGGAACATGGACACCGCGGTGTCGTCCGGCCCCACCGGCGGGTGACCGCGCCCGTCCTTCAGGTGGCAGCGCTGGCAGGAGCGGGCGTTATACAGCGGCCCCAGCCCGTCCGACGCCTTGGTCGAGGAGGGCGCGGAGACCCAGAGCTTCTTGAACAGCCCATTGCCGACCTTGAAGTCCAGTTCCCGCTCGAAGGGCATATTGGCCGAGTGGTTCGAGAAGGCGTTGTGATTGATGTACTCGAACGAAGTCGCCGCCCCGCCCGGGCGCTGTTCAAACGCCTCCGCCTCGTCAAAGGCCGCGGGCGGCGCCAAGACCGCCTCGATCCGGGCCTGCTCGGCGGCGGTTCGGGGCACGACCGGCAGATGCGGGTCGCCGAACTCGATGGTGCCCGCCTGCAGGGTGATCGCCGTCGCGAGCAGCGGCAGCGCCGCCAAGACTAATCGTTTCATTCCGACACGTGCCATGGACACAGCCTCGTTCGTCGCCTAATTATTCCCTACCAGTCTACTCGGGAATAGCGCGATGCTCCATCTCGCCGCAGCCCAGGCGTCGGTCCAGCCAATTGCGACGGCCGACATCTCAAGGGCGCATCTAGACCACGCTCTGACGCTGCGGGAGACGCAGACGCTCGCCTTTTTGCGCTCCCGCGCGGTGATGGTGCGGGTGGCCCCGCGTGTCGAGCCCTTTCACTTCTGCGCGCTGATCGAGACCAATCCGCATTTGGCGGCAGAGGCTTACGCCGACGGCGCCCTGCATGTGCTGCCAAAGGCGATCGGCCGGCCGGTGGTGTTCCGCCGCGACGGGGCACAGGCGCCCAGCTTCGACGAAAGCTGGGTGCTCGGCATCCTCGCGGCCTGCGACAGGGACGACGAGGCGTCGGTTCGCTTCGGTGTCGCCGCTCGCTGTGCTGCCGCCTTCCGCCGGCCGCTGGCCTTTTTGTTCAAAGGTCTCGCATCGCGCCTTGATGAGGTCGCTGGCACGCTATCCTAGGCTCCACGCGAGCGAGCCTTCGCCAGCCAGCGGATTGACCTCTGTTTGAAAGGGTGGACCGATGCAGAATGCGGCGATGCAGCTGGAAGCAGCTGCCCTTGAAGCGGTGATCGAAGCGCTGACGCAATCGCTCTCCGATACTGTCGTCACAACGATGAAGGCGCAGAACTACCATTGGAACGTGACCGGCATGGCCTTTGGTCCGCTCCACGAGCTGTTCCAGAAGATCTACGAGGAGCACTTCGAGGCGCAGGACGAGATCGCCGAACGCATCAAGGCGCTCGACGGTCATGCGCTGGGCCAGCTTTCGGGGCACATCGAACGCTCGCGGATCGAGGAATGTGCGGGCGATGTCGACGACAAGACGATGATCGGCAACCTGGCAGCCGACCAGCGGACGCTTGCGGGCACGATGTACGCGCTGAGCGAGGTTTCGGCGAAGCACGGCGACAAGCTGACCGAGGATCTGGCGATCGAGCGCGGGCGCGTGCACGAGAAGTTCGCCTGGCTTCTGGGCGCCCATCTGGCCTAAGCGCCCAAACGGCGCACCGCTCAGCCCGGGCGCGCTCGTTCGATCTGGGCGAGGGCGTCGGCAAGCGACACCACGAAGGCCGCGGTCCACAACAGGACGCAGGCCAGCACCAGACCTGTGCGGTACGTCATCGGATCGTCTCCACCGGAAAAAAGGCGGATGGCTGGAGACATGGCTGTCCGCAGTCATCGAAGCGCGCGTGGGAGTGCACGCCCCGTTTTGAGATGCCGCAGCGCCGCGCGGGCGCTGCGGCATAGCTTCACTGGAAGACCGCCGCGGGGTTGTCGAGGCTGTCCGAGCCCTCGAAGGCGATGGCATCCAGCTCCAGCGCCGTCACGGCCCGCTCGATCTCCCGGGTCTGGGCGACAAGCGCCTGAACCGCCGTCTCGATCAGCGCGCCGCCGACCTCGTTCGCAGGGTCCAGCATCTGGTCATAGGCCATGCCGGCCTCCGCCGTCGATTTGATCGCGCCGAGCGCCTGCATGGTCTCGTGCAGCGCCAGCGACAGGCGCGCGTCCACCGCGGCATCCGCTTCGCCGACGAGGTCGGAGATCGAGGGGCCTTCGACCACGGTGCCGTCGATGCGGACATAGCGGCCCTGGTAGACGTTCCGGATCCCCAGCCCGTCATAGTAGTGGCTGTTGTGGGTGTTGTCGGCGAAGCAGTCGTGCTCCTCCTCCGGATCGTTGAGCATGAGGCCAAGCTTCATGCGCTCGCCCGCCTGCTCGCCGTAGGAGAGCGAGCCCATGCCGGTGAGGATGGTGATCAGACCCTGACGCTCGGTCTTGGCCATCAGCTCGGCCCGCGCCGCGCCGCCTTCCTTCCAGGCATCGGCCATCCACTCGACGTCCGAGATGGTGAGGTCCGTGACGACCTTCAGGTACTGAGCGCGCCGATCGCAGTTGCCGTTGGTGCAATCGGCGCCCGCGGCATAGTCGGTCCAGGGCCGCTCGCCGGCACCCGGCCCGGTGCCGTTCAGATCCTGACCCCAAAGCAGGAACTCGATGGCGTGGTAACCGGTGGTGACATTGGCCTCGATCTCGTCGAGCTCGTGCAGCTCCTCGATGAGGTCCGCCGTGATTTCGGTCGCATCGATCGTCCGGCCGGAGATCTCGAGGCTGGTCGACGCCACGACGTTGAGCACCGCATAGGGGTTCTCGTCGGTCGCCTCGCCGCCCTCGACATAGTCGATCAGGCCCTCGTCCAGCGGCCAAGCGTTCACCTTACCCTCCCAGTCGTCGACGATGGCATTGCCGAAGCGGTAGACCTCGGTCTGCTGGTAGGGCACGCGCGCGGCCAGCCAGGCTTTCTTGGCGGCTTCCAGCGTCTCGGCGCTCGGTGCGGCGATGAAGGCATCGACCGCCTCGCCCATGCGCTGGGCCGCGATCAGACTGTCGCCATACCCGGCCTCGGCGATGTCGGCATAGGTCTCGATGACCGCCGCTTTATCGGCCGCGCCAGCGCTCAGGGGCGCAAGTGCCGCCAGGGCGACGCCGGCGAAAAGGACTGACTTTCTCACGTGGGTGTCTCCGTCTCTGCCATTCTTGGTTTGGGGTGGAGTGGAAGCGCATGCTCACAAGCGCTTGGTTTTGAACCGAAAGAAGTTATCCGCGCCGGGCCGTGAGAACCCCGATTACTTCGTTAGGATGAGCTTCCCCTGCCGGGTGATCCTCAGCGTATAGGCTTGGCCCAGGTGGACGATATTCGCCGTCACGCCGCCATTGGTCAGGTGCAAGGCCTCATACACGGGCTTGTCCTCTGCCGGCGGCATGCCGGTCGACGCCGGCGTCGGCACGGGGCGCTGCGCGGTCATCGCTGCCGCCCCTCGAGCCAATCGAGCCAGGGCTCAAGCGGCCAATCGGTCGGCAGGACCATCGACAAGAGCGAGATGGTGGCGTCGGGATCGCGTCGGCCGACCAGATCGACCAAGGGCTCCGGGGCCTCCGAGGATGGCCACTCGGTCAACGTCATCTTCTGCGCTTCCATCACGCCCTCCTCAAGCTGCGACATCTCCAAGCTGCCTGAGACGCGCTGGGTTGGCTGGATGGCGGTAAGGTGACTCTTTCACTCAGACCTGTCAATTCCGACTTTCAAAGTCGGAATTCTGTTGGGTCAGATCTGATGGGGCCTCTTAGCAGACAGGCGAAGGCTGCCCTGGGCCTTCGCCCGACTGCCGAGAGTGAGCACGCCAGGGGGCCGCGTCACTTGTCGACGGGACCCTCTTCTCGGACTGATGAAGCGCTCAGGTCTTCTGTTTGTAGGTGTGTTCGGCACTGGGGAAGCGGCGCTCGTGGACCTCCTCGGCGTATTGGCCGACGGCTGCGCGCATCATCTCCTCCATGGTGCCGTAGCGCTTTACGAAGGTGGGGACGCGGGGCATCAGGCCGACCATGTCCTCGAAGACCAGGATCTGGCCGTCGCAGGCGGCGGAGGCGCCGATGCCGATGGTGGGCACACCCACCGCCTCCGTGATCCGGCGGGCGAGCGGCTCGGCCACCCCCTCGACGACCATCGAGAAAGCGCCGGCGGCCTCCACTGCCTGGGCATCGGCGATGACGGCGTCGAACTGGGCCTCGTCGCGCACGGCCTTGAAGCCGCCGGCGGTGTTCATCGCCTGGGGCATCAGGCCGATATGGCCCATCACTGGGATCCCGCGGCGTGCAAGATACTGGATCGTCGGCGCCATATCCGCGCCCCCCTCCAGCTTCACCGCATGGGCGCCGGTCTCCTTGATCACGCGGGAGGCGTTGCGAAAGGCGACCTCGGGGCTCTCCTCGAAGCTGCCGAAGGGCATGTCGACGACGACGATCGCCAGCTCAGCCCCGCGGACGACGGCCTGGCCGTGCATGATCATGTGCTCCAGCGTCACGCCCAGCGTGTTGGGCATGCCGTGGATCACCATCCCTAGGCTGTCGCCCACCAGCAGCAGATCGCAGACCTCGTCGCAAAGCCGCGCCACATGGGCGGTATAGGAGGTCAGGCAGACCAGCGGCTCCCCCCCCTTGCGCGCCGTGAAGGCAGGCACCGTCATGCGCTTGCGCCCCGGCGCGGCGGTCGCGTCGGGCGTGGCGATGGCGGATTTCTTCGAGATACTGGACTGTGTGGACATGGCGCTTCTCGCGATCCGGGCGGTTGACCGCTAATCTACGCCAGGCCCGGGCGGTTGCCACGGCCGCCATGCGCCGCATGTAAGTTGCCAATCAAAGACGAACGCGCTGCCGCATCTTGTGTGCGACTTCCACGGCACGAAATAGCAGCTTAGAGTCCGCCGACGGACAAAGCTGAACCCGGCGTTGAACTTGGGGCATGGATACTCGCCCGTATCCACGAAAGAAGTGACTGACGAATGCGTCTTGGATCGATCGGATTGGCCGTTGCGGTTGTCGCGGGCTTGGCATGGTGGTTTGTGCTGCGCCACGACCCGGACGTGATCGCGCTGCTCGAGGGGAACGAAACGGCCTCCGCCGAACTGGCCGAGGTGGCGCCGAATGTCGCAGGCCTGCCCGAGACCTCTGCGCCGGACGCGACCCAGTCCCCTGCCCAGTCCCCTGCCCTACCCCGCACGCTGCCCCGCGTCGCCGTCATCGACAGCGCGGCGGCGGCCACGGATCAGATCACGCGGCTGACCGGCCGGACCGAAGCGATGCGCAGCGTCGAAGTGGCCGCGGAGACCTCCGGCCTCGTGATGTCGGAGCCCCTGCGTGCCGGCACGCGGGTCGCGGCCGATGCTCTCCTCTGCCAGCTCGACCCGGGCGCCCGCGCCGCCGAGATGCGGGAGGCAGAGGCGAAGGTGGCCGAGGCAAGCGCGGAAGCGAGCGCCGCCGACACCCTGTCCGAGCGTGGGTTCACCGCGCGGACCACGCAGATCGCCCGCCAGGCGACGCTGGAGAGTGCCAAGGCCGAACTCGACCGGATGCGCCTCGACTTCGAGCGCCTGGAGATCCGCGCTCCCTTCGCCGGAGTGCTGGAGACCGATACCGCCGAGATCGGCAGCCTGCTCGCGGTCGGTGAGGTCTGCGCGACGGTGGTCGACTTGAGCCAGCTCAAGGTGCTGGCCTTCGTTGCCGAGCGAGATGTCGACAAGGTCAACGAGGGTGCCGAGGTGCGGGTGACGCTGGTCAACGGCAAGACCCGCACCGGGCGGGTCCGCTTTGTCAGCCGCACGGCGGATATGGGCACGCGCACCTATACGGTGGAGGCGGTGATCGAGAACGCCGATCTGGCCCTGCGCGACGGCATGACCGCCGAGGTGGAGATTGCCCTGGATGCTGGGATGGCACACCGCCTGCCGCTCAGCGTGCTGACGCTCGACGACCGCGGGCGCCTTGGCGTGCGCGTGGTCGAGGAGGGGGATATCGTCGCCTTCTATCCGACCCGCCTGCTGAAGGACGAGGGCGACAGCGGCTGGCTCGCCGGTCTGCCGGAGGAGGCGCGCGTCATCGCCGTCGGCCAGGAGTTCGTCCGCGAAGGCCGCAAGGTCGTCCCCGTCCCGCTGGAGCGCTTGCTCGACGAAGCGGGCGCCGGCGGCAATAGCCCAAGCGCCCCCAACGCCGGTGACACCGAGGACCGCCCCACCGCGGCAGTGGAGACGCGCGGATGACCGGCATGATCGACTGGCTCGCCGCGCGGGCCCGGATGGTCCTGGTATTCCTGCTGATCTCGGTCGGCGCGGGGCTGGTCGCCTATACCGACCTGCCGAAGGAAGGCGAGCCGGATATCGACATTCCGGTCCTCTATATCTCGGTGACCTTGCCCGGGGTCTCGGCCGCGGATGCCGAGCGGCTGCTGGTTAAGCCGCTCGAGACCGAACTCGACGATGTCGAGGGTCTGGAGGAGATGACCGGCATCGCGTCGGAGAACCACGCCAGCGTGCTGATGAAGTTCGCTTTCGGCTGGGAACGGGAGACCGTTCTCGCCGACGTGCGGGAACGGGTGCAGCGCGCCGAGGCCGAGTTCCCCGACGACGCCGACAAGGCAACGATCTCGGAGATCAATATCTCCGAGTTCCCGATCATGGTCGTCTCGCTGTCGGGTGCCGTGCCCGAGCGAACGCTGCTGCGCCTGTCCAAGGACCTGCAGCGCAAGCTCGAGACGCTTTCGGAAGTGCTGGAGGCCGATCTCTCGGGCCACCGCGACGAGATGGTCGAGGTGTTGATCGACCCGCTGGCAATGGAGAGCTACGGCGTCACGGTGGCCGATCTCTATAACGTGGTCGAGCGCAATAACGCCCTGGTGCCGGCGGGACAGATCGAGGGGCCGACCGGGCAGTTTTCGATCTCGGTGCCCGGCAATTTCACCGATCTGCGCGAGGTCTCCGCCCTGCCGGTGCTGGTCGACGGGGATCGCATCGTCAGCCTCGCTGACATCGCGGAGATCCGGCAGACCTTCGAGGATCGCACCCAGACATCGCGGCTGAATGGCGAAAGCACGATGACCCTGCGCGTCTCCAAGCGCACGGGGGAGAACATCATCGCCACGACGGCGGTGGTACGCGCTGCCGTCAACGAGGAGGTCGCCACCTGGCCCGAGCCCCTGCGCCAGGCCGTCGAGGTCGATTTCGCCCTGGAACAGGCGAAATGGGTCGAGGGGATGATCCAGCAGCTTGAGAGCGCCGTGCTGACCGCCGTGATCCTGGTGATGATCGTGGTGCTGGCCGCCCTCGGCTTTCGCTCGGCCATCCTCGTCGGCATCGCGATCCCGTCGTCCTTCCTGCTGACCTTCGCGCTGATGGCCGCCCTCGGCATGAGCGTGAACAATATGACCATGTTCGGCCTGATCCTGGCCGTGGGCATGCTGGTCGACGGGGCCATCGTGGTCGTCGAATACGCGGACAAGCGCCGCCGTGCGGGCGATGGGCCCATGGTGGCCTATACCGCGGCGGCCAAGCGGATGTTCTGGCCGGTCGTGGCCTCCACCGGTACGACGCTCTGCGCCTTCCTGCCGATGCTGTTCTGGCCCGGCATGGCGGGGGAGTTCATGGGCCAGTTGCCCGTGACGATCATCTTCGTGCTCTCGGCCTCGCTGATCGTCGCACTCATCTATCTCCCGGTCCTGGGCGGCGTCTCGGGTCGGATCTCCCGTCTCTTTGGCGGCGGAGCGCATGGTGAGAGCCATGAGCCCGAGCCGCGCTATCGGCGCAGCACCTTTGGGCGGATGGTCAGCCTGATCGTCATGAACCCCATAGGGCCCGTGGTGGCGATCGGCCTTGCCGTCACCTCGATCTTCAGCGTCTTCACCTACTACGGCGCCAGCGGCACGCTGACCGAGTTCTTCACCGCCGTGGATACGGACCGCGCCAACATCTACGTGCGCGCGCGCGGCAACTACAGCCTGGAGGAACGCGATCGCCTGGTGCGGCTGGTCGAACACCGCATCGACGGGATCGAGGGCATCCGCTCGGTCTTCGCCTTTGCAGGCGAGACCACCGGCGACGGGGCGCCGGAGGACGCGATCGGTCAGGTGCAGCTCGAACTGACTGACTGGCGCACACGTCCCGGCACCAGCGTTGTCCTGGACAAGGTGCGCGCCGCTCTGCGCGACCTGCCCGGCTTCTACGCCGACGTGAAGGAGGAACAGGAGGGCCCGCAGCAGGGCAAGCCTGTCCAGCTCGAACTCACCGGCACCAACTTCGACACCCTCGAACAGGCGGCGGAGATCGCGACGGTCAAGTTCCGCGCGACCGAGGGGCTGATCGACATCGACGACACCCGCCCGCTGCCGGGGATCGAATGGCAGATCGCCGTGGACCGGGCCGCCGCCGGGCGTTTCGGCGCCGATATCTTGAGCGTGGGTCCGCTCATTCAGTTCATTACCCGCGGCGCGCTGATCGACGAGTTGCGCTCGGAGGACAGCGACGACGAGCTGGAGATCCGCGCCCGCTTCCCGGCGGAGGCGCGGACGCTCGACATGCTCGACACCCTGCGCGTGCCGACCGCGATGGGCACGGTGCCGCTGTCGAACTTTGCCGAACGATACGCCCGCGAGAAGACGAGCTCGATCCAGCGCGTGGACGGCCGCCGCTCGTTCCTTGTCCGCGCCGACGTCGGCACGGGCGCCTCGGATGTCGGCAAGATCGAGGAGCTCGAGGCCTGGATCGCCGCGGAGGCCCCCTTCCCCCCTGGCGTCTCCGCCCGCTTCACCGGCGACCGGGAGGAGCAGAAGGAGAGCA
This sequence comes from Pseudomonadota bacterium, assembly GCA_039822785.1. Lineage (GTDB taxonomy): Bacteria > Pseudomonadota > Alphaproteobacteria > Rhodobacterales > Rhodobacteraceae > Thermohalobaculum. The sequence continues at coordinate 472,534 of JBCBMO010000004.1, read as the reverse complement.
TGGAGTTCCTCGGCATGGCCTTCGCCGGCGCGCTCGGCCTGATGTTCGTGATCCTGCTCGCTCAGTTCAACTCGGTCTATAACGCGGTCCTCGTCCTCTCGGCCGTCGTCATGTCGGTCGCGGGCGTGCTGATCGGCATCATGGTGATGGGGCAGACCTTCTCCATCATCATGACGGGGATCGGGATCGTCGCGCTCGCGGGGATCGTGGTGAACAACAACATCGTGCTGATCGACACCTTCCAGGAATTCTCGCGGCGCATGCCCGTGCTGGAGGCGATCGTCCGCACGGCCGAGGATCGGCTGCGCCCGGTGCTGCTGACGACGATCACGACCATGGCGGGGCTTGCGCCCATGATGTTCGCCCTGTCGCTAGACTTCGCCAGCGGGGCGGTGGCGGTGGGCGCGCCCTCGGCACAGATGTGGGTGCAACTGGCGACGGCGGTGGTTTGGGGCCTCGGCTTTGCCACCATCCTGACGCTGGTGGTGACGCCCGCGGCGCTTGCCGCCCGGGCCTGGGCCATGGCGGGGCTGGGGCTGACGCTGCCGTGGCTCTGGCACTCGGCGGTGGCCCTGCTGGTGCGGTCGCATCGCGATCACCCCTACCTGGCCGACCGGCGCCTGCGCGCGGCGCTCAAGCGGCATCAAACGGCCGAGGTCACCTGGGAAGCCCCTGCCCCCTACCGCACCCTGCGCGCCGCGGAGTAGCGCGCCCCGCCTGGCCGGCGCAGGACGGATGCCGCCTGTGCCCAGGCCGATTGACACCGTGATGTCTCGATGTGAGCCTTCCGCCGCGTGCGACCGACGGAGGGATGGCCATGGCGGCGATCGAGGACTTGGCCACGGGGTTGTCGGAGGCCTTGGGCCATGCCGTCTATCCCTCCACCGAAGACAGCATCGTCGTGCTCATCGACGGCCGACAGACGCTGGAGATCCTGAACCGCCCCAGCGACGGCGTCGTTGAGATCACCACGCCGATCACGAGCGCGCACGACGGGCTGCCGCCGCCCGTGATCACCTGGCTGATGACGAAAAACCTGCCGAACGACGAGACGGCGGGCGCTCATCTCAGCCGTCGACCCTCCAGCGATCACCTTCAACTGATCAATGTGATCCCCAACACAGCGCTCAACCCTGGCGAGACCACACTTCTTGCGTGGCGCCAAGCGGTCGCCGCGATGGAAATCGCCGACGACGTCGACCGAAGGGTCGATGCCTGGTTGGCAGCGCGCTGATCGCGCAGCAAGTGGAGGACAGGGACGATGGGCGAAGGAAGCATCAGCAGCGCCAACTCGCAGGTCATTCAACGCCGCGACGCGACCCTCGAAGACCTCTCAACGCCGGTAAAGAGCGATCGCTCGCTCGGCGGCATGGCCGTCGCCATCGGCAAGAGCGTCAAACACCTCGCTTGGAAGCTCCTCTCCGGTGGCGCGAGCTTGGCCTGGCAGGGGATCAAGGGCACCGGCAACGCGGTCGTCTCTGCCGCCTGCTTCGTCGCCCGCAAGTGCCAGGAGGGCGTCAACTACATGACGGGCGGGAAACCGGCGCCCGAACCCACGACCGTGGAGCAGGTCAACACGTTCCAGTTCACCAACAACCCGCTACACCAGGACAATGCGGAGCCCGCAGCGCCGATTGCGTATCGCCAACGCAACGTCCCGGACTTCGGCAGCGCGCCCGCGCCGAACAGCAATCAGACCGGCATTCAGGAAGATTCCAATAACGACGCTCAGAACGTTCTCAACGACTTGGAAAATGCCTTCGGTAACAAGGGCATGGGTGGGCACAACTACCGACCATCAATGAGCGCCGACAACGAGAGCCTCTTCGGTGGCGCGCTGCCCCCTAGTGTCAGCGGAGATGACGATTCCGGTAGTGAGATCGGTTACCAAAACGTCGATAACAACAGTGCACAGTCGACGGTCAGCCCGATCAGGCAGAAAATCAACGAGGCGAAGAACGGCGCTTTCTATCAGGCCTGCAAGAACGATAAAGACGACATGGCCGTTACCAAGCAGGCTTACGAGCGGGCGGCGGGCATTGTCTTGAGCCGCCCGGGCGCGACGCAACTGATGCAGCAGCATGGGCTCACGCTCGACGAGGCTGTGGCGCTGCACATCTACACCACCGACGCCTACACGGAGATCAACAACGATATCCGCGAGGACGCTGAAAACAACTATGATAACCTGCCCGCCCACATCAAACAGCTGAAGGACAACTTCGAGAGCGGTCTGGCAAAGCTGCCGTCGGCAGCCGGCACGTCCTACCGCGGCGCCAAGCTGCCGGCGCGCGTGGGCAATCTCTACCAGCCGAACGAGACGATCAAGGCGACCGGGCTGTTCTCCAGCTCCGCCGACAGCAATAGCGAATTCCCCGATGCGAACTACAGCATCACGATCACGCTCAAGCAAGGCTCGGCCGGCAAGAACATCACCGCCTTCTCCAACAACCCGAGGGAGCAGGAGATCGCCTTCCCGACGGGCACCCAGTTCGTCGTCGACACGCGCACGAAAGATGGGCAGTTCCACAAGGACCATATCGCCGGAAACGCCGGGGCGCTTGGCACGAGCGCCGGTCAGATCGATATCACGATGCATGAGATCTAACGGCGCCCTGCCGGCGATCTTTGGCTGAGAGAGGAGAGACGAGACATGGCTGAGCCGGATAAGAAGACAGCCGACACGCCGCGGCGCAGGATCGCCAGCAAGTCCTTCGTCGACCGCATGACCTCGGGCGAGGTGGACCCGGAGGAGTTCGAGCGGGAGCGGCAGGCGGCAGCCCAGCAGGCCGCGGAAGTGGCGAAGGCCAACAAGGTCTGACGCGCGCGACGGTACAGCGCCCGATAGGGACCTGTGACAGCAGGAGTGAGCATGACCCTAGAGCTCAGCCGTCAGGCAGAGGCGCTGTTGGCGGAGATGGCGCGCGATCACGGGGTGCCGGCGATCAAGCCCGACGAGGAAGGGCTCATCCCGATCATCCTGGATGACAGCATCGTCGTTCTTCTGACCTTCAATCGGGTCAACGACACCTGCTTTATGTTCCATGTCCTGGGCGTCGGCATCGAAGAGCCCTTCGACGCCGCCTGGGCATGCTTCGATACGCCCGCCGCATGGGACAGCCACCGCACGCGCATCGGCTTCGAGCAGGAGAACAACAGCCTGAGCCTGGTGTGCGAGCTCTTCCTGAAGGGGATCAGCTACGGCGACTTCTCCGCCGCCCTCGAGCGCTTCGTCGAAGACATCGCTGAGGCGCGGAGGCTGCTGGGGCTCGGCAAGGCGACGCTCGACAGCGAAGAGGCGACAAGCCTTCTGAGCAGCGATGACGTCGTGATCCGCGTCTAGCGGGTTGCACCGGTCGGCGGGCGCCTAGGCGCTTTCGGCCTGCTCCGCCTCCTGGCTCTGCCACATCGCGGCATAGACGCCGGCCTTGGCCAGCAGCGCATCGTGGGTGCCGCGCTCGGCGACCGCACCATCCTCAAGCACCAGGATCTCATCGGCCTCCACCACCGTCGATAGGCGGTGCGCGATGGTGATGACCGTGCGGCCCTTGGACAGGCGCTTGAGGGCGGCCTGGATCTCTCGCTCGGTGCCGGTATCCAGCGCCGATGTCGCCTCGTCGAGGATGAGGATCGGCGGGTTCTTCAGGATCGTCCTGGCGATGGCCACGCGCTGTTTCTCCCCGCCCGAGAGCTTGAGCCCGCGCTCGCCGACCTGGGTCTCATACCCCTCTGGCAGGGCGGCGACGAAGTCGTGGATGCGGGCGGCCTTGGCGGCCTCGATCACGGCCTCCCGATCCTCGGTCCCGCTGCCATAGGCGATGTTGTAGGCGATGGTGTCGTTGAACAGCACCGTGTCCTGGGGGACGACGCCGATCACGCGGCGCAGGCTGTCCTGGGTGACGGTGCGCAGATCCTGCCCATCGATGGTGATGCGCCCCTCGGTGACGTCGTAGAAACGAAACAGCAGCCGGGCGATGGTGGATTTCCCCGCACCGGAGGGGCCGACGATCGCCAGGCTCCGCCCGCCCGGGACGGTAACATCGACGCCCTTCAGCACCTCGCGCCGGGGGCCATAGCCGAAGCGGACGCCCTCGAAGGCGACCCTACCCTCCCGCACCGCCAGGATTCGCGCATCGGGGGCGTCCTGCATCCCGCTCTCGGTGTCGAGCAGCGCGTACATGGCCCGCATATCGACCAGCGCCTGGCGGATCTCGCGGTAGACGCTGCCCAGCATCCCCAGCGGCACGGTGATCTGGATGACGAAGGCGTTCACGGCCACGAAGGCGCCGACGGTCATGGTGCCCGCAGCGACCTCGACCGCCGCGAGGCCCATCACGGTGAACAGACCGGCCGCGATGATCGCCGCCTGGCCCAGGTTCAGCAGCCCCAGCGAGAAGGCCGTCTTCTCCGCCGCCGCCTGGTAGCCGCGCATCGCGGCGTCATAGCGGGCCGTCTCCCGCGCTTCGGCACCGAAGTATTTGACGGTCTCGTAGTTCAGCAGGCTGTCGACGGCCTTTTGGTGCGCCTCCTGATCCTCCTCGTTCATCTTGATGCGGATCTTGAGCCGCCATTCGGTGACCTTCAGCGTGAAGGTCACATAGGCGACGACGGTCACGGCGAGCGCGACGAAGTACCAAAACCCGAAGTGGAACAGGAAGATCAGCGCGACGACGCCGAGCTCCAGGAACAGCGGGACGATGCTGAACAGGACATAGCGCATCAGGAACTCGATGGCCTTGATGCCCCGTTCGGTGACCCGCGACAGCTCCCCGGTGCGCCGGCTGAGGTGATAGGCCAGCGACAACCGGTGGATATGGGCAAAGGTCCGCTTGGCGAGCTTGCGCAGCGCGTGCTGGGTGACGCGCGCGAAGATCATGTCGCGCCCCTCCTGGAGGGCACGGCCGAAGAGGCGGACCAGCGCATAGGCCGCGACCAGCACCAGCGGTGCAAAGGCAAGCGCGGTCGTCGTATCCGCGCCCACCCCATCCACGGCCCAGCCAAAGAAGAAGGGGGTGACGATGGTTGCCCCCTTGGCCGCGACGAGCAGGATCAGCGCCGCAATCACCCGCAGGCGCAGATCGAGCCTGTCGCGCGGCCAGAGGTCGGGGATCGTGCGCGCCAGGATTGCCATGTCGAGACGGCTGCCCGGCTGCGCGGCCTCCTCCTTGCGCACTGTGCTGGTTGCCCTGGGCATGGCTGGTTCCTTGGGCCGCTGGCTGGGCCGCGAAGACCCACAACCGGTTATCCCGCGCCCTCGACGCGCTTGTCCACCGCTTCAGGCGTGAGGTTTACTCTGCGGGTGGTCCGGTCTCTGCCCACCCCTCCGGCGTGAGTTCCGGCACGACGAAGACCTGGTCGGGGTAGATCAGGTCCGGGTCGCGGATCAGGTCGCTGTTGGCACCGAAGATCAGGCTATAGCGCAGGCCGTCGCCATAGACGTTCTCCGCAATCCGCCAAAGGTTGTCGCCGCGCTCGATCACGATGGAGCGGTTGTTGACGGTGAGCGGGCCGTCTTCCTCGTCATAGCTGAAGCGGGTCTCCAGCCGGTTGATGACCTCCCCGCGCGGACCGATCTCGTCGAAACGCAGAAGCTGCGCCGTCTCCGCTTGCTCGCGGGGCAGCGCGATCTGCCAAGCGCCGTCTTCGGGCACGGTGGTATCGCCCACGGCGCGATTGTTGACATAGACCCGGATGGTCACCCCGCCGGGCGCCCGGCCGCGGGCCACGGCGTCGCCGGCCACGGAATAGCTGACGGTATCGAGGATCATGCGCCGAGGCAGCGCGTCGGGCGTACGCAGCGTGACGGCGGTCTCGCCAGCTTCCACCAAGGTCGGGGCCGCGGCATCCGCGCCCTCGTCGAGGGTGGGCAGGACAATGACCGGGGCGCTGAGGGCTCCAGCCGGCTCATCGCCCTCTGCAGCGATGTCGCGCGACGCATACTCCGCCGGCGCAGCCGCCACCGTCGCGATGCCGGGCGTCGTTCCGCTGGCGCCAGCCACACGGGCCTGCAGGGTGCCTGGGCGCTCGAGCGGCCCGATCGCCGCGACGATCGCAAAGAAGCCGCGGCCATCGGCGGTTGTCCGCGCGACCGCCACCCCGTCGAGCAGAAGCTCGACCTCCGCATCGGGCAGCGCGCGTCCGGCCACCACCGTACTGCCGTCGGGTGCCACCCGCACAACGTCGAGTTCGGGTGCCGGCGGGCCCCTCTCTTCTTCATCGGAAGGAACGGCTGCGGGACCGGCCGGGTCATCGGGGCTTGGGGCCGCCGAGGCAGGCAGCGGCGCTCGGGCATCCTCAGCGGCATCCGTCGCCTCAGGTGCCGAAGAGCGCTCGGGCGGAGGGGCCGGTGTCTCGACCCTGGGTGTCGCGGTGGAGACCTCATCCGGGGTTGCAACCGCCAGCGCCGTCGCCGGGCCCGGGTCAGCGGACCCCTCGTCCGCCGGCGTCGTCGCATCCTCCAGCTCGGCCTCCGCCGCGGTGGTTGCCTCCTCCGCTTCGGGCGGGCCGCTCCAGATGAGCCGCGTCTCCATCGTCAGCCTGCCGGTCGCCACCATCGCCGTGACCAGCCCACAGACCAGGATCGTCGTGACCATCAACAGGCGCGACAGTCTACGCGGCACCGGCGTTCCTTTCCCATTTCTTCATGCACCACAGGTCTCTATTGCACGAAAGGGGGCCTCAGCGATAGTCAACCCCCTATTCGCCTGCCGCACCATCTGCGAAGTGGCGCCTTCGTGCCTCAGGCAACGACGGGCTAGGATGCAAGGGGGGCTGGGAGCCTGGGGGACCAATAATGACGCAACCGCCGAAGATATGCGTGTACTGCGGCTCCCGTCCCGGCAGCGATGCGGTCTATGCCGAGACCGCGGGGACGGTGGGACGGCGCATCGCCGCCGCAGGCTGGGGCCTGATCTACGGGGCAGGCGACGCGGGTCTCATGGGCCTCACGGCCCGGGCAGCGCTCGAGGGCGGCGCCCCCGTGCTGGGCTTCATCCCGCGCCGGCTCATCGGGCTGGAGGCTGCGATCGACGAGCTCACGGCCACCGTCGTCACCGAGACCATGCATGAGCGCAAGAAGCTGATGATGGAGAACGCCGATGCCGTGCTCGCCCTGCCCGGCGGCATCGGCACGATGGACGAACTGGTGGAGGCGATCACCTGGCGCCAGCTACAGATCGTTGAAAAGCCGGTGATCCTGCTGGACGTGAACGGCTACTGGGGCCCGTTCCTTGCACTGATCGACCATATCGTGGCGCAGGGGTTTGCCGACCCCTCCCTCTCCAACCTCTTCGAGGTGGCGGAGGGGGTGGATGCCGCGATGATCCGTCTGTCGCACTACGTCGAAGCGAGCGCCGCGGCCGCGCAATAGCCGAGCTGCGCCGCGGTCCTCGGGCGCGTACGGTCATCCCCCGACCGGGCCGGGGGATGATGCCAAGGTCCCGGGTCAGCCGCCGGCGGCTTCGAGGCGGGCCGTCACGTTCTCCCAGTTCACCAGCTTGTCGAGGAAGTTGGCAAGGTAGGCCGGGCGCTTGTTGCGAAAATCGATGTAGTAGCTGTGCTCCCACACGTCGCAGCCCAGAAGCGCGGTCTGGCCGAAGCAGAGCGGGTTCACCCCGTTCTCGGTCTTGGTGACCTTGAGCGTGCCGTCGGCATCCTTCACCAGCCAGCACCAGCCCGAGCCGAACTGACCGGCACCCGCCGCCGAGAAGGCCGCCTTGAAGTCGTCGACCGAGCCGAAAGCCTCCACCAGGCGTGCCTCGAGGGTGCCGGGCATCCCCTCCTGCGGGCCCATCATCTCCCAGAACTGCATGTGGTTCCAATGCTGGGAGGCATTGTTGAAGATGCCGCTCTGCGCAACCGCGGTGGCGTCATAGGTGCCTTCGACGATCGCCTCAAGCGATTTGTCCGCCCACTCGGTGCCCTCGATCAGCTTGTTGCCGTTGTCGACATAGGCCTTGTGGTGGATGTCATGGTGATACTCGAAAGTCTCGGCACTCATGCCATGCCCGGCAAGCGCGTCATGGGCGTAAGGCAGATCGGGGAGCGTGAAAGCCATGGGGGGATCCCTCCTGTCGGGTCTGGTCTTTGGCCAGGGCGCGCCGTCTCGGCGCCCTCAGGGCGGGAGATAACCGCCCTGACGCCGGCCACAAGCGAAATCGACACGGCCAAACGGGAGACGCCCGTTTCCGGGCGCCCCAGGCGCCTCAGGCGAGGACGCCGTCGGCCGTCAGGACCGTGGCACCGCCGAGATAGGGCGACAGCGCCTCCGGCAGCGCGATGGCACCATCGGGCTGCTGCCCGTTCTCCAGCACCGCGATCAGGCAGCGCCCGACCGCAAGGCCCGAGCCATTGAGCGTCGCCACGAACTCGGGCTTGCCCTCGGCACCCCGGCGGAAGCGGGCGTTCATGCGCCGGGCCTGGAACTGATCGCAGAGCGAGCAGGAGGAGATCTCGCGGTACGTCCCCTGCCCCGGCACCCAGACCTCGATGTCATGGGTGCGCACCGCGCCGAAGCCCATGTCGCCCGTGCAGAGCACGATGGTCCGATAGGGCAGACCCAGCCGCTCGAGCACGGTCTCGGCACAGCGGGTCATGCGTTCGAGCTCGTCGCGCCCCTCCTCCGGCCGGGTGATGGAGACCATCTCGACCTTCTCGAACTGGTGCTGGCGCAGCATGCCGCGGGTGTCCTTGCCGGCACTCCCGGCCTCGGAGCGGAAGCACTGGGTGTGGGCGGTGTAGCGGCGGGGCAGCGAGGTCTCCTCCACGATCTCCCCGGCCACGAGGTTGGTGAGCGTCACCTCCGAGGTCGGGATCAGCCACTTGCCCTCCCGCAGTTGGTAGAGGTCCTCCTCGAACTTCGGGAGCTGACCTGTGCCGAGCAGGGTGGCGTCGTTGACCAGCGCGGGCGTCCAGACCTCGGTCAGCCCATGCTCAGCCGTGTGCAGGTCGATCATGAACTGCGCCAGGGCCCGGTGCAGGCGCGCGACGGCGCCCTGGAGGACGACGAAGCGCGCGCCGGAGAGTTTGGCCGCCACCTCGAAATCCATGCCCGCATAGGGCGCGACCAGGTCGAAATGCTCCTTGGCGCCCTCGATCTGGCGCGGTTCGCCCCAGCGGCGGATCTCGACGTTGTCGGCCTCGTCCTCCCCATCGGGGATGTCGTCCGCCGGCAGGTTGGGCAGGGACATGAGCTGGGTGGTGAGCGCCTCGTCGAGCGCCTTGGCCTCCTCCTCCAGCGCCGCGATCTCGTCCTTCTTGGCGCTGACGAGGGCGCGCAGCCGCTCGAATGCCGCCTCGTCACCGGCGGCCTTGGCCTTGCCGACGTCCTTGGAGGCGGCGTTGCGCTCCGCCTGCGCCTGCTCGGCTTTGGTGATCGCCTCACGCCGGCGCGCATCGATGCCCAGCACCTCGCCCGAGACGCCCGAGAGCCCCCGCCGCGCCATCTTGGCATCGAACAGATCGGGGGTTTCGCGGATGAAGCGGATGTCGTGCATGGCGCGTCCTGAGCGTCTGAGGGGTTTCACAAGCCGGCGCCTTATGCCGGATCATCCCCCTCTTTGGAACCGCCCCCCTGCGTTTCCAGCCATGCTTGGAAGGCGCGCTGGTACGCTTCGTGCGCCTCGAACGTGTCTTCCGTGCCCTCCTCAGCCTCGTGCCAGTGCCCGGGCGGCGTCATGCCGTCGGGCAGGACCGTGAGGCCGAAACCGGCCTTCACACCGAAAGCTGATTTGACACTCTCGGCCGACAGGTTCTTTGCTTCTTTCAACACAGCGGATCTGAGGGACGTGCGCGCGACGGAGCAGTCCCTCAGATCCGCTGTGTTGAAGTTCGCGCCCCCGAGCACCGCCCCCTGCAGGTTCGCGCCCCCGAGCCACGCCCCCTGCAGGTTCGCCTTCCTGAGCCCCGCCCCCTGCAGGTTCGCGCACGTGAGCCCCGCCCCCTGCAGGTTCGCCTTCCTGAGCCCCGCCCCCTGCAGGTTCGCACCCCCGAGCTCCGCCCCCTGCAGGTTCGCGCACGTGAGCCACGCCCCCTGCAGGTTCGCGTAATCCAGCCCCGCCCCCTGCAGGTTCGCGTAATCCAGCCCCGCCCCCTGCAGGTTCGCCTCCCTGAGCCCCGCCCCCTGCAGGTTCGCCTCCCCGAGCAGCGCCTCCTGCAGGTTCGCGTTATTGAGTTGCGCTGGTCCGAGGCGGGCGCTCGTCAGGTCGGCACGCGGCATCGCGGTGTTGCGAAGATCGAGGCGGTACTTCTTGCCCTCCTCGTAGGTGAGGCGGGCCTCGCTGCGGCGGCCTAAGACGGTGAGGGCGGTCTGGATGTCGGCGCGGGGCGGGTAGAAGACCTCGGGCGCCTCCGGCTTCCTCTCCTGTGCCCGCGCCGTGGCCTCTGCGTCGACCGGGGGCACCGCGTTTTCGCGAATATAGGCGCAGAGGGTTTCCATGATGGGGATGTGGTCGCGCTCGCTGTCCTCAGCGATGCGCTCCAGCGCGTAGATCGCGCCCAGGCGGACCTCGAGGTTTGGCACGGTCTCCTCGATGACGCGCTCTCGGCTCTCGCCCGTCTTCTCGTCCGTCACCGTCTCGGTGCGCTTGATCGTCTTTTCTGCGCCGAGTTGTTCGACCGCCTTGGTGAAGCGGTCGGTGATGTGGCCCTGCTCGGCCGTCTGGGCCTGGCGCTCAGCGACATAGGTGCGGATCACGACCAGCGGCGCAGCGACCAGCGCGGCCAGCGCCGTGACCATGACGCCCATCGAATAGGTGAGCGAACGCCGGTCTGCCGCGTCGCTTGTGGTGTTGATGTCTTCGAGGGTCCTGACAAGCCCCGAGAACAAGAGATCCGGCAGCCCGTACCAGAAGACGCCCACGACGACCGCGATGGCGAGGACGACGAGCAGCCGGAAGTAGTGGCGGCTCGCGAAGCCTTCGACCGCCAGCCAGCGCTGCCAGAGCGCATCGGGGAGGCGTCGCAAGAATGCGCTGACGTCAGGAAAATGAGGCAAGCAATCTTCTTGTGGCGAGCGAGCAGCGGCGCGGTGCGGCTGCTTCAGTCAGGACGGCGGCGAAAAGTTCAGACGATAGTTACTGCGAGGACGGCGGCGTAGAGCGTCAGGCCGATGGCGGTTACCAGGTAGTAAACGGCGTCCATGGCTAACCTCCCAGCAGGGCAGGCCATCATTGATAAGTGGCCCGTCAAAACGTTTCTTCTGGCGATCAAGTTGGCCAACTAGGGCGTTTCTGTCAAGCGGAAATAGTTTCCGGAAAATTATCTGTCGTGATCATTTGTCGCCAGATCTTCTCACTGCAAAAGTTTGACAGTTCAGTGAACCTCGATACTTGACCGCAGGGGGGTGCCGCCGGCGGGCGATCCCTTGCGCCCGCACCGGGGCGCCGTCTATATCGCGGCGGTCAACGGGACGCTTCCGCAGGCCCGTTCCATCAACGAAGGGTCGTCCATGTTCGTCACCCCTGCCTATGCCCAGGCCGCCGGCGCGCCCGGGGGCGCCGATAGCTTCCTGCTACAGTTGCTGCCGCTGGTCCTGATCTTCGTGATCTTTTACTTCCTGCTCATTCGACCGCAGCAGAAGCGGGCGAAGGAACACAAGATGATGATCGACAACCTGCGCCGGGGCGATCAGGTGATCCTGGCGGGCGGGATCTATGGCAAGGTGACCAAGGTGCAGGGCGACGACGAGGCCGACATCGAGATCGCCGAGGGCATCAAGGTGAAGGTCGTGAAATCGACGGTGGCCCAGGTGGTCTCCAAGACCGAGCCTGCGAACGACGGCTAAGCACGGCAACCCGGGCGGCTGACAAGGCCGCCGGCCACCCCCATATCCCCGGCAGTTGGTGCCGCGAAAGGCTGAATAATGCTCGATTTCCCGCTTTGGAAGCGCCTGTCGATCATCGTCCTCTGCCTTCTCGGCCTCGCCTTTGCCTCCCCGAATTTCGTGCCCGAGGAAAGCCGGCAGCAGATCCCCTCCTGGCTGCCGAACCAGGGCGTGAACCTGGGCCTGGACCTGCGCGGCGGCGCGCATCTGCTGGTCGAGGTGAATATCGAAGAGGTCGTCGCCGAGCGCATGCGCAACCTGCGCGGCGAGGTCCGCACGGTGTTGCGCGACGCCAACGTCCGCCGCTACGAACGCCTGGTCGCCGGCCCGGACTTCGTCAGTGTTCAGATCACCAACGAGAGCGACGTGACCGCGGCGGCCAATGCGCTGCGCAGCCTGGCGGAGCCGATCGACGCCGGCCCCCTCGGCGGTTTCGGCATGGCCGCAGCGCCTGGCGCGCAGGAAACGCTCGCCCTGGCGGAGGACGGTCGGAAGCTGACGCTGACGATGACCGAGGCGCAGCTCGGCGTCATGACCGACCGCGTCATGGCGCAGTCGCTGGAGGTCATCCGGCGCCGGATTGATGAGAGCGGCACCCGCGAGCCAACCATCCAGCGCCAGGGGGAGGACCGGGTCCTCGTCCAGGTGCCCGGCGTAGGCAGCGCCGAGGAAGTCCTCAGCCTGATCGGCCGGACGGCGCGCCTCAGCTTCCACGACGTGCTTGGCTTCGGCGCCGATGCGACCAACCCAGGTCCTGGTGAGTTCGTCGCGCGGGATACGGATACGGGCGAGACCTTCCTGTTGGAGGAGCGCGCGGAGCTCACCGGTGAGAACCTGGTGGACAGCTCTCTCGGCTTTCACCACGAGAACGGTCTGCCGGTGGTCAACTTCCGCTTCGACCAGACCGGCGCGCGGACCTTCGCCGATTACACGGCGCGCAACGTGGGGCAGCTCTTCGCGATCGTGCTGGATGGCGAGATCATCTCGGCGCCACGGATCCAGTCGCCGATCCTGGGCGGGGCCGGGTTCATCGAGGGCGACTTTACCGTTCAGTCGGCCACGGAGCTCTCGATCCTGCTGCGCTCGGGCGCCCTGCCCGCCTCGATCTCGGTGCTGGAGCAGCGGACCGTCGGGCCTGACCTGGGTGCTGACTCGATCGCGGCGGGCGAGGCGGCGACGCTGCTCGCCTTCGCGGCGGTGCTGATCTTCATGGGCGGCGTCTACCGGGTCTTCGGGCTGTTTGCGAACATCGCGCTGATCCTGAACGTCGGGCTGATCTTCGGGCTGCTCTCGGCCATCGGCGCCACGCTCACGCTGCCCGGCATCGCGGGCATCGTGCTGACCATCGGTATGGCGGTCGACGCCAACGTGCTGATCTTCGAGCGGATCCGCGAGGAGATGACCCGCGCCAAGGGCCCGGCGGCGGCGGTGGACAAGGGCTACCGAGAAGCCTTCTCGGCCATCCTGGATGCCAATATCACCACGCTGATCGCGGCGGTTATCCTCTTTGCCCTCGGCTCCGGCCCCGTGAAGGGGTTTGCCGTGACCCTCGGTATCGGCATCTTGACCTCAGTCTTCACCGCGGTCTTCGTCACCCGGCTCATGATCGTGGTCTGGTTGCAGCGGACCCGGCCCAAGACACTGCGCGTCGAGCGCATCCGCCTGATCCCGGAGGGCTTCAGGATCGCGCCTATGCGCCTGCGCCGGATCTTCGCCGCGATCTCCAGCGTCGCCGTGGTCGCGGCGCTCGCGCTGACGCTGACCTTCGGGCTCAACCTCGGCATCGACTTTCGCGGCGGCACGCTGATCGAGGCGCGGGCACCGGCGGCGGTAGAACTGTCGACCGTGCGGGAGGCTGTCGGCGCGCTCGAGCTGGGCGACGTCGCGGTGCAGTCCTTCGGCTCGGAACGCGACGTGCTGGTGCGGGTGGAGGAGCAGAGCCTCGCCATCGAACGCTCCGGCGACGAGCGGATGGTGGTCGCCGAGCAGGTCGGTCAGGCCCTGCAGGCAGTTATCCCGGGCACCGAGATCCGCCGCGTGGAGGTCGTCGGCCCCAAGGTCTCCGACGAGCTCTTCACCGCGGGCATCCTGGCCATCACACTCGCGGTCTTTGCGGTGCTGGTCTACATCTGGCTGCGCTTTGAGTGGCAGTTCGGCGTGGGCGCGGTCGTAGCACTGGTACACGATGTGGCGCTGACCATCGGCGTCTTCGCGCTGATGGGGATCGAGTTCAATCTGGCGATCATCGCCGCGCTGCTCACCATCGTCGGCTACTCGCTCAACGATACGGTGGTGGTCTACGACCGCGTGCGCGAGAACCTGCGAAAATACAAGAAGATGGCGCTACAGGACCTCCTCGATCTGTCGGTGAACGAGACGTTGAGCCGGACGATCATGACCTCGGTTACCACCCTGGTCGCGCTCATTGCGCTGTTCTTCCTGGGGCCGGAGGTGATCGCGGGCTTCACCTTCGCGATGATCTGGGGCGTGCTGATCGGTACCTACTCCTCGGTCTTTATCGCCGCCGCGATGCTGCAGGCGATGGACGTCAAACGCGACTGGTCGGACCCGGCAGAGAAGGTGAAGCCCGGCCTCAACTTCGACGGCGCGCAGGTGTGAGGGCGGCGGTGCGTGCCAAGCACGCACCCTACAGGGGCCGATGCGCGCGTAGGGTGCGTGCTCGGCACGCATCGCCGGCCCAACGACGGAGATCCCGCCATGCAGATGCACGAAATGCCCACGGGCGGGCAGCCGCCCATCGACGGCTATGGGCCAGGCGGGTTTCGCCTGGGCGGCACCTGGTACCCGGGCAACCTCGCCCTCGGCCCCTCGGGGGCGGCGCCCATGGAGGGTGATCTGGCGACGGCGCTGCAGGCGCTGCTCGACCGCGATCCCGGCCTCGATACCCTGATCCTGGGCCAAGGGGCCGATATCGCACCGATGCCCGCGACCCTCAGCACCCCGCTCGAGGCCGCCGGGATCGGCTATGAGCACATGGCCACCGGCGCCGCCTGCCGCACCTACAACGTGCTCTTGGGCGAGGAACGGCGGGTCGGGGCACTCCTCCTCGCGCTCTAGAGCCTCTGCCCCACGGGACATGCTGGACCGGGCCGCCGGTGGCCGCTAACAGGGCCTCTCACCACCACGGCGTGAGCGGCAGGAGCGGGACGGCATGCGCATTCTCATCGTCAACGACGACGGCATCAACGCGCCCGGCCTTGCGGTCGCCGAAGGCATCGCGGCCGAGATCGCCGGGCCCGAGGGCGAGGTCTGGGTCGTGGCCCCGGAGAACGAGCGTTCCGGCGCCAGCCACGCGATTTCCTACACCCAGCCGATGCGCATCACCGAAATCGGCCCGCGTCGGTTCTGCATCGACGGCTACCCCGCCGATTGCGCCTTGGTTGGCCTGCGCGGGATCCTGCGCGACAACCCACCCGATCTGGTGCTCTCCGGCGTCAACCGCGGCCACAACCTGGCCGAGGACGTCGTCGTCTCCGGCACCGTCGGCGCGGCGATGGAGGCGGCACTCTGCGGCACGCGCGCCATCGCGCTGAGCCAAACCTACTCCCGCGGGCCGGAGGCGCCGGTCGATCTTTGGGGCGCGTCCAAGGCGCTCGGTGCCGCCACGGTACGCATGGTGATGACGATGCCCGTCGCGCCGGGCTGCTTTTACAACGTCAACTTCCCGGCCCGCGATCCGGAACGGGTGACCGGCACCGTGGTCTGCCCCCAGGGGATGCGGGCGGAGGCGACCTTCGACCTCGACCCCTATCAGGCCGCGAACGGGCGGACCTATCAGTTCCTGCGCCACGCCACCTCGAACCGCAGCGCCGAGGAAGGGACGGACGCCCGCATGGCCGCCGACGGCTGGGTCACCATCACCCCGCTGCAGGCCCGCCTGACCGCCACCGACCTGCTGGAGGGGGCGGCGGCGGTGCTGGCAGCCCAGGGCCAGGCAGCGGCCGGCTGAGCGGAGGCCCGGCATGAACGCAAGCGCGCGCGACGAGGACGTGATGCGGATGATGCTGTCGCTGCGCCGCGCCGGCATCCGCGACACGCGCGTCCTGCATGCGATGGAGGCGGTGCCCCGCGACCGCTTCGTCGACGCGCCCTTCGCCGAGCGTGCCCACGACGACACCGCGCTGCCGCTCGACTGCGGGCAGACGATCTCCCAGCCCACCGTGGTCGCCATGATGACCGAGGCGCTGGACGTCACCGACCGGCACAAGGTGCTCGAGGTCGGCGCGGGCTCCGGTTACCAGACGGCCGTGCTCGCGCGGCTGGCTCGCCGGGTCTATGCGATCGAACGCCATCGCGAGCTGGTCGTCGGCGCCCGCGCGCGGCTGGAGGCGATGGATATCGGCAATGTGTCGCTGCGCACCGGCGACGGCACCCGCGGCTGGCCCGAACAGGCGCCCTTCGACCGCATCCTGGTGGCGGCGGCCGCCGAGGATGTACCGGCGATCCTGCTCAGCCAGTTGCGCGAGGGCGGCGTGATGGTCCTGCCCGTCGGTCAGACCGACGATATCCAACAGCTTCTGCGCATCGAACGCACGCCCGAGGGACTGGACTATCGCACCCTGGGCGACGTCCGCTTTGTGCCGCTGATGGAAGGCCTGCCGCAGGAAGGCGAGGTCTGACGGCACATTGCAGGGCACCCGAGGGGGTGCTGTGTCGCGGAAAGTTGGGTAAACTGTTGCTAACGAACTGAAGGCCGGCGAACCGGTCCGGCGCCGAGCGCGAGAGACCCGGCGGCGCCCCGAGGCATGAGAGCAGGAGACCCCGATGATCACCGATCCGCGCCCCTCTCCCCAGGGCCCTTCTTCATACCGTTGGCCGCGCAGACGGCGCCTGCGCAGCATGACGGCCATTGTCGCCGCGGCGACGCTGACGGGCGCCTGTACCTTCGGCCAGCAGGATCCGGTGAGCGCGCCGGTGGTTCTGCGCGGCAGCGAGCCCGCCGTGCCCGGCGTCAGTGCCGCGGGTGGGATACTAGCCTACGACGGCTACGAGGCCGCCGTGGCCCAGGACGGGGATACGGTGGCCAGCGTTGCCAGCCGCATCGGCCTCTCGGGCACGGAACTCGGCGCCTACAATGGCCTGCAGCCGGACACCGCCCTAAGGGCGGGCGACGAACTGGTCTTGCCGCCGCGCACGGGTGGGTATGGCGGCAGCCCGGTGGCGCAGACCGCCGCCGTCGTGCCGCAGTCGCCGGCGGCCCCGCTGCCGGGCGGCGCCGTCGCTGGCACCGATCCGGAGCTGGCCTTCGCACTGCCTGCGGCAGGGGCCGCCGGTGCCGGTGCCACCGATCCTGCGCTTGCGGCGCAGGGGGAGGGCATCGAGGCCACGCCTCTGGGAAGCCCGGACGCCGCCTCGGCTGGGCTCGGCGGAGGGGTCAGCGCTGGGGCCACGGCCGGCGCAACCGGGGCCGCTGCCACCGGCTGGTCCGCAGCCTCGATCGAGGAAGCGCTTGCCCTGCCCGAGGAGACAGCGACGGCGGGTGAGGCTGCGGAGGCGAGCGCCGCCGCAGGGGCAGCGCCCCTGCCGGATGGGCGGACGACCACCGTCGGCACGACCGTCGCGGCGGCGGAGACGCGGACCGCCCTGCCCCCGTCCGCCGGGCAGCCGCTGCCGACCGATGACGTGGTCCCGACGCCCCCGCCGTCACCGGAACTTGGGCGCCAGCAGACGCCGACACCAGAGCTTGCGCCGTCGACCGAAACCCTGGCGACCCAGCAAGCGGCCGAGGAGGCCGACCGCGCCGCGGCCGAGGAACTGGCCAGGCTCGATAGCGCGGCGGCGAGCGCCCCGGCAGCCGATCTCGGCCTCACCTTCCGGCGCCCGGTCGATGGCCAGATCGTCGTGCCCTACAACGTCTCCTCCAGCGGCACCCGCAACGAAGGCGTGGATTTCGGGGCTGCCCCCGGCACGCCCGTGGTGGCAGCAGCAGGCGGCGAGGTGGCCCTCGTCTCACAGTCTTTGGGCGGTCTCGGCACCATCGTGCTGGTGCGCCACCGCAACGACGTGCTCACGGTCTATGGCCGGGTCGACGACGTGCGGGTGGCCAAGGGCGCGCGCATCAACGCGGGCGAGCAGATCGGCGTGGTGGCCCGCGGCGATGGCTCCGGCCCGCCGAAGATGCACTTCGAGATCCGCCGCGGCGCCGACAGCGTCGACCCCGCCCTCTACATCGGCAGCTGACCACGGAAGATCGTCGCAGCGGCGCGGGGGGCAGAAAAATGGGGGACCGGCCGCGCCCAAAGCACGCCGGTCCCTTGGGCTGGATTAGGACATCACCTTTCCTCGCTCACCCATGAGAGAGCGACGCAGGCGAGGCGGCACCGGGTTGGGCCCGGCCAGGATACTGCAGAGACGCCAGACCACCATGCCGTCGTCGGGCACCTTCGCCTCGGCGAAAGTCTCGATGCGCGGGCTGTTGGGGATGTAGGTGGCGCCGCCGCCCTGCAGCGGCGACGAGAACACGTAGTACTGCCAAACCGTATAGGCGGGTCGCCCCTGCAGATCTTCGCCGAGGGAGTACTCCCCAGCAGGATACTGGATCCCCGAGGTCTCGCTAGTGACGCCTTTGGGATAGTTGGCGAAGAACGAGGTGATGCTTGGCTTCCCCTTGTCGGGCCCAGGTGTCATGAGCTGGCCCTCGTCGAAACCGAACATGTCGGCCTGGCCGCCGGGACTCTGTCGAGCGGCACTGAGAACGTCTGCAACCGTCATATCGGCTACGTAAGGGATGTCAGTTTGATGGTAGAAGATGCCGACGATGCGTAAAGAAACGGTCATTTTTCTTTTCTCCTGAAAATTGAGCGCGAGAATAATCGCGCCCTGGATCACTATCGGAGGGGCGCCGCCCGCGGGCGGTTATAATGCTACCTTTGCCTCGCCGTGCCGGATCGCGACCGACGTGCCGGCGATCGGCCTTCAGCGCAGTTCGGTGTAGATGCAGTCGGCGATGGTGCGGCTGAAGGTGCCGCCAGCGGTGATCTCGCAGCGCGCTTCGACCGATGCCAGCGGGGCCGCGACGAGGCGGCTCGACACCGCGCCCTGCCCCGCCGCTTCGAGCGCACCGCGCACCTGAGCCTCCGACAAGGGCGTAAGCGTCAGCCGGTCGTCGGACTGACGCAGCGTCCCCACCAGATTGACCCGGCCGGGACTGAGGTCGAAGGCCGCGACGGGCCCGCTCGAGACCGCCATGCCGCCCGGCAGGTCGCCGAGTGTCACGTAGTGGGCGAAACGTCCGGCAGGCACGGGGATCATCACCATGTCCGTGCCTTCGGGACCCGCGCCCGCAAGGGTCGTCACCAGGACCTCGACCGGGCGTCCGCCATCCTCGCTATAGGCGCTCTCGGTCGCGGCGAGGTCGATGGCGTCGCGCGCCATGCAGGCTTCCTCCAGCGCCGCTGCGGGGCGCGAGACCACCACATAGCGGGTGCCGCTGCGCTTGCAGAACCGGAAGGTCGCCTCATCGCCGGTGGGCACGGCGGCGAGCAGGTATGTCTGCCACTCCGACAGCGCGCCCGGCACTGCGGTTTGTTGCTGCCCCGTGCCCGCGCAGCCCGCCAGCAAGGCCAGCATCAGCAGGCCGATCCCTCGATACATCGCGTCCCCTCCTTCGCGCGTCAGCCACGACGCGCGGCGAGGTCCTGTACGAACTGCCAGGCGACGCGGCCGGACATGGCGCCACGCGTCTGGCGCCATTCGATGGCCTCGGCCCGTAGATCCTCCTCCCCGATCTCCAGGCCCAAGGCATCACAGTAACCACGGATCATGGCGAGATACTGGTCCTGGTCGCAGGGGTGGAAGCCCAGCCAAAGACCGAAGCGGTCGGAGAGCGAGACCTTCTCTTCGGTCGCCTCGGAGGGGTTGATGGCGGTCTGACGCTCGTTCTCGATCATGTCGCGGGGCATCAGATGCCGCCGGTTCGAGGTGGCGTAGAACAGCACGTTCTCGGGCCGCCCGGCGACGCCACCATCCAGCACCGCCTTCAGCGACTTGTAGTGGCTGTCGTCACGGTCGAAGGAGAGGTCGTCGCAGAACAACAGGAAGCGCCAGGGCTGGCCGCGCAACAGATCCAGCAGCCGGCCGATCGTGGGGATGTCCTCGCGGTGGATCTCCACCAGCCGCAGCGTCCCTGTCTCGGCGTTCGCGGTGGCATGGGCGGCCTTGACGAGCGAGGACTTGCCCATCCCCCGCGCACCCCAGAGCAGCACGTTGTTGGCCGGGCGCCCGGCGGCGAAGGCGCTGGTATTGCGCAGCAGCGTGTCGCGGGCCCGGTCGATCCCGACCAACAGCTCGAGACCGACGCGCGCGACACTCTCCACCGCGACCAGCCGATCAGGGGCGGTGGCCCAGACCCACGCCTCCGCCATGGCGAAATCCGGGGCGGAGTGCGGTGCGGGAGCGAGGCGATCGAGGGCTTCTGCGATACGCTCCAGCGCCGCCGCCTGTCGCAGGGCCGTGTCGTCGGCCGCTGCGTTCAACGGCGCCGCACCCCCCTCCGCATCGGACGGGGGCCGGGGGGACGGCACGGGTTTCAAGGGCCCGTGTCCGGCCGAGACGCCGTCTCCAGATCCTCGTCCTCGTTCCAGTCCTCCTCGTCCTCGGCGCGCTCGCGGGCGCGCCGCATCTCCGCCAGGCGGACGAGGTGGATCGAGATCTCGTAGAGGATGTAGACCGAGCCGCCGAGGGCGATCTGGCTGATCACATCGGGCGGGGTGATGATGGCCGCCATGGCCGCGATGCCGACGACCGCGTACTTGCGCCCCCCCGCCAGCCCGGCAGCGGTCACGAGCCCGGCACGGCCCATCAAGGTCAGGAGCACGGGAAGCTGAAAGGACGCTCCGAAGGCCAGGAGCATCACCTTGATGAAACCGATGTACTCGCTGAAGCGGTTCACGTTTTCGATGGCGACGCCCTGGGCGCTCGCCGCGCTTTCGGCAAAGCCGATCAGGAAGTCGAGGGCGAGCGGGATCACCAGGAAATAGGCCAGCGAAGCGCCGCAGATGAAGAGGAAGGGCGAGGCGATCAGGAAGGGCAGAAAGGCCGACTGCTCCGAGCGGTAGAGCCCCGGCGCCACGAACCGCCAGAGCTGGAAGGCGATCAGTGGGAAGCCGAAGAAGAAGCCGCCCCAGATCGACAGGTTCATCACCGTGAAGAAGGCTTCCTGCGGGCTCAGCGTCTGGATCTTGGCGTCAGGGTCGACATTCAACAGCGGGTAGCTGAGCACCTGATAGAGCTGGGCGTAGAAGATAAAGCAGATCCCGGCACAGACCGCGAGCGCGCCAAGGGCGTACATCAGCCGCTGACGCAGCTCGACCAGGTGCTCGATCAGGGGTGCGGAACTGGCGTCAATGTGGCTGTCGTCGTCCTTCACGCGCTCAGCCCTCCTTCGACGCCGGCGCGGGCGGCGCGGCTGGCGCAGCCTCGGCCGGTGCCGCCTGCTCGGGCGTGGCCCCGGGCGCGGGCGTCTCGGCCGACGGTGCTGGCGTCTCGGCCTTGGGCGCCGGGCTCGCTGCAGGGGTCGTCGCGGTGCTGGATGTGCTGCCCGAATTGGTCGCGGCAGTCGCCGGCTTGGTCAGACTGTCCTGGGCGCGCTTGGCCTGTTCGTTGAAGTCGACCTTGGCCATCTTGTCGAAGTCGCGCTTGGCGTCGCGAAGCTGGTTCAACGCCCCGCCGTCCACGTCTCGCGCGGCATCCTCCATCGAGCGCTGGAATTCCCGCGCCATGGAGCGGGCCTTGCCCACGTATTGGCCGACGGTGCGGAACAGGCCCGGCAGTTCCTTCGGTCCCACCACCAGCAGGGCGAGCACGCCGATGACGATCAGTTCGGTCCAGCCGATGTCGAGCAAGGCCCGATCCCTCTCTCAGACAGCCGCCGCGCGGGGCGGCTTACAAAGCCCTGGAGGCACAACCCCTCAGGCGCTGTCCTTCTTGCCCTCGACGCTCGAGGGTTCGGCATTGATCGTGGTGCCCGGCTGATCGGTCACCTTGGGCGCCTCATCCGGATCCTCCGACATGCCCTTCTTGAAGCTCTTGATGCCCTTGGCCATGTCGCCCATGAGCTCAGAGATCTTGCCGCGTCCGAAGAGCAGCACGAGCAGCAGCACGACGATCAGGATCTGCCAGATACTCAGGCCCATGGCCCAGTCCTCCCAAAATTCCGCTGGGGCCGCAGAGCCGCTTGGCTCGGACAGCGCCCTGTTACCTACGGGACATATTTGGTTGCGCCGTCGGAGGGAAGGCCCCCGGACCACGTGACCGTGAATTAAGCCCTTTGGCGCCGATGGCTACGCCGGGGCGTGCCGTTTCGTTACTCGGCGGCCTGCGCGGTTGGCGCGGCGGCGATGGCTTGGGCCGCCGGCGCACCTGACGCAGGGAACAGGTGACAGCGCTCGCGATGAAGCCGCAGCGCGACGGCGCTCCCCTCCTCCGGCAGCCAGGCAAAGGGCACCGTCGCCGTCAGCCGCGAGCCATCCACCATGACCGTCTCGATCAGGCTATAGGTCCCGACAAACCGCGCCCGGACGACCGTGCCCTCAGCGATCGCCCCATCCACCGGGCCCGGAAAGGGCGGCTCCCGGTCGCCGGGCGCGATGTCCAGATGCTGCGGACGGAAGACGAGATCCACCGGCGCACCCTCCGCCAGGCCAGGCGACAGGAAGCGACCGAAGGCGGTATCGATCTGACCGTCGCGCACCACGGCCTCGATCACGTTGACCTCCGAGAAGAAGGCCGCCGCCTTGGTGTCCACGGGCGCGGTGTAGACCGTATAAGGGGCGCCAGTCTGCACGATCTGGCCGTCGCGCATCAGGGCGATCCGGTCGGCCATGCGCATGGCTTCCTCAGGCTCATGGGTCACGAGCATCACCGCGGTGCCGGACTCGCGCAGCAGGCTCAGCGTCTCCTCGCGCACCGTGTCGCGCAGCCGGGTGTCGAGGCCCGAGAAGGGCTCGTCCATCAACATCACCCGCGGCTGAGGCGCCAGGGCGCGGGCCAGTGCCACGCGCTGCTGCTCCCCGCCCGAGAGCTGATGGGGATAGCGCGCTGCCGCATCCGCCAGACCGACGCGCTTGAGCTCGGCCTCCACCACCCGCCCCCGGTCGCGCCGCGCCACCCGGCCCCGCAGGCCGAAGGCGACGTTCTCGGCGACGCTTAGATGGGGGAACAGGGCGAAATCCTGGAACATCAGCCCGATCTCGCGCGCCTCCGGCGGCAGATGGCGGGTGGCGTCGGACACGATGCGGTCGCCCATGACGACCTGGCCCCCGGTTTGTCGTTCGACACCCGCCGCGACCCTGAGCGTGGTGGACTTCCCGCAGCCGGAGGGGCCCAGGAGGCAGACGATCTCGCCCCGGCCGACGTCGATGCTTACCGCGTCGACGGCGAGCTGCCCCTCGAAGGCGACAGAGACATCGCGCAGCGACAGGAGCGGCAGCGGATCGGGCGCGGTGCTCAAAGAACGCTTTCCTCCGTTGGCGCAAAGGGTCGTCGAGCCGGCCGGCATCACAGGCGCAAAACCCGACGCGCCTGATCGGGTTAACGGCCTGAGTAGCAGTGCCCTCCGGCGCAGACAAGGCGCGTGCCAGGAACGGTCGAGCCTGGCTGGCCTTTTCCCAAGGCGCCCACGCGGCTATAGGCACGGCCATGGCCGACACCGCGCTCTCCAACCAGCCCATCCTGCCGCCCGAGATCGCGCGGCGGCGGACCTTTGCGATCATCTCGCACCCGGATGCGGGCAAGACGACGCTGACCGAGAAGCTGTTGCTCTATGGCGGCGCGATCCAGATGGCCGGGCAGGTGCGCGCCAAGGGCGAGGCGCGGCGCACGCGCTCGGACTTCATGAAGATGGAACAGGAGCGCGGGATCTCGGTCTCCGCCTCGGCCATGTCGTTTCCCTATGGCGAGCACTGGTTCAACCTGGTCGACACGCCGGGCCACGAGGATTTCTCGGAGGACACCTATCGGACCCTGACCGCCGTCGATGCCGCGATCATGGTGATCGATGGCGCGAAGGGGGTGGAGAGCCAGACCCGGAAACTGTTCGAGGTGTGCCGGCTGCGCGACCTGCCGATCCTGACCTTCTGCAACAAGATGGACCGCGAGAGCCGCGAGACCTTTGAGATCATCGACGAGATCCAGGAGGCGCTGGCGCTGGACGTGACCCCGGCGAGCTGGCCCATCGGCATGGGCCGCGAGTTCCTGGGTGCCTACGACCTGCTCCGCGACCGGCTCGACCTGATGGACCGCGCCGACCGCAACGTGCGCGGCGAGAGCATCGCAGTGGAGGGGCTGGAGGATCCGCGGATCGAGGCGCATCTGCCGACGGACCGCCTGGAGACCCTGCGCGAGGAGGTCGAGATGGCGCGCGGGCTGTTGCCTGCCTTCGACCACTCGGCCTTTCTCGCGGGCACGATGACCCCGATCTGGTTCGGCTCCGCGCTCAACTCCTTCGGCGTGCGGGAGCTGATGGAGGGCATCGCCCATTACGCGCCGGTGCCCCAGCCGCGGATGACCGACAAACGCCAGGTGAGCGCGGAGGACAAGAAGGTCTCCGGCTTCGTGTTCAAGGTGCAGGCCAACATGGACCCCAAGCACCGTGACCGCGTGGCGTTCCTGCGGCTGTGCAGCGGCCACTTCAAGCGCGGGATGAAGCTGCAGCATGTGCGCGCGGGCAAGCCGATGGCCATCTCCAACCCCGTGCTGTTCCTGGCGGCGGAGCGGGAGGTCGCCGACGACGCCTGGGCGGGCGATATCATCGGCATCCCCAACCACGGGCAGCTTCGCATCGGCGATGCGCTGACCGAGGGCGAGGCGCTGCGGTTCCAGGGCATCCCGAGCTTTGCGCCGGAGCTGTTGCAGGCCGTGCGCGCGGGCGATCCGATGAAGGCCAAGCACCTGGACAAGGCGCTGACGCAGTTTGCCGAGGAAGGGGCCGCCAAGCTCTTCAAGCCCGCCATCGGCTCAGGGTTCATCGTGGGCGTGGTGGGCCACTTGCAGTTCGAGGTGCTCGCCAGCCGCATAGAGCAGGAGTACGGCCTGCCGGTGCGCATGGAGCCCACCCAGTACACCTCCGCCCGCTGGATCGCTGGCTCCGATGAGGCGCTGGAGGCCTTCATCAAGGCCTATCGCGGCCAGATGGCCCATGACCATGACGGCGATCCGGTCTTCATGACGCGCATCCAGTTCGACATCGACCGCGCCGAGCGCGACCACCCCGAGGTGCGCCTCTCGGCGGTGAAGGAGACCCTGGCGTGACGGGATTCTAGCGCGGCAGCCCGTCGATTTGCCGGCTGGTGCCCTTAGGGCAGGTGCGCTGCAGCCTGCACGTGTTTTCTTGGTCAAATGCAACCTGGCGAGCCCATGAGTGCGCCGTTCGTGGACAGGGTGGCGCAGGGCGGTGTGACGCCGGTCACATCCGTCCGGCGCTGAATCCCCCATCAATGAGGCGTCCGGTCGTTGTAGCGTTGAATAATGCGTACCGCCGACCTCGTGTTGTTTCCGGCGACCTTGAGAGAGGACCCCCTCGCCCCGGACAGCCGCGCCGCCCGTGCCGCCTTCCACCCCTTTAGGCAGCGGGCTGCGCGGCCCCTCTCTTTTCGCCAAAGATCCCTCCGACTCGCGCTCTCGATCACCCCGGACGGCGCCGCTTGCCGTGACGGTCGATGCTCTGCCGGCCGTCCTGCCGGGGGGCGCTAAGTGCCCGAAATCTTAAATCGTTGACATTCCGGATAAGAAAGCGCATAGGCGGCGCAACATAGAGCGCCAATACGGGCGCTTGGGGCCGCGAGGGACGATGTAGCGGCCATGTAAGTGTCGCACTCCGTCTTGCAGCTGCACCGAAGGACTTCATGAAATTTATCGATCTCGACCTTGATCCCAAGGTCCTCGCCGCCGTCGCGGAAGCGGGCTACCAAAGCCCCACCCCCATCCAGGCCCAGGCCATCCCCGAAGCGCTGAAGGGTCGCGACGTCATCGGCATCGCCCAGACGGGCACCGGAAAGACCGCTTCCTTCACACTGCCGATGATCACGCTGCTGGCCAAGGGCCGCGCACGGGCTCGGATGCCGCGGTCTCTCATCCTCTGCCCCACGCGCGAGCTTGCCGCGCAGGTCGCCGAGAACTTCGAGATCTACGGCAAGAAGACCAAGCTCTCGATGGCGCTGTTGATCGGCGGGGTGAACTTCGCCAATCAGGACAAGCTGATCGACCGCGGCGTCGATGTGCTGATCGCCACCCCGGGCCGGCTGCTCGACCATTTCGAGCGGGGCAAGCTGATGCTGACGGGGATCGAGATCATGGTGGTCGACGAGGCCGACCGGATGCTCGACATGGGCTTCATCCCGGACATCGAGCGGATCTTCAACCTGACGAACGCGCTGAAGCGCCAGACGCTCTTCTTCTCGGCCACCATGGCGCCGGAGATCGTGCGGATCACCGATACCTTCCTGCACAACCCACTGAAGGTCGAGGTGGCGCGCCAGGCGACGACGGGCGAGACGATCACGCAGGGTCTGTGCAAGTTCAGCCCCACCCGGCGCGACCGGACCGATGCCGAGAAGCGCGCCGTGCTGCGCGCCCTGCTCGATGGCGAGGGCGAGAAGTTCCGCAACGCGATCATCTTCTGCAACCGCAAGCGGGATATCGGCACACTGTTCAAGTCGCTGCAGAAGCACGGCTACAACGCCGGCGCCCTGCATGGCGATCTCGACCAGTCGGTGCGCATGGCCACGCTCGACGGCTTCCGCAACGGGGAGATCAAGGTGCTCGTCGCCTCCGACGTCGCCGCGCGCGGCCTCGATATCCCCAATGTGAGTCATGTCGTGAACTATGACGTGCCGACCCACCCGGAGGATTACGTCCACCGCATCGGCCGCACTGGCCGCGCAGGGCGGGAGGGGACGGCGTTTACGATCGCTGTTCCGGCAGACGACAAGTATCTCGACCGCATCCACGAGCTGACGAAGGCGCAGATCCCCACGATCGACGTGCCAGAAACCGCGCGTCCGAGCATGCCTGCGGCGGAGGACAAGACCGAGGCGGAGGCAAAGGCCAAGCCGCGCCGCAGCCGTTCACGCCGTGGCAGCACCGACGACGCGCTGGCCGTCGCCGGCGAAGAGAAGACCGCCGAGCCCATCGAGGTCGCCGAAGAGGCGCCGAAGCGCGAGGTGGAGCGGGAGCGGGACCATCATCGCGACCGCGGCGACCGCGGGCGCGAACGGGATCGCGGCAAGCGTGGGGGCCGTGGGCGCAACGGCGGCGGCAGCGACCGTCCGGTCATAGGCCTTGGCGACCATGTTCCTGCCTTCCTGCTGCGTCCCGTGCCGGCGCACATGATCTCAAAAGGATCCTCGAACGCCGGCGCGCCGGCGACGGACGAGACGCCTGAGGGGGCGGACATCGTGGCAACGTCGGAGAACGAAGCCGCATAAGGCAACCAGCGATACCTGCTTGGGGGAGCGGTCATGGCTGTTTCGGATGTGGGAACCGCAGCGGCGGGCGCGCCCGGCGTGCAGCCGCAGGTTTACGACTCGGCTTTCTTCGACGGGCAGCGTGACGGCTCCATCGCCTCAGCCGATCTCATCGTGCCGCTCGTCCTCCGGCACTTTTCCCCGCGGCGTGTGGTCGATGTGGGCTGTGGCGTCGGGGGCTGGCTGGCCGCATTCCAGCGAAACGGCGTGTCCGAGGTCCAGGGCTTCGATGGCGACTATGTCGACCGGAGCATGCTGGAAATCCCGGCCGACCGCTTCACGCCCGCGGACTTGTCCAATGCGCCCGTCCTCGGCCAGTTCGACCTCGCCTGCACCCTGGAGGTGGCGGAGCACCTGCCGGAGACCTCAGCCGACCACTTCGTCGACAGGCTGACCGAGGCCGCGCCGGTCGTGCTGTTCTCCGCCGCCGTGCCGGGGCAGGACGGGTCATCGCATATCAACGAGCAATGGCCGTCCTACTGGGCGGAGAAGTTCGCCAGGCGGGGTTTCGTGACCCTCGACATCATCCGCCCGGAGATCTGGACGGATGAGCACATCCAGCCCTGGTACCGCCAGAACATCCTGGTCTTCTGCAAGCCGGATCACGTGCCGCAGGGCATGACCCCTGTGCCACAGCACGGTCGGCTCGACATGGCCCATCCAGCGTGGAGACCGAAGGCAACAAAGGGCCGGCGCGTTCCGCAGCCGGTGGCAATACGCGACTCGGTCGCGATGATCCGGCATTGCGTCTCCACGATCGCGCGCACGGCACTGCTCAGGCTCGTCAAGGGCTGAGCGACCCCCGTCAATGCAGTCAACGCAGGATCAGTCGTCCGCCAGGCGGTGGATGATGGTCTGGACGACCGGTTTCTTGCCGAGCCATTTGTTGGCGATGCGCCGCGCGCCGCGACCGACGGCTTCCTCGATGCCGTTATCTGTGCGGAGCTGCTTGGCCGGCGCATCCTCCATCGCCTGATCGACGGCCTTGGCGATCGCAGCCTCCAGCGGGCCGGTCCAGGTGTCGTCCTGCTTCGGCAGGCCGATGGTCACCGCTTCGGGGTCGGCGATGAGCTCACCGCTCTCGTCCACCACGACCGACACCACGATCAGGCCCAGGCGCGCGAGCCGCAGCCGGTCGCGGATCACGCCGTCATAGGCGCCGACGTGGACCGTGCCGTCGAGGTAGACACGGCCCGTCTCCGCCTCGTCGATCTTGCCCGGCGCGTTGCCGTCCAGGCGCATGACATCGCCGTTGGGGGCGACCAGCCCCTCGCCCGCACCCCAGTGGATCGCGCTCTCGGCATGTTCGACCAGATGGCGGTGCTCACCGTGCAGCGGCACGGCCACCTTGGGGCGCAGCGCGTGGTACAGCCGCTCCAGATCGCCCCGCCGCGCGTGACCGGAGACGTGGATCCGCTCCATGTCTCCGTCGATGACCCGGATCCCCTTCTCGCTGAGGCGGTTATAGAGCCTGTAGATCCCCGCCTCGTTCCCCGGGATGGTCTTGGAGGAGAAGAGGACCGTATCGCCCTCTCCCAAGGCCACGGTGGGGTGGGTGCCGGCGGCGATGCGGGCGAGCGCGGCGCGCGCCTCCCCCTGGCTGCCGGTGACCAGGTAGAACAGGTTCTCGTCGGGGATGTCCTGGATGCGCTCCTCCGGTACCACCTCGGGGAAGTCCCTGAGCTGGCCCGTCTGCACCGCGACCTCGATCATCCGGCGCATGGCCCGCCCGGCGACGACGATGGAGCGCCCGGCCTCCTTGGCGGCGGTTGCCAGCGTATAGAGCCGCGCGACGTTGGAGGCGAAGGAGGTCGCCGCCACCGCGCCCCGCTGATCGCGGATCACGCGGGCGAGGTTGTGGATCACCTCCCCCTCCGACCCCGCATGGCCGGGCAGGAAGACATTGGTGCTGTCGCAGGCGAAGGCTTGCACCCCCTCGGCGCCCAGTGCCTCGAACGGCGTGATGTCGAAGGGCTCGCCGACCTGGGGCGCCTCGTCCATCTTGAAGTCGCCGGAGTGTACGGCAAGACCCGCCGGGGTGCGGATCGCCAGCATCGACGCCTCGGGGATCGAGTGGGTGACGTTCACGAACTCGACGCTGAAGGGGCCGGCCTTGGTGCGCTCACCGGTGTCGACCTCGACGACGACGCT
The DNA here is from genome assembly GCA_039822785.1 of Pseudomonadota bacterium. Taxonomy (GTDB): domain Bacteria; phylum Pseudomonadota; class Alphaproteobacteria; order Rhodobacterales; family Rhodobacteraceae; genus Thermohalobaculum. Next base: position 443,080 of record JBCBMO010000004.1, on the reverse strand, counting down.
GGGGTCGAGCCCCGCCTCCTGCATCTTGCGGCGCACGAGCTCGGCGGTGAAGGGGCGGGCGTAGATCGGCGCGCGAAGCTGGGTCCACAGATGCGGGACGCCGCCGATGTGATCCTCATGCCCATGGGTGATGAAGATGCCGTCCAGCCGGTCCGCCTGCTCGATGGCAAAGCTGATGTCGGGCACGATCAGCTCCACCCCCGGCGCGGTATCCATGTCGCCGAAACCGATGCCGAGATCGACCATGATCCAGCGCCGGTCGCCGTCGTCCCCCAGCCCGTAGAGATAGCAATTCATGCCGATCTCGCCCGCGCCGCCCAAGGCGACGTAGACGAGCGGCCCGCCTGTCCTGTCGGTCATTCCATGCGTTCTTTCGTGTTGTACCTGTGGATCTGCACGAGCCCGCGCACGGTGAGGTCGGGGTCCACCGCCTCGATCACCGATGCGCCCCGCGCGAAGAGCGGCGAAAGCCCGCCGGTGGCAATTGTCTTCATGGGGCGCTCGCGCTCGGCCGAGAGGCGCGCGCAGATGCCCTCGATCAGGCCGACATAGCCCCAGTAAACGCCCGACTGGAGGCAGGCGACAGTGTTCTGGCCCAGCACCTGTTGTGGCTGGGTGACGTCGATCCGCGGCAGATGAGCCGCGGCCTGGTGCAGCGCGTCGAGCGACAGGTTCACGCCGGGCGCGATCACCCCGCCGATATAGGCGCCGTCGCTGTCGACCACATCGAATGTCGTCGCCGTGCCGAAGTCGACGATGATCAGATCCCCGCCATAGCGCTCGAAGGCCGCGACGGTGTTCACAAGTCGGTCCGCGCCGACCTGAGAGGGTATGTCGACCCGCACGTCCACCGGCAGCGCGCATTCCGGCCGCCCCACGATCAGCGGGCGCGTGTTGAAATAGCGGTCGCAGAAAACGCGGATGTTGAACAGCACCGCGGGGGCGACGTTGGAGACCACGACGTTGCGGATGTCCCCGATGGGCAGGCCCGAGTGCTCCATGAGCTGCGAGAGCCAGACGTAGTACTGATCGGCCGTGCGCACGGCCTCGGTATTGCAGCGCCATTCGCCGAGCGGCGCCTGGCCGTCGCCATTGGCGTCGTCCGGGAAGACGGCGAAAACCGTGTTGGTATTGCCGACGTCGATGGCGAGCAGCATGGGCGATCAGTCCGGGAAGAAGATGTCAGCGGCGGCGATGCGGCGGAGGCCGCCTTGGCCGGTTCTTAGAACGAGCGCGCCGCTCGGGTCCACATCCTCGAAGATGCCCTCCAGGCTTTCGTTGGCGAGCCCCGCGCCGATGCGCTGACCCAGACGCGCGGCCTGGGCCATCCAGGCGGCGCGCACGGGTGCAAACCCTTCCTGCGCGAGTTGGCCGAGGCTGCGTTCCAGGGCGGCGGCAAGGATCTCCAGCGCGGCCCTTGGGGTGGCGTGCCTGCCCCCCTCCGCCGCGATGCCGGTGGGGGGCGTGCCGCCGGGGCGGATCTCGGTCATCTCGGGCGGCTGGCCCAGATTGACGCCGATCCCGATGACCAACCAGTCGAGGCGCCCTGCCCCGCCGCTGCTCTCCAACAGGATGCCCGCCGCCTTGCGCCCGTTCAGCAGCACGTCGTTGGGCCATTTCATCGTCACCTCGGCCCGCGGCGCGAGGGTGCGGAAGAGCTCGGCAACCGCCAGGGCCGCGGCGAAGGAGGTGAGTGCAGCCCGCTCCGGCGTCATGTCTGGGGCGATGAGCAGGCTTGCCGTGAGGTTCCCCTCGGTCTCGCTCCAGCCCCGCCCGCGCCGGCCGCGCGCGGCGCTCTGGCGGTCCGCGAGGATCCAGATCGGTCCCCGCTCGCCGCGCGCCGCCAGACGCGCGGCCTCGGCGTTCGTGCTGTCGATCTCGCTGAGGTGCAGAAGGCGCGCCCCGCCGGGAAGCGACGCCGGTGCGATCACCTGAGTAGCGAGGCGGCGGCCTCGCCCGCGACCTCGGTCAGGCCGAAGCCGCCGAGGAAGGGCAGCCAGCCCGCGGCCATCAGGACCGAGGAGGCGAGCAGCGTCGTCTGCTGGATCGGGCCCGCGTTGATCGTCAGCGGATCGCCCGGTTCGCTCAGATACATCAACCGCACGATGTTGAGGTAGTAGTAGGCGCTGATGACCGAGGCGATGGCGCCGGCGACCGCCAGCGGCGCCAGGCCAGCATCGACCGCCGCCTTGAACACGAAGAACTTGGCGAAGAAGCCCACCATCGGCGGCAGGCCCGCGAGGGAGAACATCAACACCGCGAGCGCCAGCGCAGCCGCCGGCGCGCGGGAGGCGAGGCCGGAGAGATCCTCAATGGTGGCCGTCGGTGCCCCGTCCCGCTCCATCGACAGCACGAAGGCAAAGGTGCCGAGGTTCATGACGACGTAGATCGCGAGATAGACGAGCAGCGCCTCCGCCCCCTGGGGCGTGCCGGCGGCAAGGCCCACCAGGGCGTAGCCCATATGCCCGATGGAGGAATAGGCGAGCAGCCGCTTCAGGTTGGTCTGCCCGATCGCCGCGATGGCGCCCAGGAACATGGAGGCGACGGCGACGAAGATCAGGATCTGCGACCACTCCGGCACCGCATCGCCGAAGCCCTCGTATAGCACCCGGGCGAACAGGACGCCCGCGGCGACCTTGGGGGCGGTGGCAAAGAACGCGGTCACAGCCGTCGGCGAGCCCTCGTAGACATCCGGCGTCCACATGTGGAAGGGCGCGGCGGAGATCTTGAAGGCGAGCGCGGCGCAGAGGAACACGAGCCCGAAGGTGAGGCCGAGAGAGACGCCCTCCGCCTCGATCACCTGGGCGATGCCGCCAAAGTTGGTGGTGCCGGTGTAACCATAGACCAGCGAGGCGCCGTAGAGCAGCAGGCCCGAGGAGAGCGCGCCGAGCACGAAGTACTTGAGCCCCGCCTCGGTCGAGCGCGCACTGTCGCGGTTGAAAGCAGCGACCACATATAGCGCGAGCGACTGCAGCTCGAGCCCCACGTAGAGCGCGATCAGACCGCCGGCGGAGACCATGAACATCATCCCCAGCGTCGCGAGGACGATGAGGATCGGATACTCGAACCGCAGCACGCCGCGCCGTTCCAGGTAGTCGCGCCCGATCAGCAGCATCAGCGCCGAGGCGATGAGGATCAGCATCTTGGCAAAGCGCGCGAAGCCGTCGTCGATGAACATGCCGGAGAAGGCGATCCGCTCCCCGGCCCCCGCCGTGGCGACCCCGGCGGCAACCAGCACCATCAGCAGGGCCGAGGCGTTGGTGACCGTATGGCGCTGCGCATCGCCCCCGCCATAGGCCCCGAACATCAGGAGGGCCATGGCGCCGATGGCCATGGCGATCTCCGGTGCCGCGATCATCAGATCCTGTTCCATGGCGGGTCCTTAGCGGTCGTTACTTATGCGCGAGGTCGATGATGCCGGCGGCGGCTTCCTGCGCCGCGGAGACATCGTCGAGGAGATTGGCGACGCTCGGCCCGAAGAGATCGAGCACCGGCGCGGGGTAGACGCCGAAGAGGATCGTCAGCACCACCAAGGGCGCGATGATCGCCTTCTCCCGACCGTTCATATCCTCAATCGCCTGCAGCGATTGCTTGATGAGCTGGCCCAGCACCACCCGGCGATAGAGCCAGAGCGCATAGCCCGCCGAGAGGATCACGCCAGTCGCCGCACCAAAGGCCGCCCAGGTGGAGACCTGGAAGGCGCCGGCCATGGTCAGGAACTCACCGACAAAGCCCGAGGTACCCGGCAGCCCGACGTTGCCCATGGTGAAGAGCATCATGACCGCCGCGTAGATCGGCATCCGCTCGGCCAGGCCGCCATAGGCCGCGATCTCCCGCGTGTGCATGCGGTCGTAGACGACGCCGACCAACAGGAAGAGCGCGCCCGAGATGAAGCCGTGGCTGATCATCTGGAACATCGCGCCGTCGACGCCCTGCTGGTTGGCCGAGAAGATGCCGAGCGTCACGAAGCCCATGTGCGCGACCGAGGAATAGGCGACGAGCTTCTTGATATCCTCCTGCATCAGCGCGACCAACGAGGTGTAGATGATCGCCACCACGCTGAGGAAGAAGACGAAGTCCTGCAGGATCTCGGAGGCGACGGGGAACATCGGCAGGCTGAAGCGCAGGAAGCCGTAGCCACCCATCTTGAGCAGGATCGCCGCCAGCACGACCGACCCGGCCGTGGGCGCCTGCACGTGCGCATCCGGCAGCCAGGTGTGCACGGGCCACATGGGCATCTTCACCGCGAAGCTGGCGAAGAAGGCGAGCCACATCAGCGTCTGCGCGCCGCCGATGATCTGCCAGCCGAGCAAATCGAAGGCCTCGAAGCTGAACTGGTGGTTGAGCAGCGCCGGGATGTCGGTCGTGCCGGCGTCGAAGTACATGTAGATCATCGCCACCAGCATCAGCAGCGAGCCGAGCAGCGTGTAGAGGAAGAACTTGAAGGCCGCGTAGACCCGCTCCTTGCCGCCCCAGATGCCGATGATCAGGAACATCGGGATCAGCCCACCCTCGAAGAACAGGTAGAACAGGATCATGTCGAGGGAGACAAAGACGCCGATGATCAGCGTCTCGAGCAGCAGAAAGCAGGCGATGTACTCCTTGACCCGGTGCGTCACGCCCCAGGAGGCGGCGATAACCAGCGGAAAGAAGAAGGTCGTCAGCATCACGAAGGGCAGCGAGATCCCGTCGACGCCCAGCTTGTAGGTGAGGCCCGCGAACCAGACCCCTTCCTCCACGAACTGGAAGTCCGTGCTGCCCATGTCGAAGCCCGTTAGCAGCGGGATCGACAGCAGGAAGGTGAAGGTGGTGACCAAGAGGCCGAGGCGCTTGGCGTTCATCTGCGCCGCCTCGTCCTCGCCCCGCAGGAAGGTGACGAGGATCAGCGCCCCGATGAGCGGAATGAAGGTGACCAGCGACAGAAGCGGCAGATCGGCCATCAGGCGGCCCCCCTAACGGCAAACCAGGTGACCAGGAGCGAGACGCCGATCAGCATCGCGAAGGCGTAGTGGAACACATAGCCGGACTGGACCCGCCCCGCCGTGCGCACCATGCGCGGGATCACGTCGAAGGCCAGGCCGTTGATCGCCCCGTCGATGGTGCCGCCGTCGCCGCGTTTCCACAGGAACCGCCCCAGCGCCATGGCCGGGCGCACGAAGATCCGGTCATAGAGCTCGTCGAAGTACCATTTGTTCAGCAGGAACAGGTACAGCGCCTCGTGCTGCTTCGCGATCTTGGCCGGCAGGTCCGGCCGCTGCACGTACATCCGCCAGGCCACGAAGGCGCCGAGCAGCATCGCGATGAAGGGCGAGGCGACGACCCACTTCGGCACATGGTGCGCGGCCTCGAGCACGGTCTCCTCGCCCTCCGCCACCAGGTTGAAGATCGAGGCGCCCCAGAACGCCGCCTCCCCCTCGCCCACAAAGGAGGGGTAGAACTCGATCCCCGCGAAGACCGCGCCCAGCGCCAGCGGATAGAGCGGCCAGATCATCACCCGCGGGCTCTCGTGCGCATGGTCGTAGGTGTGCTGGTCGGCCCGCGTCTCGCCCCAGAAGGTCACGAAGATGAGCCGCCAGGAGTAGAAGGCCGTAAAGGCCGCCGAGATCACCAGCAGGATGAAGGCATAGGTGCCGACCTGGGTGTGCGCGGCATAGGCGCTCTCGATGATCACGTCCTTGGACACGAAGCCCGCGAAGCCGATGGGCGTGTGCAGCAGATACAGGAACGGCACGCCCACGCCGGTGATCGCCAGGGTGCCGATCAGCATCAGCGTGTAGGTCATCGGCAGCTTGCTGCGCAGCCCGCCCATCTTCCGCATGTCCTGCTCGTGGTGCATTCCGTGGATGACCGAGCCCGCGCAAAGGAACAGCAGCGCCTTGAAGAAGGCATGGGTGAAAAGGTGGAACATCGCCGCCTCATAGGCGCCCACGCCGGCGGCGGCGAACATGTAGCCAAGCTGCGAGCAGGTCGAATAGGCGATCACCCGTTTGATGTCGTTCTGCACCAGGCCCACGGTCGCCGCGAAGAACGCGGTCGTGGCCCCCACGATGGTGACGACCATCAGCGCGTCCGGCGCGTACTCCATGATCGGCGACATGCGGCAGACCAGGAACACGCCCGCCGTCACCATGGTCGCCGCGTGGATGAGGGCGGAGACCGGCGTGGGGCCTTCCATCGCATCCGGCAACCAGGTGTGCAGGAAGAGCTGCGCCGACTTTCCGCAGGCCCCGAGGAAGAGCAGGAGCGCGATCGTCTCCGCCGCGTTCAGCTCCATCCCGAGGAAGCTGACGGTCGTGCCTGCCAGCGTCTCGGCCTCGGCGAACACCCCGTCGAGCTGGATCGTGCCGGTCAGCCAGAACAGCATGAACATGGCGAGCAGGAAGCCGAAGTCGCCCACGCGGTTGACGATGAAGGCCTTCATCGCCGCCGCATTGGCCGAGTTCTTGCGCCAGTAGAAGCCGATCAGCAGGTAGGAGGCGACGCCGACGCCTTCCCAGCCGAAGAAGATCTGCAGCAGGTTGTCGCCGGTCACCAGCGCCAGCATCGCGAAGGTGAAGAGCGAGAGATAGGCGAAGAACCGCGGCTTGGCCTCGTCCTCCTCCATGTACCCAATCGAGTAGCAGTGCACGAGCGAGGAGACCGAGGTCACGACCACCAGCATCACGTGGGTCAGCGTATCGGTGCGGATCGCCCAGTCGACCACCAGATCGCCCGAGGCGATCCAGGTAAACAGCGTGACCGTCTGCGACCCCTCGGGGTCGAAGGTCAGGAACGCGATCCAGGACAGCGCGGCGCAGAAGAACAGGATGCCCGTGGTCAGGACCATCGAGGCCTTGTCGCCCAGCGACCGGCCGAACAGCCCCGCCAGCAGCGCACCCAGAAGGGGGAGGAGGAGGATGGCGGAATACATGGCCCTACCCCTTCATCATGTTGATGTCTTCGACCGCGATGGTCCCGCGGTTGCGGAAGAAGCAGACCAGGATCGCGAGGCCGATCGCCGCCTCTGCCGCCGCGACGGTCAGGATAAAGAGCGTGAAGACCTGCCCCACCAGATCGCCGAGATGCGCGGAGAAGGCGACCAGGTTGATGTTCACCGCCAGCAGCATCAGCTCGATCGACATCAGGATGACGATGACGTTCTTGCGGTTGAGGAAGATCCCGAAGATCCCGATCACGAACATCAGCGCCGCGACGGTCAGGTAAGCCCCCAGGCCGACGCCGGCGATGGGTTGGATGGCGGCGTCCATGGTTACACTCCCTGCCCCGGCTCGACGTCCTTGAGCGCCACGCTCTCCTCGCGGGTCCGGTAGATCTGCGTCAGCACGTCCTGGCGCTTGATGTTCTCGCGGTGGCGCAGCGTCAGCACGATGGCGCCGATCATCGCGACCAGCAGCACGAGGCCGGAGACCTGGAAGGCCAGGAAGAACCGGTCATAGAGGATCGTGCCCAACGCCTGGGCGTTCTGCATGCCGCCGGGGTCGGGGATCGCGGCCTCCCGCACCTCCGGTGCGATGTCGGCGAAGACCCAGTTCCCGATCACCAGCCCAAGCTCGAGGATCAGCACGAGACCGATCAGGGCGCCCAGCGGCAGGTTCGCCATGGCCTCCCGCTTCAGCGCGGCGAAGTCGACGTCGAGCATCATGACGACGAAGAGGAAGAGCACCGCGACCGCGCCCACGTAGACGATGATGAGCAGCATCGCGATGAACTCCGCGCCCAGCAGCACCATGAGCCCGGCGGAGGAGAAGAAGGCCAGGATGAGCCAGAGCACCGAGTGCACGGGGTTCCGCGCCACAGTGACGAAGAGGCCGGAGGCCACCGCCACCGAGGCGAAGACATAAAAGGCGAACGCGGTCAGCGTCATGGCATGTCCCGGCCGGGGCCGGCTCCCAGGTTCCTGTCTCCGCGGCCCCGTCTGTCGCGGGACCTGTCGTAGGGTGCGTGCTCGGCACGCACCGTCGCGGCCGGAGGTGCGTGGGAACCACGCACCCTACCGATACGGGGCATCCAACTCGATGTTGCGGGCGATCTCGCGCTCCCAGCGGGCGCCGTTGTCCAGGAGCTTCTCCTTGTTGTAGAACAACTCCTCGCGCGTCTCGGTCGTGAACTCGAAATTCGGGCCCAGCACGATGCTGTCGACCGGGCAGCTCTCCTGGCAGAAGCCGCAGTAGATGCACTTGGTCATATCGATGTCGAAGCGCTTGGTGCGGCGGCTGCCGTCATCGCGCGGCTCGGCGTCGATGGTGATGGCCTGCGCCGGGCAGATCGCCTCGCAGAGCTTGCAGGCGATGCAGCGCTCCTCCCCGTTGGGATAGCGCCTGAGCGCCAGCTCGCCGCGAAAGCGGGGGCTGAGCGGGCCCTTCTCGAAGGGGTAGTTCAGCGTCGCCTTGGGCTTCAGCAGATAGCGAAACCCGATCTTCATGCCCGCCCACATGTCGGCGAGCAGGAAGTAGCGCAGCGCACGGTCGAAGGGGATCGAGGTCACGGCTCAGGCTCCAGCGGCAGCTTCAGCGAAACGGGCATAGCCCACGACATCGAGGCGGGTGAGGATGGCGGCGATCACCACCCAGGCGAGGGACAGCGGCAGGAAGACCTTCCACCCCAGGCGCATGAGTTGGTCGTAGCGGTAGCGGGGCACGATCGCCTTCACCATCGCGAACATGAAGAAGAAGAAGACCATCTTGGCGACCATCCACAGCACCCCGTCCGGCAGGAAGGGCACCGGGCTCAGCCAGCCGCCGAAGAACAGGATCGAGATGAGCGCGCACATGAGCAGGATGTTCATGTACTCGCCGATCATGAACAGCAGATACGGCGTGGAGGAGTATTCGACCTGATACCCTGCCACGAGCTCGCTCTCCGCCTCCGGCAGGTCGAAGGGCGGGCGGTTCGTCTCGGCCAGGGCGGAGATGAAGAACAGCACGACCATCGGCAGATGCGGCAGCCAGTACCAGGAGAAGAGGCCATAGGCCCCGTCCTGGGCCCGTACGATGGCGCTCAGGTTCAGCGAGCCGGTGGAGATCAAGACGCCGATGATGATGAGGCCGATGGAGACCTCGTAGCTCACCATCTGGGCCGCCGAGCGGAGCGAGCCGAGGAAGGGATACTTCGAGTTCGACGCCCAGCCGCCCATGATGATCCCGTAGACCCCCAGCGAGGAGATCGCGAAGATGTAGAGGATCCCGACGTTGAGGTCCGAGATCACCCAGCCATCGGCGAAGGGGATCACCACCCAGGCGATGGCGGCCAGCACGAAGCTGATGAGCGGCGCCAGCAGGAAGACGGTTTTGTCCGCGCCGGCGGGGACCACGATCTCCTTGAGGACGAATTTCCCGAAGTCCGCGAAGGACTGGAGCAGGCCGAAGGGGCCGACCACGTTAGGGCCGCGCCGTAGCTGCACCGCCGCCCAGACCTTGCGGTCCATGTAGAGCAGGAAGGCGAGGCTGACGAGGACTGCCGTGACGACCACGAGGCATTGAACGACGATGATCAGGAAGGTGAAGAGCTCGTCACTCATGCCTAGTCGCCTCCTTCGGGGCGGTCCCCAGACCGCAGGGCGGCCGGGGCATCTCGGTACGGACTAAAGGACTAACGGGGTTTGCCAAAAAGAGAAACGGAACCCTTTGCCGCGATCCAGAACACGCGCCCTCTCTAGCCTCCTGTGCTCGCCAAGCCCCATGCGACGGGGCGGCGCGGCCCTTGGGATGATCGTCACTCCGCCGCCAGGGGCGCCTGCTCGCGCTCGGCCTTGAGCCGCGCGCAGTCGGCCATGACCTGGCTCGCCCGCAGGATGGGGTTGGCCAGGTAATGCTCGGCCGCGGGGCCAGCGAAGGGCGCATCGTCGATGGCCCCCGTGGCCTCCACCGGCTGCAGCGTCGTCTCTGCGATGGTGTCGAGGCGCGCGAGATGCGGGTGGGTGGCAAAGAGGTGCCGGCGCAGGGCGTCGAGCCCGTCGTAGGGCAGCGTATGGCCCAGGCGCGCGGAGAGCGCCCGCAGGATCGCCCAATCCTCCCGCGCGTCGCCGGGAGGGAAAGAGGCGCGGGCCGCCATCTGCACGCGCCCCTCGGTGTTGACGAAGATCCCCGTCTGTTCGGGGTAAGCGGCGCCGGGCAGGATCACATCGGCCCGATGCGCCCCGCGGTCGCCGTGGTGACCCTGGTAGATCACGAAGGCCTCGGCCGGCAGGTCGATCTCGTCCGCGCCCAGGTTGTAGATGACCGCTGCGCCGTCGAGCGCGCCGGCAACGCCCCCCTCCGCGACAAAACCGATCTCCATGCCGCCGACGCGGGCGGCGGCGGTGTGCAGCACCATGAAGCCTGCCCCAGCCTCCGCCGCCAGGGCCATGGCGCTCGCCAGGATCGCCTCGCCGTCGGGCCGGCGCAGGGCAGCCTGGCCGATGACGATGACCTTCGACCCCATGCCCGCCATGTTCTTGAGCAGCATCGCGCGGCTCGCGCCGGCCAAAGCCTCCGGCCCCGTGCCGATGTGATGGGCGGGGAAGGTGAGATCGGCAGCGGGGCCGACCATCGCGACCTCGGCGCCCGCGAGCCAGGCCTTGCGGATGCGGGCGTTGAGGACTGGCGCCTCCTCCCGCGGGTTGGCGCCGATCAGCAGCACGCCGTCGGCGGTGTCGATATCCTCGATCCGCGCGGTGCCCACATAGGCCGAGCGGTTGCCCGCTGGCAGGGCCGCACCGTCCTGGCGGCAGTCGTAGGCGCCGCCCATGGCATCCATGATGCCCTTCAGCGCCCACATCGCCTCGACCGGCGCCAAATCGCCGGCCACCGCAGCGACCTTCTTGCCCTGCATGGCGCTGGCGGTCGCTTTCAGCGCCTCGTCCCAGGTCGCCGGGGTCAGCTTGCCCTCGCGCCGGATGTACGGCCGATCCAGGCGCTGGCGGCGCAGCCCGTCCCAGACATAGCGCGAGCGGTCGGCCAGCCACTCCTCGTTCACCCCGTCGTGGTTGCGCGGCAGGATGCGCATGACCTCGCGCCCCTTGGTGTCGATGCGGATGTTGGAGCCCAGCGCATCCATCACGTCGATCGACTGGGTCTGCTTCAACTCCCAGGGCCGGGCAGTGAAGGCATAGGGCTTCGAGGTGAGCGCACCAACCGGGCACAGATCGACGATGTTGCCCTGCATCTCAGACGACAGCCCCGCCGCGATGGTGGCGACCACCATGTCGGTCGGGTCGCCCACATGGCCGCCGAAGGAGCCCGTGTTGGGGTCGACCGCGCTCTCGTAGCTGACGATCTCGCTGTCCTCGCCGCGGCCGGTCTGGCCCATCTCGGGCACGCCGGCGACCTCGGTCATGAAGCGCACGCAGCGGGTGCAGGAGATACAGCGGGTCATATGCGTCGCGATCAGCGGCCCCAGATCCGGGTCGGTCACGGCGCGCTTGGCCTCCCGGAAGCGGGAGAAATCGACGCCGTAAGCCATGGCCTGGTCCTGCAGATCGCACTCCCCGCCCTGGTCGCAGATCGGGCAATCCAGCGGGTGGTTGATGAGCAGGAACTCCATCACCCCTTCGCGCGCCTTCTTGACCATGGGGCTGTTGGTCTTGATCTCCGGCGGCTCGCCGTTGCGGCCGGGGCGCATGTCCTTGACCTGCATTGCGCAGGAGGCCGCCGGCTTCGGGGGGCCGCCCACGACCTCGACCAGGCACATGCGGCAGTTGCCGGCGATGGACAGGCGCTCGTGGTAGCAGAAGCGCGGGATCTCGATTCCCGCTTCCTCGCAGGCCTGGATGAGGGTCAGACGGGGGTCGACCTCGATCTCCCGCCCGTCGATCACGATCTTCCGCAACTCGGTCATCGCCATCTCCCTGGTCGCGCAGCGCAGCTGATCGGGCGCTTATCACCCTTATGCGTCGGTTTCATTCTACGGCGTAACCTCGCGCAACCCCGAACCCTTGCGTCCGGCCATGATGTCGCGCCCGCAGGGGATGCGAGGCCACATCTTCGCGCAGCACGGGGACCGTTCTGATCAGCCGGTCGCCTGTCCGACGACCTGTTCGGGGCATAGGGCGAAGACGACCCAGACCTGGCGGTTCGACCGATAGATCGTCCGCACCTCGCCGTCGCGATCGGTCGACATTCGGATGGTCGAGCCGTCGGTGCAGATGCCGCCCTCCTCCTGCACCGCGCCGGCCATATCGATGATGAAGTCGCGGTAGCGGTCATCGGCGAAGTTCGAGACGCGGCTGAAGTCTTCGGCGGCCTCCAGCCTCAGCTTGGCCCAGCCCTCGGCCGCGGCCTCGCCTCGCCCCTCCCGCACGGCGATCACGCTCTCGTCGATGAGCGGCACGTAGCGGACATTCACCCGAAAGGAGGCGCCGCCGTAGTCGACCAGGAACTTCGCCTCGGGGTGTTCCATCGCCTCGGGCTTGGGGGCGGGTGGCGGGCGGTCGTCACCGCCGCCGCAGGCCGCGAGCAGCAGAGCCGAGGCAAGCGCAAGCGGCCGGCACGTCCTAGCCGACATGACTGCACGCATGATCGCGCCAGAGCCGCGCCTCCGGCCGATCGGCCCAACCGAACGCCTCCGGCCCCGGCCCCTCACGGTTCAAGAGATCGAGGCGTTCCAACGCCTCCTCCAGCGTCGGTCGATGGCCCTGGGGAACCCACCACATCACGAAATGCCTCTCCTCCATCGCATCGAACCACTCGGCGCGCCGCCCGTAGAACTGCCGATGAACGGTGTTCCAGACGAACGCCTCCAGAGTGTCGATACTCTCCCATACGGAGAGGTTAGCGATGTGCCGAGGATCACTGTTTATCGTGTTGTCCGTGTTGCCGGGGCCCTCGCCCTCCCCTTCCATCATCCAGACAAAGCCGGGCATGCGCTTGGCAAGCCCGTTCACCCTGTCGATGGCGTTGATGAAGGGTGCCACGGCCGGATCGCCCGGCGGCGCGATGAGCCGGCCGACGTTGAGCTGCGCGAGGTGCTGCGATGGCGACGCGCTCACTCCGCCGCCATGGCGCCCAGGCGACCCTTCTGGCGGGCGTGGATGCGGTCCTCGATCTCGCCGCGGAAGTGGCGGATCAGGCCCTGGATCGGCCAGGCGGCGGCATCGCCGAGGGCACAGATCGTGTGGCCCTCGACCCGGGTGGTGACGTCGAGCAGGGTCTCGATCTCCTCGACCTCCGCGTCGCCGCGCACCATCCGCTCCATGACGCGCATCATCCAGCCGGTCCCCTCCCGGCAGGGGGTGCACTGACCGCAGCTCTCGTGCTTGTAGAACTTCGAGAGGCGCCAGATCGCCTTCACCATGTCGGTGGACTGATCCATGATCATGACCGCCGCGGTGCCGAGGCCGGACTTGTTCTCCCGCAGCCAATCGAAGTCCATGATGGTCTCGTCGGCCAGGTGCTTCGGCAGACAGGGCACCGAGGAGCCGCCGGGGATCACCGCCTTGAGGTTGTTCCAGCCGCCGCGCACCCCGCCGCAGTGGCGGTCGATCAGCTCCCGCAGCGGGATCGACATCTCCTCCTCGACCACGCAGGGCTTATTCACGTGCCCCGAGATGGCGAAGATCTTGGTGCCGGTGTTGTTCGGCCGGCCGAAGCCCGCGAACCAGGTCGCCCCGCGGCGCAGGATCGTCGGCACCACGGCGATGCTCTCAACGTTGTTCACCGTCGTGGGGCAGCCATAGAGGCCGACGCCCGCCGGGAAGGGCGGCTTCAGGCGCGGCATGCCCTTCTTGCCCTCCAGGCTTTCGATAAGGGCCGTCTCCTCGCCGCAGATATAGGCGCCGGCGCCATGCACGAGGTAGAGGTCGAAGTCCCAGCCGGAACCAGCCGCGTTCTTGCCCAGCAGCCCTGCGTCATAGGCCTCATCGATGGCGATCTGCAGGGCTTCCTTCTCGCGGATGTACTCCCCGCGGATGTAGATGTAGCCGGCGTGGGCCTGCATGGCGAAACCCGCGATCAGGCAGCCCTCGACCAGCGTATGCGGGTCGTGGCGCATGATCTCGCGGTCCTTGCAGGTGCCGGGCTCGGACTCGTCGGCATTGACCACCAGATAGTGCGGGCGCCCATCGCTCTCCTTCGGCATGAAGGACCACTTGAGGCCCGTCGGGAAGCCGGCGCCGCCGCGCCCGCGCAGCCCACTTTCCTTCAGCTCGCCGATGATCCCGTCACGGCCCTTCTCGATCAGCTTGGCCGTGCCGTCCCAATGGCCGCGTGCCTTCGCGCCAGCCAGGGAGCGGTCATGCATCCCGTAGAGGTTGGTGAAGATCCGATCTTGATCAGTGAGCATGTTGGGCCCGTCCGATGACAGCGATAGTGGAAAAGAAGACGAAGAGCCCCGGGACGAGGGTCAAACCGAGAGCGATGAGCGTGGCCGCTCCAACTGACAGCTCGACGAACCCGGTGCGCACGAGATGCTCGCCGGCGAGCATCGCGCTGGGCATCGTGAGAAGGAAACCGGTCATGCCAAGGCTCGCAGCCCCGCTGGCGCGTTGAGCGGGCGTCTCGAAGCTCGGCCAGTCATTCCCGCGCAAATTGAGGAAGACCAAAGCGAGAAGACCGAGCATCCCGACATTCGCGTCCATGTCCGTGAAGAAGAGCGCGCCAATGTAGGCCGCGGCAAAACCCACCGAGGTGATGACCAGCCAGCGCGGCATCCTGACCCTCATTTCACGCTCGTGCGCCGGATCGACCTCGATCGCGCCTTGCTTGATCTCGCCTCGCAGCGCCGCGAAGGCGGGGAGGAAGAGCGCGACGAAGGCCAGGCACTGCAACGCGACCGCGCTGATCCCAAGCGCTGTGAGCGCCCCATTTTGGTCGAAGACAATAAGCAGCACCGAACCCAGCAGCGCGGTGGCGCCAAGCACCGTGGACACGATGCCATGACGCTTCAGCATCCCGATCGCCGTTGACGGCAGGTGTTGCTTGTCGTTTTGCATCATCCGTCCTTCAGCTCGCCGATGATCCTGTCGCGGCCCTTCGCGATCAACCTGGCCGTGCCGTCCCAATGGCCGCGTGCCTTTGCGCCGGCCAGGGAGCGATCGCGCATCCCGCAGAGGTTGGCGGAGATCCCGTCTTGGTCAGTGAGCATTTCGGGCTCGTCCGATGACGGTGATCGTGGAGAAGAAGACGAACCCGGCCGGCACCACCATCAGCGCCGCGAAGCCCAGAAGGCCGACCCCCTCCGGTACGTCGATGATCCCGCTGCGCGCCATGTAGCCGCCGGCCATCATGGCGGGGATCATCGACAGCATGAGCCCCGCCATGCCGAGCCACGCGGCGCCACTCGCCTGCTGTGCCTGAGTCTCGAAGGTCGGCCAGCCGCGCGTGTAGACGAGAACGAACACGAAGAACACGAAGAAGATGCCGATGCTGCCCGACTGGATGCTCAAGAATAGCCCGACCAGATGCACCGCCAGGATCGCAAGCATGACCAGGATGAGCCAGAGCGGTGGCTTACCGAACGCGGCTTTCTCCTGCGCCTCTTCCACGTGAACCGAGCCATCCCGAAGCTCGCCGCGAAAGGCGAGGAAGGACGGGAGGAACAGAACCGCCAAAGCGAGGATCTGCAGCGCGATGGTCGTCAGCGCGAGCCCCGTGAGCGCCATGTACTGCTGGGCACAGAAGAGGATAATGCCGATCGTCGCCGCGGCACCCCCGATCGTCGACGACACCTGTCCGTACCGCTTCAGCTGTGAAATCGCCGGTGAGTTCTGCTGCAAGTCGTGCATCATGCGCCTCCCTCTTGCACCCGCGCGTCAGCCTGTACCGTCACCCCGCGGGAACAGTCATCAAGGACGACGCCCGCCGGGAAGGGCGGCTTCAGGCGCGGCGTACTGTTGTTGCGCTCCAGGCTCTCAATCAGCGCCGTCTCCTTAGGAAAGATATGAGCACCTGCGCCCTGCACCAAGGTATTGCCCGATGTGGCCCGCGCCCGGAACTGCCGCGCCCGCGCAGGAAAAGCCGCGAGGTGTCGCTCGCGCATGCCCTGGAGCATGGTGCCGATGTCACCCTCCTCAGCGCGCATCGGATGCCCGATCCAGAATGACGCGCGTGGCGAAGAGGACGAAGAAGCCCGGGGCCACGACAAGCAGCCCACAGATCGCCATCGCCACCTCCGACGACAGGCCCGACAACAGCGTCGTTGTCGCTTCATGGCCCGCGAGCAGCGCCCCAGGGAAGAGCAGGAACAAGCCAAAGGCGCCCATGCAGCCGGCGCCAAAGGACCGCTGCGCATCCGTCGTGAAGTCAGGCCAACCGTAGATACCCACCAACGACATGTTGAGGAGCAACAGAAGCATCAGCCCCGTGTTGTCGGCGCCGCTCAGCAGGAAGGTGAGAAAGGCCACCAGCGCGAGCAGGAACAACAGCAGCCGCGGGACCTGAAGCGGTTTGTCTCCCTTGTCCACCCCGGTACCGCCCTCGGCGACCTCGCCGCGCAACAGACGCAGCCCGGGCAGATAGATCAAGGCCACAGCAAGCCATTGCACGAGCAGGGCGGGAACGAAGAGGGTCAGCAGATGGTGACGCTCGTCCAACAGGACGAAGACCATCGTCGAGACGAAGAACGCCAAGCCCATGGCAATCGAGACGAACCCGTATCGCGTGATCGCCGCGACAGCTTGGGAACCGTTGCTTTGTGCCATCGCAGTCATCGCCTCGCCCCTCCTCCGTCAGTCGGCTTTCACTATTATACCGTAATGCACTGTTTTAGTCGTCGCCCATCAGTTGCTTCGCCTGACCGATCCAGTCATCGCGTTCGATCCGGCCCTTGAAGCTCAACCGCTCGTTGACCCAGGCGATCTCCGCCGGGCTCCAGGACGCGATCTGCGCAAAGCGGTAGACGCCTAGCTCATGAAGCGTGCTCTCGAGCTTCGGCCCGACGCCCTTCATGCGCTGCAGATCGTCCGCGTCGGCCGGCGCCTCGGTGTAGAGATCGGGTGCCTCCGCCGGAACCTCCGGCTCGGCGGCCTCCGGCTCGGGCGTTGCCTTTGGCTTGGGCGCGGGGGCAGCGGCGGCGTCAGGCTGCGGTGCCGGTTTCGCTGCGGCAGCGGGCTTTGGCTCGATCACCGGGCGAACCGGCGCCTCGGGCTCGTTCGCGAAGCTGAAGCCGGGCTCGGTTCCGTCGATGCGCTTGATGCTGTCACCGACCTGCAGCGCGATGCCGAGGGAGCCGTTGGTCTTGTGGTGGTAATCGCCGGTCAGGGTCGTCGGCCCGCCCTCGGGCTCCGAGCTAAAGCGGCCCTTGTAGCTGCCCGGCGCAGGGACCCGCCCGGCCGCGAGCTCATCGAGGATCCAGGCGAAGGTCTCGGTCGTCAGATCCTCGTAGTAGTCCTTGCCGATCTGGGCCATGGGCGCATTGGCACAGGCGCCCAGGCACTCGACCTCCTCCCAGGAAAACCGGCCATCGCCTGAAATGGCATGGGGCTGTCTGGCGATCTTGTCCTTGCAGACCTCCACCAGATCCTCCGCCCCGCAGAGCATGCAGGAGAGGGTGCCACAAACCTGGATATGCGCGACCGAGCCCACTGGGCGCAGCTGGAACATGAAGTAGAAGGTCGCGACCTCGAGCGCGCGGATATGGGCCATGCCCAGCATGTCCGCCACGTGCTCGATCGCAGGGCGCGACAGCCACCCCTCCTGCTCCTGCGCCCGCCACAGAAGCGGAATAATCGCCGAAGCCTGCCGCCCCTCGGGGTACTTCTCTAGCTGCTTCCCCGCCCAAGCCATGTTGGCCGGCGTAAATGCAAAGCTCTCGGGCTGTTCGTGGTGCAGTCGGCGCAGCATGGCATCTTCCGTTATGTTGTTGCTGTAAGCAGCGAAGCGCGCTGCTCGTCAAGGGCGCCTCGCAGTCCAAGTACGAATTCCCTCGGCACCTTCATTGTAACTTTCCATTTGCACCAACCATTCATCGCTATTTTCAAAGCGACGCGTTCCAAATGTATCCATTGAATACACTCCTATGGAACCACCTGACGTAGTGAAGACAAAGGGCTCTCCAAATCTCAATGCGCCTCGCTCCAATGACGCAAGCTTGCCAGAGAGGTCAGAAACAGTGTCCTGCAAAGTAGAAAGAGCGCCCAAATAGGTTAAATTAGCGGGAGGTTCCTCATCTCGCTCCATAGTTGTAACGCGAGTTACAGTGTCAATGTCTCGCAGTCTTACATTAATGATATCTATATGGGTTGCGTTTCTAACGCCCCTTTCAAGCGCGCTATCTTCAGTCTCGTCCAACTCTCTTCGCAGTGCTTCTATTGAAGAGTACATTTGGCCTAATTCTATTTCCATTGCGTCGAGCCTGGCGGAATGTTGAAAACTCTCCGACAGCAAGTAAATCGCACACCCGGCCAGTGGAAACGCAAAAGCGGCAAAGACCATCCAATCCTCTCTGGTCACCGGTCCACCTCCCTAAGAACGATGTGGAGGGAGCCAAGGAGGGTGCTCACGTCCGCTAACTGATGGCCGCCGCACCGGTGATCGATGGCTGCGGTGAAGGCAAAGTTCTCGGGTTGCTCATGATGAAGACGCCGCAGCATCAGCGCTTCTCCTCGACAGACAGGAGGGCCGGCACGGCGTCGTGTTCGCGCAGCCGGCAGGTGACGATGGTGTCGGAGCGGGCGGTCTCAGGTCGCTCGGCGGCGCGGATCTCCAGCGCAAGGTCGTAGCCGCGGAGGGTGTAACGCAGCTCGTCGATCGCCGCCTGCAGGCGCTCCTGGCAGGCGATGACACGCGGCAGTTCGTCATGATCGCGCGTCAGCGTCTCGGCCCCGCCCATCACAGGCGCGAACAGCGCCGCAGCGGCAGTCAGGGCCACCTTCACCGGTCGATCTCGCCGAAGACGACGTCGAGGGAGCCGATGATGGCGCTGACGTCCGCCAATTGGTGGCCGCGGCAGACGTGGTCCATGGCGGCGAGGTGCGCAAAGCCCGGGGCGCGGATCTTGGCGCGATAGGGTTTGTTCGTGCCGTCGGAGACGAGGTAGACGCCAAACTCGCCCTTGGGTGCCTCGACCGCTGCGTAAACCTCGCCGGGCGGCAGGCGGAAGCCCTCGGTGTAAAGCTTGAAGTGGTGGATCAGCGCTTCCATCGAGTTCTTCATGTCGCCGCGGGTCGGCGGCGCGATTTTGCCACGGTGGATCACCGGATCGCCCTCGCAAGCCCGCAGCTTTTCAATGGCCTGCTTCATGATCTTCACGCTCTCGCGCATCTCCTCCATGCGGATGAGGTAGCGGTCGTAGCAGTCGCCGTTCTTGCCGATCGGGATCTTGAAGTCGAACTCGTTGTACAGCTCATAGGGCTGTGCGCGCCGCAGGTCCCAGGCCCAGCCCGAGCCGCGCACCATGACGCCGGAGAAGCCGAGCGCCTGCGCCTCCTCGATGCTCACCACGCCGATATCGACGTTGCGCTGCTTGAAGATCCGGTTGTCGGTCAGCAGCGTCTCGATGTCGTCGCAGACGTCCAGGAAGGGATCGCACCAGGCCTCGATGTCATCGATCAGCTCCGGCGGCAGGTCCTGATGCACGCCGCCCGGTCGGAAATAGGCCGCATGAAGCCGCGCGCCGCAGGCCCGCTCGTAGAAGATCATGAGCTTTTCGCGCTCCTCGAACCCCCAGAGCGGGGGGGTCAGGGCGCCCACGTCCATCGCCTGGGTGGTCACGTTGAGGATATGGCTCAGGATCCGCCCGATCTCGCAGTAGAGCACGCGGATGAGCTGGCCGCGCCGCGGCACCTCCACCCCTGCCAGCCGCTCGATGGCCAGGCACCAGGCATGCTCCTGGTTCATGGGCGCCACGTAGTCGAGGCGGTCGAAATAAGGGAGGTTCTGGACGTAGGTCCGCGCCTCCATCAGCTTTTCGGTGCCCCGGTGCAAAAGGCCGATATGCGGGTCGCAGCGATCCACGATCTCGCCGTCAAGCTCCAGCACCAGCCGTAGCACGCCGTGTGCGGCCGGGTGCTGGGGCCCGAAGTTGATGTTGAAGTTCCGGATGCGCTGCTCACCGGTCGCAAGCTCGATGTTCGATCCGTCCATCACGCGTTACCTCGATAGTCCGGGTCGCCCGGCCAGGGCCGGAAGGCGAGCACCATCAGGAGAATGAGTTGGCCTGCCGGCACGATGCAGGCGATTGCCCAGAGCGGGCTGATGCCGGCGCGCGGCAGGATCCGCCACATGGCCACCATCGAGAGGACCGTGACGACGATGTAGAGAAGACCGCCCATCGCACTGCATCCCGATCACGAGCCCTTGGCGCCGGGCACGCTGGGCACCTTCTCGTCGCCGGGCAGGATATAGGTGGCGCCCTCCCAGGGGCTCATCTGGCCGTAGTCGCGGAACTCCTGGACCAGCTTAACGGGCTCATAGACCACGCGCTTCTCGGTCTCGTCGTAGCGGACCTCGACATAGCCGGTGGTGGGGAAGTCCTTGCGCAGCGGATAGCCGCGGAAGCCGTAATCCGTCAGCAGGCGGCGCAGGTCCGGGTGGCCGGTGAAGAGGATCCCGAACATGTCGAAGACCTCACGCTCGAACCAGTTCGCGCTGGGGTGCAGATCGGTGATCGAGGGAATGACCTCCCCCTCTCCGACCGGGACCTTCACGCGCAGGCGCTGGTTCTGCTGCATCGAGAGAAAGTGGTAGACCACGTCGAAGCGCCGCTCCCGCGTCGGCCAGTCGACCGCGGTGATGTCGACCAGCGTGGTGAAGCGGCAGGCGGCGTTGTCGCGCAGATAGGCGACCAGCCCCCGCAGACCCGATCGGGTCGCAACGACGCTGAGCTCGCCCAGTGCCGCCTCGCAGGCGACGACGTTGTCGGCCTGCGCCACCTCGATGATCTCGCCAAGCTCGGCCAGGCTGTCGCTCTCGCTCATCGCCGTCTCCGTTTCTTCCCGCCGTGGCCCGCGCCTATCCCCGGTCGGCGCCCGATGCCCTCAGCGCACGATCGTCCCGGTGCGGCGGATCTTCTTCTGCAGCTGCAGGATGCCGTAGAGCAGCGCCTCCGCCGTGGGCGGGCAGCCGGGCACATAGATGTCGACGGGCACGACCCGGTCGCAGCCGCGCACCACGCTGTAGCTGTAGTGGTAGTAGCCGCCGCCATTGGCGCAGGAGCCCATGGAGATGACGTAGCGCGGCTCCGGCATCTGGTCGTAGACCTTGCGCAGCGCAGGCGCCATCTTGTTGGTCAGCGTGCCGGCGACGATCATCACGTCCGACTGACGGGGGGAGGCACGCGGCGCGGTCCCGAAACGCTCCAGGTCGTAGCGCGGCATCGAGGTCTGCATCATCTCGACCGCGCAGCAGGCCAGCCCGAAGGTCATCCACATGAGCGAGCCGGTGCGCGCCCAGTTGATCAGGTCATCGGCGGTGGTGAGGATGAAGCCCTTGTCCGCCAGCTCGTTCGACAGCGCACGCGTCGCGACATCGCGGTCGAAGCCCGCAGTAGTCGCCAGAGCCGGGGAGGAGGTCTGGTTCATTCCCATTCCAGGGCCCCCTTCTTCCACTCATAGGCAAAGCCGACCGTCAGCACGGCGAGGAACACCATCATCGACCAGAAAGCGACGTCGCTGAGCTCGCCGAAGGCCGCGGCCCAGGGGAACAGAAAGGCGATCTCCAGATCGAAGATGATGAAGAGGATCGCGACCAGGTAGAAGCGCACGTCGAACTTCATCCGCGCATCGTCGAAGGCGTTGAAGCCGCACTCATAGGCCGAGAGCTTCTCGCTGTCCGGCGCGCGGTAGGCCAGCACCCAGGCCGCCAGCATCAGCACAAGCCCCAAGGCGATGGCGATCCCCAGAAAGATGACGATCGGGAGGTACTCGGCGAGGAGATCGGTCAACGGCGTGCTCCGCTCGGTGGCTCTAACTAGCTTTCCGCGACGTGGCGCTTGCTCTCAAGGGAGTATGGCCTGCCCCGTCCCCGGTCAACGAGACCAATGGCCTAGCCGAGGATGCGTGACAGTATCACGCAAGGACGGACAGGGGGATAACGAACTGGCTGGGCGGCCCCTGGGCAGCCCCAGGACGGACCCAGTGCGGCACACAGGGTGCGGCACGCAGGGGCAACGATCGGGGCGTGGGAAACGTGGCGCGGTTGACGGGGCTCGAACCCGCGACCCCCGGCGTGACAGGCCGGTACTCTAACCATCTGAGCTACAACCGCGCAGGACACGCCGCTGGCGTGTGGCGGGGTAGATAGGGCAGCCTGCGTCGATCCGTCAAGCGCGATCTCGCCGTCACACGACCGTCATTGAGGGATTTCGCAGCCAGCGGTCAGGGGCGAGCACCGGCATGGGCGTGGGCGGGATGGTGGGCGGTGAGAGGCTCGAACTCCCGACATCCTCGGTGTAAACGAGGCGCTCTACCAACTGAGCTAACCGCCCGCCGCCGCGCGTCTGCGCAGGGCGGTCAGATACGGCGCCCTCGACCGGTCGTCAATGCGCCCGCAGGCCGATCCGGACGGCGCGGTCAAGTCACTGTGTCGTCACCGGCGGTGCCGCACCCGATGACATCTGTGTTCACTCCCTTACCTCTGCGAGCAACCGAGACGCAGACAGAAGGATGCGCGCAATGAGCACGCAGGACAGCTATACCCCGCCCAAGGTCTGGACCTTCGACACAGAGAGCGGCGGCAAATGGGCCAAGCTCAACAAGCCGACCGCCGGGGCACAGTTCGAGAAGGCGCTTCCCGTCGGCGAGCATCCCTTCCAGCTCTACTCCGAGGGGACACCGAACGGGGTCAAGGTCACCATCATGTTCGAGGAGTTGCTCGCCGCGGGACACACGGGTGCGGAGTACGACGCCTGGCTCATCCGCATCGGCCAGGGCGACCAGTTCGGCTCGGGCTTCGTCGAGGCCAACCCCAACTCCAAGATCCCCGCCCTGGTCGACCGCTCGGGCGCTGAGCCCGTGCGCGTCTTCGAGAGCGGGGCGATCCTGCTCCATCTGGCCGAGAAGCTCGGCGCCTTCCTGCCAGCGAGCGGGCCGGCGAGGGCCGAGACGCTGAGCTGGCTCATGTGGCAGATGGGCTCCGCGCCGTTTCTTGGCGGCGGGTTCGGCCACTTCTACGCCTATGCGCCGCATCCCATGCAGTACCCCATCGACCGCTACGCGATGGAGACCAAGCGCCAGCTCGACGTGTTGGACCAGCGCCTGGCGAGCGTGCCTTACGTGGCGGGGGAGGAGTACAGCATCGCCGACATGGCGATCTGGCCCTGGTACGGCAACATGGTGCTTGGCCGGCTCTATGGGGCGGGTGAGTTCCTGGACGTGAAGAGCTACGGCAACGTCCTGGCCTGGGCCGAGAAGATCTGGGCCCGCCCGGCGGTAAAGCGCGGCCGCAAGGTCAACCGCACCGGCGGCGAACCCGCCGACCAGCTCCACGAGCGCCACGCCGCCTCTGACTTCGACACCAAAACGCAGGACAAGATCGCCGCGGCATAGCCCGCATCAGCGGGGCGCCCCGCGCGCCCCGCTCCCACCTGCGGCCCGCGGCGCTTTCAGACCGTGCCGGCCGTGCGACGGATGACGGCGACCCAGCGAAAGCGAGTATAAGACAGATCCCAGTCGGCGCCCTGACGGATGGAAAGAGAGCCTTTAGGAAGCGACATGACCGGTCTAATTCGCTTTGCGGCCTTCTTGCTTGGACCAACGGCTCTCCTGCTGCTGGTCATTGTTTTCGCGCGCGCCTTCGAGGTTAAACCGGATGGCCGACAGATTTTGTACATCGGCAACAGCCTAACATCGTCAAACAGTCTGCCTGAGACCGTCTTTGAGATGGCGAAAGCGCGCGGACACACGCTCCTGTACTTCGAGCACACACCTGGGGGCACCAGGCTTTCTGAACACGCATCAAGCCGCACGCTATCGCGCGCGATCGAAGCGGGGGCCTGGGAAAAAGTCGTGATCCAGGGACAGAGTCAGTACTCCGCATTCCATGACTGGCAGCTAGAGCGCGATGTATTTCCCTATGCGACCGACATCATTGAGCAGATTAGGGAGCTCCACCCTGATGCTCAAATTGTCCTCTACCAGACGATGGCCCATAGGGATGGAGACCAGGAGAATAAAGACGTCATTCCAGAGGTTGGCACCTATACCGGTATGCAGACGCGCATAAATTCAGCCTATGAAAGGCTTGCCAGTCTAAACAGTGCGGAACTTGCTCCGGTCGGCGTAGCCTGGATGTCGTTCCGCCGTGACTTCCCCGACGTAGAACTCTACACCGACGACCGCCACCCCAACCCCCTGGGTTCATACTTGGCCGCCTGCGTGGTCTTCACAGCGCTGTTCGATATGCCGTGCAGCGGCACGCCGATACCATCCGACGTGAACGCTGAACTGGCCGGGGCGGCTCAAAAGATCGCCGACAGAACGGCATCGGAGCACTCCCTTCCCTGAGCACCGGGCTCGGGGCGGGCGGGCGTTGCTTTGCATCGGAAAAGGGCGCCTGAACGGTGTTCAGGCGCCCGGGTCTTGGTGGCGAGGTTAGTGGGGGCGGGCCTCGCCTAGGTCGTCGGCGTCGACCGGGGGGGTGTCGGGGGTCGCCTCGAAGGCGTCCATGTCCCAGTCGATGGGCTCGGGCTGCTCGGTCAACGCCACCTTCAGGACCTCGGTCACCGTCTCGACGGGGATGATCTCCAGCCCCTCCTTCACGTTGTCCGGGATCTCGGGCAGGTCCTTCACGTTCTCCTTAGGGATCATCACCGTCTTGATCCCGCCGCGAAGGGCCGCCAGCAGCTTCTCCTTCAGCCCGCCGATCGGCAGCACGTTGCCGCGCAGCGTCACCTCGCCCGTCATCGCCACGTCCTTGCGCACCGGCGTCTGGCTCAGCACCGAGACGATGGAGGTCACCATGGCGATACCCGCCGAGGGGCCGTCCTTGGGCGTGGCCCCCTCCGGCACGTGGACGTGGATGTCGATCTTCTCGAAGACCGGCGGACGCACGCCGAAGGCAGGCGCCTTGGCCCGCACGAAGGACGAGGCCGCCTCGATGGACTCCTTCATCACGTCGCCGAGCTTGCCGGTGGTCTTCATCCGCCCCTTGCCCGGCAGACGCAGCGCCTCGATCTGCAGAAGATCGCCGCCCACAGAGGTATAGGCGAGACCGGTGGTGACGCCGATCTGGTCCTCCTCCTCCGCCAGGCCATGACGGTGGCGGGGCACGCCGAGCAGATCCTCGAGCCCCTCCTTGGTGGCGGCGACCTGCTGCTCGTCGCCCTTGACGATCTTGGTCAGCACCTTGCGGCAGAGTTTGGCAAGCTCCCGCTCCAGGTTCCGGACGCCGGCCTCACGGGTGTAGCGGCGGATGACCTCGAGGATCGTCTCGTCGTCGATCTCGAACTCCTTGGCGCGCAGACCATGGTCCTTCACCTGCTTCGGCAGCAGGTGGCGCTTGGCGATCTCGAGCTTCTCCTCCTCGGTGTAGCCGGCCAGCGGGATGATCTCCATCCGGTCGAGCAGCGGCTGCGGCATCTGGTAGGTGTTGGCCGTCGTCACGAACATGACGTTCGAGAGGTCGTACTCCACCTCCAGGTAGTGATCCGAGAAGGTGCTGTTCTGCTCGGGGTCCAAGACCTCCAGCATGGCCGAGGCCGGGTCGCCGCGGAAATCCTGGCCCATCTTGTCGATCTCATCGAGCAGGATGAGCGGGTTCGTGGTCTTGGCCTTCTTCATCGCCTGGATGATCTTGCCGGGCATCGAGCCGATGTAGGTCCGCCGGTGGCCGCGGATCTCCGCCTCGTCCCGGACACCGCCGAGCGAGATGCGGATGAACTCGCGTCCCGTCGCCTTGGCGACCGACTTGCCGAGCGAGGTCTTACCGACACCCGGCGGGCCGACGAGGCAGAGGATCGGGCCCTTCAGCTTCTTGGAGCGCTGCTGCACGGCGAGGTATTCGACGATCCGCTCCTTGACCTTCTCCAGGCCGTAGTGGTCGGTATCCAGAACCTCCTGAGCGCGGTTGAGGTCCTTCTTCACCCGGGATTTCACGCCCCAGGGGATGGAGAGCATCCAATCGAGGTAGTTGCGCACCACCGTGCTCTCAGCGGACATGGGCGACATGTGGCGCAGCTTCTTCAGCTCCGCGAGCGCCTTTTCCTCGGCCTCCTTCGAGAGCTTGGTGGCGGCGATCTTCTCCTCGTACTCCGCGATCTCGTCGCGGCCGTCCTCGCCCTCGCCGAGCTCCTTCTGGATCGCCTTCATCTGCTCGTTGAGGTAGTACTCGCGCTGGGTCCGCTCCATCTGGGACTTCACGCGGGACTTGATCTTCTTCTCGACCTGCAGGACCGAGACCTCGCCCTGGATGAGCGCGATGATCTTCTCCAGCCGCGCGCCGATGCCCGGCTCCTCCAGCAGGGCTTGGCGGTCGGAGAGCTTCACGCCCAGGTGTCCCGCGACCGTGTCGGCGAGCTTCGCCGGGTCGTCGATCTCACCAATGTTGGCGAGGGCCTCCTCCGGCACGTTCTTGTTGAGCTTCACGTAGCGCTCGAACTGTTTCGTCAGCTGACGCGCCAGCGCCTCCAGCGTGGCGCCATCGGCCTCCTCGTCGTGCAGGACCACGGCCTCGGCCTCGAAGAACTCCTCGTTCTCGATGAACTTCTCGATCTTGGCGCGCGCATGCCCTTCGACCAGCACCTTCACGGTGCCATCGGGCAGCTTCAGCAGTTGCAGCACCTTGGCGAGCGAGCCGATGCGGTAGATGTCGTCCTCGCCCGGGTCGTCGTCCGCGGCGTCGCGCTGGCTGGCCAGCAGGATCTGCCGGTCGTCCTTCATCACCTGCTCGAGCGCCCGCACCGATTTCTCGCGCCCTACGAAGAGCGGCACGATCATGTGCGGAAAGACCACGATGTCACGCAGCGGCAGGACCGGATAGGTGCCCGACTGCGCTTCGGTCTGGGTCTCGTCTGTCATGGATTTTGCCTCTTGCCCCTGGCGGCCCGACACGCGGCACCGCCCTGTGTAAGCCCCCAACCTGTACGCCCACCCCCGGCATTTCAAGCGCGATGGACCCCGAGGTGCCGGCACCACAGCATCAAGCGCCGGGTGATAATCGCCCAAAACAGGCACAGGCTTCGGCCGCCCATCGGCGCCGCGAGCTGCTTTGTCAGTGGCCAGAAAGCCGCGTCGCGATCAGGAGGCGGGGGCGACCGCGTCCTTGGTCTCGCTATAGATGTAGAGCGGCTTGGCGGTGCCCGAGATCACCTCGTCGTTCACCACGACCTCCTCCACGCCCTTCAGGCCCGGCAGGTCGAACATGGTGTCGAGCAGCACATCCTCCAAGATCGAGCGCAGGCCGCGGGCGCCGGTCTTGCGCTCGATGGCCTTCTTGGCGACCTGGCTCAATGCCTCGTCGGTGAAGGTCAGGCGCACGTCTTCCATGTCGAAGAGGCGCTGGTACTGCTTCACCAGGGCGTTCTTCGGCTTGGTCAGGATCGTGACCAGGGCATCTTCGTCCAGATCGCGCAGGGTGGCCACGACCGGCAAGCGGCCGACGAACTCGGGGATCAGGCCGAATTTGAGCAGATCCTCAGGCTCGAGCTTCTCCAGCACTTCGCCGATCCGCTGATCCTCCTCGGACCGGACATCGGCGCCGAAGCCCATGGCCGAGCCCTTGCCGCGGCGCGCGATGATCTGGTCGAGCCCCGCGAAGGCGCCGCCGCAGATGAAGAGGATGTTCGTGGTGTCGACCTGCAGGAACTCCTGCTGGGGATGCTTGCGCCCGCCCTGCGGCGGCACGGAGGCGACGGTGCCCTCCATGATCTTGAGCAGCGCCTGCTGCACGCCCTCGCCCGAGACATCGCGGGTGATCGAGGGGTTGTCGGACTTGCGGCTGATCTTGTCGACCTCGTCGATGTAGACGATGCCGCGCTGCGCCCGCTCCACGTTGTATTCGGCGGCCTGGAGCAGCTTGAGGATGATGTTCTCGACATCCTCGCCAACGTAGCCGGCCTCGGTCAGGGTCGTCGCATCGGCCATGGTGAAGGGCACGTCCAGGATACGCGCCAGCGTTTGAGCCAGCAGCGTCTTGCCGCAGCCGGTGGGGCCGATCAGCAGGATGTTCGACTTCGACAGCTCGACGTCCGTCGACTTCGCCGCATGGCCGAGCCGCTTGTAGTGATTGTGCACCGCGACCGAGAGGACCTTCTTCGCCGTCTCCTGCCCGATCACATAGTCGTCAAGGACCTGGCAGATCTCCTTCGGCGTCGGCACCCCGTCGGAGGATTTGACGAGATTCGACTTCGTCTCCTCGCGGATGATGTCCATGCAGAGCTCGACGCATTCATCACAGATGAACACGGTCGGGCCGGCGATCAGCTTACGCACCTCATGCTGGCTCTTGCCGCAGAACGAGCAGTAAAGCGTGTTCTTGCTGTCGGACCCGCTGGACTTGGTCATCGCACTCTCCGGTGGCGGCGCCCTCGCCGCCCTCTCCTATCGCGTCTAAGCACAGACGCTCGCAGGTGAAAGACCACCCCGTCAATGCTCAAAAACTAGCCGTCGTTTGCCGCCCTGTCACCCACACGTCGCAATCAGCCGCAGCACAGCCGCGTGATGACCCGTTGCGAAACAGGACGGACCCGCCTTAGCCCTCTTCCGGGACGGGGCGCTTCACGACGATATCGTCGATCAATCCCCACTCCTTCGCCTGTTCCGGCGTCATGAAGCGGTCGCGATCCAGCGCCGCCTCGACCGCATCGTAATCCTGACCGGTGTGGCTGACGTAAATCTCGTTCAAGCGCCGCTTCAGCGCCAGCACCTCCTTGGCCTGGATCTCGATGTCCGAGGCCTGGCCCTGCGCGCCGCCCGAGGGCTGGTGGACCATCACCCGGCTGTTGGGCAGCGAGAAGCGCATGTCCTTCTCGCCCGCGCAGAGCAGCAGCGAGCCCATCGACGCCGCCTGGCCCACGCAAAGCGTCGAGACCGCCGGGCGGATGTACTGCATCGTGTCGTAGATCGAGAGGCCCGAGGTCACCACGCCGCCGGGGCTGTTGATGTACATCGAGATCTCTTTCTTGGGGTTCTCCGCCTCGAGGAACAGCAGCTGAGCCACCATCAGCGTCGCGACCGCGTCGTTGACGGGGCCGGACATGAACACGATCCGCTCCTTCAGCAGCCGCGAGTAGATGTCATAGGAGCGCTCGCCGCGCGACGTCTGCTCGACGACGATCGGCACCAGCGTGTTGGCGTAGACTTCGTACGGATCTTTCATGGTGCCCTGTCCTGGAGGAGCGGCGCCGCCCGGCGCCATCAGCTATCGCGAGTCCTAGTCATGGCCCGGCGGCGCTGCAAGGCAACGCGCCGTTGCAGATCGTAACCATGCGGACCGCACCGACCGCGCACGGAGGCGTCGGAAAGGATTAGGCCGGAGACTAGGCCCGGGAACGATCACGTGAGGGATCAGGCGTTGTCTTCCTGGTCCAGGGCCTCGAGTTCCTCCTGCAGCGCTTCCTTGCTGACCGGCAAATCGGTGAGGTTTGCGCCGGCGAGGATCACGTCGATGACCTTCTCCTCGAACAGGGGTGCGCGGATCTGCTCCAGCGCCTCGCGGTTCTGCTGCACGAACTCGAAGAACTGACGCTCCTGGCCCGGGTATTGCCGGGCCTGCATCATCACCGCCTGGGTGAGTTCCTGCTGGGTGACCTCGACCGCCTCGCGCGTGCCGATGTCTGCCAGCAGAAGGCCGAGGCGCACGCGCCGCTGCGCCAGGCCCTGATGCTCGTCGTTCGGCTCAAGCTCCGGGGGCTGCTGGCCCTGGGCCTCCGGATTCTCCTCAGTCCAGAGCTGATAGGCGACCTGCTTGGCCTCCATCTCCACCATGGTGGGCGGCAGGTCGAAGCTGACCATCTCGTCCAACTGATCGAGCAGCCGCCGCTTCAGCAGGTTGCGCGTGGCCCCGGCGAACTCGGCGCCGATACGCTCGCGCAGCTGGCTGCGCAGGTCGTCCAGCCCCTCCGCGCCCCAGCGCGTGGCCAGATCGTCGTTGATCTCCGCCGCCTTCGGCCCGCGCACTTCCTTGACCGTGCAGTCGAAGACCGCCGCTTTGCCGGCCAGATGCGCGGCGGTGTACTGGTCGGGGAAGGTCACATCGACGGCCTTCTCCTCGCCCGCGCTCAGGCCGACCAACTGCTCCTCGAAGCCGGGGATGAAGCTGTTGGAGCCCAGCACCAGCGGATAATCCTCGCCCGCGCCGCCCTCGAAGGCCTCGCCGTCGACCTTGCCGACGAAATCGATGACGACCTGGTCGCCGTCCGCTGCGGCGCCCTCCTTGGTCTCATAGTCCTGCGATTCCGCGGCAAGCTTGGTCAGCGCCTCCTCCACGGCCTCGTCCGTGACCTCGACGACCTTCCGCTCCAGCGTGATGTCGCCATAGGAGATCTGCGGGACGTCCGGCAGGCAGTCGTAGGTGATGGCCAGGGTCAGATCGTCGCCCTCGTCGAAGTCTTCCTTGGTCACCTTCACGTCGGGCTGGCCGGCGGGCTTGTGGCCGGTGCTTTCCAGATGCGTGCGTAGCGTCTCCTCGACCGTCTCCTGCACCACCTCGCCGAAGACCGATTTGCCGAACATCTTCTTGAGGAGCGGCATCGGGGCCTTGCCCTTGCGAAAGCCCTTCATCTGGAAGTCGGCACGGACGGTCTCGAGCTTCGTATTGGTCTTTTCCTCGAGCGCACTGGCGGCGACCACGATTTCGTATTCGCGCCGGAGGCCTTCGCTCTTGGTTTCGGTGACCTGCATCCTCGAACCTTCTTTGTCTTGTCGTAGCGCTCTTTGCGCCCTCTGCGCCGGAAGCGCGTCGTCTGCCCGTTCTCTGTGGTGCGGGCGGAGGGACTTGAACCCCCACGCCTTGCGGCACGAGAACCTAAATCTCGCGTGTCTACCAGTTTCACCACGCCCGCCCGCACGCCGCGCCGCTCGCCGGGGAGGCGGCGCGAAGTTCCATGGGCGCTTAAGCCATCGCGCATCCCCTCACAACCCCCGTCACAATCCCCGTCACAACCCCCGTCGGGCGCCGTCCCCATGGGCGGTTCGCGGCGTCCCGGGCGCTATAACCCCAGGTCGCGAAACACCGCCGGAAGCTGCTCCGGCAGATCCTCCGCGATCAACCCCGGCCCGAATTTCCGCGCGCATTCCACGTGCAGCCAGGCTCCCGTCTCCGCCGCCAGCATCGGGGAAAGGCCGCGCGCCAGAAGCCCGGTGATGAACCCCGCCAGCACATCGCCGGAGCCCGCGGTGGCGAGCCAAGGCGCGGCCCGCTCATAGACCGCCGCGTTGATCGAGCAGCGCCCGTCGGGGTTGGCAATGACCGTATCGGCTCCCTTGAACAGGACGACGCAACCCGCCCGCGCCGCCGCCTCTCGCGTGGCATCGACCTTCGAATAGGCCGGTCCGCGCATCGCCGGCGCCTTCAGCTTCTCCAGGATGTCCGGGAAGAGCCGCCCGAACTCCCCCTCATGCGGCGTCAGCACACAGCCCGCATGGAGCATCCCCAAAAGCGTCTCCGGATCTTCCCAGTATTCCGTCAGCGCATCCGCATCGAGCACCATCGTAGGGTGCGTCGTCCCCGACGCACCGCCGCTCCGGTCGCCGGCGCGGCCGAGCCCCGCCGCGGTAAAAGCCCGCAACCGCTCCCCCGTCCCGAACCCGGGCCCCATGCAGACGGCCTTCACCTTGCGCGCCGCGATCTCCGCGACCATCGCCTCGGCATCGGCCAGGGAGGCGAGCATGATCGCATCCAGCCGCCCGGCGTTCTCCATGAGCGCCGCGGGCGGGCAGCCCAGCGTCACCAGCCCTGCCCCGACCCTAAGCGCCCCTCGCGCCGCCAGCCGCGCGGCCCCGCCCCTGCCCACCCCGCCGGACAGGATCAGCGCGTGGCCGTGATCGTACTTGTGATGATGCGGCCCCTTGCGCAGGGCCGCGACAGCCGACGCGGCGAGGGCGTTGTCACCAGGTAGGGCCGTCACGCAGATCTCCTCTAGCCCATCAGGTCTGACGGACGACCAAGTCCTATGTCGACCACAACCACCTCACCATCGAGCAGGTGAGGCATGACGTGGATGGGTTTCTTCGCGTGGAAGGTCACAATCAGATCTGCAGGGACCGGATACCGCGCCAGCGATGCTCCGGTGTCGGCATCGTATCCGGTCGGCACATCAACACTCACAAAGAACGGCGCCGGCCCTGCAGCTTCGCCGAAGATCGCGTCGGTCATGCGCTGCAACGGGTCGAGGACATCGTCGAGCGGCGCGCGCTGCCCGATACCGAACAGGGCGTCGACCAGCACGACGCTCCCCTGCCCAAGGCGCTTCCACCGCTCCGTCGCTGCGACAAGGCCTGACGCGCTAAACGGCAGGATCTCACCCAGCTTCGCCCAACGCCGCGCGTTCTCGGCGGCATCCGGCGGGAGCCGGTCGATGTCCGCCGGGGCACGGCCATAAAGGAAGACCTCGACGTCCCAGCCGCGCTCGTGCAGCAGACGGGCGATCACGAAGCCGTCGCCACCGTTGTTCCCGGGCCCACAGAACACGGTCGCACACCCGGGCGAGGTCGCGGGGTCCGGGTGCGACGTGAGGATGGCGTCGACGACGCCTTGGCCGGCGCGCTCCATGAGCTCGAGGCCGGTGACCTCGCCGCGCTCCATGGCGGCCTGCTCCAGGTGGCGCATCTGGGCGGCGGTCAGCAGGTCCGTCATGGGCAGCCCTCCCCGGGTGTTCCCGCTAGCACCCTACCGCGCGTGACCCCCATCGAGCGGGCACGTCAAGCGGGACGTGGTCGCATGTGTCGCAGCTACGCTGCACAAATCAAATGCAATTGCCTGCAATTGCGGCAAGTGACTCTTATGCGAAGCGCGCCCCGCAGCCTCGGTTGCGCCATGTCACGATATCTTGGCCCCTTCACTGCAGTTGGCACGACCTGTGCATCCTGTCATCGGCAAACAGACCTGCCCCCGGTACCCGCCGGCGCGGCGGGCCGCCGTTGAGGGAGGAACAGGCGTGAAGAAGGTCGAAGCGGTCATCAAACCCTTCAAGCTCGACGAGGTCAAAGAGGCGCTGCAGGAGATCGGCGTCCAAGGCCTCAGCGTGCTAGAGGCCAAGGGTTTCGGTCGCCAAAAGGGCCACACCGAACTCTACCGAGGCGCCGAGTACGTCGTCGATTTCCTGCCCAAGGTGAAGATCGAGGTCGTCGTGGCCGACGATCAGATCGACCAGGTGATCGAGGCGATCGTCGGCGCCGCCAAGACCGGCAAGATCGGAGACGGCAAGATCTTCGTCTCGCCCGTCGAGTCCGCCGTGCGTATCCGCACCGGCGAGGAAGGAGCGGACGCGCTCTGACCTCATCCCACCACCGGCCGTCCCGCCAAGAGGAGGGCCATCACAACCAAACCGTGATCATCAGAACGAAGGGACCCACTAGATGACCACAGCAGCCGAGCTCGTGAAGCGTATCAAGGACGAGGATATCGCCTACGTCGACCTGCGCTTCACCGACCCCCGCGGGAAGCTTCAGCACGTCACCGCCCTGTCGGACATCGTCGACGAGGACTGGTTCGCGGAGGGCTGGATGTTCGACGGCTCCTCGATCGCCGGCTGGAAGTCGATCGACAAGTCGGACATGAAGCTGATGCCCGACGTCGAGAGCGCGATCATCGACCCGTTCTACGCCGAAAAGACGATGGCGCTGTTCTGCACCGTCGTGGAGCCGGACACGGGCGAGCTCTATGACCGCGATCCCCGGGCAAGCGCCATCAAGGCCGAGCAGTACCTCAAGTCCTCGGGCGTCGGCGACAAGTCGTTCTGGGGCCCCGAGGCGGAGTTCTTCCTGTTCGACGACGTCCGCTTCAAGGTCGACATCAACGGCGTCGCCTACGAGGTCGATGCCCAGGACGCCTCCTGGAACTCGGCGACCGAGTACGAAGCCGGCAACATGGGCCACCGCCCGGGCGTCAAGGGCGGCTACTTCCCTGTCAACCCGGTCGACGCGGGCCAGGACATCCGCTCCGAGATGCTGTCGACCATGAAGCGCTGCGGCATGAACGTCGACAAGCACCACCACGAGGTGGCGTCCTGCCAGCACGAGCTCGGGCTCGTCTTCGGCTCGCTGACCTACCAGGCCGACATGCTGCAGATGTACAAGTACATCATCCACAACGTGGCGCATGCCTACGGCAAGTCGGCGACCTTCATGCCGAAGCCGATCAAGGGCGACAACGGCACCGGCATGCACGTCAACCAGTCGATCTGGAAGGACGGCAAGCCGCTCTTCGCGGGCTCGGGCTATGCGGATCTGTCGGACGAGGCACTCTACTACATCGGCGGCGTCCTGAAGCACGCGAAGGCGCTCAATGCCTTCACCAACCCCTCGACCAACTCCTACAAGCGCCTGATCCCAGGCTTCGAGGCGCCGGTGCTGCTGGCCTACTCGGCGCGCAACCGCTCGGCTTCGGTCCGTATTCCCTGGACCGAGAGCCCCAAGGCCAAGCGCATCGAGACCCGCTTCCCGGATCCCTCATGCAACCCCTACCTCTGCTTCGCCGCGCTGCTCATGGCGGGCCTCGATGGCATCGAGAACAAGATCCACCCGGGCGATGCGGCGGAGAAGGACCTCTACGACCTGCCGCCGGAGGAGCTGGCCGGCATCCCCACCGTCTGCGGCTCGCTGCGAGAGGCGATCGGGGCGCTCGAGGCCGACCACGAGTTCCTGCTGAAGGGCGACGTCTTCACCAAGGACCAGCTCGAGGGCTACATGGAGCTGAAGTGGGAAGAGATCTACAACTACGAGCACACGCCGCACCCGGTGGAGTTCGAGATGTACTACTCCTGCTGAGCCGCCCTGCCGAACGGCAGCGCTTGGCGATCGACGGCGGGGCCCTGCGGGGCCCCGTTCTCTTTTGAGCAATGTTCTTCTTCGAGCCGCCCGTCAGGCGCAGTATTCTGTCATATTCCCTGTGAATGCCCTCACAGAACGTGCCACCCTGGGACGTTACTGCTCCCCCTGCGTCAAGCCACTGAGGCACCCACGACGCATCAACAGGGAGCACATTTCATGTCCGATGATAGACGCCAGGCCGCCTTGGCCTATCGCATTGAAGCCGCCAATACCGCCTTCAACCGCGACCACCCCAAACACAAGGCCAACGGCGACGAAGAACGCTACGCCGAAGCCAACTACGCCATGAGCTTCACCAAGGGTTTGCCGCATAGTTCCACCACCGGTCTCATCGTGGACCGCCGCGACTTTGAGGCCTTTCGCAAGGCGATCGACGAGGGCTTCATCGATGCCTTCAGCACCAGCGTGCCCGTCGCCATTGCCTGCACCGGCCTGGACCGGCGTCGTTGGGAGGCCCCAACCGCCGGGCTCGTCTTCGAACTTGAGGGGCCCGATCCCCAGGCCGTCACCATGGCGCCCGCGCCGGCGCTCGGATCGGACGAACTGGCCTATGAAATGGCGGAGGTCTACGAGCTCGCGCTTCTGCGTGACCAGCCCTTCAGCGCTTTTCGGGTTGGCGCCGGCAACGCCGTCATGGCCGCGGCGATCAACGATCTGAACAGCATGCCCTACGATCCGTCTGCCCCCGCCCCCAAGGCCGACGGCAGCCAACGTCCGCGTACCACCGAGGGCGGCGCCCTGACCGAGCAGACAGCCTTCCGCGGCTCCTCGCCCGGGGTGGCGGTGGGCCCCTATCTCTCGCAGTTCATGTTCATCGGGAACGCCAGTGTCGACGCTGCGGTCTCGGACGGTCGGATCAACTTCGGTCCGCAGCAGATCGATCAGCGCGTGCCCGTCGCCGCGGCGCAGGACTACGTGACCAGCATTGCCGACTGGCTCGAAGTGCAGCGCGGCTGCGAGACCCGCAACAACAACGAGTTGTTCGTCAACCCGGCCAACTCTAACCCTGCCTTCCAGGGCCCAGCGGCGCGGCGGTTTATGTGCTGCCCGCGGGACCTGGCCACCTATGTGCACGACGACGCGCTCTACCAAGCCTATCTCAACGCCTGCCTTATCCTGCTGGGGATGGGCTCGCCGTTCGACCCGGGCTTCTCGAACCTGGCAGGCCAGAAGGACGACGGCGTCGATCTCGGTGCTCTGTTCCGGGTGGAGCCGGGCGGCAGTCACGTCGAGATCGCCCGTCAGGCCGGCGGCTTTGCTCTCTTTGGCGGACCGCACATCCTGACCTTGGTGACCGAGGTCGCGACCCGTGCGCTCAAGGCCGTGCGCTTTCAGAAGTTCAACGTCCACATCCGCCTGCGCCCGGAAACACTGGCTGGGCGTATCGAGCTGGCAGGCGCGATCGAAACCGCACACCCGTGTATCGGCAGCCACTTCTCCGATCTCGGCACGGCCTGCGCGCCGACCCTAGCCAAGGTTCAGGCGGCCACCGGCAACAACCTGCTGCCGATGGCCTTCCAGGAGGGATCGCCGATGCACCCGGCCTATGGCGCGGGCCATGCCACGGTCGCCGGTGCCTGTGTGACGATCCTGAAGGCTTTCTTCGACACTTCGGCGGTCTTCGTGCGCCGCGGATCGAGAGAGGCCTTCCTACGCCCGGTCGCGGACGACACGCTCCTGGCCTATGCGCCTGACGACGCCGGCGCGACGCTCGTGGCGGAGACGGGAACGGCGCTCACGCTGGAAGGCGAGCTCAACAAGCTGGCCGCCAATATCTCCATCGGGCGCAATATGGCCGGGGTGCACTACTACTCCGACTACTACGACAGCCTGCGCATGGGTGAGGAGATCGCCATCGGCATGCTCGAGGAACAGGCGCTGGGGTACAAGACTGATCCGTTTGTGATGTCGGTGCCGACCTTTGACGGGGACGTCGTGCGGATTGGGGCGCGCTGACCTCACGCGCCCGAAGACTACGGTCGCCGGTGACGCCGGCGGCCGTTTGCGGTATCGAGGGGCAATGATCGTTGCCCGTCTCGCCACCGCCCTTTGCCTTGCCGTTGCGCTGCTGCCGCTGGAGCTCAGGGCGCAGCCTGCGACCGCGGAGCTCTCGGTCTGGCTCCAGGAATCGAGTTGGGGCGCCCGCATCCAAGCCTTTGTCGGGCAGACCACCGCCAATCCGCCACCGGTGATCACCAACCATGACGACCGGCAGGCCTTCGCTCAGATGGTGGCGACCACCATGCCCGCCGAGGCCATCATCGACGAGATCGCCGCCAGCATGTCGCGGCGCCTGGCGCCCGAGACGATCGAGGTCATCCAGCGCTTCACCGCCACCGGCGTCGGGGTGCGAATCTCGCGCCGCTTCCGCCAGCTCTCCCTTCAGATGATCACCGAGGAGGGCGAGGCGGCGGTGCTGGAGAGCGGCCGGCGGGCGCTGGAGGCCGACCGGCTCGTGGGCTCCGCCCGCACCGACGATTACGCCCGGATGGTCGGCGACCCGGACCTTCTCAAGCTCGAGATCGCCGGGGCGCTGGCCGTGCAGCACGCGCTTTGGGCCCCGCTGGTCGCCGCCGGTATGACCGGCGAGCCCATGGAGCCCGCCGCCTATCGTGCCTGGCTGGAGGCCGACCGGGAGCGGATGGAGACCGCCTATGTCGCCGACCTCACGCTGATCTATGCCCATGCCTTCAAGCCCTTCTCGGACGGGATCCTGGGCTGGGCGGCCGATATCTCGGACAGCGCGGAGGGGCGGCGCTTCGCCGAGGCCTACCTCAAGGCCGAGACGGCGGCACTGCTGCCCCGGGCCTTGGCGCTGGGAGCGCAGATGGCCGAGCGTTTCGCGGGAGAGGAGCACTGAGGGGCGCATCCCGCGCGCGCTCAATAGAAACTGAGCCGCGCCTCGCGCGCGCCCGGTCAAAAAGAAGAAGGGCCCCCGCATCGGCGGAGGCCCCTTTGAACGTAACCCTGTCGTTCTGGCAGGGTGGTCGCTAGCGGCCGTTCAGGAAGGCGTGCAGCGCGGCGTCGGTAACGCCGGCCTCACGCATCTCGGCGCGGTGGAAAGCCTCGAGCTCGGCACGGGCACGGGCGTTGCGGGTGATCTCGATCAGGCGCTTCATCATCGGTATTCTCCTCGACACGACAGGGGTTTGTCTGATGCCTGCAAGATGGGGTCGGGAGGGGCGAATGAGAAATGCCGAATGTGCATGGGTCACATCCCCCCGCTGCATGGTTCGGCGCGGAAACGACATCGCGCGACGCAGATGCGTCAGCGCGCCCGAGGGGCGGCCATGACAGCACCGCGATCCGCCGCGGACGGGGCCGCGCCCGTGGGTGCCACGGGCATGGCACCCGATCTGGCGGCGCTCCGGGACCTGGGCGAGCGGGCGCTCGCCACCCTGCCCGAACCGTTCCGCCTGGCCGCACGGGAAGTCCGGCTGCACGTCGCCGAGATTGCGGACGATGCGACCTGCCGCAGTCTGGGCATCGATGATCCCTACGAGCTGACCGGCCTCTATGACGGGGTCGCGCTGACGCTGCGATCGATCGGCGACAGCGGGGATATGCCGGCGACGATCTGGCTCTACCGCCGGGCGATCCTGCTGGAGTGGATCGAGCGCGGCGATGTGGCGCTGGAGGCGCTGGTCGCCCATGTCGTGGTGCACGAACTGGCGCATCACCTGGGCTGGAGCGACGAGGACATCGCCGAGATCGACCGGTGGTGGGAATGACCGAAGGCACTATCTGCCCCGGCCCGCGCAACGCGCTGACCGATGTCGCCGGTCTGACAGTCGGCCAGGCCGAGGACCACGACCGCGTCACCGGCGTGACCGTGGTGCTCAGCCCCGAGGGCCCGGCAATGGCCGCCGCGGTTGTCGGTGGCGGCGGGGCTGCCACGCGCGGCGTCTCCTCCCTCACGCTCGGCGGCACGGTGGAGCGGTTGGACGGCATCGCGCTCTCCGGTGGCTCCGCCTTCGGGCTCGATGCCGCCGGCGGCGTGATGGACCGGCTACGGGGCAGGGGCACCGGCTTCTCCATGGGACCCGCCAAGGTCCCCATGGTCGCCGGGGCGATCATCTTCGATCTGCTCACGGGGACGGCGGACGATCCGACGGGGTGGCACACCCCGCCCTGGTTCGACCTTGGCCGCGCGGCGGTCGATGACGCGGGGACGGAGATCACGCTCGGCAACGCGGGCGCCGGACTAGGTGCCACGGCGGGCCCGATCAAGGGCGGCACCGGCACCGCCTCGGCCGTCGCACCCGATGGCAGCACGGTCGCGGCCCTGGCCATCGTGAACCCGGTGGGGCGCGTGACGATGCCAAACAGCCGCGCGTTCTGGGCTCATCCTTGGGAGATCGCCGGCGAGTACGGCGCAGTGCCCCCGCCCGCAGCGCCTGCCGAAGACGGGCTGACGGATTTCCCGTTCGAGGCCTATGACACAGGGCAAAACACCACGCTGGCCGTCGTTGCCACCGACTTGGCGCTCGACCGGTCGGCCCTGGCGCGGGTAGCGACCATGGCGCAGGACGGCCTCGGCCGCGCGATCCGCCCGGTGCATAGCCCGCTGGACGGCGACACGGTGTTCGCGCTCGCGACTGGGCGGCGACCGCTCGACAACCCACTGGCGCAGACCGGTCGTACGGGCATGCTGGCCGCGGATTGCCTGGCCCGTGCGATCGCCCGCGGTGTTTATGCGGCCGAGGGGCTGGCCGGCATCCCCGCCTGGCGCGATCTGGACGACCGCGGGCAGGTCATCGCCGGTCGATGACCGTGACGGAGAGCGCTGCCCCGGTGTCGGCATCGAAGCTTCGTAATCGCTCCACCCCCGCTGCATCCGTGGTTGCGATCAAAACGCTCGACCCGGCCGCCCCCAGGGCCGTGATCGTCTCGCCGCGCGGCAGGGCGATCGCCTCCGGCATCGCAACCGGGCCGGGCGCTGCAAGGCGGGGCGCGGTCTCCAGCGTCGAGAGGCGGATGACAACCGTGCCCGCGATCGCTAGGACCGCGACGATCGAGGCGAGGGTAAGCGCGCTCACCAGGCGGCGCAGGCGGCGCACCTGCGGCGGCTCGGGCAGATCCTCCTCGTCCTGAGGCGGTTTCGGCAAAGGATCGGTCATGAACGGCCCCGGCGACATCGAGTGGGAGGAGGACGACGCGCCCGCCCAGGGCAGCAGCGCCGAGGCACCATACGCGGAACTTGAGGTCACGGAAGCCCTGGCCGGCGACCGGCTGGACAAGGCCCTGGCCCGCCTGGCCGAGGGGATCCCCGGCCTCAGCCGGTCGCGGATCGCCGAGGCGCTGGCCACGGGCCGCGTCACCGACCCCCAAGGCAAGGCGCCGGCCCCGAAGACCCGTGCCGCAGTAGGCCAGGTATGGCGCATCGCCCTGCCCGCCCTGACCGATCCTGTCCCCCAGCCCCAGGCGATCCCACTGGATGTCGTCTATGAGGACGCGAGCCTCATCGTGGTCGACAAACCCGCGGGCATGGTGGTCCACCCCGCGCCTGGCAGCCCGGACGGCACGTTGGTGAACGCGCTGTTGCACCACTGCGGCGACAGCCTGTCGGGCATCGGGGGGGAGCGGCGGCCCGGCATCGTGCATCGCATCGACAAGGACACCTCCGGCCTGCTGGTGGTCGCCAAGACCGAGGCGGCGCATGCGGGCCTTGCCCAGCAGTTCGCGGCCCACAGCATCGAACGGGCCTATGCGGCGATCCTCTGGGGGGTGCCTGATACCGCCGATCCGCGCCTCATGGGGCTGGAGGCCGTGACGGCAGAGGGGCCAGGGCAGCTTCGCATCGAGGCGCCCATCGCCCGCCACCCGTCGGACCGCAAGCGCATGGCGGTGCGCCACGCCGGGCGCCATGCCGTGACGCGCCTGGGTGTGGAGGAGGTGTTTCGCGCAGGCTCCCGCCCCTGGGCCGTGCTGGCGCGCTGCAGGCTAGAGACCGGGCGCACCCATCAGATCCGCGTCCATGCCGCGCATATCGGCCATCCGCTCGTCGGCGATCCGGTCTATGGCAGCGGTCGTCGCCGCCCGCCGGCGGAGGCCGCGGAAGCCGGCGAGGCGGCGCTGGGCTTTCAGCGCCAGGCGCTGCATGCGCAGACCCTGGGCTTCACGCATCCCGTCACGGGCGACGTTATCGCCTTCGAAAGCCCTCTGCCGGATGATTTCACCGGATTATTGACGGATTTGCGCCGGGACGCCTGAGCCTTACGTTATAGCCCGACGCGGGCCGGGGGCACTGCGGGCGATCCTGCCGCCTTCTCCCGACGCCGCAGACCGGAGGATGACTATGAGCAGCTATTCCAGCCTTCCCGCGCCGTCGCCCGAACAGGGGATGAGCCGCTACCTCTCCGAGATCCGCAAGTTCCCCATGCTGGAGCCGGAGGAGGAGTTCATGCTGGCCAAGGCCTGGGTGGACCACGGCGACAAGGAGAGCGCGCATAAGCTGGTCACCAGCCACCTGCGCCTGGCCGCCAAGATCGCCATGGGCTATCGCGGCTACGGCCTGCCCACGGCCGAGGTGATCTCGGAGGCGAACGTCGGTCTCATGCAGGCCGTCAAGCGCTTCGACCCGGATAAGGGCTTTCGCCTGGCGACCTATGCCATGTGGTGGATCCGCGCGAGCATCCAGGAGTACATCCTGCGCTCCTGGTCCATGGTGAAGCTGGGCACCACGGCAGCGCAGAAGAAGCTCTTCTTCAACCTGCGCAAGGCCAAGGGCAAGATCGGCGCGCTGGAGGAGGGCGACATGCGCCCCGAGCATGTGGCCAAGATCGCCCGTGACCTCGGCGTGAACGAGAATGAAGTCGTCTCGATGAACCGCCGCCTCTCTGGCGGGGGCGACAGCTCGTTGAACACGCCGCTGAAGGGCGACGGGGACTCGACCACCGAATGGCAGGACTGGCTGGCCGACGACGACGCCGACCAGGCCACGGTCTATGCCGAAAGCCAGGAGCTGGAGGCGCGTCGCGAACTGCTCATGGCCGCGCTT
Organism: Pseudomonadota bacterium; assembly: GCA_039822785.1. Lineage (GTDB taxonomy): Bacteria > Pseudomonadota > Alphaproteobacteria > Rhodobacterales > Rhodobacteraceae > Thermohalobaculum. Next base: position 401,246 of record JBCBMO010000004.1, on the reverse strand, counting down.
GAGACGCTGAACGAGCGCGAGAAGCATATCCTTACGGAACGTCGCCTGCAGGACGAGCCGGTGACGCTGGAGGATCTGTCCAAGGTCTACAACGTCAGCCGCGAACGGATCCGCCAGATCGAGGTCCGCGCCTTCGAGAAGCTGCAGAAGAAGATGCGGGAACTGGCGTCCTCGCGCGGCATGCTCAGCCGCGCCTGACGCCCCCTCACCGGATCGTCGTCATTGCCCGGCTCGACCGGGCAATCCACGCGCCGTGTCACTGAGATCCCCTGGTCACGCCCGGGGACTCAGCAAGCTCCTTCACCCGGACAGTGGTCAGCCGGTCGGGGTGCAGCCATGCACCTCGGCGGCCATGCCACCATACAGCACCGTGGCGGAAATGCCGGCGCGGTCGATCCAGGCGCCCGCCTCCTCCAGCTTCAGCTTCGACGTCACGGTCATCCCGTCCGGACCGCTCGCGACGGCGGTGTGGCGGAACCAGGCGCCCTCGGGCCCCTCGAGCACCACGAAGGGCGAAGCAGCGCCGTCCGGCAGGGTGAGCGTCGCGCTGAAGGAGCGGTCGTAGCCTGCCCCCGCGATGCGACAGCCGCCCAGGCTGATCCCCGCCTCCTCCCCGCTCATGGGCACGGAGAGGCGGGCGATGCCGATGCGCGGTGCATCCGGCCCATCCACCCCGGGCACGATCTGGGTCTCCAGATCGATCTCCTCGAAGACGCAGATGTCCTTGCAGACGCCCAACATGCCGTTCAGCGCAAGATCGATCGGCGCGCCGGGGTCCTGTGCGGTCAGCGTGATCGGCAGGATCACCCGGCCGCCGTAGCCCAGCGTCAGGTAACCGAAGCTCTCGAACAGGGTCGGCTGCGGCCACTCGATGCGCAGATCCGCGAGGTTCCGCGAGGCGCTCCAATCGAGCCGCGGCGGCACCCCTGCCTCACCCGGATTGCGCCAATAGGTCTTCCAGCCGGGCTTCACCTCCAGCATCAGCCCCGCGTCGCGCGTGCCATCCGCATGCGCCTCGCCCACCAGCAGGCTCGCCTTCACAAAGGAGCCCCCGGTCGAGACGCGCGCCTGCGCCGAGGCCTCGCCGCCGCTTAGCGCGAGAGCCGCCACCAGCGACGCAGCCACTGACGCCGCTATCCAGTTCATCTTGATCCCCGACATATCTGGAAAATAGTCATCCGCTACGCCGGTGTCCTCTAGCAAATCCGTGAACGGTTGCGCTGCGCCAAACCGCGCGCCACTTTGAGTGTATGGAGGATACCGAAGACATACCGGAAGATGAGGACGAGCGGTTTCTGACCGGCCAGCTCCTGATCGCCATGCCCACGATGCCGGACCCGCGGTTCCATCGCGGTCTGATCTATATCTGTGCCCACTCGGAGGAGGGGGCCATGGGTCTGATGATCAACCGCGGCGCGGACGAACTCACCATGTCGGACCTGTTCGAGAAGCTGTCGATCCCCCTGCCCGAAAGCGAGAGCCACCAGCCCATCCGCTTTGGCGGCCCGGTCGAGACAGGGCGGGGCTTTGTGCTGCACTCGGGCGATTACCACGCCGACGACGCCTCGCTCAGGGTTGATGTCGATGTCTCGATGACCGCGACGATGGAGATCCTGCACGCCATCGGGCGGGGCGAGGGGCCGGCACGCGCGATCGTCGCCCTCGGCTATACCGGCTGGGGGCCGGGGCAGCTGGAGATGGAGTTTCGCCACAACGGCTGGCTCGCCTGCGATCCCGACAGCGCGCTGCTCTTCGATGACCAGCACGACGGCAAATGGGACCGCGCCCTCGGCAAGCTGGGGATCTCGCCGGCCCTGCTCTCAGCGGGCGGCTCCGCCTGAGGCAGCTGGCGGCTCCGCCTGAGGCAGCTGGCGGCTCCGCCTAACGCTCGCCTACTCCGGCAGCGCGACGGCGCTGTAGAACACCCGCTCGATCGTGCCCGGCTTGCCGAAATACCGCTCGTAAAGGCGGTAGATCGCGCCGGATCGGTAGATGTGGCTCAACGCCCGGTCCATCACCAGCCGCAGATCCTCGTCGCCACGGGGGATGGCGAGCGCGTAGGGCTCGGAGGTGAAGGTCGCGCGCGAGACGGCGAAGCCCTCGGCGTTGTCCAGGCCCCGCAGCAGGCCCGACAGGATCGCCTTGTCCGCGAAATAGAGGTCGATGGTGCCGTCGGCGACGCTCTCGATCCCTTTGACGTGGTTGTCGACGGGCATCAGCACGGCGCCCTCGAGCTGCGGCATAACCTTCTCGGCCACCCAGGTCTCGGCGGTGGTGCCCGTCTGAAAGCCCAGCGTCTTGCCCTTCAGGCCCTCGCGCGTCGCATTGGCCGACAGCGCCGCCGGCCCGCCGTTGATGAGCTCCAGCAACAGCGCCGGCGCATCGGCCGCCACCAAAGCCCCGATCCCGGTGGAGAAGGTGGGGATGGTGAAGGACATCGTCTCGCGCCGGGTCAGGTTGGCGGTGGTAGCACCGCAGAGCAGATCGATCTCCCCGCTCTTGAGCGCATCGAAGCGGTTCTCGGCGGTCACCGGGATGACCTTGGCGTCCAGCACCTCGAGGTCGGAGGTCGCCAGGATCGCCCCCGCCATCATTCCGCAAAGCTCGGCGGTAAAACCCCGCGGCGCGCCGTCCTGCACATAGGCAAAAGGCGGCGTGTCCGTCCGGATCCCGATGTTGAGGACCCCGCGCTCGACCACCCGGTCATAGACCGGACCGGCGGCAGCGGGGGCCGTCATCCCTCCAAGCGCAAGGGCAGCGAGCGGCAGCAGCGGGATCAGGCGGGCGAGGATCGAGCGGTGCATGAGGCGACTCCTTCTGAAGGCCCGCGCAGAAGACCACGCACCAAGGCCCCGGACAATCGATCCGAGGCCCGCTCAGCCCGCATCCGCCTTTCGTGGCGCTATCGCCGCGGCCGCGCCAGGACGCGCAGGCGCGAGGACACCTCGTCGGTATCGACGTAGCAGCCCTCAAGCTGGCGCACCCCGCCCTGGGGGTCGAAGGCATCGCGGCCGTGCAGCAGCCGGCGATTGTCGAACAGCACCAGATCCCCGGGCGCGAAGGGGTAGCGCAGCAGGAACCGGTCCGACTGGATATGCCGCATAAAGAGCCGGATCGCCCGATAGGCCCGCTCCACCTCGCTGTCGGGCATATCGGGCTCGCAGCGCAGGAAATCGTTGAGCAGGATCTCGACGACGTTGCCCTGGGCGTCCAGGCGCACCACCGGCCGGCTTTGGCGGTAATCGAACTGATTGTGCCGGTTCGACACGCACCACGGCAGGGTGGTCAGCGCATCGAAGGCGTCCGGGTCCTCCGCCCGGATCGCCTCGGCCACCGCGATGCCATCGGCCATGGTGGAGAAGCCGTCGCGACAGGTGTTCTGGCGGCAGTGCAGCAGCTGGAAACCGGGCGTCATCTCCCGCGTCGGCAGGTCGATGTGCCCGACCAGCGCGTTGGCGGTATAGGCGCTCGAATCCGGGTTGGGTTTGGTCTCCACGGTGAAGAGAAAGCCAAAGCTGGAGCAGCGGATCACGCCGATCCGTTCCGCCACCCGCTGCACCGTGCCCTGCGCCACCGGCAGGCCGCGCAGCCGCGCAAGGCCATAGATCCAGGCGGCGCGCAGCCAGTCCTGCAGCACCGCATCGTCTGTCAGCGCGCCGGGGCCGTCGAAGCTGACGGGCTCGGGCATCGCCGCAGTCTCCCAGGCCACGCGGGCGGGCAGCGGCGCATCGGGGCGCCACAGCCCCTCCGCGGTCGCGCGCATCCAGCCGGCAGCATGGCGCGTGGTGACCCCGTCGGCCCAGTCGACGAGGACCGCGTCGCCCTCGGTTTGCGCTCTGACCAACGCCAGATCCTCCGCCAGCGCATCCGCCGGGATCATCCGCTCGCGCGTCACCAGGTCGATGATCCCGTCGCCAACGTGGTTCTCGCGCAGGAAGAAGCGGTTGAAGCGGTGGGTGACCCCGTCGACCCAGACGACCGAGAGGAAATGCCCCTCGACCGTCATCATGCTGATGCGCGGCCCCGGTGCGTGGACCATGAAATCGGGCGACAGGGCAGCCGGTGCGGCGACGGCGATATCCTCGGGCATGGCCCTCACTCCTTGTAGTCGGGTTGGGTACGCTCCAGCAGGCGCAGCAGCCCCGGCCACTCCGTCTTGCCGTCGTAGTGATAATGCGCCGAGGCATCCATCTGGTCCTGGTACCGGGCGACCCGCTGGGGATCGATCGGGTAGAGCGCGCGGCCCATGGACAGGGTCTTGATCTGCGCCGCACAGGTCTGGCGCAGGAAATAGGCGCGGAAGAAGGCCGCCGCCGCCGTCTCGCCCAGCGCATAGTAGCCATGGTTGCGCGAGATCAGGATCTGCTTCTGCCCCAGCGCCTCGACGAAGCGCTCGGCGAAAGCCTCGTCCTCCTCGAACTCATAGTCGAGATAGCCGGTGATGTGGCCGAGGTAGACCGCCGGCTGGTTGAGCGGCATGAGCCCCTCCTCGATCGAGCCCACCGCCATGACCTCCTCCTCGTGGCCATGGACGAAGAACTGCGCGTCAGGGCGAGCGCCGAAGATCCAGCGGCACAGGTTCTGCGCCCCGTCGTTCAGCCAGTGCGCGGCCGCATCGACCGGCGCGCCGGCCTCGTCGATCACAACGAAGTCCGAGGCGCGCGCTTCCTCCCAGAACATGCCGTAGGGGTGGGTGAGATAGCGCGTAGGCGTGCCCGGCAGCCGCGCCCCGATGGCGCCGTTCGCCAGGTCCGACATGCCGTAATGCGCGCAAAGCCGATAGAGCGCGGCAAGCTCTATGCGCACCTGGCGCTCCGCCTCGCTGCACGGCACGTCAGTGCCCTCCGCCAGCGCCGTCGCCTGCCCGTCCATTGCCGCCCTCCCACGCGTGTTCTGCTCCCGACGATGCGCGCCAGCGCCTTGCGCCGCCCGGCCAAAACGCGCGAAAATACCGCCGAAACGCTCAATGGGAGGGAACGATGCGCGATGGCCCGGTGGAGGTGGCAGTGGCCCTCGGACCGCGGTTCGCGCTCATGTCGCTCGCTGCCGCGACGGAGGTGCTGCGGGTGGCCAACCGCGTGCTGGGCGCCCCGGCCTTTCACCGCAGCATCGTGACGGTCGACGGACAGCCGGTGCAGTCCTCGAGCGGGATCGAGATCGCCGCGGCCGCGTCCGTCGAGACCGCGCCCCGCCCCGCCGTGGTCGTGGTCCTGACGTCTTTTGCGCCGGAGGAAGCCTGTGCGCCGGCTCTGCTGGCCTGGCTGCGCCGCCAGGACCGCGCCGGGGCCGTCATCGCCGCGGCGGACACGGGCGCGCTGCTCCTGTCGCGCGCGGGCGTCCTGCGCGACCGGCAGGTGGCCGTCCACCACGAGGCGACGCCGGCCTTTCGTGAAGCGCTCGGCGAGGCGATCCTGCTCGACCGGCTGCACGCCGAGCATGGGAGCCTCCTCTCCTCCGGCGGTGGGGTCTCGACGGTCGATATGATGCTGCGGCTCGTCGCGCGGTTTCGTGGCCAGGCCCTGGCGGACAACGTGGCCGTGACGCTCAATCACCGACCCTTGCCGGAACGACCCGAGCGGCCGGTGGCGCTGGTCGCCGTCGACCGCCGCGTGGGGCGCATGGTGGAGATCATGCAGAGCCACCTGGACCGCCCCCTGCCCGTGGCCTCCCTCTGCCGTTTGGCGGGGGTGGAACCCTCCACCGCCCGGCGGCTGTTCCAGCGCCGCTTCGGCATGAGCCCGGGTCGCTACTACACTCGTTTGCGGCTGGAGCGGGCGCGCTTGCTGCTCAGCAACGGCGCGCTCTCCGTCGGCGAGGTAGCGGCGCTGACCGGGTTCGACGACCCCTCCTCCCTCAGCCGTGTCTTTCGCCGCCAGTTCGGCCTGCTCCCCTCCGCCGCCCGCCAGGTCGCCCAAGGCGCCGTCTAGGACGCTGTCCCAGGGGTGGGGTGCGCTTGTCATGGTTTTGCCCAAGGCATAGCGTCGAATACATCGGCAAAAGCCGAGATTTTGTTGGAGCATTCTGATGACGAAGCCGGTCGTTCTGTCTTGTTGCCTCGCCGCACTCCTCTGCGCGGCATGTAGCGTGTCCGACGTGGGCGAGGTCCGGGCCCGAAAGGTCTCTCTCGCGACGACACCCACCGACGGGTCGGCCGGCGACGCCTGCCAGGGCAACCAGTTGGTCGGCATCTCCCAGGGCGGCGGGAGCGCGGGCAGCGGGATCGAGGCGGGGGAGTTCTATGCCGTCACGCTCCGCTCCGGCTACATCGCCGACGAGGGCGCGCAACCCGAGAACTTCTTCTCGGACCTCAGTCTTACGCCGGAGGGGCTGGGCGAGACATCCGTCGCCCTCAGCACCCTCGAGTCGAACCTCGAGATCCTCGTCGTCGCCCGGGCCTTCGACTATGCCGGCACGGGCGAGGGCGAGAACGCGACGGCGGCCGAGGGGTTCAACAAGGGGATCGAGGGGGCGAAGGTCGTCCTTTCCTCCAACGACATCTTCCGCGGCCAGTTCTACAGCGACGACAACCTGCCGATCGTGGGGCCTGCACGCTACAGCGGCGCGGGCTTTGGGCTGGAGATCACGGTTATCGAGCTCGACATCGAGACCGACAACCAGCGCTCGCTGATCTCCGGGATCATCGACGCCTCCTCCCCCGCGATCTTCGCCGGCGGCGGGTTGGGGGGCGCCGCGCTGACGACGATCCTGAAAAGCCTGCTTGATGGCGGCAATGCGGACGATCAGATCTTCGACTACAGCATCGGGTTCAACACGGCGACGGACAGCGATTTCGACTTCGTGCGCTTTGAGACCGGGCTCTATGCAATGGTCGCCGACTATACCCGCAGCCAGAGCACGGACTGGGCGAACCTGCGGCTCGACACCACCACGGGGCGGCTGATGGAGTGCGTCGCCAAGGACGGCGCGACGGCGATGCGGCCGTTCACGAGCGGCTCCTACTTTGTCGTCCAGGTCCTCAAGACGCCGGAGGAGGCGGAGGCGAACATCGCGTTCGAGACCTATGAACAGGCCCGCACGCGGATGTCGGAGGGCGGGTTCACCGCGGCCAAGGTGGAGGAGATCACCGAGGAGATTGCGGGTGAGATCGCCTCCGCCGAGATCCGCCGCAAGATCGTGTCCCTCGTCCGCTCCGCGGACGGTGCCCGCGGTCAGGGAGAGTATCGGCGGGCGGGGTACCTCGCGTATCAGGCCGCTGATCTCGCTCATAAACATCGTCCTGGGGCCAGCAATGGCGTCAAGGCGATGAGCGCGGAGGACGCCGGTTTCGTCATGGCCCGGCTCTTCGATCTGGCGGTGAAGCATGCCGGTGCTACCGATACGCTCCCGCCGGCAACGTTCAGCCCTGCCACTGTCCCTCAAGGGCTGCGCGACACCATGAACGCGATCCTGTCGCGGGTGCCCGCTCCCACATCCGCCGTCAATGGCTAGCGCGGGTTGTCCCCTTCGCGCCGTCCACCATCGGTCGCAACGCCAGAGCACCGAGTGCCGGAGGTCACGAACGGTTCGAGATCGCCGCACATCCATGCATCGGCGCCCGCGCCCACCCGCGTCAGTGTGGGCGCGTTTCTCTGAAGGATCCCGAAACACGGAGGTGGCAAGGACAGACTGCCATGGTGATCGGGCGTTTACGCATCGGCGGCCATCCTAACGTGGGTGGGCGCGGGCGCCGATGGCCGCAGTGGCGCACTCCGGCCTCCCGGCACGGCGCCCCAACCGGCATGCGCGCGCATGCCCGTCCTAGTGAGGATCGCCACCGCCTAGCCCGCGCGTGTGGCGAAGACCGACCAGCCGGTGCGGGCGGCCAGGATCTCGAAGGCGCGGGAGGCCAGCAGCGAATTGCCCCGCGCGTCCAGCCCCGGGCACCAGGCGGCCACCGCGGCGATGCCGGGTACGACGCCCAGGATGCCGCCGCCCACGCCCGATTTCGCCGGGATGCCAACGCGATAGGCGAACTCGCCCGACGCATCGTAGTGCCCGCAGGTCAGCATCAGCGCCGTCAACCGGCGCGCCCGCTCCGCCGGCACAACCTGCTCGCAGCCCGCCGCGCCCGCCGCCGCCAGGAACCTGCCAGCAGCGGCGAGCTGCCGGCAGCTCACAGCGATGGCGCAGTGGCGGTAATAGACGGCCAAGACATTCTTGACCCGCCCCTTCAGGTTCCCCTCCGCCGCCATGAAGCTGGCGAGCGAGACGTTGCGATGCCCCGTCCGCCGCTCCGACGCAGCGACGGCGGGATCGATGTCGATCGCCGCATCCCCGCTGACACGGCGAAGGAAGGCGAGGATCTCGTCGACCGTCTCCTCGACACCGCGGCCTTCTGCCAGAAGATCGGCGATCACGATGGCGCCGGCGTTGATGAAGGGATTACGCGGGATCCCACGTTCGTGCTCAAGTTGGACGATCGAGTTGAAGGCATTGCCCGAGGGCTCGCGCCCGACCCTTTGCCAGACGCCGCCGCCCACGCGCTCAAGCGCCAGGATCAGCGTGAAGACCTTGGAGACCGATTGGATCGAGAAGGGCAGATCCGCATCGCCCGCCACCGTCACCCCGCCCGAAACGGGCGCCACGGCGATGCCGAACCGGCCGACGTCGGCCTTGGCCAGTTCGGGGATGTACTGCGCCGGCGTCCCGCGCTCGGTCTCATCCGCCATGCGCGCCGCGATCTCGTCCAGCAGGCGCTGCAGCGCGTCATCGGTCATTCGACGCGGCCCCGGCGGTCGCTGCGGAGCGCGGCATAGAGGACGTGGTTACGCCAGCGCCCGTCGATCTGAAGGTAGGCCTGGGCGACGCCCTCGTACTTGAAGCCGCAGCGCTCCAACAACCCGCGCGAGGCCTGGTTGTCCGGCAGGCAGGCGGCCTCCAGCCGGCTGAGGCCGAGCTGGCCGAAGGCATGGTCGCGCAGGGCCGCCAGCGCCTCCTGCATATAGCCCAGGCGCGCATAGCGCGCGCCGATCCAATAGCCGAGCGTCCCCGCATCCGCGGGCTCGCGCCGGATGTTCGAGAGCGTAAGGCCACCGACGATCTCCCCGTGACCCGGCAGGATCAGGAAGAGCGGCAAGGCCTCGCCCTGACGCACCGAGCGCTCGGCCCAGAGCACCCGGTTGCGAAAGGCGCGCTGGCTGAGGTGGTCCGGCGCCCAGGCGGGCTCCCAGGGCTGCAGGAAGGACCGGCTTTCGCGCCTCAGCCGCGCCCAGGCCTCGAAGTCCGGCATCTCCGGCGGTCGCAGGACCAGCCGCGCCGTGACGATCTCGACCTTGGGCCGGGGGCGCCGGATGAACATCGCCGGCAGGCTCACCGTCAGGCAGCCAGCGCGCGGGCGAGCGTCTCGGCATCGGGGGCGCCGCCCACGGGACCATAGAGCGCGAGCGCAGGCGTGCCGGAGAGAAAGCCCGCCACCGCGGCGCGGGCATCGACCACGGTGACCGCGTCGATCTCGGCCAGGCTCTCCGCCACCGCGCGGGGCCGGCCCCAGATCGCGACCGAGCCCGCCAGACGTTCGGCGCGGGCGGAGGCGCCCTCCACCCCCATCATCAGCCCCGCCCTGGCCTGGGCCTTGGCGCGCGCCACCTCCCCCTCGCTCAGGTCATGGGCGGCGCGCGACAGCTCATCGGCGGTGACGGCGACCAGGTCGGAGAGGTCGCTGGCGGAGGTACCGGCGTAGACCGTCAGGATGCCCGTCTCCTCATGCGCCGCGTTCTGCGCGAAGATCGTGTAGCAGAGGCCGCGCTTCTCCCGCGCCTCCTGGAACAGCCGAGAGGACATGCCGCCGCCGATGGAGAGGGCGGCGATATGGGCCGCGGGATAGGCCGCATCGCGGATCCCGGGCGCGGGCAGGCCGAGGGCGAAATGCGCCTGCTCGAGCCCCTTGTCCACGCGCCGCTCGCCGCCTGCGAACCGCGCATCGACCCCCAGCGTCGCAGCACCGCCGGGCATGGTGCCGAAGCTCCGCTCCGCCAGCGCCACCAGGGCATCGTGATCGACCGCGCCGGTGGCCGCCAGGATCATCTTGCCGGGCTGGTAGTGCGCGCCGATGAAGCGCCGCAGGTCCCCCGCCGAGAACCCCGAGACCCGGGCGGTCGAGCCGAGGATCGGCCGGCCGAGCGGTTGGTCGGGATAGGCGGTCTCCTGCAGCCAGTCGAAGATCACATCGTCGGGGGTGTCGTTCACCTGCCCGATCTCGGACAGGATGACGTGGCGCTCGAGCTCCATCTCCTCCGCCGCGAGCGCCGGGTTGAGGACGATGTCGGCGATGATGTCGAGGGCGAGCGGCACATCGGCGGCCAGCACGCGAGCGTAATAGGCCGTGCGCTCGCGCGAGGTATAGGCGTTGAGATGGCCGCCCACGTCCTCGATCTGTTCGGCGATGTCGCGGGCGCTGCGCCGGGCGGTGCCCTTGAAGGCCATATGCTCCAGGAAATGCGCGACGCCGTTCAGGCTCTCTTCCTCGTGCCGGCTGCCGGCCTCGACCCAGACACCGATACAGGCGGAACCGAGACCCGGCATCCGCTCGGTGACGATGCGAAACCCGTTCGACAGGGTGGTGAGGCGGGTGTTCGGATCGGCGATGGCACTATCGGACATGAAACGTTTCCTCGGCCTCTGGCGGGCCTCTTGCTGGGGCCTTTCAGGCGGGCGCGGCGCAGCGGTCGCGCACGGCGGCCTGGACGGCGGCGAGATCGTTGGGAATGCGGGCGATCCGCTCGGGGCGGTCGTAGAGATCGGCGAGATGGACCGGCAGGGCGGGATGGCTGCCGCAAGCCTCGACCACCGCATCGGGGAACTTGGCGGCATGGGCGGTGGCGAGCGTCACCATCGGGATCGTCGGATCGCCCCGCTCAGCCTCTGCCGCCACGACGCCGATGGCGGTATGGGGGTCGAGGACCATGCCGGTGGCATGCTGGACCCGGCGGATCGTGGCCAGCGTCTGATCCCGCCCCGAGCGGCCGGAGGCCCAGCCGCGGCGCAGATCCTGAAGCGCACCCTGGGGCAACGCGAAACGCCCGGTCGCCTTTTGATCGGCCATGGCGCCGGCGGTGGCCGCGGCGTCGCGGCCGAAGAGGTCGAAGAGCAACCGCTCGAAGTTCGAGGAGACCTGGATGTCCATGGAGGGGGCCACGGTGGGGGTGACGCCCTGTGCCGCGGACACCCCGGTCTCAAGCGTGCGATGGAGAATGTCGTTCTCGTTGGTCGCGATCACCAGCCGGTCGATGGGCAGGCCCATGCGCCGCGCGACCTCGCCTGCGAAGATGTCGCCAAAGTTGCCCGTGGGCACGGAGAAGCTGATCGCCCTATCGGGCGCGCCCAGCGCCACGGCAGCGGTGAAATAATAGACGACCTGGGCGAGGACGCGGCCCCAGTTGATCGAATTGACCGCCCCCAGCCGCATCTCGTCGCGAAAGCCATGGTCGTTGAACATGGCCTTCACCAGCGCCTGGCAGTCGTCGAAGGTCCCCTCGACGGCGAGCGCATGGACATTGGGCTCCGACGGGGTGGTCATCTGGCGCCGCTGCACCTCCGACACCCGCTCGTGGGGATAGAGGACCACGAGATCGCAGCCCTCGCGGCCGCGAAACGCCTCCATCGCCGCCGAGCCTGTGTCGCCGGAGGTGGCGCAGACGATGGTCACCCGGCCGCCGCGGCGGGCCAGGATGGCCTCGAACAGGCGAGCCACCACCTGCATCGCGAAGTCCTTGAAGGCGAGCGTGGGGCCGTGGTGCAGCTCCAGGATCCAATCGGCCGGGCCGGTTTGGACCAGCGGGGCGCGGGCGGGGTGGCGGAAGACGGCATAGGCCTTGTCGATGATCGCCTTGAGTTCGGCGTCGGTGAAGGCGCCGCCCACGAAGGGGCGCATGACGCTGAGGGCCACGGCTTCGTAGGGCTGGCCGCGCATGGCCGCGATCTCTGCCGCGCTCAGGGTCGGGAAGGTCTCGGGCACATAGAGGCCGCCGTCGCGGGCGAGCCCCGCGAGGACCGTATCCTCGAACCCCAGGACGGGCGCCTGCCCGCGTGTGCTGACGTAATGCATCCGACCCTCCGCGATCTATCCCTCGGTCTTAGCGCAGGCGCGCGCGGCCTGTATAGCGCCGCAACCTTTGTCGATGGTCACCCGGGCCGACGACCTCGTCGCGTCCCCTGGACGGGGACGCAACGTCGCCCGCCCACCCGGGCGATCCTTTCAAGGGGTGCGGAGACGCGATCTGAGCCAGATCCCCGACATCATGACCCAGGCCAGCGCCATCAGACCCCAGGTGATCGCGTAGCCCTCGTGCGGGTTGCGCAGGTTGACGGTCAGCGGTTGGGGGATGGGCGAGCGGGTGGTGGGCCCCGGTGTCTCGGTCTCGGCGACCAGCAGGAGGGGCTCGACCCCGAAGACCTCGGCATAGATCGCAAGGTCGCGGGCGATCCAGACGTTGTCGTTGGGACCGAAGGCGGGGCTCTGCGGATCGTCGGGCCAGCGGAGCGCGCCGGTGAGGGTGACCTCGTCTGCGGGTACCGGGATCTCGCGCACTGCGCGGCCCCCGGTGTTCTTTGCCTCCAGCGGAACCCAACCGCGGGAGACCATGATCCGGCGGCCCTCCACGGTCTCGAAGGGTTGGATAATGCGGTAGCCCGGCGCCTTGTCGCGCGTGGCCAGCAGCGGCGCATCGGGCTGGCCGTGCGCCCCGAGCTCGCCGGTGAAACGGCCGGTGACGGTGACGCGCCGAAACTCATGCGCCGCTGGGTCAGGCGTTGCCGGCAGGGCCATGGGCGGGGCGGCGAGGCGCTCCTCAAGCTCCGCGATTAGACCGAGCTTCCAGTCGAGCCGCTCGAGTTGCCAGAGGCAGAGCGCAATGAGGGCCGCCGTACCGGCGACCCCCAGGATCAAGGGCGCCGCCGCGCGGCGCAGGCTGTCGGACATCGATACGCTCAGGTGCTCCCGCTCCCTCAGGCGCCCCCTCAGGCGCCCCAGACGTAGATGCCGGCGAAGAGGAAGAGCCAGACCACGTCGACGAAGTGCCAGTACCAGGCCGCCGCCTCGAAGCCCACGTGCTTGTCCGGCGTGAACTGCCCGGCGCGGGCCCGCATCAGGCAGACCGCCAGGAAGATGGTGCCGATCAGCACGTGCATCCCGTGAAAGCCCGTCGCCATGTAGAAGTTCGCCGCATAGATCCCGTCGGTGAAGGCGAACTGGGCGTGGCTGTACTCATAGGCCTGGAACATCGTGAAGATCGCGCCGAGACCGACCGTGAGCGTGAGCCCCAGCACCAGATCCGTGCGCTTGTTCTCGATCAGCGCGTGGTGCGCCCAGGTCACCGTGCAGCCCGAGAGCAGCAGGATGACCGTGTTCATGAAGGGCAGATGCCAGGGGTCGAAGGTCTCGATACCCTCCGGCGGCCAAACGCCGTCGGGGCCGGAGGCGGTGGCCTCGGTCTTTCCCTCCACCGGCGCCATGGGGAAGATGGCGTGCTTGAAGAAGGACCAGAACCAGGCGACGAAGAACATCACCTCGGAGATGATAAACAGCAGCACGCCATAGCGCAGGCCGATCTGCACCACCGGGGTGTGATCGCCCGCGCGGCTCTCGGCCACCACATCGCGCCACCAGCCGAAGGCGACGTAGCAGCAGCCGATGAAGCCCGCGATGAAGAAGATCGGGTTCATCCCCTTCATCCAGAGGATCGCGCCCACGAGCATCACGAAGGCCGAGATCGAGGCATAGAACGGCCAGGGGCTCGGCGGCAGGATGTGGTAGGGGTGGTTCTTCTCGTGAGCCATATCGCTCCTCCAGTGCGGGCGGGCCCGCGGTCTCCCAGGTGGCCCGCTGGCCGGGCGCCGGTGTTCCGGTCTTGCCGCGGCCAGGGGTCGTGTCGGCACGTGGTCAGTCGGTCAGCATCGCCTGCTGCTCGCTTTCGTAGAAGGTGTAGGAGAGCGTGACGGTATGCACGCGCTCGGTCTCGCGGTCCTCGACGATCTCGGGGTCGACGTAGAAGGTCACCGGCATCTGTACGGTCTCGCCGGGCTGCAGCGTCTGCTCCTGGAAGCAGAAGCAGTCGATCTTGACGAAGTAGGCGCCCACCGAGAAGGGCGCGACGTTGTAGCTGGCATGGCCCGTCACCGGCTTATCGGTGGGGTTATGCGCGGTGTAGAAGGCGAGGCCGGTCTCGCCGATGCGGATCTCGACCTCGTCCTGAACCGGCTCAAAGACCCAGGGCATGCCGCGCACCAGCGAGGCGTCGAAGCGGACCTTGATGGTCTGGTCGAGGGGCGCGACGGCGCGCTCGCCCACGTTGCCGGCCACCTGCGTGGTGCCGCCGAAGCCGGTCACGCGGCAGAACCAATCGTAGAGAGGCACGGCGGCATAGGCCATGCCGAGCATGCCGAGGGCGACGCCCACGAGCGGGATGGCCTTTTTCGCCAGATCCGGGTGCTGATGGCTCACTGCGTCGCTCCCTCGGGCTCGGGCGTGAAGGGGGCGGCAAAATCCTCGGCACCCCAGCCGCCGGCCTGGCTGGCAGAGGGGTTGCCGACGGTGCCGCCCGCCTGGGGCATTTTCACGATGGTGATCGCGAAGAGCATAACGACGAGGCCGATGAGCATCACCAGCACGCCCAGGTTACGGCCCCGGCGGCGATGGTGCAGTTCATGGTCCCGTCGCATGGTCATCTGCGCCATGGATCCCTCCCCCTCAGAACAAAACCGGCCAGTCGAGCGGCCCGATCATCGCCGCCAGGCCCGCATCGGCGATCAGCGCGGCGAAGATGGCAAAGAGATACACGATCGAGAAGCCGAAGACCCGCTTTTCGGTGCGATAGCCATCCGCCTGGGCCGCGCCCTCGTCCCGCCGCACGATGGCCAGCGCCCCTTGAACAAAGCGCAACGACAGCACGAGGGAGGCCGCCAGCGTGAAGGGGCCGCCCGCATCGGTGAAGGCCAGCGCTACCGCCACGGGCGAGAGCACCAGGGTATAGGCCAGGATCTGGCGCCGCGTTGCCCGCTCGCCCGCCACGACGGGCAGCATGGGGACGCTGACCTGGCGATACTCCCGCGCGCGCCACAGGGCGAGGGCCCAGAAGTGCGGCGGGGTCCAGAGGAAGATGACCGCGAACATCAGCCAGGGCGCCAGCGCCATCTCGCCGGTCGCGGCCAGCCAGGCGATCACCGGGGGAAAGGCGCCCGCAGCCCCGCCGATGACGATGTTCTGCGGCGTCCACCGCTTCAGCCACATCGTGTAGATCACGGCGTAGAAGAAGATGGTGAAGGCGAGCATCGCCGCTGCCGCAGGGTTGGCGACAACGCCCAGCATGGCGACCGAGAGCAGCGACAGGCCGATGCCGATGTCGCGCGCCGTCTCGGGCTCCACGCCCGCGGCGGGGACCGGGCGGCCGCGGGTGCGGTCCATCTCGGCGTCGATATCAGCGTCATACCACATGTTCAGCGCCCCGGCGGCGCCTGCGCCCACGGCGATGCAGATCAGCGCCGCGAAGGCGATCACCGGATGCGGCGCGCTCGGCGCGGCCAGCATCCCGGCGATGGCGGTGAAGATCACCAGCGACATGACCCGCGGCTTCAACAGGCGCACGTAATCTCGGAAACCCGGCTCGGGCGCCAGGGGCTGGGCGGTGGCGGCAACGTAAGGGGACGTCGTGTCGGTCAACGCGGTCTCTCGGTCTGGGCTCGCTGTGCCGGCCGCGCGGCGAACCGCGCAGCCGATCTCACTGGCGGATCAGGCTCACTCGGCGGTGACCTCAGCGACATCCGTTTCGCCGTTCTTCGCCGCCACCTGCTCGGCGACCCAGGCGTCATAGTCCTCCTGGCTCACCACCTCGATGGTGATCGGCATATAGGCGTGGTTGATCCCGCAAAGCTCCGAGCACTGGCCGAAGTAGGTGCCGATCTCCTCGGCGCGGAACCAGGTCTCGTTCAGGCGCCCGGGGATCGCATCCATCTTCAGCCCGAAGGAGGGCAGCGCGAAGTTGTGGATCACATCGGCGGCGGTCGTGAGCACGTGGACGTTGGCGTTCACCGGCACGACCATGCGGGTATCGGTGGCCAGCAGGTACTCGTCCGGCTGATAGCCGAACTCCTCCAGCTCGTCCTTCTGCAGCATGATCGCGGTGAAATCGATGTCATGCTCGGGGTACTCGAAGCCCCAGTACCACTGATAGCCCGTGGCCTTGATGGTCACGTCCGGCTCCGGCACGTCGAGCTGGTTGAACAGCAGGCGCAGCGAGGGCACGGCGATGATCACCAGGATCAGCACGGGCACCGCGGTCCAGATCACCTCCAGCTTGGCGTTATGGGTGAACTGCTGCGGCGGGTTGGGATTGTTCTCCTTGCGGAAGCGCCAGACCGTGTAGGCCAGCAGCCCCGTCACGAAGATCGTGATCAGCGTGATGATCACCAGCAGGAAGTTGTCCATCCACTGCATCTCGTGCGCGATCGGCGTCACGGGACGCTGCAGGCTGGTCGCACCGGGCGTCGGCTTGCCGGCCAAGACTTCCTCGGCGACCGCGGCGCCGGTCATGGCCCAGGCCGCAAGACCCGCCGACAGCGCGACCGTCGTGCTTGCAATCCGCATCCTTTGCGCTCCTTTTGTGAGGACAGCCGTGGGGCGTCCTTCCAATACTGGCATAGCGTTGCAAACATCATATCAATGCACGCGCCACAAGGGAGACCGTCGCGGCAGTTCGCCGCCCACTGTTTCACGGGTGCGCGAGTTTGACCCGGATCAAAGAGAGCGCGAAAGCCGATGAGCGAGACTGCCGCCCCCTTCCGCCCCTTCGAAAGCCACCTCGACCGCGACCAAACCCTGGCCATTCTGCGCGAGGCGGTGGCCGGCGCGGATGACGGCGAGCTGTTCCTGGAGCGGTCGCGGTCTGAGAGCGTGGTCTTCGACGACGGCCGGCTGCGCAACGCCGTCTACGACAGCGGGGAGGGGTTCGGCCTGCGCGCCGTGGCCGGCGCCACCGCGGGCTATGCGCATTCGACCGAGCTGACCGCGGCATCGCTGAAGCGCGCGGCGGAGACGGCGCGCCTGGCCGCGCGCGGCGGGACCGGCACCCTGGCGCCGGCGCCGGCGGGGACCAACCAGCAGCTCTATCCCCCGCACGACCCGGTGGCGGAGGTCGCGCTCAAGTCCAAGATCGGGCTGATGGCCGAGATCGACGCCTGGCTGCGCGCCAAGGACCCCAAGGTCGTCCAGGTCACCGCCAGCCTGTCGGCCAGCCTGCAGGAGGTCGAAATCCTGCGCCCCGAGGGCGGCCATGTGCGCGACGTGCGCCCGCTGACCCGGCTCAACATCTCGGTGATCTGCGAGGGCGCCGGAGGGCGGCGCGAGGCGGGCTCGGCCGGCACCGGAGGGCGCCATGACCTTGCGACGCTCTGTGCGCCGACCTGCTGGCAGACCGTGGCCATCGAGGCCCTGCGCCAGGCCCTGGTGAACCTGGAGGCCGAGGACGCCCCGGCGGGTGTCATGGACGTGGCCCTCGGCCCCGGTTGGCCCGGCATCCTGCTGCACGAGGCCATCGGCCACGGGCTGGAGGGAGATTTTAACCGCAAGAAGACCTCGGCCTTCACCGAGCTTCTGGGCAAGCGGGTCGCCGCGCCCGGCGTGACGGTTGTCGATGACGGCACGATCCCGGGGCGGCGCGGCTCCCTCTCGGTCGACGACGAGGGGACGGCGACCAACCGCACCGTGCTGATCGAGGACGGGATCCTGGTCGGCTATATGCAGGACCGCCAGAACGCGCGCCTCATGGGCCATACCCCGACCGGCAATGGCCGGCGCCAGTCCTTTGCGCATATCCCGATGCCGCGCATGACCAACACGATCATGGAGAGCGGGCAGGACGATCCGCAGAGCATCGTCGCAGGGCTGGAGGACGGGATCTACGCCACCAACTTCGGCGGCGGGCAGGTCGATATCACCAACGGCAAGTTCGTGTTCAGCTGCACCGAGGCTTACCGCGTGAAGGGCGGCAAGGTGCTTCACCCGGTCAAGGGCGCCACCCTGATCGGCGACGGGGCGACGGCGCTGCAGCACATCCGGGCGGTCGGTAACGACATGGCCATGGACCCCGGTATCGGCACCTGCGGCAAGAACGGCCAGGGCGTCCCCGTGGGCGTGGGTCAGCCGACCCTGCTGATCGGCGGGCTGACCGTCGGCGGTGCCGCCGCCTGACCAATTCCTGGAACGGCTGGAATAGAGTCGGCCGCCGCGCGTTCTCAAACGTGACCGGCGACACAGGTGGCTGCGGGCATGACCCTCACCTACGTCGTACGGGAGGGCATGGCGACGGAAAACCGTTTCGCGCCGTGTCACTCCAGGAAAAACATGAGGAGGTTTCCATGAGCATCCAGTCCTTCGCCCGTCCGCGTACGACGGCTGCTTTCCTGATGATCGGCGTTCTGGCCCTGGCGGCCTGCGGCAACACCCGGGCCGAGCGGGCCACGACCGGCGCGGCCATCGGTGCTGCCGGCGGTGCCGCCATCGGCGCGCTCGGCGGGGCACCTGGTATCGGTGCGGCAGCCGGCGCCGCGGCGGGCGCCGCGGTCGGCGGCCTGACGGACCGCGCCGACCTCGACCTGGGCGACGCCCCCTTCTAAGGGCGCACCAAACGACGCGCGCGCCTGGGGGAGCCCCAGGGCAGCCTATCCCGGGCGCGCGCTCAAAAGCCGCTGACGAAGATGATCGAATCGCCGCTGAGCGCAAACACCGTCGCAAGCACCGCCGTTCCGATCACGATGGTCGTCCAGTGCACCCTGTCCCAGGGATCGTCGTGGGACAGCCAGGCAGTCTCGCTCAGACAGGTCGCCACCCTTGGGGCAGCCGGACCATCGAGACCTGAACGAGCCTCCACGATCGTCACCTCCGCGCCCGATGCGATGCCCTGGAGCGTCATCAGCACCGTCGTGCCCTCTCCCGGCGCGACGGTGAAGGAGGCGCCGCGGCACAGCATCTCCGCGCCAAGGCCCAGGATTTCGTAGCGTCCGGGCGGCAGCGCATAGCGCTGGGCGGGATCGGCCGAGAGGGGCAGACGGATCGCTTCCTCGGCCTCGGCGGCGCGCAGCACCAGGCTGCGCCGACCCTCCTCGTCGCGCAACAGCCCCGGCGCGTCGAAGCTCGCGATATCGAAGGCAACCGTCGCCATGGCGGTCCCGGCCACCGGCACCGCGGGGCCCGCCGCCGCCTTGGCCGCCGCCAGGCATTCCGTCGCCTCTGGGTCCTCCAGGCAGTCCGGCGTCCGGGTGCAGCCGGCAATGGCGGCACAGATCGCGGCGGCAATCGCAAGGCTGCGCCAGGCCCGCCTCATACGACGCTCAAACGGAAAGGATGCGCCGGATAGGCACCCAGGACCCGCAGGTCGCGGGTAAAGAAGTCGAGTTCCTCAAAGGCCAGCCGCACGCCCCGTTCCTCCGGATGCCCGTCGATCTCGGCGTAGAAACGCGTGGCGGTGAAGGATCCGTTGATCATGTAGCTCTCGAGCTTGATCATGTTGACGCCGTTCGTCGCAAAGCCGCCCATGGCCTTGTACAGCGCCGCGGGCACGTTGCGCACCTGAAAGACGAAGCTGGTCACGGTGTGATCGCAGGTCGGATCCGCCTCCAGCCGCTGACGCGACATCACGAGAAACCGCGTGGTGTTGTGCTCGGCATCCTCGATATCGGCGGCCAGGATCTCCAGCCCATAGGTCTCTCCCGCCAGCCGAGAGGCGATCGCCGCCAGCCCCGGCTCGGGCCGGTCGGACAGCGCCTTGGCGCTGCCTGCGGTGTCGGCCAGCGTCAGCGGCGTGATAGCGTGATCCTTCAGGAACCGCCGGCACTGGCCAAGCGCGACCGGATGGCTCTGGGCCGAACGCACGTCCGCCAGTGCGGTACCGGGCATCCCGAGCAGCTGCAAACGGATTGGCAGGAAATGCTCTGCGATAATGTAGAGGCCGCTATCGGGCAGGAGGTGATGAATGTCTGCGACGCGACCATGGATCGAGTTCTCGATGGGCAGCATCGCCAGGCGTGCTTCCCCGCCGCGGACCGCCGAAATCGCATCCTCGAAGGTCGGGCATGGCTGCGGTTCCATGCGCGGAAAGACCTCGACGCACGCCTGATGAGAGAAGGCGCCGATCTCTCCTTGAAACGCGATCTTGCCGGTCGTCTCGCTAAGCATACTTCTCCGTTCTGGCCCGTAGCGCCTTCATCTTTTCGGCGAATGGTCGCGGCTTATACGGGTTGGCAAGAGCGGCGGGAAGACGCTATTTCCCGCCCGAATGATCGCAGCGAAGGGCCTTTCGAAGGCCGCCACGCCATCCCGGAGGTACGAGGGAAATGAGCTTCAGCGAGTTGAACAAAATTGCCGGGGCCTTTCTGGGGGCCCTGCTGCTGTTCCTGCTGCTCGGATTTTTCTCCGCAAAGATGCTCGGCACCGATGAGGGTGGGCACCACAGCGACACGCTCGCCTTCGCGCTAGAGATCGAGGAGGACGAAAGCGCGGAGAGTGCGGAGGCCGAGGACGCAGGCCTCGACCTCTTTGCGCTGGCCTCCGCCGCCGATGCCTCCGCCGGGGCTGGCATTTTCCGCCAGTGCCAAGCCTGCCACAAGATCGAGGATGGCGCGAACGGCGTCGGCCCGCATCTTTGGGACGTGGTCGGCCGCGCGATTGGCGGTGTGGACGGCTACAGCTACTCGAACACGCTGGCCGAAATGGGCGGTGAGTGGAACGTGGAGGCGTTGCTCGGCTTCCTCGAGGATCCGCGCGGTTGGGCGCCCGGCACGAAGATGGCCTACAATGGGCTCTCCGACCCTGAGGATCGCATTAACCTGATCGCCTATCTGAACGAGGAAGGCGGCTCGAACCTGGACCTGACCGACGGGCTTGCCGACGACCGCGACGCCTCCGCCGCCGATGTGATGGAGACCGAAACGGACGCGACCGAGACCGCCGAAGCGCCGACCGAGGAAGCCGCCGAAACCGGCGACGCCTCGACGGAGGAGGCCACCGAGGCCGCCGCCGAAGAGGTGACCGAAACTGCTGAGGAGGCCGCTGCGGCCGCCGAAGACGTCGCCGAGACGGCGGAGACGGCGACCGAGGAGGTCACCGAAACCACAGAGGCCGCGACCGAGGAGGTTACCGAGACCGCTGACGCCGCCGCGACGGAGGTCACGGAGGAGGCTGAGGCCACCACCGAGGAGGCGACCGAAACCGCGGAGGCCACCACCGAAGAAGCAACCGAGGCGGTGACCGAGGAAGCGGCTACCGAGGAGGCGACGGAGGAAGTCACGGAAGCCGCCGAGGCAACCGAGGAAGCCACCGAGGCCGCTGAGGCAACCGAAGAAGCGACTGACGAGATTGTGACGGCAGCGGCGCCGGAGGCGGAAACCGTCGAGGCGACGCCGGCTGCGGCACCGCTGGCGTTCTTCGAGGGTGTGACCGCCGAGGACGGCGCTAAGGTCTACCGCGCCTGCCGCGCCTGCCATGTGCTGGAAGAGGGCAAGAACCGCGTCGGCCCCTACCTCTACGGCGTCGTCGGCCGCGAGGTCGCCTCGGTCGAGGGCTTCCGGTACTCCAACGGCATGAAGGAGCATGGTGGCGTTTGGACCGCCGAGCGGCTCTACGAGTACCTGGAGGACCCGCGCGGCGTGGTGAAGGGGACATCGATGGCTTACCCGGGCCTCAAGAAGTCCGAGGATCGCGCGGCCATCATCCTCTATCTCAACGAAAACTCCGCCGCGCCGCTCGCGCTCCAGTAAGCCCGGCAGCGGACAGTCATGGTCGGCGCGCCGCCTCCTCGGGGGCGGCGCGCTCTTTTCGGCCATGTCGCTTCTATGTCAGCGCCCTGTCCTTGAAACCGACCCGCCCCACTTCTAACCCTTAGATTAACGGCTTGCGGGCGGCGCGAAGAACGCCGCGCGGCCGCGCAGGGGCACGGCACATCATGGGCTGAATGGGCTGACAGGGGATATTGCATGACGACACCGCGGATCACTGGCCGGATCACTGGGCGGATCACACGGCGCCGCTTCGGGCAGGTCGGACTGATGGCAGGCACTGCAGCGCTCCTGCCGGGCTTCGAACGCCACGCTGCCGCCGGCGCAGGCCCCATGCACGGCCTCTCGGCCTTCGGCGCCCTGAAGTACCCCGCGGATTTCTCCCATTTCGACTATGTGAACCCAGCGGCCCCGCGCGGCGGCACCTTCTCCACCGCCATCGGCGGCCTCTCCTTCGACAGCGTCCATCCCTTCATCCTCAAGGGGAATCCGAACCCCTTCCGCTACGTCGCGACCTCTGCGCTGCTGTTCGAGACCCTGATGGTCGGCGCCGCGGATGAGCCCGATGCGGTGTACGGCCTCGTGGCCCAGACGGCGGAGGTCTCGGCGGACGGGACCTCGGTCACCTTCACCCTGCGCCGTGAGGCCAAGTTCTCTGACGGCACGCCCATCACCGCCGACGACTGCGTCTTCAGCCTGGAGATCATGAAGACCAAGGGGCACCCGGCTTTCCAGATCCCGCTCGCCCCGATCCTGGGCGCCGAGGCGGAGGCGCCGGACCGTGTCCGCTACGACTTCAACCCTCAGGCCGCGCTGCGCGATCTGCCCATGCAGGCAGCGGCATTGCCGATCTTCTCTCGCGCCTTCTGGGACGGCCGCGACTTTGCGGAAAGCACGCTCGAGCCCATCCTCGGCTCCGGCCCCTACCTGATCGAGGAGGCGGAGGCAGAGCGGCGCGTCGTGCTCCGCCGGCGCGACGACTATTGGGGCGAGGGGCTGCCGGTCACCCGCGGCATCTACAATTTCGAGCGGGTGCGGGTCGATGTCTTCCGCGACCGCACCGCGGCCTTCGAGGGCTTCAAGGCCGGCGTCTACACCTTCCGCGAGGAGTTCACTTCCAAGATCTGGGCGACCGAATACGGGTTCCCGGCGCGGGAGCGAGGCGATGTCGTCCAGAACGTGATCCCGGACGGCCGGCCTTCGGGGACGCAGGGGTTCTGGTTCAACCTGCGCCGCGAGAAGTTCGCCGACCCCCGCGTGCGCCAGGCAATCGGCCTCGCCTTCGACTTCGAGTGGTCGAACCGCACCCTGTTCTACGGCCTCTACGACCGCACCGACAGCCTGTTCGAGGGCGGCGGCACGGCGTTGGAGGCGACCGGCGCCCCGACCCCGGCCGAGCTTGCCCTGCTCGAGCCGCTCGCCGCCGACCTGCCCGCCAGCGTGCTGGAGGCCGAGGCCTATGTGCCGCCCAAGACCGATGCCTCCGGCCGCCCGCGCCGGGTGCTGCGCCGGGCCACGCGCCTGCTGGAGGAGGCAGGCTGGACCCTGGGCGAGGACCGCAAGCGCCGCGATGCCGAGGGCAACCCGGTCAGCATCGAGTTCCTAGTGCAAAGCACGCTCTTCGAGCGGATCATCGATCCTTACCTCAAGAACCTCCAGCAGATCGGGATCGACGCCACGCTCCGCCGGGTGGACCCCGCGCAATACCGCAAGCGCCTGGACGAATTCGATTTCGACATCACGACCGAGCGCTATGCGATGTCGCTCACTCCGGGGACGGAGCTTCGGGCCTTCTTCCATTCCGACAGCGCGGCGGTGCCCGGGTCGCGCAACCTGGCCGGCATCGCCAATCCGGCGGTCGATGCGCTGATCGAGCGGGTCGAGCAGGCCGAGGATCGCGAGACCCTCAACACCGCCGTCCGCGCGCTGGACCGTGCGCTGAGGGCCATGCACATCTGGGTGCCGCAGTGGTCCAAGGCCTCGCACCACATCGCCTATTGGGACATCTACGCCCAGCCAGCGACCAAGCCCGCCTATGATCGCGGCGTCCTCACCACCTGGTGGGTGGATGCCGACAAGCACGCGCGGCTGTCGGATATCGTGGGCAGCTGAGCGGGGCATGGCTGCCTATATCCTGCGCCGGCTCCTGCTGATCATCCCCACACTGTTGGGGATCATGGCGCTGAACTTCGTCATCATCCAGTTCGCGCCCGGCGGGCCGATCGAGCAGGTCATCGCGCAGGTGAACCAAAGCGGCTCGGCCACCGACCGGTTCGCCGGGGGCACGGACGTGGCGGCGACGGGGGCCGACAGCGCCTATCGCGGGGCGCAGGGCCTGGACCCGGACTTCCTCGCGCGCCTGGAGATCGAGTTCAATTTCGCCCGCATCGTCTGCGCCGAGGGGTTCGCGGGCGAGCCCTCGCTCGACGCCCCGGAATGCGCCAAACAGGCGATCCCGATCCATGAGCGCTTCGGCCTCATGATCATCGACTACGCCATGTTCGACTTCGGCGAGAGCTTCTTTCGCTCCGTCAGCGTGATCGACCTGATCCTGGAGAAGATGCCGGTCTCGATTACCCTCGGCCTCTGGACCACGCTGGTAGCCTATCTGGTGTCGATCCCGCTTGGGATTGCCAAGGCGGTGCGTGACGGCTCTCGCTTCGATGCGGTGACCTCCGGCATCGTGATCGCAGCCTATGCCATCCCCGGGTTCCTGTTTGCAGTGATCCTGCTGGTGCTCTTTGCCGGCGGCAGCTTCGCGCAGATCTTCCCGTTGCGGGGGCTCTCCTCGGACAACGCGGATCAGCTCAGCCTGGTCGGTCAGGTCCTCGACTATCTCTGGCACATCGTGCTGCCGGTGACGGCCATGGCGATCTCGGGCTTCGCGACGCTGACGCTGCTGACGAAGAATTCCTTCCTCGACGAGATCCGCAAGCAATACGTCATGACCGCCCGCGCCAAGGGCCTGTCCGAGCGCCGGGTGCTCTATGGCCATGTCTTCCGCAACGCCATGCTGATCGTGGTCTCGGGCTTCCCGGCCGCCTTCATCGCGATCTTCTTCACCGGTGCCCTCTTCGTGGAGACGGTGTTCTCCCTAGATGGCCTCGGCCTTCTGGGGTTCGAGGCGGTGGTCAACCGCGACTATCCGGTAGTCCTCGGCACGCTCTATCTCTTCGGGCTCATCGGTCTGGTGGCCAAGCTCCTCACGGATCTGACCTATGTGCTGATCGACCCCCGCATCGACTTTGAGCGGCGGGAGGGCTGAGATGGCCGAAGGTCCCGTCCTCGCCGCCGAGGGCCCCGCCGGCGCACCCCCGGATGATAGCCGGGAGCGCGGTTTCCGCCTCTCGCCCCTCAACCGCCGGCGCCTGGCGAACTTCCGGGCCAACCGCCGGGCGCTCTGGTCGCTCAGGATCTTCTCGATCCTCTTCGTCCTCAGCCTCTTCGCCGAGGTCATTGCCAACGACCGTCCGCTCCTGATCTCCTACCAGGGCCAGTTGCTGACCCCCATCGTGACGGTCTACCCCGAGACGACCTTTGGCGGGGACTTCGAGACCGAGGCGGTCTACGCCGACCCCTTCGTGCAGTGCCTGATCCGCACGAGCGGGGCGGAGGCCTGTCTCGACGACGACACCGCCGCGGTGCCGGAGGGGCAGACGGCGGGCTGGATGCTTTGGCCGCTGATCCCCTTCTCCTACGACACGGTCGATTTCGACGTGGCCACCGCCCCCTCCCCGCCCGATGGCACGCATCTGCTGGGCACCGACGACCGGGCGCGGGACGTGCTGGCGCGGGTGATCTACGGCTTCCGCCTCTCGGTCCTGTTTGGCTTCGGCGTCACCCTCTGCGCCTCGCTCATCGGGGTCTTCGCGGGCGCGGCTCAGGGGTTCTTCGGCGGCTGGGTCGATCTCTTCTTCCAACGGGTGGAGGAGATCTGGTCGTCGATGAACATCCTCTACGTGGTCCTCATCCTGTCCGCGGTGCTCGCGCCCAACGTTTGGGTTCTGTTTGCGATCTTCGTCGCCTTCTCCTGGACCCAACTCATCGGGGTGGTGCGGGCGGAGTTCCTGCGCGCCCGGAACTTCGAATACGTCCAGGCGGCGCGCGCGCTGGGGGTGGGCGACTGGACCATCATGGTGCGCCACGTCCTGCCCAACGCCATGGTGGCAACGCTGACGCTGGTGCCCTTCCTGCTCACCGCCTCCATCGGGCTGCTCGCGGGCCTCGACTTCCTGGGCTTCGGCCTGTCGGAGGGCTATCCCTCGCTCGGCGAGCTGGCGCTACAGGGCAAGAAGTACCTCAACGACCCGCACCTGGCGGTCACCGCCTTTCTGACCTTCGCGATCATGCTCTCGCTCATGGTCTTTGTGTTCGAAGGGGTCCGCGACGCCTTCGACCCGCGAAAGACCTTCGCATGAGCACCTTGCTGACGATCCGGGATCTGACCATCCGCTTTGGCGACAACCCGCCCGCGGTGGATGGCGTCTCGCTCGACGTCGCAGCCGGGGAGACGCTCGCGATCGTGGGCGAGAGCGGGTCGGGTAAGTCGCTAACTGCCCTGTCCACCGTGGGCCTCCTGCCCGACAGCGCCGCGGTTTCGGGCGAGATCGCCTTCGAGGAGACGCGGCTCGACGGTGCCTCCGCCGACACGCTGCGCCGGATCCGGGGCAACGACATCAGCTTCATCTTCCAGGAGCCGATGACCTCGCTCAATCCGCTGCACACCATCGAGAAGCAGATTGGCGAGGCGCTGGCGCTGCACCAGGGCCTCTCGGGCCGTGCCGCGCGGGAGCGGACGCTCGATCTTCTCACCCAGGTCGGCATCCGGGACCCCGAAAGCCGCCTCGACGCCTGGCCGCATCAGCTCTCCGGCGGGCAGCGTCAGCGGGTGATGATCGCCATGGCGTTGGCGAACGAGCCAAAGCTGCTCATCGCCGACGAGCCGACAACCGCCCTCGACGTCACGATCCAGGCGCAGATCCTGGATCTGTTGGCCGATCTCCAGCGCGACACCAGGCTCGCGGTGCTCTTCATCACCCATGACCTCAACATCGTGCGGCGCATCGCCGACCGGGTCGCCGTGATGAAGGAGGGCAAGATCGTCGAGACGGGCCCGACCGCCCGGGTCTTCGACACGCCCACCCACGACTACACGCGGATGCTGCTGGACGCGGAGCCGGCGGGGACGCCCGCCCCGGTGCCGACCCCGCGCGCGCCGCTGCTGGAGGGGCAGGCCATGCGGGTCTGGTTCCCGATCCGCACCGGGTTCCTGCGCCGCACCACCGGCCATGTGAAGGCCGTGGACGACGTCGACATCACCCTCGATCGCGGAGAGAGCCTGGGCATCGTGGGCGAGAGCGGGTCGGGCAAGACGACCCTAGCCCTCGCGCTCATGCGCCTCATGCGGGCCAAGGGGCAGATCGGCTTTTTGGGCCAGGACCTACAGGCCCTCGGCACCCGGGCGTTGCGGGCCATGCGGCGCGACATGCAGATCGTCTTCCAGGATCCCTACGGCGCGCTCTCCCCCCGCCTCTCGGTCGCGGAGATCGTGGCGGAGGGTCTCGGCATCCATGGCCTGCGCGAGGAAGGGGTCACCCTGCGCGAGGCCGTGGCGCGCCAGCTCGAGGAGGTCGGTCTCGATCCGGCGGTCATGGATCGCTACCCGCACGAATTCTCCGGCGGTCAGCGCCAGCGCATCGCCATCGCCCGTGCGATGATCCTGAAGCCCCAACTCGTGGTCCTGGACGAGCCGACCTCGGCGCTGGACCGCACGGTGCAGCGCCAGATCGTGGACCTGCTGCGCGATCTGCAGGCGCGCTACGGCCTGGGCTATCTGTTCATCAGCCACGACCTGCGGGTGGTGCGCGCCATGGCCCACCGGGTCATCGTCATGCGCCAGGGCGTGGTGGTGGAGCAGGGCACGACGGCGGAGATCTTCGAGGCGCCGAAGACAGACTATGCCCGCACGCTGATCGCGGCGGCCTTCAGTGAGACGGGTTCCGATCACCCGGCCCCCACGGCCGTTACCGCCCCGGTCGCCGCGGGCTGATCCCGCGGGGCCCGGTGGGCGCCAGGATCACTCCGCCGGCACCTTGGCGTCGTCGCGCTTGTCCAGGAAGGTCCAGAGGAGCGCACCCAGCGCACCACCCGCCAGCGGCGCCGCCCAGAAAAGCCAGAGCTGGAGAAGCGCCGGCCCCTCGGCAAAGAGCGCGACCCCCGTCGAGCGCGCCGGATTGACCGAGGTGTTGGTGACCGGGATGGAGATCAGGTGGATCAGCGTCAACGCCAGGCCGATCGCGATGGGCGCGAAGCCTGGCGTCTGACCGGGCGAGGTGACCGCGAGGATCACGAAGATGAAGACCGCCGTCAGCACCACTTCGGTCACCAGGCCTGCGAACAGCCCATAGCCACCCGGCGAGGCCTCACCATACCCGTTGGAGGCAAAACCGCCCACACCCTCGGCGCCTGCCTGATCGCTTGCGATGATGAACAGCACCAGCGCCGCGATCACCGCCCCGGCGACCTGCGCGCCCCAGTAGGGCAGCACATGGGCCTTGTCGAACCGCCCGCCAACCATCAGCCCCAGCGTCACGGCGGGGTTAAAGTGGCCGCCGGAGATTCCGCCGACGGCATAGGCCATTGTCAGCACCGTCAGGCCGAAGGCCAGGCTGACGCCGAGCCAGCCGATCCCGACCTCGGGCGTGCCGGCCGCCAAGACCGCGCTGCCGCACCCGCCGAGAACCAGCCAGAAGGTCCCGATAAACTCCGCCATGAGCTTCTTTTGGATGGATGGCTCCATGACCGCCTCCCGCTAAAATTGTGTTTGAGCGCGCAGTTCGCGCCTAGGGCAAGGTATCAACTGCGTCGGAGAATGCCCGTGACCCTCTCATGACGCAACGTACCCGACAGACGGCCACCTTGACGTTCGCCCTGTGTTCGCGCTTGCTGAGCCCATGGTGGAGACCCTTTCAAGCAAGGAGCGGGAACAGCCGGGCCGGATCCTAGCGCGCGGCGCGGCGCAACACCTGCGCGATCTCGGCTTTGCCCCGGTGACCGAGTTCACGACGCCGGAGGGGCGGCGCATGGACCTCTGCGCCCTGGGACCCAAGGGCGAGATCTGGTGCGTGGAGGTGAAGAGCAGCCGCGCCGATTTCCAGTCCGACGCCAAGTGGCAGCACTATCTGCCCTTCTGCGACCGCTTCTTCTTCGCCGTGCCGGAGGGCTTTGCCGAGGATCTGCTGCCACCGGCCGAGGGGCTGATGCGCGTCGATGCCTATGACGGGGCGATCATCCGCATGGGCCAGGATCGTCCGCTGGCGGCGGCGCGGCGGCGGTCGCTGACGCTGGCCTTCGCCCGCCACGCGGCACTGCGGCTCGGGTGACAGCGCGCTTGCCTCAGGGCGCCTGCAAGCACCGCTCCGGCGGGAAAACGAGGCGGGCCTCGAAGCGTTCACCATCGGCGGACAGATCCAGCGAGGCGCCGGCCGCGCGGGCAAGGCGCGTCATCTCGGCCCCCTGCCCCTCCGCCGGATCGAGCGGCACTTCGGGCGCCGCGTCGGCGCAAAAGGCCAGGGTCTGACCGCCGGCCCCGCCGACGAGACTGACACTGAGCGCGGCCCCGGTGGGCAGCATCTCGATCGCGCCGAAGATCAGCCCGTCGATGGCCGACCACAGCGCTTGCTGATCGGCGACGACCAGCAGGCTTGCCGCCACGCCTTCGCCGGCGATCGCCGAGCGCTCCTCCGGCAGGGCCAGGCTGACCGCTCGGGCGGCCGCGGCGGGGTCGGCCACGCGCATGGCCCGGCGGGTGAGCCGAAGCAGATCGATCTCCCCCTCGACCGAGGCCGCCTCACCCCGTTCGGCGGTCTGCAGCAGCGCCCGCATCCGCCACAGGGCGGCGAGCATGTCATCCACCGCAGCACCTCCCCCGCTGCGCAGACGGGTCGCAAGCGCGATCGCCGCCTCCAACGGGCGATGGAGCACGGCCGTGCGGGAGGGGCCATGCGCGGCGTTGCCGTGCCCTGCCGCCTCGACCCCCTCCGAGGGGGCGAAGGCCGCGATGAGCCGCACCCGGTCGCCACCCCGTTGGCGCCACAGGCTGACGCGACCCGGCAGGGGGCCCGCCGTTGTCTCCAACACCGCCTCGCCATCGGCGAACCCCTCGGCAACCGCGGCGGCGAAGAGGCGCTGCCCCTGGGCCGGTTCGGTGAAGCGCTGGGCAAAGCGCGCGCCGCGGTCGCCGAAGAGCGCCTCGTCGGTGGGACTTCGCTCGCGGCACTGCCCGGCGACGGTGACGGCGGCAATGGCCAGGGGCAGCGACCTGCCCGGCACGGGCGCGGTATGGGCGGCACCCTCGGCCGGCGTCTCGAAGCCAGGTGCCATCTGATCCGGCGAACGCCAGGACGACAGGCGGCGGGCCTTGGCCAGTCGGCTGTTCGCGCGTTCTCCTGTTTGCATCGTGCGCCGCCGGCTCAGCCGCGGTCGCCGTTCTGACGCCCGCCGCCGCGTCCTCGTCCACCGCTCCGGCGGGCCTTCTCGGCGGCAGCCCGGATCTCCTCGGCGATCTCAAGCGCCTCATCGGCGTCGAAGTCCATGGGGACCTCGACCCCGCTCTCGGTCTCGATGAAAAGTCGGACCATGCCCTCGCTGGTCGGGCCGATCGTGAGGGTGGCCGCCATATCGCTTTCCGTATTGATGCCCATGACGGTTCCACCCTCTCTCGCCGTCGTGAAGGACGGCCGCTAAATGCTACGCAACGATGACGTATCCTACATAGCTGCGGCACAAGCGCATCAAGCAATCCCGGCAGCCGCTTGAAATGGGATGCCACGGGAGATAGAGAACCGTCGCGTTGAGGACACGCGCCGACGTAGCTCAGTTGGTTAGAGCGCTGGATTGTGGATCCAGAGGTCCCCCGTTCGAGCCGGGGCGTCGGTACCATTCCCAGCCGCCGAAGGGGCGAGACCCACCCATGGCGCGGCAGGGAGGAATGCATGGCCGAGACCTTCGTCACCCATCTGGAATGCTCGCTGACCGGGAAGACCCGGGCGGCTGGCGAGATCGCCGGCCTGTCGGAGGCCGGCCGTCCCTTCCTTGTGCGCTACGACCTGGAGGCCATGCGCGACCGGCTCGACCGTGACGCCCTCACCGCCAGTACGGCCCCGGGGTTCTGGCGCTATGCCTCCATGCTGCCCGTCACCCAGGCCGAGAACCGGGTCTCCCTGGGCGAGGTCATGACCCCGATCATGCCGCTGACCGGCACCGCCATGGGCGCAAAACCCGGCAAGGCGCTGGTCAAGGACGAGGGGCGGCTGCCGACGGGATCGTTCAAGGCGCGCGGCCTCTGCCTGGCGGTGTCGATGGCCAAGGAACTGGGTGTGACCCATATGGCCATCCCCACCAACGGCAACGCAGGCGCCGCACTGGCCGCCTATGCCTCCCGCGCCGGGATCCGCACCACGGTGCTCTGCCCGGAGGACACGCCCGACATCAACATCCGCGAGATCCAGGCCCAGGGCGCCGACACCTGGCTGGTGAACGGGCTGATCAATGACTGCGGCGCGATCGTGGGCGCCGGCAAGGCCGCCCCGCCCGAGGGCGCCGGCTGGTACGATGTCTCCACCCTCAAGGAGCCCTATCGGATCGAGGGCAAGAAGACGATGGGGCTGGAGCTTGCCGAACAGCTCGGCTGGCGCCTGCCGGCCGCCATCTTCTATCCCACCGGCGGCGGCACGGGCCTCATCGGCATGTGGAAGGCCTTTCACGAGCTCAAGGCGCTCGGGTGGCTCGAGGGGCCGCTGCCCAAGATGATCGCCGTGCAGGCCACCGGCTGCGCCCCCATCGTCAAGGCCTGGGCGGAGGGGGAGGAACACGCGCCGGTCTGGCAGGACGCCCATACGGTCGCCGCCGGCATTCGGGTGCCGGTCGCGGTGGGCGACTTCCTCATCATCCGGGCGGTGCGCGAGTCCGGTGGCGTCGCCATCGCGGTCGAGGACGACGCGATCGTGGCCATGCGCGACCGTATCGCCGCAGAGGAGGGCGTGCTGCTTTGCCCAGAGGGGGCCGCAACCGCCGAGGCCTATCGCCGGGCCCTGGCGGACGGCACGGTCAGCGCCGATGACGAGGTGGTCCTGTGGAACTGCGCAACGGGCCTCAAGTACCCGATGCCAGCGGTCGACCAGTCGATCGACCGCCACGCGCCGGTCGATTACGCGCGCTTCGGTGCCTAAACGGCAAACGCCGCCGCCCCGGGGGCGGCGGCGCGTCATTCGGCCCATTGGGGTCTCAGGCCGGACGGCGGCGGCGCAGCAGGGCGAGACCGCCAAGACCGCCGAGCAGCAGGAAGACCGGCGCGGGCAATGGAATCACCGCCGGGCCACCGGGACGGGTGGTCTCGGTGATCTTGATGCCGACCATGAAGTCATCGCGATCCTCGTCGCCGGTGTTGTCACCAAACAGGGCGATGACGGCCGCACTGTCGGCGGAGAGCTGCTTGATCTCGGAGAACGAGAGCGTCAGACCGTCCTCGCCGAGCCCGCCGTCGTTGTCGAGCGTGCCGGCCTGCACTGACGAAAAGCCAAACGGCAGGTACTGATCGGAAAGATCGGCGAAGGCCTCGGAGACCGAGAACCCGATGGCCTCGGTCTCGTCGAAGCCCACACCGTCCGCTACGACCGAGTTGAAGTAGCCCGCTTCGGATCCGAGGAACGTGTATTCGACCGTCGCGCTGATCACCTCGTCGGAGAAGTCGACGAACAGACCGCCCGGCGCGAAATCCGCGGTGAACTGGGTCACGGAAGAGCCGACCTGCAGGGTGATCCCCGCGAAGGTCGTGGGGTCGAAACTGAAGTTGCTATTCAGCGTCGTCGGGCCGGGGTCCGGCGTCGGCCCAAAGCTGAGGGTGAGGGCATTCGCACCGGTAGACAGCGCGAACAGGGCCACCGCAGAGGTAGCCAAGACAGTCTTGAGGGTCATTCCTAAGCTCCCTTACGCGTAAACACACACGTCAAACACGCGCTGGTTTTGACACGCAGCGGTAGCGCCATCTACAATCAAAAGTTGAAAAACCGCTAACACGCCTTTGCAGCCGAGTATAAGACGCGCGCTTTATCAGTGGTTATTTTTGATGAATGGACGTTTCGATGGCTGTCTTGGCATAGAGCACTCGCGAACGCACCTTAGCACTCGATGTATACTTCCATATACAGCGCGGCTTCTGCCTTGGTGGTGGTGCAGCGTGGAGCCAGGCCCTTGCCAACGAAGAACCCGGCGCAGCGGACCGCTGCACCGGGTCCAGGGGTTGCTCGTGCCGCGCGTGCTAGGCGGCGTAGGCGCTGAAGGCGAGGCCGACGGCAAGCGAGCCCGAGAGCGCGAAGCCGAGGTAGAGGGCGAAGACCGGCAGCCGGACCAAGGCGAAGACCGCGATCGCCGCCGGCACCGAGCTCACGCCACCCGCCACCAGGAAGGCCAGTGCAGCACCCGGCGCCATGCCCTGCTCGACCAGCCCCGCCACCAGCGGCAGCGCGGCATAGCCGTTCAGATAGGCGGGCACGCCCACCAGCGTCGCCAACAGGATCGGCATCACGCCCTCGCCGCCCACGACGCTGGCGACCGCCTCGCCCGGGATATAAGCAAGCATCAGGCTCTCGAGCAGGAAGGCCAGCGACAGCCACTTCGTCAGGAACAGACCGGCCTTCAGCCCCTCGGTGCGGAACTTCTCCACGCGCGCGGGCTCGGCCCAAAAGCTCCAGACCGGGGGCGTGGGGTTGCGCATCTTGGCGCCGCCGCAGCCGCCGTTGCCAATGCCGGGGCGCAGTGGATCGGTCAGAAAGCCCGACTTCTCCAGCGCCATGACCCCGAAGCCGCCGAAGACGCCCAGGAAGATCGCCGCCATGGTCTTGGCCACTGCGAGATCGAAGCCGAGCGTGCCGACGGTCAGCACGAACTGTGCGGGGTCGATGACCGGCGAGGCGAGCCAGAACGCCATAACCGGCGCCAGCGGCACGCCCATGGCCAACAGCGCCGCGATCAGCGGAATGACCCCGCAGGAGCAGAAGGGCGAGAGCCCGCCGAAGACCGCGGCGAGCAACACCATCTTCGCCCGGTGCCCCTCGAAGATCAGCGCGATGTTGTTGTCGGCCCCCGACGCCCCGGCATAGGCCGCAATCGCGACCGAGAGCACCAGAAACGGCGCCACGTAGAGCAGGTTCTCCGCCGTGAAGGCGATCCCCTCAAGCGCCTGCGCCGGCGCGACGACCGCCAGCACAAGAAGGATTAGGGCAAAGGCCAGCCAGACCCGGTCGACGGGGCCGTACTGGCGCAGGCGCATGGCAAGCGCGGTCATTCGGAGGCTCCTTGGGTGGACGGCCGGATCGCATCCGCCGCCATGGGGAAATCGGGGCCGATGCCGGCGCAACAGGCCTCTGCCACATGGGCGAGCACGCCGTTCATGCGGTCGTAGTCCGCCCGACACAGGGTCGAGCGGCCGGCACGGGTCTGGTGCACCAGCCCCGCATCGACCAGGGCACGCAGGTGATGCGACAGGGTTGAGGCAGGGATATCGAGATGCCCCTGGATCGCGCCGATCGACAGCCCCTCGTGCCCGGCCCGCACCAAAAGGCGGAACAGCTTGAGGCGGGCTTCGTGGCCCAAGGCGGCAAGGGCGGTGGCGGTATCTGCATCGGTCATGACATCGCTATAAAACTAGAAACCTAGTTTTGTAAAGCCCCGCGCTGTGAAAAAACCCGTCGGCCCGCGCATCACCGGGCGCGGAGCGTTGATGGCGCGCCTCGCGTGGTCCACGGTCTCGCCAACAACAACAGAGACGACAGGGCGAGGAAACATGCGACCGGAGACACCCTCCAGCCTATCGCGGGATGCGATGGCCTTCGTGTTGGCCGGTGGCCGCGGCACCCGACTGCGCGAACTGACCGACCGCCGCGCGAAACCCGCGGTCTATTTCGGCGGCAAGGCGCGGATCATCGATTTCGCCCTGTCGAACGCCGTGAACTCCGGCATCCGCCGCATCGGCATCGCGACCCAGTACAAGGCGCACTCCTTGATCCGCCACCTGCAGCGCGGCTGGTCCTTCTTTCGCGCCGAGCGCCGGGAGATGCTGGACATCCTGCCCGCCAGCCAGCGGGTGGACGGGCGCGACGTCTACCTTGGTACCGCGGATGCCGTGTTCCAGAACGTCGACATCATCGAGGGGTATGCCCCGCGCCATATCGTGGTGTTGGCCGGCGACCACGTCTACAAGCAGGACTATGAGGCGATGCTCGCCGCCCATGCCGAGCGCGGAGCGGGCGTCACCGTGGGCTGTATCGAGGTGACCAAGGCCGAGGCGAGCGCCTTTGGCGTGATGGCCACGGATGCGAGCGGGCAGATCACCGCCTTTGTCGAGAAGCCCGCCGATCCACCCACCATGCCCGGGCAGCCCGACATGGCGCTGGCCTCGATGGGGATCTACGTCTTCGACACGGACTATCTTATGGATCTGCTGAAGGCCGATGCCGCCAACCCGGGCAGCACGCACGACTTCGGCAAGGACATCATCCCGGCGGAGGTCGCCAAGGGCCGGGCCTATGCGCATCCGTTCTCGGAGAGTGCGATCCGCAATGCCGCCGGGCGCACCTACTGGCGCGACGTCGGCACGGTCGATGCGTTCTGGCGGGCCAATATCGATCTCACCGATTTCGACCCGGACCTCGATCTCTATGACGAGGAATGGCCGATCTGGACCTACGCGGAGCAGACGCCGCCGGCGAAGTTCATCCACGACGAGGAGGACCGGCGCGGCAGTGCCGTCTCCTCCATGGTCTCGGGCGGGTGCATCGTCTCGGGCAGCCAAGTCTATCAGAGCCTGCTGTTCACCGGCGTGCGCGCCAATTCCTTTTCCGAGCTCAACCGGGTGGTGGCCCTGCCCTACTCCAACATCGGCCGCCATGCGCGGCTGACCAATGTGGTGCTCGACCGTGGCGTGGAGATCCCGTCCGGCCTGGTGGTGGGCGAGGATCCGGAGGAGGACGCCAAGCGGTTCCGTCGAACCGAGGGCGGGATCGTTCTGATCACGCGCCCCATGATCGACGCGCTGACGAACTGAGGCGGGAACGACCGATGCGCGTCCTCCTCGCCGCCTCCGAATGCGTGCCGCTGGTCAAAACTGGCGGTCTGGCCGACGTCATCGGCGCGCTGCCCGCCGCGCTGGCAGAGGTCGGCGTCGAGGCGCGGGTGCTCTTGCCGGGCTATCCGGCGGTCATGGCGGCCCTGCAGGGCGTCGAGGATCTGGGCCCGCCACCCGGCGCTGACGCGACCCTGGCCCCGGGTGCCCGGTTGCTATCGGCACAAGCGGCGGGGCTCGATCTCCTCGTGCTCGATGCGCCGTCGCGCTTTGACCGCCAGGGCGGGCTCTATGAGAACCGCGGGATCGACTGGCCCGACAATCCGGAGCGGTTCGCCGTCTTCGCGCAGACCGCCGCCGGGATCGCTCGGGACGGGGCCGGCAAATGGCGCCCGGATGTGCTGCACGTCCACGACTGGCAGACGGCGCTGGCACCCGTCTACCTCGCGGCTTGGGGGGTCGACACACCCTCGGCGCTGACGATCCACAACATCGCCTATCAGGGGCGCTTCGATGCGACCCTGGCACCGATGCTGGGACTGCCGCCCGCGGGTTACGGTCAGGGGTGGGAGTTCCATGGCCACCTGGGGTTCCTGAAGGGCGGGCTGATGGCGGCCAGCGCCATCACGACGGTCAGCCCCGGCTATGCGCGCGAAATCCTGACGCCCGCCTTCGGCCTGGGGCTGGAGGGCGTGCTGCAGGCACGGCGAGGGGCGCTGCATGGCATTCTGAACGGGGCCGATACCGCGATCTGGGACCCGGCAACCGACACCGCCCTGCCGCAGCCCTACAATGCCCAGGACATGGCGGGAAAGGCGGAGGCCAAGAAGGCCTTGCAGTCGGCGCTGGGTCTTGCGCCTGCGGAAGGTCCGCTCTTGGGGGTGGTCAGCCGGCTGACGGGACAGAAGGGGATCGACCTTCTGCTCGCGGCCCTGCCGGGGCATCTCGCGCGTGGCGGGCAGCTTGCGCTTCTAGGCACCGGCGATGCGGATCTGGAGAACGCGCTGAAGGCCGCGGCCCAGGCCAACCCCAGCCGGGTGGGCGTTCGGATTGGCTATGACGAGGGTCTGGCACACCTATTCTTTGGCGGATCCGATGCCATCGCCGTGCCCTCACGCTTCGAGCCTTGCGGGCTCACCCAGCTCTATGCCCTGCGCTACGGGAACCTGCCGGTCGTGGCGCGCACCGGGGGCCTGGGCGACACGGTGATCGATGCTAACCCCGCGGCCCTCGCGGTGGGCGCGGCCACCGGGATTGTGCACGAGCCAGGCTCTGCGACAGCGCTGGATCATGCGCTGCAGCGTTTGTCTGAGCTTTGGGCGGAGCCGGCTGCCTGGCGCGCCGTGCAGGTGGCCGGGATGGAGCACCCGATCGGTTGGGGCTCCTCGGCCTGGCAATATCGACGGGTTTACGAAGGTCTCCTTCGCCCCTGATCCACGACGTTCCGCAATCATTCGGAAAACGAAAAAGGGCGCCCCGAGGGCGCCCCATCCAAACCGTTGTTAGCGTCTCAGCGCTTAGGCGCGCTCGGCAATCATGCGGCGGCGCAGCGCCAGGGCGCCGATGCCGGACAGAAGCAGCACAGCCGTGCCGGGCAGCGGGATGACCGTCGTGCCGAGATCCTCGACCGTGACCGACAGGAAGCCCGAGTTGTTGTCGTAGAAGGTGTCCGCGTAGAACACCTGCAGCGTCCCGGTCAGACCCGTCAGTATCACCGAGTACTCACCGGTGTCCGAGAAATCGCCAAAGTCGATATCTTGGGCAGAACCACCGTTGAAGATGCCCACACCGATCTCGGTCGACGATGTCTGGTTCTGAGGATTGCTCGGAACATTGAAGAACTCGGCGTCGGCCTGAAGACCGTCGTCGCGGATCGTGAACGTGCCGCTCACGGTGATCTGGTAGAAATTATCAGCAGAAAGCTCGACCCCGGCAAACGTGTTGCCCGCCGCCTGCGTCACATCCAGCTGAAAATCTGCGATTGTCACGGCCTGCGCTGAGGTCGTGAATGCCGCTACACCGAGCGCGGCCGCTGCCACCAAAGCCTTGAACGTCATAGAGAGGTTCCCCCAAAACTCACCTAGGGTTCGTTTACCTTCTCGGCGCTGGTTCAGCAAGGCTTGAAGTGTGACGATCCTACGTTCCAAGTGATTTTCAGAGATTTTGCACTGCATCGGAGCAGCGTGTGCCGGCAGCACAACCAAAGGTTGCGGATTCCAAACTCTCGCAGCGTCAAAGCGGGACGGATTCCGGCGGTGATTCAGCACCGGGGACGCAACCACGCCTAGAATCGGTCGATGGCGTCGGCAGCCCGACACCCCTCGGTTTGACGCTCGTATCGACCGACTCGAACGTCGCCGTCTTCTCCCGCGGGGCCACCGCGGTGGATCTC
This sequence comes from Pseudomonadota bacterium, assembly GCA_039822785.1. Taxonomy (GTDB): domain Bacteria; phylum Pseudomonadota; class Alphaproteobacteria; order Rhodobacterales; family Rhodobacteraceae; genus Thermohalobaculum. The sequence goes on along the minus strand of JBCBMO010000004.1, from coordinate 362,976 downwards.
TGCCTCTTCGACGACGCCGGCCGGGAGACGCGTCGGATTCGCCTCCCGGCCCGGACAGGACCGGTGTGGCATGGGCGCGTCTCCGGCCTGCGCGAAGGCCAGCGCTACGGCCTCCGCATCACGGGACCCGAGGCGCAAGGCCCGGCCGATTGCTTCGATCCCGCCAAGCTGCTGATCGATCCCTATGCCAGACATCTGACGGGCGGGCTGGTCGAAACCGCGGCGCTGTCCCGCAAAGGCGCCGATACGGCCGACGCCGTGCCGCTGGGCGTAGTGACCGCCAGCCTGCCGCCGGCCGACCGGCCCGCGCGACCCATGCACCCCTGGCCCGAGACCGTGATCTACGAGGCGCATCTGCGCGGTCTGACCATGGCGATGCCCGGGATACCTGAGAGCACCGCCGGCACCTGGGAGGCCCTCGCCCATCCCGATTTGATCGCGCACTTGCAGGGTCTTGGCGTCACCGCGATCGAGTTGCTGCCGGTCCAAGCCATTCGCCACCATGGCTTTCTTCGCGAGCGTGGGCTCAGCAACTACTGGGGCTACGGCAGCCTCGCCTTCTTCGCACCGGAGCCGCAGTATCTGGGCCCGGCGGGCGAGGCGGGCATCCACGCGGCCATCGACGCGCTGCACGCAGCGGGGATCGAGGTGCTCCTCGATGTCGTCTTCAACCATACCGGAGAGGGAGACGCAGAGGCACCCGCGCTCAGCTTCCGCGGGATCGACAACGCGTCCTACTATCTCCACGACCCCAGTGCGCCGGGGCGCTACATCGACCACACGGGCTGCGGCAACTCGCTCGATCTGACCGAACCCTTCGTGCTGCGCCTCGTCCTCGATGCCCTGCGCCACTGGGCCGGGCACTACAACGTCGACGGCTTCCGCTTCGATCTGATGACGACCCTCGCACGGGGGCCGGGCGGCTACGATCGGGCCGGCGGCTTTCTGAGCGCGCTGCGCCAGGACCCGCTGCTGGCCGACCGCAAGCTAATCGCCGAGCCCTGGGATCTGGGGCCGGGGGGCTATCAGCTTGGCAACTTTCCCGCCGGCATCACCGAGTGGAACGACCGGTATCGCGACGATGTCCGCCGGTTCTGGCGCGGCGATGCCCATGCGGCGCCCGCGCTTGCGACCCGTCTGATGGGCTCGGCCGAGGTCTTCGACCACGAGACGCGGCCGCCCTGGTCCTCGGTCAATTTCGTCACGGCGCATGACGGCTTCACCCTCGCGGATCTGACGGCCTATGGCGCCAAGCGCAACGAGGCGAACGGCGAGGAGAACCGCGATGGGCGTGACGAGAACTACTCCGACCCCATCGGGGGCGAGGGGCCGGACGACACCGTCGACGATGCGGCGCGGGCGCGGCGGAACCTCAGGCGGCGCAATCTGCTGGCAACGCTTCTGCTGTCGCAGGGGACGCCGATGCTGCTGGCGGGCGATGAGTTGGCCAACAGCCAGGGCGGCAACAACAACGCCTACGCCCAGGATAACGAGACCGGGTGGTTGTCGTGGGACGGGGCCGACCACGAGATGGCGACCTTCGTCAGTCGGTTGACGGCCCTGCGCCGGCGCTATTCCGCCCTGCGCCAGCCGCGCTATCTGCACGGCGCCACGCGCCCTGATGGCCGGCCCGACGTGACCTGGCGCGGGCTTACCGGCGGCCGCCCCGCCTGGGACAATCCCGCCCTGCCGGGGTTCGCCGTCGTTTTGCGCGGCGCGGCGGGCGAGCGCGTGCTGCCGGACCCCGAGGAGGTGCTGATCGCCATCAACCGCGCCGACGGCCAGCATCGGCTGTCCCTGCCGCGTGCCCCGGTCGGCCGGCGCTGGCTGCGGGTGCTGGACACCGCCGCCCCTACGGCAGAGGCACAGCGCCCTGGCCGCCACCCGATCCTGGCCGCCGAGAGCCTGGCACTCTTTGCGCTGAACGCGACCGAGCGGGCATCATGAACGCCACCGATACCGACACGGCGACCGACACGGCGCTCGCGGCGCTCGCCGCGGCCTACGGCATCCTGCCCGGGTGGTGGGCGCTGGACGGGACCTGGGTGGACACCGGGCCTGACACCATGCTGGCCTGTCTGCGCGCCATGGGGGCGATCGACACGGCGGCCGACGCCAAGGAGCGTCTGGCCGCCGATCGCGCCGCCAAGGCCAAGCGCCTGCTGCCCCGCCGCCTGATCGTCGAGGCAGGCGTGCCCTCGCGCCACCCCGTGCGCGGCGTGGTGCCTTGGCGGATCGAGCAGGCCGATGGGCAGGCGACCGACGGGCAGCTCGACGTGGGCCTGGACCTGCCCCCCCTGCCCCTCGGCCTCCATCGTCTGACGATGGACGAGGAGGTCTGCCTGGTGATCGCAGCGCCGCCGCGGGCGCCGAGCCTGGCGGATCTGACCGGCCGTGGCCGCGCCTGGGGGATCACGGGTGCCGTCCATGCCCTGTGGCAGCAGGGGGCAGCGAACCGCCGCGGACGTGCTGCGGACCTGGGTGCGGCGATGGCAGCACTCGCCCCTGGGGGCGCGGCCTTCTTCGGGATCAATCCGGTCCATGCGCTTGGCGCGGCCTTCGACGGCGCCAGCCCCTATTCCCCCAGTCACCGCGGCTTCTACGACACCGCACTCGTCGGCAGCGGGCAAGGGGCGGCCCCAGGTGCCGAGACCGGGCTGATCGACCATAACGCCGACCGCCGGGCCCTGCTGGCCGAACAACAGAAGCGCTTCGATGCGGCCATGCTCGGAGAGCGCGAGGCGCCGACCGGGCGTGCGGCGTTCGAGGCCTTTCGAGCCGCCGGGGGCGCGGCGCTCGAAGCCTTCGCGCTTTTCGAGGCGCTCTCCCTGGTTCACGGCCCGGACTGGCGGTCCTGGCCCGCAGGGCTCGAAAACCCCGACACCGAGGCCGCGCGTGCCTTCGCCACCACCCATCCCGCCGAGGTCGCCTTCCATGCCTGGCTGCAGATGGAGGCCGATCGGGCCCTGGCCTCGGCGCAGGCCTCGGCTCGCCAGGCGGGGATGCCGCTCGGTCTCTATGCCGATCTCGCCGTCGGCGTGCGGCCCGGCGGGGCGGAGACTTGGGCCCGGCAAGGCGGGGACGCCGGCGCGATCTTCGCCCGCGGCGTCTCCCTCGGTGCGCCACCGGACATGTTCTCCAGCGAGGGGCAATCCTGGGGCCTGGCGCCCTTTTCCCCGCCCGGCCTCGCGGCGGATGGTTTCGCTGCCTTCGCCGAGACCCTGCGCGCCACGATGCGCCATGCCGGCATGATCCGGGTCGACCACATCCTAGGGCTGGAGCGGACGTTCTGGGTGCCCGAGGACGGCACGCCCGGCGGCTATGTCGCCTCCGACACCGACGCGCTCTTTGCGATCCTGAGGTTGGAGGCCGCCCAAAACGGCTGCCTCGTGGTCGGGGAGGACCTGGGCGTCGTCCCCGATGGCCTGCGCCCTCGCATGGCCGACAACGGGATCTACGGCTCCGCCATCGCGATGTTCGAGCATTGGGAGGGCCAGCTGCGTGCGCCCTGGCACTATGGCTCAGAGACCCTCGCGAGCTTCGGCACCCATGATACCGCCACCCTGGCCGGTTGGTGGTGCGGCCATGACATCGACCTGCGCCTCGATCTCGGCCTCACCGAGGCAGAGGACGCGGCCACCCTGCACCGCGCACGGGCGGCAGACCGGCTGACGCTCATGGCGCTTTTGGCCGAAGCCTGGATCCTGCCGGAGGGTATCGACCGCGATGCCCCGCCGACTGAGATCACCGAGGAGCTGATCAGCGCGATCCATCGCCTCCTGGCCCGCGCACCGTCGGCCCTGGTGGCCGCACAGCTCGACGATGTCCTCGGCACGCTCGAACAGCCCAACCTGCCGGGCACCATCGATGGTCATCCGAACTGGTGCCGCCGCCACGCCGCGGCGGTGGAGGACCTCGCCGCAAACCCGGCCGTTCACGGGATATCCAGCATCATGCGGCAAGAAGGCCGCGGCTGATCGGCGCCGTTTCGGTACCCAAGGGTTCTAATCACCCGGCTTTACGGGATACATCTTCGCGCTTGCGAAGGCATCCATGCGCCTAGCTGTTGGGAGCGTGACAGAATGAACGATTTCGACCGCCTGCCAGCGGAGAGCACCGCCGTGGTGACCGTCGACGCGCTGCGCCGGGAAATCGCCTACCATCTCGCCTATTCCATCGGAAAGGACCGCAGCAACGCGAGCCTCTCCGACTGGCGCCTCGCGCTCAGCCGCGCGATCCGCGACCGCATCATCGCGCCCTGGTTTGACACGACGCGCCGGGTCTATGCCGAGGACCGCAAGCGGATCTATTACCTTTCGATGGAGTTCCTGATCGGCCGCCTGCTCGAGGACGCGATCATGAACCTCGGCCTGGACGAGACCGCGCGGGAGGCGCTGGAGGGCCTGGGCATCGACTACGACGCCGCGCTGAAGGACGAGCCGGATGCCGCGCTTGGCAACGGCGGTCTGGGGCGCCTGGCGGCCTGTTTCCTGGATGCCATGTCCACCATCGGCGTGCCCGCCCATGGCTACGGCATCCGCTACGACCACGGGCTGTTCAAACAGTCCTTCCGCGACGGCTGGCAGCACGAGGAGGCCGAGGACTGGCTGACCGAGGTCCACGCCTGGGAATTCGAGCGGCGCGAGGTCGTCTTCCCGATCGGCTTCGGTGGCCATGTGGAGCCCAACGGCAGCTGCGCGAAGTGGCATGCGGCGGAGCGTGTCATGGCCGCGGCCTATGACACGCCGACACCCGGCTGGCAGGGCAAGTGGGTGAACACGCTGCGGCTGTGGTCGGCCAAGCCGACCCATGTCTTCGATCTCGAACCCTTCAACCGCGGCGACTTCATCGGCGCCGCCGCCCCCGCGGTGCTGGCGGAGACGATCTCCCGCGTCCTCTACCCCGACGACACCACGCCCCAGGGCAAGGAGTTGCGGCTGAAGCAGGAGTATTTCTTCACCGCCGCCTCACTGAAGGACATCCTGCGCCGCTTCTTCGCGCATCACGACGATGCCGGGAAGCTGCCGTCGCTGGTGGCCATCCAGCTCAACGACACCCACCCGGCCATCGCGGTGCCGGAACTGGTGCGCCTGTTGGTCGACGAACGGGGCCTCTCCTTCGAGGAAGGCTTTGCCATCGCCCGGGCGACCCTGAACTACACCAACCACACCCTGCTGCCGGAGGCGCTGGAGCGTTGGCATGTCGATGTCATGGCCGGCATCCTGCCGCGGCACATGCAGCTGATCGAGGCCATCGATGCGGCCCATGCCTCCGAGACCCGCGCCCGGGGGCGGGAGCGGCCGGCGAGTGCGGCGGCCATCCGCGACGGGGAGGTGCGCATGGGCAACCTCGCCTTCATCGCGGCGAACAAGGTCAACGGGGTCTCGGCGCTGCATACCGAGCTGATGAAGCAGACGGTTTTTGCCGATCTGCACGCGCTGCACCCTGAGAAGATCCTGAACCAGACCAATGGCGTGACCCCGCGGCGCTGGATCCGCGGCTGCAACCACGCGCTCTCGAGCCTGATCACCGACGCCATCGGCGAGGGCTGGGAGCGTGACCTGGAGCGTCTGTCGGGCCTCGCCCCGCTGGCGGAGGATCGCGGGTTCCGCGACCGCTTCGCCGCCGCGAAGCGCGACAACAAGGAACGCCTGGCCGCCTGGTTCGCCGAGAGCCAGGGCATCACCGTCGATCCCGGCGCGATGTTCGACATCCAGATCAAGCGGATGCACGAGTACAAGCGCCAGCTCATGAACATCCTGGAGGTCGCGGCGACCTGGAACGAGCTGCGCCGCAACCGCAACGCCGAGATCGCCCCGCGCGTGCGGATCTTCTCGGGCAAGGCCGCACCGGGCTATGCCATGGCCAAGCTGATCATCAAGCTGATCAACGACGTGGCGACGACCGTGAACAGCGATCCGGCCATGAAGGGGCGCCTCGCGGTGCTCTATCCGCCCAACTACAACGTCACCCAGGCGGAGCGGCTGATCCCAGCGGCGGATCTTTCCGAACAGATCTCCACCGCAGGGATGGAGGCTTCGGGGACCGGCAACATGAAGTTCGCCATGAACGGGGCGCTGACCATCGGCACCAACGACGGCGCGAACGTCGAGATCCGGGAGCGGGTGGGCGACGACAACATCTTCATCTTCGGGCTGGAGGCCGGCGAGGTCAGCGCCAAACGCGCCGAGGGCTATGATCCCGGCCACTATCTCCGCAACTCCGCCCGCCTGTCGGAGGTGGTCGACCAGATCCGCCACGGCGTCTTCTCCGACGGTGACGGCGACCGGTTCAACGCGCTGCTCGGCAATCTCTGGCACCACGACTGGTTCATGGTCGCCGCGGATTTCGAGGCCTATTGGGCTGCCCAGCGCCGCGCCGATGCCATCTGGGCGGATCCCGACGACTGGACCCGCCGTGCGGTGCTGAACGCCGCGCCCATGGGCTGGTTCTCCGCCGACCGCACGATCCGCGGCTATGCCGCCGAGGTCTGGGGCATCACGCCGGAGGCCTGATCCGCCCGTCTGGCGCCCGGCAGCCCGACCGCAGCCACCCGGCCTCTTTCGGGCCGGGCGGCACGACCGCCCACCATGGGTCAAACGACAGCAGTTTCAGCGCCGGTCTCGACGCTCGCGCCCCCCTCTTCTAGAAGGACAGCGCCGGGGGAGAGGTGTCGGCGCCCGCCGCATGCGCCCTTGCCGGCCCGTGACGGGACCAATCCCCGGGGAGCTGTTCATGACCGTCGTCCAGACCGCTTGGACCGCCTGCGCGCGTGAGGCGCAGCGCCTCGGCTCGACCTCTCTCAGCGCGCTCTTCGCCGCCGATCCCGGGCGCGCCACGACCCTTGTCGCCAGCCTCGACGACCTGACGCTGGACTTCTCTAAGGAGAAGCTCGACGGCCCGGCGCTCGCGGCACTCCTGACCCTCGCCGAGGCCGCCGAGGTCGAAACAGAGCGCGACCGCATGGCGGCCGGCGCACTCATCAACACGACGGAGGGGCGGGAGGTGCTGCACATGGCGCTGCGCGGCTCGGTCAGCCCCGCCGTCGCGGGGGTTGAGGACGTGGCGCCGACCCTCGATCGCTTCCTTGCCTTCGCCGAGGCGGTGCGCAGCGGCACCATCGCTGGCGCCGGCGGCGCGTTCACCGATGTCATCAACATCGGCATCGGCGGCTCGGATCTTGGTCCCGCCATGGCGACCCGGGCCTTGGCGCCGGATCACGACGGGCCGCGGCTGCATTTCGTCTCCAACGTCGACGGCGCGCATCTGACCGACACGCTGCGTGGGCTCGACCCCGGGCGGACGTTGCTGATCGTCGCCTCCAAGACCTTCACCACGCTCGAGACCATGGCGAATGCCGCCAGCGCCCGGGCCTGGCTGGCCGACGCGCTTGGCGAGGCCCAGGCCGGCGCGCAGATGGCCGCGGTGTCCACGAATCTCGAGGGCACGGCCGCCATGGGCATCGACCCCGAGCGGGTCTTCGGCTTCCACGCCTGGGTGGGCGGGCGCTACTCGGTCTGGTCGGCCATCGGCCTGCCGCTCGCCATCGCCATCGGCGCCACGGGCTTCCGCGCCTTCCTGCGCGGCGCTGCCGACATGGACCGCCATTTCCTGACCGCCCCGCTCGCGGCGAACCTGCCCGTGCTCTTCGCCCTGATCGGCGTCTGGCGGCGCAGCTTCCTCGGCTACCCGGCCACCGCGCTTATCCCTTACGACCAGCGGCTGGAGCGGTTCGCGGCCTATGTCCAACAGCTCGACATGGAGAGCAACGGCAAGCGCATCACCCGGGACGGCACGATCGCGGACAGCACCGGCCCGATCATCTTCGGCGAGCCGGGGACGAATGCGCAGCACTCCTTCTTTCAGCTCCTCCACCAGGGCAGCGACGTGATCCCCGTCGATTTCCTGCTGGCGGCAGAGGCGCGGGAGAGCCTGGGCGATCACCACGCGCTTCTCCAGGCGAACTGTCTGGCGCAAAGCGCGGCGCTCGCCTTCGGGCGGTCGGAGGCGGCGGTCCGCGCCGAGATGACCACGGCGGGCAAGGACCCGGCCGAGATCGACCGGCTCGCGCCCCATCGCACGTTCCCCGGCGACCGACCCTCGACCACCATCCTCTACCGCCGCCTTGACCCCTATAGCCTGGGGCGGCTGATCGCACTCATCGAGCACAAGGTCTTCGTGATGGCCGCGCTTTGGGGGATCAACGCCTTCGACCAATGGGGCGTGGAGCTCGGGAAAGTCCTCGCCAAGGGGCTGATCCCGGCGCTGTCCGAGGGCGCCGGCGTCGACACCGATCCCGGGACGCAGGCGCTCCTCGATCGTATCCAGACCCTGCGCGGGGGCTGACTGCAGGATCGCTGCCGCCCCCGGTGGCGGGCGGTCTCAGTGGTCTCCCGGCGCTGCCGATGCACGGCCGGGGTTCCGTGGGGCGTGCCTTGCGCCATGCTCCTGCGCTGGGTGGTCGGTAAGCGCTGCCCGGGCCACGGCCTGTCGCGTGCCGTGCGGCTGGCCATGAAGACCCGCGCGGCGCATCGGCTGGACGGGCTGCGCCGGGGTCAGCAGGGGATGCGGCACCGGGTCCTTGGGGCGCAGGAAATAGCGGGCAAAGACCTCGGCGTAGGAGGCGAAGTGGTAGTGGCGGTTGCGCCGCAACACCGTCTCCCGGCGGACACGCCAGAGCGCCGGCAGGCGGTACCAGGCGACCTTGGGTGCCGAATGATGCAAGGCGTGCAGGTTGTTGTTGAGGAACAAGAAACTCAGCAGCCCCCGATCCTCGATCACCGCGCTTCGGCCGGCCACCTGCTCATGCGCGCGATGCTCCAGAAAGGTGCGGATCCGCAGAAGCGACAGGCCGCCATAGGCGCCAAGCGCCATCACCCACCAGGGCGTGCCGACGAGGGTCAGCCAGAGGATCAGCGGGATCAGCCCCGCCAGATGCCAGGCCCAGGCCGCCATCACCGCTCGATCCCCCGCCAGGAAAGCCCAGGCATCGTCACGCAACAGCCTCGCCGTCCCGATCGCCGGGCCGATCAGCATCCGCCCCGCCAGCGTGTTGTTCGCGCGCAGCAGCACCCGCGCCACACCCGGCAAACGGTTCCAGACGGCAGGGTCCAGGTAGTTGCTCTCCGGATCATCGTAGGGATCGGTCAACCGCTCGTCGCGGTGGTGCGCCAGATGCGTGTCGCGAAAGCGCTGATAGGGCACGACGAGGCCGAGCGGCAGCCAGACCGTCGCCTCCGACAGGCGGCGCGAGCGGAAGGGGTGGCCGTGCAGCACCTCGTGCTGCAGCGAGGAATGGAGCGCGATCACGACGGCCAATGGCAGGATCATCAACCAGCCGAGCGTCGCCGCCGCCGCGGTCGCGACCGCCCAAAGCAGATGCACCGCAATCAAGAGCCCCACGGTCGGCCACTCAACGCCATGCACATGCGCATTCGTCAGCATGCGGGGGCGCAGGTCTTGGGGCGAAGCGTGTGGGGCGAGATCGCTGGGGGACATCCTGAAACCGGTGAGCGTGACGCAACGCTCAAAGGCTAACGCCGTCAATCACGCGGCTGCGATGTATCATTTTCGTTGCGGAAGCATGGAATTTACATCGCGAAGCTGGCAGTAAGCGTGGATCCACGGCAGATGAGAGGTTTCCACGCCAAATGGACAAACGAGCGCTCTGCGTGCTGGTGGCGGAACGGATCCGCCAGCTGGTTGCGCGCCATCCCGGCGGCGTGAGCGGGTTGTCCCGGGCCTGCGGGCTTGACCGCAGCGCGCTCACCGCCTTGCTGAGCCCCGGCAGCACGCGCCTGCCGCGCGCCGAGGCCGTGCGGCGCATCGCCGAGGGGACCGGGGCCAGCAGCGACTGGCTGCTCGGCCTCTCCCATGCGGAGGATGCGGCACGCGAACTCGCCCCGGCCATGGAGATCGAGGCGGCGGAGAGCGCCGATGGCGAGAGCCCCATCGCCCGCTGGCACCGCGAGGCGGCGGGGCACAAGATCCGCTACGTGCCCGCTCAGCTGCCTGAGCAGTTGTGCCTCGACGATTTTGCCGCCGTCGGACAGGGCGTTTGGACCGCGGCGACGGCGGGGCGCGAGAGACTGAGTTCGCTCGCCCTGGGAGAGAGCGATCTGGAGATCGCCATGCCGCGCCAGACCCTGGATGATCTGGTGACGGGCACTGGGCTTTGGGCGGGCTTTGGGCCGGTGGCGCGCCGAGCGCAGCTTCGCCATATAGCGGCGCTGAGCGAGGCGCATTACCCCGCGTTGCGCCTGCATCTCTTCGACGGCCGGCGCACCTTCGCGGCGCCCGTGACGGTCTTTGGGCCCATGCGCGCGGCGCTCTATCTCGGCACCGACTACCTCGTCCTCTCGGCCGCGGAGGACGTGCGCCGGCTCGCCCGCCTGTTCGACGGCTTGGTGCGCGCGGCCGTGGTACCTGCGGATCGGGTACACCTGACGCTTCAGGACCTGGCCGCAGGGGTCACGACGCGCCAGTGAAGACCACCGGCGCCACCCTGCCGCGGTTTGGCCGCCGGCCCGCCCTTGAGCGATGATGAGCGCTACAGCCACCAACGTTCCGTGAAGGGCCAGGAGCGGATGTGAAACTGATCGGAGCTGCCGCCACGGCTTGCGTGCCCGCCTCGCTCCCTCCCGAGCCCTAAGCGGAAACAAACGACAGCGACGTTGGCCTACCACTCAGAAGGTTAGGCAGATGTTAGCCACCCTCGGCGCATCATCGATGCAGGGTGGGCACGGGGCCCCGAAGCGGGACGTCGGGGGGTCATTGACGACCTTAGGGGGCCGGGCTCGCGGGCGTCAGCCGCTCCCGAGCCCATCGTGATGACGGCGCCCGTCGCGGACGCGCTTCAGTCGGCTTTGAGCGTGATGGGCAAGCCTGCTGCCACGAACTCGACCCGGTTGGCCGACGCAGCGACCCGTTGGTTGAGACGCCCCTGGGCATCGCGGAAGGCGCGGCCGAGGGCGTTCATCGGCGCAAGGCCCATGCCGACTTCGTTCGAGACCATGACGATCCGCCCGGGCGCCGCTGCCGCCGCCGACAACAGGGCCTCGGTCGCCGCCGCCACGTCGCGCTCGTGGTGCATCAGGTTCGACAGCCAGAGGGTCAGGCAATCCACCACCATGACGCCCGAGGCGATCCCGTGCTCACCCAGCGCCTCGGCAAGGTCCAGGGGCACCTCCGACAGCGCCCAATCCGGCGCCCGCTCCTGGCGGTGCCGCGCGATCCGCTCGGCCATCTCGCCGTCCAGTGCCTCAGCGGTCGCGATAAAGCGCCGCGGCGGGGCGGGCGCCAAGGCCAGGGCCCGCGCGGATTTGCCAGAGCGGGCACCGCCGAGGATCAGAGTCAGGTGTGCCATGCATCCCTCCGGGACCGGCGCAGCATGAGCGGGGTGGCATAAGGGACCGAGGCCGCGAAGACCGCCTCGAAGGACGCCCCCTCCAAAACCATCCGCGCCGCGCGGATGACGCCGGCATGGCTCACCACGGCCGCCCCGGCGGGGACAACAGACAAGACGGCCGCGACCCGCTCGAGCATGGTGGCGAAGGCTTCGCCGCCGGGCGGCGCGCGCTGCAGCGGATCCTCGGCCCAGTGGTCCAGCTCTGGGCGGGGGATTGCCTCCCAGGCCATCCCCTCCCAGGCGCCGAAGTCGAGTTCGGCCAGGCGCGGATCGATCCGGATGGCGACCTCGTCACGCGCGGCCAAGGCACCCGCGAGGCTCTCCGTCCGTCGGGCGGGGCTACGCCAGACCGCGGTGAGCAGTGGCGCGGCAGCCAGCGCCTCGGCGATCTCCGACGGCGCGCTCTCGGTCAGCGGGACATCGCTGCGCCCATAGCAGAGGCCCGAGGCGGCGACCCTGGGGTGACGCAACAGGATGATCTGCGTCTCTGTTTCCACGGGCTGCCCCGCACCGGTGGTGATCTCACGACGCATCGGCACCTCGCGCGGGCAGAGATGCCTCCGTCGCGGCGCTGAGCGCCAGAAGCGCCGCTGCCTCCCCCGCCGCCGCGACGGCGCCATAGACATCGCCCGTGGCGCCGCCGAGGCGCCGCATGGCGATTCGAGCAAGGAGCGCTGCCAAGACCCCCGCCGCGGCGAGGGCTGCCAGGCCGGCCGCCCCTGCGACAACCACCGCCGCCCCGGCAGTCACGGCGAGGGACACCAGGGCCCGCGGGCGAAAGCGCCGGGCCACCGCTGCCACGCCGTCGGCGGTGACGAGGGCCGCGCCCAGCCCCTCGGCCTGCGCTGGCGGCAGCGCGGTGGCCACGGCGAGGAGCGCCGCCCTGCCGATCGCGCCCGCGAGGATGAGCGCGACGACGCCCTCGCCCGCTGAGAGGGTCGCGAGGGCCGTGACGCGCAGCAGGATCAGCACGACCAGGCTCAGCACGCCATAGGTGCCGAGGCGGCTGTCGCGCATGATCTCCCGTGCCCGCTCCGGGCTCGCCTGCCCGCCGGTGGCGTCGGCGAGATCCGCGAGGCCATCCTCGTGCAGCGCGCCGGTGAGCCAGAGGAGCGCCGCCACCGCGACCACCGCTGCCGCAAGCGGCGGCAGCACCGTCAGCGCCGCGGCGTAGACGCCCCCGGCCAGCGCCCCCGTGAGCGCCCCTGCCAGCGGCAGCCAGGCGGCGGCGAGGGCCATGCGCCCGGGCTCCCACCCCGGATCGGGGACCGGCAGGCGCGTGGCGAACTGCAACGCGCTCAGCGCCGCCCGCCCCTCCGCCCGGGCGGCGGCGAGCGGCGTCATCCTCGGCTCCCGGGGTGCGCGGTCCAAGGCCATCGCTCAGGCACCGCCGTCGATCCCGGCGGAGCGGAAGGTCGCCATCTCCGACAAGAGCCGCGCGGCCGCCTCGACCAGGGGAAAGGCGGTCAGGGCCCCGCTCCCCTCGCCAAGGCGCAGATCGAGGCCCAGGATCGGGCGGGCGCCCAGGTGGTCGAGCATCAGGGCATGACCCGGCTCGGCGGAGCGATGGGCGAAGATCAGCGCGGGCCGGATCTCCGGCCGGGCGGCGAGAGCGACGAGCGCGGCGGACGTCGCGATGAACCCGTCGACCAGAACCGCCGCCCGCCCCGCAGCACCGGCGATCATGGCGCCCGCCATGGCGGCGATCTCGAGCCCACCGAAGGCGGCCAACGCCTCCGGGGCCGAGAGGCGCCCAGGGCGGCGCGCAACCGCCTGGCGGAGCACGGCGCGTTTGCGGTCGATGCCGGGCGCATCGAGCCCTGCGCCCGGGCCGACCAACCCCTCCAGCGGCAGATCGGTCACCGCCTGGGCCACCAGCGCCGCGGCGGAGGTATTGCCGATGCCCATCTCGCCGAGGATGAGAACCCGGGCGCCGCGGGACAAGGCCGCCTCCGCCACCTCAGCCCCGACGCCGAGGGCTGAGGTCACTTCCGCCGCCAGCAGCGCGTCCTCGACCGCCGCGTTCCGGGTGCCATCGCGGATCTTGCGGTCGATCAGGCCCGGTGGCGGCGTGCGATAGGCGGCGGCGACGCCGACATCGACCAGCGACAGCGGCACGCTGGCAGCGCGCGCCAGGACCGCAGAGGCCGCGTCGCCGCTGGCGATGGTCTCGACCATCAGCGCGGTGACGGCCGAGGGCCAGGCCGAAACCCCCTCCGCCACCAGGCCGTGATCGGCGGCGAAGATCAGCGCCTCCGCCGGGCGGGCGGCGGGGGTGGCGGTCTGCTGAGCCCCGGCGAGCGCCACCGAGAGGTCGATCAGCCCCCCCAGGGCGCCGGGCGGCATGGTCTTTTCGGCCCAGGCGGCGCGGACAGCCTCCTCCAGCCCCGCGGGCGGTGCGGGGATCTGCTGCTCGGGCAGGACCACCCCCTGCCCCGGTAACGTGTCCCTGCCGTCCATGCGCCCCTCCGCTGCCGGGTGTCTCCCCGGCTCCTGCCTGCATCTGGCCCGGCGCCTGCGCGCGATGCAAGGCGCGACGGCCAAGCGATGGCGCCACCGGCCGGGGCGCGCTAAGCGGGCGCGATTATGGCGCTCTTCGACATCCACATCATGGTCGACTGGTCGGCGGCCAGCAGCCCGAGCCTGGGGGCGGACAGCATCTGGGTCGCCGCCCTGGGGCGCGAGGGGATGGAGATCGAGAACCTTCCCACCCGCACGGCGGCGGAGGGTTGGCTCACCGCTCGCTTCGGCGCCGCCATCGCCGCGGGTGACCGGGTGCTGGCGGGTTTCGACTTTCCCTTCGGCTATCCGAAGGGCGCTGCAGAGCGGATGGCCGCGCCGGGGCAGCCCCGCGATTGGCGGGGCGTCTGGGCGCGGCTGGCGGACGGCATCCAGGAAGGCCCGCGCAACAGGAACAACCGCTTCGCCCTCGCCGCCGCGCTGAACGCCGGTTTCGGGCCGGGTGAGGGGCCGTTCTGGGGCTGTCCCGCGACGGCGGTGGCGCCGACGCTGGGGCCGCGCAAACCGGCGCTGCTGCGCGACGGCTTGGTGCCGGAGCGGCGGCTGGCCGATGCCAGGGTGCGTGCCGTCAGCTCCTGCTGGCAGCTTGCCTATATCGGCTCGGTGGGCAGCCAGGCGCTGACCGGGATCGCGATGCTCGAACGGCTGCGCCGCGGCGCGCTGGGGCGGCATCTCGCGGTCTGGCCCTTCGAGACCGGGCTGATGGCGACGCCTGAAGGCCGGATCGTGCTGGCGGAGGTCTATCCCTCGCTCATCGCCAAGGCGGTGGCAAAGGCGCGGCAGCCGGGCGAAATAAAGGACTGCGCACAGGTCCGGTTGCTGGCGACCGCGCTCTCGACCCTCGACCGGCAGGGCACCCTCGGGCCGCTGTTTGCTGGACCGCCAGATGGTCTGTCAGCCGCCGAGGCGCACGTTGCAACGACCGAGGAAGCCTGGATCCTGGGCGCAGGCTGGGCCGCGGAGGTCGCGGCGGCGTCGACGGGACCTTAGCGAAGCGAAGCCGCGGTGCCCTCAGTCAGGGTCAGAACAAGAAGCCGAGCAGGAGCCAGAAGCCGCCGAGGACCGCGGCGACCGCCAAGAGCATGACCCAGGCCTTCCAGAGGATCGTGACCGAGGCTTCGATGTCCTTTGCGGTGACGGGCCGGTCGGCGATGGCGTTCAGCCAGGGGTCGTCCGTCAGCGCGCCATCGTAGACCCGCGGCCCGGCCAGACGGATACCCAGGGAGGCCGCCATCGCCGCCTCCGGCCAGCCGGCATTGGGGCTGCGATGGAGCCAGGCATCGCGCATCATGATCTCCGCCGCCGCCTTGCCCCCGCCGGCCGCGCAGATCAGGAACCCCGCCAGACGCGCGGGGATCAGGTTCACCAGATCGTCCAGCCGCGCCGCCGCCCAGCCGAACTCCCGGTAGCGGTCGCTGCGGTGGCCGATCATGCTGTCGGCGGTGTTGATCGCCTTGTAGACGACGATACCCGGCAAGCCGAGCAGCAGGAACCAGAAGGCGGGCGCCACGACGCCGTCGGAGAAGTTCTCGGCACCGCTCTCGATGGCCGCGCGGGCCACCCCTTGTTGGTCCAGCGTCTGTACGTCCCGCCCGACGATCTGAGCGACGGCGCTGCGCCCTTCCTCCAGGCTGCGGCTCAACCCCTTCGCCACGGCGCCCACGTGATCGATCAGGCTGCGCTGCGACAGCAGGATCGCGGCGATGACGACCTCGAAGACACCCTGGAAGAGCGAGATCGACAGGAACAGCGCCGGGGCCCCGCAAACCAGGATCAGGATGAGGAGCGCGAGCACCCCCTTGGCGTGGCGCAGGGGCCCGCTGTTCAGGCCCTCCTCGAGGATGGTGATGAGACGGCCCATGAGGACCACCGGATGGGGCACGCGATCCCACAGCGCCTTTGGCTCGCCGAGGATCGCGTCGATGATCATCGCCAAGGCAAGCACGGCCGCCCTTCCCCCTGTGGCCTAGGCCAGCTTCCAGCGCATCGCCTGGGCGGGGCCGGCCGGCGCGACCCTAACAGATGACCCTAGGGGATGGTGCGCTCAGTCGAGACGAACGGCGTCGCTGTTTTGAAACACATTCTCGGAACTCAGCCCGATTGCGTTGAGGCCGTAGTAGGCGGCCACGGAGAACACCGCCATGGCGGCGAGGGCGAACACGAAGGACTTCATGGACATCTTCCCTGTCAGGCGCGCTCAGCGCATCCGTTTTCTCAGGGTGTAACACCCGCAGCCGGTGGTGTCAGTCCGACTTCTCTGCTGCATCGATCCCGTTTTCCGGGATCGTCCGCGCCCGCAGAAAGGCGACGAGGTCGCGGCGGTCAGCCTCCTCCGCGATGCGCTGCACCGGCATCTTGGAGCCCGGGGTCACCACATCCGGCCCGTCGCGGAAAAGCTGGGCAATGGTCGCGTCGGACCAGATGATGGGGCTGCCGATCAGGGCATCGGAATAGCGATACCCCGCGAGGGTGCCGGCCTTGCGCCCGAAGACACCCCAGAGAGTGGGCCCGGCCTTGCGCCCGCCCTCAGGCTCCAGGCTGTGGCAGATCGAGCATTTGCGCATGAACTGGCGCTCACCGTTCGACATCTCGCCCGGATCAGCGTGGAAGGACCGCGGCCCATCGGCAAAGAGCGCGCTGTCCACGCGTTCGCTGACGGGCCAGGCCGCCGCCTCGTCCGCGATGCCGCCCGCCAGCAGCCGCCCGGCGCCCTCCCAGGCCAGCGCCCAGATGGGGCCGCGCAGGGCGGCGCGAAAGTCCCGCTCGACCGACCAGTCGGCGGTGTCGATGACCATGATGTAGCCCTCGCCGTCGCCGACGGCGAGCTGCCCGTCGGCGCTCAGGTCGAGGGCGAGGATCGGCTTTCGCTCGGCGGTCATGTCCGCCAGGGTCTCGCCCGTCGCCAAGTCACGCACCCGGACCGTGCCATCGACCGCGCCATAGGCGACCCAGCCGGCCTCGGCGCTCAGCTCCAGGTGATTGAGCCCGAAGCCATGGCTGACCACGACCGAATAGGGCGTGTGGCTGGTGTCGTTCAGATCCCAGCGCCGCAGGGTGCCGTCGTAGCCCGCGCTGTAGAGCACCGCGCCCCCGGGCCCGAAGGCGACGTCGTTCACATTGGCCGTATGCCCCTCCAACCAGCGGACCTCGCCGGTCTCAAGCTGCCACAGACCGATGACCCCGTCCCAGCCGGCGGAGGCCGCCATGCTGCCGTCCGGCGAGACGGCGAGGGCGATGATCTTGCCGCGATGCCCCTCGTAGCGGCGGATCTCCTGGCGCGTGGCGAGATCCCAGAGGATCAGGCGAAAATCGTCGCCGGCCGAGAGCGCCCGGTTGCCTGGCAGAAAGACGACCGCGTTGGCGGCCGCCTCATGCCCCTCGAGCCAGCCCAGATGGTGCCCCTCGGGCATCGACCACAGGCCGAGCGCATTGTCGAAACTGGCGGTCAGCGCGCGGTCCGCCTGGGGCGAGACGGCGATCCCCTTGACCGGACCGCCGTGCCCTTCGAGCCGAAGGAAGCCCGCCTCCCCGGCAAAGGCCGGCAAGGCGAGCAGACAGGCGCAGACCGCCAGGACGCGGCGAAGGCACGACATCGGGACTTACTCGGCCGGCATCGCCCCGGTGGTGGGTTGCTTGCGCTCGGCGGTCATCCGGGCGTCCTCCTCCTCGACCCAGAGGCTGTGGTGCTCCAGCGCCCAGTTGCGGTCCACCTGGCCCGAGCCCATGGCGGCAAAGG
Organism: Pseudomonadota bacterium; assembly: GCA_039822785.1. Classification (GTDB taxonomy): domain Bacteria; phylum Pseudomonadota; class Alphaproteobacteria; order Rhodobacterales; family Rhodobacteraceae; genus Thermohalobaculum. The sequence continues at coordinate 345,313 of JBCBMO010000004.1, read as the reverse complement.
CCCCCTGCATGCCGATCGAGCCGATGTAGATATGCGCCACGATGATCACGATCATCGCGAGCGAGACCATGGTGTGCCAGATCTGTGCGAACTGCATCTCCTCGATAAAGCTGAGGTCGGTCCGCAGCGGCTCGCCAAGGACCGAGGCCGCCCCGAGGGTGTTCAGCGTATCGAAGGTCTTGTTGAACATCGGCAGGGTCTCGGGGAACAGCAGCGACAGCCCCGAGGCCGAGATCGAGCCGCCCAGCACGATGGTCGACCAGAAGATGAGCTTCTGGCCCGCGTTGAACTTGCGCGCCGGCGGGTGGAGGTTCTTGGAGAAGAGCCCCCCGCCCTGCAGGATCCACTTGATGTCGGTTCGGTGCGGGAAGTTGTGGCCGACCCAGAGGAAGAAGGTCAGCACCAGCCCCGCCATGAAGGCCCAGGCGACGTTGTTATGTACCCATTTGCCGGCGATCGAGACCTGAGCGAAGGCCTCCTTGCCGATGAGCGGCATCAGATATTCCTTGCCGAGCAGGAGGTTGAGGCCGGTGAGTGCCAGTAGGATGAAGGAGCCCGCCAACAGCCAATGGCCGAACCGCTCGATCCCGTCGAAGCGCTGGATCGTGACGCCGGACATGCCATGGTCGATCCGGATGCGCCCGCGGAACAGGAAAAAGAGGACCAGCACCGCCAGGATCGCGCCGAGCGAGTAGATCGAGTAGGTGACCAAGGGCCCATCCGCGTCGCGCCAGTTCACCCAGGACGCGCCGGCGCTGTGGACCAGCATGCCCGCGTTGGCATTGGGGATGGAGACCGTGTGGATCTCGCCGGCCCGAACCTCGCGCCATAGCGTGGAGTCCGAATTGAGGCCCTGGGTCTGAAGCTGCGTCTCGGTCATCTCGGCCGAGCCTGCCGCCATGAAGTCGCGTTCCGAGGTCTCCCCGGGCGCCGCCGGCGCGTTGGAGACCGCGGCCTCGGGCGGCCTTACAGCCTGAGCGTCGGCCTCGCCGAAAGGGGCGGCGAGCGAGGTTGCGAAGAGCAGCAGCGCAACCATTAGCGAGCGACAATCAGCCATTTTGGCAGCGAATTGGGTCATGGGCCTCCCCGTTCTTTTGTTGGTTGTCATTGGCGACCGACGGCCAGGGACTGTCAACCATCAAGGCTCCGCGACGTTATCATAAATGGTCGCCCCTGACGCGCAGCGCGGGGCGGCAGTCCCGCCTTTGCACTCTCTGCAAGACCGTCTTGCACCGCGCATCGCAGGGTTGCACCGCAGCGCAACATCGCTATTTAGGTCACTAGATATGACCTATACTCCCTACGAGGTTCACCATGGCGAAGCTTCGCCCCTATGTCTTTCCCATCGTGATGGCGTCGATGATGTCGCTGATCATGTCGGGCATCGTCACCTTCCGTAACCTGGGGCCGACGCCCGATTTCCTGATCACCTGGCTCAGCGCCTGGGTCTTCGCCGGGCCCATCGCGGTCACTGGCGTGCTGCTCACGCGGCCGCTGGTGCAGCGGATCAGCGATGTGATCTGCGACCGGTTCCTCGCGGCCTAAACTAGGCCTCAGGCCCGTTCGATCGCCACCGCCGTCCCTTCGCCGCCGCCGATGCACAGGCTGGCGACGCCGCGGCGCGCGCCCTGAGCCTCCATGGCGTGGAGCAGCGTGACCAGGATCCTTGCGCCGGAGGCGCCGATGGGGTGACCGAGGGCGCAGGCCCCGCCGCGCACGTTCAGCCGCTCGCGCGGGATGCCGAGCTCGCGTGCCGCGGCCATCGGGACGACCGCGAAGGCCTCGTTGACCTCCCAGAGATCCACATCCTCCACCGTCCAGCCGACCCGGTCGAGCAGGTTGCGCATCGCGGGGATCGGCGCGGTCGTGAACCACCCCGGCGCCTGGGCGTGGCTGGCATGGCCGCGGATGATCGCCCGCACCGCGCGCCCCTCTGCCGCGGCCTGATCGGCGGGCATCAGCACCAGTGCCGCGGCCCCGTCTGAGATCGAGGAGCTGTTGGCCGGGGTCACCGTCCCACCCTCGCGAAAGGCGGGCTTGAGGTGGGGGATCTTCTCAGGCCGGGCATTGCGGGGCTGTTCGTCCGCCTCGATCGTCACGGCGCCCTTGCGGGTCGTCACGGTCACAGGCGCGATCTCGGCCGCGACGCTGCCGTCGGCCTGCGCATCGAGCGCGCCCTGGAGGGAGGCGAGGGCATAGGCGTCCTGCGCCTCGCGGGTGAACTGATAGTGCTCGGCGCAATCCTCGGCGAAGGTGCCCATCAGGCGGCCCTTGTCGTAGGCGTCCTCCAGCCCGTCGAGGAACATGTGGTCGACCGCGCTGGCATGGCCGAGGCGCGCGCCAGCCCGCATCTTGGGCAAGAGATACGGCGCGTTCGACATGGACTCCATGCCGCCAGCAACCGCAATACGCCCCTCGCCCGCGCGCAGGGCGTCATGGGCGATCATCACCGCCTTCATGCCGGAGCCGCACATCTTGTTGAGCGTCGTGCAAGGCACGGCCTCCGGCAGGCCGGCACCGAGCGCCGCCTGGCGCGCCGGGGCCTGGCCCTGCCCTGCTGGCAAGACATTGCCCATCAGGACCTCGTCGACGGTCGCGGCCTCGACCCCCGCCCGTTCCAGCGCCGCGCGGATCGCACTGGCGCCCAGTTCGGCGGCGGTCAGCGGGCTCAACTCGCCCTGAAAGCCGCCCATGGGCGTGCGGGCGGCGCCTACGATGGCGATGGCCTCGGTCATGCGATCTCTCCCCCTTGTGCCAGCACCGCCAGGCGATCCTGGGCGCGCCGGTGATTGTCCGTGCCAATACGGTACTCGATCGCGGCGGGGTCAAGCGCGGCCGTCTCGCGCGCCAGTCCCGCCGCCACATCGGGCGGCAGCGCGTCGATGGGCGTGATCGAGGTCTTGATACCGAAGACGACGGCACCGGTCTGCGGCAGGCGGGTCAGCGTCTGACGCTCGGTGCGCAGGAAGAAATCGCCGGTTACCCGATGCCCCTGCGCCGGCGGCTGGTGGAGCGCGGGGTCGGTATGCATCAGCCAGTTGATGCGCCAAAGCGGCCGGCCGGGCTTGAGGGCGTCGAAGACCCGCTGCACCCGCCGGGCAAGGACCTCATCGTAGTCGGGGACCGGGTCGTGAATGGCGACCAGCGCCTTGCCCATCTTCTCCGCCAGCGACCAGCGGGAGGGGAAGCAGAGCGCCGCCCCCTCCAGCCGGTAAGCCCCGTTGTCCGGGACCAAGAGGCAGAGATCGTCTGCCACCAGCCGGCCCAGCGTCTCCATCGGCCGGTCGGGATCGAGCGGCACGGTCACGCCGTCAGGGCGCGTGACGGCCGGGTCAGTCACGTCATAGCCATGGCGGGTGGCGAGATGCGCGAGGAAGAGCGGCCAGAGTTCCATGGCGGCGGCACGTCCCGCCTCGCTGAGGGCCAGCACCGTGTCGGGCGTCTCGGCGATCAGGGCGTCTCGGATCGCGAGCTGCACTGCCAGGTCATCGTGGAGGATGATCCAATCCTCGGGCGCGAGCGGCATCAGGCCTGGTGGATGGGCGATCCGCGGCTCGAGGAACGGCAGATAGGGGGCGGGGTCGATCAGCGCCGTCGCCAGGCGCGGATCCTCGGTCGCGGCCTCGCTCACCGCCGCGCGCCCCGGCTGTAGTGCAAGAGCCCGAAAGCCGCGAGTTCCCGCGCGGCGGGGGCCCAGTCGGCGGCGAAGGCGAGCCAGTCACGCCCGGCCCGCGCCGCGATCTGGCCCAGCGTGCGCCGCCCATCCGCCCCCGCGAGATAGGCGGCGGAGGGGCGCGGCACCTCAAGGCGCAGCGACAGCCCATCGAGGGTGATCGTCAGCGAGCCGTCGCGCTGCACCGCCTGGGCGATGGCCGTGGGCGCGCCGCCGCGCAGGTGCGGCACCGCCTCCGGCCCCGGGCCGGCGGGTTTCGCCGGCGCCCGGGCAGCGGGGACGGCATAGAGGACATGGGTCTTGATGTTGCCGGCCAGCGCCTCGGCCACCGCCATCTGCTGGATCGGCGGCAGGGCGGCGGCGCGGGTCGCCGCCTCCGGCACGCTCGCGAGGTACCGGGCGGGCTGGTAGCGGCCAAGCTCGACCGGGGCGACCATGGCGAGCCCGGCGCGGGTCAGCGCCGCATCGAGCGCATCGATGGTATAGGGCCGGTCCCGCGCATGCAGGAGCAGGTCGTAAAGCCCCGCATCGCCGCCCGTGACATGGTCGCCCACCAGCGTGTTCAGCCCCAGCCAATTGGTCTGCGGCAGACCGGCAAGCACCTGGCGCGCGATCTCGGGCTTGTCCTGCGGCGGGTCCCCGGCCAGCAGCGCGCCAAAGGCCGCCTGCATCGCATAGACCCCCGTTCGTCCGTAGGGAGCATAGACCATCAGGCCCATGCCCCCCTGGGGCGACAGCGCTTCGGCGAGGGCCGCGAAGCCGCTGTCGGGATCGTCCAGATGGTGCAGCACACCGCAGCAGTCGATGTAGTCGAAGGCGCCCTCCGCCACCGCCAAGGCGGGCGCCTGGCGCAGATCGCCGGTCAGGAACCTCACGCTCAGGCCCCGGGCGGCGATCCGTGCCTCGGCCACCGCGCGGGCGGCGGCGGACATGTCGAGATAGGTGATCTCCGCCGGGCAGCCGATGTCGGCCAGCCGCTGGGCGAGCATGACCAGCCCGTCGCCGGTCCCGCCGCCGGCCACCAGCGCGCGAAAGGGTTGCGACCAGTCGCGCTTTCCCCCGAAAACGAAGTGGTCGATCTCCACCGGGTGGGAGGGTGAGCCCTCGATCAGCCGCAGCGCCTCCTCCGCCGGGTCGCGGGCGGGATAAGGGAAGGCCTCGTACTGCGCCGCGACCGGGTCGTCGCGCAGTGTGGCGGTGGTGTCGGGCGTCTGTTCGGCCATGGCGGCATCTCGGCGGGCGGGCGGTGCAGCGTCAAGGGAGCATTGGATGGCCGAGGGCGGCATCAACAAGCAGCAGGCCGATTGGGACGCCCGCTACCGCGCCCAGCCGGCGCCCTTTGGCGATGGGCCGAACCACTGGGCCGTCATGGCGCTGGCGCATCCGCTGGTCGCCGCCGGAGCCGCGGCAGGCGCAGCGCGGGGTGCGCTGTGCCTGGCCGATGGCGACGGGCGCAACGGCACCTGGCTGGCACGCCAGGGCCTGGAGGTGACCGCGCTCGACCTGTCGGCGGAGGCGACGCGTCAGGCCAAGGCGCGGGATGCGGCAGCCGGGGTCTCGGTCGCGCGGCTGGAGGCCGATGTCACCGCCTGGACACCGCCACAAACCTGGGATCTGGTTTTTCTGATTTACCTGCAAGGCCCCCCTTCCCTGCGCCGCGCGGGGCTGCAGGCGGCGATGGCCGCGCTCGCCCCGGGTGGCTGGCTGGTCGTGGAGGGCTTTGCCGTGCCGCCCGAGGGCGACGCGGAGGTCGTGGGGCCCAGCACCCCGGCTCACCGCTGGCGCGCGGCAGATCTGGCCGACTGGGCGCCTGACCTGACAGCGCGCGACGTGATGACGGGCCGGTTGCTGCTGGACGAAGGACCGCGCCACGCTGGCACGGCGACTGTCCTGCGCGCCCTCCTCCAGGCGCCCGACTAGCCGCCCGTCCCTGACGTCGGTGCGGCGTTCGGGAAGAAGAGTTGCTCGCCGCCGCGCCGATAGGCGGCGATGGCGCCCTGCCCCGCCGGCGACAACAGCCAGTCGATGAAGGTGTCCGCGCCCAGGGCGTTCACGTTGGCGCAACGCGCCGGGTCGACGGCGATGACCCCGTATTGGTTGAAGAGCCGCGCATCGCCCTCCACCACCACCCGGTGGTCGCCCTTGTTGCCAAAGGCGAGCCAGGTCGCCCGGTCGGTGAGCGCATAGGCGCCCATGGCCGTGGCGATGTTGAGCGTCGCCCCCATGCCCGACCCGGTCTCGCGGTACCAGGTGCCGGAGGCGGCGGCGGCATCCACCCCGGCCTCGGCCCAAAGCGCGCGTTCCTTCTTATGCGTCCCGCTGTCATCCCCGCGGGAGGCGAAGGGCACGGCCGCCGCGGCGATGGCGGCGAGTGCGGCGGCGACGTCCTCCTGGCCCGCGACCCCCGCGGGATCGGCCGCGGGGCCGACGACGACGAAATCGTTGTACATGACGTCGTAGCGCGCCACGCCATAGCCCTCGGCGACAAAGGCTTCCTCGGCGGATTTGGCATGCACCAGAAGGACATCACCATCGCAGTTGCGGGCGTTCTTGATGGCCTGTCCGGTGCCGACGGCGACCACTCGTACCTCGACCCCCGTCGTCGCGGTGAAAACCGGCAGGATGGCGTCATAGAGCCCGGAGTTCTGGGTGGAGGTCGTCGACTGGATCAGGAGCGGCTCGCTGGCCCAGGCGACCGCGCCCCCTGCGGCAAGCATCGCAGCAAGGCCGGTGACGGCGGTCATGCGCAGGATCATGGGCGATACTCCGGTGCGGCTAGACGAGGAGGCGGCCGTCGAGATAGGCGCGGCCTGCCGGGCTGGCCGGCGCGGCGAGCAGGCGCCCGGCCGGCCCCGCCTCCACCGCCTGGCCCGCGTGCATGAAGACCACCTGATCGGCGAGGCGCGCGGCTTGGCCCCGGTCATGGGTCACCAGAACCGCCGTCGTGCCCGCGGCGACCGCATGGGTGATCAGGCGCTCCACCGCCGCGGTGGCCTGGGGGTCGAGGCTCGCCGTCGGCTCGTCGAGCAGCAGGAGCCGCGGGGTGAAGGCAAGCGCCCGGACGATCGCGAGCCGCTGCTGCTCCCCGCCCGAGAGCGCACGTGCCGGCCGCTCCGCCAGCGCCAACAGGCGGCCGAGCGCCAGCAGCTCTTCGAGCCGCGCGCCGCGGGCCCCGCGTGCGACCCCGGCAAGGCGCAGGGCATGGCGCAGGTTCGCGCGGACCGAGCGGCGCAGCAGCACGGGCTTCTGGAAGACCAGCGCCACCTCGCGGCGCTGCGCCCTGAGATGCAGCGCGCCTTCTTCGGGCTGGATCAGCCCGGCGATCAGGCGCAGCGTCAGGCTTTTGCCGGCGCCATTGGGCCCCATGAGGCAGGTCACCCCGCCCTCTGTCACGCTGAGCGAGAGACCGTCTAGCAGCGCCTCACCGCTGCGCCTGAGCCGCACCTCCTCGAGGCGACAGATCGCCGGGGCGGCCGGCGCCTCCGCCACCCGCGGGGCGGCAGGCAGGCTCACGATCCCCTGCAGCACCCCCTCAGGCATAGGCATACCGCTGCGCATCGACCCGCAGCGCCATCACCAGGGCATTCACGGCGAAGGAAATGGCAAGCAGGACCGCGCCGAGGCCGAGGGCCATGGCAAGCTCTCCCTTCGAGGTCTCCAGCGCGATGGCGGTGGTCATCACCCGGGTCACATGGGCAATGTTGCCGCCAACGATCATCACCGCGCCGACCTCGGCCAGCGCCCGCCCCATGCCGGCCAGGGCCGCGGTCACCAGGGCATGCCGTCCGTCCCAGAGCAGGGTGGCCACGATCTGCACCCGGCTTGCGCGCATGACGATCAGGGTTTCGCGGTACTCCCGGTCCAGATCCTCGATCACCTGGCGCGTGAGCGCGGCAACGATGGGGGTGACCAGGATGGTCTGCGCGATAACCATGGCGGCGGGCGTGTAGAGCAGGTCGAGCGGCCCCAGCGGCCCCGCGGCGGAGAGCATCAGGTAGACCGTGAGCCCCACCACCACCGGCGGCAGACCCATGAGCGCGTTGACACCGGTGTTGACGACCGGGCGGCCCGGGAAGCGGCTGACGGCAAGGATGGCGCCCAGGGGAAGGCCGATGAGACAGGCGATGAGGACGGCAGCGCCGGTGACGCCCAAGGACAGGCCGACGATGCCCATCAGCGTCGGATCCAGGGTGATCAGCAGATGCCAGGCGGCGCCAAAGGCGCCTGCGAAATCCTGCATTTCCTTCCCATGCGCTGCGTTTCTGTGCGCTTTTGCGCATCTTTTCCCGCGAAGGCGTCGGACGCAAGGGGAATGACAGCCCTGTGACGCTTTGCGCGCGGCTCAGCCGGTCACAAGGCAGGCAAGGTGGCGCGGACAGCGCATCGGAGAGAGAGAGCGGTCGCCAACGGGCGGCGACCGCGGTGGGATCCCGGCTCAGAAGTTGAGCGAGATGTCCCGGTGATCGGCGGAGCAGGCAGCGACGTAGAGCGCCTGTTCACGCGGCAGCCGATCCTGTTGGCGCAGGCCGATGGTGTCGCTGATGGCCTCGTCATAGGCGGCGATCTGGGCACCGATCGCCTCCTGCGCCTGGACCCGCCAGCCGATCTCGCGCAGGCCCGCGAAGGCCTCCCGGATCTGGCTGATCGCGGCACTGCGCTGGGGGGCCTCGGCGGTCAATGCCTCGGCGCCGCGGCGTAGCGGCGCCTCGATCGCACGACCGTCAGGGATCAGCGCCGCCTGATCGGCAACCCGGGCAAAGACCGCGCCGGCCGCAGCATCATCGAGATCGCGGACCTCTGCGATCATGCCGGTGAGACTCTCCTGCAGCGCGGCGAGATCCGCCGCACTGTCGAGCTCCTCGCGCAGCGTCCGCACAGGGCGATAGGCCTGGTCGACCATCCGGCGGTAGGCATTGCGGGCCTGGCGGTCCTCCCGGGTGATGGCGACGTAGTCGGCCTCCACCTCTGTCCAGGTCTCGGGCACCTGGGCGAGCAGCGCGTCCCGCTCCTCGATCAGGGCGTCACGCTCGGTCTCCGCGGCCGAGATCACGCCCTGGTTGCCTTGCGCGCGATTGATGGTGAGCTGCAAGTCGTCGATCTGCGCCTGCAATTGGCGGGCATCGCGCTGGAGGGCGCGCACAATCAGGTGCTGCGGCCGATAGGCATTGGCCCCCTCGGCCAGGCGCACCTGCACGTCGCGCATCTCGGTCATGCGGTCGAAGGCCTGCTCCGCCGCATCGAGCCCCTCGGCGAAGTCCTCGCGCAGATCCTCGGGCACCGTCGAGAGATCGATCTGCCGGGCCTCGGCGATCGCTGCGCGGATGGCGTCGCCGTTGTCGCGGAACTCTTCGTGGACGAACTCCTCCATGCAGTACTGCAGGCGGGGGTTCAGCGGCGGCGGCGCCGTCTCGGCCAACAGCGAGGAGCGCGCGGGCAGATAGTTCACCAGTTGCGGGTTGAAGCCCACGATAGTGAGCGCCGTGAGCTGCAGCGCGATGAAGGCGATGACGCCCTTGTACATCTGGATCGTGCGCACCGCCGCCGGCGCCACGCCGCGCAGGTAGAAGAGCGCAAAGCCGAAGGGTGGCGTCAGGAACGAAGTCTGGATGTTGAGCCCGATCATCACGCCGAGCCAGACGGCGGTCACGTTCGCCCCCGGATCCGCCAACAGGATCGGCGCGACGATGGGCACGACGACCACGGCGATCTCGATGAAGTCGAGGAAGAAGCCCAGGACGAAGATCACCAGCATGACGATGATGAACTTGGTCCAGAAGCCGCCCGGCAGCCCTTCGAGGAAGTGCTTGACGATCTCCTCACCGCCGAAGGCCCGGAAAGCCGCGGTCAGCATCGCCGCCCCCAGCAGGATGATGAAGACCAGCGCCGTCGTCTTGGCGGTGTCGATCATCACCTCGACCAGGGTGTTGTCGGTGACATAGGTCCGCCAGCCCGACCAGAGCAGCGCAAAGAGCAGCCCGGACACGCCGGCCACCGCGATGGTGATGCCCTGGACGTCCTCCGGCGTGTCGATGTTCTTTACGTTGGTGTCGAAGTTGGCCACGGCGTAGGCGATGACCGCCACCGAGATCAGCCCGATGATCGCGGGCACGAAGGTGAACAGACCGCCCTTGTGCAGCCGATAGCCCGCCATGATCAGCGCGCCGCAGGCGCCGATGGCACCGGCCTGGTTGACCGTGGCGACGCCGCCGATGATCGAGCCCAGCACCAGGAAGATGAGCGCGAGCGGCGGGATCAGCGTCAGCGCGACCTTGCCGGCGAACTTGAAGTCATAGGCGCCCTCATAGGGCACGGGCGGCGCCAGCCGGGGACGCAGCAGCGCGAAGCCCAGGATGAACAGGATGTAGAGACCGACCAGCAGGAGCCCCGGCACCAGCGCACCGAGGAACATGTCGCCGGCAGAGGTCGACACGACGCCGTACTCCGAGGGCATCGAGATCTCGCCGGTCGCCTCGCGGTACAGGACCTTGCGGGCGGTGTCCGCCTGATCGACGGCGGAGGCCAGCTGGTCGGCGAGGATGATGAGCACGATGGAGGGCGGGATGATCTGCCCCAGCGTGCCCGAGGCCGCGATCGTGCCGGTCGCCAGCGGGTTGGAGTAGCCACGCCGCATCATTGCCGGCAGCGAGATCAGGCCCATGGCGACCACGGTGGCGCCCACGATCCCCGTGGTCGCGGCCAGAAGCGCGCCCACCACGACAACCGAGATGCCGAGCCCGCCCGGCACCGGACCGAAGAGCTGCGCCATGGTCACCAGCAGATCCTCAGCGATCTTGGATCGCTGGAGCATGATGCCCATGAAGATGAAGAGCGGAATCGCGATCAGGGTATCGCGTTCAGGCTCCCAGTAGACGCCGCGGAGGTTCGTGACGCCGGCCGAAAGCCACTGCGTGGGCCCGCCGATGGCGAAATAGGCGTCGGTGTTCCCCTCGAGCACATAGCCGGTGGCCGCAGCCAGCAGGATCGTGATGATCGCCGAGCCCGGCAGCGCGAAGGCGACGGGATAGCCCGAGCCGAGTGCGGCGGCCATGAGGACGACGAGCGTGGCGAGAAACAAAACTTCCATCGAAGGTCCCGTCCCGAAGTAAGGGTCACATCACCTCGGCGTGCGTCTCGCGCGCGCCGGGCTCGCCACGCTTGTCGGCGATGGCCTCGAAGAACTGGGAGACGAACTGGATCAGCATCGTCACGGCGAAGACGCCCAAGAACCCGGCCATGAAGTACTTCACGTAGAGCCCGAAACCGGCCTGCGTGACCTCGAAGACCAGGATCGGGCTGACGATGACCGCCGAGGAGCTCCTGAACCCAAGGTACAGGATCGTCCAGCACAGCAGCATCCCAAGCAGGATCGACCCCCAAGCGTTCACGACCCCCTTCGAGGCGCGCGAGAAGCCCGCGTAGAAGAGGTCCACGCGCACATGCCCGTCGTCATAAAGCGTATAGGCGGAGGCGAAGAGGAAGAGCGCGCCGTACCAGAAGCGCACCAGGTCGGCCATGAAGGCCTGCTCGTAGCTGAAGACGAAGCGGCAGATGACGATCAACAGCTCCGCCAGAACGACCAGGAGTGCGAGCCAGGTGAAGCCGAGCGTCCGTGTGACCAGCCCCACCAGGATGCCCAGCACGATCAGCGGGACATGGAAGGTGGGTCCGCGAAACTGCGAACGGCCGAGATCAGCCGCGAGTTCGGCGCCGACATAGCCCTCCAGCATCCCTTCGACGCGCAGGAAGGAGAGCACCGCGTCGCCAAGGCCCACGAAGAAGACGACCCAGAAGGCACAGCGCACGAGCAGGACGTTGAAGCGATGGATCCGGCCGGCATCCTCGCGCAGCGACCGATAGATCGTGCGGCGCACATGCCAGACCGTGAGCACCGGTACCAAGACCCAGAGGGCGACCTGAAGGGCTGCATAGCCCGTGGCTGCCCCCTCAAGTTCACCGGACAGAAGCGCCAGGGCACCAGGCATGCCCGCCCAGAAGGTCAGCACGCTGTTGAGCAGGAAGACGGCCAGGGCAATGAGCATGAGCCAGCCGAAGCCACGGGCCACAGGTGCGGGATCGACGACACCGCCGGACATGCTCCCTCCTTCGGACGCTTATATCGTTGCGTGACAGCAGGCCACGGCCACGCTTGGGAAGGCAAGAGGGCGGACCGTCGCCGGACCGCCCTCCTGGATCGCTTAGTTGCCGAGCAGGCCCTTCACGGCGTCGGCGAGGGCCTGGACTTTGGGGTCGCAGGAGCCGCCGCCCGAGCCGCCGATGACATCGGCGCCCTGGCCGCCCAGCACGCGCTGGCGCTTGTTGACGAAGGCCTGATCCGAAATCGCCGACCAGCCGCCGATGTCCTGGCGCGCCGCCAGGAAGCTGTCGAAGACCTCGGTCGCGAGCGCGCTGTGGTCGCGCGCCTCCTCGATCACTTCGGCCGCCGCCTCACCGAAGGCCGCGTAGACGTCGTCGTTGAACTCGCGCAGCTCGACGCCGTTCTCCGTGACCAGGCGGCTGAGATAGACACCGTTGTTGGCGTTGGTCTCGGCCATCTGACGGGCGTTCTCTTCGTTACAAGCCGCCTCGATGATCGCCTGGTCGCCGGCGGACAGCGTGCCCCACCACGAGGCGTTCATGCCCATGCAGAGCTGCGAGCCCGGCTCGTGCATGCCCGGCCAGTAGTAGTACTGCGCCGCCTCGTAGAACTTCATGAAGAAGTCGTTGTACGGGCCCACCCACTCGGTTGCGTCGACCGCGCCGGAGACGAGGTTCTCGTAGATCTGCGAGCCGGGCAGTGAGACCGGGGAGGCGCCGAGCTTGGCCATGACGTCGCCGCCCAGGCCCGGGATGCGCATCTTGAGGCCCTTGAGGTCGTCCGCGCTGTTGATCTCTTTGTTGAACCAGCCGCCCATCTGAACGCCGGTGTTACCGCAAGGGAAGCCCTTGAGGCCGAACTCGCCGGCGAGCTTGTCGTAGAGCTCCTGGCCGCCCGCATACTTCATCCAGGCGTCGATCTCGGTGTAGGTCAGGCCGAAGGGCACGGCGGTGAAGGGGGCCCAGCCGGGATGCTTGCCCTTCCAGTAGTAGTCGGCGGCGATGTAGGCCTGGGAGTTGCCCGAGGCGACCTCGTCGAAGACATCGAAGGCACCCACGCGCTCACCCGAGGCGAAGTACTGCACGTTGATGCGCCCGTCGGTCAGCTCCGGGATCCGCTCCGCGAGGCGCTGCGCCGAGGTGCCGAGGCCCGGGAAGTCGCGCGGCCAGGTCGAGACGATGATCATCTCGATCCTATCCTGCGCGATCGCAGGCGCGGCCAGCGTCGTAGCGCCGGCCGTTAGGGCAGCGCCCGTCAAGAAGTTACGGCGTTCCATGTGATGTCCTCCGGTCGTCCGTATTGGTTTTGGATCGCGATCGTGACGCGCGCGTGTCGGGGCCCTCCCCTGCGGTTGTCGGTGTTATGCCGACACGCCTTGCGGTCGACGCACGCTAGCCAGCGCACCCATCCCGTGCAAGCCGTGTCCGCCCAGCAGACACGGCATATTTACGCTTTTGCGCAACGGCATTTTCCCCTGCGCCAGACCGCCTGTCCCGGTCTGGGACGCCTGCACTCTCTTGCGCGTGAGGGGAAAAGTGTTAATTCTGGATCAACCGAGAGGTGTGCCATGATTTCGCCGCGGGGTGGCGAGATACCTCGGTGGCGACGGTTTCATAGGGTTGCGTGGAATCATGAAAGACGAGTCGGGTGCGGTCATGATGGACTGGATCGTTATGGGGGCGGCGATTGTTCTCGTCGGCCTGACAGCGACCAGTTTCGCCGAGCTGAAGCTCCAGGCAGCGATGATCGCCGACAAGGCGAACGTGGTTGCGGTCGAAGGCCCTAAGGACGGGTAACCTTCCAGACCTTCGACACGGCGCAGGACCAGAATTAATCCCATGGCATCTGCCATCCGCGTGACAGTCCTCGCGGTGACCGCTCCTTTTATATTGGATCGCGATCGCTAGCCCCGCTGACCGACCCCCCAGCCCGATCCCGCGCGCGCGCCCCAGACCTTTAGGCCGCCACTCTCCCCCGCATTGTTCCGAAGCTTCAGTTACGCTAAAGCGCCGCTCCCGGGACCCTGCCGCGACGTGCATGCCTCAGCAGCGGCTCCTGCGCGCGCTCCAGGATTGCCTCCCGATCGACGCCGCTACTGCCCTCTCCCTGCTCGCCGAACACCTTCCCGGATGCGTCTCTCTGAGGACGCCTGGGGTGTGCCTTTGCGGAAGCGCGACAAATAATCAGTTATGATGATGCCGCATAAGTGCATTTTATGCCAAGCTCACCATCTAGGAACGGAAACGCAGAGAACGGGAGGTTCGAAATCATGGCCAAAGATGGCGTACCACAGGCGTGCGACCCCGCGGCGGATGCCATTCGTGCGGCACTGCACAATGCCACAGACGCGCATCCTTCCGTCAAGGCGATGCTGGATGCCTGGGATGATCTGCCGCCGGCGCTCGCCGCACAACTGGCCCGGGAAATGGAGGACAGCCTCGCGCTGCCTGACGACATCACCACTGAGCTCCAATGACGATCTAGCTTCTGCAATGCGATCGCCCGACCACGCGAGCCAAGCGCTATTGATCAAGGGCTAACGCCAGCTGTCGGCGGTGGCTTCGGCCGACCAACGCATCGGTTTCTCGGGCGAACGTCGGGCCTGGGCACCCGTCTGCCGTGTCGTAGACGCGCTCCTGACTTAAGGAGCCACTTCGCAGCGCCACGGCTATCGACCGCTCACCCTCATCGGCCGCCGGCTCCGGCGGGAGCGACTTCCTCACCCTCGTCAGCCAAGCGAGCAGGTCCTCGGCGCGGATCAGGAGCCACAGGTCCTGACCCAGAAGCCGCCATGAGTTCCCGGCGCTGGTAACCGCATGGACCGTCGAGACGGGTGCCTATTGCGCTCCATCAAGCCCCCCCGATCGTGACGGCTACACAATACGTCGGGGAGCGGATGGGGAGGCAGTATGACAGACGTGCATGGCCAGAGTGTCGCTCAGGTGCGCGCGAGGCTCGCTGCGCCAAAGCGGCGGGGGCATCTGCGCGATGCCGTCTATGGCGGCATGGACGGGACGGTGACGACCTTCGCGCTCGTGTCCGGTGTCGCGGGCGCCGGGCTGGCGGACAGCGTCATCGTCGCGCTGGGGGTGGCGAACGTGCTTGCGGACGGCTTCTCCATGGCCGCTGCGAACTTCTCTGGCGCCAAGAGCGAACGGGACGATCAGCGTCGCATCCGCGATATCGAGGAACGCGAGATCGCCGAAGACCCGGCTGGCGAGCAGCTTGAGCTGCAGGAGATCCTGCGCGCAAAGGGCCTGGAGGGTCCGGTCCTTGCAAGCGCCACCGCGGCCATCACGCGCAACCGCGAAAAGTGGATCGAGATCATGCTCATCGACGAGTACGGCCTGTCGCCGACCGATCCGCGCCCCGTGCATGCCACAGCCGCAACCTTCATCGCTTTCGTCGCAGCGGGCTCCGTGCCGCTCCTGCCCTTTCTGCTGGGTCTCGAGGACGCCTTTCTAAAGTCCTTGGTCGCCGCACTCTGCGTCTTCTTCCTGATCGGATCGCTCAAGAACCGCTGGGCGCTAGCCCCCTGGTGGCAGGGCGGGATCGAGACACTCACGATCGGCAGCGTCGCCGCCTTGATCGCCTACATGATCGGCAGCCTCTTCCAGGTGATGCTCTGATCGCACGCTGGGTGACGCAGGCAGATGCCATCGCCTTGCTGTTTGCTGCGCAGGCGGCGAACCGGCTGTGCCCATGCGCAACAGGCACCGCGCTGCTGCGAGGCGGGGCTCGTGTTGATTGGACCGCCGATCCAAGGCCCCAGCCGATCTGAGACGCGCGCGGCGGCATCGCGGCGTTGATGCGCGTCAACTTCACCCTCGGCGCCTGCGGCATCCTGGTGCCCGACAGGGTCCCATCCGAGGAGAGACGCAGATGAAGAAGAAGGTCACCGCAACGCCGCAGGCCGAGCAGGTCTGGATGGCGGCACGCGACTTCGATGTCAGCACGATGATGGCAGGCGGCGAGAGTGGTATGAAGGCGATGGCCGAGGCGCAGGAACACTTCATTGCCAGGGTCGCGAAGATGCATCGCGAGATCGCAGGGTTCGTCGACCGCCGGCTGAAGCACGATCGCGAGACCGTCCACGCCTTGGCCGAATGCAAGTCGCCTCAGGAGTTCGTCACCGTCTGGGGCAAGTTCGCCGAGACCGCGTCGCGCCAATACGTCGAGGAACTCGGCACGATCGCCGGGATGGGTGTCGACCAGGCGCGAGAAGCGGTCGAGGACGCCCAGCACGAGATCGAAGAGACGGTCACGCCTTTCGCGAGCGGAGGAAAAAATGCCTGACACGGACCTTCAGACCGGCGTCATGGCAGCGCCCAGATTCCGCTCGCTCGTCACCTTCGTCGACTGCGATCCGCGTTGCTGGAAGCGCCTCGATGCCTCGATCGAGATTGCGCGCGCACAGGGCGCGCATCTCACGGTGCTGGCGTTGCGCTATGATCCGAACATCCCCGCCTATGCCTTCGGCGACGGGGTGGGCGCCTCGATGATGCATATGTTGGAGTCCTCGCGCGAGGAGGCGGTCGCGCGCGCGAAGGAGGCTAAGGCGGCGCTCGAAGCCGCAGACATCCGCGGCGAGGCGATCCCTTGCGTCACGCTCTTTCGCGACGTCGAGCGCGAGGTCGCCAATGTCGCCCGTTTCGCCGATCTTGCCATCGTCAGCCCGCCCTACGGCGAAGCGGTCTCCGGCACGGCGTCGGACATCCTGGACGGGACGCTCTATGACTGCGACGTGCCAGTGCTGGTTTTGCCGGAGGCACTCACAACGGTCGACACGAAGACCGTCCTCATCGGCTGGGACGGCAGCCGACAATCCCTCAAGGCTGTGAAGGGGGCTTTGCCGCTTCTGCAGCAGGCCGAGCGGGTCGAGATCTGCATCTTCGACCCCGAAGGCGGATCACCCGGACAGTCGCTGGCCACCATGCTCGCCCGCCATGACGTGGCGGTCGAGATCGCGGCGCTCCCGCGCCCGACCGGGTCCGTCGCAGCGGCACTGGCCCAGCGTGCGAGAGAGATCGGGGCGGGCCTCCTGGTTATGGGCGCCTACGGTCACTCGCGCTTTCGCGAGAGCATCATTGGCGGCGTGACGCGCGAGACCCTCGAAGACGTGACGGTGCCGCTTCTGTTGGCACACTGAACGCCGGCCGCAAGGCCGTTGCACGCCGGTTGGCCACAGGCTGACCGGCGTGTTATTTCTGGCGTGGGGTTAGACGCACGCATCACGGTCGACGGCGGGGCTTGTCGTGGTGTTCGAGGACCACGGCGATGGCGAGGCAAGCGGCGCGCGGCATTCAGATCGACAGCAGTCTCCTGGATCTCGTCATCCAGACGGCGCCCGATGCAATTGTCACCATCGATGATCGCGGATCCATCCTCAGCTTCAGTCCAGCGGCCGAGCGCATGTTTGGCTACGCCGAGGACGAGCTGATCGGAGAGAACGTCAGCGTGCTGATGCCGGCGCCGCATCGGGCGAAGCATGACGACTACATGGCCCGCTACATGAGGACGGGCGAGAAGCGCATCATCGGCATCGGGCGCGAGGTCCGCGGGCTGCGCAAGAGCGGCGAGCGCTTCGCCGCAGAGCTTGCCGTGGGTGAACTGAAGAAAGATGGCCAGCACATCTTCACGGGCTTCATCCGCGATGTGACCGACCGCGTCGAGGCGGAGCGCAAGGCGAGCCGGTTGCAACGCATGCTGGACCGCGTGTCTCGCGTTCAGGCGCTCGGCGAGATGTCGACGGCCCTTGCGCATGAGATTAATCAGCCGCTCGTCGCGATCACCAGCTTCGCCCGGGCGGCAGCGCGGATCCTTGGGCGGCACACGCCAGAGGTTGAGAAGGCACGCGATCAGTTGGCCCGCATCGCCGACGAGGCACAGCGCGCCGGCGAGATCCTCAGGCGCATGCGAAAGCTCGTGGAACGCGGCAAGGGAGACTTCCGCCTCGAGGACCTCAACAGCGTCGTGCGGGAGGGCATCGCGCTCAGCCGGGTCGGGCCTGACCGGCACGGCTTCGGGGTCGCGCTCGATCTGGCCGACGACCTGCCGCCAGTGCTCCTCGATCGCGTCCAGATCCAGCAGGTCGTCGTCAATCTCGTCCGCAATGCCATGGAGGCCGTGACGGGCGACGACCATGGCGAAGTGCATGTGGCCACGGAACTTACGCGTCCCAACGACACCATCAGCGTCACCGCCAAGTCGACGATGGTCGATGAAGTCATGGTCACCATCGGAGACGGCGGCCCCGGCATTGCCGAGGAAATCGTCGAGACCCTCTTCGATCCCTTTGTGACCACCAAGGAGAGCGGGCTGGGCATCGGTCTGGCGGTCTGCCGAACCATCATCAACTCACACGGCGGTCGCATCTGGGCGGAAACCAACGCCGCGGGCGGCGCGGACTTTCACTTCACACTACCGATGGCGCGCGCATGAGTGCCGCCGACGGGCTCGTCGCGATCGTGGACGACGATCAGGCCGTCCGCGATGGTCTTGAGGCGCTGCTCGAGAGCTGGGGATATGAGACCGTGGCGTTCCCCGATGCCGAGACGCTTCTCAAGAACGGCCTTGCTGCTGAAACGACCTGCCTGCTCCTCGATGTCCGGCTGCCTGGGATGGACGGGCTCAAGCTTGTCGCCGAGCTCCGACGCCGCGGTGTATGCACGCCCATCCTCATGATGTCGGCGCATGGCGATGTCTCGACGGCGGTCGAGGCGATGCGCCGGGGCGCGCAGGACTTCATCGAAAAACCCTTCGACGACGAGCCACTTATCCGGCGCATCGAAGGCATGGCGGCACTTCCGCAGACCACGGATGCTGACGTGGAGGCGCAGCGCCTGATCGACACCCTCACCCGGCGAGAGACCGAGGTGATGCAGGACGTGGTGTCGGGTCATGCCAACAAGATGATCGCCCACCGGCTGGGCATCAGCCTCAAGACGGTCGAGATGCACCGTGCCCGCGTGATGAAGAAGACGGGGGCAAAGACGCTTGCGCATCTCGTGCGGATTGCGATCGCCGCGGGGCGTGCGGCGGACCAGAGCGCGTAACGGCACCCAGGCGCGAGGCAGGGTTAACCCTAGGCGGGGTTAACACCAGCTAGCTCTCATACTGCCAGCGATGGCCTTTTGGTTGCATAACACACACCAAGGCCGGGAGGACGCCATGCACCCCACGACATGCACCGGTACGACCGCTGCTGTTCCGTTCAAGGTTTTGTCCATCGTTCGCGTCACAACGGTCGAAGAGCTTTTCGACGTGCGCGGGACCCCGTGCTCCTTCGCGCGTAACAACACCATCGCCTCGGAAGAGGCGCCGATCGAGCGTGTCTACCGCATCGAAAGCGGCATCGTCCGCTGCTGCAGCTACACCGAGGACGGTCTGCGCCAGATCTTCGCCTTCGCCGGGCCGGGCGATCTCATCGGCTTCCCCGACCTCGATGTCTGGCACTTCACCGCCGAGGCCGTCGGTCCGGTGACGGCGCGCTTTCTGAAGCCGGAGACGCTCGACGCCGCGCTGCTGAGCGAGCACTGCATCGCAAAAGCGCTGCGCCGGCACTGCATAGGCCAGTTCGAGCGTCGCGAGCGGCATCTGATCTGGCTCTCCCACCTTCAATCGGAAGACCGGCTCCTTGCCTTCCTGGAGGACTTTGGAGAAGTCGCGACTAGCGAAGGCAGCTTCGTCAACCTACCGATGACGCGTCAGGACCTGGGCGATCATCTCGGCATGACGCTGGAGACGGTGAGCCGTTGCTTCGGCTGCCTGAAGCGGCGCGGCGCGATCGAGATGGACGGCGCCAACCGGTACCGGCTGCGCGGCCAGCAGGGGCGCGCGACGGCGGCCTGATGGCCCGGCCTGCCGGCGGCATCCGCGCTGCGGGCGCCGCCGGCTCACTCGGGTTTCGGCCAATGCGCCCGCGTCATGGTTTCCCACTCGAGGGCCCGGCGATAGCGCAGACCACAGTCGACGCAACGGACCGTCGTGTCGGGCGGAAGCGCCAGAACCCGGGGCGGGTGCGGCGCATGCGGTGGGCCGAAACAGATCACCTCAACGTCTCGTACCAGACGCGGTTTCGGCTCCTTCGACATGACGGAGGCCCTTGCGCTACGAAGCCTTGCCGATCGCGATCCGACGCGACGTGGACGTCGCTTCGGCCGGTTTCGGAAGCGTGACCGAAAGCACGCCCTTGTCGAAGCGCGCCGTGACCTTCTCGGGATCGATGCCGGCCGGCATGCGGATCGCGCGCTCGAAGACGCCGTGCGAGCGCTCGATGACCCGCATGTTCTTCTCTGTCTTGTCCGCCTGCGCCTTCTTCTCCGCCCGGATGCGCAGGATATCGTCGTCCAAGGTCACCTCCACGGCATCCTCGGGCACGCCCGGCAGGTCCGCTTCGACATGGATCTCGCCTTCGGTCTCGCCGATATCGACGCGCAGGCCGAGGGCGCCCTGCCCCGGCGCAGCACCGCTGTGCCAGGCCATCTGAGGGGTGGAGAAGGCGCGGAGCATCCGGTCCATCTCTTCCTGGAAAGACCTGAACATGCTGGGCCCACCCAGGAGGCTCGGCAGCGTCGTGCCGCGATCTGTCTGCTGTTCGCTCATGGTGTTTCTCCGGCTGAATGCGTTTCGCGTCGATCCCGCGCCGCGTGTCGCCGATCGACACCCATAGTGTCAGCGATCCAGGGGGCTGGACGTTGATCGCCATCAAGCCCTGGCTGCAGGTTCGACACGGCCGGCCGGTCCGATCCGCGTTCCTGCGCCCGGCTCTCGATGGCCGAAGCCCTGATGGATGGCGGGCGCGTGGCGGGTGGCGCACTCCGTTGGGCGTCAAGTCTCGCCGGTCATGGCGCCGATCGCGTCGAAGCCCGAGACGATGTCCAGAAGCTCGTCGGTGATATGGGCCTGGCGCAGGCGACGATGCGCGGCACTGACCTCGTCCCGACGGCGATCGAGCTCCTTCTCGGCATGGCTCATGAGTGCCAGGCGGATCGTGTGCTCCGCCGCTAGGGACTGGGCCCCCGCCCGGTAGAGGCTGATCGCAAGATGCTGACGGGTGAGGGATCGGAAGATCACGGATGCCTCCGCTGGCAGCATCGGCAGGCGCGAGCCAGGCCACGAACGCTCGGCCAGATCGGCGAAAAACGCTTGGTCGAGGGGGAGCAGGCGGGAGCGATCGACCGTCGTCGTACCATCGGAGGCGCGCGTCTGATGGATCAGATCGACCGTCGGTGTCGCCGTCTCGGGCATCTCATCGAGCGCCAGGATCAGCTCCGCCGAGAGGGCTCTCAGCCCGTCGCTCGCGGCAGCGGCCTTGAAGACGCGTTCAGCGGAGAGCCCTTCGCGCTCGATCGCATTGGCGACACGCCCGCCGACCGCGAAGACGCGCGGAGCGCCTGCGATGCCGGTAATCGCCCGCGCAACGGCCTCGTTGAAGCCGCCGCAGAGGCCGTGATCGGTGCCGAAGGCGATCACGATGCAGGGCGGTGAAGTAGGCACGGCCGGCACGGCACTGGCCCGCGGCATTGCGCGCAGCGCGACCGAAAGACCGTCGAGCACGGTTTCGTGGAACGCCGACGCGCTTTCCGCCGCGCGCTCGGCGGCAGGGATATTGACCGCCGCGAGCGCTTTCATCGTGCCCACGATCCCGAGGATACTCTCGATGGCGGCGCCCTGCCGCGCGAGCCGCTCAAGCGTCGGCATCGTGGATGGTCCCGAGGCGCTCAACCGCAGCCCGCCTGGCCGCATCGAGCGGCGCGCCGCCGGCGAGCGCCGCGGCGAGGGTCTCGTCGCCTGCGCATCGTGTCGCGATGGCCTCCAGAGCCTTGCGGAGCGCCCCGGGTTCGAGCCCATCGAGCCTGCCCGAGATTGCCGCAGCGATCTGCGCGATCTGGGCCAGCGGTGCCAAGGCATCCCGCTCACCCTGCTGCAGCGTGCCGCGCACCGCGCGCCCACGTGCGAGCTTGGCCTCGGTCTCGGGGTCGAGGCGGGTGCCGAGCCGCGCGAAGGTCTCGAGCTCCTCGAACTGCGAAAGCGCGATCCGCAGGTCGCCGGCAACGGCCCTAAGGCCCGGCAGCTGCGCCTTGCCGCCGACGCGGCTGACGGAGCGGCCAAGATCGACCGCCGGGAGCCGCCCCTTCTCGAAGAGCCGCGGCGAGAGATAGATCTGACCGTCGGTGATCGAGATGAGGTTGGTGGGGATATAGGCCGCAAGGTTCTCCGCCTGGGTCTCGACAATCGGAAGTGCCGTCAGCGACCCGCCGCCGCGCTCCGCCGAAAGCTGACCCGCGCGCTCAAGCAGGCGCGCATGGGCGTAGAAGATATCGCCGGGATAGGCCTCGCGCCCGGGCGGGCGTCTCAGCAGCAGCGAGAGCTCGCGATAGGCGCGGGCATGACGGGTGAGATCGTCGAAGACGACGAGGACGTCGCGCCCTTCGGCCACGAAATGCTCGGCCATCGTCATTGCCGCATAGGGGGCGAGGAAGGCGAGCCCCGGCGGTGCCTCGCCGCTCGCGACCACCACGATGCAGCGCTCCATCATACCCGCCGACCGAATGGCGGCGACGACCTTCGCCACCGCATCGGCGCGTTGGCCGATGGCGCAGTAGACGGAGACGAGATCAGTGCCGCGTTGATTGAGGATGGTGTCGAGCGCCAAGGAGGTCTTGCCGGTCTGACGGTCGCCGATGATGAGCTGGCGCTGCCCGAGCCCAACGGGAATGGCGGCGTCGACGACCTTGAGGCCCGTAAGGAGCGGTCGCCGCACCGGTGCGCGCGCGTTGATCGGCGGCGCGTCGGTCTCGGTGGGGCGTGGCACGACGTTCTCCAGGCGCCCGCCAGCATCGAGCGTGCGACCGAGCGGGTCGATGATCCGACCGAGGAGCGCGCGGCCGGTCGGTGCCTCGGCGACCCGCGCCGTCCGGCGGGCCGGCGCGCCCGCGGCAACGCCCTCGGCCGCATCGAGCAGGATGACGCCCGCGCGCGCCCGCTCGAGATCGCCGACCACCCCCCTGACGCCGTCGCCGAGGATCAGAAGTTCGTCCGCGACGGCGTTCGAAAGCCCGGTGACATGCGCGACGCCGGCACCGATGCTGGACACGCGACCGATCTCCTGGAGGCCGAGCGACGGTGCCGTCTCTGCGGCCGCCGTAACCGCGCCGTCGAGGCCGGTTCGGACCAGAGCGGCTGCCAGATCCTGCGCGCCGGTCATGGGCCTGCGACCGCGGTGGTCTCTCCGGCGCTCTGACGCTCGAAACGCTCCAGGATCCGGTCGATATGGCCGTCTAGCGTCCATGCCGCGTGAAGACCCCCAGCCTCGAGGACCGCGCCGATGCCAGCCTCGGGTTCGGCACGAAGCTCGAGCGTCGTGGGGCGACCGAACAGCCGCGAGAGCTCGCCGTTGAGGCATTCAACGACGGCGGCCTCATCCTCGTGCCGGGGCCAACGGATGGTGAGGGTCGCCGCGAGCGTCTCGTCGCCCTGCATCGGCGCGCTTGCCTCCAGTCGCCCTAGCTCATCGGTGAGGCGGCGAACGAGCAGCGCTTCCAGTGTCTCATCCGCAAGATCGGCGAGCACGCGACGGGCAATCTCGATCCCCGCGCGCCCCACCTCGACCTGCAACGCGCCACGGACCGAGGCGCGCTCCTCCTCCAGCGCCGCCGCGAAGGCGGTCCGGGCCCTGTTCTCCGCCGCCTCGGCCTCGGCACGCAGCTTGGCGGCATGCTGCGCGGCCTCTGCGTCCGCTGCCGCCAGCCGGGCCGCGGCCGAGGCTGCGAGTTCCGCCCGGTCCGCCTCGAAGCTGTCGCGCGCTTCGTCGGCGGCGCGCTCGCGGGTCTCGGCCTCGGCCAAGGCGTCCGCGATCTCCGCGCGCCTCGTCTCGATCGCCTCGCTCACCGGGCGAAAGAGGAAGCGGCGCAGAAGCCAGACCAGCACGAAGAAATTGACGAGCTGGGCGGCGGTGGTCAGCCAGTCGATCTCCATCGGCGCCTCAACCGGCGGCCCGATCGAGCATGACGTCCCAGAAGGGGTTGGCGAAGATCAGGATCATCGCCACGACGAAGCAGTAGATCGCCGTCGACTCGATCATGGCGAGGCTGACGAAGAGGGTCCGCGATATGGTGGGCGCGGCATCGGGCTGCTGGGCGATGGCCGCAAGCGCCTGTGTCGCCGCGCGTGCTTCGCCAAGCGCCGGGCCGATGGCACCGATAGCGATGGTGAACCCGGCCATTACGATGGAGACGGCGGCAACGAGGCCGAGATCTGTCATGGCTTGCTGTCCTCTGTCGTTGGGCCCATCGCCGGAGCTGTCGTCTCGGGACCGACCGCGGCGGCGATGTAGACCATCGCCAGAACGGCGAAGATGTACGCTTGGATCATCCCGGTGATGAGCCCGAGGGCATCCATCACCACCGGCAGGAACAGCGGTGTCAGCCCGATCAGGATGGCGGCGATCACCGTGCCGCTCATGACGTTGCCATAAAGGCGGATCGCAAGCGCGAGCGTCCGCGTAACCTCGCCGATCAGATTGAAGGGCAGCATGATCGGGCTCGGCCTGAGGTATCCCGCCAGATAGGCGCCAAGCCCGCGCTCTCCGATCGCGAAGACCGGCACGGCGAGGAGCACGGCGATCGCGAGTGCCGCCGTCGTGGAGAGTGATGCCGTTGGCGGCACGAAGCCCGGGACGACGAGCAGCAGGTTCGAGACTGCGATGAAGAGGAAGAGCGTCCCGATGAAGGGGAGGAACCTGCCCGGCCTGCGCCGGCTGATCTCGGCGATCTGCTCTTCCAGAAGCTGGACGATGACGGCGAGCGCCATCTGGCCGCGGGTCGGCACAACATGGCGATCGTTGCGGAGACCGAGACCGCGCGTGATCGCGTAGGCGCCGATGGTCAGGAGCGCCATCACACTCCAGGTCATCATCAGCGTCATGGTGATGGGCAGATCGACGACCCCCAGGGGCATCGTCAGCAGGACCGTCGCATCCGGTGAAAGGCGCATCCTAAGCGGCCCATCGCTGCTGGGTTACGTGCACCGTGGCGATCCGCGCGACTGTGAGCCCCACGAGAAAGGCGGCGCCGTTTGCCGGGTCGAGCGCGAAGGCGGAGACGCCGAGCAGCGTGATCGCCGCGACCCGGGCCATGGCGCCCGACAGGAACGCTCGGAGCGATGCCGTCTCGACCAGCCGCCGCGCGCCGCGCGCCAGCAGGAAGACGCTGGCCGATCCGGCAAGGGCCCCGAGTGCCGCCCAGAGAACCATCATGCTGTGCTCCTCGCTCCACCGTGCGGGACGATGGCAGGGCGCCGGCCCCCCACCTTGTTCCGCGTCAAACTCATCGCTCTCGGGTCACCCAGCGCCAGGCGAGGACCGCGCCGAGGAGGGCGCCGCCGATCAAGAGCGTGAGCGTCCAGGAGAAGGTCTGCGGCAAGCGCCGGTCGAGCCAAAGCCCGAGCAGCGTGCCTGCAACGGTCGGGACGGCGATGCTCCATCCGACCATGCCGAGGACCGCGAACCCGCGAAGGGCGCTGGGGGCACGGTGGCGGCGGGCCTGGTCCTGACGCGCGGCCTCGGTCGCGATGTCCTGTGCCGTCCGGTCATCGCCACCGGCCCCGCGCTCGTGCTTGGGGCCGCTCACGCGCCCGGCTCCAGCAGGTCCGCGAAGCGCCGCATGGCGCCGATCTCGAGCCTCGCGAGGGCCGTGCGGGCGCGGCGCTCCCGATCCGCGATCTCGCCGAACCGGACGGCGGCCGTCCGCCGCACTTCCTCGAGGCTCGCGCCGGGCACGATCCGGAACACGTAGGCCCGGACGGTGGCGCCCTGCTTGACGAGAACGCCCTCGTCGACCCCAAAGAACCGCTCGGCGCCGCCGACGACGGTCAGCGCGACGACGCCGGTCAGAAGCGGTGCGACCATGTCCGCATGCGCCGGCAGCATGGCGAAGCGACCCTGCAGCCCGCGTGCAGCAAGCTTCTCGACCGGCCCCTCAAAGACCGCGTCGGCCGGCGTCCGGAGCGAGACCTGCATCGGCCGCGCGTCACTCATCGCCGAGCTCATCGAGCGTGCCGATCATGTAATAGGCCGCTTCGGGCCGCTGGAACGTGTCGGTGGTCAGGATCGCCTCGCAGCCGTCGAGCGTGGCCGTGAGCGGCACAGCCCGCCCTGGCTTGCCCGTGAAGGCCTCCGTCGTGAAGAAGGGCTGCGTCAGGAACCGCTCCAGACGGCGCGCCCGCCTCACCGTCAGCCTGTCGGCAGTCGACAGCTCCTCAATGCCGAGCATGGCGATGATGTCCTTGAGCTCCTCATACTCGGCCAGCGCCTGGCGCACGGCCCGTGCGATGGCGACATGGCGCTCGCCCACCAGCGCGGGCGACAGCAGCGACGAGACCGAGCGGAGCGGATCGATGGCCGGATAGAGCCCTTCGCTCGCGCGCTTGCGGGAGAGCACGATCGAGGCCGTGAGATGCCCGAAGATATGCGTGGCCGCAGGGTCGGTGAAATCGTCAGCCGGGACATAGACCGCCTGGATGGACGTGATCGCGCCCGCCTCGGTCGAGGCGATCCGCTCCTCGAGCGCCGCGATCTCGGTCGCCAAGGTCGGCTGATAACCCACCCTCGAGGGCATGCGGCCGAGCTGCCCCGAAACCTCTGAGCCCGCTTGGACGAACCGGAAGATGTTGTCGATGAGCAGCAGCACATCGCGCCGGCGCCTGTCGCGGAAGTACTCTGCCACTGTCAGGGCGGCATGGCCGATCAGGAACCGCACGCCGGGGCTCTCGTTCATCTGGCCGAACATCAGGATCGTGCGGTCGCGCACGCCTGCCTCGCCCATCTCGCGCCAGAGCTCCTCCGCCTCGCGCGAGCGCTCGCCGATGCCGCAAAAGAGGCTGACACCGTCGTGCCCCGTGGCCGTGTTGTTGATGAGCTCAGTGATCAGCACGGTCTTGCCGACGCCGGCGCCACCAAAGAGACCGGCCTTTGCACCGCGCGGGATCGGGCAGAGCAGGTCGATCGCCTTGATGCCCGTCTCGAAGACCTCCTCGACCGAGCGCCGGGCGGCCAAAGGGGGCGGGTCGGCATGGACCGGATGCCAGGCTTCCGGCTCCAGCGGCGGCCCCCCGTCTAGCGGCTGTCCGAAGAGATCGACCATCCGGCCAAGCAGGGCCTCGCCGACGGGCGCGCTGAGCGCAGCGCCCCTGACCGTTACCGGCGCACCGAGGGGCAGCCCGCTCATCGACTGAAGGGCGAGACCCCGCGCCGATGTCGGACCCGTCAGCGCCTCGACCTGGACCGGGACCGGCGCCGCGCCTTCCCGATGCACCTCGAGCAGGCTGTGGACCCGCGGCGGCGTGCCCTGGAACGCCATATCGACAACTGCACCGCGGATCGCAGTCACCTCTCCTGCGTCGCCATCGATCGCGCTGGCCTGTCTTTGCATGAGAGCTCCCCCTCGCGCTTGCCCGGTCACCGAGTGCCAGAGGCGTCGATCGGGATGTTGACGGGCATCAAGACGGAAGCACCGCCGAGCGCCTGAGCGGTCCGGCAGACCGCCCGGGGCGATCGTGAGCGCCAAGCGATCGGGCCCCTCGGGTGACGGATCACCCTTAGCAAGACGGCATCGCCAAGCGCCTGGGCGTCGGGCGGTGTGGTCGTGCAATTGACGGCGGACAAGACGCCATCGGATCGGCGCGCGAGGCTGTGGGTAGGTAAGCAAGAGGTTGGAGCGCCGAATGGCGAAGCAGAAACCAGAGGGCAACAAGCCCGAGGCGCTCGGCCTCATCGGTCTTATTGTCGGTGGCATGCTGTTCGCCTGGTTCATCGGGATGGGCGTGCAGTTTCTCTGGGACACCGCGTCCACCCCGCAGGCCCGCAACGTGGCCTATTCGGACTTCAAGGATCGGGTCAGGGCGGGTGAGATCGCCAGGGTGCACCTGCACGGACAGTCGATCCGTGCCGAGCTTCGAACGCCTTTAAGCGAAGACGCCTCCAGTCTTCAAACCGTGGCACCGCCGATGGGTGATCCGGCCCTCCTCGGTCTTCTCGAAGAGCATGGCGTGCGCGTCGAGAGCCGGATTGTGCAGGACGGAAGCGGGCTGATCGGCTGGATGCCGCTCCTTCTGATCGTGGCCTTCTGGCTGTGGATGTTGGGTCGCGCGCCCCCTGGCGGCATGGGATTTCCCGGCACACGGGGCGGACCGCTCGGCCGCACCTGGCGCGTCGAACAGGAGGCGGTCGGCGTGACCTTCGAGGACGTCGCTGGCCAGGAAACCGCCAAGCAGGAGGTCTCGGAGCTCGTCGATTTCCTCCGCGATCCCGACCGCTATGCCAAGCTCGGCGCCAGGGTGCCGCGCGGCGTGCTGCTCATGGGTCCGCCCGGCACCGGCAAGACGCTGCTGGCAAAGGCGCTCGCCGGCGAGGCGCGCGTCCCCTTCTACTCGACGTCCGGCTCTGCCTTCATCGAGCTCTTCGTCGGTGTTGGCGCCGGGCGCGTCCGTCAGATGTTCGAGGAGGCCCGCAAGACAGCGCCCTCGATCATCTTCATCGACGAGCTCGACAGTATCGGCCGAACGCGCGGCACCGGGTTCGGCGGCGGGCATGACGAGCGCGAGCAGACGCTGAACCAGATCCTTGCCGAGCTCGACGGCTTTGACGAGCGCGTCGCGGTGGTCGTGCTCGCGGCGACCAACAGGCCGGACGTGCTCGACCCGGCCCTGCTGCGGCCCGGGCGCTTCGACCGCCACGTGACGCTGTCGCTGCCGGACAAGGAGGCGCGGCGGGCGATCCTCGATGTCCATGCCCGCGACGTGCCGCTTGCCCGCGATGTCGATCTCGACGTCATCGCTGCGGGAACACCGGGGTTCTCAGGCGCCGATCTCAAGAACCTTGTGAACGAGGCGGCCATTACGGCAGCCCGCAAGCGTGGCGGCCAGGTGGGTCCCTCAGATCTCGATGATGCGCGCGACCGCGTCATGATGGGAACCGTCCGCACGCTCGCGGTCTCACCGAAGGAGCGCCACCGGATCGCGGTGCACGAAGCTGGCCATGCGGCGGCGGCCTTCTTCCTTCCCGATGCCGACCCGCTCTTCAAGGTGACGATCATTCCGCGCGGACAGAGCCTGGGTGGCACGCATATGCTGCCGACCGAGGAGCGGCACACCTTGCCGGAGCCCTATCTGCGCGCCCAGCTCGCCATCATGCTGGCCGGCCAGGCGGCCGAGCGGCTGTTTCTGGAGACGGTCAGCTCCGGCGCCGATGACGACATCGCCCGGGCGACGCGCCTTGCCCGGTCGATGGTGGCCCGCTGGGGCATGACCGAGGAGATCGGCCCGGTCGACCTGCGCCAATCCGAAGAGCATCCGTTCCTGGGGCGCGAGATGGCCCAGCCCCGCGGCTTCTCGGACGCGACCGCGCATCGGGTCGACGAGGCGGTCACCTCCGCGCTGCGCGATGCGCAAGACCGTGCATCGCGCTGCCTTGAGGAGCATCGCGCCGAGATCGAGCGGCTCGTGGCGCGTCTGGAGGCTGAGGAGACGCTCGACCGCGAGGCCATCGCCGCCTGCCTGCAAGGCGGCGGGACCGTCACCACCTTGCCGACGTCTGGAAAGGGCAGGCTCTGATCGCGGACGGCGCGGATGCGATGCGACCGCATTGAAGCGCTGGACGGGGAGCACGCGGCTCAGCGATCGAGGGCGACCGATCGGCGGAAGAGCGCGAGGCTCAGGGCCAGGAGCAGCGTTCCGAGAAGGCCGATGGCGAGGAACTCGGGCCAGACGGTCTCGATACCGGCGCCTTTGTAGATGATAGATTGCGCCAGCGACATGTAGTGGCGGGACGGCAGGATCAGAGTGGCCACCTGCAGCCAGTCCGGCTGGCCCTCGACCGGCGTTTCACCGCCTGAAAGCATCAGCATCGGCAACACGCAGAGCATCACCAGCAGCGCAAACTGCGCCATCGAGCGTGCGATGGTGGCCAGGAACACCCCGAGGGCCGTGGCCGTGAAGAGAAAGAGGGCGGTCCCGGCGAGGAAGAGCAGCTTCGATCCCGCAATCGAAACGCCCAGAAACCCCTGCATGACGAACGTGAGCGAGAGTGCTGCGGCCACCAGCACGACGGCAGCGTTGGACCAGATCTTGGCGGCAGCGATGTCAAAGGGGGCGAGCGGCATGGCCAGCAGATGCTCGATCGTGCCGTGCTCGCGCTCGCGGATCATCGCCGCACCGGTCAGGATCGTCGTGAGCCACATGATCTGGCCGATCAGTGAGACGATGCTCGCAAACTGCACGGTGTCGCGGTTGGGGTTGAAGGCGCTGCGGATCACAAGACCGACGGGGCTCTCCTCAACGAGATCGACCCCAACGGCAAAGCGGTGGATCTCGGTGCTCAGGATGCTGGCGATGTAGTTGGCGCCGATCCCGGCCTGCTCCATGGCGGTGGCATCGATCAGCACCTGGATCTCCGGCGAGCGCCCTGCCCGCAGGTCCCGCTCGAAGCGCGGCGGAACCGCGACGACGAAGAGAAAGCGTCCGGCGTCCATCTGTGCTGCACCCGTGCCCGGCGCGATCTGGACCACGGGCTGGAACTCGGGCGCAAAGAACGCCGCAGCGAGCGACCGGGAGAGCGGGGAGTTGTCCTCATCGGCGAAGGCAATGGAGGCGTTGTTGACCGAGGTGGAGACCCCCGTTGCCTCCATCACCGGCGCCAGCGTGAACGACCAGACGAGGAGCGCCATCATCACCCAGTCGCGCCGGAGGCTCACCATCTCCTTCAGACCCAGCCAGAAAATGCGCCGCGCTCGCTTCATCTCAGCGCTCCTGAGCGCGTAGGCTGAGCGCGGCGAGGCCTGTGAGCACGGGCCCGAAGCAAGCGAGCGCCAAGATATCCGGCATCAGCGCCTCCCAGCCGAGGCCCTTGGTGAAGGCGCCGACATTGAGATGCAGAAAGTAGGACGACGGCCAAAGCGAGCCGATCGTCTGCGCCCCGCCCTCGAGGGTAGAGACCGGCTGCAGCAGGCCCGAGAACTGGATGGTCGGCACGATCGACGCGATCGCGGTGGCGAAGACGGCCGCGACCTGGCTGGAGGTCATCGTCGCGATGAGAAGGCCGTAGGACGTGGTCGCCCAGACATAGAGCAGCGCACCGAGGGCGAGTGGGAGCGGATCGCCCTTCAGCGGCACGTCGAAGAGCAGGATCGTCATGGCCGCCAGCAGCAGGAAGTTGGCATAGGCGATGGCGATGTAGGGGACCTGCTTGCCGATCAGGAACTCAAGCCGCGTGGTCGGCGTGACATAGAAGTTCGTGACCGAGCCAAGCTCGCGCTCGCGCGCGACGCTGACCGCCGTGAGGATGGCCGGCAGCATGATGAGCAGGATCGCGGGCATGCCCGGGGCCATAGCAGCGATGCTCTCGAAGCTCTGGTTGTAGCGAAACCGCGGTTCGATGCGGGCGAGCGCGGGCTGGATGGTGCCTTCCTCCCGCGCGGCGGCGTCGAGAAAGCTCTGGTGCAAACCGGCGACGTAGCCCTCCACCGTCTCGCCCTTGAAGGGGATCGCGCCGTCCACGATGGCCAGCACCTCCGTCGCCTCGCCGGCACGCAGTTTCGGACCGAAATCCGGGGGAAGCTCGACCACCAGGGACACGTCGCCGGCGATCAACGCTTGGCGTCCCTCGGCGGCGGATGCGAGCGGATCGACCTCCTCGAAATAGGGCGAGCCCTCGATTTCGGAGATGTAGGCACGGCTCTCGGGCCCTTGGCTGAGGTCGAGGGTGGCGAACCTCAGGTCCTCGATGTCGAGGGTGATGCCGTAGCAGAAGACCAGCATCAGAAGGGCCGAGCCGAGGAAGGCAAAGGCAAGCCGGACCGGGTCTCGCTTCACCTCCACGGTCTCACGGCGGGCATAGGCCGCGGCCCGCGCCAAGGCGCCAGCGCGCGGCATCCCATTGGACCCGGGCGCCGGCGGCGCCTGGGCCGGGGCCGGCGGTTCCGCCTGTTCAAGCGCGAGGATGAAGGCCTCCTCGAGGCTCTCCACACCTGCGGCGTTGGCGAGGTCGGCCGGCCGCCCTTCGGCCAGAACGCGTCCCGCATGCATCAGCGAAACCCGGTCGCATCGCTCCGCCTCGCCCATGAAATGGGTCGAGACGAAGATCGTGACGCCCTCGTCCCGCGAGAGCTCGACCAGCAGCGCCCAAAAGTCATCGCGCGCCTCCGGGTCCACGCCGGAGGTCGGTTCGTCGAGGATGAGGATCCGCGGCCGGTGCAGCACAGCGACGGCGAGGGAGAGACGCTGCTTGATACCAAGGGGCAGCGCGTCAGCCAGCGCGTCTCGATGCTCATCGAGATCGAAGCGCGCCGTGAGCGCTGCGATCCGCGGACTGGCATCGGTGAGCTCGAAGAGCCGCGCATGCAGGGTCAGGTTCTGGGCGACCGTCAGCTCGCCGTAGAGCGAGAAGGCCTGGCTCATGTAGCCGATCTCGCGCCTGGCCTGGCGATCGCGCGCGTCGACGGGCCGGCCGAAGAGCTCTGCCTGGCCGGCACTGGCCGGCAGGAGCCCCGTCAGCATCTTCATCGTGGTGGACTTGCCGCAACCGTTCGAGCCGAGAAACCCGAAGATCTCGCCACGCCGGATCTCGAAATCCACCCGGTCCACGGCAGTGAAATCCCCGAAGCGCCGGGTGAGGCCGCGGGCGACGATCACCGGCGCGCCATCGTCGGCGGAGCGTGGCGGGATATGGAGGGGGGCAGTGCTGCCGGTCCCGCAAAGGCTGCGATACGCGGCTTCGAGGCTGCTTGCCTCGCCCCTCAGCGTGCTTGGCGGCCCGTCGTAGAGCGCCTGCCCGGCCTGCATCGCGACGATCCAGTCGAACCGGGCTGCCTCCTCCATATAGGCCGTCGAGACCAGCACGCTGAGCCCGGGGCTCGCGGCACGGATCGCGTCGATCAGGGTCCAGAACTGGCGGCGCGACAGGGGGTCGACACCGGTCGTCGGCTCGTCAAGCACGAGCAGCCGCGGGTCGTGGATGAGCGCACAGCAGAGCCCGAGCTTCTGCTTCATGCCGCCGGAGAGTTTGCCCATCGGCCGCTCGGCGAAGGGGGCGAGCCCCGTCGCGTCGAGCAAAGCGGCAATCCGGGATCTCCGCTCCTCGGCACCCTGGCCGAAGAGGCGGGAGAAGAACTCGAGGTTTTCGCGGACCGACAATTCGGCATAGAGGTTGCGGCCGAGCCCTTGCGGCATGAAGGCGATGGCGGGACAGATGCGGCGGCGGTGGCGCGCATCGCCGATCGCGCCGCCGAGCACGTCGATCCGCCCGGCCTGCAGCGCCTTGGCGCCGGCGATAAGACCGAGCAGCGTGGACTTTCCAACTCCGTCGGGCCCGACAAGGCCGACCAACTGACCGCCAGGCAGGCTCAGCGTCAGATCGTCGAGCGCGACCCGGGCGCCGTAGCGGTGGGACACACCCGCGATCCGGATGGGATCGGCCGCATCGGCACTCACTCGAACAGCTCCTCGGGGATGCGCTGCTCCAAGCGTTCAGGCCAAGGGGCGGACCGATCGATCCGGACAACCGCGATGCCGCGCAGGCCGGTCTTCACATGCTCGATCCGGCCGGCCACCAGCTCGGGCGGGATGCGCACGCGGACGCGGAAGACCAGCTTCTCCCGCTCATCGAGGGTCTCGACCTGCTTCGGTGTGAACTGTGCCTCGGGCGAGACGAAGCTCACGGCTGCCGGGATCGCATAGTCAGGAAGGGCATCGAGCACGATCCGCGCTTCCGCGCCGATCGCCAGCAGTCCCGCTTCGGGGGCGGGCAGGAAGACCTCCATATAAACATCCGCCAGGCTCAGGAGCGTCAGGATCGGCCCACCGGCGTGCACAACCTCGCCCGGCTCGGCGAGGCGATAGAGCACCCGCCCGGGCATCGGCGCATAGAGCGTACTGTCCGCGATTTGCGTCGAGATCCGGCGCACTTCCGCCTCGGCCGCAGCGATCTGGCTTGCAGCCGTCGCCACACGCGCCTCAGCGGCGCCGAGTACGGCCTTGGCCACATCCCGGGCCGTCTCCTTCTCGTCGAACAGCGCCTCGGGGACATGATCGCGTGCGAGCAGGCGGCGGGCGCGCTCAAGCTCCTGCTCGGCAAGGCGGAGTTCGCTGCGGCGTTGCAGAACGATGGCACGGGCCTCCGCCTTGCTCTGCTCGGCGAGCGCCACCTCGGCCCGCGCCCGGTCGAGGGCCGCTTCAAGCTCATCGGTGTCCATCTCGACGAGAAGCGCGCCGGCCTCGACCAGCGCACCCTCGGCCGCCAGCACGTGATCGACCCGACCGGGTGTCTTGGGCGCGATCTCCACCTGCTCAGCCTCGATGCGCCCGTTGCCGGAGACGAAACCGTCCGGCAGGTCCGCCCGATCCGTGCCGAGCAGGCGCCAGGCAACGCCCACCCCAACCAGGAGGAAGAGCACGACGGCAAGAGCAACGCGGTTCGACATCATCGCTGACCTGAGTTTCCTGCGGGGGTCTCGGCTCGGTCTACCGAGACAGACGCGGCTGCCCTTGCGCTGCGTCAACAACCCGTCGCGGGCTGCTCCTACCGTGCCGGCGTGATCGCAACCTGAGCCGAGGCGAGACATGGAAAAGCCACGACACGCCGCGTTGAGATCGCCGAGCGCTCATCGAACCGATGCCGAGAGCTACGACAGCTCCTTTCTGACCGAGGTGACGGATCGCGCCTTTCGGGCCCTAATTGCGCGCTCGACGGGCGGTATCGCGCCGGCGGCTCTAGGGGCTGCTTGGTCGGACTGGGCGATCCATCTGGCGTCATCGCCCGGCAAGCGCGCAAGGCTCGCCGAGAAGACCGTCCGGAAGATGATCCGGCTGCAGCAATACGCGATGCGATGCGCCCTGTCGGGGGGGCGCTCCGAGGCCTGCATCGAGCCGCTGGCGCAGGACCGGCGCTTTGCCGATCCCGCGTGGCACGCGCCGCCCTTCAACGTCATCCACCAAGCCTTCCTTCTGCAGCAGCAATGGTGGTGGAACGCGACCACGGGGGTGCGCGGTGTCAAGCAACAGCACGAGCGGCTGGTGGAGTTCATGGCGCGCCAGCTCCTCGACGTCGCCTCGCCGACGAATCTCCTCCCAACCAACCCGGAGGTGCTCGCTCGGACGGCCGCGACCGGTGGCGCCAACCTCCTTCAGGGCGCATTCAACTTTGGCGAGGACGTCCAGAAGCTCCTCACCGGGCGGACGGGCGATGCCGGCGGCGATTTCCAGGTGGGCCGGGACGTGGCGACGACGCGAGGAAAGGTCGTCCTCCGAAATCGCCTCATCGAGCTGATCCAGTACGAGCCGACGACCGAGATGGTCCATCCGGAGCCCATCCTCATCACGCCCGCCTGGATCATGAAGTACTACATCCTCGATCTAAGCCCGCAGAACTCGCTCGTGCGCTACCTGCTGGCCCAGGGCTTCCGCGTCTTCATGATCTCGTGGCTGAACCCGTTACCGGCCGACCGCGACCTTGGGATGGACGATTATCTGCAACTTGGTCAGATGACGGCCCTCGATGCGGTGGAGGAGATCTCAGGCTGTGCCAGGATCCATGCCTGCGGGTACTGCCTTGGCGGCACGCTGCTGACCATTGCCGCCGCTGCCATGGCGCGAGACGGCGATCACCGCCTGGCGAGCCTGACGCTGCTCGCCGCGCAATGCGACTTCACCGAGGCCGGCGAGCTGATGCTCTTCGTGAACGAGAGCCAAGTCAGCTTTCTCGAGGACATGATGTGGGAGCAAGGGGTCCTCGACACCCATCAGATGGCGGGTGCCTTCCAGCTCCTGCGCTCGGCCGATCTCATCTGGTCGCGGATCGTGCGCGACTACCTGATGGGCGAGCGGGTCGAGCCTAACGATCTGATGGCCTGGAATGCCGACGCGACCCGCATGCCCTTCCGCATGCACAGCGAGTATCTGCGCTCTTGCTTTCTGGAGAACCAACTCGCAGGGGGCCGGTATCACGTCGGCGGCCGGGCCATCGCGTTGAGCGATATCACGACACCGGTCTTCGCCGTTGGGACGGAGACCGATCACGTCGCCCCCTGGCGCTCGGTCCACAAGGTCCATCTGCTCTTCGACGCGAACGTGACCTTCGTGCTGACGTCCGGCGGGCATAATGCCGGGATCGTCTCGGAGCCGGGCCATCCGCGGCGGCACTTTCGCATCGCGACGACCCCGGCCGAGGTTCCCTATCGCGACTCCGCTCTCTGGGAGACGGATGCGCGCCGGGAGGAGGGCTCGTGGTGGCCGGCATGGGCAGCATGGCTGAAACGCCGCTGCTCCGCCCAGGAAGTGCCTCGACAGGAGGCGATGCCGGATGGGGGTCGCCACTCCCTCCTCGACGACGCCCCGGGCCAATACGTGCTGTCGACCTGACGTCGTGAAAGCACGCACATGCTTGGAGAGTGAGGAAGGCCGGCCTATCGGCGCTCAGACTAAGGTGCTCACTGTATCGCGAAGAACGCAGCCTCGCCTGAGGAGGACCCTGAGGGTGACGTGCCCTCAGCGCCCGGACTGCCGCCGCGACGAGGGCTATCCAAGATCGGAAATCTGGTTTCCGTTCAAGCGGGTCGCGGTAATCGCAATTCCGAAGGGTGGGGTGGTGGAGCCGAGGGGATTCGAACCCCTGACCTCTGCAGTGCGATTGCAGCGCTCTCCCAACTGAGCTACGGCCCCTTCCGGCGCATGCGCTTCCGGACGCTGGGCTGCTAGCCGGGCGGTGGCGGGTCTGTCAATGGGCACGGACCCGGATCGGATTTCTCGCGGGCATACCGCCAAACCGTTGCTTGTGAGACAGGGGCGGATTAGGCATCACGCGAAGCGTCTCCCCTAACCGAGCGGTTTGTCGATGACCTCTTTCCTGCAGATCTTCAACCTCCTCGTCAGCGTCGTCTTCTGGATCGTCATCATCCAGGCGATCCTGTCGTGGCTGATCGTGTTCAACGTGATCAACTTGAACCAGCCGCTGGTCCGACAGATCTCCACCGGCCTGAACGCGCTGACCGAGCCCGTGTACAGGCCGATCCGCAACAAGCTCCCGCAGACCAGCGGGATCGACCTGGCGCCGCTCGTGGTCCTGCTGGGCCTGTTCATCGTCCAGACGATCATCAACAACAATCTCGGCCCCGCCTACTGACAGCACACCCATGGGAGGGGGGCTGCCGGACTGGGTGACCCTGAGCGCGAGCGGCATCGCGCTAAAGATCGCCGTGACGCCTGGCGCCGCGGCGGACCGGGTCGTTGGCCTGCGCGCCGTCGCTGATGATCAGCTGTGCCTCGGGATCGAGGTTCGGCAGGACGCAGACGACCCGGCCACCGAGGTCACCATCCAGCACCTGATTGCCGAGGCGGTGGGCATCGCGCCCACCGCCGTGACGCTGAGCGAGACCGCCGACCTGCCCGAGAGCGCCGATATCGCCGGCGATCATGCGACCCTGATCACCTGTCTGATGTTCCTGCTGCGCGACTAGCGCGAAGAAGCGGTTGATCGTTGCAAACGCGACGCTTACAGCTTCGCGCGCGGGGTGAGGCGATCCCCCGTAACCCAGGCCAAAGCGTCCCGCACGTGCCGCGACGGCCCAAGCATCGCCCTGACGCCGTTTAAGCGGAGGGTATTGCTGTGGCCGATGAAATGAGACTTCCCGCCATCACCGCCGAGGAGGCGCTGTCGCGCGCCGCCGCCGGCACGCTCGACCTGATCGATCTGCGCAAGGCGAAGGCGCGCGAGGCGGACGGCCGCGCCCTGCCCGGCGTGCGCTGGATCGACCCTTTCGCGCTCGACCATAGCCATGCGCTGCTGAGCGAGACCGGGCCCGTCGCCGTCTTCTGCGTGCACGGCCATGAGGTCAGCCGCTTCGGCTGCGCCATCCTGCGGCTGCACGGTCGCGAGGCTTTCATGATCACCGGGGGCTTCGAGGCCCTTGTCGCGGCCGGCGCCACCGCGGTGCCCCTGGACCGGGAGGGCGCACAATGACCAGCGAGACGACCGAAGGCGCCGGCGCGCGCCCCACCGCGACCCCGGGCTTTGCCGAGGCGGTCATGCTCTATGCTCGAATCGGGCTCATGTCCTTTGGCGGGCCCGCCGGGCAGATCGCGCTGATGCAGTCGGAGATCGTGGAGCGCCGCGGGTGGGTACCGGGCGCCGCCTTCGACCGTGGGCTGTCCTTTGCCATGATGCTGCCGGGGCCGGAGGCGCAGCAGCTTGCCACCTGGCTCGGCTGGCGACTGCATGGGCTGGCCGGCGGGCTGGCGGCGGGCGGGCTGTTCATCCTGCCCGGCGCGATCCTAATGCTGCTGCTGGCCTGGCTGGCGGCGGCGGGTGGCGACGTGCCGCTGGTGGCGGCCGTCTTCGGCGGCGTGCAGCCGGTGGTCATCGCTGTCGTCCTGCAGGCCATGGTCAAACTGTCGGGCCGGGCCCTGAAGGCGCAGGCGGCCTATGTCCTTGCCGCACTCGCCTTCGTGGGCCTCGTCTTCGCGGACCTGCCATTTCCGCTGATCGTGGCCTTGGCGGCGCTGGCGGGGCTCTTCATCGACCTCGGCGCCCAGGACGGGCCCACCGACAGGCCGGCGGCGGACGCAGCGACGCGCAGCGCCCTGCTGCGCCGCGGCGGCCAGATCGTGGGGGTCAGCGTGGCCACCGTCGCGGGCGTCTACCTATTGGTGCGCGCCGCTGCGGGCAGCGATCCCTTCGACGGGGTGGCGGAGCTCTTCACCTCCGCCGCCTTTGTCAGCTTCGGCGGGGCCTATGCGCTGTTGCCCTACGTGGCCGACCGGGCGGTGGAGGCCTATGGCTGGCTCACCCCGGCCGAGATGTTGAACGGCCTGGCCATCGCGGAGGCGACGCCCGGCCCGCTGATCCTGGTGACGACCTATGCCGGGTTCTTCGCCGGCTGGACCGCCAGCGACGGCGCGGTGGGGATCGCGCTCCTGACCGGGGCGTTGGCGACCTTCTACACCTTCGGGCCCAGCTTCATGCTGATCCTCGCCTTCGCACCGGTCGTGGAACGGGTGCAGAACGTGCCCTGGGCGCGCAAGGCACTGGCCGGCGTCTCGGCCGCGGTGGTGGGCGTGATCGCGAACCTCGCGGTCTATCTGGCGGAGGCGGCCTTCCTGCCAAGCGGCCTCAGCGATCCGGCCTGGGCCAAGATCGTGCTCTTCACCATCGCCCTCTACCTGGTCTTCGTGCGGAGGATGAGCGTGCTCCTGCTCGTGGGCCTCGGCGCCCTGGCGGGTGTGCTGCTGCACCTCGCCGGGCTGCTCTGAGGGCGGCGCCGAAGGGGGGTCAGTCGATCAGGATCGGCCCCTCGGGCGTCTGAAGCATCGCCGCGATCCCGGGCACATCCTCGGGGTCGTGTCGGGCAAGACCCACGGCCCCCAACGCCTCCAGCGCGCCGCCCAGGGCGGGCTGGGGGCCGCTCAGCACCAAATCCGTGAGGCTGAGGCCCGAGGGCGGCAGGCTGTCGGAGGGCAGAACGCTGCCCTCATCCCAGGCGATCACGGTGGGGCAAAGCCCGCCAAGCGGCAGCATCCCGTCGGGGCGCACGGTCAGGCGCCAGCTGAGCGCATCACGGGTTACGGGCAGTGCCTCTCCCGCATCGACGCCCGCCTCGGACAGCGCGTCGATCGCCGTGTCGAGGTCGCTGCCGACCCGCACCTGCCAGGTCAGCAGCCGCGGGCGCGCCGCGAGCCGTGCGCGGGTATGCGCATCGTCAAGGCCAAACCACCGGGGGCGCAACGGATCCGCCGCTGTCGGATCGGGGGCCACGATCTCCAGGTAGGCCGGCGGCGCCCCCGCCGGCGCATGAACGCGGTCGAGCCGCCACAGCAGATTGTGCGTGGACATGAGCACATGCGCCCCGCGCCCACCGGGCGCCACGCCGAAGGTCCGGGCGGCCCAGGCGGCGCCCTCCTCCAGATCGATGGCGCCGATTACCAGATGATCGATGACCGTCGTCACCGCGAGCCGCCGAACAGCCTGCTCACCAGCCCGCCGCGCCTGGCCGACGCCTTGGGCGCCAGGGTATCCGCGCTGAACAGCGAGCTTTCGGGCAGGGCCACCAGCGCCGGTTGGCGCGGGCGAAGGAAGTTCTCGGCAAGCCGCAGCGTCACCGTCTCCGAGAACCCGGGATAGCGGATCTGGTCGAAATCGATGGGCTTCACCTCGTCGATCAACTGATCGGACAGCAGGCGCGCCAACCCCTCCGCCGTCGCGAGGGGGATGGGCGCGGGCGCCACCTCCACCTCCCGCCCCGCAAAGACCCGCAGGCCGAAACTGAGAAGCCCGCGGTTACCCTCCCCGCCGGCACGCTCTCCCTTGATCTCGGCGAAGGAGATCCAGAGATCGCGCGGCAGTTCTCCGGC
The DNA here is from genome assembly GCA_039822785.1 of Pseudomonadota bacterium. Taxonomy (GTDB): domain Bacteria; phylum Pseudomonadota; class Alphaproteobacteria; order Rhodobacterales; family Rhodobacteraceae; genus Thermohalobaculum. Next base: position 305,153 of record JBCBMO010000004.1, on the reverse strand, counting down.
AAGCAGTTGATCCGCCGCAGCCGACATCTCGGCCGGGGTCACCAGGCGCCAGCTCTCCGACCAGAAACAGGCGACCGAGGGCGCATCCTCCGCCACCACGGCGGAGACGAGGGTCACGAGGGCGGCATAGGCCTCGGCAAGCTCGGTGTTCCCTTCGGGCGCCTCGGCGCTGAGCATCACATAGGCGAGTTGGGCGTTCACCAGCCCGGTGGGGTCGACATGCTCGATGAGGCGGACGGGGGCCAGCAACTGCTCCGGCGGATAGGGCGCGTTCACGATGCTCATCGACACCCGCGCGCCGTCGATCAGGATCGCGTCCGGCATGCCGCTGTCGGCCTCCGCCGCCAGGCCGCTCACGCTCTCCAGGATCGGATAGCGCGCCGTGATCTTCGCGCAGAACTCATCGATTGGCGGGCGCCAACCGAGCCGCAGCAAGATAATGCTCTGAATGCGCGTGGTCGTCATGGCGGCGTGGCATCCTCTGGTCGTGCCCGGACCGTAGTGCGCCGTTACGAATAAGACGAGGCCCACAACGCCGAAGGCACGGCCCTTTCTAGCCCTTGTTGCGACCGGCGAGCAGCCGCAGACGCAGTGCATTGAGCTTAATAAAGCCCTCTGCGTCCTTCTGGTCGTAGGCGCCGGCATCTTCCTCAAAGGTCACATGCGCCTCCGAATAGAGCGACGTGGGCGAGGTGCGGCCGATCACGCTGGCCTGGCCCTTGTAGAGCTTCACCGTCACCTCGCCGGTCACATGGGTCTGGCTGTGGTCGATGGCGGCCTGCAGCATCTCGCGCTCCGGGCTGAACCAATAGCCGTTGTAGATGAGTTCCGCGTAGCGCGGCATCAGTTCATCCTTTAGGTGCATGGCCCCGCGGTCGAGGGTCAGGCTCTCGATGCCGCGCCGCGCCGCGAGCCAGACCGTGCCACCGGGCGTCTCATAGATCCCGCGGGACTTCATGCCGACGTAGCGGCCCTCCACCAGATCGAGCCGGCCAACGCCGTGTTTGCCGCCAAGCTCGTTGAGGCGAGTGAGCAGCGCGGCCGGGCTCAGCGCCTCGCCGTTCACGCTGACCGGATCGCCACGCTCAAAGCCGATGGTGATGATCTCGGGGGTGTCCGGCGCCTCCTCCGGATGCACCGTGCGCTGGTACACGTAGTGGGGGGCGGGTTGGCCGGGATCCTCCAGCACCTTCCCCTCCGAGGAGGTGTGGAGCAGGTTGGCATCGACCGAGAAGGGCGCCTCGCCGCGCTTGTCCTTCGGCACGGCGACCTGGTGCTCCTCGGCCCATTGGATCAGACGCGTCCGGCTGGTCAGATCCCACTCCCGCCAGGGGGCAATAACCCGGATGTTGGGCTCCAGCGCATAGGCCGACAGCTCGAAGCGCACCTGGTCGTTGCCCTTGCCCGTGGCACCATGGGCGACGGCATCCGCGCCTTCGGCCCGTGCGATCTCCACCAGGCGCTTGGAAATCAGCGGCCGCGCGATGGAGGTGCCCAGCAGATACTGCCCCTCATACAGCGCATTCGCCCGGAACATTGGCATCACGAAGTCGCGCACGAACTCCTCGCGCAGATCCTCGACGTAGATCCCGCTGGCGCCGTGCAGCTCCGCCTTGGCGCGGGCGGGCTCCAGCTCCTCCCCCTGCCCCAGATCGGCGGTGAAGGTGACGACCTCGCAGCCCTTCTCGACCATCAGCCACTTGAGGATGATCGAGGTGTCGAGACCGCCGGAGTAGGCCAGGACAACTTTGCGGGGTGTGGTCATGCGGAATGCTCGCGGCTTGAGGGGACGAAGGTTGCGCATAGGCGATCCCCTCGCCCGTCACAAGACCGGGACCTTCGGGCGGGAAATCCGAACGGTTGGGGAATAAGGCGGCGCGCCAGGCGTTCTCTTGACGTCGACGGCCGGCGCGGTGCGCCGCGCGCCTGCGGGCCGCGACGATCAGGGACCGACAGGAAGAGGACCATGCAGCACTTCAAATGCCTGAGGACCGGGATCGACCCCCGCCCGTTCCTGGCTGAGATCGAAGGGGTGGACGACGCCTGGGCTGCCGCGACCGGGCGGCAGGACAAGATCGAGGTTCAACGCGAGGCGCTGGCGATCCCGCTTCGGGGCCTGCGCAAATCCATGATCAACGGCCGCAAGCGCCGCGATGTGCACGAGAGCCGCTGGACCAGCACCTCAGACCACTACCCGCTTGCCCGCGGGTTCCTCGAGCAGATCGCGGCGGAGGAAGCCTGCGAGCTTGGTCGCGGCAAGATCGTCTGCCTGCCAGCCGGCAAGCGCGTCTATCCGCACATCGACCGCGGCGAGTACTACCGGCTGCGTGGCCGCTACCACTTCGTCCTGCGCTCGACCGCGGGGTCGTGGATGAAGGCGGGGGACGAGGAGGTGCGAATGCGCGAGGGCGAGCTCTGGTGGTTCGATAACAACCAGATGCATGAGGCCCATAACGACGGCGACCAGGACCGCATCCACGTGATCTTCGACATGCTGCCGCTCGCGCTGGTGCCCGAGGTCTACGGCAAGGCCGCCTGATCGGGTGCCGCAGTGGCGCTGGGGACCGCGTCCAGGGTCCCCAGCACCCAGTCGGCAACGTCCTCATGGACGCGCGGCGCCTGAAGGTCGCGGAACAGCAGGTGCCAACCCTCGGGGTAGCGCATGACGCGCCCTGGCCCGGGCCGTGTCTCGAACACCCGCTCCACCCGGTCGTTGGGCACGATCTCGTCCTTTTCGCCCAGCAGCAGCAGTGCGGGCTGGCGGGCCTTTGCCACACCCGCAGCCGCGGCATCGGTGACGCGGACGAGGCCGAGCAGCTCGCGGGCTGAGGGCGCCCCGAGGTAGTGCGGATCCCGGCCGAGGGCGCGCATGGCCTCGATGTTGTCGCTGGCCTGGATCCGCACGACCCCTTCGCCGGTAAAGCGGCGGTCGGGCACCACCGCCGCAGCACTCCAGGCCGCAAGCCGCTGCAGGGGGTTGAGCGCGCTGCCGCCCCAGATCGCCGGCGCCGCGAGCACCAGCCCGTCGACCGGTGCGCCCTGCGACGCCGCCGCCAGCGCGATGCCCCCGCCCATGGAATGGCCGAGGAGGATGAGCGGCAGCTCAGGGTAGCGCGCCCGGATCGTGCGGGCATAGGCGACCGCGTCGGCGACCAACGCCTCGGCGCCTGGCCACTGTCCGCGGGTCGGGCCGCGGCCAAAGCCACGCTGGTCGGGCGCATAGGTCGTGATGCCCGCCCCCGCCCAGACCGGCGCCGCGGTGCCATAGGTCGAGGGACCGTAGTCGCCATAGCCATGCAGCGCCAGGATCACGGCGCGCGCGCGCTCGGCCCGCCAAAGCGTCGCCGGCACCGCCGTGCCGTCGCTGGCGGTCAGCGTGAGCGCCTCTCCCGGCGGGGCGCTGCCGTCATCGCCTGCCACCGGCAGCGCGGCATCGGGCCCCGCCGCGCCGCCGACCGCACAGGCCGAGAGCGCGAGCACGAGGCCGAGGAGGCCGAGACGCCGGAGACCGTTCACAGCAGGACCCGCAGCCGGGCCTGGAGCCAGGGCAGGACCTCCGCCTCGAACCAGGGGTTGCGCGTGAGCCAGGCGGTATTGCGCCAACTGGGGTGCGGCAGCGCCAGGACCGCGGGCAGCCCCTCGCGCCAGGCGGCCACCCTTGCGGTGACCCCGCCCTTGGGCGCCGGCCCCAGGTGCCAGCCCTGAGCGTAGTGCCCGATCACCAGCGTCAGCGCGAGGTTGGGCAGCGCCGCGAGCGTCCGCTCGCGCCAGGTCTGCGCACAGAGCCGCGGCGGCGGCAGGTCGCTGCCCTTGGCGTCGTAGCCGGGGAAGCAATGGCCCATGGGTACGATAGCCACGCGGGCGGGGTCGTAGAACACCGCCTCCGACACCCCCATCCAGGCCCTCAGGCGCTTGCCCGAGGGGTCGTCGAAGGGCAGCCCGGACTGGTGCGCGCGATTGCCGGGTGCCTGGCTTGCCACCAGCACCCGCGCCCTGGGGTCGACCTGAAAGATCGGGCGCGGGGCATGGCGCGTGTGGGTCACCGCGAAACGCTCAGCGCAGAGGGTGCAAGCCGCCAGGGACTGTAGCAGCGTCGCGGTATCGCCGCGGCCCGCCGCCCGCCCCCGGGCGATGGCGTCTTCCTCAGGCGTGGCGAGGGTCTCGGCGCCGCGCGGGGCGGGGGCCGGCGGCCGCGGCAGCCCGTCGGCCATGGCTCAGCCGTCGATGCCGAGGCGCGCGGCCACGCGTTTGCGCGCCAGCCCCGCCTCGCGATCCTCGACATAGAGCAGACCGCAGAGCTTGCGGACCAGGGCGCTTTCCTTGTGGCTGCGCTCCCCGTCGGCATAGGCGATCTCCCAGACCGCCTCGACGACACCGATACGGTCTTCAAAGGGGACGGCGCCCTTCAGCGCATGGGTAAAGCGCTGAATGCCCGCGGCATCGGCCTCGTCATCCTCCGCCTCCGCCCGCAGCGCCGCCGCCTCCTGCACCGACAGCGCGTAGCGCGACGACAGGATGCGGTCGATCTGCGCCTGTTCCTCGGCGTCGTAATCGCCGTCCGCCCGCGCTGCGTGCACCAGGATCACGGCCATCGCATCGCGCGCATCGGCCGGTTGAAGGGGTTGGGGCGCATCCGCCTTGCCCGCCAGTCGTGAGAGAAGTCTGTCCAACATGCAGCGCGATATAGACCGCGCGGCCACCGCTGCGAAGGGGGTCCCCTGCGCCAGCCAAAGCGACCCACGCCCACAAGGGTGAGCCAGAAGGGTGACGGGGCGGCCCAAACCGTCTATGCGAGCGTCCAGAGCAGACCCGCGCGTCACAGGGAGGTGCCGTTATGGCCCCCGACGACACCACAGCTTCCCCGCTTTCCGGCAGCCTGCCGGGCGTCGACCCCCGGCTCGACCCGACCGAGGGCGCGCCGGCGCCGCGGGCGGTGAGCATCGGCGACGCGCGGTTCTCCCACGACGGGCCAGCCGGGCTGATCGCCGGGCCCTGCCAGGCGGAGAGCGCGGCGCATGCGGTCGATATCGCCGCTGCGGTCGCCGAGGCCGCTGCCGCGGCCGGCATGGGCTATGTCTTCAAGGCGAGCTTCGACAAGGCCAACCGTACCTCGCTGGGGGGCAAGCGCGGGCTGGGGCTCGACGCGGGCCTCGCGGTGCTGGCGGAGGTCAAACGCCAGACCGGCCTGCCGGTGATCACCGACGTCCACTTGCCCGAGCAATGCGCGCCGGTGGCCGAGGTCTGCGATGCGCTGCAGATCCCCGCCTTTCTTTGCCGGCAGACCGACCTCTTGCTCGCCGCCGCCGAGACCGGCCGCACGATCAACGTCAAGAAGGGACAGTTCCTCGCCCCCTGGGACATGCAGAACGTGGCCGCCAAGATCGCAGAGACCGGCAACCCCAACGTGCTGCTCTGCGAGCGGGGCTCGAGCTTTGGCTACAACACCCTGGTCGTGGACATGCGCGGGCTGGTGCAGATGGCCGCCACGGGCTTTCCCGTGGTGTTCGATGCAACCCATTCGGTGCAGCAGCCGGGCGGGCTGGGCGGCGCCTCCGGCGGCAACCGGCGCATGGCACCGGTGCTCGCGCGCGCCGCGGCCGCGGTCGGCGTGGCGGGCTTCTTCATCGAGTGCCACCCGGACCCGGATAGTGCCCCTTCCGACGGGCCGAACATGATCCCGCTCGATGCCATGCCGGGCGTGATCGCCCGGCTCGCCGCCTTCGACCGCCTCGCCAAGGGGCTAGACTGATCCTGCCGCTGGGGCGCCGCCCGCGCCCCGGCCCTCCCCTCGATGCTGAGCCAAAGGAGGCACCCATGTCCCTGCCGGTCCCCAAAACGACGGTCGAAGAGAACACTTGGGACAGCCTGTGGCTGCCGATGATGAAGCCAACCGGCTTTCGCGAGTACGATGCGCGCTGGCGCTTTCCCGACGAGATCAACCTGATCGGCATCCAGGCGCTGGGCCTGGGGCTTGCGACGCAGCTGCATGAGATGGGCCTGCCGCCGGTGGTGGCGGTGGGGAACGACTACCGCTCCTATTCGCTGTCGATCAAACAGGCGCTCACCATCGGCCTGCTGCAAGGCGGCGCCGAGGTGCGCGACATCGGCCCCTGCATCACACCCATGGCCTATTTCGCGCAGTTCGACCTGGACGCCCAGGCGGTGGCCATGGCGACGGCCAGCCACAACCCCAACGGCTGGACCGGGGTCAAAATGGGCTGCAACCGCCCGCTGACCCATGGCCCGGCCGAAATGGGCAGGCTGAAGGAGATCGTCTTGGGCGGCCAAGGCGTGCCCCGCGACGGTGGGAAATACGTCCGGGTCGAAGGCGTGATGGAGCGCTACATCGACGACCTGGTCGGCGATTTCCGCATGTCGCGCCCCCTGCGGGTGGTCTGTGCGACGGGCAATGGCACGGCGGCTGCCTATGCGCCCAAGGTGCTGGAGCGGATCGGGGTCGAGGTGATCCCCAGCCACAACGAGCTCGACTACACCTTCCCCCACTACAACCCCAACCCCGAGGCCATGGAGATGCTCCACGACATGGCCGATCAGGTGAAGGCCACCGGCGCGGACCTGGCGCTGGGCTTCGACGGGGATGGCGACCGCTGCGGCGTGGTGGACAACACGGGCGAGGAGATCTTCGCCGACAAGGTCGGGGTGATCATGGCGCGCGACCTGATCAAGCTGCATCCGGGCGCGACCTTCGTGGCGGATGTGAAATCGACGGGGCTCTTCGCCTCGGACCCTGCGCTGATCGAGGGCGGGGCCAAGGCGGATTACTGGAAGACCGGCCACAGCCACATGAAGCGCCGGGTGCACGAGTTGGGCGCCTTGGCGGGGTTCGAGAAGTCGGGGCACTACTTCCTCGCACCGCCCATCGGCCTTGGCTACGACGACGGGATGCGGGTGGCGGTGGAGATCTGCAAGCTGCTCGACCGCAACCCGGACAAGTCGATGGCGGACCTGCGCGCGGCCCTGCCGGTCACCCATTCGTCGCCGACCATGTCGCCCTATTGCGCGGATGAGGAGAAATACGCCGTCATCGACCGGCTTCAGGCGAAGCTCGTGGCGATGGGAGAGGCCGGAGAGAGCCTGGGGCCGAAGAAGATCGAGCGCGTCGTGACGGTGAACGGCGCCCGGGTCATGTTGGAGGGTGGGGCCTGGGCGCTGGTCCGCGCCTCCTCCAACACGCCCAATCTGGTGGTGGTCTGCGAGACGCCGGAGAGCCGCGAGGAACTGGTCACCATCTTCGAGGCTCTCGATACGGTGATCCGGACGGAACCCAGCGTCGGCGACTACGACCAACGGCTCTAGGGGGTTCGCGGGGACCGCTTGCACGCATCGACCAGGTTTGCGCGATGGGCGCCCGCGCCCACCCGCGTCAGTGTTGAGCGCCAATCCTGAGCAGCAGATGAACGGCAAGCAGCCCCGCTGGGGTCATCGTGCAACCGGTAGCAAGATGCGCTTCATGCCGGTGTCTTCACCGTTCCCTCACCGCTGTTCCCGTCACACTGACGTGGGTGGGCGCGGGCGCTGTCTGTCGGCGCGATCTTGGTTTTCGTCTCAACAACCGGCGGGCGGCATCGTCGGACCGAGAGTGCGGAGCCGCTACCCTGGGGCGCCTACGCCGGTCGATCACGACCCTTCGGTTGCGCGCAGCGCCGGGTCCTCGGCCAGGAGCGCGTCGAGGCGGGCGAAATGGGCGCGCCAGGTCGGCCGCTGCCAATCGTCCATCCGCGCCATCTGCGCCGCGCGCCGGGGCGAGCCCGGCCGGGCATAGTCGCGCAGCGCCGCCAGCCAGCCGGTCCCATCCAGCGGATCCAGCCACTCCGGCACCGTGCCGCCGACCTCGCGCAGGGCCGGCAGGTCGGAGGCGATGACCGGCACGCCAGCCGCAAGCGCCTCGCCGACGGGCAGGCCATAGCCCTCGACGAAGCTCGGCAACAGGAGCGCCCGCGCGCCCTCGACCAGGCGCCGCGCCGCGGCATCGTCGAGATCCGCGTGCTCGAATACGGTTCGCCCGATCACCGGGGCGCGGTCGAGCATGTCAAAGACCTGGTCCGCCGCCCATCCCCGCCGCCCAACGATGTGCAGATGCGGCGGCTCCCCCTGGCGCCAGTCGGTCGAAAGCCCGCGCCAGAGGGCAAGCAGCAAGAGGTGGTTCTTGCGCCCCTCGATGGTGCCCAGCATGACGAAGTAGGGCGCCTCGCCGACTGCGGGGGAGGCAGAGCGCGGCGCCGCCTCCGGTACCCCGATGCCGAGCGGCAGAACCCTTAATGGGGGCAGACGCATGTCCTGCGCCGCCGCATGGGCCTGTGCCGCCACAGCCGTCGCCGAGGAGTTGCTGAGCAGAAGATCCGCCCTCAACGCCACCTCCAGCCAGGTGGCAAAGCGCGCGGCGGGGGCCGGACGGCTGTACTCCGGATGGGTGATCGGGATCAGGTCGTGCAGCATCACTGCGATCCGCAACCCGGTCCGCCGCGCCGCCATCACGAGCGGTGCCGGCAGGTTGTCGTGACCCACATTCACCAAGACCGCGCCGGGCGGCACCATGCCGAACAGGCATTGCAGCGGAAAGGCGGCGGTGGCGCTTCGGGCCACGGCGGCACGGCGCACTGCAGACTCTGCCAGCCGCAGCCTGCGCGCGCGCCAAAACGTCAGCGAGGCTTGCAGGTCGAGGGAGGGCATCGCCCCCAGCGCAGCCGAGCCCTCCGGCTCGTCAAGGCGCGCCACCGTCGAGAGCGACGCGGCGAGCGACGCCGCTCGCTCAGGCGGCACCAGGTACTGCCGCCCCCCGATGGCCGCCAGAAGCCAGAGGCCCCCAGCGCGCTGAAGGCCCCAGGTGAGATAGGCGCGCTCGACGCGGTCGATCCCCGTCTGGTGGCCCATGGTGACCCGCTTCAGCGACCGCGTGATGTCGAGGATGACGGGACGCGCGTGCCGAGCGGCCCCGGGACTGTGGCCACCGCCCCCGATCCCGCCAGCGCGCGCCGCAGGGGAGACCGGCGCCGTGCCGGCACCCTCGCCCGTCCCGGAACCCTTGGACAGATCCGTCAGGACAGGCGCCGTCTGGCGCCTGGCGCCGCTTGGACCATCCCCCTCGGGCTCGGTCATGCCGGGCTTGGGGCCGCGATCAGGCCGCCAGCTCCGCGGCGGTCAGATCGCGCAGGAAGGCGGAGAACTCCGGCGCCAGATCCTGCCGCATCAGCGCAAAGGCAACGGTGGCCTGCAGGTACCCCTGCTTGGAGCCACAGTCGTAGCGGCGGCCCTCGAAGCGATAGCCGGTCACCCCGCCCGGCGCGTCGACCTGTGCGGCAATCGCATCGGTGAGCTGGATCTCACCCCCTGCCCCGGTCTCACGGCGGTCCAGGTGGTCCATCACGGCCGGCGTCAGGATGTAGCGGCCGATGACGGCGGTGTTGGAGGGCGGGTTGACCTTCGGCTTCTCCACCATGCCGCCAACCTCGACGACCCGGCCATCGTCGACGCGCGGATCGAGCACGCCATAGGAGGCGGTCGCCTCGGTCGGCACGTCGAAGGCCGCGACCATGCAGCCGCCCTTGCCCCGCGCCTCATAGGCTTCGACCATCTGCGCCATGCACCCCTTGGGCGCCTTGATGACATCGTCCGGCAAGATGACGGCGAAGGGCGCATCGGCGATCAGCCGTTTGGCGCACCAGACCGCGTGACCGAGGCCGAGCGCCTCCTGCTGGCGGATATAGGCAATTGCGCCGGAGGGCATGGTGGCGTTGTTCACCTCGGCCAGAAGGTCGGCTTTGCCCTTGGCCTCCAGCGCCTGCTCCAGCTCGTAGTGACCGTCGAAGTAATCCTCCAGCGAGGACTTCCCGCGAGCGGTCACAAAGATGAATTCCTTGATGCCGGCCTCGCGCGCCTCGTCGATCGCGTATTGGATCAGAGGTCTGTCGACGAGCGGCAGCATCTCCTTGGGCATCGATTTGGTCGCCGGCAGGAACCGCGTTCCCATGCCCGCCACCGGAAACACCGCGGTCGTGACTTTGTTCTGCATCGTGCCCCTCTCTCCGATCTCGATCGGTTCAAGCCCGTTTAGGCATTTCCCACCGCCCGCACGGTTTGTGTCCCTCCAAGGCGGCCAAACTGCGTCCGCAGACGCAACGGCAACCTAGACGATGTCGCGTTCAAGGAGGGCCCGCTCCACAACTGGCACGTCGCTGGGATTATTGATCTCCCAGAACATGGAACCCACCCTATCGCGCTGCACAACGCACTGTACTGGAATGGCGTTCTCGAGAAACCTAAGTTGTTCGAGCCCTTCTGATCCTTCGAGGTATCCGGCGTCGGTGGCAGCATAAGCGCTTAGGGCTTCGGAGCGAAACGCATAAACCCCCACGTGGTGAAACGCCGGCACGGCCACCCCATCTGCGCCAAAGGGTACTACTTCCTTGCTAAAGTACAGCGCCCTGTAGCCTCGATCCAGAACGGCAAGCGTACCGCCGACACGGCCGGCGGCCCGATCGGCCCGAAATCGATCCAGCACCTCCGGCGTGCAGGGAATGACCGGGGTGGTAACGGCGACCTCGGGCGCGTCGACAAGGGCTTGCACGAGCGCCGTCACGAAAGCCGGCGGTGTCAGGGGCGCATCGCCCTGCAGATTTACCATGATCTCCGGCGCCGAGGCCCCCGCCGCGGCGGCCACCTCGGCACAGCGCTCGGTGCCGTTGCGACAGGCCTCCGAGGTCATGGCGACCTCGGCGCCGAAGGCCTGCGCCGCCTCGGCGATGCGGTCGTCATCGGTGGCCACTAGCACCCGCTCCGCGCCCGGCACGGCCATCGCCGCTTCCCAGGCCCGCTGGATCAGGGATTTCGCCACGCCCGTCGCCCCGCGCAGCGGCACAAGCGGCTTACCGGGATAGCGGGAGGAGGCATAGCGGGCCGGGATGACGATCCAAAAGCGGCTCATGGCGCGGCCTTAGCCCGCGGCACCGGGGATGTGTTCGACCGGCACGCCCGGCGCGTAGGCGAGGAAATGGGGATTGGCCCACCCCGCCTTGCCATAGGCGAGCGGGCGCAGGGTGCCATAGACCCGAACCTCGCCGCCGGCCGCCGCCAGCACTGCGTGTCCGGCAGCGGTGTCCCACTCCATCGTGCGGCCCATGCGGGGATAGAAATCCGCCTCTCCCGCGGCGACCAGGCAAAACTTGAGCGAGGAGCCGGCATTCGCCGTCTCGCCGACCTTGAGCGCGCCGATCACCGCCGAGGTCTCCTCGTTCATATGCGATTTGGATGCGACGACGGACAGCGCCTCGACGTCCGGCGTGCGGACCGCGATGGGGCGCTTGGTATCGGCCACGGGGTAGAGCAGCGGGTCCACCTCCTCGACGGTTGCCCCCTCGCCCACGATGCCGGCGAACAGCCTGCCGCGCGCCGGCGCAAGCACGACCCCCAAGACCGGCCGCCCGTTCTCCACCAGCGCGATGTTCACGGTGAAATCGCCGCGGCGCTGCACGAACTCCTTGGTGCCGTCCAGCGGGTCGACGATGAAGAACCGCTCGGGCGCCTCGCCCTCCTGGCTCTCGACCCGCTCCTCGGTCACCACGGCGATCTCGGGGAAGGTGGCGGCAAGCCCGGCGCCGATGATCGCATCGGCGGCCAGATCCGCCTCGGTGACCGGGCTGTCGTCGGCCTTGGCCTCGGCCTCGATCGCGCCCTCACCGCGGTTGTAGACCTCCATGATCGCCCGTCCCGCCTCCAGTGCCAGCCGGCCGATCTCCTCAAGAATGACGTCGGGGATATGGGTGGTCATGGCATGCTCCTTGAGGTTGGCGCCCCGCTCTTACGCTGCGGCGGGCGGGAGCGCCAGACGCGCATCGTCCATCGCGCCGAGCCCATCCGCGCTTGCCGGCCTTGGGCGCCGCGCCTATCACAGGCGCGATCCCACGAACGACCCGAGACCGCGATGCCCGTCTTCCTGCGCCATGACGATGCCGATTTCGATGCCGTCTTCACCCGGCTCGCAACGCAGAAACGCGAGGCCGATGCGAACGTCGACGACGTGGTCGCAGGCATCATCGCCGAGGTGCGGGAGCGGGGCATGGAGGCGGTCCTGGACCTTACCCGCCGCTTCGACCGCTGGGCGGCGGAGGTGGCGAACCTGGCCGTAACCGAGGGGGAGATCGACGATGCCGTCGCCGGCATCCCGCAGGCACAACACGAGGCCCTGGCGCTCGCGGCCGAGCGGATCCGCGCCTATCACGCCCGCCAGCTGCCGCCGGACGCCGATTGGACCGACGAGAGCGGCGTGCGTCTGGGTTGGCGCTGGCGGGCCGTGCGCGCCGCGGGGCTCTATGTGCCCGGCGGGACGGCGGCCTATCCCTCCTCGGTCCTGATGAACGCGGTGACGGCCAAGGTCGCGGGGGTCGAGCATCTGGCCATGGTCGTCCCGACCCCCGACGGGGCGCTCAACCCGCTGGTTCTGGCGGCGGCCCGGCTGGCCGGCGTCGACCGCATCTGGCGGGTGGGTGGCGCACAGGCCATCGCGGCGCTCGCCTATGGCGCGGCCCCCATCACCGCGGTCGATGTCATCACCGGGCCCGGCAACGCCTATGTCGCCGCGGCCAAGCGCCAGGTCTTCGGCCATGTCGGCATCGACATGATCGCCGGCCCCTCCGAGGTGCTGATCATCGCTGATGCGGCCAACGACCCCGATTGGGTGGCCATCGACCTGCTCGCCCAAGCCGAGCACGACGTAAGCGCCCAGGCGATCTGCATCACCGACGACGCCGGTTTCGGCGAGGCGATCATGCGCGCCGTCGACCGCCGGCTCCAGCGGCTCGAGCGCACCGAGATCGCGGGCGAAAGCTGGCGCCGCCACGGCGCGGTCGTCGTCGCGCGCGATATGGCGCAGGCCGTGGACCTGACCGACCGTGTGGCACCCGAACACCTGGAGATCGCGGTGGAAGACCCGGACGCCCTGGCTGGGCAGATCCGGAACGCCGGCGCCATGTTCCTCGGCCGGCACACGCCCGAGGCCGTGGGTGACTATGTCGGCGGACCCAACCACGTGCTGCCCACCGCAGGCTCGGCGCGCTTCTCCTCCGGCCTCTCGGTGCTCGACTTCATGAAGCGCACGACGATCACCGCGGTCCCGGCCGGCGGCCTCGGCGTCATCGGCCCCGCGGCGGCGACCCTGGCGGACGCCGAAGGGCTGGAGGCGCATGCCCTCTCGGTGCGCGCACGACTGGAGGCGTCATGACCGACTTCGCCGAGACCGACCGGCTCTCCGCCGTCTCCCTGCTGGAGGATCGCCCGCGTGCCCGCACGCCGGAGATCCAACAAGAACTCGACGTGGCCCTCTTCGATCTGATGGAGGACAACCGCTTCCGCGTCCTGCCGCGCGACGGCGAAGAGCCCCCGGTCGGGCCCTACGTCCTCGGCATCGGCATGGCCGAACGGATGCTGCGGCTGGAACTGACCGACGCCCGGCAACAGGCCGCGGTCGAGCATCTGCTCTCCCTCTCCCCGCTTCGGGCCTCGATCAAGGACTACTTCGCGATCTGCGAGAGCTACTTCAACGCGGTGAAGACGCTGCCTGCCTCCAAGATCGAGGCCATCGACATGGGCAGGCGGGGTATCCACGACGAGGGCGCGCGCCTGTTAGCCGAGCGGCTGGACGGCCGGATCGTGATCGACCACGACACCGCCCGGCGCCTGTTCACCGTCGTCTGCGCGCTGCAATTCAAGGCCTGAGCGCTTGGGCGGCAGCGAGAGCGGGATGTCCGATCTGCCAAAGCCCGCCGCCCCGCCACCGGCGCCGGGCCCGCTGCCCTCCGCCGTCCTGTTCTGCTGCAACTACAACGCCATCCGGTCCCCGCTCGCCGAGGCCCTGATGAAGGAGTACTTCGGCCGCCGCGTCTATGTGCAGTCCTGCGGGGTGCGCGAGCAGGACGAGGTCGATCCCTTCATGGCCACCGTCGCCACCGAGATCGGGCTGGATCTCACGCGCCACCGCCCCCGCTCCTTCGACCAGATGGAAGCCTGGGGCGACGATATCGGCAGCTACGACGTGATCGTCGCCCTCTCCCCCGCGGCCCAGCGCCAGGCGATGGAACGCACGCGTTCGGCCTCGGTCGAGATCGAATACTGGCCCACGCTGGACCCCAGTGGCATCGGCGAAAGCCGGTCGCAGAAGCTCGACGCCTACCGCGAAACCCGCGACCAGATCCTCGCCACGCTCAAGCGCCGTTTCGGCGGTTGACAGCGCCATAGGGGCCGCTCGGTCGGCGTTAGCTTGAAATCGTCCCGCAGGCGGGCCAATCCTCCGCCGCAATAGGAATCAGCTAGAGAGACCGCATGGCCAAGGAAGAAACCCTCGAGTTTCCCGGTGTCGTGACCGAGCTTCTGCCCAACGCGACATTCCGGGTGAAGCTCGAGAACGGCCATGAAATCGTCGCCCACACCGCTGGCAAGATGCGCAAGAACCGCATCCGCGTGCTGGCCGGTGACAAGGTGCAGGTCGAAATGACCCCCTACGACCTCACCAAGGGCCGCATCACCTACCGCTTCAAGTGACCGCGCCCCTGGTGGCCGAGACCACCGATGACGATGCGCCGGCAGAGGGCGCCGACCGCCAGCCAAGGCTCGTCCTAGGCTCTGCCTCGGCGCGCCGGCGGGACCTGCTGGCGCAGATCGGCGTGGTGCCCGACGCCATCGCGCCGGCCGATATCGACGAGACGCCGCTGCCGGACGAGCTGCCCCGCCGCTATGCCGAGCGCATGGCGCTGGAAAAGAACGCGGCGGTTGCTGCACCCGATGGTGCGCTGGTGCTGACCGCCGACACGGTCGTCGCGGCCGGCCGGCGGATCCTTGGCAAGCCCGCGGATGTGGCGGAGGCGGCGGGGTTCCTCACCCTCCTCTCCGGCCGCCGCCACCGGGTGACGACCGGGGTTTGTCTGCGGGTCGGCGACCGGCGACACCTGCGCCTGGTGGAGACGCGGGTGAAGATGAAGCGCCTGTCGGATACCGAACTCTCCGCCTATCTCGCGTCGGAGGAATGGCGCGGCAAGGCGGGCGGCTATGCGATCCAGGGCCTAGCCGGCGCCTTCATCCCCGAGATCTTCGGCAGCTACACCAACGTGGTCGGCCTGCCGCTCACCGAGACCGCCAACCTTCTGTCCGGCGCCGGCTATCCGGTCCCCTATGCGGCCGTCGTCCAGTGAAGGGCCGTCTGCTCCTCATCAGCGGCGCGAAGGGCGTGGAGGCGGCGGCCCTCACGGTGAACGGGATGCTGGAGGACCTGATCATCGCGGCCCCCGGCGGCGCGCCGGAGACGGGTGAGACCTGGGGCGCCAAGGTCATCCGCAAGAGCGGCAAGGCCGCGGGCGCCTTCCTCGACCTCGGCCAGGGCCACCACGGGTTCCTGCGCGACGCCAAGGCGGTGCGCGAGGGCGCCATCGTCACCGTGCAGATCGCCAGCCAGCCGGAGGCCGGCAAGGCCCTGCCCGTCACCCAGCGGCTGCTCTTCAAGAACCGGCTGATGATCCACACGCCCGGGGCGCCGGGGATCAACGTCTCGCGCCAGATCCGCGACGCGGAGGAACGCGCTGCCCTGACCGACGCGGTGGAGACCGCGTGCCGCCCCTATACCGATGCCTGGCGCGCCGCGGGCGAGGCGCTGTCGCCGGCCCCGCCGGACGAGACCGCCGCCGCGCGGCGCCACCGCGCCATGGTGGTCTTCGGCCATCTCATCGCGACGGGCGGTTTCATCATCCGCTCCGCCGCTGAGGGGGCGCCGGAGGCGGAGATCGCCCGGGCGCTGGAGGACACGCTGACCCAACGCCTGGCAACCATGCCAGGCGACGGCGAAGGCGAAGGCGACGGGCGGATCGCCCCTTACCTGCGCCTGCGCCCCTGGCAGACGGCCCTGCGCGATTGGGCCGATCCGATCCCCGAGGCGGTGATCGCCCATGAGCGCGACGCGGCCGAGATCGAGGCTGCCGCCGGCAGCGGGGCTGTCGACGGCGCCATCCTCGGGCGGCTGGAGCGCGGCCGGGCCGACCCCTTCGAGACCCATGGGATCTGGGATCATATCGCCCGGCTCTCCAGCCCCACCGTCGCGCTGCCGGGCGGCGGCTCCATGGTGATCGAGGCGACGACGGCGCTGGTGGCGGTCGATGTGAACACGGGGGGTGATTTCGCAGTGGATGCCGGCATCCGGGCGAACGTCGAGGCGGTGCGAGCCCTGCCGCGGCAGTTGCGCCTGCGCGGCCTGGGCGGTCAGATCGTCGTGGATTTCGCGCCCATGGCCAAGAAGGATCGGCTGCGGCTCGAGGATGCGCTGAAAGCGGCGCTCAAACGCGACCCCATCGAGACCGTGTCGCACGGCTGGACGACGATGGGGCTCTATGAGCTGCAGCGCAAACGCGAGCGGCGGGCGCTGGTGCTGCCGTCGTTCCTGCGTTGAGGGTGGCGCGATGATGACCAGGCCGACCTCCGCCAAGCCCTGCCCGGTCTGCGGCAAACCCGCGGTCGAGGCCTATCGGCCCTTCTGCTCGAAGCGCTGCGCCGATCTCGACCTGGGGCAGTGGCTCTCCGGCGGCTATGCGATCCCCGGCGAGGCGCAGCGGCCCGACGACGAGGACTAGCCGACGAGGACTAGTCGTTGCCGGCTGAGGCTGCGCGCTGGCGGTCCCGCATCTCCTCGGCGAACAGGATGGCCGCGGCGACGGCGCGATAGTGCTCGGGCGCGATCTCCTGCCCGACGCGGGTGGTCGCGTGCAGGGCCCGGGCCGTGGGGGGATCCGGCCGGATGGGCACGCCCGCCGCCTCCGCCCGCGTGCGGATCGCCTCCGCCACGTCGTCGACGCCCTTGGCCACGCAGCGCGGCGCCGCATCGGCGGCCCGGTTCCAGGCCAGGGCAACGGCGTAGTGGGTCGGGTTGGTGATCACGACGCTGGCCTCGGGCACGGCCTCCAGCATGCGGCCGGTCGCGATCTCCTTTGCCCGCTCCTGCCGGCGGGCGTTGGTCTGGGGATCGCCTTCGCTCTCCCGCATCTCCTTCTTCATCGCCTCGCGCGTCATCCGGTGGCGGGCCCGGTGGCTGTGGCGCTGCCAGACGAAATCAGCAAGGCCAACCATGAGGCTGACGAGCACGGTCCCGGTGACGATCGGATAGAGCGGCATCTCCAGCGCGCGGGTGAGGGCGCGGGCAGGGATATGGACCGAGGCCGCGATGTCCCCAACCATGGACCAGAGGACGAAGACCAGGACCACCGAGAGCAACGACAGCTTCACGCAGGCCTTGGCAAACTCGACGAGGCCGGTGGGGCCGAAGCGCTGCTTGGCGTTCTCGATCGGCGAGATCCGCGAGAGTTTCGGGACCAGCTTAGAGGGCGCCAGGACGACACCGCGGCTGGCCAGCAGGAAGACGAGCACCCCCAGGCCCGGAAGCAGCAGGATCGGGGCCATGGCGCGCGCCACCTCGGTCGAGAGGATCTCGGCGAAGGGTTCGGCGCGCAACAGGGCCTCGCGCGAGAAATGGTCGGGCCGCTCGGTGAGGCGGCGCAGGACGACCCCCAGGCCCGCCGCCGTGTCGCGCGAAGACAGGGCGAGCGCGAGGGCCAGACCCAGGTAGGCGGCGGCCGCCTGCGCATCCGCCGAACGCGGGATATCGCCCTGACCGCGGGCTTCCTCGAGCTTGCGATCCGTGGGTTCGAGGCTTTTTTCGGCGCTTTCTTCCTCACCGCCGCTCATGGGAGCGCCACCGGCGGGGGCGGGTCACCGAGGCCGCCGAGCGGATCGACCAGGACGCGCACCAGCGCCTCTCCCCAGCGGGCATAGATCTCGGGGATGCTGAACCAGAGCGTGCCGAGGCCGAGGCCGACCAGCAGCGGCACGCCCACCAAGGTGAGCAGCAGCTGCGGCATCGCGCGGCTGAGTGCGCCGAGCACGACGTTATAGGCAAAGCCCACGATGACGAAGGGCATGGCGAGACCCACACCCAGCGCGAAGGTCTCCCCCACCCGAGCGGTGGTCCAGGCCGCCGCTTCCCCCGGCGGGGGCCAGCCTGCGAAGGGTAGGATGCCGTAGAGCCTGACGATTGCCGCGACGACCTCGATATGCAGCCCGGCGATAAGCGCGATCGCGGTGCCGCCGAGCGCCAGAAGCGAGGCCATGGAGGGCTCAGGCTCGGGCGTAGCGGGATTGCCGAAGAGGTGGCTGAGCGAGATGTTCTGCGAGGCGACCGTCCCCGCGATCTGAAGCGCGAAGATGGTCATCCGGAAGGCGAGGCCGATGAGCAGCCCGGCCGCCGCCTCCGCCGTCACGAGACCGGCCATGGTGAGCGCGAGGTGCTCGCCCCGATCGAGCGCCGCGGTGAGGGGTGGCACCACCGCCGGGGCAACCGCCGGCAGGGTCAGCGCGGTGATCGCGACCGTCAGGCCAAGGCGCACGCGCATTGGCACCGCGGTCTCGCCCAGGCCGGGCAGCAGCGCCATCATGGCGCCCACGCGGATAAAGACCCCCGCGGCGGCGATGACCAGGGCCGGCGCCACCGCCAGCCAGGCCGCCAGCACCCGCACCGCCTCCTCCGGCATCACGCCCGCTCGCGCGCGGCGGTACCCACCAGCGTAAGCTCGGTGCGCGTGCCCACCTCCTCGTAGGACAGGACCGGTTGCACGATGCCCTTGGCCGCCAGGACCTCCCGCAGGAAGCGCCGCCGCGCCGCCGTGGTGATGATCGCCGGCGTCAGGCCGCGCTGCAGCGGGGCGGTGAGGGCGGTGCGAATGCTCGCCGCGAGTTGGTTGAAATCCTCGGGCGAGAGCGCGACGTCCACCCCCTCGGGCGGGGCGGCGGCCCCTTCCGCCACCGGCAGCGGGCGCTCGACCTCGGCGAAGCGGCGCTCCCAGGCCTCATCGAGCTGGATAAGCGGCAGCCGCCCTTCCTCGTCGAGCAGACGCGCGACGATGAGAAAGGCCAGGCGACGGCGCACGTGCTCCACAAGCGCATCGGCACCCAGGCCCAGGCCCCGTCCCTCGGCGATCGCCTCCAGGATCAGTTGCAGGTTGCGCACCGGCACCTGCTCCTCGAGCAGCGCGCGCAGGACGCCTTGCAGTGTATCGTGGGGCACGCGATCGGGGACGAAATCATCGACCAGCCGGCGGTTCGCCTCCGCCCGCTCGGGGTCGGAGGGGCGGGCGAATTCATCCAGCAGACGGCGCAGGGCGCGGCGTGTGCAGAGCCGCCCCAGATTGCCCTTCAGCGTCTCGAGGAGATGGGTCGAGACGACCTCGGCCGGCGTGATCACCGGCAAGCCCAGACCGGCCGCCTCCTCCTGCCGGCCGGGATCGATCCAGCGCGCCGGGGCGCCATAAACCGGCTCGGCCACGTCGATGCCGGGAACATCCAGCGCCTGCCCCTCACGCATCAGCACCATGACCGAGGCCGCCTCCAGGCGCGCGCTGCCGACCTCGATCCCGTGCAGCATGATCACATAGGTGTTCTGCGCCAGCAGCGGGTCGTCGGTCAGCCGGATCTCCGGGATGACGAAGCCGAACTCCGTCGCGATGTGCCGACGCATGTTGCGGATGCGGGCATCGAGCGCGGCCGCCTGGTCGAGGACCGCCGGCAGGATGCCCGGGTGAAAGCGCACATGCACATCGTCGACGTCGAGCAGATCGCCGATCGGCCGGTCGCGGCCCAGCGTCTGCTCCGCCGGGGCGCTTTCTTCGGTCTCCGGTGGGGGCGTGAGGCGCAGTGCGGCCCAGGTCGTCGCGCCCAGGATCAAGGCGCCCGCGATAAACGGCGCAAAGGGCAGCCCGGGCACGAAGGCGAAGACCGCCATCACACAGGCCACCGTGCCGAGCGCGGCGGGATAGCCGCCGAGTTGATCGACGATCGCTCGGTCAGCCGTACCGACGACCCCGCCCTTGGAAAGCAGCAGGGCCGCCGCGATCGAAGTGATGACCGAGGGGATCTGGCTGACCAGCCCATCGCCGACCGTGAGGACCGAGTACGTCTCCACCGCCGCGCCCAGGCTGAGCCCGTGGAACAGCGTCCCCATGGCCAGGCCCATCACCAGATTCAACAGGGTGATCAAGAGCCCGGCCACCGCATCGCCCTTGACGAACTTCGAGGCGCCGTCGAGCGAGCCGTAGAAGGTGGTCTCCTCCTGCTCGAGACGCCGTCGCTCCTTCGCCTCTGCGTGGCTGAGGGCGCCCGCGGCGAGATCGCTGTCGATGGCAAGCTGCTTGCCGGGCATGGCATCGAGCGCGAAGCGGGCCCCCACCTCCGCCATGCGACCGGCGCCCTTGGTAATCACGATGAAGTTGACGATGAGCAGCACCGAAAAGACCACGAGGCCAAGGAAGATGTTGCCGCCCATGATGAACTGCGAAAAACCCTCGATCACGCCGCCGGCCGCGTCGGTGCCCGTATGCCCCTCCCCGATGATGAGTTTCGTCGAGGCCACGTTGAGCGAGAGGCGCAACATGAGCGATGCGAGCAAAACCGTTGGAAAGGCAGAGAAATCGAGCGGTCGCTGGATGAAGAGCGTGATGGTGAAGATGAGGATTGCAAGGGCGAAGGATACCGCAAGCCCTGCGTCCAGCAGCCAGGAGGGCATGGGCAAGATCATCATGCAGATCACCGCCATCAGCGCGAGCGCCAGAAGGACGGTGGGCTGATAGAGTTGGCGGATCGACAGCGGCCCGATCATCCTCGATCTCTCACTCGGGCGCGGATCGGCGGCCAGCCCGCTCGCGTGCCCAGAGGCCGGGAGACAGCGGGACGTTCAGCGCCGCATGCGCCGCGGCGTGGTTGGCGGGCGGGATCCGCCCCGCCGGCATGAGCGGCACGGTAGAAGCGCCCGCTGCACCGCCGCCTTCCGTCGCTAAAGCGGTCTGAGCCGCACCAGCACCTGGGGAGACCAGACCAATACGCGGCCGTGTCAGCGGGGCCCCCAAGGGCCCCGCCGCGCCATCGATCTCGCCGGTCAAGGCACCCGGTCGCGTGGCTCGCGGGCGTTGCCTGACTGGATGTGTAGGTCGGTCGGGGCGCAGCTGGCTGGCCCTTGGCGTTTCCGCAACGCGCGTCCGCGCGTCTGCACTGCTGGGCGGGGCGAGTGAACTGGGGCCCGACCCAAGGTTAGCCAACGCTTGGCGAACGCGTGCGCGATATCGAGCCGCCAAGGCCGGCGTGCGGGAGTGGTAATGCCCTGCTGCGGTCAGCCAATCGCCGCTCTCCGAGGCGAGCGAGGCCAGAAAGCGTGCTGCATAACGGGCGTTCTGCCGCGGATCGACCATGGCCGCCGCCGTGGAGAAGGCATCGCCATGCCAGCGATAGTTGATCTGAAAGCAGCCCACATCGAAGGAGGTACGGCGCGTCTGGGCGAGACGAGAGACCGCTTGCTCGAGCGCCGCCCGGTTCGGCAGGAACTGTCCCGCACCCTCGACGTTGAGCGACCAGGGCCAGGCGGTGACCGTTCCCTCCACGCGGCGGCCCGTCTCGACCATGGCAATCGCCCTCATCAAGGGCTCGGGGACCCCATGCTCGACCGCCGCGGCCTCGCCCGCCTGCCGGCACACCGCGGACGCGGCCCCTGCGGGCCCGATCAAGGCCAGGAGACAAGCGGCTGTTACCGTGACGCAGAGCACCACCATCAACCAGCCGGCGACAATGGGTCGAGACCGCGATTGCCCCGTCATGGCGTGGCGATCCTTGGCAGGATGCCGTCGGTGAAAAGACCGACGAGCAAGGCGGACATGAAACCTAGTGTCGCGACGAAAACGATGACGATGGCCACAAGCTTCGGGACGAAGGTCAGAGTGAGTTCCTGCACCGAAGTCAGCGCCTGCAGCAGCCCGATGGCCAGACCGACCGCCAGGGCCACGCCGAGGATCGGGAGCGCCATCACCATGCCCGTCCAGGCAGCCTCGCGGATCAGCGAGATCATGGCCGCTTCGTCCATGGCTCGGTCCTCCCTCGCGCGTTGCGAGCTCAGACCGGCATACGCAGGATTTCCTGATAGGCCTCGACGACCCGATCGCGCATCACGACGGCGGTCTCGATAGCCATTTCGGCGGCCGTCAGGGCTTCGACGACTTCCTGGATATCGGCGGACCCGGTGGAGGCAGCGGCCATCGACCGATCGGCCTGCTCGAGGGTGGTGCCCATGCGCGACGCGGCGGCGTTCAGGGCCTCCGAGAAGCTCATTCCCCCGCCCGCGGGAGTGGGGTTAGTGGCCGCACGGGTGGCCGGCGTACCGTAGAGGAGCGTCGCGAGCGTGGTTTCCGGGGACATCCTATCCTCCTTTGGGGTGGTCAGCGGCGCAGCAGATCGAGCATCGCGCCACGCATGCGCCGGGCTTGATCAAACATGGAGACGCTTGCCTCATAGCCGCGGTGCGCTTCGCGCGCGTCGGCAAGCTCGATGATGGGATCGACGTTCGAGCCGACCCGCATGCCCTGTGCGTCCGCCAGCGGATGGCCGGGCTCGTAGATCTCAGCCGGCGCGCGGGGATCGAGACGGACGCGCCCCGGCTCGACCAGCGCGACGCCGGCCGCGCGGTCATAGGTGCTGCCAAAGCTGACGAGCTTGCGCCGAAAACCCGGCACATCGGCGTTGGCGATGTTCTCGCTGACCAGGCGCAGACGCAGGCTCTGGGCCTTCATCCCGCTGGTGAGCGCCATCATGCCTCGTTTGAGATCGTCCATCCCGCGCCCCTATCGCAGCCTGCCAAGACCGAGGCGCAGGAGAGCGATCGACTTGTCATAGAGCCGCAGCGCAAGGCGATGCTGGCTCTCCGCCTCCGCCGCGCGCAGGGTCTGATCCTCGATCACGACGTCGTTGCCGTTGGG
This sequence comes from Pseudomonadota bacterium, assembly GCA_039822785.1. Taxonomy (GTDB): domain Bacteria; phylum Pseudomonadota; class Alphaproteobacteria; order Rhodobacterales; family Rhodobacteraceae; genus Thermohalobaculum. Next base: position 282,321 of record JBCBMO010000004.1, on the reverse strand, counting down.
CGCCGCGGGACCGCCGATCGCCATGCGGGGGATCGCAATTTCGCCACTGGGCCGGTCCGCATGGCCGATGCGGGTCATGCGCGCTGGTTCACGCGATGCACCGCGGTCACTGCGTGCGATCATCTGGTCGAAGGGAACGACGTCCTGGGCGCGATAGCCAGGAGTATTGGCCTGCGAAAGGTTGCCGGCAATCACGCGGTGCCGCGCAGCGCCATGCGCGGCCATCGCGGAGAGTCGGTCGATCAGGGGAAGTCCATCAAGCATCGGTAAGCCATTCTTGCCTCACGCCCGTACGGTACCCGCGAGCGATTAACGATGCGTGTTCAGCTAAAGCGCGAAGCGAGCAATCCCGTCAGGGCGGAGGGGCCAAGGCCTCCTTGTAGCAGCCCGAGGGCGGCACCGCCGGGCGTGTTCAGCGTGGGCCCCTGCTCGATCTCGCCGCGCACCAGGAAGCGGCGGACGGCGTCCTCCACCACATCCGGATCGGTGAAGACGGCCGGGCTGGCGTCGCCGAAGACCTGCGCGGCCCGGTCGTTGAGGCGCGCGACCTGGCTGTCGACATCGATCGCCGCGAAGCTGTCCGGCAGGCCAAGCGCCCCGAAGACAACCGTCCTGAGCGGGGTCGAGCCGATCACGCGGAACCAGCCGGATCGCTCCACGTCGGGCGCGGCGGCGATATCCGCGATCTCACGCCGGAAATTCAGCGCAAGCCGGAGGTTCACGTCCTGATCGCCGACGGCGCGTTCGAACTGGCGCTCCCGAAACGCATCGACGATCTCGCGGCGCACGGATGGGATCGCCAAGCGGCCGCCGGTGTCGAGGGCGAGCGTTTCGCTGAAGCGCCGCCAGGCGGGATCCACCAGGCGGTTCGCCAGGCTGCGCTGGTCGAGCGTTCCCTCTTCCAGCACGCGACGGATGAGTGCGCGCTTCGGCAGTTCGTCCTCGAGCCCGAAGGCGCCCAAGGCAACCTCCAGCAGGCCCCGGTCCTGAACGAGCTCCTCCGCCGTGGTGATCTCGCCTGCGCGCGCCTCGAAATCCGCCACGGCGCGTTCGATTGCCGGGCTCTGGTTGAAGGCCTCGAACTGCCGGTCGTAGCTGCGGTCGAGTAGCGTCAGGCCGAGCACACCCGATGCCGGCACGGCGGGGGTGAAGGTCATGGCACGCTCCGCGCCTGTGGCAGTGCCGAGGTGCCGGGTGGCGTAGCGGCATCGACGCAGGACTTGCCGACCGTGAGCGCGCGCTCGGGCGCCTTGGGTTCGAGTGCCTCCTGCGGCGCGCCCCGCGGCGTGATCGCCTCGGGCTCGGTGGATGCTGCGAGCAGCGCAGCCTCCAGCGGTAGGAGTTGGCGCAGGTGGCGCAGACAGGCATAAAAGTTGCGGCGTCGCACCTCGACCATAGCGCTTTGCAGCGCAGCGGCCCCGTCGATGCCGGCCAGCGCGTCCGCAAGCTGGGCGATCCCGCGCGAGAGGTCCTGCGCCGCCTTCTCCGCCTCGACCTCCCCCGCCACCGCGAGCTGAGCGATGTAGCAGACGCGCTTGACCGGGGTGTTCACGTCGTCGGGATGGATGGCGTCGCGCAGCCGCAGGATCTTGGCATCGGGCGTCTTGATGATCAGCCGCGCATTGCGGTCGCCGTTCTGCATCACGACCCCGTTGACCAGGATCTGTTCATGCGCTCGCAGCTTGAGGATCAGTCCAGGCATGAGAGCCTCCCTGCAGCGCGTCCGGCGGCCAAGGCGTCGCGCATGACGTCAGGCCGCCACAGCACCGCGGAGGCCCCGCATGACGGCGAGGTTGACGTCCAGGATCGGCTGGGCTTCCGCCTCCCGCCGCAGGACGAGCCGCGTGTGGCGCAGAACGAAGGTGCCGAGCGAGATGAGCTGCGCGCGCAGCGCCTCCGGCAGGGCGTTGTCAGACCGCGAGAGATCGGCGATCAGCGCCGCCCAGAGCTTGCCATTTCGGCCAAGCGCCTCGGCAAGCCCGGGAAAATCGCCCTGGCGCTGTGCCTGCTGTAGCTCGGCGGTGACCTGGCTGAAGACCTGGTATTCGATCGCGCGCGGCGTACCGAGAGCGCGGCTGGCCTGTCCATAGACGTCGACGGTGCGTGGTTGCCCGCTCACGGTGGGATGTCCTTATCCAAGGGCGACCGACGGGCAGGATCAGGCGGCTAAGGCCAAGCCACGATCGGTCTGACACCCTCCCCGGCGGTGGCGCCGGGGAGGGCAGTGGTTTGCGGCTTACCGGAACAGCGCCAGGATGTTCTGCGGTGCCTGGTTGGCGATCGAGAGGGCCTGAACGCCGAGCTGCTGCTGCACCTGCAGGGCCTGCAGACGGGCCGAGGCCTCCTCCAGGTCGGCGTCGACCAGGGCGCCGATACCGGACTTGAAGCTGTCGATCAGCGAGCTCATGAAGTCGGACTGGATGTCGATCCGCCGCTCGGACGCACCGAACTCAGCCTGAGCACCGATGTTGATCTGGATGAGGCTCTCGATGGTATCGAGCGCCTTCTCCGCGCCATCGCCGGTGGTCACATCGATGGTCGACAGACCGTAGAGATCGCCGGTCGAGGTGGTACCGCCCCGAGCCTCCGCCAGGCTGACCGACGCACCGCTCTCGCTCGCAAGCGAGATGGTCGCGGTGCCGGTTGTGGGATCGGCGGCGAAGCTCAGCGTCGCACTGACGCCAGCCGGGCCATCGGCGGCGATCACCGCCTGCAGACCGCGGATGACATCGTTGGCGTCCTCGTTGGCCCCGGCCACATAGGTCGCCGTGGCGGAGCCGATGGTCACCGAGAAGCTGTCTCCCTCGACGATCGCGCCATTGATGTCGATGTTCACCGACCCAGCCGTCGCGGGCTGCACCGCATTGGCGGTCTGGGTGATGTTGCCCGGGTTGGTGGTGAAGGTCGTGCCGACCGTCACATCGCCGCCCTCCGCCGAGCTGAGGTTGATCACATCGATCGTGGAGGCGTCGTCCGCGTTAATCTGGAAGACGATGCTGTCGATGCCCTGGTCCGCAGCGGACTGGTTGAGAGCGTCCACAGCGGCAGCCGCCTCCGCGTCCGAGTTGGCCGGCGTGTTGTCCGAGGTGTAGGTGAAGGTATTGGTGCCGACGGTGATCGACAGCGTCTCGTCCGCAGCGTTGGCGGCGGCGTCGACGAGATCCACACTCACGACAGAGCCGGTGTTGGTCTGGCCAGAGACGGTCGCCAGGCTCGCCGCGGTCGGGCCCGCAGCCTCCGCGCCCGCGGCGGCGGCAGCGCCGTCGGTGGCGATCGTGATCTCTTCGCCCGCGGTCGAGGTGATCACCAGTTCCGCGTTTGCGGGGGTACCGGCGTTGCCCTGGCGCGCCGCGGTGACGCCCTGGAAGCCCAGGTTGTCGGTGGTGACCGAGGTGAGCGTGCCGTTGATCGCCCCCGCCACATAGTCGAGCACGTTCTCGTCCGTGGCCGCCGTGGTGGCGTTGGCGATGATGCCCTCAGCCGCGAGCTTGGCGTTGGTGACCTCGACCTCGACGCCGTCCACGAAGACCGAATAGGTCTCGGTGCCGGTGTTCGCCAGGAAGGCCGCGTTCGACGTCAGCTGGATCGTCGAGGCGTTGCCCGTCACGCCCGTGCCCGAGATCGAGGCGTTCTTGCCGCCGACGGCGGTGCCAGCGCTGCCGGACTCGCTCGTGAAGTTACGGCTGTTGACGGTCACGCTGTTGGCCGTGACCTCGCCGGTCGAGGCCCGGTCGAGCGAGGACAGGACCGAGATGGCCTCGTCGCCGGTGAGCAGGTTGAGGCCGTTGAACTGGGCCGCGTCGACGATGCCCGTGATCTGGTTGCGCAGCTGGTCGATTTCGTTCTGCAGTGTGGCGCGGTCGACGTTCTCCTCGTTCGCGGAGACGATCTTGCCCTTGATCTCGTTCAGCAGGTCGCCGATCTGGGTGGTCGCGTTCGAGGCGACGGCCAGGGTGGACGAGCCCAGCGCCAGTGATTCGGTGATGGCCTGGAAACCGGCAACATCCGACTCCATCACCTGGCTGATGGCGAAAACGGCGGCGTTGTCACGCGCCGAGGCGACCTTCTTACCGGTCGAGATCTGGTTGTTGACATCCTCGAGGCTGGAATTCGTTGCCCGGAGGTTCTGCAGCGCGATCATCGCGCTCGTGTTGGTGAGGATAGACGACGTCATCCCTTTTTCCCTTTCGACAGACGGCGCAGTTCACGCCTTGCATTGCATCGGCCCGCGGCGCGGGCTGTGGTGTCACCGCGCGGGCACGCCGCCACGGTGGGGATCTGCCGTTCTGACAGGGGTGCCGGCGATCGCCGGCCTGCGGGCCCCTCAGCCCATGGAGGAGGGTTGTCGCCCGAAATGCCTAAGTCGGCGTAAAGGCCGTCGCGGCAGTCAGGCGCGTCGGCTTTTGCCGGCCGCATCCTCCCAACTCAGGATCGTGCCGCCCGCCGCGTCATAGGCGACCGCCCCGCGCTGAGCCGCCCCCAGGCGAGAGAGCCGCCGCCTTGCAGCGCGCACCCCCTCGCGCGCGGCGGCGAGCAGGCGTTCGTTATCCCGCGCCGCCCGCGCCAACCGCGTCAGCGCCGCACGGGCCGCCGCCACATCGCGCACGCCGGGCAGCGCCGTGGCCAGGCGGTCCACCAGCGCGGTCTTCTCCTCCGCGAGGGCCAGCGCATTCTCCAACTGGCCACTTCGACAGAAGGCGCGCTCACGCGACAGGAGCGACAGGCCGTCTGCGACCAAGGCCTCGACCGTCGCCTCCCCGGTCAACGACCCCGTCAACGGCCCGGCGGCCTGGCCGGTGATCGCATGCCCGCTCATCGCGGCTGGCTCCCGGGCGGCGAGGCCACGGGCGTCTCAAGCGCCGCGCCGTCTCGCGCCAGCAGCGAGCGCGCGACCATCTCGGCGATCCCAAGGCCACGGTTCTGCGCCATATCCTCGGCGTAGGCACGCCGCAGAAACGGGGCGAACTGCGCCTCGCCCGCGCCACCGCCCAAGCTCTCGCGCGGCTCGGCCACGCCGGCGAAGCGCAGCATCTCCTCAAGAAACGCCGCTTCGATCTGTCGGCCGGCGGTCAGCGCGGCCTCCTCTCGGCTCTGCGGTTTGGCAGGGCCTTCTGGCGGCGGCCCCAATGACAGCGGCAGCATCGGGGGGGCGGGGGGCGTCAGTGTCATCGAATCGGTCCTCTTCACGCCCCGCCAGAAGACGGCCATCGCCTGAACAGTCCGTTAGGGTTTCTCCGATATGACCCTTGCTGCGTGAACAGGAGGGCACGGAATGATCGGCGCGCTCGCATTGGCGGGGCACGGCAGCGATGGGATGGATCGCGGCGGCACTTCCGGCCGATCGCTCGCAGGCCCGACGGCAGGCGAGAGCATTGCGGCGCGCCAGGCCGGACGCCCTGATCGGCCAGCGGCAGAAGGCGTCGCCGAGACCACCCCCCGCGACGATTTCAGCACCGTCGAAGCACGTGAGCGGCGCCGTGCCACCGCGAGCGACGGTCCCAAAGAGAGTCCTCCGACCACGGTGCACAAGCCCTCTCCCAGCACCGATGGCAGCCAGGGATCGACCACCGAGCCTTCTTCCGCGCCCCCTATCGCCACAGTCGCCGAACTAACCGACGGTCCCTCGGAGGGGCCTAAGGGCATGTTCGCCGAGGCTGAAACCGGATCGATGCCGATCGGCAAGGGATCGATCGCGACGACGACGGGCCCAGGCGCCCAACCCGTCGACACTCCGGCCTCCGTCCTGTCCACCGGCGCCGCATCGGCCGTGGATTCAGACACGACGGCACCGGATCTGCTGTCATCAAAGGCGGCACCTCCCCCCGCACGCGTCCCTTCGCGCAGCCTCCTCGGCCAACCAGGGCCGGCCCCAGGACCGCAAACCGCTCCCGGATCGGCGGCGCAGACCGCCGTCGTCGCGGGCAGCTCAGCGACGGAGACAGGCGCCGACGCTCTGGCGCAGACCGGCAAAGCACCGGTGGAGGTCGCATCGGGTCGACATGACGCAGCGCCACGCGCGCTGATGCCCACACCGAGTGCCCAGGCACCCACCACTTCGGTCAATCCGCCACCTGCCATGGCCCTAGCAGCCCCTGACATGGCTGCGGGCCGACGCCTTGCCCATGACTTGAGCGCCGCGCCGCGACCGCACCCGGCTGCAGCCGCCGCAGCAGCGCCCCAGGAGGCGGTGCTGCCCAGCGCCATGCTGCACCCCACGTTGCGCACGGTGACTGCCGCACCGGTGCTATCTGAGGCAGGCGCGGTCACCTTCGGTGAGACGACGTCATCCCCTTCACTGAGCATGTCCGCAGCCGGCCCTTCGGAGACAAGCCCCGCGACGCCGCGCACGCTTTCCGCCTCCCCTGCGACGACCATGCCCGCGATGACCATGCGCGCCAAGGAGGCGCCGCTCGCCCGTCCGCTCAACAAGGGTGGGCTTTCACTCACGCTGCAGCCTGCCGAATTGGGGCGGCTCGAGATCGGCGTCGACCTTGCCGACGACCGCCTGCGCCTGACCATCGCCGCCGAGCGGGCGTCCACCGTCGATCTGATGCGCCGCCACGACACGGCCCTTCAGCAGCTGCTCGGCGAGGCCGGTTTCGACGCGCCGGACGTCAGCATCGAACTCGGCCACCGCCACGACCAACACCCTGACGCGGATACGCCCGAGGGACCGGTCCAAGCCATGGCCTACCCCAACGATGCCATGGCCGCGGGCGCGGGTCTCGCTGCCCGAGATCCGCTAGCCCTCCTCGATCTTCGCCTATGAGGCCCCGATGACCGACACCACCCTACCCAGCCTTTTGCCGGTGAGCGCCACCGGCACCGTCAGCACCACCGCCGACGACCGGGTAACCGCGGCGGGCGATTTCGATACCTTCTTGACGCTGCTCACCGCACAGCTGCGGAACCAGGATCCCCTGCAGCCGATCGACTCCTCCGAATTCGTCGCACAGCTCGCCAGCTTCTCCACGGTTGAACAGGCGATCGGCACCAACGAACGGCTCGACCAGCTGATCGCGGATGCGACCGCTGACGACGCCGCAGGCCTCGCCGCCTGGCTCGGCGCCGCGGTGGCAGATCAGGAGGGCCGGCTTATCGCAACGGAGGAGCCGCTCTCCATCGATGTCCCGGTCGAAGACGGCGCCGATTCCGTCGTCCTGCGCCTGCTCGACGGCCAGGGGCAGGAACGCGCGGCGATCGCGCCGCCCATGGGTGGGGCGGTTAGCATCGATCCGGTCGGCGATGGCGTCGCGGGCATGGGCGAAGTGCTGCGCGTCTCGCTGCGCTACATGACCGGCGAGGAGATCCTCGTCGAGCGCCCCGCACTCGTCTTCTCGGAGGTCACCTCGGTCGCCGCAGGCACCGACGGCCCGATCCTCACCCGCGCTGACGGTCTCACCCTGTCGACCGCCGCCGCGACTGCGCTCTCCACGGCCCAGACCGAGGAGCCCTAACCGCTGCGTGTTAGCACCTCGACATAGCCCGGCAAGGCAAAGGCCGCCCGATGCACCGCCGGCGTGTAGTAACGCGCCGACAGCGCGGCGGCGGCAAAACGCTCCTCCAGGGTCGCCAGATCCGTCGCGCGCGCCGCCCCATCGGTGCCCCAGCCAAAGGCCATGGGCCCGAAGGCATAGGTCGGCACCGTGGCCAGATAGCAGGTCGCATCGCCAAAGAGTGCCCGGAACGCGCGCATCGTGCTCGCCAGCTCCTCGGGCTGCAGAAACGGCACGCCGTTCTGGGTGACCAGAATACCCCCCTCCGCCAGACGCGCCTTGGCGTGGCCGTAGAAGGTGTCGGTGAACAGCACCTCGCCCGGCCCGATCGGATCGGTCGAATCGCAGATGATCACATCGAAGGTCTCGCCGCTCTCCCGCACGAAGGCCGCGCCATCCGCGATCACCAGCGACAAGCGCGGATCGTCGAAGGCCCCCGCCGACAGCCCCGGCAGATAGCGCTTCGCGAAGTCCACCACGCCGGCGTCGATCTCGATCATGGTCACCTTCGCGACGCTGGTATGGCGCAGCACCTCGCGGGCCATCCCCCCGTCGCCGCCGCCGATGATCAGCACCCGCCGCGCCGCGCCATGGGCCAGGATCGGCACATGCGCCAGCATCTCGTGGTAGATGAACTCATCCGCCTCGGTGGTCTGCACCACATCGTCCAGCGTCAGCACCCGGCCGAAACGGGCGTTCTCGAAGACCCGTATCCGCTGGAGCGCGGTCTCGCTGTCATAAAGAACCCGGCCTTCGCGCAGGGCCTGCGCGTGGTCGTCGTAGAGCGCTTCGACCGTCCAGCCCTCAATCCGCGGTGCCATGGCCGCTTCCTTCTCTATCAAACTCACAACAGCAGGCGATACCGACCAAGGCGCCGGTCCGGCCCGTCGCGGGTGGGTGGGTGGGGCGCGGGCCGGACCGGCGCGTCACCGCGCCCGCCGCCCTGCCCCAAGCGATCTCAGGCCTTGACGCTCACGATGCCGTCGCCGCGCAAAAGCTCGCGCACCTGCACGTCGCCCGCATCGAAGGCCGCCCTAAGCACCTCCACCGCGCGCCAGGGCTCCGCCTCGCCGCACATGAAGACATCGAAGGCGCCGTAGCCGATCTCGGGCCAGGTGTGCACCGAGATATGGCTCTCCGCGAGCACCGCGACACCGGACACGCCCTGCGGCGTGAACTTATGGGTATGCAGGTGCAGCAGCGTGGCGCCACAGGCCTCGACACAGGCCGAGAGCGCGCCCTGGATGCGGGCCTCATCGTCCAGGCCCGTGCCGTCGACAACCTCGATGATCAGATGCGTCCCCGCAAAGACCCGGCCGTCGCGGCGGATGAAATGATCCTCGCGCGCCGCATCGAACAACGCGTGGTCGCCAACGACTTTCAGACGGGGTTTCCCCGTTTCTTCCGCATGGGTGGTGCCTGCCTCCAGGTCCATCCCCAGTTGGAAGAGGCTCGCCTTGCTCATGGCGCCCTCCCCTACCAGTGACTAAACCCAGCGCCCCTTAGCACCCCCCCGCGCACGGAGTTGGGATCGGTGACCCTGTACTCGTGAGTTAGCGACCCGCCCCCCGCCGGACAAGCGGAAACCGCGCAGGCACAGAAGAAAGCCAGGGCGTTGCGCGCATCGCGGCCGCATCATCTCGGCCCGTTCGGACCGAGGACTCCGATCGCAAGAAAGCTGCCTCAGCACTGGCCTAAGGGGTCATCGCCATCACGCGGCGGCGCAACGTAAGGCCCACGGTGGCGCCGATCGGGGCGAGCCAGACCGCTGCGCGCAGCACTTCAGGCCCCGATCCCAACAGGACGACCGCCACGGGTCCGGCGGCCGCCAGGAGTGCTCCGGTCACCGCGACGGGCAAGGCGCCGTCGAGGCCGAGCCACCGCATGACAAGCCAGACCGGCAGCCCCACGAGGCATAGACCGAAGGCCCAGACCGGCAGCGAGGCCACCGTCAGTGTCCCGGCCGCGGCCAGCATCCTGATGCCGAGACCGCCGAGGCCGAGGCCGTCCTCCGCATGGACCGCAAGCGCCGCCGCGGCCCCGACGGCGCCGCAAAGCACCGCGCCCAGCAGCGCTGCGCGCAGCAGCACGACGGCCAACCTCAGCATGGCGTCCGCATTAACCGCATCGCATCGCCCTCCCTCCAAGGCGGAGATAGGGCGCAGAGCCGGCTTCGCTCCCTCAGACCCCCCACCGGTTATCCAGCAGGGCTGCGCGCGATGATCACCATGGTCTCATAGGTCATCACCGCGGCCCCGTCGGCGCGGCTGACGGTATGGCCAAAGGTGACCACCCCCCGGTCGGGCTTGGAGCGGGAGGGGCGCAGCGCCAGCACCTCGACCCGGACCGCCAGGCTGTCGCCGGGGCGCACGGGCTGGATCCAGCGCAGCCGGTCCATGCCCGGGCTGCCCATGCCGCTGTCCATCCAGAGGCCCATCTCGAGCGTCAGCCCGAAGGCCAGCAGCAGCGTCTGATACCCCGAGGCGATGAGCCCGCCGTAGGGCGAGGCCGCGGCAGCGTCGGCGTCGGTGTGGAAGGCCTGCCAGTCGTAGCGGTGGGCGAAATCCAGGATCGCGGGCTCCTCCAGGCTGCGACGCTCACTCTCGAAGACTTGGCCGACCTCGAAGGCCTCGAAGAACATCAGGCGGCCTCGCGCTGATAGTAGATGAGGTCGAGCGCGGGCGCCTCGGTGCCAAGGCGGGTCAGCATGGCATGCACCTGACCGCGGTGATGGGTCTGATGGTTGAAGAGATGCGCCATCAGATCTGCCGCAACGGCCTTCTGGGGCGCACCGCGGCGCAGGTAGCGCAGGATCGCCGCCGGATCGATCTCCTCCACCACCGCCGCGACATCCCGGTCCATCACGCGCCGCGCCGCGGCGAGTTCGGCGAAATCGTCATGCAGGATGTGGTCGAGCGCGAGGGGCGGCTGCGCCCCGCCACGCAGGCGCGCGAGCCAGATCAAATCGGCCACCATCACGTGATTGAGCGTGGCCAGGATCGAGCCGAAGAAGGCACCCAGATCCCGCGCGAGATCCTCCGCCGGCAGGGCGGCGCAGGTGGCGTAGAGCCTGTCGTTGGCCCAGGCGTTATAGCCGGCCAGCATCCGGAAATGCGCTTTCATGGCCCCATCCCCCGTGCTAAGGCGCGCCCGCAACGCGGCCGCGGCCGCATCCTTCCCCGGACGATCCCGTCCTGACCGCCCCTTGAGGAGATGCCGCCATGGCCGTCACCCGTACCTTCTCGATCATCAAGCCGGATGCCACGAACCGCAACCTGACCGGTGCCATCAATGCTAAGCTCGAGGCTGCGGGCCTGCGCATCGTTGCCCAGAAGCGCATCCTGATGACCAAGGCTGAGGCCGGCACGTTCTACGCGGTGCACGCCGAGCGGCCCTTCTATGACGAGCTCTGCACCTTCATGTCGTCGGCCCCCGTCGTGGTCCAGGTGCTGGAGGGCGAGGACGCCGTGGCGAAGAACCGGGAGGTCATGGGTGCGACCAACCCCGCCGAGGCGGCCGAGGGCACCATCCGCAAGGAGTTCGCCCTGTCCATCGGCGAGAACTCGGTCCATGGCTCGGACAGCGAGGAGAACGCCGCGATCGAGATCGCCTATTTCTTCGCGGGCACCGAGATCGTCGGCTGATCCACGTCATAGCCCCCCGGCGCGCCCCTCAGTGGCGGGCGCGCTGGCCTTCGCGCAGGCCGATCATCATCGCAGCCACCGCCAGCAGCGCAGCGAGCAGCAGCGGATAGGGCGCGGCGGCGAAGAGGTACTGCGCGACCTCGGGGATCGGGGCGGTGTTGTCCTGCACCTCCGGCGGGCCAAGGGCACAATGCGCGCGCGTGGCGGCGAAGGCCGCCATCTCCGACAGGAGCGGCAGGCACCAGGCGAGCAGGATCAGCGCGATCGGCCCGCCACCCAGCAGCCGGCGCATGGGATGGTCGCGCAACTGGCGATGGGCGAGCGCCGCGGCGGCCAGCGGCAGCGGCAGGCCGAGCAGCAGGACGCTGCCCCAGGCGAGCGCGAAGTCGCCCGCATAGCCCGGATAGCAGAACCCGTCGCGCAGGCCGAGGCTGACGGCGAAGACCGTCATTACCCCCACGGCGAGCCCACCCATGAACAGCGTTGGATAGGCGACGAGGAAGATGATCGTCCGCCTGCGCCCCGCTTTGGCGACCGCCTCATCATCCATCAAGGTCATGGTCGAGCGCCTCCATCGCCAGAGGATGGCGCCGGGCGCCGGCCGGATCGGCAATGAAGCGCGCCAGTACCGCCGGGTATAGCCGGTGCTCGAGCGGCAGGAGGCGCGCGGCCAGGCTGTCGGGCGTATCCTCGGGGCGCACACGGATCGCGGCCTGGCCCAGGATACGCCCGGCATCCAGGTCCAGCGTCACCTCGTGCACCGTACAGCCGTGGAAGGCGCAGCCCGCCGCCAGCGCCCGGGCATGGGTGTCGAGCCCGCGAAAGGCGGGCAGCAGCGAAGGATGGATGTTCACCATGCGCCCGGCCCAGGGTTCGATCAGCCGTTCGGTCATGATCCGCATGAAGCCCGCGCAGGCAACGATCTCGGCCCCGGCCTTCTGCAACGCGCCGTCCACGGCGGCGTCGAAGGCCGCGCGGTCGCCGCGAAACGCCCGATGGTCGATGGCCGCCGTGGGTACGCCCCGCGCGGCGGCGGCCGCTAGGCCGGGCGCCGTGGGATCGTTGGAGACCACCAGCACCGGGGTCGCGGGCAGCTGCCCCGCGTCGATCGCATCCAGCAGCGCCAGCATGTTCGAGCCGCGGCCCGAGATCAGGATCGCAAGGCGCCGGTCGCTCACGCCAGCGCGCCCCGATAGGTCACGCCGTCGCCCTCTACGACCTGGCCGAGCGACATCACGGTCTGGCCATGGTCGGCGAGCACCGCAGCGGTCACCTCGACCTCGGCCGGATCGACCACCACGATCATGCCCACGCCGCAGTTATAGGTCCGCAGCGCCTCCGCCTCCTCGAGCCCGGCCGCGCGGATCAGCCAGTCAAAGACCGGCGGCAGCGTGAGGGCATCGAGGTCGATCTCGGCACCGGTCCCGTCGCTCAGCACCCGCGGCAGGTTCTCGCTGATGCCCCCGCCCGTGACATGGCAAAGCGCGCGCAGCCCCGGGCGGGCCGCCGCCGCCAGGGCGGCCTTCACATAAAGCCGGGTGGGCCGCAGCAGCGCCTGGCCCAGCGTCGCGGCCGGGTCGTCGAAGGGCGGCGGCGCCTCCCAGCCGAGGCCCGCCAGATCGACCGTCCGGCGCACCAGCGAGTAGCCGTTGGAATGCACCCCGTCGCTCGCAAGCCCCAGGATCACATCGCCGGGCCGGGTCGCACGCGGCAGCATCGCGTCGCGCTCGACCGCGCCCACGGCAAAGCCCGCAAGGTCGAAGTCGCCCGGCGCATACATCCCCGGCATCTCGGCGGTCTCCCCGCCCAGCAGCGCGCATCCCGCCGCCGCGCAGGCCCGCGCGATCCCCTCGACCACCCGGGTGCCGACGTCGACCGACAGCTTGCCGGTGGCGAAGTAGTCGAGGAAGAACAGCGGCTCGGCGCCCTGGCAGACCAGATCGTTGACGCACATGGCGACCAGGTCCTGGCCGATGCCGTCGACCTCGCCGGTGTCGATGGCGATGCGCAGCTTGGTGCCCACGCCGTCGGTCGCGGCCACCAGCACCGGGTCGCGATAGCCCGTGGCCGCCAGGTCGAACAGCCCGCCGAAACCGCCGAGGCCCGCCATGACGCCGGGCCGGTCGGTGGCCGCCGCCGCGGGTTTGATCCGGTCGACCAGCGCATTGCCCGCGTCGATATCGACGCCCGCTTCGGCATAGCTCAGGCGGTTGGGGCGGGCCTTGGGGTCCGGCGTATCGGTCATGCTGTCCTCGCGCGCAGGGGTCGCCCCTTTCGTCGCCCCGTCCTAGCGGAGCGGGCGGATCGCGCAAGGCCAAGCCCCAGATTGGCCACCCAGATTGACCACCCGGCGCGGGCCGCAGTAAGGGGCGAGGGCGTGGGCCTGTAGCTCAATTGGTTAGAGCAGACCGCTCATAACGGTTTGGTTGGGGGTTCAAGTCCCTCCGGGCCTACCACCCCTCCGACCCCGCCACGATAGCGGGCCAGGGAGAGCGCCAGAGAGAGGGAGAGGGAGAGGGCCGCGGAACGGCGCCCCTCCCGCCGCGTTGTCGCTCTTAGTTGCGGAAGGCCGCGATCAGCTCGCTCCGCGTGAGGGTCTCGTTGCCGTCGGTGTCGGCCGCGCGCATGTGCGGCGGCACCACGGCGAACTCGGTGCGCGTGACGGTGCCGTCGCCATCCGTATCCAGGTCGTCCAGCCGAGCACCGCCGGCCGGCGAACGCGCGCCCGCCTTCTGGCGCAGGGCGTCGATTTCGGCCTTGTCCAGAACACCGTCGGCATTGCCGTCGGCCCGGTCGAAGACCCGGGCGCGCATCGCCTCGATCTCCGAGAACTGCAGGGCGCGGTCCTTGTTGGTGTCGATCTGGCGCATCTGAGAGCGCATGTCGGATGCCTGAAGGGCGTGGATCGGCGTGACGGCACAGAGGATGAGGACAAAGGCGGCTTTCGGCGACAGCAGGCGGCGCATGGGTATCTCCTATGGAAGGGTTAGGGCCCGGCGGATTGCCGGACGTGTCCCTCCTTACGCAGGCGTCTCAGCACCCCTACGCCACGGCGCATCGATTTTTTCGGCCATCTGCGCGTAGGGCCGGCCCCACTGCCTGCGTACCGAGGAGCGAGCCACCGAGGGCTCATCCCGATGATGAGGATCAGATGACACGGATGCCCTTCAACCCCGCCTTCAAGCTGGCGCTCCTTGCGGCGCTTTGCCTTGGAAGCGCGCCGCCGACCCAGGCCGTCGCACAGCCCATGGGTGCTGCGCTGCTCGCCCGGCTGGACACCGACGGCGATAACGCGATCAGCCAGGCCGAGGCCGAGACTGCGCGCAAGGCGCTGTTCGCGCGGATCGACCGCAACGGCGACCAGACCCTGGATATCGACGAGGTGCACGCCCTGCGCGAGACCATCGCCGACCTCGCCCTGATGCTGGACGCGATGATCGCGCTGCGTGCCCGGCGGATGGATACCGATGGCAATCAGCTGATCAGCACCGAGGAGTTCGACAGCGGCGGTCGGCTGTTCGACCTGGCCGATCGTGACGGTGACGGCATGGTGAGCGCCGAAGAGCTCAGCCAAATCGCGCCCCGGCGCTGAGGAGACTGACATGGCACTGAGAGAGACCACGAAGACCCTGCTCGCCTTGGTGCTCGCAAGCACCGCGCTGCTGGCGGCACCCCAGGCCACCGCCGAGGAATGGAGCCGTAGTGGCCCCAACGGCAGCACGACGCGCAGCGTCGACACGGGCAGCGGCAGCTACAGCGTGGAGCGCAGCGGCACGAACGGCGGGACGAGTTCGGCGACCGTGGATTGCCACGCCAATGCGGGCATCCAATGCAGCCGCGACTACACGGGGACCAACAGCGCGGGCGAGACGGTGAGCGGCACGCGGCAGTCGCGTTTCGGCCCCCTGCGCGGGCGGTCGGTCAACACGGTCACCGGTCCGTCCGACAAGACCTTTGTGACCACGCAGCCGACACGGCGCTATAACCGGGTCGATCCCGGCTTCCGCGGCCGGCGCCCGGGCCCGGGCTGATGACGGGCAAGCTGAAGGGCAAGCTAACGGGCCTGCTGATGGGCCGGCCTACCCCCTGCCTCCGGCGGTGCGGGATCCGCGCACCGGGCGACCGGGCATGACGGCGACCGAGGTGAGATGTGACGACCATCGAGGCGCGCCGGGAGGGGGCCTGTACCATGACCGCGATTGCCGAGGGCGATCGCGGTGCTCTCATGCGCCTCATGGATCGGCACAGCCGGGGGCTGCGCGGGGTGGCGGCGCGCTTTCTCGGCAACGAGGAGGAGGCGGAGGAAGTCGTCCAGGACGTCTTCATCCGGGTCTGGCGCAAGGCGCATCGCTACGACCCCGCCCAGGCGGCGGTCTCGACCTGGCTCTACCGTATCGCGGTCAACCTCTGCATCGACCGCCAGCGGCGGCGCACCTTCCGTCAGATCGTGGGGCTGGAGGAGGTCGTGGAGGATTTGGCGGATCCAGCCCCCTCGGCCGAAGTGCAGGTTGCGGACCGGGCCCGGCTGGCGGCAACACGTCAGGCGATCACCGCCTTGCCGGGGCGCCAGCGCATGGCGCTCTTGCTTGCGGTCGTGGCCGAGTTCTCCACCGTGGAGATCGCGGCGACCATGGAAACAAGCGCGGGATCGGTGGAACAACTCTTGGTGCGGGCCAGACGGTCCCTCAGGGGCACCCTGGCCGCGAGCGAATGGGAGAGAGGCGATGAAAGCACGTGATGACGGGTCCACTCCCGGCCCCGGTCCTGGACAGCACGAACAGGACCTGCACGCCCTGGTGCGCGAGGCCGCCATGACGCGCGCCGACGAGGCAGCCACACAGCGTGCCGTGATGGAGAGGATCGGTCTGGCCCGCCAGCCGTGGTGGCGTGCCATCGATCTGGACGCGCTGCTGCCCACACTGGATGTCAGGCTCGCCGCGCCGGCCCTCACGGTGATGCTCGTCGGGGCCGGCGTCGCCGGCTACGCACTGCCGGAGATCGTGGGCGGGATGGAGGCGATCCGCCTCCTCGACCTGGCCGCCGGCGGCTTAACCAGCGGTGAAGGCGGCCATCGGGCCCTCGATGATTGGGGACGTGCGGGATGAGGATGCGCAGAACCCTCCGCATCGGCTTTGTCGCTGTCGCCTGCCTGTCGCTCCTGGCGAACGCGGCGGTCATCGGCGTCACGTTGCGCGCCTATCAGGCCGGGATCTTCCCGCTCTCCGGCGCCGCGGATCTGTTCGTCGAACTGTCGACCGAGGACCGTCATGCCTTTGTGGCCAACCTCAAGCGGGAGGAAGCGACGATCACGGCGCTGCGCGATACCCTTCAGCTGCGCCGACGGGAGATGCTGCGCATGGCGACGGCCGAAAACCCGGATCCAGCCGCTGTCAGAGCCGCCATGGCAAGGGTCGATACCGCGGCGCAGGACCTGCGGAGTGCCCTGCAAGGCCTCTTGCTCGAGACCTTCGTGGAGGAAGCGCCGCCTGAGTAGACGGGGCGCTACTGCAGGCGCGCGCGCAGGCGGTCGGTCACGTACTCCATCGCCAGCACGATGACGAAGATCACCAGGATGATCGTCGCCGCGTTCTGGTATTGGAACAGGTCGAAGGCGACCTTCAGCTCCTGCCCGATGCCGCCCGCGCCGACGAGGCCGAGCACCACCGAGGAGCGCACGGCCTTCTCCAGCGCGAAGAGCGAGGCGTTGATCATCGAGGGCATGGCGTCGGGGATGATCGCCGCGCAGAGCACGGAGAAGCGATTGGCGCCGATGGCGTTCAACGCGTCCTGGGGGGCTTTTTCGGCGTCCTCCATCGCCTCCGCGAAGAAGCGGCCGCAAAAACCGATGGTGTCGACCACGATGGTCATGGTGCCCGCGACCGCGCCCAGGCCCACGGCAACGACGAAGATCAGCGCCCAGATCAGGTCTGGCACCGTGCGAAACAGCGAGACGAGCGCCTTGAACAGAAAGTTGAAGGGCCCGACCGGAGAGACGCCGCGGGCGGCGGCCCAGGCGATCGGCAGGCTGAGGGCGATGCCGATGGCCGCCCCCACCAGCGCGATCTGAAAGGTCTCCAGGATCCGCCAGGCGATCCGCTCCAGGAACGCAGGGTCCAGATTGGGCGGCATCATACGCTCGACCAGATTGGCCATGCGCGGCACCCCGGCGACCAGCCGCTCGGGTGAGGGGGCGACCTCGGTCGCAGAGCTGATGATCACCGCGCCAAGGACGACGAGCGCGACGAAGCCACCCACCGAGGTGCCGGCAAGGCGCGAGGGCGTGATGCGCTTGGGGGCGGACAGATCAACCATGGCTGCCCTCGAAGGTCGCTTCGAGCATCTCGGCGGAGACCGCGCCGCTCGGCCGGTCAAAGGCGATGCGCCCTTCCTTCAGCCCCACCACCCGATCGGAGAAGCCCGCGGCATGGGCCATGTCGTGGGAGGAGAAGAGCAGCGTGATCCCATGCTCCTCTGCCAGCCGCACAAACAGCGCCATCACCTCCCGCCCCGCGGCGGGGTCCAGGCTAGCGGCGGGCTCATCGGCGATCAACAGCTCGGGGCGGCGGACCAGGGCGCGGGCGATGGCCACGCGCTGCTGTTGGCCGCCTGAGAGCGTATCCGCGCGGTCGAGCGCCCGGTCGGCAAGCCCGACCTCCTCAAGCGCCACCATGGCCCGTCGCCGCCAATGCTCGGGCGCCGTGGCCTGGGTGAAGGCGCGCCAACTCCCGGGCTCCCCTAGCAGGCCGTGGACCACGTTCGACAGGACCGAGCGGCGGCGCACCAGCGAGTGGTTCTGAAAAACGAAGCCGATGCGGCGGCGCATGGCGGCACGCGCCGAGGCAGCCGGCAGATGCGTAAAGCGATGGCCGAAAAGGCTGACCGACCCGGCGGTCAGCGGCACCAGCCCGATGAGGCAGCGCATCAGCGTCGACTTGCCGGAGCCGTTGGCCCCGATCAGCGCCACCCGCTCCCCCGGCGCGACCGAGAGATCGACGCCCGTCAAGACCGGCGCCGAGGGGCCATAGGCTTTCTCAAGGCCCAACGTCTGGATGACGGGTGCTGGGGCGTCGGGGGCGGCAGCAGATGTCGCAGCGGTCATCCCGGCGGCCATGCGCTCTCCCTGGCAAACGGGTCCCGACGGGGGCCGGGACCCTTGCGCGTGTCAGTCGCCGACGAAGGTGTCGAAGCTGTCCACGCCGATGGTGCGGTACATGGAGCGGACGTAGTCGTAGTCACTGTCCTCGATGGTGGTGAGGAAGAACCCGCCCTTGTATTTGGCGTTGTCCTCGCCCATCAGCACCGCCTCCATCAGCGCGGCACCGTCGTTGAGGAAGGCATCGCGGACCTTGCCGAAGACCTCGTCCGACACGCCCTCGCGCGCCACCAGGATGTCGTTCGGCAGATCGCGGCCGCGCGCGACGACGGTGAAGGCCGTGTCGGGGAAGGCGGCGCGGATGCGGTTCAGGTGGCCGAAGTTCATGCCCACGCCCTGGACGTCGCCGCGGATCATCGCCTCGACCGCCACGTTACGGCCGATGATCTGCGGGTTGTAGTCGGCGCCGTAGTTGAGGCCCAGGTCGGCCAGCGCCTGCGCCGGGCCAAGGTGCTGGGAGGTCGAGCCGACCGAGCCGAAGGTGACCGTCTGGCCCTTGAGGTCGTCCGCCGATTTGATCGGGCCCTCGGAGAGCACGACGATCTGGGCGAAATAGTCCGGGCGCTGCCAGCCGACGACGATCTTGGCGTTGGTCAGCGCCTCGATCACCACGTACTCCGCAGGGCCGGTAAGGACGAAATCGACCTGCTCAGCCTTCATCGCCTCCACTGCCGCGGTGCGCGAGCTGACCGGGAAAAGCTCGACATCAAGCATGGTGGCGGCTTCGAGCGCGGTCTCGAAGGCACCGAACTCCTGCTGCAGGACCTCCAGGCCCTCGACATCGGTGACGGCGAACTTGATCGCATGGCCGTCGGCGGCGGCGACCAGCGGCATGGCGGCCAGGGCGGCGGCGGCGAGAAGCGAGCGGAGCATCGGCTTTCCTCCTGTCTGGGAATCCGGGGGTGTGATAGGGACCGTGGCGCGTGAGCGGGATCCGCGACGGCGGTTAGCAGCGCTCGGCGACGGACTCGTGACAGTGGCGGAGGGGACAATGCGTGATTTCACGATACGCGAGGGGGTCGCACAGATTACCCGGGTCATCGCGAACGGCCGTGTCCTGACGCCCGAGGGCCTGGTGGAGGGTGATCTCGCGCTGGCCGGCGACCGGGTCGCAGGGCTTCTGGAAACCCCGGCGCCCGAGGGGGTGGAGCGGATAGACGCCAAGGGGCGCCTGGTGCTGCCGGGGATTATCGACATCCACGGCGACGCCTTTGAGCGCCAGCTGATGCCCCGCCCGAAGACCGCCTTTCCGGTCGAGGTGGCACTGGCCGAGAGCGATCGGCAGTTGGTCGCCAACGGCATCACCACCGCCTTCCACGCCCTGACCGTGTCCTGGGAGCCGGGCTTGCGGAGCCTTGAGACCGCGGAGCGGCTGATCGAGGCCCTCTTTCGCCTGCGCCCGCGGCTTGGCTGCGACACCCGCCTGCATATCCGCTGGGAGGTCTTCGCCCATGACGCCATCGACCGGGTGATGACCTGGATGACGGCGGATCCGACCCCCATCGTCGCCTTCAACGACCATGTGACCAATGCGATGGAGAAGGGGCACATCCAGGCCAAGATCCCGCAAAGCGCCGAGCGGGCAGGCATGAGCGAGGCAGATTACCGTGTGCTGCTGGAGAGTGTTTGGGCACGGCGTCCGGCGGTGAACGCGGAGATCGCGCGCGTTGCCGCCGCCGCCCGCGCCGCGGGGGCCGTGCTGCTCGCCCATGACGAACGCAGCCCGGCGGACCGGGAGCGTTTTCGCGCGCTCGGTGCCGTGACCTCGGAATTTCCGCTGACGCGCGAGACCGCTGAGGCGGCCCGCACGGCGGGGGAACACACGATCCTGGGCGCGCCCAACGTCGTCCGCGGCGGCAGCCACATCCGCGCGCTCGATGCTGCGCCGGCGGTGGGCGAGGGCCTCTGTACCGTGCTGGCGAGCGACTACTATTACCCCGCGCCGCTGCTGGCGGCCTTCCGGCTGGTGCGCGAGGGGGTGGTGGGCCTGCCACAGGCCTGGGCCCTGGTCTCGACCAATCCCGCGGCCGTCGCCGGGCTGAAGGATCGGGGGAGCCTAGCGCCCGGCAAGCGCGCCGATGTCGTGGTGATCGACGACGGCGATCCGATGCTGCCCATGGCGGTGGCCACCCTGGTCGCCGGCCAGCCAGTCATGCGGCGCGACTGAGCCGCCAGCGCGTCGGCGCGCCTAAGCAGTGCAGCGCGTCAGCGCGCCTAGGCCATCTGCGCGGAGCTTTCGAGGGCGTTCGCGATGGCCGCCACCGTTTGGGAGATCGCCTCGGTGTCATGCGCGAGGCTGACGTTGAAGACGCCGCCGCGCTGAACGACGCCCTGCGCCAGCAGCACGTCGGAGAAGCGGCGCAGGCCAAGCCCGGCACCGTCTTCGAAGCTGATGCGAAAGCGCTCCTCGGTGCCGCTAAGACGCGCCGCCGGGGCCATCGCCTTGATCGCCCGGTCAACCGATTGGAAGATCGCCCGGCCTGCTTCGTGCAGGCGGGCCTGCGCCCCGGGCTGCTCGAGGAGCTGCAGCGTGGCCAGACCGGCGACCGCCGCGATGGGCGCCGCACCGTCCGGCCCGCCCGAGGGCGCGATCTCGGCGGTCGGTGGGGCAGTTGCCATCCCCCGGCGTGCGGTCTCGAAGAAGGCCGCCGTGCCCGTCACGGCGCCGATGGGCAGACCGCCGCCCAGGATGGAGCCCAGAATGCGTCCATCCGCGGTGGTCTCGCCGTCGAAGGTCGCGGAGAGCGGGCTGCTCCGGTCGTCGCGCAGCAGCAGGATGCCGCGTTCGGCGCATGCCGCAGCGAGCCCGTTTGTCTCCGCCGTCCCCGCCGTTTCACCGCCCGTCGCCAGGATCACCGCAGCGGGGGCAAGATCGTCCAGGATCTCGGCCAGTGCCGTGTCCTCGGTGGGCGTGTGCCGAAACACGGCGCCCGTTACTCGAAACCGCTGCCCCGGATCCGCTTGCGGCCCAAGGTGCAGGATCGGGCGCCGCCCGGTGGCCGCACGCGCCATAGCCTCCGCCTGAATGATCGCGGAGGTCGGGCATGGCGTGTAGAGCACCCGCGCCGCGCCCGAGACACGCGAGAGCAGATAGGTGGTCAGCGCCGCCAACGCCTCTGCGTCGCGCGCGGGCGTCGCTCGCATCGCCAGAAAGTCTTCCAGCGCCGCCAGCACCGTCGGATGTGCGTGACCGGCGATCAGCGCGCCATCGCGCAGGTCGCAATCGACGTAACGGCTACGCCCGGCATCCTCGACCCAAGCGCCGCCGCCCTTGGGATAGCCCATCCCGCCATGCGGTGACGCAGGCAAGCCGGAGACGAGCCGCCGAGCGCGCATGCGCTTGGCGGAGGAAGGTCGGGTGGCCTCGGCATCGAGCATCGGCCGCACTCCTATCTCCGTTTCATTTGGAAACTAGCGCGTTTGGGCAGAAAGCAAAAGCGATCCCTGACGCGTCTTGCCGACCCGCGCGCGCAGGGCTAGCCATTGGGCATGTCGCAAGGCCCCTTACCGCCCAGCCGCCATGGCCTGTTCACAACCGGTGATCAGCTCGCAGCCGGCCATGTCTGGCTGGTGGGCGCTGGCCCGGGCGATCCCTCGCTGATGACCATCGCGGCGGCGGAGGCGCTGAAGGTCGCCGATCTCGTGGTCTATGACGCGCTGGTCGACGAGCGGGTGCTGGGCCTGATGCAGGCGGGGGCCGAGGCCGTCTACGCGGGCAAGCGGGGCGGCAAACCCTCTGTCGCGCAGGAGGCGATCACGGATGCGCTGATCCAGGGCGCGCGGGCGGGCAAGCGGGTGGTGCGCCTCAAGGGCGGCGACCCCTTTGTCTTTGGCCGCGGGGGCGAGGAGGCGGTGGCGCTGGCCGCCGCCGGCATCCCCTATCGCGTGATCCCCGGCGTGACCGCCGCCCTGGCGGGCCTTGCCCAGGCGGGGATCCCCGCCACGATGCGCGGGGCGAACCGGGCCCTGGTGCTGGCGACGGGCCATAGCCTGCAGGAGGGGGCGAGCGCCATCGACTGGGATGCGCTCGGCCGGCTCAACCAGCCGGTGCTGCTCTACATGGCCATGCGCTACCTGCCCGAGATCTGCGCACGGCTCATGGCGGGCGGCATGGCGGCGGACACGCCCGCGGCCCTCCTGACCTCGGTCAGTACGCCCGAGGCGGGGATGCATCTGACGACACTGGGCCAGCTTGGCGCGGAATCGCAGGCCTTCGCCGCGCCCGCCATCGCGGTGATCGGCAGTATCGTGGCGGAGCGCGAGAAGCTCGCCGCCAGCCTCGCCGGTCTGCCGGAGCCGGTGGCCGAGCAGGGTTGACCAAGTCTGAGCGGGGGGCGGTACGGGGTGCTGGACGGCCCCTGCCCCCTCAGCTATCCCGCGCAGCATGCTGACGATCCAAGATCTGGGCTTCGCCATGGCCGGCCGGCCGCTGTTCGAGGGCGCCTCGGCGCGCCTGCCCCAGCGCGCGCGTGTGGGACTGGTTGGGCGCAACGGCGCGGGCAAGACCACGCTCTTTCGGCTCATCCGCGGGGAGCTCAGCCCCGATGCCGGCACCATCGCCCTGCCGCCGCGCGCCCGCCTGGGCGGTGTCGCGCAGGAGGTGCCGGGCGACGCCCGCACCCTGATCGAGGTCGTGCTGGAAGCCGACGAGGAGCGCGCCCGCCTGCTGGCCGAGGCCGAGAGCGCCACCGATCCCGCCCGCATCGCTGAGATCCAAACCCGTCTGACCGATATCGAGGCCCATTCGGCCGAGGCGCGCGCGGCTGCGATCCTCTCGGGCCTCGGCTTTGATGCGGCGTCTCAGGCCAGGGCGACGTCCGAGTTCTCCGGCGGCTGGCGGATGCGGGTGGCGCTGGCGGCGGTGCTGTTCTCGGCGCCCGATCTGCTCCTGCTCGACGAGCCCACGAACTATCTCGATCTGGAGGGGACGGTCTGGCTCGAGAGCTATCTCGCGCGCTATCCCCACGGCCTCATGCTCATCAGCCACGACCGGGGGCTGCTGACCCGGGTGCCCACGCATATCCTGCACCTCAAGGACCGGGCGCTGACCCTCTACACGGGCAGTTTTGACGGCTTCGACCGGCTGCGGCGAGAGCGGCTGGCGCTACAGGCGGCGAGTGCGAAGAAGCAGGAGGCCCGGCGCGCCCACCTCCAGAGCTTCGTCGACCGCTTCCGCGCCAAGGCAACCAAGGCCCGCCAGGCCCAGGCGCGCGTCAAGATGCTGGAGAAGATGGAACCCATCGCGGTGGAGAAGGACGAGGCGCCCGTGACCCTCACCTTCCCCGACCCGGACGAGCTGCCGCCACCGCTGATGCAGGTGGAGGGGGCGGCGCTTGGCTATGGCGACACCGCAGTGCTGAACCGCGTGTCCTTCCGCCTCGACCAGGACGACCGCATCGCGCTGTTGGGTGCCAACGGCCAGGGCAAGTCGACGCTGGCGAAGTTGATCGCCGGGCGCCTCGATCCCATGACAGGCGAGCGCCGGGCCACCCCGCGCCTGCGCATCGGCTTCTTCGCCCAGCACCAGGCGGAGGAACTGGTGCCCGCCGAGACCCCCATCGACCACCTGCGCCGGGCGCGGCCGGAGGAACTTCCGGGGCAGCTTCGCGCCCGCCTGGCCCGTGCCGGCATCGGGGCCGAGATCGCGGAGACCCAGGTGAAATCGCTCTCGGGCGGGCAGAAGGCGCGGCTATTGCTCTGCCTTGCCACCCTCGATGCGCCGCATCTTCTGATCCTGGACGAGCCCACCAACCACCTGGACATGGAGAGCCGTGAGGCGCTGATCGGCGCGCTCAACGCCTATCGCGGCGCGGTGATCCTGATCACCCACGACCCGCACCTGGTCGAGCTGGTGGCCGACCGGCTGTGGCTGGTCCAGGGCGGCCGCGTCACCCCCTTCGAGGAGGATATCGAGGCCTATCGCCGGCGCATCCTGTCGGCCGGGGACAATGCCCCGGCGCGGGCGTCAGCCGAGAACGGCACCGGCGCGCAGCAGAGTGCGCGGCGCGACCGTGCGACCTCCCGCGCCGCCTTGGCACCGCTGAAAGCCGAGCTTAGGGCGGCCGAGGAAAAGCTTGAAAAACTGTCGGATTTGCTCGGCCGGGTCGATGCGATGCTAGCGGATCCCGCGCTCTATGAGGGGCCATCGGATAAGATCGAAGCGCTCAACGCCAAGCGCGGCGAGCTGATCACCGCGCAGGAGAAGGCCGAGGCCGCCTGGCTCGCCGCGGGCGAGCGGTTGGAGGAGGCCGGCGGATAACGCGCCGTTCTGCGCTCCGGTGTTGCCAGCCACAGCGGCGCAAGCGACATTGCCCCCGATGAGGGTCTGGCAGAACAACACGCAACATCGGGCGCGGGCCGATGCCATGGTTGCCGAGGCGGCGCAGGCCATCGATCCGGCGCGCCGCCCGGTGTTTCACTTCACCCCGCGCGCGGGCTGGATGAACGATCCCAACGGGCCGATCTACCACGGCGGGCAGTATCATCTCTTCTATCAGCACAACCCCAACGAGCCCCAATGGGGCACGATCCACTGGGGCCACGCGACCAGCCCGGATCTGGTGACCTGGGCCCACCGCCCACCCGCGCTGGCACCCGACCCGGCAGCGGCGCTGGAGCATTGCTTCTCGGGTTGTAGCTGGGTCGGAGAGGACGGCGTCGCGCGCCTGTTCTTCACGGCCATCGGCGGCACCAAGGGGGTCGAGCATGGCGCCGAGCAATGGTCGGTGACCGCCGACCTGGACACCGGCAGCTTCGTGCCCATCGCCATGCCGGCGCTCTCGGACGGCATGCATCCGGACCCGATCCGCCACTGGCGCGACCCCTTCATCTTCGCCACCGAGGGACGCACCTTCATGGTGCTCGGCGGCAGCGCGCCGACGGCGGAGGACGATCCGCTGGGCTCCGGCCGCCCTGCCGTCTTCCTCTACGAAGCACGCGACGCGGCCCTTACGTCCTGGCGCTATCGCGGCGTTCTGTATCGGCGCATCGACCGCTCGATCGGCAGCATCGAGTGCCCGGCCTTCTTCCCGCTCGGCAACAAGTTCGTGCTGATCGTCTCACCCTACGGCCCTGTGGAATGGCGGGTCGGGACGTTCGATGCCGACAGCGGTCGTTTCGTGGTGGAGCGTGAAGGGGTGATGGACGCCAATCCTCGCCACTATGCCGCGACCTGCTTTCGCGACTCGGCCGGCCGCTGGCTTTCGGTCGCCTGGCTGCGGGCCGGCCGGGCCGAACTGGGCTGGAATGGCGCGCTCAGCCTGCCGCGGGGGCTTACGCTCAGCGCAGAGGGCGATCTGGTCCAGACCCCGGCCGTCAGCCTCGAGGCCCTGAGCATCGGCACTGTGTCCCTGGCCGAAACCGCGGTGCCCTGCGGCGGGGCCTTTACGCTGGAGATCGATGGGATCGGCGAGCAGGCCATGACCCTGGAAATCGCGACGCGCCCAGATGCCGCGACAACGACGATCCGCGTGGAGGCAGGCAGGATCGAGATCGATGGCGAGGCCTTCGCGCCGGAGGGTGGTTTGACGCCCTGCCGGCTGTTCTTTGACCGCGGCATCGTCGAGGTCTTTACCGCCGGCGGGGCCTGCCGGACCTGGCTGGTCGAAGATCCCGGCCCCAAGGCGCTGATGAGGCGCAGTGGCGCCACCGACGCGAGGGCGTTGCTCACGGTCCTTAAGGCCCCCGGGTGAGGGCCCGGTCAGCCGTCGCTTTCCGCCTTCTTGGTCCAGCGCCCGGCGTCCTGCGCCCAATATGCAGCCTTGAGGCCTGCGGCGACCGTGGTGCGCCAGGCGGTCCGTGCCGCCGCCACCGCGGCCTCGTCATGGCCGTCGAACAACAGCGCCGTGCGGGTGCGCGCCGCCGCTTCGTCCGGGTCGAGGGGGGCGCCGGCGGCCAGGAACAGCGCCGCGCGATCCGCTTGTGCTGGGTCCCGGTCGAGCGTCAGCAGGATCGGCTGTCGGTCGTCCAGCCCCTCACCTGCGCGGCCATGCGGCAAAAAGCTGTCGTCTCGAAAGGTCCACAGCCTTTCGTCCAGGGCCTCCAACACGCCAGGGTCGCCGAGGCGCAGCTCCACGCGCCATCCGCGTTCTAGCGAACGCTGCAGCATCACTGGCAGCGCCGCCTCCAGCGGCATGGCGGTCAGGTGGTAGAAGCTGACCTCGGCCACAGCGCCGCGGCCCTGGCCTCAGCTTTCCAGCCGGGCGCGGACCAGCGCATCCAGCGCCGCTACGCCCCAGCCGGTCGCGCCCTTGGGCGCCAGATCCGTGCCGCTGTTGGTCGTGGCGGTGCCGGCGATGTCGATGTGCACCCAGGGCATGTCGTCCTTGATAAAGGCGCGCAGGAACTCCGCCGCGGTGACCGAGCCCGCCGGCCGGCCGCCGGTGTTCTTGATGTCCGCCTTCGCCGACTTGAGCTGATCGCGGTAGGGCTTGCCGAGCGGCAGGCGCCAGGCGTCGTCGCCGGTCGCCTCGCAGGCCGTCGTCAGCTGCGTGGCAAGCTCGTCGTTGGTCGCGTAGAACCCTGCGCGGTGATGGCCGAGGGCGATGATCACCGCGCCGGTCAGGGTCGCGAGGTCGACGATCGCGGTCGGCTTCTCCGCCTCCTGCACGTGCCACAGCACATCGGCGAGCAGCAGCCGCCCCTCGGCGTCGGTGTTGATGACCTCGATGGTGTCGCCCTTCATGGACTTCACGATGTCGCCGGGGCGCTGGGCGAGGCCGTCGGGCATGTTCTCCACCAGGCCGACGACACCGATCACGTTCGCCTTGGCCTTACGCAGCGCGAGGGTGCGCATGACGCCGGCCACGGTGCCCGCGCCGCCCATGTCCATGGTCATGTCTTCCATGCCGGCGGCGGGCTTGAGCGAGATGCCCCCGGTGTCGAAGACGACGCCCTTGCCGACGAAGGCGAAGGGCGCCTCCCCGGCTGCGCCGCCGTTCCAGCGCATGGTGACAACCTTCGTCTCGGACGGCGAGCCCTGACCCACGCCGAGCAGCGCACCCATGCCGAGGCGCTTGAGGTCGTCCTCGCCCATGATCTCGACCTCGAGGCCGATCTCCTGCATGGCGGCGAGGCGGGCGGCGAATTCGTCCGTCGTCAGGCGGTTCGCCGGCTCGTTGACCAGGTCGCGGGTGAAATAGACCCCCTCGGCCAGGGCCATCATGTCGCGCGACCCGCGGGCCAGCGCCTCCGGGCTCGCGGCGAGCGCACGCAGGGTGCGCGGGGCCGACGGGGTGTCCTCGTCGCTCTTCTTGTACTCACGGAAATCGTAAAGGCGCAGGGCCACCGCCATGACGACGCCCGCCACGATGTCGTCGTCACCAGCCCCCGACAGCGCAAGCGTCGCGGGCCCGGCAGCCAGCGCCTTTGCCACCGCGCCGCCGGTCTTGCGCGCCGCCGCCGCATCCGGCTTATCGCCCAGGCAGGCCAGCACGACACGCTTGGCCGCCAGGCCAGCGGGCCAGCCGAAGGTCTCGACGACGCCCGGCTTGCCCTTGAAGCTCTTGTCACCCAATGCCCGCGCCAGGGCCCCACCCATGGCGCCGTCGATCGTCGCGGCGGCTGGGCTGAGGCTGCCGTCATGGCCGGCGAAGACGATCAGCGTCCCCTCGGCTGCGGCCAGATCGGCGCCCTCCTCCGCGTCGAAGACGATATTGGGCAGCGGTGTCATGGGCGATCTCCTGCATGTCGGCGCCGTGGCTGAGCGCGACACCTAGCCCGGCTGCGCGGCGGAGACCAGAGCGCCGCGGCGCCCTGTCCCGGCCAGCTCCAGTCAGTATCCGCCGGCGATTGCCACGAGTCGCGCCGAGCGCCATGGTGACAGCGTCCACCAGCCACCGGAGAGCGGCCTGTGTCGCGGCTGAACCGCTACGTCTATCGCCAGCTCTTGGGGCCCTTCGCCTTTTTCGTGCTGGTGTTCACAGGGGTGATCTGGCTCAGCCAGTCGCTGCGGGTGATCGAGACGGTGGTGAACAACGGCCAGTCGGCCATGGTGTTCCTGGAGTTCACCGCGCTGCTGCTGCCCCGGGTGATGACGATCGTGCTGCCGGTCGCTGCCTTCGCCGCCACGCTCTATGCGATCAACCGGCTCTTCGGCGACAGCGAGATCGTGGTGATGTTCGCGGCCGGGCAGTCGGGCCTCACCTTGCTGCGCCCTGTCCTGATGTTCGCCATGACGCTGTTCGTCCTGCTGATGGCGATTTCGATCTACATCGTCCCCCATGCCCAGCGCGAGATGCGCACCCGGATCACCGAGGTGCGCGGCGACGTGGCCGCGGCCTTCCTGCGAGAGGGGACCTTCATCACCCCCTCGCAGGGGGTGACGGTGTTTATCCGGGAGATCGGGAGCGAGGGTGCCCTCGACGGGGTCTTCATCCACGACATCCGGGACGAGACCCAGATCGCGACCTACACGGCGGAGCGGGCGGTGCTGCTGTCCGACGTGGGGGCGACGCGACTGGTGATGTTCGATGGCGTCGCGCAGATCGCCGACGCAACGAAGCCCGATGCGCTGTCGCTCCTGCGCTTCGACCAGCTCGGCTATGACCTGTCCCAGTTCGCCGGGGAGCAGCGGGAGCGGCTGCGCAAACCCTCCGAGATGTTCCTGCCGGACCTGCTGAGCATCACCGAGGAGGAGGCCGCGCAACGCCTCCGCCCCCTGGGCGAGTTCCGGGCGGAGGCGCATGAGGCGCTCTCGGCCCCGCTCTATGCGCTGGCGCTGCCCATGCTCGCGGTCGCCATCGTGCTGTCGGCAGGGTTCAAACGGCAGGGTTTCCTCGGCCGTATCCTGGCAGCTGTGGGTGTCGGCATCGCGCTGCGCATCCTCGGGCTTGCCGCGAAAAGCGCGGTCGGCGGCACGGCGGCCCTGTGGCCGCTGATGTATGTGCCGCCGCTCCTGGGGATCGTGGTCGCGGTATGGCTGATGTCCTCGGTTGGCCTGGCGCCGCGACGTCGTCGGGCGGGGAACGAAGCGCTGCGACAGGGCCCGGCAGAATGACCTGGACGCTCACATGACCTGGACGCTGGGCAGCTACATCGCGCGGCGGTTCATCACGACCGCCATCCTCGCCTTCATGGCGGTCTTGCTGCTGGTTGTGGTGGTCGAGCTGATCGAGCGGATGAGCCAGAACAGCGACGGGCGGGCGGGCTTCACCGATCTCATCGGCATGGCGCTGCTGAACGCACCCTCGATCACGCTGATCGCGGCGCCCTTCACCATGCTGCTCGCGGCGATGGCCTGTTTCGCGCGTCTCGCCCGCTCCTCCGAACTGGTGGTCACGCGGGCTGCCGGGGTCTCGGTCTGGGCACTGCTGACGCCGGCGGTCCTTAGTGCCGCGCTCCTGGGGGCTGGGGCGTTCGCCGTCTACAACCCGGTCGCGGCTGCCTTTGCCGAGCGGTTCGAGGCGCTCGAGTCGAAGTACTTCGGGCGCTCGTCCTCCTCCCTCTCGGTCTCGGCGACGGGGTTGTGGCTGCGCCAGGGGGGCGAGAGCACCCAGACCGTGATCCGTGCCGATCGGGCCTCGAGCGCGGTCGACAGGCTCTGGGGCGTCACGGTCTTCCGCTTCACCGCCGACGATCAGTTGACCGAGCGGATCGAGGCGCGGACCGCCGCGCTGCAGACGGGGGCCTGGCAACTCAACGTCGTGCGCCGATGGCGCTTTGAGCCGGATGCCGAAGGCGCGGACAGCACCGAGACGCTGCCTGAGGTGCGGGAGGTCATGCGCATCCCGACGGATCTTACGCCAGAGCGGATCATCGAGAGCTTTGCACCGCCACAGACGATCTCCTTCTGGGAGCTGCCGTCCTTCATCGCGCTGCTGGAGGACAGCGGCTTTGCGGCAGACCGGCACCGGCTGCATTGGCACAGGCTCATGTCCTATCCGGTTGTCTTCTGCGCGATGGTCCTGATTGGGGCGGCATTTTCCATGCGGCCGCTCCGCTTTGGCGGGCTGGGGGTCATGGCGCTCGGCTGCGTCATGGCGGGCTTTGGCTACTTCTTCCTGTCCGACCTGGCACAGGCGCTGGGCGCGACGGGGGCGATTCCGGTTGTCGTCGCCGCCTGGGCCCCGCCCGCGTCCGCGGTTCTTCTTGCACTCGGGCTTCTTTTGCACGTCGAGGACGGCTAGAGTTTGCCGCAACAACGAGAAGCAGAGCGGCGAAGCCGCGGATAGGGCGTCAGGGACAAGGCGTGAGCAGGGTTCAAGGATCGCGCGCAGGCGTTATCGCCGCGCTGGCCTTTTTGGCCGCGCTCACGCCCGCATTGATCGCCTCGCCAAACCGCGCCATGGCCCAGGGGCTGGAGGTGGGGGAGATCGACCCCGACACCCCGGTCGCGCTGGTCGCCGATGCCATCGAGTACGACAGCGAGGCCGGCACCCTCACAGCGACCGGCAACGTGGAGGTCTTCTACGGCGACCGCACGCTGACCGCCGACACCATCGTCTATGACAGCCGGACCGAGCGGATCCGGGCGGAGGGCGACATCGTCCTGCGCGATCCCAGCGGTGCCACGGTCTATGCCGACGTTGCCGAACTGGACGTGGACCTGGTCGACGGCATCGTCGAAGGCGCCGAGTCGGTCATCGCCGCACAGACAGTCGCCGGGGAAGAGGCTGCCGATCGACCGCCAGTGGGGCGCTTGGCGGCGGTGGAGGCGCGGCGCTTTGAGGGTCGGTTCAACGCGCTCAACAAGGCCGTCTACAGCCCCTGCGATGTCTGCGCCGACGACCCCACGCCGCTGTGGCGGATCCGGGCGCGCCGGGTGATCCATGACGAGGAAGAGGGGATCATCCACTACGAGGATGCCTTCCTGGATGTGTTCGGCGTCCCCATCGCCTATTTGCCGTACTTTCGGCATCCCGACCCCACGGTCGAGCGTGCCTCCGGCTTCCTGGTGCCGGAGATCCGGCTGTCGGATAACTACGGCCTGGGCTTTCGCGCCCCCTATTACTGGGTCATCGACGACCAGACCGATTTTACCTTTCAGCCCTTCGTCACCAGCGAGGACGGGATCTTCTTCGACGGTGAGTTCCGCCGCGCCTTCGATGCGGGCCTGCTGACCTTCCGCGGCTCCTTCGGGCGCACCGACCTTACCGGCGACAGCGGGCTGCAAGGCCATGTCGATACCGATGCGCTGTTCACCAACGAGCTGTTCGGGAGCGAGGTCGACTGGGGCTGGGACGTGGAGTTCAGCTCGGACGACGCCTATCTGCGCTTTTTCGACATCTCTAGCGAGGATCGCCTGACCTCGGAGGTCTTTGTCCGAAAGTACGACCACGACAGCTTTTTCGAGCTGACCGGCCTCTACTTTCAGTCGTTGCGCGATGACGAGCCGACGGGGGTGATCCCGCGCGCCCTGCCCGACTTCGCGGCGCGCCAGGACTTCGAGGCGCCCTTTGATGCGCGCGTGGGCATCTTTGGCGATGCCCAGGTACTGCTGCGCGACGAGGGCGTGAACACCAGCCGCTTCAGCCTGGGCCTCGACTTCGAGCGGGAGGCGATCCTGCCCTTCGGCCTGGCGCTCACGGCCTTTGGCGAGCTGCGGGCGGATATCTTCAACTCCAGCGTCGACTCGACGGGTTTCGAGAACACCGATGTCCGCTTTGCGCCGCTCGGCGGGATCGAGGCGCGCTATCCGCTGATCTACGACGAGGCGGATGGCGATGCGCATATCATCGAGCCCATCGTCCAGTTCATCGGCGCGCCCTATGGCGGCAACGACATCCCGTTCCAGAACGAAGACAGCCAACAGACCGAGTTCGACGTGCTCTCGCTCTTCGACCGCAGCCATTTCTCGGGCATCGATCAGGTCGAGGAGGGGCCGCGCTTCAACCTCGGTCTGCGCTACGAGCGCCTGGCAGCCGACGGTCTGGCGCTGTCGGGCAGCGTGGGGCGCACCGTGCGCTTTGCCGATGCGGATGAGTTTCTCGCCGGCACCGGGCTGACGGGCACGCTCTCTGACTATGTTGCCGACTGGCGGGCGAGCTTCCGGGACATCGTCTCGATCGAGCAGCGGGTGCGCATCGCCGATGACGGCGCGGTCAGCCGCAACGAGATCTTCGGCGATTTCGCCTTTGGCCCGGGCGACCTCTCCGTCGGTTATGTCTTCCTCGAGGCGAGCCCCTTCGCCACCGCGCTCGAGCAGCGCGAGGAGATCACCGTGGAGGGCGGCCTGCAACTCACCCAAGAATGGGGCGTGGAGGGCTTTCTGCAGCGCGACCTCGAGCAGGACGAATTCGTCGAGATCGGCGGCACGCTGTCCTATGCCAACGAGTGCTGCGCGATAGACATGTTCCTCAGACGCCGCTTTACCGAGAGCGAGGATACGCCGGCCTCCACCTCCTTTGGCCTGCAAGTCCGCCTCTTGACGCTTGGCGCGTCGGAGCCCACACCAGCGCTCTTCGCGGCCTCGCCCATCGGCGATCTTTCCGCCGATGGCAGCAGCCGCAGCAATACCGAGTTCACCTCCGGCAACGACCGTTGAGACCCGCATGCTTGAGACCGTGACGACGACGATGATCCGCCGACCCCTTGTGATCCTGTTGCTGACTGCCGCCACCCTGCTTGCGACCGTGCCGGGCGCGACGGCGCAGACGCCGTTCCGGCCCGTCGCCGTGGTGAACGACAGCGCGATCACCGGCTTCGATATCGACCAGCGCATGCGCATCCTGCGCCTCTTGGGGTTTCCGACCGCCAGCGTGGAGGCGCTGCAGCAGGCCGCGCTGAACGAGTTGATCGAGGATCGGCTCAAGCTGTCGGAGGGGGCGCGGATCGGCCTCAACCCCACGCCCGACGGCGTCGCCGGCGGCTACGACGACGTGGCGAGCAGCATCGAGGTCGCGACGCCCGAGTTGCGGACCCTGCTGTCGAACCAGGGGATCACCGAACAGGCCATGGACGATTTCGTCGCCGCCAACGTCGTCTGGCGCTCCCTGGTGCGGAGCCGCTTTGCCGCACGGATCGAACCGGGCGAGGCGGAGATCGACAGCGAGATCGCGCTCAGTGCCGCGGTGCGGGGGGTGGACTATCGGCTCCAGGAGATCGGCCTGCCCTCCGATGACGCAGGGCGCTCGGCGGGGGAAACGCTGGCGCTGGCAGAGCGTCTGCGCCGCGAGATCGACAGTGCCGAGGCCTTCAGCCAGGCCGCGCGCCAGCTATCGCGCGCGCCAAGCGCCGAGGTCGGCGGCGAGCTTGGCTGGGTGAGCGGCGAGGCGCTGCCGCCCGAGCTTAGCGAGGCGCTGGCCGAACTGCAGCCCGGCGACATCACCCGGCCGCTGCAGGTACCGGGCGGCGTGTCGCTGCTGCGGCTGGTCGAACGCCGTAGGCTCGGGGGCGACGATGTGGATGCGAGCGACCCTGAGCTGCGCGAACGCGTCCGGCGAGCCATCGTGCGCGCGCAAAGCGAGCGTCTGGCGGACGGGCTGCTGCAGGAGTTGCGGCGCGACGCGCTGATCGAGTTCCGCTGATGGCCCTCGCCCCGATTGCCCTCACGATGGGCGACCCCGCCGGGATCGGGGGCGAAATCGCCCTCGCGGCGTGGCGGTCGCAGCAGTTGTCGCATCCCTTCTTCCTGATCGACGACCCAGCACGGCTGGCAGCCCTGCCGGGTGCAGCGGTCCGTGAGATCGGCGCTCCTGCAGAGGCCGCGGCGGTCTTCACCGAAGCGCTGCCGGTGCTGCCGCATACCCTGCCGGCGCCGGTCGTGCCTGGCCAGCCGGAGCCCCGGAACGCCGCCGCGGTCATCGGTGCCATCGACCGGGCGGTTGCATTGGCCGGCAGCGGCGAAGCCTCGGCGGTCGTCACCAACCCGATCAACAAGAAGGTGCTCTACGACGGCGCCGCCTTTCCCGACCCGGGGCATACCGAGTATCTCGCGCGGCTCGCCGATGTGCCGCGAACGGTGATGATGATCGCAGGGCCCAGCCTGCGCGTGGTCCCGGTCACGATCCACGAGCCGCTGGCGCGCGTGCCCTCGATCTTGAGCATCGACATGATCGTCGAGACGGCGCGGATCACGGCGGCGGCGCTCAAGCGCGACTTCGGGATCGCCGCGCCGCGCCTCGCACTCACGGGGCTGAACCCCCATGCCGGCGAGAATGGCGCCATGGGGCGGGAGGAGATCGAGATCATCGCCCCGGCGATCGAGGAGCTGCGGGCCGAGGGGATCGCCGCCACGGGCCCCCATCCGGCGGACACACTATTCCATGCCGCCGCTCGGGCGCGCTATGACGTGGCGATCGCGATGTACCACGACCAGGCGCTGGTGCCTGTGAAGGCGCTCGACTTCGACCGCGGGGTCAACGTCACGCTGGGTCTGCCATTCATCCGCACCTCGCCGGACCACGGCACGGCTTACGACATCGCGGGCAAGGGGATCGCCGATCCCACGAGCCTGATCGAAGCGCTGACCCTGGCCGCGACGCTCGCCGCCCGGCGGGCCGGCCTGGAACCGTGAGCCAAGAGCCCTCGGCCGACCGGACGGGGCGGCTGGCCGATGACGGGCTGCCGCCGCTGGGTGAGGTCATCGCGACCCATGGGCTGAGCGCGAAGAAATCCCTGGGCCAAAACTTCCTTCTCGATCTCAACCTGACGCGCCGCATCGCCCGCGCGGCGGGGCCGCTGGAGGGCGCCACGGTGATCGAGATCGGCCCCGGCCCTGGCGGCCTCACGCGGGCGCTGCTGGCCGAGGGGGCCGCTCGGGTCGTCGCGGTGGAGCGCGATCCGCGCTGTCTGACGGCGCTGGCCCAGATCGCCGCGCATTATCCCGACCGGCTGACGGTGCTGGAGGGTGACGCGCTGGAGATCGATCCCCTGGGATCGTTGGAGGGGCCCGCGCGGATCGCCGCCAACCTGCCCTACAACATCGGCACGGTGCTGCTGACGCGCTGGCTGAGCGCATCGGTCTGGCCGCCCCGGTGGCAGTCACTGACGCTGATGTTCCAGCGCGAGGTGGCCGAGCGCATCGTCGCCGGCCCCGGCACCTCGGCCTATGGGCGCCTCGCCGTGCTGGCCCAGTGGCGCGCCGAGGCGCGGCTGCTGTTCGAGGTGGGCCCCAAGGCCTTTACGCCGCCGCCCAAGGTGACCTCGGCCGTGGTGCGGATCACCCCGAGCGCAGCGCGCCGCGCCGTGGATCCTGCGGCGCTCGCACGGGTGACGGCGGCGGCATTCGGTCAGCGGCGCAAGATGCTGCGCCAGTCACTCAAACCGCTCGGGGAACCTCTGAGGATGCTGGAAGCCGCGGGTATAGACCCCACGCGCCGGGCAGAGACCCTGAGCATCGATGAGTTCTTGGCGCTCGCCGCGGGGACTCGGAAGATCGACACCCGGAAAAGCGACACCGGGAGAAGCGACACCGGGAGAAGCGACGCAGGGTAGCGGCGCTTCAGGTCTCTTCGGCGGGGCGGCTTGGTTCTGCCGCGGCCTCGGCCTCAGGCATGGTGGGCGCGTGGGACGCAGGCACCTCGGCCTCCGCCTCCTCGGTCGTGCCCTCGCTGTCGCGGCCTGCGCCGTTGCGGCGGCGACGCGGCTGGCTGCGCGTCATCTCGTCGGTGGAGACGAGCAGGTCATCCGCACTGGCCCCGCCACCGTGATCGATCGTGCCGAAGCCGTCGATCTCGCGCCCGTTGCCGTTGGAGGAGGCGTCCGTCGCCTCGCTCTCCGCCGCGGCGCCGGTGTCGGCCGTGCGGCGACGGCTGCGCGAGCGGCGGCGTCCTTCCGCGGGCTCCTCGGCGCGGCTGGGGTCTGCGCCCGGCGCCTCGCCTTCTTCCGCGGCCTCCACCATCGCGGGGGGCTGGGCCTCGCCCTCGTCATCCTCCGCGTGGCCGTTGGTCTCCCGCCGCTCCGCCTGGGCGCCCATGGCGGTCAGCAGGATGCGCTGATAGTGCTCGGCGTGCTGCAGGAAGTTCTCCGCCGTGACACGATCCCCCGCGGTCTGCGCGTCGCGCGCCAGCGAGAGATACTTGTCGACGATCTGCTGCGGGGTGCCGCGGACCTTCCCTTCCGGCCCGGCGCTATCGTAGACGCGGTTGAGGTTGTTTCCCCCACCCCCGCTACCGTTCTTGCGGTTACCGCGCCCACGCGCGCGGTTCTGTTTCTGTGCTGGTCTCATCTCGCTCGAGCTTTGGCGGTCATGCCGCAAACGACGCTCAGCGTCGCAATGCGGCCCCATCGACCCAGTCAGGATGCCGTTCAGTCAGTGACCGCGAACGGGCTTGCGATTGGTGCAGTGTCCCACAGATGCCGCGTTCGAAACGCTGGAATGCAGGTCAGTCCGCCGGAACACCTCGATTTATATCGCCTTCTCGCGGAAGCTCAACGCCGTTTATGGCATCACTGCGGATTTTATGCAGAAAACACAGATGACGCGGTCGCGACCGTCCAAATCCGGCACGACCTGCACCGTGCAAGGCAGCGCGGCCGCCATAATTCCAGCAACCGCGCGGCCCTGGCTCGGCCCGATCTCGAAGAAGGCGCTGCCCCCTTGGGCAAGATGAGCGCCCAGGCCGCTTGCGATAGCGCGATAAGCCTCCAGCCCATCGGCCGCGGGCGCGTCGCAAGGCACCAGGGCCGATCGCGGCTCGTAGAGGCGAACCTCGGGCGAGAGCGCCGCGACCTCGGACGGCGCAATATAGGGGGGGTTGGCGACGATGACGTCGAACCGCCCCTCCACGGCGCTAAACCAGTCGCTGCGCTGAAGCGCGGCCCGCGGCGTGAGCCCGTGGCGCGCCGCATTGTCGGTGGCCACCGCCAGCGCCGCCGCCGACAGGTCGACGCCCAGCCCGGTCGCCCCCGGCCACTCGGCGAGCAGGCTGAGCAGGAGACACCCCGTGCCGGTGCCAAGGTCGAGGACGCGGCGGCCTGCGCCTCTCTCGAGCGCTGTGGCGATCAACGTCTCGCTCTCGGGTCGCGGATCCAAGGTATCGGCGGTCACCCGGAAGCTGCGGCCCCAGAACAGGCGCTCGCCGGTGATCTGCGCTAGCGGCCGTCGTGCGGCCCGCGCCATGACGCCCATCTCGAACCGTGCGCTCGCGGCGGGCTCCATGGGCTGGTCGCCGCACAGCAGCAGGGCGGTGGCCTCGAGCTCACCGGCCCAGCGGGCCAGCAGCCGGGCCTCGCGCAGGGCGTCCGTGATGCCGGCCTCCTCCAAGCGCCTTGCGGCGGCCGCGATCGCCTGGTCCCAGGTCAGAACCCGGCCTCGGCCAGCCGTTCGGCCTGGTCGGCGGCCATCAGCGCCTCGACGACCTCCTCCAGATCGCCGGCCATGACCTGGTCGAGCTTGTAGAGGGTCAGGCCGATGCGGTGGTCGGTCACGCGGCCCTGGGGGAAGTTGTAGGTCCGCACCCGCTCCGAGCGGTCGCCGGAGCCGACCTGCCCCTTGCGGTCGGCCGCCCGTTCCTCCGCCGCGCGGCGACGCTCCATGTCGAACAGTCGGGCGCGCAGCACCTCCATCGCGCGGGCACGGTTGGCGTGCTGCGATTTCTCGGAGCTGGTGACCACGATCCCCGTGGGAATGTGGGTGATCCGCACCGCGCTGTCGGTGGTGTTCACGTGCTGCCCGCCGGCGCCGGAGGCCCGCATGGTGTCGATCCGGATCTCATCCGGCTTGATCGCGACGTCGACCTCCTCCGCCTCCGGCAGCACAGCGACGGTGGCGGCGGAGGTATGGATGCGCCCCCCGCTCTCGGTCACCGGCACGCGCTGGACGCGGTGCACGCCGCTCTCGAACTTGAGGCGGGCGAAGACGCCCTGGCCGCGGACCGCCGCGACGCCCTCGCGCAGACCGCCGAGCTCGCTCGCGGTCTCCTCCAGCATCTCGAAGCGCCAACCGTGGGCCTCGGCGTATTTCGCGTACATGCGCATGAGATCGGCGGCGAAGAGCGCGGCCTCATCCCCGCCGGTGCCGGGGCGGATCTCCAGAATCGCGGCGCGCTCGTTCGCGGCGTCGCGGGGCAGGAGCGACAGGCGCACCGCCTGTTCGAGCGCGGGCAGGGTATCGTCGAGCCGGGCGATCTCGTCGCGCGCCAGCGTCTTCATTTCCGGGTCGTCCAGCATGGCCTCCGCCTCCGCCCGGTCGGCGATGGCGGCGCGCCAGACGGCGATCTTCTCGACCACCGGGCGCAGGGCGGCATAGTCGCGGCCGAGGGCGACGATCTCGGCGCTGTCCGTGGCTTCGTTCAGCCGCGCCTCGAGGTACTCGGCGCGGGCGAGGATCTCGCTCAATCGGTCTTCCGGCAGCATGGGCTGCACCTGCTATGGCGGCGCCCATCCCGTCAAGAGCAGGTGCCCTACCCGCTCGAGAGCCCGGCCTCCGCCAGCCAGGCGCGCACCCGCTTCTCGTTGACGCCGAGGTCCGAGTGGCCATAGCGCGAGCGCGACCAGATCGCGATGCCTCCGTCGACCGTCTGGACGCTGATGTAGTCGGGAAAACCGATCAGGGCGGAGCGCTGGACATAGGTGATGAACCCCTCCTCGACGCTGCCGGCGACCACCGCCACCCGCGAGGCCGCGCGGGCCGCGCTGTCGAAGGCCGTCATCGCAGCAGCCGCGTCCGTCGGGGCAAGGGTGACGTCCACCGTCGCCACCGTCGTGCCCGCCGGGGCCGCAAGGAAATCGTTGGGTTTGCCCGTGCGCTCGGCCGCGGTGGGGCGAAGGTGCCAGACCGCCGGATCGTGATCAGCGGTCCGCACGGCGACGCCCCCCGCGACGATCGCCACCAAGGCCAAGATGACGAGGCCGGCGGCCACCCGCGCAATCCACTGGATCATTGTGCATGGTCCTTCACCTCGTCGCCGCAAACGCGATCTGCGACGCTGGCATCGCCCAGGGCCCGGATCCGCGCCCGGGTCGCCCGGTCATCGGGCAGGGCGACGCCGCGTTCCATCAGATGCGCCACGCCCAGATCGGCCAGCGCGTCCAGCAACGGGCGCAGCCGCTCGCCCTTGGCGCTGAGGGCATAGGTCACCGCAGGCGGGCGGCCCGACCCTACCGTGCGCAGGATGAGACCATCCTCCTCCAACGCTTGGAGTTGATCGGAAAGCGAGCGCGCAGGCGGGTCGCCAAGCAGCCGGCGCAGCACGTTGAACCGCGCCGGCGCCTCGGCCAGAAGCCAGAGGATCGAGCCCTTCCATTTGCCGCCGATCATCTCCAGCGCGGCCTCTACGGGACAGCCGGGGCCGCAGTCGTAGCGGGCATGGCTCATGGCGCTCTCCTCACCAGGTGCGGTTTTTCTCATCTCTCCCCGAGAGCCCGGAAAGGAGCATATGGGCGCCACCCGGTAAACCGATCCGCCCTGCCAACCAAAGGATAGACCGATGCGCGCCTACGGACATACCCGCCCCGCTGCCCTGAGCGACGAGGATGCCATCCTGGCACTGGAGGCACCCGCGCCGCAGCCGAGGCCGCAGGATCTGTTGGTCGCCGTGCGGGCGGTGTCCGTCAATCCGGTCGACTACAAGGTCCGGGCGAACCTGGCCCCCGATGGCGCGCACCGGATCCTCGGCTGGGATGCGGCGGGCGAGGTGTTGGAGGTAGGCGCCGCGGTCAGCGGTTTCGCGCCCGGCGACCGGGTGTATTACGCGGGCGATCTGACCCGCCCCGGCTCCAACGCCGAGCAACAGGCCGTGGATGCCCGGATCGCCGCGAAGATGCCCGCGACGCTCGACTTTGCCGCTGCGGCCGCGCTCCCGCTCACGGCGATCACGGCCTGGGAGATGCTGTTCGATCGTCTGCTGATCGGCCGCGGCGCGGCGAGTGCCGGCAAGACGCTGATGATCATCGGCGGGGCGGGTGGGGTCGGCTCCATCGCCATTCAGCTTGCGCGCGCGCTGACCGAGGCGACGGTGATCGCGACCGCCTCTCGTCCCGAAAGTGCCGACTGGGTGCGCAGGCTCGGGGCGCATCACGTGGTGAACCACCGCGCCCCCTTCGCCGCCGAGGTGCAGGAGATCGCGCCGGACGGCGTGGACTTCATCTTCTCCACCAATGCGACCGGCCAGCATTGGGAGACGATGACCGAGGCTGCGGCACCGCAGGGCCGCATCGGCATCATCGACGACCCCGAGGGCATCGACATCTCACGGCTGAAGATGAAATCGCTCTCCCTGTCGTGGGAGTTCATGTTCACCCGCTCGATGTTCGCGACGCCGGACATCGCCGCGCAGGGCACGCTGCTGGCCGAGGTCGCTGGCCTGGGCGACGCCGGCAAGATCCGCACGACGGCGACGGAGGCGATGGGGGAGATGAGCGTCGAGACGCTGAGGCAAGCGCATGCACGGCTCGAAGCCGGCACGGCCATCGGCAAGATGGTGTTGACCGTCTGAGCTTGGTGTCGCGCTGGCCCTAGGCCAGCGTGATCGCGACGAAGGCGAAGAAGGTCAGGACCACCGCGGCCTTCGACAGCGAGCCCAGCTCTGCCGAAACATCAGGCATTACGTTTTCCCCCGGCACCAACGCGATAATACCAATGAATTACAACCTTGCGGCGGCATCATGGCCACGCTTGGGCAGAATCGCAAAGGGAGATGTTCAGGCTGCCTGCGGCATCATTCGGCGGCGGTCGCCTCGCCCGCTGCTGTGCTCGCCTCGATCTCGGCGGCCTTCTTCTCGACCTGCTCGACGATGTGCTCGATCATCTCTTCGTTCGACTGGGTGTGGCTCTGCTTGCCGGCGAGGTACACCATCCCCTTTCCAGCACCGCCACCGGTGAAGCCGACATCGGTCATCAGCGCTTCGCCCGGGCCGTTCACCACGCAGCCGATGATCGACAGCGACATGGGCGTCTTTATGTGCTCCAGCCGCTCCTCGAGGATCGCGACGGTCTTGATCACATCGAAGCCCTGGCGCGCGCAGGAGGGGCAGGAGATGATGTTCACGCCGCGGTGACGCAGCCCCAGCGATTTCAGGATCTCGAAGCCGACCTTCACCTCCTCGACCGGATCGGCCGAGAGCGAGACGCGGATCGTGTCGCCGATGCCCATCCACAGCAGGTTGCCAAGGCCGATGGCCGATTTGATCGTGCCGCTCACCAGCCCGCCGGCCTCGGTGATGCCGAGGTGGATCGGGCAGTCCGTCTGCTCGGCGAGCTGCTGATAGGCCGCGGCGGCCAGGAAGACGTCCGAGGCTTTGCAGGAGATCTTGAACTCGTGGAAGTCGTTGTCCTGCAGGATCTTGATGTGATCGAGCCCGCTCTCGACCATCGCGTCGGGACAGGGCTCGCCGTACTTCTCCAGCAGGTCCTTCTCCAGGCTGCCGGCGTTCACGCCAATGCGGATCGAACAGCCGTGGTCGCGGGCGGCCTTGATGACCTCCTTCACCCGCTTCTCGTCGCCGATATTGCCGGGATTGATGCGCAGGCAAGCCGCGCCGGCCACCGCGCTCTCGATCGCGCGCTTATAGTGGAAGTGGATGTCCGCGACGATCGGCACGCTCACCTGCGGGATGATCTTCGCGAGGGCGGCGCTGTCTTCCTCGGTCGGGACGGAGACGCGGACGATGTCGGCGCCGGTCTCGGCGCAGGCCTCGATCTGGCGCACGGTGGCGTCGACATCGGTGGTCAGCGTGTTCGTCATGGTCTGCACCGAGATCGGCGCATCGCCGCCCACGGGGACCGATCCCACCCAGATCTGCCGGCTCTCGCGGCGGTAGATGTTCCGCCAGGGCCTTACGTGATTGATGCTCATCCCGCCCGTCCTCTTAGATCCGGCTCATGCCCGTCTCCCACGTCTCTCACATACTGTGGGGCGGCAGCGAAGGAAAGCAGGGGCTGGGATCTTCAGCGCGACGCGGTGACCGCGGTCGCACCGCTCGGCGCATCGGCCACAGTGAAGCGGGCCGTCACGTCCTCCGCGCGGAGCGAGACGTTCTTGACGACGGAGCCCGGATTGCCGAGCGGGCCGTAGCGCTGGCCGTCGATGGCGACGAAGACGTCGCCCGCGTTGCCGGCGCGCAGGGTGGCCACCACGCCCGCCGGCAGATCGAAGGCCTCACCCGGCTCGAGGATCCCCTCGAAGAGCTTCGTGCCGCTCTCGTCGCGCACCCTCAGCCAGGCCCGGTCGGTCACCACGATCTGCCGCGGCGCGGGGCCTGCGGCGGCGAAGACGGTGCTCTCGACGGTCGTCGTCGGCAGGGCGGGCGCCTCGGCCTCCACCTCGCCGCGCTCCCCGACGGGTGCGGCCGCCAGGCGCGTCTCCATCAACGGGGCTGCGCGGTGGCGCACGGCGGGGGACTGCGCCAAGGCAGGGCCGGCGATCAAGCCGGCGTTGGCGGGATCGATCGACGATATCGGACCGTCGCGCCGCTCCACCACGACCCGGTCGGCGGTCTCGACGCCAAACAGCGCACCGCCGGCGCCATAGACGCTCGGGTCAGGCCGTTCCGCCGCGGCGGTCGCAATGGGACCTGAGATGACCGGCGCATCGGCTACGACGGCCGGGGCGTCAGGCAGCGGCGCAAAGCCCACGCGCTGGATGTCCTGCAGCACCGTGTAGCCGCCGTAGGCGAGCGCCAGGAACAGCGCCGAGAAGGACACGGCTGAGACCACGCCGCCAAGCGAGATCGAAGCACCGATCCGCCGCGGCGCCGGGCGCACAGCGAAGCGCGAGGCGGTGAAATCGGCGCCGACAGCGCCCGTCACGGCGGTCGCCTTTTCGCTCGCCCGCGGCGCGCCGCCCTCGGCCCCCGTCATGCCGAAGCTGACGAGCGTGCTCTCAAAGCCCGCCTCGACGCAGAAGCGACCGTACATCTCATCGGCATCCAGGCCGAGATAGCGCGCATAGGAGCGGACGTAGCCGGGGATGACGGAGCGGTTGGGGAAGGCGGAGAGATCGGCGTTCTCGATGGCCGCGATCATCTCGGGTTTGATGCAAAGCTCGCGCGCGGCATCGCGCAGGGTCCAGCCGCGGCAAGCACGCTCGCCGCGAAGCTCGTCCCCGAGGGTGACGGTGTAGCTGTCGAAGCCGCGAAGCTCCATACCC
This sequence comes from Pseudomonadota bacterium, assembly GCA_039822785.1. GTDB lineage: Bacteria > Pseudomonadota > Alphaproteobacteria > Rhodobacterales > Rhodobacteraceae > Thermohalobaculum. Next base: position 239,060 of record JBCBMO010000004.1, on the reverse strand, counting down.
GCTTGTCCCTTTATGCCTCTCTTTTGAAGGCTTTACCGTCTATTCTCTAAGAGCCGATTGATACAGAAAGCGCCACGGTATTCAATCGTGCCGTCACGATGGTGGGCCGTTTTCTTAACGACACCTTGCTCTTTTCATGGCTCGGATCGGCTCCCCACACTCGCTCCACGATGACACAACGGTCAGACATTCGCCACAGCCCATTGGGTATACGCCACCGACTATCCCCAACTTATTGGGGCCGCGGACAACCATAGGGGGAGCGACTCTGGGACTGCTACACAACTTTGGCTTGTATGCTGCCATGAAGCGGCCGCATCGATTCGCTGAACGCAGTGTTACCGCCGCAGCCCTGCGGCGTCTCCGTTGAGCAGCATAATGACCCCCGAGAAGTCACGATCCGAGAGGCCAATAAGGTCCATCTGCGTATAAATCTGCGTCGCCTGTGCCCCCATCGGCACATGCGCGCCTGCCTGCTGCGCCGCTTCCATGGCGATTCGCAGGTCCTTGAGCATGAGGGCTGCCGCGAAACCCGGCGCATAATCGCGGTTCGAGGGCGCCGTCGGCACAGGCCCGGGGGCCGGGCAATAGTCGTTGAGCGACCAGCAGCGCGCCGTGGCGGTCGAGGAGATCTCGTAGAGCTTTTCGGGGGCGAGCCCGAGCCGCTCTGCCAGGCTCATCCCCTCAGACACGGCGATCATCTGGATCGCCAACATCATGTTGTTGCAGATCTTCGCCGCAGCACCCGCGCCCGCCTCGCCAGCGTGGAAGATGTTCTTGCCCATCGTCGCCAGCACGGGCTGCGCGCGCGCGAAGGCCTCATCCGAGCCGCCAACCATGAAGGTCAGCGTTCCTGCGGTGGCGCCGCCCACGCCCCCAGACATGGGGCTGTCGACCATCAGGTGCCCGGCCTCCACCGCCGCGGCCGCCACGCGCCGCGCGGTCGCCACGTCGATGGTCGAGGTATCGATAAAAAGCGTCCCGGGCGCGGCGGCCGCCAGGATCCCATCCGGGCCGAGGTAAACGGCTTCCACATGCCGGGCCGCGGGCAGCGCCGTGACGACGACCGCGGCACCCGCCACAGCCTCCGCCGCCGTGGCCGCGACCGAACCGCCGGCCTCAACCAGCGCTTCCCCCGCCGCGGGGCTCAGGTCAAAGCCCGTGACGCTGTCGCCCGCTTTCAGGAGATTGGCCGCCATCGGGCCGCCCATGTTGCCGAGCCCGATGAACCCGATGCCCGATCCGGTGGCCGTCATGGGCCCCTCCCCTTCCATGCTCCCGGCGCGGGCCGTCTGATGCGGCTCTTGCGGTCGGGAGGTCGTCGTCAGATCCGATGCCAGGCGCGGATATGCGCCACCAGCGGCGCATGGGGCAACGTCGCCTCCGCCTTGCCCGACATCCAGGCATAGAGGTCCCAGTCGTTCACCTCGAGCAGATCCTCGTAGGCCGCGAGCATGCCCTCGTCGAGCGCCGCCAACCCCTCGTCCGCGAAGGGCCCGAGCAGCATGTCCATCTCTCGCGTGCCGCGCCGCCAACTGCGGATGCGCAGGCGCTTCAGGCGGATATCGCGCGTCTCTGGCTCGCGGGTACCGGTCTCGCTCATGGGGCTATCGCTCCTGGGGCTTTGTCCTCGGCCGCGGGGGCCGGTCGGTGCTGTGCTCAGACGGTCGGTGCACCCATAGAACCCGAGGCGCCCGCCGGCCACAACCACGCAGCGCCGATCACGCCTGCGCTGTCACCCAACATGTTGCGCAGGATCGGGGTTTCGAAGCAGTCGGAGAAGACATGCGGTCGGGTAGCCTCCCGCAGGTCGGTATAGAGGTGGTCTAGGTTCGAGAGCCCGCCGCCCAGCACGATCGCATCCGGGTCGAGCGTATTGACGATGACCGACAGGCCCCGCCCCAGGCGATCCAGATGCCGCGCCAGCGCCCCCTGCGCGCCGGCCTCCCCCGCGGCGGCCCGCGCCACGATCTCGGCGCCCGGCACGCGCGCGGTCTCCGCCCGGCGGGCATAGTCAAGCTCCAGGCCGGTCCCGGAGACCCAGAGCTCCAGGCAACCGCGGCGACCGCAATAGCAGAGGGGGCCAGGCGTCTCCTCCACCGTCGGGCGGGGCAGCGCCGTATGCCCCCACTCACCGGCGATCTTGTTGGGGCCCACATGGACCCGGCCGTGCATGACGATACCGCTGCCCGCGCCGGTCCCCAGGATCAGCCCCGCGACAACACCGTAGCCCTTGGCGGCCCCCGCCTGCGCCTCCGCCAGCGCGAAGCAATTGGCATCGTTCTCCAGCCGCACCGGGCGGCACAGCGCTTCGAGCAGGTCGCGATCCAGCGGTTTGCCGATCAGGATGGTCGTGTTGGCGTTGCGCACCAGGCCCGTGGTTGGGGAGAACGAGCCCGGGATCCCGATGCCGATCCCTGCCGCCTTGGCGCCCGCCTCACGCTCCACCCGATCGACCAGGCCAGCGATGGTGCGAACGATCCCATCATAGTCGTCGCGGGGGGTCGAGGCCCGCTCCCGCGCCAGCACGCGATCACCTTCGCCGAGTGCGACCGCCTCGATCTTGGTGCCGCCAAGGTCGACGCCCACCCGGATGGGCGCGGTCGGCTCGACCGCAAGGGTCGGCGCGGTCGGCTCGACCGCAGGGGTCGGCGCGGTCGGCTCGACCGCAGGGGTCGGCGCGGTCGGCTCGACCGCGGGGGTCGGCGCGGTCATCCCCAAGGTGCTCAGGCGTTCACCGCGGCGACCAGCCGCTTCTCCAGCCGGCCCATGTCCTCGGCCAGACGAGCCTGCTTCAGCCGCAGCGCCCGCAGCTCCGCCAGGATCGCGCCCATCTCGCCCGCATCCTCGACCTCGCCCGGCTCGAAGGAGGGCGCGCCCTCGCCCTGCCCGGTCAGCAGCCAGACGATGGAGACATTGAGAAAGGCCGCCAGCATCTGCAGCCGGTTCGCCCGCGGCTCGGCGCGGTCGGCCTCCCAGTTGCGCACGCTGTCGACACGCAGGCCCAACTGGCGGGCAAGCTGCGCCTGGGTCAGTCCCTGCGCCTCCCGCGCCAGCGCCATCCGGTCGCCGAAGGTGGCGGCGCGGTCGCTGAAATCGTCCATCGTCTCTCTCCCCTGGTGCCCGTCGACCGGCCGGGCTGGCCGCCCCACCGATGCGGTGGACAGCGCGCGGCCGATCCCTGCCGTGTCAGGCCTATGCCGATGCCTTGTACCAAACTGCATCACCCACGACACCCCGCCGCACGGCGGCGACACCGCTGCGACACGGCTGGGGCCGCTTGCGGGACGACGCCATGGGCGCGCCAGGCGGCATCGGGCCCCTTGGCTTCGGCCTGCCACAGCGCTAGCAGTCGGGTGATCCCTTAAGAAGGAGCGCCGCCATGGCCTTTCTCGCCGATGCCCTCGCCCGCGTGAAACCCTCGCCGACCATCGCGGTCACCACCAAGGCGGCGGAGCTCAAGGCCGCGGGCCGCGACGTGATCGGCCTCGGCGCGGGCGAGCCCGATTTCGACACGCCGGAGAACATCAAGAACGCGGCCAAGGCGGCCATGGATGCTGGGAAGACCAAATACACCGCGCCCGACGGCATCCCCGAGCTAAAGCAGGCCATCGCCGACAAATTCGCGCGTGAAAACGGCCTCAGCTACACGCCGAAGCAGGTCTCGGTCGGCACTGGCGGCAAGCAGGTGCTCTACAACGCGCTCATCGCCACCCTGAACCCGGGTGACGAGGTGCTGATCCCGGCCCCCTATTGGGTGAGCTACCCCGACATGGTCCTGCTCGGCGGGGGAGAGCCCGTGATGATCGAGACCTCGATCGACACCGCCTTCAAGATGACGCCCGCGATGCTCGAGTCGGCGATCACGCCCAAGACCAAATGGCTGATCTTCAACTCGCCCTCCAACCCCTCGGGTGCCGGCTACAGCGAGGCCGAGCTCAAGGGGCTGACGGATGTGCTGATGAACCACCCCCATGTCTGGGTGATGACCGACGATATGTACGAGCACATCGCCTATGACGGGTTCACCTTCTGCACCCCGGCAGCCGTCGAGCCCGGCCTCTACGACCGGACGCTGACGGTGAACGGCGTCTCCAAGGCCTATTCAATGACCGGCTGGCGCATCGGCTATGCGGCGGGGCCGGAGCATCTGATCGGCGCCATGCGCAAGGTACAGTCGCAGTCGACCTCCAACCCCTGCTCCATCAGCCAATGGGCGGCGATCGAGGCGCTGAACGGCCCGCAGGACTACATCGCCTTCAGCCGGGAGGCCTTCCAGAAGCGCCGCGACCTGGTCGTCTCCATGCTGAACCAGGCGACCGGCGTGGAATGCCCGGTGCCCGAGGGGGCGTTTTACGTCTACCCCTCGATCCGTGGGCTGATCGGCAAGACCGCGCCCTCGGGCAAGGTGATCGCCGACGACGAGGCCTTCGTGACCGAACTGCTGGAGGTCGAGGGCGTCGCGGTGGTCCATGGCGCCGCCTTCGGCACCAGCCCCAATTTCCGTGCCAGCTACGCGACTTCCGAGGCGGTGCTCGAGGAAGCCTGCAACCGCATCCAACGCTTCTGCGCGAGCCTGACCTAACGGCCGGGCCGCGCGACCCAGGTGCCACGCCGCGTGCGGTGACAGCCATGCGACCGGGTCGGCGGGCGGGCGTCGCGTCGGGGCCGAAGGGCCCCGTAAGCCAGAGCCGCGCGTCGACCGGCAAGGGAGAGTGACATGACCGACATCATCGTCGTGGGGGCCGGGATCGTGGGGCTCTCGACGGCCTGGGCGCTCGCGCGGCGGGGACACGCGGTAACCGTGATCGAGCGTGGCGCGGTGCCGAACCCGCTCGCCGCCTCCGCCGATCATCACCGGCTGATCCGCTACGGCTATCCCTCCAACCCGGGCTATGCCGCGCGCATGGGCGAGGCCTTCGCCGCCTGGCGGCGCATGTGGGCCGACCTCGCCGCCGACGGTGGCGGCCCCGAGAGCCGCTACTATGCCGCCCGCGGCATCCTCAACCTCAGCCACGGCCCCGGCGACAGCGGGCATCGCTGCCGGATCCTCTTCGACCGTCTCGGCATTGCCTACGAGCCGATCGAGGGCGCCGAGGCCATCGCCGCGCGCTTTCCCTTCCTCGATCCCGGCAATCTCGCCCTGGCCGTCCTCTCCGAGGGTGGGGCGCTCATGGGCAACCGCATCCTGACGGACCTCGCCGATCACCTGCGCCGGCGCGGCGTGCGGATCATGGAGCATTGCCCCGTCACCGCAGTGAACACCGACAGCGGCACGGTGACCCTGCAGGACGGCCGGCGCCTGACCGCCGAGGCGGTGGTTGCCACCGCCGGTGCCGGTCTGCCCGTGCTTGTCCCGGCGATGGCCGATCTCGGCTTCCGCCGCACCCTTATCGTCTACGCCCATCCGCCGGAGGAGCTGGCGGAGGCCTGGGAGAACGCCCCCTGCTGGTCGAACCTCGGCGGCAGCGACGATCTCTGGGGCATGGCCCCCCTCGAAGGGCTGCCCGCGAAGCTCGGCTGCGGCGCCGTCGGCAGGCTGGATCCGGATGACAGCGACCGCACGATCCGTCCGGAGGAGATCGCCGATATCCTGCGCCGCTATGGCAGCCGCCTGCGCGGCATCGAGGGGTTCACCGTCGAGTACGGCCAGGCGAATTTCTGGATGCTGGCGCCGGGCGAGCGTTTCGCGCTTCGCCGCATCGGACGCCTCATCGCCGCCTCCGCCTGCTCGGGCCATGGGTTCAAGTTCGGCGCCCTCAGCGGCGAGGACCTCGCGGAGGCCGCCGCCGGCGTCACCGATGTGGAGACGGTGGCCGAGCGCATGGCGCCGATCGAAGAACCCGTCTGAATTGGGGATCGGCCGTTCAAACCTGCGAAAGCCCCGTTCCACCGCCACGGCGAGTCGTGGTATCCGAAATCACTGAAGCGCCAGCGACCGCCCCCACGCCGGCAGAGGATCTCGGATGACACGTATCGCGATCAACGGCCTCGGCCGCATCGGTAAACTCGTGCTGCGCGCTCTGATCGAGGACGGACCGCCCCCCGGCGAAGGCCTCGAGATCGCCTGGCTGAACGAACCCGGCGGCGATCCCGCGCAATTGGCCCTGCTGACAGAGTTCGACAGCGTCCACGGCCGCTGGCCCGCCGCGATCAGCCACGACGCCGAGAGCCTGACGATCCAGGGGCACAGGATGCCGCTGCACCAAGCGACGCGTCTGGAAGACCTGCCGCTGGCAGGCATCGACCTGGTGATCGACTGCACCGGCGTCTTCAAGACGATCGCCAAGACCCAGGCCTATTTCGACGGCGGCGTAGGCCGGGTGCTGGTTTCCGCCCCGATCAAGGAGGAGGGCGCCCTCAACCTCGTCTATGGTGTCAATCATGACCTCTACGACCCGGGCCAGCACCGGCTGGTGACCGCGGCAAGCTGCACCACCAACTGCTTAGCGCCGGTGGTGAAGGTGCTGCACGAGGAGATCGGGATCACCCATGGCTCGATCACCACGATCCATGACGTGACCAACACCCAGACCATCGTCGACCGCCCGGCCAAGGACCCGCGGCGCGCGCGCTCGGCGCTCAACTCGCTGATTCCCACCACCACGGGCTCTGCCACCGCGATCACGCTCATCTACCCCGAGCTGAAGGGCCGCTTGAACGGCCATGCGGTGCGCGTGCCCCTGCTCAACGCCTCGCTGACGGACTGTGTCTTCGAGATGGCGCGCGACACGACGGTGGAGGAGGTGAACGGCCTGTTCGCGAAATGGGCCGCGGCGCCGCTGAAGGGCATTCTGGGCTACGAGGACCGCCCCCTCGTCTCCGCCGACTATCTCAACGACCCGCGCTCGGCCATCGTGGATGGCCCCTCGACCATGGTGGTGAACGGCCGGCAGGTGAAGGTCTTCGCCTGGTACGACAACGAATGGGGGTATGCACGGCGCATGGTGGATCTTGCCCGGATGATGGCGGCATGAGCGCGCGCGCAGCAAACCCGGTGGCGGCATATGTGGCGGTGACGGCGGCCTATTGGGCCTTCATGCTCACCGACGGCGCGCTCAGGATGCTGGTGCTCCTGCACTTCCACACCCTCGGCTTCTCGCCCATCCAGCTTGCCTATCTCTTCCTGCTCTACGAGTTCATGGGGGTGGTCACCAACCTCTCCGCCGGATGGATCGCGGCGCGCTTCGGCCTGACCTCGACGCTCTATGTGGGCCTCGCGTTGCAGATCGTCGCCCTGGGCGCGCTGGCCGAGCTCGACCCCGGCTGGGCCATCGCGGTCTCCGTCGCCTTCGTCATGGTGATCCAAGGCGTCTCCGGCATCGCGAAGGATCTCTCGAAGATGAGCGCGAAATCCGCCGTCAAACTGCTCGCACCGGCGGAGGAGAAGGGCGCGCTCTTTCGCTGGGTCGCCCTGCTCACTGGCTCGAAGAACGCCGTCAAGGGCCTCGGCTTCCTGCTCGGCGCAGCACTCCTCGCCACCGCGGGGTTCGAGGCGGCGGTCCTTGGTATGGCGGCCGTGCTGATCGTGGTTCTCGCCGCGGTCGCCCTCTTCATGCCCACGGGCCTGCCGCAGGGGCGCAAGGAGGCGGCGTTCTCCGAGGTCTTCTCCAAGGACGCCCGGGTCAACCGCCTGTCGGCCGCGCGGCTCTTCCTGTTCGGCGCGCGCGACACCTGGTTCGTGGTCGGCATCCCAATCTATTTCTACGCCGTGCTCTCGGATGGGACGGTGGAGGGCAACCGTGCGGCCTTCTTCGCGATCGGCACCTTCATGGCGCTTTGGATCATCGGCTATGGCGCCGTGCAGGCAGCAGCGCCCCGGATCCTGCGCGCCAAGGACCGCGGTCTCGGTGAGATTGTGGGCCTGGCGCGCGTTTGGGTCGGCGCCCTCACGCTGATCCCAGCCGCCCTCGCGGCGGCGACCGCGCTGGCAGGCGGCCCATCGACCGCCCTGACGGTGGTGGTGGTCGCAGGGCTGCTCGCCTTCGGCGCGGTCTTCGCCGTGAACTCGTCGCTGCACAGCTATCTGATCCTCGCCTTCACGCGCGACGACCGGGTCACGATGGATGTGGGGTTCTACTACATGTCAAATGCCGCCGGACGTCTCTTGGGCACGCTCCTCTCCGGCGTCAGCTACCAGCTCGGCGGCCTGACCCTCTGCCTCGCCACCGCCGCGGTCCTCTCCGCCCTAAGCTTCCTCTGCGCGGGCACCCTGGCGCGCGCAAACGCCCGCGCGACCGCCTGAACGAAGCGCCCAGGGCCCTGCCCAAGCACGCCAGGGCCCTGCCCACCCGCGACAGAATAGACGCGTCATTGCAAACATATCATTGACCCACCGCTTGGGCGCCGGACCCATCGCCATCGTGGTCTCCCGTGCCCCGAAACCGATGTGCGCTTCACCAATTCTTCGGCGATGACCGGTCATTCTGTCGCGGGTGGGCGCGGCCGCAGGGGGTCTTGTCCTCAGCCCTTACCTTAGAGAGCAGGGTTCCCACCCACACCAGCCGCGCGCTACGTGCCTGCCTTGGCAAAGGGGTCGACCGGGGCGATGGGGGGATGCGCGGCCTCGATGATGCGGCCAGCCTCGAAGAGCAGGTCCTCGCGGAAGCGCTCGGCCACAAGCTGCACGCCCATGGGCGCGCCCGCCCGCCCGGTCGCCACCGTCAGGCCCGGCAGGCCCACGGGCGGCAGGCCCATCTGGGTAAGCTGCGCCTCGAACACCCGGTCCCAGCCCGCCTGGCTCTCCACGTCCAGATGATCGGGAAAGGGCGGCTCGGCCGAAATCGGCATCAGCACCAGCGGCCAATCCTCGAGAAAGGCGCCCCAGGCCCGGACCAGGCTGCCGCGGCGCACCAGCGCCTCCTCCAGGCTGGGATAGTCGAGGGCCGAGGCCATGAGATGCCGCGCCACCGCCAGGGCATCCGGATCGCCTTCCGCCGCGAAGCGCTCCTCGCCCAGGCGCCGGAAATCGGCCATCCAGAGCCCGATGTTGATCGAGACCCCCTCGCGCAGCGAGGGCGGCGTGGCTTCTTCGACGACGTAGCCGGCCGCCTCCAGCAGCCGCGCCGCGCCCTCCAGCGCCAGCCGCACCTCGGGCGCCACCATCAGCCCCTCCGGCGCGGGGCAGAAGGCGACGCGCTTCGGCACCGCGGGGCCATGATGCGCCATCGGCGTCCACCAGGGGTCGCGCCGGTCGGGCGCTGAGAGCGCGAAATGCATCGCCCAGAGATCGTCGAGCGAGCGCGCCAGCGGCCCCGCCACCGACATCAGTTGCGGCCCGATCCCCCGCTCCAGCCCCGTCGGGTTGGCTTGCGCCACCCGGCCGAGCGAGGGGCGCAGGCCCTGCAGGTTGCACACATAGGCCGGGAACCGCACCGAGCCCGCGATATCCGTCCCCTGCGCCAGCGCGCCGATCCCCGCCGCGACCGCCGCCGCCGCCCCGCCGGACGAGCCGCCAGGCGTGATCGCCGGGTCATGCGGGTTCTTCGTCGCCCCGCGCAGCTGGTTGCGGGTGAACCAGCGCATGGAGAACGCGGGCGTGTTCGTCCGCCCCAGCACCACACAGCCCGCCTTTCGCAGGTTGGCGACGACGGTGCTGTCCTGCGGCGCGATCAGATCCTTCTGCAGCGTCAGGCCGTTGGTCGTGGCATGGCCCTTCTGATCAGTGATCTCCTTGATCGTCACCGGCACGCCGGCGAGGGGACCTGGGGCCTCCCCCGCCGCGATCCGCCGGTCGATCTCGGCGGCCTCCGCCAGCGTCTCCTCGGGATGCTCTACCACCACGGCATTGATCGCTGGGTTCACGGCGGCAAGGCGGGTGAGCGCATCCGCGGCGATCTGGCGCGCGCTCACCTGGCGGGTGGCGACAAGGCGCGCGATCACGGTGGCCGGCAGTCTCCAGGTCTCGTCCATCGCGCTCTCTCCGTCTTCGCGCCGGCGCACGCGAGCCGCAGGCTGGGCCGCATTGTCCCGGCCAAAGGGGCTGGGTCAACGCCCGCCGGACGCCCATCGCTCAGGCGTTTACGACCCGTGCACGGTTGAGCGTTGCGCGAACCGGTACTGGCTGCATGATCCACCGGGCTGCCCGCGTCGGTTTAAGGTGGAGCGAGGGGTGATCATGGGTGTCGAACCGGCTGTCTCGGTCCTGATCCCGGCCTATCGGGCCACCGAGACGATCCAGCGGGCGGTCCAATCGGTCTTTGCGGCGGGCCTGCCAGCGGAGAGGGTGGAGATCATCGTCGCCTCCGACGATGCAGAGGATTATGCGCCGCTTCTCGCGGGGTATCCCAGCCTCGTCTTCACCGCGCCGGGCCCCAAGCGCACGGGGGCGGCACCGGCGCGCAATCGCGCGCTCGCCATGGCGCGGGGTACCTACATTCTGCCACTTGACGCCGACGATACGCTGGCACCGGGCTATCTCGACGCGCTTCTCAGCCTCGCTGCCCGGCATGAAATCGTCTGCAGCCCCACCAGCGTGATCAAGGACGAGCGGGAGATCCTGCGCCTGCCCCTGACCGAGACGCTGAGCATGGAGGATTTCGGCCGCTACGGTGCGAGCTTCCGCCCCTTTGCGCGTCGGGAGGGCTATGGAGACTTCCTCCAGCGCCCGGCGGAGGACGTGATCCATGCGCTGGAGCTGCTGTCCCGGGTCGGCGGATCGGCGCCGGTGACGCGCATCCCCTACGAAGCGCGGCTGACCACCGGCAGCGTGACGCGGGACCCGGATTTCGCGGCACGGGCCGACGCAGCCTACGCGACCTATGTGGCGGAGATCCATGCCGGCGCGACCCGAGTGCCGCCAGCGCTTTATGCCCGTGCAAGCGCAGTTTTCGAGGCCAAGCGCGACCTCAACCGCCGCTTCATGGCACAGACCGCCGAGCCCACCTTCTACGACTTCATCGCGACGGAAATTGTCGGCGGCGAATCGCCCGAAGTGGAAGGATGGAGCGGGTGATCGGGATCGAACCGACGACATTCAGCTTGGGAAGCTGACGTTCTACCACTGAACTACACCCGCCTGGCCCTGAGGGTTAGTGGCGCCGCCACAGGCCGTCAAGGGAGCCGCCGCGGACGGCCGTTCGCGGCCCGCTCTCCCAACGCTGCCCGTCAGGACATGGTCGCAAACGACGTCTCTGGGGAAGTCGGGCGACCGCGCCCTTGACCCTGAGGCAGAGACCGAATCACCCGTTTCTCCTCGACGGGTCCGCTTGGCGCCGACACATCGCAGGAACCAGATGGGCCACGCCGGGGCGCACAAGGCGCGGGCAAACGCCCAACCACGTGGCAGAAGTTCATTCCAAAAATTGCTGCGCTGCGTCGAAACGCGCTCGCCCAGATCCTCAAAAGTCTAGAAAATAGGGACATGACACTCCGTAAGAGGAGCCGAGGCCTTTGAGCATTCATGAGAGCGCGATGCGCGGTGATGTTCCGCTGCCGGTGGACCCGCGATGGCGGCGCCAGGGAGAACGCGATCGTCGGGCCCTCGAAGCGGTCTATGAGGCGGGCAAGATCCTCACCGGCCTCGTCCAGCCCGCCGGCATCATCACGCCGGTCCTGCGGGTGCTCTCCTCCTTCCTCGATCTGCACGACGGCTGTGTCGCGCTCCTCATCGAGCCCGACGATCCGCTGGCGGACACGGCGACCAACCCCTTCATGATCGCCGCCACCGATCGCGACGAGACGCCCCGCCCGGCGAGCTCCGGCGCCCTGCCGCGCGAGGTGGCGGAGACTGTACTGTTCACCGGCGTGCCCATCCAGGTGCTCGACGTGGCGCAGGACCTCGGCACGCTGCATCTGGACAGCCCGCCGCCGGCAGAACATCGGACCGCGCTCATCGCGGTGCCCATCGGGATGCCGGGGGAGACGGCACTCACCCTCGGCGTGCTCTGCGTCCATCGCACCTATCGCGCGGATACCGCGCCTGGGCTGGACAGCGACCAGCGCATCCTCTCGATGATCGCGACGCTCATGGGCCAGGCGCTGAGCGCGCGGCGCAGCGTCATGCGCGACCGCGACCAGTTGATCCATCGGGCAGCGCGGGTCGAGAAGGCGGCGGCAGAGGCAAGGCGCGGCGACGAGGTGCTCATCCGCGATATCGTCGGTGAGAGCCCGGCCATCGCGGATGTCATCTCCCGCATCCGCAAGGTCGCCCCCACCAAGGCGACCGTCCTGCTGCGCGGCGAGAGCGGCACGGGCAAGGAAGTCTTCGCCGAGGCCTTGCACCGTCTCTCCAACCGCAGCGAGAAGCCCTTTCTCAAGCTCAACTGCGCCGCCCTGTCCGAAACACTGCTGGAGAGCGAGCTGTTCGGCCATGAGAAGGGCAGCTTCACCGGCGCGACCCAGCAGAAGAAGGGCCGCTTCGAGCTTGCCGACGGCGGGACACTCTTTCTCGACGAGATCGGGGAGATCAGTCCCTCGTTCCAGGCAAAGCTGCTGCGGGCCCTGCAGCAGGGCGAGTTCGAGCGGGTGGGCGGCACCCAGACGATCCGCGTCAATGTCCGCCTTGTGACCGCAACGAACAAGGACCTGGAGGAAGCGGTCGCCGCCGGGGATTTCCGCGCCGATCTCTACTTCCGCATCTGCGTCATCCCCATCGTGCTGCCGCCCCTGCGCGAACGGCCGGGGGATATCCCCGCCCTGGCCGAGACCTTCCTCGAGCGCTTCAACAAGGAGAACGGCGGGCGGTTGCGCTTTACCCAGGATGCACTTGGCACGCTCAGCCGCTGCTACTTCCCGGGCAACGTGCGAGAGCTGGAGAACTGCGTGCAGCGCGTCGCCACGCTGTCCTCGGGGCCGACGATCAGCGGCGCAGAACTCGCCTGCCAGAACGATCAATGCCTGTCGTCGCAGCTTTGGCGACCCGAGCCCGCGGCCAAAGCACCGCCGCGGCGCATGGATCTGCCGGTGTTGAACCCGCCGCGGCCGGGCACGCCGGAGTGCGGGCGGACCCTGCCGGGCAAGGGCAAGAGCGAACGTGAGCAGTTGATCGACGCCATGGAGCGCACGGGGTGGGTTCAGGCAAAGGCCGCCCGCCTGCTCGGCCTCACCCCGCGCCAGATCGGCTACGCCCTGCGCAAGCACGGCATCGAGATCAAACGCCTCTAAGCCCCGCGTGGGCTCCGGCAGGTTGCGTCAGGACCGCCTGCTGCGCTTTGGGTCCCGCTCCGCGCTCTGCGATCAGCTGCGGCGTTCGCGCCTGGGTCCACTCCCACGCTCGCTCCTGGGTTCGCTCCAGCGTTCGCTCCTGGGTCCGCCCCGCGTTCGCTCTCGGGTCCGCCCCGCGTTCGCTCTTGGGTCCGCCCCTCGTTCGCTCTCGGTTCGGGCTTGAGACCGGTCCTCCATCGCGATCGACGCGGCAAGGTTTCGTTGAACGCGATGAGCGATGCTGAACGCAGGGTGGGCGGGGGGCCCGAGCCCTGACCGGGACGACTGCACCACAGCATGCGCCCAAGGCCGTCATGCGGCGGCGGTGATCTGCCCAACCGACAGAGGCAGCGACACCCGACCAGCACCGACAGAGCCATGCGACCGATGTCGGACACCCGACACAGTGTCGATCCTGCCGCCGAACACTCTCTATTTTTCCCAATGAATTCAGTCATAAAGCGCGTGGCACGGCTTCTGCATAGTAGGGTCAACACCGATCCACCGCGATCGGACCCGATCCAGCAAGGAGCATACCCATGGCCGATACCGTCATCTCGCTCGACACGCTTCAGGTCGGCTCACGCGACACGCTGGCCAAGGCGATGGAGAGCTCAGGGTGCGAAAGCAGCGCCTGCGGCTCCTCCGACGGCCCGGCCGACATGGACCCGGCAACCTGGGCCAAGGTGAAGGACCACCCCTGCTACTCCGAGGAGGCGCACCACTACTTCGCCCGCATGCACGTGGCCGTCGCACCCGCCTGCAACATCCAGTGCAACTACTGCAACCGCAAGTACGACTGCGCCAACGAAAGCCGCCCCGGCGTCGTCTCCGAACGCCTGGCGCCGGAGGATGCGGCGCGCAAGGTGATCGCGGTTGCCAACGAGGTGCCGCAGCTCTCTGTCCTCGGCATCGCCGGCCCCGGCGACAGCGCCTACGACTGGCGCAAGACCAAGGAGACCTTCTCCCTGGTCCAGAAACAGCTGCCGGACATCAAGCTCTGCCTCTCCACCAACGGCCTCGCCCTGCCGGAGCATGTGGACGAGCTCGTCGACATGAACATCGACCACGTCACACTGACCATTAACATGATGGATCCGCACGTGGGCGAGGCGATCTATCCCTGGATCTTCTGGCAGAAGAAGCGGCGCACGGGGCTCGAGGCCTCCCAGATCCTGCACGAGCGCCAGATGGAGAGCCTGGAGCGCCTTCATGAGAAGGGGATCCTCGTCAAGGTGAACTCCGTCATGATCCCGGGGATCAACGACGAGCACCTGCTTGAGGTGAACAAGGCGGTCAAAGCCCGCGGCGCCTTCCTGCACAACATCATGCCGCTGATCTCCGCGCCCGAGCATGGCACGGTCTTCGGCCTCAACGGCCAGCGCGGCCCGAACGCGGCCGAGCTCAAGAAGCTGCAGGACGCCTGCGCCGGCGGGGCCAACCTGATGCGCCACTGCCGCCAGTGCCGCGCCGATGCGGTGGGCCTGCTCGGCGAGGACCGGGGCCAGGAGTTCACCATGGACCTGGTGCCCGATGAGGTCACCTACGACCCGAGCAAGCGCGAGACCTATCGCGAATGGGTCAAGGGCGAGCGTGCCGACCGGCGCGAGGCCGCCGCCGAGGCGCTGGCCGAGACCGCGGAGGTCGCCGCCGAGGCGGAAGCCGCCCCGATGCTGGTGGCCGTCTGCACCAAGGGCGGCGGGCGCATCAACCAGCACTTCGGCCACGCCAAGGAGTTCCAGGTCTACGAGGTCGATGCGACAGGCGTCCGCTTCGTCACCCACCGCCGCGCCGACAACTACTGCGTCGGCGGCTACGGCGAGGAGGACCGCCTGGCCGAGGTCATCCGGACGCTCGAGGGCATACCGGTGATCCTGTGTTCGCGCATCGGCGACTGCCCGCGCGAGGACCTGGAAGCCGCCGGCATCGAGGCTATCGACGCCTATGCCCACGAATACATCGAGACCGCGGTCTCGGCCGTCTTCCGCGAAAAGCGCGGACTGGCCGCGGCCGAACCTGCCCTCACTGCCTGATCAACCCCACAGCCACAGGAGAGACCCCATGGCTTTGAAGATCGTCGCCTCCCAATGCACCGTCTGCGGCGCCTGCGAATTCGAGTGCCCCAACGTGGCCATCAAGTTCAAGAAGGGCACCTACATCATCGATCCCGCCCTCTGCACCGAGTGCGAGGGGCATGCGGACGTCCCGCAATGCGCCGAGGTCTGCCCGGTCCCCGACACCTGCGTGCCGGCCTGAGCGGATGCCCGGTGGCCCGGAGCCTGTCGACTGGCAGGGCGGCGCGCTCGATTGCGCCGCCTGCCGCTGGGCCGAGCGCCTGGCGGCGGGTCAGTGCGGCCAGCGCTGGGCCTGTGCCGAGGATCGATACGCCAAGCGGATCGAACGGTTCTTTCTGGTGAACCCCGATCTGCCAGATCAATGCCTGGACCACCCGTACTTCGAGGTCCGGGCCAATGCGGCGCGCCAGGCGACGCTGTTCCGCCTGCCCGCGCTCCTGTCCGACCCCGATGCCGGGGTGCGGGCGATCGCGGTGCTGCGCCTGCCGCTCGCGCATGTGCGCCGTATGATCGAGGACGAGGACCAGAACGTCCGCCTCGCTGTCGCCCACCGGCTGCCGGGAGAGGAGCTGGCGCCCCTGCTCGTGGACCCGCAGCCCTATGTCCGCCAGGTCGCCGCGCGGCGGGCCGATCCCGGGCTCTTGCCCAACGCCGTGCATGACGAGGACCCCGCGGTGCGCCGGGTCGTGGCGCGGCGGATCCCCAATGCCTGGCTCATCCACTTCACCGACGATCCCGACCCGCTGGTGCGGCGGGAGGCGGCGCAACGTTTCGGCCCCTCCTCCCTCGCCCGCTGGGCGGCGGACCGGGACCTGCGCGTGCGCCACTGCATCGCCGAGCGGGCCGACGCGGCCCTCGCCCGCCAATTGCTTGAGGATCCCGATCCGCTCATCCGCGAAACCGCCGCCGGGCGGCTCGCCTCGCTCAAGGAAATCGGGGGCTGCCCCGCGCATAGCGCCGAGACGCGCCCCAGTGCTGTGGAAGAGGAGACCGCCCATGTCGACCGATGACCGCGAGATCGAGGTCCACGGCCCGCCCGCCTATATGCCCGGCGACAAGGTGATCTCGAAGAAGAACATCAAGAACGACGGCACGATGTTCGGCAAGGAGATCGGCGAGATCGTCGTGAAGAAGGGCGATGTAGGCTACGTCCGCGACATCGGGGTCTTTCTGCAGCAGTTCTACATCTACGCCGTCGACTTCGTGGAGCGCGACAGCATCGTCGGCATGCGCAAGCGCGAGCTCACGCCCGCCGAGGCGCCCGCGCCGGCCCCCCAACCCACCGATACCGAGGAGAGCGTGTCATGAAGGTCATGATCCGCGAGACCGCCAAGGGTCTCGAGGCTTACGTGCCCAAGAAGGATCTCGAGGAGATGATCGTCGAGACCGAGCATCCGACCCTCTGGGGCGGATGGGCAAAGCTCGCCAACGGCTGGGTGCTGCAGATGCCGGCGCTGGACCCGGCCCCCTCGATGCCCTGCACCGTCGATGCGCGCAAAATCGCCGGGGAGGTGTGAGATGACCCCCTCTGAGCTCTTGTCCGAGTGCTTCGCCAATGTCGCCGCGGGCCGTATGGTTCCCTACATCGGGCCGGAGGTCGCGGCATTGCCGCCGGCCACGGTGCCCGCGACGCCAGGCGCCCTCTGCGCGCTGATCGAGGCGGAGGTGCGGGCCCCGCGGCGCGCCGCCGGCAACCTGTGGTCGGTCGCCCAGTTCGTGGAGAGCCGGAAGTTCCGGGCCACGCTGAATGACATCGTCACCCGTGCCTTCGCCGAGGGTGTGACCGGCAACCCGGTACACGCCTGGCTGGCCGCCATGCGCCCGCCGATGATCGTGGACGCCTGGTACGACGACGGGCTGATCGGCGCCATGGGCGCCGGCACCGTCGGCGGCAACTGGGGCTGGGTGCAGGGCGTCAGCCGCAACGGCGAGTGGATCGAGATCTGGACCCGCGCCTATCAGCCCGACGGCACTGAGCGGCCAGAGGGCGCGGATCCGGCCTGGGAGACGCTGGTCTACAAGCCGCATGGGATGGCGCGGAAGGGATCGAGCTTCCTGATGTCCGACAGCGACTATGTCGAGGTCCTGACGGAGATCGACATTCAGAGCCCGATCCCCGCGGAGGTGCAGCGCCGGCGCACCGGCCGGGGCTTCCTGTTCCTCGGCTGTCGCTTCGACGACCAGATGCTGCGGCTCTTCGCGCGCCAAATCGCCAAGCGTTCCGGTGGTGGCCATGTCGCGGTGATCGAGGGGCCGCTGACCCGCATGGAGCAGCGGTTCCTGGACCAGGTGGGTATCACCCGCATCGACATGCCGCTTGCCGAGGCCGCCGCCCTGATGGCCGAGCCTGTCTAGACTTCCGAGCTTCCCTGTCGCATCCGCGACCCCCTCCAGGCCGGCGCTCAGCGCCGGCCTTTTTTTCGGCGAGCCGAGCGTGCCCGCCCGCCCGGTAACAAGCCTAAGCGATCGAGGTGAATCCTCGCCGAACAGTGCCGTTTCATCCGCGCACTCTTCGCCCCCTGCCCCGCGGGAGCGCACGGCCAGGAGGGCCAAGGTGCCGGCGGCCAGGCGCGCGAACCCGCCACGGATTGTCGGGGAATTGTCGCCTTCGACACATCTCACCGAGCGGTCGAAAGCGACGCCGGAAATGCCGTACATATTTGTTTTATAACGATTTTCTCCGGCTAATCCGCGGTGGCACGCCGCCTGCATAGGAGGGGGTGGAGACCGGCAGAGACGCCTCTCTCAACGGCATTGTACGACCTGCAAAGGAATGGAACATGAGCGACCTTCGTCAGATCGCCTTCTACGGCAAGGGGGGTATCGGCAAGTCGACCACCTCCCAGAATACCCTCGCCGCCCTCGTCGAGCTGGGTCAGAAGATCCTGATCGTCGGCTGCGACCCCAAGGCCGACTCGACCCGTCTGATCCTGAACTCCAAGGCCCAGGACACCGTGCTGCACCTGGCCGCCGAGATGGGCTCGGTCGAGGATCTCGAGCTCGAGGACGTCCTCAAGGTCGGCTTCAAGGACATCAAATGCGTCGAGTCCGGTGGCCCGGAGCCCGGCGTCGGCTGCGCCGGCCGCGGCGTCATCACCTCGATCAACTTCCTCGAGGAGAACGGTGCCTATGACGATGTCGACTACGTCTCCTACGACGTGCTTGGCGACGTGGTCTGCGGCGGCTTCGCCATGCCGATCCGCGAGAACAAGGCCCAGGAGATCTACATCGTCATGTCCGGCGAGATGATGGCGCTCTATGCCGCCAACAACATCTCCAAGGGCATCCTCAAGTACGCCAACTCGGGCGGTGTGCGTCTGGGCGGCCTGATCTGCAACGAGCGCCAGACCGACAAGGAGCTGGAGCTGGCCGAGGCCATGGCCGCGAAGCTGGGCTCGAAGCTCATCCACTTCGTGCCGCGCGACAACATCGTGCAGCACGCCGAGCTGCGCCGCCAGACGGTGCTGCAGTACGCGCCGGACAGCAAGCAGGCCGACGAGTACCGCCAGCTGGCGAACAAGATCCACGCCAACTCGGGCCAGGGCGTCATCCCGACCCCGGTGACGATGGATGAGCTCGAGGAGATGCTGATGGAGTTCGGCATCATGCAGAGCGAGGAAGAGCGTCTCGCCGCCATTGCCGCCTCGGAAGCGCAGACGGCCTAAGCCCCATCGGGGCCGGCGCGCGGCCGGCCCCCTTTCCGCTAGCGAAAGGAGCCCTTCGATGGCACTCGATGACCAAAAGCCCGCCGACTACGAGAAGCTCATTGAAGAGGTTCTCGAGGCCTATCCGGCGAAGGCGAAGAAGAAGCGCGCCAAGCACCTTGGCGTCGCCGGCGCCGGTGAGCCCGCCGAGACCGAGATCGCATCCAAGTGCGACACGGTGAAGTCCAACGTGAAATCCGTCCCCGGTGTGATGACGATCCGCGGCTGTGCTTACGCCGGCTCGAAAGGCGTGGTCTGGGGTCCGGTCAAGGACATGGTCCACATCAGCCACGGCCCGGTCGGCTGCGGCCAGTATTCCTGGTCCCAGCGGCGCAACTACTACATCGGCAAGACCGGTGTGGACAGCTTCGTGACGATGCAGTTCACCACCGACTTCCAGGAAAAGGACATCGTCTTCGGCGGCGACAAGAAACTCGCCAAGACGATCGACGAGATCGAAGAGCTGTTCCCGCTGAACAACGGCGTGACGATCCAGTCCGAGTGCCCCATCGGTCTCATCGGCGACGATATCGAAGCGGTCGCCAAGGAGAAGAACAAGGAGCACGAGAAGACCATGGTCCCGGTGCGCTGCGAGGGTTTCCGCGGCGTGTCACAGTCCCTCGGCCACCACATCGCCAATGACGCGGTGCGTGACTGGGTGTTCGAGAAGGGCGAGGGCGCCGGCGCGGGCTATGAGCCCGGTCCCTACGACGTCAACGTCATCGGCGACTACAACATCGGCGGCGACGCCTGGGCCTCGCGCATCCTGCTTGAGGAGATGGGCCTCAACGTCGTCGGCAACTGGTCGGGCGATGCCACCCTGGCCGAGATCGAGCGCGCGCCCAAAGCCAAGCTCAACCTCATCCACTGCTACCGGTCGATGAACTACATCTGCCGCTACATGGAAGAGAAGTACGGGGTCGGCTGGCTCGAGTACAACTTCTTCGGCCCCTCCCAGATCGCCGCGTCGCTGCGGGCTATCGCCAAGCAGTTCGACGAGACGATCCAGGAAAACGCCGAGAAGGTCATCGCCAAGTACCAGCCGCTGGTGGACGACGTGATCGCCAAGTACCGCCCCCGCCTCGAGGGCAAGTCGGTCATGCTCTACGTCGGCGGCCTGCGGCCGCGCCACGTGGTCACCGCCTACGAGGACCTCGGGATGGTCATCGCGGGCACGGGCTACGAGTTCGGCCATGGCGACGACTACAAGCGCACCGGCCACTACGTGAAGGAAGGCACGCTCATCTACGATGACGTCTCGGGCTATGAGCTGGAGAAGTTCATCGAGAAGATCCGGCCGGACCTCGTGGGCTCGGGCATCAAGGAGAAGTACCCGGTGCAGAAGATGGGCATCCCGTTCCGTCAGATGCACAGCTGGGACTACTCCGGCCCCTACCACGGCTATGACGGCTTCGCGATCTTCGCGCGCGACATGGACCTGGCCATCAACAACCCCGTCTGGGGGATGTTCGATGCGCCCTGGAAGACCGCCGAGGCGGCTGCCTGACACGAAAACCGGGGTGCGTGCCGAGCACGCACCCTACGCAAGCCAGAACTGACCCATCGTAACCCCCGAGGCGCGTGCCGGAATGCGCACGGCCCAGGAGAAGGATGAGACCCATGCCGCAGAGCGCGGATAAGGTGCTGGATCACGCACCGCTGTTCCAAGAGCCCGAGTACAAGGACATGCTGGCCAACAAGAAGGCCAAGTTCGAGTGCGGGCATCCCGACGAGATGGTCACCGAGATCGGCGACTGGACCAAGTCGTGGGAATACCGCGAGAAGAACCTGGCCCGCACGGCGCTGACCGTGAACCCGGCGAAGGCATGCCAGCCGCTCGGCGCCGTCTTCGCCGCCGCGGGCTACGAGAAGACCATGAGCTTCGTGCACGGCTCGCAGGGCTGCGTCGCCTACTACCGCAGCCACCTCAGCCGCCACTTTAAGGAGCCGTCCTCCTGCGTCTCGTCGTCCATGACCGAGGATGCGGCGGTCTTCGGTGGCCTGGTGAACATGGTGGACGGCCTGGCGAACACCTACTCGCTGTATCAGCCGAAGATGATCGCGGTCTCGACCACCTGCATGGCGGAGGTGATCGGGGACGACCTCAACTCCTTCATCCTGCAGTCCAAGCAAAAGGGCTCGGTGCCGGAGGAGTACGACGTGCCCTTCGCCCATACCCCGGCCTTCGTCGGCAGCCACGTCGACGGCTACGACAGCATGCAGAAGGGCATCCTGGAGCACTTCTGGAAGGACGCCGAGCGTACGGAGAACGAGACGATCAACATCGTCCCCGGCTTCGACGGCTTCGCGGTCGCCAACATCCGCGAGATGAACAAGATGCTCGATGCGATGGGCGTCGAGGCGACGGTCCTGTCGGATGTGTCGGACGTCTACGACACCCCGTCGGACGGTGAGTTCCGCATGTACTCGGGCGGCACCAAGCTCGAGGACGTGAAGGCGGCCCTCAACGCCAAGGCGACGATCTCGATGCAGGAGTTCTGCTCGAAGAAGACGCTGGAGTACTGCGAGGCCCAGGGCCAGGCGACCGCCGCGCTGCACTACCCCATGGGCGTGCAGGGTACGGACGACTTCCTGATGAAGGTCTCGGAGCTGACGGGCAAGGAGATCCCGGAGGCCCTGCGCCTGGAGCGTGGCCGTCTGATCGACGCCATCGCCGACAGCCAGTCGCACCTGCACGGCAAGACCTACGCCATCTACGGCGATCCGGACTTTGTCTACGGCATGGCCCGCTTCGTGATGGAGCTGGGCGGCGAGCCGCGCCACTGCCTGGCCACCAACGGCAACAAGCTCTGGGCGGCGCAGATGGAAGAGCTGCTGGCCTCCTCGCCCTTCGGCAAGGGCTGCCAGGTCTGGGCGGGCAAGGACCTCTGGGCCATGCGCTCGCTGCTGGCCACGGAGCCCGTGGACATGCTGATCGGCAACTCCTACGGCAAATACCTGGAGCGTGACGTGGGCACCCCGCTGATCCGGCTGGCGTTCCCGATCTTCGACCGTCACCACCACCACCGTTTCCCGACCTGGGGCTACCAGGGTGCGCTGACGGTGCTGGTGAAGCTGCTCGACACGATCTTCGACAAGCTCGATACCGACACCATCGTGCCGGGCGAGACCGACTACAGCTACGACCTCACCCGCTGAGGGCGGTCAGTCTGCGAAGGATCTGGAACCGGCGGCCCAAGGTCGCCGGTTTCGCTATGCCTGAGCTGCTGCTGTGGCCTTGTCGCCGCCTTGGGTGACCGCACATGGCAGGGAGCACAGCGCAGGAGGACGTAATGACGAAGGCTTGGATCCTCGGCTTGCTCGCCGTGGCCCTTGCCACCGGTGCCTCGGCTGAGCCGCCGCCGCAGATGCGCCTCCTCGACGATCTTGACTTCCCGGGCGAGGGATACTGCATCGACGTGGTCGGGGTCGGGATGTCGGCCCGCACGGATATGCCGCTGGTCGCCCATAACTGTCTGCCGGCGCGTGGCAGCGTCGACCGGGTTGTCGTTATGCGCGAGGGCCGGCTCCGCTTCCCGGCCTACGACGCCTGCGTCACCGCCTTCGGCGTCGTCGCGCCGCTCCCGGGCTCCGCGGTCGTCCTGCAGCCCTGCGGGGGCGGCGATGCCTTCGTGCCCGCCGCCCAGCTTCAGCTCTTCGAGCGGACGCCGACCGGGCAGCTCAGGCTCGAGAATTCGACGCTCTGCCTGACGGTCGGCGCGGACGCCGCACGGACGCTGAGCGCCACGCACCGCTGGCGCACCCTGACGATGGAGCGCTGCGACACCGCGTCCCCGGCGCTGTCCGTCTGGCGCTGACCCCGACAGTCGGCTGTCCTGACCGCGACAAGGCCGATGTTAGTGTCGCGACATGTCGGTCATGGCGAGAACCCCCTAATCCATTGACGTAAATCAGAAATCTGAACGAAATCGCGCTGGCACGCTTCCTGCTTATGCACTGATGAGCAACAAGGGGCTGCAGATGGCCGACGCGCTGAAACAGAAGATCGCCGACGTCTTCGACGAGCCTGCCTGCGGGCATAACCAGCAGAAGTCGGACGCTGAGCGCAAGAAGGGCTGCGCCAAGCCGCTGACCCCCGGGGCGGCGGCGGGCGGCTGCGCCTTCGACGGGGCCAAGATCGCGCTGCAGCCCATCGTCGATGCCGCGCATCTGGTCCATGCACCGCTGGCCTGTGAGGGCAACGGCTGGGACAATCGCGGCGCCGCCTCCTCCGGCTCGGAGCTTTATCGCACCGGCTTCACCACCGATCTCACGGAACTCGACATCGTCATGGGGCGGGGCGAGAAGAAACTCTTCGCCGCGATCCGGGAGGTGGTGGAGACCCATGCCCCCCCGGCCGTCTTCGTCTACCACACCTGCGTGCCGGCGCTCATCGGCGACGATATCGACGCGGTCTGCAAGGCGGCGGCGGAGCGGCTGGAGACGCCGGTGATCCCGGTCAACGCGCCGGGCTTCGTGGGCTCCAAGAACCTCGGCAACAAGCTGGCGGGCGAAGCGCTGATCGACCATGTCATCGGCACGCTGGAGCCTGAGGAGCCGAGCCCGACGGACGTCAACATCATCGGCGACTACAACCTGTCGGGCGAGCTTTGGCAGGTGAAGCCGCTGCTCGATCGGCTCGGCATCCGGGTCCTCGGCTCGATCACCGGCGATGCCCGCTATCGCCAGGTCGCCATGGCCCACCGCGCCCGCGTCACAATGCTGGTCTGCTCCAAGGCGCTGATCACGCTGGCGCGCAAGATGGAGGAGCGCTGGGGCATCCCCTACTTCGAGGGCTCGTTCTACGGCATCTCCGACACCTCCGACGCGCTCCGCACCCTCTGCCGGATGCTCGTCGAGCGCGGCGCCGAGCCCTCCCTCATCGACCGCTGCGAAGCCCTGATCGCGGAGGAGGAGGCGAAGGTCTGGGCCGACCTCGAGCCCTACCGCCCCCGCGTCGAGGGCAAGCGCGTGCTCCTCTACACCGGCGGGCACAAGAGCTGGTCCGTCGTCTCGGCGCTGCAGGAACTGGGGATGGAGGTCGTCGGGACCTCGGTCCGCAAGGCCACCGAGGAGGACAAGGAGCGCGTCAAGGAGATCATGCAGACCGACGCGCATATGTTCGAGAACATGGCGCCGAAGGAGATGTATCGCGCGCTCAAGGCCTCCGAGGCCGATGTCCTGATGTCCGGCGGCCGCTCCCAGTTCGTGGCGCTCAAGGCCCGCGTCCCTTGGGTCGACGTGAACCAGGAGAAGCACGAGCCCTATGCCGGTTACATGGGCATGGTCGACATGGTCCGCGCACTGGACCGCGCGCTCAACAACCCGATGTGGGCCGAACTGCGCGATCCCGCCCCCTGGGAGCCCGGGTGGGGCATGGAGGACGCGGCACCCGCTGCCGCAGCCCTCACGCCCGTCGAGAGCGACGTCACCGATTTCGAGGATTGCTGAGATGGGCAAGGTCACGCACCCGCGCCGCGCGCTCTCGACCAATCCGCTGAAGTCGAGCGCCCCCCTTGGCGCCGCGCTCGCTTACCTGGGGATCGAGGGGGCGGTGCCGCTGTTCCACGGCTCCCAGGGCTGCACGGCCTTTGCGATGGTCCACCTGGTGCGCCACTTCAAGGAAGCCGTCCCGCTCCAGACCACCGCGATGAACGAGGTTTCCACGATCCTGGGTGGCGCCGACCAGATCGAGGAGGCGATCGAGAACCTGCGCAAGAAGGCGAGCCCGAAGTTCATCGGCATCGCCTCCACCGCGCTGACCGAGACCCGGGGCGAGGATGTGCCGGGCGATCTCAAGCTGATGCGCCAGCGCCGCGAGGATTTCGCCGATACCGCCATCGTCTACGCCTCCACCCCCGATTTCACTGGCGCGCTTGAGGACGGCTGGGCCCGCGCGGTCGAGGCGATCATCGACACGGTGGTCCCCGATAGCCGGCCGACGCCCGGGCGGACGCGCGAGCGGCAGGTGACCCTGCTCGCCGGCAGCCATCTCTCGCCGGCAGAGGTGGAGGAGATCACCCGGCTAGTCCGCGCCTTCGGCCTCAACCCCGTCGTGCTGCCGAATATCTCCACCTCGCTCGACGGTCATGTGGCCGAAAGCTGGGAGGGCACCTCGCTCGGCGGCACACCCCTGTCGGATATCGCCACCCTCGGCCTCAGCGCCTTCACGCTGGTGGTGGGCGAGAGCATGCGCCCGGCCGCCGCGATGCTGGAGCAGCGCACCGGCGTGCCCTACCGGGTCTACCAATCGCTCACGGGTCTCAAGCCGACGGATGCCTTCATCCGTACCCTCATGGGCCTTGCCGGCGTCTCCGATGCGCCGCCCGAGATCGTGCGGGAGCGCGCGCGCCTCATCGACGCCTCGCTTGATGCGCATTTCCACACGGGCGGGCTCAAGCTCGCGATCGCCGCCGAGCCCGACCTGATGTTCGCCTTGTCGACCGCGCTTGCGAGCATCGGCAGCGACGTGGTGACCGCGGTCTCCACCGCCCCCTCCCCGGTGCTGGAGAAGGTGCCGGCAGCAGAGGTGGTGATCGGCGATCTCGGCGATTTCGAACGCGGGGCTGCGGTGGCGGGGGCCGATCTGCTGATCGCCCATGCCCATGGGCGCCACGCCAGTGCGCGCCTCGGCCTGCCGCTCTTGCGCGCTGGCTTCCCGATCTTCGACCGGCTCGGCGCGCAGGACATCTGCCGCGTCGGCTACCGCGGCAGCCGCGCCTTCTTCTACGAGGTCGCGAACATCGTGCAATCGCGCCACCACCGCCCGCGCCCCGAGGACTTCGGCGCAGCACCCATCGAGGAGGAGTTCGAGCATGCTGGCCCGACGCCTGCGCCTCATTGACGAGGAGGAAACCATGAGCGCCCAGAACGGCAATGCACCCGGCGAGAAGCCGCTGCGCATCGCCATCGCCACCAATGACCTGGAGCATTTGAATGCGCACTTCGGCTCGGCCCGTAAGTTCGCGCTCTATGACGTCACCACCACCGATGCCCGCTTCATCGAAGCCGTGGGCTTCGAGGACGTGACGCAGCAGTCCGGCAAGCACGACGAGATCGACGACAAGATCACGCCGAAGGTGGAGGCGCTGACCGGTGCCGCGCTGCTCTTTGTGCTCGCCATCGGGGGGCCTGCGGCGGCCAAGGTCGTGCGCGCCGGCATCCACCCGGTGAAGGTGAAGGATCCCGACACGATCCAGAACGTGATCATCCGCTGCCAGGACATGCTGAAGGGCACCCCGCCGCCCTTCCTGCGCAAGATCCTCGGCCGCACGGAAGACAAGCCCGACTTCATGGACGACTACGCAGAGGAGATGGCGCAATGACCGCCGATGCAGAAACCCTTCCTCCCAGCGCGCCGAGAGGCGGCGCAATGCCCGCCAGCGATTTCGTGGCCCAACTCGCCCAGGTGATCCGGGCCGAGGACAGCTACGGCACCTGGGACGACAAGACGGATGCGGACCTGCTGAAGGACTTCATCGTCACCAAGGAGGAGCGCCGCGAGATCCCGATCATCGGCGACCCGGACCCCGACGTGATGTGGCGCATCGAGAAGTTCTACGCCGCGCTCGGCCTGATGATCGAGAAGCGCACCGGCTGCATGGCCAGCCCCATGAGCAAGATGAGCCACGAGGGCTTCGGCCGGATGGTGCTGATCGCGGGCAAGCTGGTGGTGATCTCCAAGCACCTGCGCGACGTGCACCGTTTCGGCTTCGAGACCTTCGAGAAGCTGGCGGAGGGTGGCGAGAAGCTGCTCGGCCAGGCCGTCGAGACGATCGAGAAGTACCCCGACGCGGCCCGCGCCTGACCACCGGGCGTGGGGCGTCGGCCCCCGGCAAGAGGAGAGCAGAGATGGATATCGACGAGCTGAAGAAAGAGGTGAAGCGCCTCTCGATGCGGTCGACCAACGCCAAGATGGAGTTGCACGACCTGTCGGAGGAGCTGCCAACCGACTGGCAGAAGATCCCCGAGGTCGCGGCGGCCACCTATGAGATCTTCGCGGATCTCGCCGCGGCCCGCAAACGGCTGAAGGACGCCGAGAAGGCCAGCGCCTGACCTCTGCCCGGGCTGGGCTGCAGCCCGCCCCGGGGCACCCGCGCCGCCGGTCATGAACGCCGTTCAAAACCCAGGGATACGGCCGGCGTACTGACCGGCCGCCCCGAGGAAAGGAAAAGAGACCATGCCCATCACGGCCTATACCCGCGGCGGCACCGAATATGTGCCCGAGTTCCTGGTCGCCATCGACGAGAAGACCTGCATCGGCTGCGGGCGCTGCTACAAGGTCTGCGGCCGGGACGTCATGACCCTGCGCGGCATCAACGAGGACGGCGAGTTCGTCGATCTCGACGAGGATGATGACGACGAGGACGAGATCGAGCGCAAGGTGATGGTCATGGCGAACGCCGATGCCTGCATCGGTTGCGGCGCCTGCAACCGGGTCTGCCCCAAGGATTGCCAGACCCATGCGCCCGTCGAGTGAGATCGCCTTTCCCTCGCCGGGCGCGGGAGCCGCGACGCCGAGCGTGGCGACCCTGAGCGTCGAGGATCGCGCCGATCTGGGCGCGATCCTGGCCCATGCGCTGGGAGAGCGGGCGGCCAACAGGGGCGCGTTGCCGGATCTTCTCGGTCTGCCGGCGCCGGCCTATCGGGGTCTGGCGGCCATGATGTTGCCGCTGCGCCTGCCGGATCTGGACGTGATGCCCGCGGCGGGGGCGGCGGACCAGCGCGCGGTGGCCACGCTGATCACCTGGCGCGGCGAGGCGGCGACCCCGCTTGCCTTTTGGCTGGCCGACATCCTGGCGCGCCGCGCGATGGAGCCCAACCACCTGTGGGAAGATCTGGGCCTGCCGACGCGGCCGCATCTGACGGCGCTCGTCGGCCGGCACTTCCCGGGGCTGATCCGGCTCAACCACGCGAACATGCGCTGGAAGAAGTTCTTCTATCGCCAGATCTGCTCGGAGAGCGCCTTCTCGCTGTGCCTGGCACCCACCTGCGACGCCTGCGACGAGCGCAGCGACTGTTTCGCACCGGACGACGCCTGAAGGCCGGCGCAGCCGAGCCTTCAGGACGGCTCTTGAGGGCGGGACCGCAGACCCCCGTTCCGAGCCGGCAAGCTGATCAAGCACCACAAATCCAGAGCCCTGGCGCCCCCTGATCAGCGCTGAGCAACTGTTGCTCATAAAGACTGAACGGCCCCCCCCGCCCACCCTGCTTTCAGGATCCGTCACTTCGCTGAAGGACGCCTTACCCCGTCCATGGCGATATGCGACCGACCCTAGGGTCGGCTTGGGCGCATCGGGACGCGTCCGCACCGAACCCTCCCTGACATGTCGCAAAGCGTTCATTGTCTCGTTTGTCGGATCGCAACAAAGCTGCAATCGGCGTTAACTTACTGCTAAATAATGTTTTTCCAGCCTGGCACGCATCCTGCTTTATCCCGATCAGCAACAGCACCGACCTGGGAGAGGCACAGAGATGCTCGAGATCACCGACACCGCTCGCGAGGCCATTCGGCAGGCCATCGAAGGCGCCGGGCGCCCCATCGCCGGCCTGCGCGTCATGGTTCAGGGGGGCGGCTGTGCCGGCTTCCAGTACGGCATGGCGCTGGAGCTCGACCGCGCCGAGGACGACACCGTCTTCGAAAACGGCGAGGTCACCGTCCTCGTCGACCCCGAAAGCCTCCAGATCCTGAACGGCGTGACCATCGACTTCGTCACCCGGCTCGAGGGCGCGGGCTTCGTCTTCAACAACCCCAACGCCGAGTCGACCTGCGGCTGCGGCAAGTCCTTCTGCTGAGGAGCGGGCCGATGTGGGAATACTCCGAAAAGGTCAAGGACCACTTCTTCAACCCCCGCAACGCAGGCGCGCTGGACGGCGCCAATGCGGTCGGCGAGGTGGGCTCGCTTAGCTGCGGCGATGCGCTGAAGCTGATGCTGAAGGTCAACCCCGAGACCGAGGTGATCGAGGATGCCCGCTTCCAGACCTTCGGGTGCGGCTCGGCCATCGCCTCGTCCTCGGCGCTGACCGAGCTGGTGATCGGCAAGACCATCGAGCAGGCGCGCAAGCTGACCAACCAGGACATTGCCGAGTTCCTCGACGGTCTGCCGCCGGAGAAGATGCACTGCTCCGTCATGGGCCAGGAGGCGCTGACCGCCGCCGTCGCCCAGTGGCGCGGTGAGGAGCTGGAGGACGACGACCACGAGGAAGGGGCGCTGATCTGCAAGTGCTTCGCCGTGGACGAGGGCATGATCGAGCGGGCGGTGCGCACCAACAAGCTCACCTCGCTGGAGGCCCTGACCCATTACACCAAGGCCGGCGGCGGCTGCCTGTCCTGCCGCGAGCCGCTGGAAGAGATGCTCGCGCAGCTCAACGCCGAGATGGTGGCCGAGGGGCTGATCACGGCGGAACAAGCCTTCGTCTTCGGGGCCGCCCCCAAGCCCAAGAAGAAAAAGAAGGCGGGCTTCGAGCTGCCGCCCATGCCTGTGCCGGCGGTCGGCGCAGAGGCGCCGAAGCCGGTGATGCCGGTGGTCGCCCAGGACGGGGCGGCGATGGCGGTACCGATCAGCATCCAACCGCTCGCCGCAGCCCCCGCACCAGCAGCGGAGGCGCCGGCAGCCCCCACCGGCCGGACCCCGGCGCAGGAGGCGATCCTGGTCGCCCGCACGGTCGAGGAGATGCGGCCCGTGTTCCAGCGCGACGGCGGCGACGTGGAGCTCGTCGATCTCGAAGGCAGCCTAGTGCTCGTCCACCTCAAGGGTGCCTGCGCCGGCTGCTCCGCCGCCTCGCTCACCCTGGGCGGGCTCCAGAAGCAGATCACGGAAGCACTCGGCCGCACGGTCCGGGTCCTTCCCGTGGCCAACGCGTGAGGGAGGCAGCGATGACCCCGATCTATCTCGACAACAACGCCACCACCCGGGTCCACCCGGAGGTCGTTGAGGCGATGCTGCCCTTCTTTACTGAGCAGTTCGGCAATGCCTCCTCGATCCACGCCTTCGGCGCGGAGGTTGGCAGCGCGCTGCGCAAGGCCCGCCGGGCGGTGCAGGCGCTGATCGGCGCGGAGCATGATCACGAGGTGATCTTCACCTCGGGCGGCACTGAGTCGAACAACACCGCCATCCGCTCGGCGCTGGCGGCCAACCCCAACCGCACCGAGATCATCACCTCGGCGGTGGAGCACCCGGCGATCCTGGAGCTCTGCGCCTGGCTGGAGAAGCACGAGGGCGTCACCGTCCACCGCATCCCGGTCGACCGGGAGGGGCGGCTCGACATCGAGGCCTACCGCAACGCGCTGAGCGAGAAGACGGCGCTGGTCAGCTTCATGTGGGCCAACAACGAAACCGGCACCGTCTTCCCGATCGAGGGGCTGGCGGAGCTGGCGAAGGAAGCCGGCGCGCTGTTCCACACCGATGCGGTGCAGGCGGCCGGTAAGCTGCCGATCCAGGTGAAGGGCACCGACATCGACATGCTGTCGCTGTCCTCGCACAAGCTGCACGGGCCCAAGGGGCTCGGCGCGCTCTACGTCAAGCGCGGCACCCGGTTCCGGCCATTGCAGCGCGGCGGCCATCAGGAGCGTGGGCGCCGGGCTGGCACCGAGAACGCGCCGGCGATCATCGGCCTCGGCAAGGCCGCCGAGATGGCGCTTGCCACCATGACCGAGGATGCGACCCGCATGGCGGGCCTGCGCGACCGGCTGGAGAAGGGGCTGGTGCAGCAGATCGGCCACTGCTTCGTCACCGGCGATCCGCTCGACCGTCTGCCCAACACCTCGACCGTCGCCTTCGAGTTCATCGAGGGGGAGGCGATCCTGCTCAAGCTGAACCAGCACGGGATCGCGGCGTCGTCCGGCTCGGCCTGCACCTCGGGCTCGCTCGAGCCCTCCCACGTGCTGCGGGCGATGGACATCCCGTTCACGGCGGCGCATGGGGCGATCCGCTTCTCGCTCAGCCGCGAGACGACGGGCGAGGAGGTCGACCGGGTCCTGGCGGTCATGCCGGAGATCATCGGCGGGCTGCGCGAGATGTCGCCGTTCTGGACCCCCGAGGGGCCGGCCGCCGACGCCTTCAACCCGGCCTACGCCTGAGGGAGGCCGCGATGACCCCGCCTCGCCTCACACCGCCGCTGCCCCGCATGGTCCCGACCGGGCCGGTCGCGCTCTGCGACACGACCCTGCGCGACGGGGAGCAGACGGCCGGCGTTGCCTTCACCCGCGCGGAGAAGCTCGCCATCGCCCATGCTCTGGATGCGGCCGGCGTGGCAGAGGTCGAGGCGGGCATCCCCGTCATGGGGATGGACGAGATCGACGACATCCGGGCCGTGGCCGGGGTGTTGCGCCGGGCCGTGCCGGTCGCCTGGTGCCGACTGAACGAACGCGACCTGGCGGCGGCGGTGGTGACGGGCGTGCCGCGGGTCCACCTCACGGTGCCCGTCTCGGACCGCCAGATCGCGGCCAAGTTCGGGGTCAGCCGCACCGTGGTGCTCGACCGGCTCGACCGGCTGGTGCGCCGGGCCGTGACGCTCGGTCTGGCCGTCTCGGTCGGGGCGGAGGATGCCTCGCGCGCCGACCCCGCCTTCCTGACCCGCACAGCGGAGGTCGCGGCGGGCGCCGGCGCGATCCGCTTCCGGCTCGCCGATACCCTCGGCACGCTCGATCCCTTCTCCGCCTTCGCGCTGGTCGACAGGCTGGCGGAGGAGGTGGCGATCCCGCTCGAGTTCCATGCCCATAACGACCTCGGCATGGCGACCGCCAACACGCTGGCCGCCGCTGCCGCAGGCGCCACCCATCTCAGCGTCACGGTCAATGGCCTGGGCGAGCGGGCGGGCAATGCGGCGCTGGAGGAAGTGGCAGCCGCGATCCTGTCCAACGGCTCAGACAGCGGAATCGACCTTACCGCCCTGCCCGCCCTCTCGGCCATCGTGGCTGATGCCGCGCGCCGGCCGGTCCCGGTCTCCAAGCCCGTGGTCGGTGACGCGGTTTTTACGCACGAAGCCGGGATCCACGTTGATGGGCTGATCAAGGATCCCGGCACCTATGAGGCGCTGTCGCCCGGCCACTTCGGCCTCAGCCACCGCATCGTCATCGGCAAGCATTCCGGCAGCGCCGCCCTCTCCCGCGCCTTGGCGGAGGCGGGGCTGCCCGACGACCACGACACGGTGCGCGCGCTCCTGCCGCTCCTTCGGGCCGAGGTCTCGGCCACCAAGCGCGCGCCGGAGGCTGCCGACCTTATCCGCCTGTTTCATCTGGCCTTTCCCGCCCCTGCGGCGGCGGCCGAGTGAGGGGGCGGCGATGACCTGTCTTCTGATCCATCCCGCCGCCCTCGACATCGCGGCCTCGAGCGAACGCACAACCCAGACCCACGACCAACAAGGAGATCATGCCATGAAGGACCTCAGCGGAAAGACCCTGCTCGAGCAGATCGAAAGCCTCTCCTCGGCCGAGGATTTCTTCCTGTTCTTCCTCATGCCCTTCGACCAGCAGGTGCTGAACGTGAACCGCCTGCACATCATGAAGCGCATGGGCCAGTACCTGGCCAAGGCGGACTTCGAGGGCATGAGCGATGACGACGTCTTCCTCGAGGCCCGGCTGGTCCTGAAGCGCGCCTACATGGACTTCGTCGAATCCACGCCGCTGCAGGAGAAGGTCTTCAAGGTCTTCACCGACAAGCAGCGCGAGATTGACGCCAAGTTCGTCGACATCGGCAGCCTGTCGCTGGCCGCCGAGTAATCCCCCGCACAAGGAGCAAGCCGATGGACGCGAGCGATCTCGATTTCGATGGCCTGAACATCGTCGTCTGCATCAAGCAGGTGCCGGACTCGGCGCAGATCCGCGTCCATCCGGTGACCAATACCATCATGCGCCAGGGGGTGCCGACGATCATCAACCCCTACGACCTGTTCGCGCTGGAGGAGGCGATGCGCCTGCGCGATCAGTACGGCGGGCGGGTGACGGTGCTGACCATGGGCCCGCCGATGGCGGAGGAGAGCCTGCGCCGTGCCCTGGGCCTGGGCGCCGACCGCGCGGTGCTGATCACCGACCGGCGCTTTGCGGGTTCGGACACGCTGGCGACTTCCTTTGCGCTGGCCACCGCCCTGTCGAAGATCGGCAGCGAGCGGCCCATCGACATCGTGTTCACCGGCAAGCAGACCATCGACGGCGACACCGCACAGGTGGGCCCCGGCATCGCCCGGCGCCTCGGCCTCAACCAGCTCACCTATGTGGCCGCCATCGACATGCTCGACCAGGACCGCGCCGAGATCGTCGTGCGCCGACGGTCCGAGGGCGGGGTGCAGGTCCTGAAATCCGCCCTGCCCTGCCTGATCACCATGCTCGAGGGCACCAACGAGATCCGCCGCGGCACCATCACCGACATGCTGCGCGCCGCCCGCGCCGAGCTGACCGTCTGGTCGGCCGAGGAGGCGGGCGTCGAGGATCTGATGATGTGCGGCCTTCGCGGCTCGCCCACGGTGGTGAAGCGCGTCTTCGCCCCCAGCCCGCGCGAGGACAAGGCCGAGATGCTGGCCGTCGAGGGCAAGAAGCCTGCCCAGATCGGCGATGCGCTGCTCGACATGATCTTCGTGCAGCAACCGAAGCTCGAGGCGGATCTGTTGGCCGCCCCCACCCCCAACGCCTGAGGAGGAAGAGATGGCACAAGCGCCGAAAAGACCCGCAGGCCGCGCGGGGATGAAGAAAGAGCTGCCGGAGAAGTTCAAGAGCTACAAGAACGTCTGGGTCTACGTCGAGCTGGAGCGCGGTGCGATCCACCCGGTTTCCTGGGAGCTGATGGGCGAAGGCCGCAAGCTCGCCGACAAGCTGGGCGTCGACCTCTGCGGCGTCGTTATGGGCCCTGAGGGCGAGGGCATCGAGCATGCTGCGACCGAGGCCTTCGCCTATGGCGCCGACCGCATGTACATCTGCGCCGACCCGGTGCTGACGGACTATCGCAACGAGCCCTACACCCGGGCGCTCACGGACATGGTCAACACCTATCAGCCGGAGATCCTGCTGCTGGGCGCCACCACGCTGGGCCGCGATCTGGCGGGCTCGGTCGCGACCACCCTGCGCACCGGCCTGACGGCGGACAGCACCGAACTCGACGTCGATGCGGACAAGAGCCTGGCGGCCACCCGCCCCACCTTCGGCGGCTCGCTGCTGTGCACGATCTACACCCTCAACTTCCGGCCCCAGATGGCCACCGTGCGCCCGCGCGTCATGGCCATGCCGGAGGCGCAGCCGGGCCGTGAGGGCGAGATCGTTCGCCATCCGCTGGGCATCGCCGAGGGCGATATCGTCACCAAGATCCTCGACTTCGTGGCCGACGCCACCAGCGATGACGCCAATCTCGCCTATGCCGACAT
Source organism: Pseudomonadota bacterium (assembly GCA_039822785.1). GTDB lineage: Bacteria > Pseudomonadota > Alphaproteobacteria > Rhodobacterales > Rhodobacteraceae > Thermohalobaculum. The sequence continues at coordinate 204,787 of JBCBMO010000004.1, read as the reverse complement.
CGTCGTGGCAGGCGGCATGGGCCTGGGCTCCGTCGAGAACTTCCGCCATGTCCAGGATCTCGCAAAGGTGCTGGGCGGCGAATACGGCTGCTCGCGCCCGGTGGTGCAGAAGGGCTGGATGCCGGCCGACCGTCAGATCGGCCAGACCGGCAAGACGATCCGCCCGCGGCTCTACATCGCTGCCGGGATCTCCGGCGCGATCCAGCACCGCGTGGGCGTCGAGGGCGCCGACCTGATCGTCGCGATCAACACCGACCCGGACGCCAAGATCTTCGACTTCGCCCACCTCGGCGTCGTCGCGGATGCGACCAAGGTGCTGCCCGCCCTCACGGACGCCTTCGCCCGCCGGCTGCGCGCCCCCGTCAGCACCACCGAACCAGCCTGAGGAGAGAGACCATGGCCGAACACTTCGATGCCATCGTCGTCGGCGCCGGGCCCTCCGGCAACGCGGCGGCCTATACGATGGCCAAGGCGGGGCTCTCGGTCCTGCAGATCGACCGCGGTGAATACCCCGGGTCCAAGAACGTCCAGGGCGCGATCCTCTATGCCGACGCGCTGGAGCGGATCATCCCCGATTTCCGCGAGGAAGCCCCGCTGGAGCGCCATGTCGTGGAACAGCGGATGTGGTGCCTGGAGGAGAAGAGCCACACCGGCGTCCACCACCGCTCGGACGACTTCAACGAGGAGAAGCCGAACCGCTACACGATCCTGCGCGCCCAGTTCGACCGCTGGTTCAGCGAGGAGGTCCGCAACGCGGGCGCCCTGCTGATCTGCGAGACCACGGTCACCGACCTGGTGAAGGACGAAGCGGGCAAGGTGATCGGGGTCGAGACCGACCGCGAGGGGCCGCCGATCTATGCCGATGTCGTGATCCTGGGCGAGGGGGTGAACGCCCTCGTCGGCCAACGCGCCGGCCTGCGCCCCGAGCTTAAGCCCGCCCATGTCGCGCTGGCGGTCAAGGAGACCCATTTCCTGCCTGAGGAGACGGTGCGCGAGCGCTTCAACCTGGCGGGCGAGGAGGACGGCGTCGTCATCGAGGTGATGGGCTCCGTCTCCTCCGGCATGGTGGGCACCGGGTTCATCTACACCAACCGCGAGTCGATCTCGATCGGCGTGGGCTGCCTGATCTCCGACTTCCAGGAGACCGAGATCAGCCCCTACTCGCTGCTGGACAAGTTCAAGAGCCACCCCTCCGTCGCGCCGCTGCTGAAGGGCTCTGAGATGAAGGAGTACGTGGCGCACCTGATCCCGGAAGGGGGCTATAACGCCATCCCCACGCTGACCGGCGACGGTTGGGTCATCGTGGGCGATGCCGGGCAGTTCGTGAACGCCGTGCACCGCGAGGGGTCGAACCTGGCCATGACCACCGGGCGCCTGGCGGCCGAGACGGTGATCCAGCTCAAGGTCGAGGAGAAGCCCTGCACCGAGGCAAACCTCAAGCTTTACCGCGACAAGCTGGCGGAGAGCTTCGTGATGAAGGATCTCAAGAAATACAGGCGCCTGCCGGACATTCTTCACCGCAACAAGCAGCTCTTTACGGCGTATCCGAAGGCCCTGGCGAAAGCGATGCAGACCTTCATCCGCGTCGACGGCACGGACAAGAAAACCAAGGAAGGCCAGATGGTCCGGGCGCTGCGCGATGCCCGTGGCGGCTGGTGGAACGTCATCACCGACATGTTCAAGATCGCGAGGGCCTGGAGATGAGCAACGACACCAAAGACACCCTGCGGATGGAGGAGCGGCTCTACCAGAACCGCTATCTGGTCGATGAAGGCCGGCCCCATATCACCATCCGCCGCAACATCCACGACAGCCCGGAGCTGAAGTCGCTGGTCCATATCTGCCCGGCCGGCTGCTACGAGAAGGGCGACGACGGGCGGGTCGAGATCGTCTCGGACGGCTGCATGGAATGCGGGACCTGCCGCATCGTCTGCCAGGCGACGGGGGAGATCGAATGGTCCTACCCCCGCGGCGGCTACGGCGTGCTGTTCAAGTTCGGCTGAGGCAGACGTCATGAACCGCACCCTCACGCTGGCCACGCGCCTCTGGATCAGCTTCGGCGCCCTCGTCGTGCTGACCTGCACCGCGACGGCCGAGCCGGTGGTCTTCGCCGCCGCCTCCACCGCCCGGGCGATGGAGGCGGTGATGGCGGCCTATCCGGGCGAGGCGACGGCCTCCTATGCCTCCTCCGGCACGCTGGCGCGGCAGATCGAGCAGGGGGCGCCGGCGGATCTGTTCCTGTCGGCCAATCCGCAGTGGATGGACTGGCTGGCCGAGCGCGGGCTGGTGGATGCCGACGCCGTGACGCCGCTGCTGTCGAACCGGCTGGTCATCATCGGCCCCGAGGGGGCGACGAAGATCACGCATGGCCCCGGGGCGCTGCAGGCGGCGCTGGGGGCTGAGCACTTCACCATGGCCGACCCCGATCACGCGCCCGTGGGCCGCTACGGCCGCTCGGCGCTGGAGAGCATGGGCTGCTGGGGCGTCGTCGAGGACCGGATCGCCGCCACCAAGGACACCCGCGCCGCCGTCGCCCTGGTCGCCCGCGGCGAGGCAGGGCTCGGCCTCGTCTATGCCTCCGATGCGCTCGGCGTCGACGGGATAGACGTGCTGACCGAGGTGCCGGGCCAAGTGACGCCCGAGATCGTCTATCCCGTCGCCCCCGTCCTCAGCAGCGCCGACCCCGAGGGCGCGGCCGCGCTGCTGGCCTTCCTCACAGGGCCGGAGGCGGCGGCGATCTTCGCCGCGCATGGCTTCACGCTCGGGACGCCAGTGGGCACGCCCGCGCCGGCAGTCGACCACAGCCACAGCCACGGGACCGGTCACTGATGGCCTTCCTGCCCGAGATCCCGGCCCTCATGGGCCAGGCCCTCGGCCTTTCGCCGGCGGAGGGGCAGGCGCTCGCGCTCACCCTGCGCGCGGCGACCCTGGCGGTGCTGTGCTCGCTGCCCTTTGCGGTGGGCTTCGGCTGGCTGCTGGGGCGCTACCGCTTTCCCGGCCACGGGGTGCTCAACGCGGTGATCCACCTGCCGCTGGTGCTGCCGCCGGTGGTCACGGGCTACCTGCTGCTCCTGCTGCTCGGCCGTCAGGGGGCGATCGGGGCGCCGCTCTACGAGCTGTTCGGCATCCGCCTCAGCTTCTCCACGGCGGGCGTCGTCATCGCCTGCGCCGTCGTCGCCTTCCCCCTGTTTGTCCGCGCCATCCGCCAGGCCGTCGAGAGCCAGGACCGCCGACTGGAGAGTGCCGCGCGCAGCCTCGGCGCGTCCGAGGCGCGGGTCTTCCTGACCGTCACCCTGCCGCTCATGCTGCCGGGAATCCTGACCGGCGCGACCCTGGCCTTCGCACGCGCGGTGGGCGAGTTCGGCGCGACCATCACCTTCGCCGCCAATATCCCCGGGCGCACCCAGACCCTGCCGCTCGCGCTCTTCGCCGAGACCCAGTCGCCGGGCGGGGAGGACGCAGCCTTACGGCTCTGCCTGCTCTCCGTCGCGCTGGCCTGCGGCGCCCTCGTCGCCTCGGAGGGGCTCTCCCGGCGCACCCGGGTGGAGGCGGCGGTATGACCGATATGATCGAGGTCGACGTGACCCTGACCCAGGGGACCTTTACGCTGCAGACGGCCTTTGTGGCGCCCTTCGACGGCGTCCTGGGGATCGTCGGTCCCTCGGGCTCGGGCAAGAGCACGCTATTCGCCTGTCTCGCCGGGCTCAGGCGTCCAGAGCGTGGGCGCATCGTCATGGGCGGCCAGGTGCTGTTCGACAGCACCGCGGGCATCGACCTTTCGCCGCGTGACCGGGGCCTGGGCATCGTCTTCCAGGACGGGCTGCTGTTCCCGCACCTTAGCGTGCGGCGCAATCTCACCTACGGCATGCGCCGCTTCGACGAGCGGCTGTTCCGGCGTGTCGTCGCAGTCCTCGGCCTCGAGCCCCTGCTGACCCGCCGCCCGCCGCGCCTGTCCGGCGGGGAGCGTCAGCGGGTCGCCATCGGCCGGGCCCTCCTGGCGCGTCCGCGCATGCTGCTGATGGACGAGCCGCTCGCCGCCCTCGACCCAGCGCGCAAGGAGGAAGTGCTCCAACTCCTCCGCGCGCTGCGGGCCGAAACCGGGGTGCCCATGCTCTATATCTCCCACGCGCCCGAGGAGATCCGCCGCCTGGCCGACAGCGTCATCGCCCTGCGCGCCGGGCGCCTGGGCAATATCGCACTGGCGCCTGCCAACGATGTGCCCGAGCCTCGCGGGGTCCGCCAATGGGCCTGATCCAGACCATCCGGGAGGGGATCATGATCCTCTGCTCCTGCGCCGTCCTGCGCGAGCGCGAAGTGCGTGCCGCCATCGCCGCGATGCTGGCGCGCGACCCCTATGTCGTCGTCACCCCGGGGCGGGTCTACCACGCCCTCGGCCGGCGCATGCGCTGCTTCGCCTGCCTGCCGCTCATCGCCCAGACCATTCAGCGCGAGCTCTCCGATCAGCGAGCGGCGCTTGGGATTTCCCCGATCAACGACGAAGGAGCCACCCCATGAAGGGCAGCGAAAAGGTCATCGAGTACCTGAATGCTTCCATCCGCCACGAGCTGACGGCGGTGAACCAGTACTGGCTGCACTACCGGCTGCAGGAGGACTGGGGGTACCTGAAGCTCGCCAAGAAATCGCGTGAGGAGAGCATCGAGGAGATGCACCACGCCGATACGCTGATCGCGCGTGTGATCTTCCTGGAGGGGCATCCCAACCTGCAGCAGCTCGACCCGCTCAAGATCGGCGAGAACGTCAAGGAGACGCTGGAGTGCGACCTGGCGGCCGAATACTCGGCCCGCGCGCTCTACAAGGAGGCCCGCGAGGTCTGCTTCGCCGAGGGCGACTACGTCTCGATGAAGATCTTCGAGGACCTGCTGAACGACGAGGAAGAGCATATCGACTTCCTCGAGACCCAGCTGCAGCTACACGACCAGATCGGTGCGCAGAACTACGGCCACCTGAACGCCGCCCCGGCCAACGAGGCCGAGGACTGACCCCCATACCCCCAAAGCCACAGGAGAGAGACATGCTTGGTGTTGGCGATACCCTGCCCGATTTTGCCGTCACGGCGGCGAAGCCCGGTTTCAACCTGCCGTCCGAGAACGGCGAAGACGCCTTCGAGACGATCACGAAGGCGAGCTTCCCGGGGAAGTGGAAGCTGATCTACTTCTACCCCAAGGATTTCACCTTCGTCTGCCCAACCGAGATCGTGGAATACGCCGCCCTGGTCGAGGAGTTCGCCGACCGCGACTGCGTGGTCCTGGGCGGCTCGACCGACAATGAGTTCTGCAAGCTCGCCTGGCGGCGCGACCACCCGGATCTCGACCGGCTCAACCACTACAGCTTCGGCGATCCGGCCGGCAGCCTGGTGGACGCGCTCGGCGTGCGCGAGCGGGCGGAGGGCGTGGCCCTGCGCGCGACCTTCATCGTGGACCCGCACAACGTGATCCAGCACGTCGAGGTCAACCCGCTGAACGTGGGCCGCAACCCCAAGGAGGCGCTGCGGGTGCTCGATGCGCTCCAGACCGACGAGCTTTGCCCCTGCAACCGCCCGGTCGGCGGCGCGGTGCTGAAGGTCGCCTGATCCATGCCGCGGCGGGGTCGTCCCGCCGCGCCCCTGCCCCCTGACGCTGGAGCCTGTCCATGTCGATCGAACACCTGCGCGGCGCCTTCCCCGACTATGCGAAGGACATCAAGCTCAACCTCTCGACCATTGCGCGGGACGAGACGCTGGGCGCGGAGCGGCTATGGGGCTGTCTCTTCGCCTCGGCGCTTGCGACCCGCAATCCGCTGCTGATCCGGGAGATCGGGACGGATGCCAAGGCGCAGATGAGCGCCGGGGCGCTGTCCGCCGCCAAGGCCGCGGCTGCGCTGATGGCGATGAACAACGTCTATTACCGCGCGACCCACCTGATGACGCGCAAGGACTACACCGCCCTGCCGGCGAAGCTGCGCATGAACGCCATCGCCTCGCCGGGCACCGACAAGGCCGATTTCGAGCTCTTCTGCCTGGCGGTCTCGGCCGTGAACGGCTGCGGGATGTGCCTGGATGCCCATGAGGCCACGCTGCGCGCCGAGGGGGTGAGCCAGGCCGAGATCCAGACCGCCCTGCGCGCCGCCGCGATCATCAATGCCGCGGCGACGGTGCTGGAGGCCGAGGAGGCGCTCGCCCTGCGGGAGGAGGCGCTGAGCCCCGCCTGAGCGCCCCGAGCCCCGCCTGAGGCCCTGCGGCGTCAGATGCGCGCCGCCAGCTCCTCCGCCAAGAGCGTGCGGATGACGGCGGTGTCGGCCTCGCGGGTCACGAAGGTCTCGCCGATGGCGCGGGCCAGGATGAAGGTCAGGCGGCCCTGCTTGACCTTCTTGTCCTGACCCATGAGCGCGACCAGCCCGTCCGCATCCGGCAGCGGTCCCAGCACATCCGTCAGGCGCGTGGGCAGCCCCATGGCCGACAGATGCGCCGCGACCCTGCTTGGCACCTCCTGCGCGCAGAGGCCAAGGCGGGCGGAGGCCGCGAAGGCCAGGCAACAGCCGATCGCCACGCCCTCGCCGTGCAGCAGCCGGTCGGAGTAGCCCGTAGCAGCCTCCAGCGCATGGCCGAAGGTATGGCCGAGGTTGAGGAGCGCCCGCTCCCCATGTTCGTGCTCGTCGCGCTCCACGATGCCCGCCTTGGCCCGGCACGACCGCTCGACCGCCGCGATGCGGGCGGCGCGGTCGCCGTCGCGCAGGACGGGCCCCCGGGCCTCAAGCCAGTCGAAGAAGGCCGCGTCGCCCAGCAGGCCGTATTTGGCGACCTCCGCGTAGCCCGCCAGGAACTGCCGGCCGTCCAGCGTGTCGAGCGTCGCGATATCGGCGAGCACCAGGCGTGGCTGGTGAAAGGCACCGATCAGGTTCTTGCCCGCCGCGGCATTCACCCCGGTCTTGCCGCCCACCGAGCTGTCGACCTGCGCCAGCAGGCTGGTGGGCACCTGCACGAACCCCACCCCGCGGCGCAGGATGGCGGCGGCGAAACCCGCCAGATCGCCCACCACCCCGCCGCCGAGCGCGATGATCAGGTCGTCGCGCTCAATCTTGAGCGCCAGCAGCCCGTCGATCACCGCCGCAAGCTCAGTCATGGACTTCGAGCCTTCGCCGGGGGGGACGATGACGGCCTCCGCCGCGATCCCCTCCGCCGCCAGCGCCGCCTTGAGGGGCGCCAGGTGGTGCTGCGCCACCGTCGCGTCGGTCACGATCGCGGTGAAGGGCCGGGGCAGCAGCGGCCCGATCAGCCCGCCGGCCTGAGCCAGCAGCCCATCGCCGATCAGGATATCGTAGCTGCGCGCACCCAGGCCCACCGGCACCCGCACGGCATCGTCGCTCACCCGATCGTCGGCCATGGCCGCTCTCCCTCAGCCGGGCTGCAAGGCGCCCGGAATATCCTCAAGCGCGGTCAGGATGCGCGCCACCATCTGCTCATGCGCCTGGCCCGCCACGCTGTCGACGGTGACATCGGCCTCGGCGTAGACCGGATAGCGCTCCTCCATCAGCCGGGCCAGCGTGGCGCGCGGGTCGCCGGTGTTCAGCAGCGGCCGATGCGAGCGCCCCGCCGTGCGCGCATGCAGGGTATCCAGATCCGCCCGCAGCCAGACCGAGATCCCCTTCTCGACGATCAGCGCCCGCGTCTCGGCGTTCATGAAGGCCCCGCCGCCTGTTGCCAGCACCCGCGGCCTGCCGTCCAGAAGCCGGCCGATCACCCGCCGCTCGCCGGAACGGAAATGCGCCTCGCCGTGGTCGCGGAAGATCTCGGCGATGGTGCGGTCGGCGGCCGCCTCGACCTCCGCGTCGCTGTCGTTGAAGGGCACGCCGAGCGCGCTGGCCAGGCGTTTGCCGACCGAGGATTTGCCCGCCCCCATCAGGCCGATCAGCACCACGCTGCGCGCCGGGCGCGGCTTGGCGCCAGTGGTCGCGGCACCACCTGGGCGGTCCGTCACGGTCTTTTCCTTGCGGGCATTCATCGTCTTTTGCCGTTCTCCCGCGCGACCTTCCCCGATCCCGGGCGGCCCTTCAAGCGGCCGGGCGTTGCCGCGGCGCGCGCAGTTTGCGATTGTCCCGTCCAGCGGTCGCAGTCTTCAGGCGCGGGACCGGAGGGGACGATGACGAAATTCCTGTTCAGGCTCGCCCTGCTCGGCGGCCTCGTGCTGTCGGGTTATGCGCTGTTTGCCGATCTGCCGCCGCCGCGCGAGCCTGTGAGCGTGATCATCTCCGCGCCGGAGGGTGGGTGAGCGAGGCCCAAGCGCCCGGCATCGGGACCGCCGATGCCCATCTGATCGAGGCCTTCCTGGAGGCCGCGATCGCGGAACGGGGGGCGGCGGAGAACACGGTCGCCGCCTATGCCCGCGACCTGACCGATTTCGCGGCCTTTGCCCGCGCCCGCGGCCTCAGCCTCGTGACGGTGGGACGGGTCGACATCGAAGCTTATCTTGCGCGCGCCGAGGCGGAGGGGCTAGCCACGTCGACCCGGGCGCGGCGCCTGTCGGCGATCCGACGCTTCTGCCGCTTTGCGCTTGGCGAGGGCTGGCGCGAGGACGATCCGGCTGCCCGCCTCTCCGGCCCCCGTGCTGCGCGGCAGCTGCCGGGCACCCTGTCGGCGGCGGATGTCGATGCCCTGCTCGCCGCCGCCGCCCGGCGGGTCGCCCAGGCGGCGGAGGGGAGCCCGACCGCGCGCAATGCCATCCGCGATCACTGTCTGCTCGAGATGCTCTATGCCACCGGCCTGCGGGTCACGGAGCTGGTCACCCTGCCCCGCGAGCCCGCCGCCCGCGGCCCCGAGACGCTGAGCGTCACCGGCAAGGGATCGAAGGAGCGGCTGGTGTTGCTGACGCCCGCCGCCCGCGCCGCGCTGATCCGCTGGCGCGCGGTCTGCGACGCGCGGGGGCAGGCCTTCGCCCGCTCGCCCTGGCTGTTTCCGGCACGGACGCCGGACAAGCCGCTGTCGCGCCTGCGGGCCTGGGAGGTGGTCAAGACGCTCGCCGCCGCCGCCGGTCTCGACCCCGCGCAGGTCTCGCCGCATGTGCTGCGCCATGCCTTCGCCACGCACCTGCTGGCGGGCGGCGCCGACCTACGCTCGATCCAACTCCTGCTCGGCCATGCCGACATCGGCACGACCGAGATCTACACCCATGTCCTGGACGCCCGCATGCGCGCCCTGGTGCTGGAGCATCATCCGCTGGCGGCGGTCAGGGACGAGTGATCTTCCGCCGCCGCCCTGCGACCATACCCAGCGCTGCGAGGCCTGCGAGCATCAAACCGGCCGGCGCAGGCAGCGGGATCACCGCCGAGGCGATCAGGCCTGCCGACGTGCCGCCCGGATCCGCATCTGCCTGGATCAGCCCGAAGGTCTCGGAAAAGGCGAGGCCGTCGGGGTCCGAAACCAGCAGGGCGTCCCCCGTGACGACACGCGTAACAGCGAAGGTGACCGGGTCGATGAAGACCAGAGACTCGGTGCCCTGATCATCACCGGCGACGAGCTCGGAGCCATTGAACGTGAGTCCCTCGAAGTCGTTGCCCAGCAGATTAACCGTGCCGCTGCGCACGATCTCGCCGGTCTCAGGGTCGATCGCGATGATCGTGTCGTCGTCGGCCGCATAGATGAGCGTGCCGTCGGAGGCCAGTCCGTCAGCCTCGAAGGGCAGCCTCGCGAGACCGAGTACCTCGAAGGTGTCGAGAGCAAGCTCGAGCAGCAAGCCGCCGCCGTCGCCGTCGTCGCCACCCACGAACAGCGAGTCGCCCAGCACGGTCAGCCCCTCGGGATCGCCGAAGCTCGACAGGATGAAGTCGTCGAGAGAGCTGGTCGGCACGATGGCGCCGAAGACCTCGAAGTCGCCTTCCTCGGGCTGCGGGAAAACGTCGCCATCGACGACGCCATCGAAGTCGAAGTCCGGGAAACCGGAGACCGATATGTTGATCGTGCCGTCGGCGTTCACGACGCCCAAGCCTGCCGACGCCAGACCGTTACCACGCGGCGAACTGTCGTCATCGATCACGAGCAGCTCACCGGTCTGGAAACCGTCAACGATCTCCCCCTCGCCGAAGATGCCCAGCGTGAGATCGGGCGCACCGCCGAAACCGATTTCGTTGTCGAGCTCAATGACGAAGGCATCCCCGGGGTTGAAGCCGAGCCCGCCTGCGCCATCCGTAAAGCTGAAGGAGACGACCTCACCCTCTTCGAGCGTCCCAGTCCCGAGGGATGAGAAGCTGAGCGACGGCGCCGTGGCCTCCAGCGAGAAGCTCTCCACCTCGCCGGTCACAAGGTTGATGCTGAAGATCATATCGGCGTCGCCGCTGTCCTCAGCCACGTAGAGGATGTCGCCCGAGATCGCCAACCCCTCCGGATCGGTGATCTCGTTGCCCGGGCCCAGCACATCAGCGGTCGTGATAAAGCTCCCCGGCAGCAGGGAAGCCGCCTCTGCCGCCCCCGGTGCCGAGCCGAATCCCATGCTGGCAGCCACTACAGCCGCCGCGCGCGTCCAGTACGTCATCGATGTTCCCCACAACGCATGGCGCAGCCCCCTGCGCCCGATCCACTACCCGTGTTTTCACGACGGTCCCTCAACCGTGAGATTTATTACCGTTTGTTGACACTGTGCGCCAGCCCTCTTCGCGCCGTTGATGTCTGAAGGGTTGCGGACGCATCGCGCTTGCCGCCGTGCCCCGCGCTCCCCATAACCACGGTCTCTGTCAACCGTAAGAGGCGACCGCGCATGGATCCCGCGCTTTGGTGGACCGCCGCCATCATCCTGACGCTGCTTTGCCTGTCGGGCTTCTTCTCGGGCAGCGAGACTGCGCTTACCGCCGTCGACCGCGGCACCATGCACCAGATGGCCGCCAAGGGCTCGAAGGGGGCGGCGACAGCGCTCTCGCTGACCGAGGACAACGAGCGGCTCATCGGCTCGATCCTGCTCGGCAACAACCTGGTGAACGTGCTGGCGACCGCCCTGGCAACGGTCTTCTTCACCGCGCTCCTCGGCGACACCGGCGTGGCCTATGCGACGCTGGTGATGACGATCCTGGTCACGGTCTTCGCCGAGGTGGCGCCCAAGACCTATGCCATCACCAACCCCGACCGCATGTCGATGACCGTCGCTCCGGCGATCCAGGTCGTCGTGAAGCTCTGCTCGCCCATCGTCAGCGCCGTCACGCTGCTGGTGCGCACGGTCTTCCGCCTGCTAGGCCTCAACGTCGACGCCGATGCGCATGCGCTGGCGCCCTATGACCGGCTGCGCGGTCAGATCGCCATTCAGGCGGAGGAAGGGAGCGTCGACAAGGCGGACCGCGACCGCCTGATCGCCGCCCTCGACCTGCGCGACCGGGACCTGGCGGAGATCATGCGCCACCGCCGCGACATCGAATCGATCTCGGTCGACGAGGGGCCCGAGGCCATCGTCGACTTCTGCCTGGCCTCCGCCCATACCCGCATCCCGCTCTGGCGCGGCGAGCCGGAGAACATCGTCGGCGTGCTCCATGCCAAGGACTTGCTGCGTGCCGTGAACCGCCACACCGCGGGCGCAGAGAACATGGGCGAGGCCATCGCCGCGCTCGACGTCATGTCGGTCGCCATGAAGCCCTGGTTCGTGCCCGACACCCGCGCGCTGGAGGATCAGCTGCGCGCCTTCCTCAAGCGCCGCTCGCATTTCGCGCTGGTGGTCGACGAATACGGCGTGCTGCAGGGCCTGGTGACGCTGGAAGATATCCTCGAGGAGATCGTGGGCGAGATCGCCGACGAGCACGACATCGACATCGAGCAGTTCCAGCGCGAGGGCGACGGCTCCTTCGTCGTGCCGGGCTCGATGACGATCCGCGACGTGAACCGCGCCTTTGACTGGGAACTGCCAAGCGACGAGGCCACCACCATCGCCGGGCTCCTGATCCACGAGGCGCAGGCAATCCCGACGGCGGGCCAGGTCTTCGCCTTCCACGGCCTGCGCTTTGAGGTGATTGAGCGCGAGCGTCACCAGATCACCAAGCTGCGGCTGACGACCCTGAATGGCGCCAAGCCCGGCTCTCAGCCCGCGGCCCAGCCCGAGGCGGCGACGGGGGGCTGAGCCATGGATCTGGAGCGTTTCGTCAAGGCGCAGGAGTTCGTCTTTGCCAGTGCGCTCGCTGAGCTTGGCAATGGGCGCAAGCAGGGCCATTGGGTCTGGTACATCCTGCCCCAGCTCAAGGGTCTCGGCCGGTCGGACACGGCAGCGTTCTACGGGCTGTCGGGGTTGGAGGAGGCGCGCGCCTATCTCGCCCATCCCGTGCTGGGCCCGCGGCTGCGCGACTGTGTGAGCGCGCTCCTCAAGCACAGCGACAAAAGCCCGGAGGCCATCCTGGGGAAGACGGACACGCTGAAGTTCCGCTCCTGCCTCACCCTCTTTGCGGCCGCGGCACCCGAGGAGCCGCTCTTCGCCGAGGCCTTGTCCGCCTTTTACGGCGGCGGTCCCGATCCCCAGACGCGCGCCCTCCTCGCCGCCGAAAGCGATCTTGGATGAAAGCCGCGCTCTACCGCCGTTTCGGTCCCGCCGATGATGTCCTCGAGATCGTTGAGATGCCCATGCCCGATCCGGGGCCGGGCGAGGTGCTGGTGGAACTGCGTGCCTCCGGCGTGAACCCCTCCGACGTGAAGCTGCGGGCCGGCGCCCGGCCGGGGGCGACGATGGCCTACCCCTACATCGTCCCGCACTCCGACGGCGCAGGCGTGATCGTCGCGGCGGGCGAAGGCGTGGACCAAGCGCGGATCGGGCAGCGTGTCTGGCTGTGGAACGGCCAGTGGCGGCGCCAGCACGGGACGGCGGCCACCCATATCGCCTTGCCAGCCGCGCAGACCGCGCCGCTGCCGGAGGGGACGGATTTCGCCGCGGCAGCCTGCCTGGGCATCCCCGCCGTCACCGCCTGGACCGCCGTGCTGGGCGACGGCCCCGTCTCAGGGCAGCGCGTGCTGGTCACCGGGGGTGGAGGCAGTGTGGGCCGCTACGCCGTTCAGATCGCGGTCCAGGCCGGGGCGGAGGTGATCACCACCATCTCCTCCCCCGCCAAGGCCGCACATGCCAATGGCCACGACCATCCCGCCCATCACACCATCGACTATCGCCAGCAGGACGTGGCGGAGCGGGTGCTGGAGATCACCGGCGGCCAGGGCGTCGATCGCATCGTGGAGGTCGACTTCGGCGCCAACATCGCCACGACCGAGCGGATCATCGCCGAGGGCGGGACGATCGCCACCTATGCCTCGGCCGGCAACATGACCCCGACGCTGCCGTTCTACCCGCTCATGTTCCGCCACACCCGGCTGTGGATGCTCATCGTCTATCTGCTGAGCCCCGCGGAGCGCGCGCGTGCGACCGAGGGGCTAACCGCCCTTTTGTCAGCGGGCAGCCTGTCCCACGCGATTGCTGAGACGCATCCGCTGCTTCAGACCGCTGCCGCCCATGCCGCCGTCGAGGCGGGCACTAAGCTCGGCACGGTCGTCGTCGAGACCTGACGCCCGGCTCACCCGAAGAAGCGCTTGCGGAATTCCTCGGTGGCGTTCTTCGCCACGCAGGCCCCTGCGACCTCCTCGCGGTTGGCGAGCGCCTGGGAGGCCGCCAGGCCGGCGCGCAGGCCGATCAACACGCGCGACCAGAGCGGCTGCTCGGCACCAGGCCCGGCCGTCGCCACCTGATCGGTCTCGATGAGGGAGGGGGTCGTCGTTTCGAAGTCGGCATACGCCATGACACACCTATCGCACTCGCGGCACAGCCATAGGGCTGTCCGCCAAAACAGGACGAACTGTTCAAGAACTTGACGACAGCCTTACCGCCGCCACGATTTGGGTAACCCAAAAACGGGTATCAAAAACGGTAATTCTACTTTTGGCGCGCAAATACAAACGGTGGTTGTTTGCCCTTTGCCCCTCTTCGCGCAGGGCGCGCAAAACCGGTTAAGGCATGGGGATGCTGGGCTGCGGCACCGGCACGTGATAGCCCCTCGCGACGGCGGGCCGGGCGGCGATGCGCTCGTACCAGGTGCAGACCGCGGGGAAGGACGCCAGGTCGATCTGCTGCCATTCGAACCGCGAGACCCAGGGCCAGATCGCCATGTCGGCGATGCTGTACTCGGTGCCGCCCACATGGGCCGAACCCTCGAGCCGCTTGTTCAGAACGCCGTACAGCCGCTGGGTTTCCTGTCCATAGCGTTCCTCGGCATAGGCGGACTTGCCGCGGTTGTACTTGAGGAAGTGGTGCGCCTGTCCGGCCATGGGACCGAGGCCCCCCATCTGCCACATCAGCCACTCGATGACCCGCAGCCGGGCCGTCCCCTCGCCCAGGAACTGGCCGTGTTTCTCGGCGAGGTAGAGGAGGATCGCCCCCGATTCCATCAGGCTCAGCCCCGCCTCGCGGTCGACGATGGCGGGGATCTTGTTGTTGGGGCTGATCGTCAGGAACTCGGGGTCGAACTGCATGTCCTGGCCGATGTCGATGGCATGGGCGTCGTAGGGCACGCCCAACTCCTCGAGCATGATCGACACCTTCCGCCCGTTCGGCGTGCTCCAGGTATACAGGTCGTACATTGCGCGTCCCTCCGTCTTGTTAGTGAGGCAACGCTAACGGCGGCGCCCCCCCAGGCAACGCCCAAGACGCCACTCTTTACGGTTGTGAAGGCAGCGCCGACCCGCCCGCCGCCAGGGCAATATCCGCCGCCGAGAAGCTCTCCGCCGAGCGCAGAGGCAGCAAGCCGGCCTTGGTGTAGAGGGCGCGCAGCGCCGCCTGATCATCGAGCACCCGCGCATAGAGGTCGGTGTAGAAGGGCAAGGCGCGCAGATGCGCCTCGACCGCCGCTGGGTCCACGCAGGTCGAGACAGCCTCGAACTCCAGCAGGTTCACCACCAGATGAAGCTGGCTGGAGGCGTGGTCCGCCGCCCCCTCCGGCAGACCCACGGGCAGGTCAGGATAGCGGGCGGCCAGCGTCTCCAGCAGGGCACACCAGGCCGCGGGCTCGGCTTGGCCAAACCAGGTGACGTACCAGTGCATCTGCTCATGCAGATACTGGCAGAGGAGCCCCAGGTCGGTTCGGGCCATGGTGTTCAGCCGGATCACCGGGTGGCTGTAGGGCAGCGTGAGCGGCGCAATGGATACCACCTGGCAATAGCGGAACCGCCGGAGGTCATGGCGCTCGACCAGCGTCAGCAACCGCTCCCGCGTCCGATCGGCCGCGGCGCGTGCCGGCTCAAGATCGACGTCGATGGTGACGGCGCTGAGCGCGCCCGCCTCAGACATGCTGGCCGCCGTTGATCTCGATCTCGACGCCGGTGACGTAGCTGCTCTCGGGCGCGCAGAGGTAGAAGATGGTGTCGGCCACCTCGCCTGGTTGGCCGAGGCGACGCATGGGGATCTGCTCGACCAGTTTCTCGGTGCCCGGCGACAGGATCGCGGTCTCGATCTCGCCCGGTGCGATGGCGTTCACGCGGATGCCGTGGCGCCCATAATCATGCGCCTGTTCCCGCGTCAGCGCCGCCAGCGCCGCCTTGGAGGTCGAATAGGCCGCCCCGGCAAAGGGATGCACCCGGCTGCCGGCGATGGAGGTGACATTGACCACCGCCCCCTGCGCCGCCTTGAGCTCGTCGAACAGCCCGCGCGCCAGCACCACGCTGGCGAAGAAGTTCACGTGGAACACCCGGCCCCAGTCACGCAGGTCCGTGTCGATGGTGTTGAGCCGCCCGCCGTCCTCGCTCTTGGGCGAGATGCCGGCATTGTTGACCAAGGCCTCCAGCCGCCCGGTCGTCAGCCTCTTCTTGATCTCCGCCACCGCCGCGATGGTCGAATGCGGATCGCCGAGGTCGACCTGGATGTGGTCCTCCTCCCCCGCAGGCCAGGGACAGTTCTCCGGAAAGGCCTGGCGCGAACAGGTGATCACCCGCCAGCCGGCCGCGGAGAAGCGCTTGACCGTCGCATGCCCGATCCCCCGGCTCGCCCCCGTCAGCAGCAGCGTCGGGCGCTCGGGCGTGTCCTGCTCTGGCGTGTCCTGCTCTGGTGTGTCCTGCTCGGGGGTGTCCTGCATCGCGGCCTCCTCGGCGGACGGGCCGCGGTGCGGCCTCAGGGGTTCAGCCGCTGCACCTGCCAGTCGCGGCCCGTGACCGCCGGGCGGGTCCAGCGAAAGCGGTCGTGCAGACGATAGGCCCCGTCGGCCCAGAACTCCATCTCCACCGGACGGATGCGAAAGCCGCCCCAATGCGGCGGGCGCGGCGGCTTCAGCGGATAGCGCGCAGCGGTCGCCGCCACCTTGGCCATGAGGGCCGTCCGGCTCTCGAGCGGGCGCGACTGCGCACTGGCCCAGGCGCCGATCCGGCTCTGGTAGGCGCGGCTGTTGTAATAGGCGTCGGCGAGATCATCCTCCACCCGCTCGACCGGTCCGCGAAAGCGCAGCTGACGGTGCAGCGACTTCCAGTGCAGCACCGCCGCCGCCTTCATGGTCGCCGCCAACTCCTGGCCCTTCGCGCTCTCGAAGTTGGTGTAGAAGACGAAGCCGCCGGTCTCCTCCTCCGCCTCGATCTCCTTCAGCAGGACCATTCGGACATTGGGCAGCCCCTCAGGATCGACCGTCGAGATCGCCATGGCATTGGCATCGTTGACCTCGGTCTTCTCCGCCTCCGCCAGCCAGGCGCGCGCCAGGGCGTAAGGCGTCTCAGTGTCGAAAATCCCCTCCAGCGGCGGACGGGGCGGGATGGCTGTCTCGGTCACGGCGGTCTCCTCTCCTGATGCTGATTTAGCGCCCCGCCGCGCGGGGGAAAAGCGCTGCGACACCCCGCACCGGTCGGCGGTGTGAGGACTGGATGCGCCCGATCAGGCGTCGTGAGGACAACTTGAAGCAGACCGGGAATTTCCCTACACGGCACCACCGGACGGCGCTGAGCATCGGCCACGGCGGGCGGCGACAATAGGCTTTGACGGTGGAGGCGACGGCGATGGCGAACGGGCTGATGGCAGGCAAGAAGGGCCTGATCCTGGGCGTGGCGAACGACCGATCCATCGCCTGGGCCATCGCGCGAGAGGCCGCCGCGGCGGGCGCCGAGCTTGCCTTCACCTACCAGGGCGAGGCGCTGGAGAAGCGCGTGCGCCCGCTCGCCGAAAGCGTGAATGCCCCCATCGTGCTGCCCTGCGATGTGACCGATGCCGCCTCGATGGACGCGGTCTTCGAAGCCGTGCGGACCACCTGGGGCCGCCTGGATTTCCTGGTCCATGCCGTCGCCTATGCGGACAAGAACGAGCTGAAAGGCCGCTACGTCGAGACGAGCGAGGAGAACTTCAACCGCTCGCTGAACATCTCCTGCTACTCCTTCACCGCCCTTGCCCAACGGGCGGAGCCGCTGATGACCGAGGGCGGCAGCCTGGTGACCCTGACCTATTACGGCGCCGAGCGGGTGATGCCCCACTACAACGTCATGGGCGTGGCCAAGGCGGCGCTGGAGGCCTCGGTCCGCTACCTCGCCGCCGATCTCGGCCGCTCGGGCATCCGGGTGAACGCGATCTCGGCAGGGCCAATCAAGACGCTGGCGGCCTCCGGCATCGGGGACTTCCGGCTGATCCTGAAGTGGAACGAGCTGAACGCCCCCATGCGCCGCAACGTGACGCAGGAGGACGTGGGCCGCGCGGGCCTCTACCTCGTCTCCGACCTCTCCTCCGGCGTGACGGGCGAGACCCATCACGTCGACTGCGGCTACCACGTGGTCGGCATGAAGGCCGAGGACGCCCCCGACATCGCCCTCGCCCGCGACTAACCCGTGGCGCCTGCCCATCCCCTTTCGTGGGACGAGGAGGGCCGCCCCCGCTCCGACATCTACGACGAAGCGTTCTTCGCGGGGGGGCGGGCGGAGGTGGAGCATGTCTACTTGGGCGGCAACAGTTTGCCGGCACGATGGCACGGCTGGACGGGGCCGTTTCACCTGGCCGAACTGGGTTTCGGCACCGGGCTGAACTTCGCCGTGGCGCTCGCCGCCTGGCGAGAGGCCGGCGCTGCGGGGCCCCTGCACTTCACCAGCATCGAGCATGCACCGCTGCCCCAGGCGGATCAGCGCCGCGCCATCGCACCCTGGCCGGATCTCTGGGCGCTGGCCGAACCGTTCCTCGCCGCCCTCACCGCCGCGCCAGGCTGGCAGGAGGTCGGCCACGGCGAGGTCACGCTGACCCTCGGCATCGGGGAGGCTGAGGCGCTGATCGGCGATGTCGCCCCGGCCGATGCCTGGTTTCTCGACGGCTTCAGCCCCGCGCGAAACCCGGCGATGTGGACGCCCACGCTGCTCGGCGCCGTCGCCTGCGCCACGCAGCCCGGGGGCACCGCCGCCACCTTCACCGCCGCGGGGCAGGTCCGCCGGACCCTGGCCGAGGCCGGCTTCACCGTCGAGCGGCGCCCGGGTTTCGCGCGCAAGCGGCACATGACGGCGGCGGTTCTCGACCGGTCCTGAGGGTCGAGGACGGCGGGGCTTGCCACCCGCCCCCTGTGCCCCTATGCCGCAGCAGCGATTAACCCGGCGGGAGAGGGCTTTGGACGGCTTCTTTGCACTGGCACTCGACAACCTCGGCTCCCCGCTCATTCTCGCCTTCGTCCTCGGGGTCGGGGCATCGCTCGCGCGCTCGGAGCTGACCTTCCCCGAGGCTGCGGCCAAGGCGCTCTCGATCTACCTGCTCTTCGCCATCGGCATGAAGGGCGGCGTCAGCGTCGCCGAGCACGGCGTCGACAGCACGCTGCTCGCGACGATCCTCGCAGGGCTCGTCCTCTCCGCCGGCCTGCCGCTCGTGGCCTTCCGCCTGCTGCAGGTGATGACGCGCCTCGATCGCACCAACGCCGCCGTGGTCGCCGCGCACTACGGCTCGATCTCCATCGTCACCTTCGTCGCCGGCACCTCGGTGCTCCAGTCCTCCGGGATCGAGGCGGAGGGGTTCATGGTCGCCGTCGCCGCCGCGATGGAGGCCCCGGCGATCCTCTCCGCCCTCTGGCTCCTCAGCCGTGGCGGCGAAGGCGAGGAGCCCCGCCGCATGGATGCCGAGCTCTGGCGCGAGATCCTGCTGAACGGCTCCATCGTGCTGCTGGTCGGCGCCTTCGTGATCGGGCTCATGACCGGCACGGACGGGCTGACGGAGATCGAGGGCCTGATGGTCGCCCCCTTCAAGGGCGCGCTCTGCCTCTTCCTCCTGGACATGGGGCTGATCGCCGGGCGGGGGCTTCGCGACAGCCGCGCGCTGATCACCCCAGGCCTGCTGGGCTTCGGCTTCTTGATGCCGATCCTCGGCTCGCTCGCCGGCGCGCTCGCGGGGACGATGATCGGGCTCTCGACCGGGGGGCTTATGCTGCTGATGGTGCTCTCGGCCTCCGCCTCCTACATCGCCGTGCCGGCGGCCATGCGCGTGGCGGTGCCCGAGGCGAACCCCAGCATCTATTTGACGCTTTCCCTGGCCATCACCTTTCCCTTCAACCTGACCATCGGGCTGCCGCTCTATCTGGCCATCGCCCGCACGCTCACGGGAGGCTGAGGCATGCAGACCCATCAGGCCAAACGCGTCGCCATCATGATCGAGGCGCCGATGCAGCGCCGCCTGACCGACGCGATCGAGGCGGCGGGCGTCACCGGCTATTCCATCCTGCCGGTCCTGGGCGGCTCCGGCCGCTCCGGCGCCTGGTCGAGCGAGGGGCAGATCAGCCGTGCGGGCGGCATGGTCCATGTCGTCTGCGTCATCCGGCCGGAGCGGCAGGATGCCCTGCTGGAGAGCATCTTCGCGGTGCTCGAGCGGCACATCGGCGTGGTCACCGTGTCAGACTGCGAGGTCCTGCGCGCCGAGCGCTTCTAGGCTAGCCAGAGCGGGTTGGACCAGGCGCGCCGCCCGGCGGCATCCTGCACCGCCGCCCGCACCCAACCCCCGGCAGCCAGCCGCTCGGTCAGCGGCAGCGCGGCACGGGTCAGGGACCGGCCGTTGACGGCCTCGGCTGCCGAGCGCGCGCCCATTACGATCACGTTCTCCGCCGCGGAGCATTCGACGACGATCTCGCCGCCCTCCACGCGGAAGTCGCGCAGTTCGGGACCGGTCGTGGCGTAGTAGGCGCCCTCGCGCAGGGCGCTGACCAGGGCAGCGGGCTCGTTCGCCTCCGCCCGTACCATCACCCAGCCGCCGAAGTGGTCGGGGTCGAAGAAATGAGCATCGTCGGTGGCGCAGCCCGACAGCCGACGCCCCGCGTTCAGCAGCATGTCCCAAACGGCGATGCCCGAGCCGCGATCGGCGCCCACGACGCAGCCGTGGTTGTAGATCTCGACCGCATGCGCCGCCGCGATGGTCTCGGCATCCGCGCCGGTCAGCCCGTACCACTCCGGATGGGCGATCGCGACAAAGGCGCCGGCCTCGGCGCAGCGCGCCGCGAGGGAGGCGGCGCTCTCTCCCTCCGCCACGGGCTCGAAATCCGGCTGATTGGGCGGCGCGAAATCCGCGGGCAGGCCGACTGCCAACAGATGCCACAGCTCCCCATTGCCGAGCGCGCCGGTATGCACCTCCGCGCCCAGGATCGTGGTGAAGCGGTTGGTCCGATAGGCCTCCGTCTCAGTGATCGGATAGCCGTAGCGGCCGATCAGATGATCCGAGAGGCAGAGGAAATCATAGCCCGCAGCCTCGTAGCGCCGGCAAACCTCCGCCGCCGGCAGCGCCCCGTCGGAGCGGTCGCAATGGGTATGGAGGTTGCCCCGCCACAGATGACCGGGGCGGGAGAAGGCGATGTGCTGCATGGCGGGATCCTCTTGGTCGACCCCGCCTGCCTAAGCGCTCTCAATGACGCTTTTGCGTCGGGCACCGCGCCGACCTCGCCCCCTCTGCGGCGCGGGCTGGCGGGCGGGCTGGTCCCGGCGCGCAGGCGCCGGGGCTCAGGGCGACCGTCAGCGCGCCGCCTTACTGCGATGCGGGCGCGTCCACCGGCGTCTTCGAGGTGGTCGTCGCCTGCTCGTCGGCGCCGAAGAGGCGCTGGAAGAGCGAGGGGCCCTCGTTGCGCTCCTGGCTGCGCTCGGCCTGCAGGGCGCGCTTGCGCTCAGCGCGGTCGAACGGATCGTTGCCGCCCTTGGCCAGGGCATCGGGCGCCGCAGCCGCCAGGGCCATGACCCCAACCAGGGCGCCGACAAGCGCAGCGCGCGAACCGGAGCGGGCGGTCTTCTCAAGCGTCTTCATCGATCAGCTCCTTTAGCGAACGGCCGGCCCTCCCGGCTCGTATGGCGGTGAAGTGGTCAGCCTTGCCGCAACCGTCACCCCACGCCGCGTCACGCTCGCGCGACGGCGCCGTGATGCCCGCCCGCAGAGCGGCGCCGAACCACCGGGCGAGGGGTGAGGGTGGTGGACGGTGCGAGGCGGACAGGGCGTGTCCTGCGGGCCGGGACCGCTAGCTCGCCATCCGGCCGACGCCGATCGGGACGGCGGGGGCGCGCACCTCGGCGATCCTCTGGCGCAGGATTTCCGCGCGCAGGGGTTTCGGCGCATGCGCGGCGAAACCCGCAGCCAGATAGCTGCGTACCTGATGCTCGAAGGCATTGGCCGTCACCGCGACGGCCGGCACCGCCGGCAAGCCCGCTGCGGCCTCCTGCGCCCTAATCCGGTGGAGTGCCTCGATCCCGTCCATGCCGGGCATCGAGATGTCGAGCAGCAGCACGTCGAAGCGCTGCGCGCCCGCGCTCTCCGCATCGCCCGCGATCGCCGCAACGTCGGCATCGCGCGCGGCCTGGACTGCGAGGGCACCGCTGTCCACCGCGGTGGCGATACAGCCCAGATGGCTCAACAGACGCTCCAGCACGATCCGGTTCGTGCGGTTGTCGTCGGCGACCAGCACGCGCAGCCCCGCGATCCCGTCATCGCCCACCGCCAGCGCCGGGTCCGCCGCCCACTCGCGCTCAGCCGCGGCCACGGGCAGGGGAAGCGTTATGGAGATCGTCGTCCCGCGCTCGGGCAGGCTGTCGATCTCGATCGTGCCCTCCATCAGATCGACCAGGCGGCGCACGATCGAGAGACCCAGACCGCTGCCCCCGAAGCGCCGCGTCGTCGAGCTGTCTGCCTGGGAGAAGGTATCGAAGGCGCGGGCCGCCTGCATCTCCTCCATGCCGATGCCGGTGTCGGCGACCCGCATCACCAGGTGTCCCCGTTCATCGACCTCCAGGGCGATCTCCACGTGCCCCTCTTCGGTGAACTTGATGGCGTTGTTGACGAGGTTGTTGAGGATCTGACGCAGCCGCAGCGGATCGCCGCGACGCCACTCCAGCCCATGTCGATCGACCGTGGTCAGCAGGCGCAGGCCTCGGTCGCGCGCCGCCTGCCCGTGGGTGGCAGCGACCTGGTCGACCACCAGCAGCGGGTCGAAGGGCACGCTCTCAAGCGCGAGCTCGCCGGCCTCGATCTTCGAGAAGTCGAGGATATCGTTCACGATGTTCTCGAGGAGCTGCCCCGAGCGCGCAACAATCTCCAGCAGCCGCGCCCGATCCTCCGCGTCGGTGTCCCTTCGCAGCAGGTCGATCAACGCGATCATCCCGTTCATCGGCGTGCGGATCTCGTGGCTCATCGTCGCCAGAAACTGCGACTTGGCGCGGCTGGCCGTCTCGGCGCTTTCGGCAAGCTGCCGGGCGCGCCGCTCGCTCGCGATCAGGCGGGCCGTCGCCTCGCGCTCGCCCAGCAAGGCAGGCTTTACCGCCGCGAACCAGACGAAGGCAAAGACGATCAGCAGGGTGGGAATGATGGTGACCTGCAGGACGGTCATGACGGACTGCATCCGATCGGCCAGCGCCTCATAGGTCTCACCGATACCCTCAAGCTCGACGTCGAGGTCGGATCGTGTATGCGCCCGCAGTGCACTGAGCGCGAACCGGGCCTCCAGCGGTGTCGTTGCGTCGACCAACCGGTCGGCGCTTCGGATCAGCGCCGAGAAGCGACGTTGCAGCTCGTCATAGGCCTGCCACTTCCGCGTTCGGTCGATGTCGAAGGTAAAGGCCTCGATCACCGGAGACAGCTTGATGCGGGAGCGGCCCTTGTCGCGCTGAATGTACTGGATCTGCGTCATGATCCCCAGGCGCGCGGCCTCGATCTCGAAGGCGTTCTCCTCCGCCAGCATGCGATGGCCGAGCGTGGTGATCTTCTGCGCGTTCAGTTGAAGATCGTAGATCGCCGTGAGCTCTTCGCGGATCTTGCCCTCGGTCTCCACGGTCAGAATGCTGAGCCAGGAGAACATCATACTCATGGCGATGAGCATGGCGGTCGCCATCAGCAGCGCGTGGCGCAGGCGCGACTCCTCCCGCGACGGCGCATCGACACCGGCCGCTTCGGCGTCATGAGCGCCCTCGGTCTGGTCTTCGATCCCGGCCGCTTTCGACGGTGGTGCAGTCTCACCCATTGCGCCTTGTCACCCCTGGCCGCGGCGTTCACATACCGCCGCGGCCCGACTGTCGGCGAACCCGGTTAAGCTGACGGAAACGCCAAGCGCGCGCCGCGACGGCGGCGCTACGGGGAGCCCGTCGTCTCGGTCTGCGGCGGTGGCGTCTCGCCGCCCTGCTGTCCCCGGGCGGCCCGTTCGGCCTGAAGACGGTCGCCGATGCTGTTGAGGTAGCCCGACACCGTGCGCAGCAGGCTCGTCGCGACGGCCGCATCGCTCTCGATGACGGCCCGCAGTTCGACGGCCCCGATCCGGAGGCCTTTGACCGGGCTCGTCGTCACCATGTTCAACCGACGCGCATCGCCGCGGATCACCTGCAGATCGCCCACGATCCGCCCCGGCTCCACGGCGGACACCGCGGCTGTCTCGGGCGGCGCATCGGGCCAGCGCAGCTCCGCCGTCCCCTTGGTCAGCACATAGGCGGCATCGGCCATCTCGCCCGCCGTGAACAGCCGCTCCCCCTCGCCCGCGGTGAACCAGCTCGCGCTGAAGGCCAGAAGGCGAAGCTGGCGCCGGTCGAGCCCCTGGAAGAGCTCGAGCCCCTCCAGAAAGCGGATCTTCTTGTCGAGATCCCTGCGCATCGTCCCCGTCAGCGGGACGGCCTCCGCGCCGTCTGGGGCCTCGCTCGGCGCTTCCTCCGCCGCGAGCGCGCTCTCATCCTCGCGCGCAGCGTCCACGATCCGGCCTTCGACGATCTCCACGAACAGGTCATAGCGGTCGGGGTGGCGGATCCGCTCCTCCAGGAAGATCAGCGTCGTGTCCGGCATCAGATCGCGTAACCGGTCGCGGGTGCGCTGACGCTCCGCGGGCTCATGGCTGATCAGCGCATTGTCCAGCACCAGCACGTCGGGCCGTTTGATCGCCGCGCGGATGAAAGTGATCCGCTCATGGGATAGCGAATTGAGCTGCGCACCGCCGATCCCCGCGGGCACGTCGTAGATCAGCTCCATGATCTCCGGGCGCAGACCTTCCTCGATCAGCAAGCCGCAGATGAGGTTGCGCAGCTTGGTCAGCTTCGCTTCCATCCCGAGCTTGATCTTGGCGTAGAGCAGGTTCTCGAGCACCGTGAGCCCCGGGGCGAGTTCCTGCGGGTCGAGCGGGGCAAAATCATCGGCAGCCCGTGCGCGCAGATCGGCGCGCCGACGTGCCCGCAGATCGATGATCTTCCGACGCAGCTTCTCCGGAAAACTCTCGCCGATCTGCTCGGCCGACAGACGGAACGGCAGGGTCACCAGCAGGGCCCGGTCGCCCGGTTTCAGCGCCTCCATCCCCTTGTTCAAGAGCTTCGCGTCGATCTTGCCCAGCCGCTCGAACAGTGCCTCCGAGAAGCCCAGGTTCAGGAACAGCGGATGGCCGGCGTCGATATCGCGGAAGGTGCGTATCAGGACATGCAGCATGTCCTCGCCAAGTGCGAGGAGGTCCTCCTCCATGCCCATCTCACGCAGCGCCGGCAGGAACCGCCGGTCCTCGGCCAAGGCCTCCTGGCGGATCTCATGGCGCGGGGTGGCGTAGAGCAGGTTGCCGCCGACGGGCAGGCCGGGGTTGAAGGCCTCGGGGTCGAAGCGGTGCAGGATCTTCGAAAGACCCGCCTCGTCGACCCGCCGCGCGATCTCGGGCCGCAGGGCCACGATCCGCGCCGCCAGGTCAGGGTGCGCCGCCACATCGAGCTTGCTGTCCAGGCCGCGGTTGAACAGGAAGGACGCCGTGCCCATGGCATCGACCAGCTTGACCCACCAATCGCGCAGGGCCTCGCGGCTCTCGAAGCCCGCCATGCCGGGGTCGAGCCAGGGCGCGGTGACGATATCACCGCTGTTGCCCGCGCGCTTGGCCTCGGCGATCAGTCCTTGCGTCTGCGCGTCCTCGGGCGCGCGGGGCGGGGTGGTGCTGATCGCCATGGTGACATTGTCGCCGATCGTCCCGCCAAAGAGGTAAGATCGCGACCCGGCATGGCCGACGCGCGCGGCGATGACGTCCTGGTGCAGATCGGCAAGCGCGTGGCCCGCAAGCGTGATCCGCCCGGTATCCGGCGTGATCTCCCGGCTCAGAAGCTCGACGATGGCCTGGCGCTGGGTGGCGTTGCGGCTTTGGATGCCGACGGTGGCGCCGGGCGGGATCTCAAGGTTGATCCGCTCCAGCACGGGGCTGCCACCGGGGTCGCGCAGCGTGACGTTGTCGAACACGATGGGCCCGGTCAGCCGCGGCATCTCCGGCGCCGGGGCATCGACCAGCCGATCCTCCAGCATGCCGCTGGGCACGAACTGCTCGGTGATGATCTGCCAGCGCAGGCCCATGTCCTGGACCTGGTTGTAATAGGCGAGCAGCTCCTTCCAAGGCGCCGACAGGTCCTTATAGGCCGCGAGCGCTGCTACCAGGGCACCGACGGTCAGGTCGCCCTGGATCGCGAGATAGCCGCCGATGGAGAAGAAGAAGAACGGCGTCAGCTGGGTGATGAAGTTGTTGAGGAACTTCATGAAAAACTTCTGCCGGTAGATCCGGTAGCGGATGTCGAACAGCCGCCCCAGGCGTGCCGTCATCTCAGCGCGCATGCGCCGGCCGCCCCCGTTGGTGCGCAGATCGCTCACCCCCTCGATCGTCTCGCCAAGACGCTCGGACAGGGAGCGGACCTCGCGCACCCGCTCCTTGTTGAGCAGGTTGATGCGCCGCTGCAGCATCGGTATGACATAGGCCTGCACCGGGATCAGCGCCGTCGCCGCCAGACCCAGCCAGGGGCTCTGCACGAAGAGGAAGGTCAGGATGGTCAGCATCATCCCGGCCTGAAAGACCGGTTGGGCCACCATGTCGCCCATGATCCCGCCCAGCGGCTCCGCCTCGCCGGTGACCATCTGGATCAGTTCACCCTGGCTGGTCGTGCGGAAATGGCTGCGCGGGAAGCGCATGATCCGGGTGATCAGTGTGTAGCGGAAGCGCCGCAAAAGCCGCTCCGCCATCACGCCCTTTTTGGTGTTGATCTGCATCTTCATCAGCCCCTGCCCGATCACGGCGAGCAGAAAGCCGAGGCAGAGGAGGGCGAGAAGCTGGATCTGTGTCAGCTCGACGCCGAGCAGCACGCGCTGTGCCGCATCGCCGTCGATGGCATCGTTGATGATCCGCTTAGGGAGTTCGAGGGTCAGGTACAGCAGTGGGAAGCTGATGATTGTCAGGCCGAGCAGGATGAGCTGATCGCGCTTTGAATGCTTCCAGATGAAGGAAAAGATCGTGCGGTCCATGGGCGGCTACCGTCGTTGAAGCAGTGAAATCACCGATACCGGCATCGACGCGGGACGAAGGCCCGGTCGGGAGGAATGTCGGCGGTTCGGTGATGTGGGTGTCATGAGATTAGGCATCGCCGCCGCCTGACGAAAGGGGAAGGGCGGCGAAAAGACGGTTTCCCCTCCGAAACGAACGCTCCCTTGCCACAAGCGCGCGTCAGCGCCCGACGCTGCTGGGCCGGCTGTCGATGGCCATGAAGTCCACGAAAGCACGGACGCGCGGCGAGACCAGCCGACGGTCGAGGTAGATCAGCGAGTAGCGCAGCGGCATCCGATGCTCGGGCATCACCTCGACCAGCGCCCCCTTCTCGATCGCCGGCAGCGCCAGGAAGCTGGGCAGTTGCGCCAGACCCAGGCCCGAGATCGCCGCCTGGCAGAGCGCATCGACGCTGTTAGCGACCAAGACGGGCTGGAAGCTCTCGCGCACCACCTCGCCGTTCGCCTGGAACATGTACGGAAAGAACCGGCCGGTCGTGCGCACGCGATAGTGCATGCAGCGGTGTTTCTTTAGGTCCGCCACCCGCTGCGGCGCGCCGTGGCTCTGCACATAGTCAGGGGCGGCACAGGTGTACATCTCGTCATCGAACAGCTTGCGCGCCACCAGGTTGGCACTGTCGCCGAGGGCCCCGATCCGCACGGCGACGTCGATGTTCTCCGAGGCGAGATCGACGTTGCGGTCGTCGAAGTTAAGTTCGACCTCCACCTGCGGGTATTGCGACATGAAGGCGACGACCTTCTCGATCAGGATAAGCCTGCCGAACACCGCCGGGGCCGAGACCACCAGGCGTCCCCGCGGCGTCTCGAGGCTGTCGGAGACCTCGGCCGTCAGCGCCTCCACCTCCTCCAGCAGGCGGCGCGCGCCCTCCAGGAACCGCTCCCCCTCCACCGTCAGCGTCACCGAACGGGTGGTGCGATGGAAGAGTTTGACGCCGATCTCCTCCTCCAGCCGCTGCACGGCCTTGGAGGCGGCGGAGGTCGAAATCCCAATCCTGGCAGCGCCTTCCGCGAAGGATTGGACCTGGGCGACCTGGATGAAGGTCGCGATGTTCGAGAAACTGCGCATCCACGCATCCTTACCATGACCGCGCTCTGTGCAAGGGCCTACCGCAGGGCGGAACGGGGAAGTTAGACCTTGCGTCAACCAGAACCCCCGTTCTAAACAGCGGTTCAGAATATCGGTTCTGGATCCGCTGACGATGAATCTGAGCGCGCCAAAACATCAGGAAGCCGTCGAGGCGATCCTCGCGCTCTTCTGGCGCAAGGGGTACGCTGATACCTCCGTCGCCGATATCGTCGCGGAGACGGGGCTCAACCGCTACGCGCTTTACACGGGCTTCGGCTCGAAGCAGGAGATCTACCTCGCCGCGCTGGACGCCTACTTTCAGGCCGGCTGCGCGTTCTTCCTGCCGCTTGTCACCGACGAGAGCATTCCCCCGCTGGAGCGGACGCACCGCTCGCTGCTGATGTCGATCGATTGGATGAAGCAACAGGGCAACGGCTGCTTCATCTGCCACGGCGCCATCGAGCACCGCGACGAAGATCCGAAGATCGACGAGGCGGTGACGACCTACCTCGACCAGATCCGCGGCTACATGGAGATCCCGCTGCGCGCCGCCGCCGAGCAGGGCCTTCTCAACCCGATGATGACGCCCGAGCAGGCGGCACAGCTCGTCTTCAACGCCAACCTCAGCATGGGGGTGCATGTGCGCGCGGGCTTCGACGACGCGACGCTGCATCGGATCGTCGAGAGCACGATGGCCGCCCTCTCCGCCCCCCGTCCCCGAGCCTAGAGAACGGCGATGACCCTTCCCATCCCACGACCGGCCTGTCCGCGCCTTAGAACGGACATTCTGGAAACGACGATCTTCTGGAGCCCCCGATGAAGAGCGCCCTTGCCCGTCTCGATACCTTCGCCGCCGCCCTCGCCGAAACGGTGATCCGCTGGCGGTGGATCGTCATCCTCGCCTGTATCGCCGCCACCGGCGCGATGCTGCTGAACGCCGGTAACATCGGCATCGCCAACAACTACCGGGTCTTCTTCAGCCAGGAGAACCCGGAGCTGACGGCCTTCGAGGACTTCCAGGCGACCTACACCAAGAACGACAACATCCTGTTTGTGCTGCGCCCCGACAGCGGCGACGTCTTCGACGCCGAGGTCTTGGATGCGGTCGAGACGCTGACCACCGGGGCCTGGCAGATCCCCTATTCGATCCGCGTCGACAGCGTGACGAACTTTCAGTCGACCCGCGGGGAGGTGGACGATCTGATCGTCGAGGAACTGGTCCAGGGCGGCCTCACGCTCGACCAGGCCACCCGGGACGCAAAACGCGCCATCGCCCTGGCAGAGCCGATCCTGCGCGATCAACTCGTCACCCCCAACAGCCTGGCCACCGCCGTCAATGTGGTGCTGCAGTTCCCCGAGGTGGCGCCGGACGAGATCCAGCAGGCCGCCGCCGCCGCCCGAGCCCTCAAGGCCGAGATCCAGGCCGAGTATCCTGCGATCGCCATCGAACTCACCGGCGTCGCGATGCTCAACAATGCCTTCGTCGAGAGCGGGATCGGCGACATGGGGAGCCTCGTGCCGCTCATGTACCTCGTGGTCCTCGTGGCGACGGTCGTTGCACTCCGCTCGTTCTACGCCACGCTCAGCGTGCTGGCGGTCATCACCCTGTCGGTGCTCTTCGCCATGGGCGGTGCGGGGGCGATGCATGTCGACTTCACGCCCATCTCCTTCAGCGCGCCCACGGTGATCATGACGCTCGCGGTGGCGGACTCGATCCACATCCTGCTGTCCATGCGCGCCGGGATGCGCCGCGGGCTCGCCGCGCGGGAGGCGCTGGTGGAAGCGGTGCGGATCAACTTCCTGGCCGTCACCATAACCTCGCTCACCACCATCGTCGGCTTCCTAGCGCTCAACTTCTCCGATGCGCCGCCGTTCTGGCACCTCGGCAACATCACCGCGGTCGGGATCTTCGGCGCCTGGATCTTCTCGCTCACGCTGCTGCCCGCGCTCGTCAGCTTCATGCCGATCCGCTGGGAGAAAGCCGCGAGCGACGACACCCTGATGCGGCGCTTCGCGGACTGGGTGATCCGCTGGCGCCGGGCCCTGCTGCCGATCAGCGGCGGCGCGGCCCTCGCCCTCATCGCGCTCATCCCGACGCTCGAGTTCAACGACCAATGGGTTCGCTACTTCGACGAGCGTATCGAGTTTCGCACCGACAGCGACCGGGCCCTGCAGCACTTCGGGCTGTACAACGTGGAGTTCTCCGTGCCCTCGGGCCAGCCCGGCGGCGTGTCAGACCCTACGTTCCTCAAGCGGCTGGAGACCTTTACCGATTGGCTGCGCGCGCGGGACGAGGCGACGCATGTCTATTCGCTCGCCGACATCATGAAGCGGCTGAACAAGAACATGCACGCCGATGACGAGAGCTTCTTCCGCCTGCCCGAAGACCGCGAACTCGCAGCCCAGTATCTGCTGCTCTACGAGCTGTCGCTGCCCTTCGGCCTCGACCTCAACGACCGCATTGATATCGACAAATCGGCCACCCGCGTGACCGTCACCCTGGCCGAGGTCACGACGGCCGAGACGAAGGTCTTCCTGAACGACGCCCGCGCCTTCATAGACGCGAACTTCCCCGAGGAGCAGCGCGCCAAGCCGACCTCGGCCCAGGTCATGTTCACCTACATCACCGACCGCAACGTGCAGTCGATGATCCTGGGCACCACGCTGGCCATCGTCGCGATCTCCCTGATCATGATGGCGAGCCTCGGCTCGGTGTCGCTTGGTGCGCTGTCGCTGGTGCCGAATGGTCTGCCAATCCTCACCACCTTCGGCGCCTGGGCCGTGCTGGTGGGTGAGGTTGGCTTTTCCGTCGCCACCGTCGCCTCCATCAGCCTCGGGATCGTTGTCGACGACACGGTACACTTCCTCACCAAATACCAGCGTGCCCGCAGCGAGAACGGCCTCGGACGCGAAGACGCCGTCCGCTACGCCTTCGAGACGGTGGGCGTCGCCCTGATCGCCAATACGGTCATCCTGGTGCTCGGCTTCCTGGTCCTCACCTACTCCAGCTTCAAGCTGAACGTGGACCTTGGCCTGATGACGATCCTCGCCATCGTCTTCGCGCTCATCCTCGACTTCCTGCTCCTGCCGACCCTGCTGCTCCTCGGCGGGCGCAAGGACGAGGCGAGCGTGACCCAAACCCCTCAAACCGCCTGACAAACCCCAAAGCCATCGGAGAGATCCCATGCGCCGTCTACGCCTGACCGCCAGCCAAGCCCTGGCCCTCGTCGCGATCGTCCTGCCTCTCAGCCTCTGCCTCAGCGCAGCCAAGGCGGATCCCGGCAACAAGGGCTTCGACGTCGCCGCCCGTTCCGACCGCTCCGACGTGGGCTTCGGCGACAGCCGCGTCGCCTTGCAGATGATCCTGACCAACGCCGCCGGCGCCACCGCCGTGCGCGAGCTCGAGATCACCACCCTGGAGCGCGAGAACGAGGATGTGGGCGACAAGTCGCTGGTCCACTTCTCGGAGCCCCGCGACATCGACGGCACGGCCCTCCTGAGCCACGCTAAGATCCTCGATGCGGACGATCAGTGGCTTTACCTGCCGGCGCTGAAGCGGGTGAAGCGCATCTCGTCGTCGAACAAATCCGGCCCCTTCGTGGGCTCGGAGTTCGCCTTCGAGGACATCACCGCGCAGGAGCTGAACAAGTTCTCCTATATCTGGCTGCAGGAGGAACCCTGCGGCGCCCTCACCTGCGACGTGGTCGAGCGCACGCCGCTCTACGAGGGTTCGGGCTATACCAAGCAGATCGCCTGGTACGACCAGACCGACTTTCAGATCCGCAAGGTGGAGTACTACGACCGCAAGGGCGCGCTCCTGAAGACCCAGCTCTTCGAGGACTACCGGGCGTATCCCGGCGGCGTCTGGCGCTCGCACCTGTTCCGGATGGAGAACCACCAGACCGGCAAGAAGACGGACCTCAAGTTCGAGGACTATCGCTTCGGCGTGGGTCTGGATGACGGCGACTTCGTCAAGGGCACGCTGCGGCGCCTGTGATGCGATCCCTCCTGCCCCTCGCCCTCCTGCTCCCGCTGCCGGCGATGGCGGAGGACTGGCTGCCCGCCGGGTTCGACATCGGCGGGCAGGTCGGCGTGGAGCTGCGGGTCTTCCCCCAGGCCCCGCTCTTCCCCGGACAGTTCGAACACGTGCAGCCCTCGCTCTTCGCCGAGCCGGAGATCGAGTGGCAGAGCGAGGATCGCGACACCCAGTTCCGCTTCGTGCCCTTCCTGCGCCTGGACGGTCAGGACGAGGAGCGGACGCACTTCGACGTCCGTGAGCTCTACCTCAGCCACGACTACGGCGACGTGGAGGTCCTGTTCGGCGCCAACCGGGTGTTCTGGGGCGTCACGGAAAGCCGCCATCTGGTGAACATCATCAACCAGATCGACCAAGTGGAGGACGTGGACGAGGAGGACTTCCTCGGCCAGCCCATGCTCAACGTCGGGATCCAGACCGACCTCGGCCGCGTCGACGCCTTCTTCATGACCGGCTTTCGCGACCGGACCTTTGCCGGCATCGACGGGCGCCTGCGCACGCCTGTGCCCGTGGACACGGAGCGGGGGCGGTTCGAGAGCGACCTTGGCCGCTGGCGGCCGGAGTTTGCGCTGCGCTACAGCCACTTTGTCGGCGCGTTCGACATCGGCGCGCATGTCTTCCACGGCACGGGGCGCGAGCCCGTCCTGGTCACCAATGCCGACGGCTCGCTGGTGCCGCGATACGACGTGATCACCCAGGGCGGCCTCGACCTGCAGTACACGACCGACGCGACGCTGTGGAAATTCGAGGGGCTGATCCGCGCTGGCCAAGGCGACGTCTTCGGCGCCGTGGTGGCGGGGGTGGAATACACTTTCTTCGGCGCCTTCGACAGCGATGCCGACATCGGTCTGTTGGCAGAGGGGTTGTTCGACGGGCGCGATGCGACCACCGACCTGACGGCGGAAGACGTGGCCCTGGGCGCCGTAGCGGCCCAGGTCTTTCCCACCACCTTCGAGCATGACGTGTTCCTCGCCAGCCGGCTGACCTTGAACGATGTTCAAGACACCGCCGTCCTGGGCGGGATCGTCATCGACACCCAGGACGGGCCCCAGGGCCTGCGGCTGGAGGCGGAGCGGCGCCTGGGCCAAAGCTGGAAGATCGAGCTGGAGGCGCAGGTGACCCTGGAGCAGGACAGCACCGCCCCCGCGGGCCTGCTCCGCCGCGACAGCTTCGTGACGACCCGCCTCTCCAAGTTCTTTTGACGCCGGGCTGGCGGGGGGCTGGCGGGCCCCCTCGGCGGCGCTTAGGCTCGCGCCATGACAGCCGACGTCCAGCCCGCGCCAGAGACCCTTGCCGCAACCCTCGACCCCGCCCGCCCGCTGGCGCTGCTCTCGGCCTGCCCGGTCTACCAAGCCACGCCCTTCGGCCCGCGCATGGTCGCGGGGCGGGAGGTCTTGGTGAAGGACGAGACGGCACGCATGCGCCTTGGCGCCTTCAAGGCGCTCGGCGGGGTCTATGCCGTCGCCGCACTCATCGCCGAGCGCTGGCAGGCCGAGACCGGGGAGGCGCTGAGCCCACAGGACTATCAGCGCGCCGATGTGGCGGCCTTCGCCGGCGGGCTCACCTTCCTCTGTGCCTCGGCCGGCAACCACGGCATGGCGGTGGCCGCCGGCGCCCGGCTCTTCGGGGCCCGCGCCAAGATCCTGCTGTCCGAGATCGTGCCGCAGGCCTTCGCCGAGCGCCTGGTCGCCAAGGGCGCCACCGTCGGCCGGGCGGGCCAAGTCTATGACGAGAGCATCGCCGCGGCGATCGAGGAGGCGGCGGCCACCGGCGCCATACACCTCGCCGATGGCTCCTGGCCCGGCTACACCCATGCCCCCCGCCTGGTGATGGAGGGCTATACGGTCATGGCCGAGGAGATGCGCACCACGCTGGAGGGCACCGGCCGCTGGCCGAGCCACGTCTTCCTGCAGGCCGGCGTCGGCGGCCTCGCCGCCGCGGTCGCTGTCATGATCCGCCGCAACTGGGCGGTCCAGCCGGAGATCATCGTGGTGGAGCCCGAAGCCGCCCCCTGCCTGGCCGCCAGCCACGCCGCCGGCGCCTGCGTGCGGGTCGAGGGACCGGTCTCCGCCATGGGCAGGCTCGACTGCAAAGTCCCCTCCGCCCTCGCCTTCGACGCGCTCGAAGGGGCGGATGTCCGCTACCTGACGGTGACCGAAGAGGAGGCGGCCGAGGCCGTCACAGCGCTCGCAGAGGCCGGGATCGCCACCAGCCCCTCCGGCGCCGCAGGCCTTGCGGGGCTGAGCAAGACCACCCTGCCCCCCGATGCCCGAGCGCTGCTGATCGTCAGCGAAGGGCCCGCCTGAGCGCGGAGAATCAGTCGGCCTCGCTGGCGCAATCCGCGCCCGTTGACCTTGGGTCGACAAGGCAGTGGCGAACAGAACACGACCAGCCAATCAGCGGCCGCTACCGCCGGTTGCAATCGCGCGGTTATCGCCCTGCGCGAGAGCAAAAGTTGAAGGCGTCACAAAAGGGTTGAGTACCCTCTCCACCATTACACCGTGAGTTGATTTCATGGTTCCGTGGAGAGTGCCATGTCTGCCGAAGACCCTACGTCCCCCGCCGCGCCGATCGCCCCCCTCAACCTCTCGCTGCCAGGCCTGACGCCCCCCGCTGCAGCGGATGACACGGCCGATGTCGTGGCCGGCAGCACCGTCAGCACCGACGTCACCGCCAACGACCATCCCGAGCCGAGCGGTGTCCTGATCGTCGATGTGCTGAACGGCATCCCCCTGCCCAGCGCCGGCGACACCGCGACCGAGGTCGTGCTGACCAGCGGGGCGACGATCACGCTGACGGCCGAGGGCGAGGTGCTCTACCATCCGGGCGAGGGTTTCGAGAGCCTCGGCGCGGGTGCGACGACGACCGACACCTTCACCTATCGCGCGCTGCAGCCCGCGCAATCGGCCATCGACCGGGGCGGCGTCACGCCGATCCGTCTCGACCGGTTGAGCCCCGTCGACCCCATCGACCGCCTCACGCCCTCCAGCCCCACCGACGACTTCGCCGATGGCTTCCGCATCTTCGGCACGCTCTTCGACG
Organism: Pseudomonadota bacterium; assembly: GCA_039822785.1. GTDB lineage: Bacteria > Pseudomonadota > Alphaproteobacteria > Rhodobacterales > Rhodobacteraceae > Thermohalobaculum. The sequence continues at coordinate 169,941 of JBCBMO010000004.1, read as the reverse complement.
ATCGGCTCGGACAATCCCTGGGGGCGGGCGGCGATTTCAACGGCGACGGCATCGGGGACTTCATCATCGGTGCGCCCAACGCCGACCGAAGCGGCGTGGGCAACCAGACCGGCGGCATCGCCTATGTCGTCTTCGGCGACGAGGACGGCTTTCCGGCGGTCTTCGATCCCAATGCGCTGGACGGGACCGACGGCTTCCGGATCACCGGCACGAACTTCCAGCGCATCGGCTCGGACGTGGGCTTCGCCGGCGACGTGAACAACGATGGCTTCGATGACGTGCTGATCGGCGGTGATCGCCTGCGCTTCAGCGACGCGGCCGGGAACGACCCCGACTTGGACTTCGACAACGGAGAGCTCGGCGGCGCGCTCCTGATCCTGGGGGCGCCCGTCACACAGGCGAGCTTCAATCTCGGCAGCGCCTCACCCTCCGGCAATGCCACGATCCCGGGCGGGGTGCTGCCGTTTTACGGCGAGGAGCAGTTCGACATCCGCGGCTCGGTCGTGGGCATCGGCGATGTCAACAACGATGGCATCGACGACTTCGCCATCGCAGGTGGCGGCGCCAACGCGGAGCCCAACAGCGGCACCATCATCTCCGGCGGCAAGGTCTACGTCATCTTCGGCTCCACCAGCGGGTTCCCGACGGGTCGGCTGAACCAACTCGACGGCACGAACGGTTTCGTGGTCCAGGGCGAGTTCCGCAACGGCTCGATCGGCAACAACCTCTCCGAGAACGGCGACAGCATTTCTGCCGCCGGCGACTTCAACGGCGACGGGATCGACGATTTCATCATCGGCGCAGGCCCTGCGAACCTGCCTTCCGTCACGCCGACCTCCGGAGCGCGAGAGGGCGCGGGCGCGGCCTATGTCATCTACGGCAGCAGCACCCTCGGCGCGAGCGGCAACCTCAACGTCTCAGACATCACGGCCTCGACGGGCCTGCGCATGCTTGGGGGCGACCGGGGAGAGCGCTTCGGCGAGAGCGTCACGGGCATTGGGGATTTCAACCTCGATGGCATCGACGACATCGCGATCGGCTCCCTTCTGGCCAGTCGACCCGGGGCCAGCAACGCGGGCGAGGTTTGGGTCGTCTACGGCCAGGAGAACCCAACCGAGGGCACGCTCGATTTCGGCAGCGGCGGCTTCGGCACGCGTGGCGGGGCGGTGTTCCAGGGTGGCGGCCGGGCACCGAACGGCGCGCGCAGCTCGGAGAACCTGGGCGCTTCGGTCAGTGGCGGCACCGACCTCAACGGCGACGGGATCGCCGATCTCAGCATGGGTGCGCCCGGCTCCACCGTGAACGGGATCAGCGCCTCCGGCAGGGTCTATACGGTCTATGGCACCGAGGGTGGCTACAGCGGGCTCGTCGCGCTGGACGATCTCTTTGCCAATGCCGAGACGCCGCCGGGCTTCATTGTCGAGGGGCGCCGGTCGGGCGACAGGCTGGGGTCGCGCGTCGACCAGGGGAGTGACGTCAACGGCGACGGTTTGGCAGACCTGCTGGCCAGCAGCGACACCGCCGGTGTCGGTGGGACCAACCAGTTGGGGCTGACCGCAGCCATCTACGGTCGCGCGGCGCTGGATCAGGGAACGACCAACCAGGCCACGCTCACCGTCACCGTGACCGGCGTGAACGATGCGCCGACAGCCGTGGACGACCAGGTAGGCACGACCGAGGATGCGGCGATCCAGATCGACCCGCGCCTCGGCGACAGCGACCCGGACACGGGCGATGTGCTGAGCCTGCAGTCCATCGACACCACGGGCACCCTTGGCAGCGCGACCATCCAGGGCGGCGTCGTGCAGTACGATCCGGGCCAGGCCTTCCAGTTCCTGGCCGCAGGGGCTCAGACGACCGACACCTTCGGCTACACGATCACGGATGGGGAGCTCACGGCCAGCGCCACGGTCACGGTCACGATCACCGGGGTGAACGATGCTCCGGTCGCGGTGAACGACACGGCCGAGACCGATGAGGATACGCCCACCTCGGGCAACCTGCTGACCAACGACACCGACGCCGAGGACGACACCCTGACGATTGTCGAGATCGCCGGCCAGTCGGTGACCTTCGGCACGCCGATCACGCTGCCCTCCGGCGCGCTGATCACGCTCTCGGACGATGGCAGCTTCGACTACGACCCCAACGGTCAGTTCGAGAGCCTCGTCGATGGCGCCTTCGCCACGGACAGCTTCAGCTACACGGTTTCCGACGGGAACCTGGGCACCAGCACGGGCCAGGTCGCGGTGCGCGTGAACGGGCGCAATGAGCGTGAGCCGGTCAGCCTGTTCGTGAACACCGCCGAGGACGTCGTCAACGACAGCGATGGCCAGACATCGCTGCGCGAGGCGGTGAACGCGATCAACAGCGGCGCGGCGACCGGCGATATCCGCTTCGACCCCGGCACCTTTGGGCTGGGGCCTATCGAGATCGACCTCACCCTGGGCACGCTGGAGATCACGGGCGACACCTCGATCCTGGCCAACCTGGACGGCGACGGCCTGCCGAACCTCGTCCTTGACGGTCTGGGCGCCGCGCGGGTGCTCAGCGTCGAGGGGGCTTCGGTGACCCTCGACGGTGTGACGTTGGAGAACGGCGCGGCGAGCGGTGCCGGCACCGCCGGCTGGGGCGGCGGCCTGTTCGTCGGCTCGGGTGCCGATGTCCTGATGAAGAACGCCAGCGTCGAGGACAGCACGGGCGCGCGCGGCGGCGGCATCGCGAACGAGGGGACGCTGCGTCTGCTCAACGTCGATGTGGCGGGTAATGCGGGCACGGGCGTGGCGCTGGGCGGCGGGCTCTACAACACCGGCGCGCTGACGGTGGTGAACAGCTCGGTCCGCGACAACGACGCCAATGCCGGCGGCGGGTTCTTCGCAGCGGGCGGCACGACCAAGCTCTACCAGGTGACCTTTGGCGACAACGAGGCCACCGGCGATGGTGGCGCCGTCGCGCTGAACGGCGCCGGCCCCAGCGTCGACGCCGAACATGTGACCGTCACGGGCAACTCTGCCGGGGGCGTCGGCGGCGGCATGTCGGTCGGCGTCGGCACGCTCACGCTCACCGATAGCATCGTGCTCGGCAACTTCGCGCTGGAGGGCGGCAACCGCACCGGCGCCACGAACGAGCTGTTCGGCACCATCGACATGCCGGAGACTTCGCGCAACATCGTGGGGCTCGAGGGCGATCCGATCGGCTACACGATCAATGGATCGGAGTTCGCTGTCCGCACGGCGGACTCGATCGGCGAGGTCTTCGGCTTCACCGCCACGCGCAATCCCGATGGCGCCGCCAACACGGGCGACGAGTTTCTGGGGGGCGTCCTCTCAACGAACCCCGGCACACTGCTGCGAACCGTCAGTCTCGCACCCACCTTCAATAACCCGGCGTTGGAGGCGGCGGGGAGCAACGCGACGGATCCTGTGACAAGCGAGCTCGCGCTGGGCATCGACGTGAACAACGACGGGCTGCTGTCGACGCTGCCCCTTGCCACCGATGCCCGTGGGGCACCGCGCGAGTTCGACTTCGGCGGCTTCGGTGACCGCGATGCGGGCGCCGTCGAGCTTCAGCCCGTCGCCGCCACGCCGCAGGTCTTCGTGGTGACCACCATGGACGAGGAGATCGACAGTGCGGCACCCAACAGCACGGTGGCCGATATGGGCGGCCCCAACGATCTGTCCCTTCAGGAAGCGCTCTTCCTGGCGAACCTGAACCCGGACACCCAGGACACGATCCGCTTCGGCATCGATGGCACCTTCGAGCTAGGCCGCTTCGCTCCGGAGATCTCGTTCGATGACTTCACCCGGGTCTTCGGGAACTCGGTACGCGGCGATGTCATCATCGACGGCGACATCGACAACGACGGTGTCGGCGATGTGACGCTACAAGCCAGAAACATCAACGGCACTGCCCTCGCGGTGTCCAGCGGCAACGTTCGGATCGACGGCGTGAACTTCATCGGTCAGGAGACGCTGCTGTCCTCGACGGGTCTCTTCGTCGGATCCTCGGCATCCGTACTCGTCGGGAACAGCACCTTCACCCGCTTCGGATCAGGCGACGGCGCCATCGACAACGACGGTGAACTCACGCTGCGCAATGTCGAAGTGTCTGGGAACCGTGACGGTATCGACAACGAAGGTTCGCTGAGGATCGAAAACAGCGTCATCCGAGATAACGCCGGGTTAAGCAGCATCGACCGGTTGGACTTCATCGTGGAGAGCAGCGGCGATCTGGTCATCGTCGACTCTCAGATCCTGAACAACATGGATCTTCCAACCATCGAACTCTTCGACGACGGGACCACCGTCATCGAAAACACCCGCTTCGAAGGCAACACCGGCGGTGCCATCGTCATAAGAAACGGCGACCTCGCGGTCACGGAGGGCACTGAGTTTATCGGCAACAGCGCTGAACGTGGCGCTGCCATCAGTGCGCTTGGCTCCATCGACGGGGCGACGGTGTCCGTCGTGGATACCACCTTCCAGTCCAACAGCGCGACGGACAGAGGCGGCGCCATCTTCAACATCCGCGCGGAGGTTGCGGTCGAGGACTCGACCTTCCGCCAGAATGCTGCCGGCGCCGAAGGCGGTGCCTACGCAGGCTCGATCGGCGCGCGTCTCTTCGCGGACAATACCCTGTTCGAAGGGAACAGCTCCGATGGCATCGGCGGCGCCATTTCGCAGCAACGCTTCGACAGTGGCGGCAGCCTTCTGGATATCGAACGCTCGACGATCACGGGCAACACCGCTGCCCTAGACGGTGGCGGCATCTTCAGCGCGACGACCTCGATCTCCGACACAGGGTTCGGCGGCCTGCTGCTGGACAGCAGCAGCGTCTCGAACAACATCGCCGGGCGGGACGGCGGCGGGGTCTTCGTCGATGGGTCGGTTCGCGCTGTGAACAGCTCGATCGCCGGAAACGAGGCCACCGGCAGCGGTGGCGGCGTCGCCCTGATCGGCCAACTCTCCGATGGTCAGACCGACCGTCAACGGATCGAGCAGTCGACGATCCTCGCCAACACGGCAGGCACGGCTGGCGCGCTCGATGTCGAAACGGGTGCCGCGCTTGAGCTGCTGAGCAGCACCGTGGCGGACAATGACGCAACCACCGATGGCGGGGTGCGGATCGCGGCGGGTGCAACGGCGACGCTCGGCAACACCATCCTGCTGGCCAACGAGAGCGCCGCCGGCAACGACGATCTGACGGGGACGGCGACGCTTCAGGGTGGCAATCTGATCGGCCTGAGCACGGCGACCAACGACGATCTGTCCGGCCAGGGCGTGCTCACCGCCACCACCCGCGCCCAGATCTTCGGCACCGCCACCGGCGTGCCGGGCCCGGACGGGCGGCTGCTCCTGCCGCTGGCCACCGGCGCCGACAACCCGGCGATCGATGCGGGCGATGCCAGCCTCCTGCCCCCCGATGTGCTCGACATCGATCTCGACGACGACACGGCCGAGGCGCTGCCCGTCGATGCCAACGGCAACAGCCGGCTCCAGGATGCACTGCCGGGCGGTGACGTCCTCGACCTCGGCGCGCTCGAGGTGCCCGTGGTCGGCGGCGGGACCGAGGCCCAGATCGACGGCACGGACCAGGCCGAGGTCGTGCGCGGCAATGCCTCGGACAACATCATCAACTCAGGACTGGGGGCAGATAGCGTCTTCGGCGGCCTTGGGTTCGATACCTTCCGCGCACTGCCGATCCAGCACAACGGCGACAGCCTCTTCGACTATGAGGTCGGAGAGCGGATCGTGTTCCAGGGCACGACCTTTGGGCGAGAGAACATCTCGATCCGCTTCGGCTCGCTCATCCTGGACATCGACACGGATGGCGACGCGGCGAGCGACACCACCATCCGCCTGGTCGGCTATGGCCCTGAAGACGCAGGTGGCCTGTCGGTGACCAACGACGGGGTGGATACCACCGTCCAGCTCCTCAACACTGCACCGACGGTGGAGGACCTGGCGCTATCGGGCGATGAGGACACGGTCATCAGCGGTCAGCTCGCGGGCAGCGACGACGAGGGCGATGCGCTCAGCTACCGGGTGCTCGAGGGGCCGCTTACCGGTCAGCTCGACTTCAACGACGACGGCAGCTTCGACTTCACGCCTGCGGCCGATGACGATACCGGCGTCGGCTTCACGGTCGAGGTCAGCGACGGCCAGCTCGTCGATACCGCCACGGTCACCATCGACCTGCTGCCGGTGAACGACGCACCGCGTTTCACCGCGCCCTCCTACGCCTTCACGGTCGATGCCGACGCCATGCCGGGCACCCAGGTCGGCACGGTCGCGGCCACGGATCCGGAGGGTGAGCCGATCACCTTCGCCTTGTCCCAGGCCGTCGCAGGCGCCTTCGCGGTGGACGCGAACGGTGTGGTGACGGTGGCGGGCCCGCTCACGAGCTCTCTCGACGGCACGGTCAGCGCGAGCGACCCGGCGGAGGGCAGCACGGTGCCGATCACCATCACCGTGAACCCGATCGATCCGCCGGTGCCCACGCTGTTCTCGGACCTCAGCGATGTCGTCGATCTTGGCAAGATCGCGCCGGAGGCGCGCGAGTTCGACGCCCTCGGCGGCAACGACTTCGTGCGTATGCCGAACGAGGGGTTGGGCCGCGCCTTCGACGGCGGGGACGGCAAGGACCTGTTGCTGGGGCGCAAGGCCGACGACATCCTGCTGGGCAGCGCCGGCAAGGACCTGCTCAGCGGCAATCGCGGTGACGACACGCTTGATGGCGGGGCCGATGCGGACCTGCTGATCGGCGGGCGCGGCAACGACATCATGACCGGCGGCACCGGCGGCGATACCTTCCGGCTCGACCTGCGCGATGCCCGGCACGGCGACACCGAGAACCACGACACGATCACCGACCTCGATTTCGCCGAGGGCGACAGGCTGCACCTCGGTCGCTACGCCACCCTCTTTGCCGAGGAAGGCGGGGAGAGGCTGACGTTCAGCAGCTTCTCCTTCCTGCGCTATGAGCGGATCGACAGTACCGACGACCTGCGCGTCCTGATGAACCTGGTCACCGCGCATGACGACATGAGCGTGAGCGTCACCGCCGGCGAGGCACCCGCCGACGATCGCTTCGTCTTCGACTTCGGGACCGACGGCAAGGGGCGGGCGTTCTCGCTGACCCTCGGCGGCGCGGCGGTGCAGGAGGTCGTGGCCGACGAGACCGACAACCTCGACCTCATGCTGCCAGATGGCGACCCCGGCCCGCAGGAGGTCACCGGTTTCTTCACCGAGGAAGACGGCACCCTCCTCGATATCGTCAGCGTCTTCGAGCGCTTCACGCGGACCAAGAAGGACGACGGCCAGATCCGCGAATTCGTCTTCGACGCGGCGGACGAAGCGCGGCTGGCGTCGCAGACCGACGACCCCTTCGTGTGACCCCCGGCCCCGCCCGGGGGCAACCCAGGATCGATGCACTTTGATCCCAGGATGCCCTAGACATCGCGAGCCAGTAGACTAGACTTAGAACAGTTCCAAAGAATGCGCCGGCAAGCAACCGGCAGAAAGGCAATGGTCCGCGATGCAAAACACCGCCATGCAGCTCGAGCAGAGCGCTCTCGAAGCCGTCATCGACGCCCTGACCCAGGGCCTGTCCGAGACGGTCGTCACCACCATGAAGGCCCAGAATTTCCACTGGAACGTGACCGGCATGGCGTTCGGACCGCTGCACGACCTGTTCCAGAAGATCTACGAGGAGCACTTCGAGGCGCAGGACGAGCTTGGCGAGCGGGTCAAGGCACTCGACGGTCATGCCCTCGGCACGCTGTCGGGGCACATCGCCCGCGCCAAGGTGCAGGAAGTCGAGGGCGTGCCCTCGGACAAGGAAATGATCGCGATGATGCGGGACGATCAGCAGCTGCTGGCGGGCACCATGTACGCCCTGTCGGAGGTTGCGGCGAAGCACGGCGACAAGCTGACCGAGGACCTGGCGGTCGAGCGTGGCCGCGTCCACGAGAAGTTCGCCTGGCTGCTCGGCGCCCACCTTCAGTGAGACGAACCAGGCCGGTGGCTCACGTCGGCCAGCGGCCGAGACCATCCGTCAACGCGCCGATCGGGGGTATGCCCTGATCGGCGTTTGTTTCTGCGAATGGGTCCCTACGGCAGGCGGTGCGTGCCGTCCGCAGGGCACCCTTCAGGCGGTGGTGGTGATGTCGAGTGGGCTTTCGACGCCGGCGCGGCGACACTTGTGCCGATAGGCCGTCGCCCAGAAGGCCGGGTTGATCCCCATCTCCTGTTGGCGCGCGATCAGCGTGTCCAGGAAAGCGCGCTTGTCGACGTCGTTCATCACGTCGAAGGCGCGCTTCTCCATCTCGGTCATGGCACAGCCGGAGCAACGCCCCATGCGGCGGTACTTACAGATGTCGACGCAGGGCGACGGCGTCTCGGGCATGGGTGGCTCCCCCGTTTGGCTGGCCGGAAACTAGGGTCGGAACCCGTCGCGCTTCAAGACGGAAACCTCAGGCGCAGCGACGGCATCGCGTCGCGTGCGGCACCGCCAGCAGCCGCGCCTCGGAGATCTCAGCGCCGCAGTTCACGCAGATCCCGAATTCGCCGTTGGCGATCCGCTTCAGCGCGGCGTCGATCTGGCGGATCTCGGTAAGCCCCGCGAGGCCGAGATCCTCCTTCACCTCGTCGCCCTGACGCTCGGAGGCGCAGTCCTCCCGGTCCTTCGGCGCGGGCGCATCGAGCGACACTTCGAGCTTGTGCAAGCGAACGTCCAACTCGGCGCGCCGGTGCTCCAGCAGGGTCTTCATGGCATCGATGTCGACCATGGCATGGCCTCCCTTCGTTAGGCTCCAGCGGTCATTCAGCGGCCGGCCGGATGCTTCGGATATAGACGAGGATGTCGCTGATCTGTGCGTTGCTCAGCTCCACGTTCTCCATCGGCCCGTGCGGGTCGAAGAGCCAGCCGCGCAGCGCCGCCTCGGTCGCCGGCTCCTCCACGGTCATCTCGGTGAAGGGCGGGCCGATATCCCCGCCAGGCCCGGCGGGCGAGATCAGATGGCACTCGCTGCACCAGCGCTCCGCCAGCTCACCACCTCGCACGACGCCTTCAGCGCGGACGGCGGCGGCGGGGTCGGCGGCTGCCTGGCAGGGCGCAAGAACAAGCGCAGCTAGGGCGAGCAGATGGCGCACGTCGTTTCTCCAACAACTCCTCTTCGGGCGTCGTCACAGACGCCACGAGACTGAGAAGAGCAGGGGGAGAGGGGCCGAGCCTTGACGCGGATCAACCCGTCAGGCGGCAGGCGCCGGAGCGCCCGCAACCGCATCACGGATGGCCCGGATATTCGTCCCGTAGGGCGCCGGGTCCACGACGCTGCCACCCTTGAAGACCGCCGAGCCCGCCACCAGCACATCGGCCCCGGCCGCCGCGACCGCGGGGGCGGTCTGGGGCGTCACACCGCCATCGATCTCGATATGGATCGGCCGGTCGCCGATCATCTGACGCAGCCGGCGGACCTTGGGGATCATCGCCTCGATAAAGCTCTGCCCACCGAAGCCCGGGTTCACCGTCATCACGCAGACCAGGTCGATGCGGTCCAGGACATAGGCGATCGCCTCCGCCGGGGTGCCGGGGTTGAGCGCGACGCCCGCCTTGCAGCCCGCGCCCCTGATCGCCTGAAGGGTGCGGTCCAGGTGCGGCCCGGCCTCCACATGCGCGGTCAGCACATCGGCCCCGGCCGCCGCAAAGGCGTCGATGTAGGGGTCTACCGGGGCGATCATCAGATGCACGTCCAGCACGGTCTTCACATGCGGGCGGATCGCTTTTACCGTCGCCGGGCCAAAGGTGATGTTGGGCACGAAATGCCCGTCCATCACGTCGACATGGACCCAATCGGCGCCCTGCCCCTCCACGGCCTCGCACTCCGCGCCAAAGGCGGCGAAATCGGCAGAGAGGATCGAAGGGGCGATCTTGATGCGGCGATCGAACGTCATGGCGCGCTCCTGGGCTGTCCTGGCCGCTCCTCTACGGCGCGGCTGCGCTGGCGTCCAGCGCGGTACGTCCGCGGCACGGCAAGCAGGGTAGAGCAGCGGCAGAGCATGGTGAACGCGCATTGCTTTGACAGACGTCAAGGCGCGGCTGTTCCGATATGGGACAGATCGCACCAATACCCACCCCACCACGCATGACTGAGCGGCACGCCTTCCGGGGCAGCCGCCCGCTAAGGAGAGGCATCATGCCCAACGACAAGGCCACGGAGATCCCGACGAGCTTCGACCCGAGTGCGATGATGGCGAACAACCAGAAGAGCCTGCAGGCCATCGCCGAGACCCATCAGAACATGATGCGTCGCATGGCGGAGATGAACGGCCAGGTCTCGCGCTTCTACAGCAAGCGCCTGGACAGCGACCGCCAGGTGCTGCGCGACCTGCAGGCCTGCCGGAACCCGCAGGAGGCGGTGACGGTCTGGGGCGCCTTCATGGAGAAGGCGGCACAGGACTACGCCGAGGAGATGGGCAGCATCGCCGCGCTCTATACCGATCAGGCCAAGGGCATGGTCGATGACGTGACCGACGCCGTGGAGGATGCCGCCGCCGAGGAGATGCTGCAGCAGCGCTGAGCGCTCAGCCGCGCAGGAGCAGCGCCACCTGCCGCAGCGCATAGGCGTAGCCCTGCGCGCCACAGCCCGCGATCACCGCCGCCGCCACCGGAGAGACATAGGAGTGGCGGCGGAATTCCTCGCGCGCGTGCACGTTCGACAAATGCACCTCGATCACCGGCCCCTCGAAGGTTTGCAAAGCATCGAGGATCGCGACGGAGGTATGGGTGAAGGCCGCCGGGTTGATCACGATGGCCGCCGCCTGCCCCCGCGCATCCTGGATCCAACCCACCAGATCATGCTCGGCGTTGGACTGGCGAAAACCGATCTCCAGCCCCTCAGCCGCCGCCACCTCGCGGCACAGCGTCTCCACGTCCGCCAGCGTCGTGGTGCCGTAGACCTCCGGCTCCCGCGTGCCGAGCAGGTTGAGGTTGGGTCCGTTCAACACGAGCACGTGCGACGCCATTGCAAGCCCCTCGATCTTGGTTGACCTTTCTCTCCCACCGTTCTTAGGCTCGGGCAACAAGACAATAACGCTGACCTATGATCTGCGGGAGGGAAGCATGACCTCAGAGACGGCGCTGGCGGCGCTGGAGAAAAAGGTGCTGTGGCTCGCCTGCTGGATGATCCACAACGCCAACCACATCCGCCCCAACGAGGACGGGCTGAAGGTCGGGGGGCATCAGGCTTCCTCCGCCTCCATCGCCTCGATCATGACGGCCCTCTACTTCGACGTGCTGCGGCCGGAGGACCGGGTCGCGGTAAAGCCGCACGCCAGCCCGATTTTCCACGCGATCCAGTACCTGCTCGGCAATCAGTCCCGCGCGGCGCTGGAGCGGTTCCGGGCGCTGGGCGGCGCGCAGTCCTACCCCTCGCGCACCAAGGACGCCGACGATGTGGATTTCTCCACCGGGTCGGTCGGGCTTGGCGTGGCGATGACGCTCTTTGCCTCGCTGACCCAGGACTACCTCACCGGCCATGGGTGGCAGGGCAAGGGCACCGGCGGGCGGATGATCGCGCTCGCGGGCGATGCGGAGTTCGACGAGGGCAATATCTTCGAGGCGCTGCAGGAGGGGATGCGGCATTCGCTGCGCAATTGCTGGTGGATCATCGACTACAACCGCCAGTCGCTGGATGCGGTGGTCGATGAGCAGATGCACAGCCGCTATGGCGACATCTTCCGCTCCTTCGGCTGGGACGTGCAGGTCATCAAGTACGGCCATCTGCTGGAGGAGACCTTCGCCCAGCCAGGCGGCGAGGCGCTGCGCGAGTGGATCGACGCCTGCCCCAATGACCTGTACTCGGCCTTAACCTTCCGCGGCGGGGCGGCCTGGCGCGACCGGCTGGAGGCGGACCTGGGCCACAACACGGTGGGCAACCTGACGGGCCATTTGAACGATGTTCAAATACAGCGGTTGATGACCAACCTGGGCGGTCACGACCTGCCGACGCTGAGCCGGGTGTTCCGCGGTGCGACCTCCGAGACGCCGACCGCCTTCATCGCCTATACCATCAAGGGCTACGGCACGCCGCTGGCGGGGCATAAGGACAACCACTCCGGCCAGATGACCCCGGCGCAGATGGAGGCATTTCGCGACGAGATGGGCGTCGCGGCGGGGCGGGAGTGGGAGCCCTTCGAGGGCCTCGACCGCGCCGCGCTGGAGCCGGTGCTGAAATCCGTACCCTTCAACGCCCGCGGCGCCCGGCGCTATCCGGCGGGCCGGCTGCCGGTGCCGCCCAAGCTGTCGGAGCGGCGGGAGGAGCAGACCTCCACCCAGACCGCCTTCGGTCGGATCCTGGACGACATCGGGCGGGACAAGAGCGACGGCAGCCTGGCAGAGCGGATCGTCACCACCGCGCCGGATGTCACCGTCTCCACCGGCCTCGGGCCCTGGGTGAACCGGCGCGGCCGCTTCTCGCGCACCCCCAAACAGGACGTCTTCCGCGACGAAAAAGTGCCGAGCGTCCAGAAATGGGCGGCCGGCGAAGGCGGCCAGCACCTGGAACTGGGGATCGCGGAGAACAACCTCTTCATCCTGCTCGCGGCCCTCGGCCTTAGCCACAGCGTCTTCGGCGAGCGGCTGATCCCCATCGGCACGCTCTACGACCCCTTCCTGTCGCGCGGCCTCGATGCGCTGAACTACGCCTGCTATCAGGACGCGCGCTTCATCGTCGTCGGCACCCCCAGCGGCATCACCCTGGCGCCGGAGGGCGGGGCTCACCAGTCGATCAACGCGCCGATGCTGGGGATGGCGCAGGACGGCCTGGCGTCGTTCGAGCCCGCCTTCGCCGATGAGCTCGAGGTCATGATGCGCTGGGCCTTCGACTATCTGCAGCGCGACGAGGGCGCGCCGGTGGTGGGCGACTGGCTGCACGATGCGCGCGGGGGCTCGGTCTATCTCCGCCTCTCGACCCGGACGCTGGAACAGCCGCAGCGGGTCCTCAGCACCGCGCAGGAACGGGCGATCATCGACGGGGCCTATTGGTGGCGCCCGCCGGGGCCGGGCTGCGATCTGGTCATCGCCTACACCGGGGCCGTGGCGCCGGAGGCGATCGCCTCGGTCGCGCAGCTCGCGGAGGATGCCCGCGACATCGGCCTGCTCGCCGTTACCTCCCCCGACCGGCTGTCGGCGGGCTGGATGGCCGCCCAGCGCGCGCGGGAGGCAGGCGAGCACCAGGCGCCGAGCCATATCGAGACCCTGATCGACGAGATCCCCCGCACCGCCGGGATCATCACGGTCTGCGACGCCTATCCCACCACGCTGTCCTGGCTGGGCGGCGTACGCGGGCACCGCACTCGGTCGCTGGGGGTCGAGCACTTCGGGCAATCCGGCAACATCGCCGATCTCTACCGCGCCTACCGCATCGACACCGCCGCGATCCTGTCCGCCGCCTACGACACCCTCGGCCTCAAGCGCAAACCCGCCCGCGCCTGACTCTGGGTCTGCGCGGTCTGTCGCCTTGCGTGTCATGAAACGGTTGCCGCAGACTGCAAGGGTTGCGGCAGTGCAGCAAGGCGGGAGGCGGTGATGAAGTCGGCGATCAAGGTCGAGGCGGCGGCAGCGCTTATCCCCGACGGCGCCACCGTCCTGATCGGCGGGTTCATGGGCGTGGGCTCGCCCCATCGGCTGATCGACGCCCTGGTCGCGCGCGGCGTCACCGGGCTGACGGTCGTGGCCAATGACACCGCCTATCCGGGCTGCGGCATCGGCAAGCTGGTCACCGCGGGCGCGGTCGCGCGGGCCGTGGTCAGTCACATCGGCCTCAACCCCGAGACGCAGGCCAAGATGATCGCCGGCGAGATGCAGGTCGACCTGGTCCCTCAGGGCACGCTGGTAGAGCGCATCCGCGCCGCAGGCGTGGGCCTGGGCGGGATCCTGACCGCCACGGGCATCGGCACCCCGGTCGAGGAGGGCAAGCAGGTCGTTGAGGTCGAGGGCAAGCGCTATCTGCTTGAGACGCCGATCCACGGCGACTTTGCCCTGATCGCCGCGCGCCAGGCGGATTACGTCGGCAACCTCGAGTACTCGCTGACCGCGCATAACTTCAATCCGATCATGGCCATGGCGGCGGAGACGGTGATCGCCGAGCCGCAACTCATCGTGCCGGTGGGCGTGATCTCGCCCGATGCGGTGAAGACGCCGGGCATTCTTGTGGATCACCTGCTGGAGAGGGCCGCCTGATGGACGTGAAGAACCAGATCGCCCGGCGCGTCGCACAGGAGGTGAAGCCCGACACCCTGGTGAACCTGGGCATCGGGCTGCCGAGCCTGGTCGCCAACCACCTGCCCGAAGGGATGCATGTCTTCTTCCAGGCCGAGAACGGCGTCGTGGGCCTGGGCGCCCGCCCGCCGGAGGGGATGGAGGATCCGGATCTGACCGACGCGGGCGGCGGTTTCGTCACCGCGGTGCCCGGGGCGGCGTCGATCGACAGCGCCATGAGCTTCGGCCTGATCCGCGGGGGGCATCTGGACATGACCGTCCTGGGCGGGCTGCAGGTCGATGCGCGCGGGTATCTGGCCAACTGGATGGTACCGGGCAAGATGGTGCCGGGGATGGGCGGCGCGATGGACCTGGTGGCCGGCGCCAAGCGCGTCATCGTCGCCATGGTGCACACCGCCAAGGGACGTCCGAAGATCGTCGAGGAGTGCTCGCTGCCGCTGACCGCCGAGCGGCGGGTGGACCTGATCGTCACCGAGATGGCGGTCATCAAGCCGACCGACGCCGGCCTCGCGCTGGTCGAGCGCGCCGCGGGCGTGAGCGTCGACGACATCCAGGCCGCCACCGCCGCACCGCTGCTGATCGAGGGCGAGGTGCCCGAGATGGCGGCCTGAGCCCATGGCCGAGGACGCCACCCCACCCGGCGGGACCGAGGCGACGGCGCTGACCGAGGTCGCGCGCGCCCTCGCCTTCGTCGCGGAGGCGCACAAGAACCAGCGGCGCAAGGGGGCAGCCCAGGAGCCCTATATCAACCACCTGGTCGAGGTGATGCATCTGGTGGCCTGCGCCACCGGCGGGCGCGACCCGGAGCTGATGATCGCCGCCCTGATGCACGACGTGGTCGAGGACACGGCCACCACGCCGGAGGGGTTGGCCGAGGCCTTCGGTCCGCGCGTCGCCGCCATCGTCGCCGAGGTCTCGGACGACATGAACACGCCTAAGGAGGAGCGGCGACGCCACCGCCTGGCCTCGATGCCGCACAAATCGCTGGAGGCGCGGCTGGTGAAGACCGCCGATGTGATCTCCAACCTGCGCGCGGTCGCCCTGTCGCCCCCGGCCGGCTGGACCGCGGAGCGGCGGCTGTCGTACCTGGAGGACTGCCGGGCCCTGATCGCCGCGGGGAACACCTCCAACGCCTTCTTCGACGACTGCTTCGGCGAGACCTGTGCCGGGGTCGAGCGGGCGATCCGATCCGGCGAGGCGCTGGAGTACGACGACGTCGCCCATGTGCGCCAGCACCTGGAGGGGGTGATCGGCCAGCAGGTGCACCTGGTCTACCTGGCCAATACCCAGCGGCGCGACCTGGGCGAGGCAGCCATCGACAAGCTCTGCAAGACCTGCGCGCAGCACTTCCCCTCGGTCACCGTGCAGGAGGCGAAGGCGGTCTATGACGGCGTGCGCCGGCCGGTGCTGATCGCGCGCATCCGCAGCGACGATACGGATGCGATCGTGGGCCTCGCCCAACGCCTGTGCCTGGTCTTCGACGAGCGCTTCGTCGGCATCGAGGTCGGCGGGCGCTACATCCGCGTCTACGCCGACGACACAGGCTGAGGGCAGGGTGCGGCCAGACTGGGAGGCCCGCGCCGTCAGGCGAGGAACTGAGCGAGCGCCGGGTTGCCGGTTTCCTCGGTGAACCAGTAGCCGATGGAGGTCAGGTCGGTGAGGAAGGCCGCGTCATCGCCCTCAGCCACCGCGAAGCCCGCCAGGACGCGGCCGTAGGCGGCGCCGCGGTTGCGGTAGTGGAACAGCGTGATGTCCCAGCGCCCGCCCAAGGTCTCGAGGAAGTAGAGCAGCGCGCCCGGGCGTTCGGGGAACTCGAAGCGGAAGATCCGTTCGCGGGCGATGCCTGTGGCAGCGCCACCGACCATGTAGCGCACGTGCAGCCGGGCGACCTCGCTGGCGGTGAGGTCGGTGACGGCATAGCCGGAGGTGCGGAGATCCGCGGCGATCTCCACCTCCTCCGCCCGCCCGCGCGATAGGGCGACGCCCACGAAGACCTCCGCCTGGCGGGCGTCGCGGTGGCGATAGTTGAACTCGGTCACCGCGCGGCGGCCGACGGCGCGGCAGAAGGCGAGGAAGCTGCCCTTCTCCTCAGGGATCGTGACGCCGAAGAGCGCCTCGGCCGCCATGCCGATCTCCGCGCGCTCAGCGATGTAGGGCAGGCGGTCGAAGTTCATGTTGGCGCCGGACAGCACCGCCACCAGGTCCTCGCCCACGGTTCCGGTGCGCTCGACCCAGGCGCGCATGCCGGCGATGGCCAGAGCGCCTGCGGGTTCTGCGATCACGCGGAGATCCTGGAAGATGTCGCGGATCGCAGCGCAGACGGCATCGCTGCTGACGGTCACCACCTCGTCAACATGCCGATCCATCAGCGCGAAGGTCGTGGAGCCCACCCGCTTCACCGCGCAGCCATCGACGAAGAGGCCCACCTGGGCGAGATCGACCGGCGCGCCGGCAGCGCGGGCTGCCGCGAAACAGGCCGCATCGTCGGGCTCGACGGCCACGACGCGGATCGTGGGATCGACGGCCTTGAGATAGGCGGCCATGCCCGCGCACAGCCCCCCGCCGCCGACGGGGATGAAGACCACATCCGGCCTGCCGGGGTGCTGTTCCAGGAGTTCGCGCGCCACGGTGCCCTGCCCCACCACGATATCCGGATCGTCGAAGGGCGGCACCATCACGCGGCCCTCGGCCATCAACTCGCGCCCCTTCTCCAGCGCGTCGTCGAAGCCATCGCCGTGCAGCACCGCCTCCGCGCCCAGGGCGCGCACGTTGTCGACCTTGATGCCGGGTGCCGTCGTCGGCATCACGATGACCGCGTCAAGGCCCAGGTGCTGTGCGGCCAGCGCCATGCCCTGGGCGTGATTGCCGGCGGAGACGGCGAGGACACCCCGCCGACGCTCCTGCACTGAGAGCTGTGAGAGGCGGTTGTAGGCGCCGCGCAGCTTGAAGCTGAAGACGGGCTGCAGATCCTCACGCTTCAGCATGACCTGGTTGCCGAGTGCCGCCGAGAGCCGCGGAACCGGCGACAGCGGCGAGCGGTTGGCGATGTCATAGACCGGGGCGGCCTCGATCGCCGCGCGCCAGGGATCCGGCGCATCGATCGCCACGCCGCGCGGCAGCAGCACGCCGTCCATCCCGATCCGTGGTTCCACCCTGCCCCTCCCGTTTCGGGGTTGAACGATACCAAGCTGTGACACCGGCGCCGGGCCGGTGCAATGGCACAGCAGGTCGCCAGGGGCGCGGCAAGGGGGGCGCCAGACGATCCGTCCGCGACACGGGCGCCGCCACCCTTGCAGCCCTGAAGCACTGCCGCATCTTCATGAAAAACCTGGATGCAGGAGGCGTTCGATCATGGCCCGCGACACGTCAGACGCGCGTCCGATCCCGGTCACCGTGCCGGCGCCGCCGGGGCCACAGGGGATGTGGCGGGCCTGGCGGGCCGCGCGGCAGAACCTGCTCTCGATCATCCCCGAGCCCTGCTTCCATGAACCCGTCCTCTCGGGCGGAAGGCGCATCGGTTGGCTGATGCTGCAGGACCCCGAGGGGCTGGAGCAGGTGCTGAAAAAGCGCGAGGCGATCTATCCCCGCTCCGACGTGACGCTGCGCATCCTGCGCCCGCGGGAGGGGGAGAGCCTGTTCACCGCCCCGCAGGCGACCTGGAAGTGGCAGCACAAGGCCATGGCGCCGATCTTCCAGCATCGCCATCTGGTGGGCATGGCGCCGATGATGGCCGCGGCGGCCCAGGCAACCGCCGACCGCATGGATGCGGCGGGGGCCGGCAAGGGCGCCGTGGTCGACGTCTACCCGGAGATGGTGCAGGCCACCGCCGATGTGATCTGCGACGCCGCCCTGTCGGGCCGGGAGAGCCTGGACCGCGAGGCCCTGACCAACGGTGTCTCGGCCTTCATCGAGAACGTGGCCCGGATCTCGCTGCTCGATATCCTGGGCGCGCCTGCCTGGGTGCCCCGGCCGGGCCGGCTGCTGGACCGGAGCGGCAAGCAGATGGATGCGCGCATGGATGCGATCATCGCGGCGCGCCAGGCGCGGGGGCCGTCGGACCCGCCGGATCTGCTCGACCTGTTGATTGGCGCGCGGGATGCGGACAGCGGGCGGGCCATGTCGGCGGTGGAGCTGCGCAACAACCTGCTCGCCTTCATCGTGGCGGGGCATGAGACCACGGCGCTGGCGCTCACCTGGTCGCTCTACCTGCTGGCCTTCGACCCGGCCGCCCAGGCCCGCGCGGCGGAGGAAGCGGGCAATGCGCTCGGCGAGCGGATGGCGCTGGCCGAGGATCTGCCGCAGATGTCCTATGTCCGCCAGGTCATCGACGAGGCGATGCGGCTCTATCCGCCCGCCGGCCTGCTGACCAAGACCGCGAAGGGCGAGGACGAGATCCTGGGCCACAAAGTGGTGCCGGGCATGATCATCATGATCCCGATCTGGGCGCTGCACCGGCACCGCAGGCTGTGGGACAACCCGGATGCCTTCGATCCCGACCGTTTCGCGCCGGAGGCGAAGGCCGCCCGCCACCGATATGCCTATCTGCCCTTCAGCGCGGGGCCGCGGATCTGCCTGGGCATGCAGTTCGCGCTGATGGAGGCGCATATCATCCTGGCCAGCCTGATCGCCCGCTATCGCTTTGAGTTGCCTGAGGGTTTCGTGCCGGATCCCAAGATGATCTTCACCCTCCGCCCCGGGGACGGGATGCCGTTGGTGGTGACCCGGCGCTAGCCTGTCTGGCGCGCATAGCCGGGGCCGCCCAGCATCCGGTCGCGCACCAGGGCATAGGCCCGGACCCAGGCGGCCCGTTCGGCGGGCGACAGCGGCGTGCTCATGCAGGTATCCAAGGTCCAGATCAGCGCCTCCCCGACCGGACCGTAATGCTCCGGCTGCACGCCGTAGGTGACGTGCTGCGCGGCCATCGTGTCGATCTCGGGGCCGATGGTGTCGAGACGCTCGACCGCCTCGACCAGCGATGCCAGCATATCCAGGAACTTGCCCGACTGCAGGGCCATGTCGGCGCAGAAGAAGGGCCTGAGTTCGGGGGCGACCGCAAAGAGCCGGCCGTAGAAGACGTCGCCGAAGACGCTGGCGACGGGCGCGATGCGCAGCCAGGACTGTCGGATCAAACGGGCTTCTGTCGACGTCAACGCCATCGCACCACCTCTGGTTGAGATGTTGCGGCGTAGACACGACTGTTCAAGGCTGGGACACAAAAGTGTCGCCTAGAGGCGCGTACCGTCCTTGCCGAAGTGGTGGACAGCCGTGTCGGCCCAGGAAATCGCCACCCGGCTGGCGTCGGGCACGGTGGCATGGCCGGGCTGGCGCGCGATCACCAGGGTACCGTCCGACAGGCGCAGGTGCAGCAGCGTCTCGGCGCCCAGCGGTTCGGCCGTGGCGATCTCCGCGTCGCGTTGGCCCTGCCCCTCCGCCACCAGGTCCACATGTTCGGCGCGAACGCCGAGGGTGCCGTCGCCGTTCGGCATCAGGTTCATGGGCGGTGAGCCGATGAAGCCCGCGACGAAGGTGGTGGCGGGGCGGTCGTACACCTCTAGCGGGGCGCCCACCTGCTCTGCCCGTCCGCCGTTCATGACGACCATGCGGTCGGCCATGGTCATCGCCTCCACCTGATCGTGGGTCACGTAGAGCGCGGTGGTGGCGAGGCGGCGCTGCAGCTCCCGGATCTCGACGCGCATCTGCACGCGCAGGCGGGCATCGAGGTTCGAGAGCGGCTCGTCGAACAGAAAGGCCGCCGGCTGGCGCACGATGGCGCGGCCCATGGCGACGCGCTGGCGCTGCCCGCCCGACAGCTCCCGGGGTTTGCGCTTGAGCAGATGCGCCAGTTCCAGCATGGCAGCCGCCTCGCCGACGCGCGCCTCGATCTCCGCCTTGGGGGTGCGGGCGATCTTGAGGCCGTAAGCCATGTTCTCGAAGACGCTCATGTGCGGGTAGAGCGCGTAGTTCTGGAAGACCATCGCGATATTCCGGTCGCGTGGCTCCAGCTCGTTCACCATCCGCCCGGCGATGGCGATCTCGCCGCCCGTCACCGTCTCCAGCCCCGCGACCATGCGCAGAAGCGTGGACTTCCCGCAGCCGGAGGGGCCGACGATCACGATCAATTCGCCCGAGGCGACGGCGAGGTCGATGCCATGGATGACGTCGGTCTTGCCGTAGCTCTTGCGCACGTCCGTAAGCGTGATCTCGGCCATTACTTCTCGGTCTCCACCAGGCCGCGTACGAAGAGCCGCTGCATGGCCACGATCACCAGGACGGGCGGCATCAGCGCCAGGATCGCGGTCGCCATGATCAGGTTCCACTGGGGCGTCTGCTCGCCGGTCGCGGCCAGCCGTTGGATGCCCATGACGACGGTGTAGTAGCTCTCGTCCGTCGTCACGAGCAGCGGCCAGAGGTATTGGTTCCAGCCGTAGATAAACAGGATCACGAAGAGCGCCGCGATGTTCACGCGGCTGAGCGGCACCAGGATGTCGAGGAAGAAGCGCATGGGGCCGGCCCCGTCGACGCGCGCGGCCTCGGCCATCTCCTCGGGCACGGTCATGAAGAACTGGCGGAACAGGAAGGTCGCGGTGGCCGAGGCGATGAGCGGGATCGAGAGCCCGGCATAGGAGTTCAGCATCCCGAGGTTCGCGACCACCTCGAAGGTGGGCAGGATCCGCACCTCGACCGGCAGCATGAGCGTGATGAAGATCGTCCAGAACGCGAGGATCCGGAAGGGAAAGCGGAAATAGACGATGGCGAAGGCCGAGAGCAGCGAAATCGCGATCTTGCCGAGCGTGATCGCCAGCGCCATCACGAGCGAGTTGGTCAGCATCAGCGACAGCGGCGGCGCGCCTGCCGTGGACAGCCCCTCGCCCAGCACCTGGGTGTAGTTGTCGACCAGGTGCTCCCCGGGCCAGAGGCTGAGGCCCCGCGCGACCTCCACCCCCGTGTGGGTCGAGGCGACAAAGGCGAGCCAGATGGGTGCTGCAAAGAGCGCCGCCCCCAGGATCAGGATCATATGGGTGGCGAGGCTCAGCCAGGGGCGGTTCTCGACCATCAGTAGTCCACCTTCCGCTCGATGTAGCGGAACTGGATCGCCGTGAGCGCGATCACGAGCAGCATCAGGATCACCGACTGCGCGGCCGAGCCGCCAAGGTCGAGGCCGACGAAGCCGTCCGACCAGACCTTGTAGACCAGGATGACTGTGTCGGTGCCCGGGCCGCCCTGGGTGGTCGCATGGATCACGCCGAAGGTGTCGAAGAAGGCGTAGACGATGTTGACGACCAGCAGGAAGAAGCCGACCGGCGCGAGCAACGGGAACTGCACCGACCAGAATCGCCGCCAGGGCCCTGCACCGTCGATCGCCGCCGCCTCGATCAGCGATTTGGGGATCGACTGGAGGCCCGCGAGGAAGAAGAGGAAGTTGTAGCTCACCTGCCGCCAGGCCGCAGCGACGACGACCAGGATCATGGCGTCGTTGCTGTCGGTGAGGTGGTTCCAGTCGTAGCCCGAGGCCTGGAGCGCGTAGGCGATGATGCCGATGGTGGGGTTGAACAGGAACCACCAAAGGACGCCCGCGACGGCTGGCGCGACCGCGTAGGGCCAGATCAACGCGGTGCGATAGGCGGTGGCCGAGCGGATCACCCGGTCGGCGAAGACCGCCAGGATGAGGGCGACGCCCATGGAGAGCACCGTGACCGCGATCCCGAAGGCAATCGTGGTCCCGAAGGCCTTCCAATAGAGCGGATCGGCAAAAAGGCGTTCGAAGTTGGCGGCGCCGACAAAGCTGGTGCGCAGGCCAAAGGCATCCTGGCGCAGCACGGATTGGTGCAAGGCCTGGGCGGCCGGCCAGATGAAGAAGACCAGCGTGATGACGATCTGCGGCGCGATCAGCGCGTAAGGAAGCCAGGGATGGCGGAAGATCGCTCGCTTGGTGCGCAACGGAGGCTCCGGCGGGAAGGAGGGGGATGCGTGCCATGCCCGCACCTTTGGTCGGTGTATAGTAGGGTGCGTGCCGAGCACGCACCCTTGGTTTGTCTAGCGCGGCGGTGCGTGCGGAGCACGCACCCTACGTCAGTTCACGGTGGCTTCGAACTCACGCAGCAGGGCGTTGCCGCGCTCGGCCGCTTTGGCCAGCGCCTCCTCGGCGGTCTGCTGGCCGGACCACAGACCCTCGAGCTCCTCGTTGATGATGTCGCGGATCTGCACGAAGTTGCCGAAGCGAAGCCCCTTGGAGTTCGCGGTCGGCGCGTTCAGCGAGAGCTGCTTGATCGCCGTGTCGGTGCCGGGGTTGGTCTCATAGAACCCCTGCTCCTCGCTCAGCGTATAGGCCGCCGTCGTGATCGGCACATAGCCCGTGGACTGGTGCCACTCCGCCTGCACCTCGGGGCTGGAGAGATAGTCGAAGAAGGCGGCGACGCCCGCATACTCCGCCTCGTCATGCCCGCCGAGCGCCCAGAGGGTCGCCCCACCGATGATCGAGTTCTGCGGCGCTTTCGCCAGATCGGACATCAGCGGCAGGAAGGACTGGCCGAAGCTGAACTCCGCCTGATCCTGCATCGAGGCGTAGTAGGCGGAGGAGTTCATCCACATCGCGCATTCGCCCGAGGTGAAGAGTGGCAGGCTGTCGCCGCGCCGGCCGCCGTACTTGAAGGTGCCGTCGGCCTGGCTGTCGGCGATGCGCTGCAGGAGTGCTGCAAGCTCGGGCACCTGGTCGAAGGTGAATTCGGTGCCGAAGCCCGCGAAGCCGTTCTCCATCGTGCCGATGGGCTGGTTGTGCCAGGCGAGGAAGTTCTCGATCATTACCCAGGACTGCCAGCCGAAGCTGAAGGCACACTCATGGCCGTTGGCCTTCAGGGTCTCGGCGGCGGCGAACATGTCGTCCCAGGTGCTCGGCGCCTCCGTGATGCCGGCGGCACTCAGCACGTCCTCGTTCACCCAAAGCACGGGGGAGGAGGAATTGAAGGGCAGCGAGAGCATCCGGCCGTCGGTGGTGGTGTAGTAGGACTTCACCGCGGGCAGATAGGCATCGGCGTCGAAGTCCGTCTCGCCCAGAGCCATGACCTCGTAGACCGGCTTGATCGCGCCCTCGGCAGCCATCATCGTCGCGGTGCCGACCTCGAAGACCTGCACGATGTGCGGCTGCTCGCCAGCGCGGAAGGCGGCGATCGCGGCGGTCATGGTCTCGGTGTAGTTGCCCTTATAGACGGGCGTCAGGACGACGTCGTCCTGGCTTTCGTTGAAGCCGGCGGCGATCGCTTCGACCTTTTCGCCCAGCGTGCCGCCCATGGCGTGCCACCAGGTGACCTCGGTGGCGGCAGCGGCGGGTCCGGCGGCGAGCATGGCGGCGGACGCAAGGAGAAGGCTCAGTCGCTTGTGCATGGATAATCCCCTGTCGACGGTGTTTGTGTCGGCGATGTCTGGGGCGCGGTCGAGCGCGCCCTGACCCCGTCCCTTTAGTGGCGGTCGATGACGTTTGGACGACAGTGGCGCGACTAAGCCGCACCGCGGTGTCGTCATTCGGGGCAGCAGGATCGGCCGAGGTCCGCCGCGGGCGGTGGGACGGCAGGCGTTCAGCCCTCCCCAGTTTGTCGGGGTGCGCCGGGAGACCCGAGGCGCGCATAGCGGGGACGGAACAGCTACCGTGCGCAATTCGTCGTGATCCTGGACAGTTTCCAATGAGACACGCGCTCTTCACGAACCCTTTCGGAAAGCCTTCGGAAAATGGAAGGGTGGAGGTTGGGGCGCGGCTGGCCCGAGATCTACCGGGCGCGTTTGCCAGCTGCTAACCATCCGACGGCTAAAGCCCTTGGCATGATCGCCATCCGCCTCAACCTCGTCTGGACGCTGTTCTGGCATCGCTTCGTGCCGCGCAACCGGCAGGAGACGCTGAAGCTCGTCTGGGTCTTTGCCGAACCCGCCGGCCAGATCGCCATCATGCTGGCCATCTTCAGCTTCATCGGGCGTCACGGCGGCTATGGTCCCAGCTTTGCGCTGTTCCTGCTGACGGGCGTCGCGGTGTTGACGGTGGTGCAACGGGCGATGACCGCCGTCGCGACCGCCGTGACGGCGCTCAGGAGCCCGCGGCGCCTGCCTACCATCGGGCCTTTGACCGACACCTTCGCGGCGGCGCTTTTCGTGGGCTACACGGCACTCCTCTATACCGCTGCGCTGGCCTGGGCGATCGGGCACTGGCAGCATGTCAACACCGTGCCCGTGGCCCTGGGCTGGGTAGTGCTGGCGCTCGTGGCGGCCATGGCGCTCGGCTTCGGTCTTGGCTTGATCCGCGGCTATGCCGACCGCTTCGCCCCGATCGTCACGCGCAGCTTCGCGCTGATCTCGCGCACGCTGATCTTCATCTCAGGGGTGTTCTACATGCCGAGCCTGCTGCCGCCGGCCCTGCGCGACGCGCTGGCCTGGAACCCGGTGCTGCAGATCGTGGAGCTGATGCGCCGCGGCTTCTACGGCCCATCCTATCCCAGCCTGGTCCTCGATCCGCGGTATCTCGGTTTCTGCGTCGCCCTGACGGCCACCTTCGGCATGGTGCTGGTTTGGGCGAACCGGCGGCGTCTCTACGAGCTCTAGAAACGGAACGAGCGCCGCCCCTTGCGGAGCGGCGCCCTCCCCTCGCCCGAGAAGTGGCTGTCGATCAGTTCGACAGCTGGGTTGTCAGCATCATCTGACCGTCGCCGTCCTCGATGTAGTCGATGAACTCGGCGGTGATCTCGTCACGCTGCTGATAGTCGGTCTTGGTGTTGGAGAAGACGATGCCGTCCAGCGCCCCCGAGTCGTCCTCGAAGGTGTAGACCAGCATCCGCACACCGACCTGCTGCACATTGACCGTGGTCGTCTCGTGGTCGTGCATCGCCGGCGCACCGGTCGCCCAGAAGGCACCAGCCAGCTTGTCGGTTTGCTCTTGCGACAGACCGTTCCCCTCCTCGATCGCGTTCTGATCGGGCAGGACGATCACCTCGCCGCTGTCAAGGTCGCGCTCTGAGCCGTCGTCGAGGTACAGATCCGCGATCTCATCGTCGGTCAGAAGCTCGTCGTAGACCCGGATCGCACCGCCACCCTCGGTGTCGTAGACGACCAGCGAGTGCACATAGGTCGGCTCGTCGAAGCGGAAGATGATGGTACCGCCCTGGGCATCGTCATCCGGACCGTTGTTGTGGTTGTCGTTACGCTCTGCGCGGTCACGGTCGTCGTCGTTCTCCGACAGGATGAGCACGTTGCCGCGGCCGGTATGCGCAAGGTCGCTGTCACCGCCCGAGTACCAGTTGGTGTTGAACAGCATCGGCGCGTGGTTGGAGTTGCCGGGATCGCCCCCGCCCTCCGCGTCGCGACCGTTCACGGCGGTGATGGTCAGGCCCACCGAGATGTACGGGTCGTACACCGTGTAGCCCTCGCCGTCGTACTCACTGTCCGTCGAGATAACGTCGCCTTCCTGCATCTGGATGGTGGTGCCATCCGGCGTATCGAAGCTGTCGAAGTTGGCCACGTAGTAGTTCGAGCTGTTCACCGGCTGCGTCAGGAACAGCTGGGCGTAGGCCACCACCGGCACGTTCGTCGGATTGATCGTATCAGCGGCGATACCGGAGCAATCGGCGATCGCCACCTCCACCACGCGACGGTTGGCCTTGTTCGCGGCGGTCGTGTTGCAGGTGTTGGTCGTCTCGACACCGGTCGGGTCGAGCAGATCGTTGGCGATCTCGGCCAGATAAAGCTGGTAGCGCGAGGTCACCGGGTTGCCGTCCGCATCGGTCGGGCAGGCACCGCCGTGGTTGCGCTCGCAGTACTCGTCGAGCATCTCCTGCGTGACGCCGGAAGAGACAATCGTGCAGGTACCGTCGATGAAGCACTGATCCGTCGGCAGCGCCGCCGAGGTCGTCACCGTGTTATAGTCGACGCCCGAGCAGGTGTAGAGATCGCCCGTGATGGTGTTCTTGTCCGGCGAGACGTTCTGGCTGTCCTGCAGGCCCGAGAGCAGATCGTCGTAGATGCCGAAGCTCGTGTTCAGTCCCGCATGGAACGACTGGCTGTCGGTCCCATCCGCATTGGTCTGGTCGCCAAGGGCGGACACGGTCTTGCTGTGCTCATAGGGCGTCGGGTTGTCGATACCCAACAGACAGGCAACCTCGGCGGAGGAGCCGGAAGCATAGGCGCTGCAGGTGCCGGCCGCATCGTCCTGGATCGTGGCGACCACACCGTAGTTGCCTTCCTGCCAGGCGCCGTTCCGGCTCTTGGTCAGCTTGATCTGCTCGCCGCCGTTAAGACCGGTGAAGGCCGGTCCGCCGCAAACCATCAGGCGCTCGTTCGTTTGGACGATGTCGTCCACCAACTCCGCCGCCGCCCAGGCCTGGACGTCGAACTCCCCGCCGGTCTCGCCGAGCGCCGTGAGGTTGAGGAATGTCCAGGGCACCTCCTCCTGCTTGCCGATGACCAGCACGTGGCTCGCATCCGCGTCGGAGGTGGTGATGAGATGCTGGTAGTCCGACTCGTCGAGCGTCGGGCCCTGGATCTGCGGCTGTGCCGTCAGGAAGATCGGGTCAAACGTGTCGAAGGTGTCGACGCTGGAGGCACCGAAATCGGTGGTCAGCGTGGAGCTCTTGTTCACGGCCGCCGAGGAAATCGGGCCGGCGGCGTTCATGATCGCCTTGGCGCGGTTGATGGCACCCGGCTCGCCGTCGAGCTCGCGCGCCATGGCAAGCGCGACGTTATCGACATAGGCCTGCACCTGCGTGTGCGCGGTAAAGCCCCGGCCCGTGTCCATCACCAAACCCATCATCGCCAGCAGGGCGATCGACAGGACGAGGACAAAGAAGCTCACCGAGCCCTGATCGTCCTTGATCAACGTTTTCATCTGCTCCTCCAATCGTCTCGTCACTTCGCGACTTGACGGGGGCCTCGCCCCAGCGCGGTCCAAAAGGCCCCGCCCACCCCGGGCGCATGGCTCCTGTCAGTCTTCAGCGCCGCGAGGACGCCTCCTTCAAAAGCACGGTCTCAGATCACCCATCCGAAACCGTCGGTCTGTCACACGGCTCCCGCCACGCAGCTCAGCTGCAGGAATACGCCGGAAGCGTCGCCGCCGAGGCACTTCCAAACCCCAGCATGTCCTCACCCAAAGAAGCCGAGACAGCGGCTCCCAAACCCGTCGTGCCGTCATCCCCGATGGTGGCGAAGCCGAGCGCGCTCGGCAGGTTCAACGGCAGATCACGGGGCGCGATGCTCACCTGGATCTCCGGCACCATAGGTCCGCCAGCGAAGCCGAGCTGGATGTACCGGTAGCTGATCGCCACATCGCCGCATTGGACCGAGGGGTAGAAGCGCTGCAACTCGGTGATCAGCAGGCCGAAGCGGCGGACGTCGCAATCAGCATCCCCGTCGATCGTGGCGCCGTCGCAGTTCCACCCAGCATCATTGGGGGTGATACAGCCCGGTATGCCGTTTGGCTGGAAACAGGCCGGCCCATTGGCGACGTAGACCGGATTGAGGACGTTGTCGCGAACCTCTCCGGAGACCGGATCGACCATGTCCGCGCCGATGTAGATGGGCGACTGCGCCGCTGCGATACGTGCTGCCGCCTGCGCCGCCTTCTCCGCCGCGTTCACTGTATAGAAGGCGAGGATCACCTCGACGTTGGCATAGACAAGGGTCATCACGGGCATGAAGACCACCATGGTCTCCAGCACCGTGGCGCCGCGTTCGTCGCCGTGGAATGTCTTTAGAGACCGGATCATAGGCAAAGCCCCGCGTCACGGTCGGCGATCAGGCAACCCTCGGTACAGGGCGCGAGGCCGGAGAAGTACCGCCCTGTCTCCGCCGCGGTCAGAACCGTGTCGCCGATGAAGGTCTCGAGCAGCGCAAAGCGATCCATCTGCACCGAGACCTGGACGACGACCTGATAATAGCTGTTGCCCGCCAATGCTTCGCTGCCGGGGACGAAGAAGGCCGAGGTCGCCAGGTTCACATCCAGCAGGTCGACCCCCATGCGGTCGGCGATAGTCTGCTGGGCGAGCGCCTCGAAATGCGGATAGGGGTCGGGCACCTGCTGACCGCTCACGGTCTGGCAGCCTGCCGGCGCGCGCATGAGGATGCGCGCTGCGTCGCGGGTTGCGCTGTCGAGAGCTTCGCGGCTGTTCAGCAACAGCCCATAGTTGGCCGTGATGAGCATCATGCCCACCAACAGCGGAAGCGACACCAGCAACTCCATCGCGGCGGCACCACGCTCATCTGAACGCCATGCCGCGAGCCGACGACTGTACGGTCTCATGGTAGAGCTTTCCCAATCAGTCTTTCGAGTGACTCAAGATCGCTAAACGGAACTATTCCCCTCACACCCTGATAAAATATATCCATCGGAGAGTTGCCGGCAAATTAAAAGCATCCCAATCCCATGACTTACACCTCAAGGTTGCACTTCATGGTAAATGCGACAAAGTTGTGGCGATGCAATTCACCCGACGGTTGATACCGCTACTACCGGCACGTGAAAATATGCTTCTGACCGGGCGATTAGTCTCGAATCGTTGACCGACGCTGCCATTAGCAAGACTGAAGATAGACGCGGTAGTACTCGCTAGTACCGATCTTGACACTCGGCCCGCCGGCTTAGCTGCTCACCGCAGGCACCACGCGGACGAGGCCCGCTGAGGACGGCGAGATGAAGCGCAACGATCTGACGATTTACGACACGCACGCCGAGACATGGTGGGCGGGAGAGACGCGCTGGCTGCGCGTCCTCGCCAATATGGTACCAGCGCGTCTTCGGCATTTCGAGCGTGAAACCGAAGGATGGTCAGGCTGCTCGGTGCTCGACCTCGGCTGCGCCGGCGGGTTTCTCGCGGAGGCATTGGCGCACCAGGGTGCGACCGTCACCGGGATCGACCCAGCCGCCAAGACAATCGACACCGCCCGTGCCCATGCGGCGGCGGAAGGGCTGAGCATCCAGTACGATGTCGGGGTCGGGGAGGCGCTGCCCTATCCCGACGACAACTTCGACTACGTGGTCTGCGTCGACGTGCTGGAACATGTGGAGAGCGTGCCGAAGACCCTGTCGGAGATCGCGCGCGTCCTGAAGCCGGGCGGCGTGTTCTGTTTCGACACGATCAACCGCAACGCGCTCGCCCGCTTTGTGGTCATCACCGGGGCGGAGGATATCTTGGGCCTGTTGCCGAAGGGCACGCATGATCCGGCGCTCTTCATCAAGCCCGCGGAGCTGGAAGCGATGCTGCGCGAGACCGGCTTCGACCCGCGGCCGATGCGGGGGCTGGGCCCGACCGGGATCAACCGCCGGCTCGACTTCACCTTCGGGATCACGCCCTTCACCGGGATCGTCTATATCGGCACGGCTCTGCTGACGGCCGACAGCAGCACACAGGCCGCGGCATGAGCGAGACGGCCCTGGCCCCCGAAAAGGTCTGGGATTACCCGCGCCCGCCCGCGCTTGTGCCGGTCGTGGAGCGGCTCGTGGTCCGCCACCGCGGGGTGACAATCGTCGAGACCGAGCGGGCCTTTCGCGTGCTCGAGACGAGCCATCCGCCGACCTTCTATCTGCCGCCGGAGGATATCGCGGTGCCGATGACCCCGGCCCCCGGCGGATCGATGTGCGAGTGGAAGGGCCGCGCCGAGTATCTGGACCTTGCCGTCGGTGACACGATCCTGCGCCGCGCCGCCTGGCGCTATCCGGAGCCCACCGCCCATTTCGCGGCCATCGCCGGATATCTGTCGATCTACCCCAGCATGGTCGAGGAGGCCTGGGTCGGCGAGACCCGCGCCAGCGCGCAAGAGAGCGATTTCTATGGCGGCTGGATCACCCCCAACCTGACGGGGCCGTTCAAGGGCCCAGCCGGCACGCTGATGTGGTGAGCCGCTAGCGCGCGGCGGCGAAGACCGCGATCAGGCGGGCGGGCGCCATCCGCGCCAGCCGCAGGATCGGCAGGAGGCTGGCGAGCACCGCGGTCGCGAGCGCGAGACCGATCAAGAGCGCCCAGTCGAGCGGGAACAGGAACAGCGGCAGCTTCCAGCCAAAGGCCGCGACGTTGATCACCGAGAGCAGCAGCCAGGCGATCCCGAGGCCGAGAGGCAGTGCCGCCAGCGCCGTCACCATCGCCAGCGCCATCATCTTCGCCAATTCCGTCAGCGCCAGCGTCCGCCGCGTGACGCCAATGGCCCAAACCGGCGCCAACTGCGGCAGGCGCAGGCCTGCCAGCGTCACCAGCGAGGTAAGCAGCGCGATCCCGGCAACCCCAAGGGTGAGGCTGTTGAGCGCCCCGGTCACGATGAAGGTCCGGTCGAAGATCCGGAGCGACAGCGCGCGGATCCCGGCCTGATCCTGGATCTTGTTCGGGCCGAGGTCGAAGGCCTCGATGAACCGGGCGAGCAGCACCTGTCGCGCGCCCTCCTCGGTCAGCAGGCCGAAGGCCAGGCGCTCCACGCTCGGCCAGCGCTCGGTCAGTTGCCCGACGTTCACACGCACCTGCCCACGTGGATTGCCGTAGTCGGGGTAGATACCGGCGACGGGCACGGTCCAGAGGCCGATCTCGCTCGGCACGGCGATCCGGTCGCCGGGGCCGAGGTCGAAGCGATAGGCGAGCTGTTCGGAGATCAGCACCCCCTGCCCCTCCGCCACCCTGTCCCAAACATCGGGCGCGGCGCTGAGCAGCGGCCAACGGCTGCGATAGAGGGCGTCGTCGGCGAAACCGTAGACCTCGACCGGCCAGCCCTCGACCCGGGTGTCCACGTGCCAGTTCGGCAGCACGCGCCTTACTTCCGGCTGGGCGGTGAGCCAATCGGTCATCGCCGAAGCCTCGGCCGGGGTATCGGCGCGGAAATAGGCATCGGCGGCCAGGCGGTCCTCGAGCCAGGTGGTGAAGGTCAGGCGGAAGCTGCCCACCATGGTGCCGACGCCGACATTGACGGCGAGGGCGAGCAGCAGCGCCATGAGCGCGAGCGAGAGGCCCGAGAGCTGTTGGCGGCTATCGGCCCAGAACCAGCGGCTGAGGCCCGGGGCGGCCCGGTGCTCCGCCAGAGCGAGGGCGCCGGCTAGCACAAGCGGCAGGGCGAGCGCTGCGGCGACGACCAATGCCGCCATCATCGCAAAGCCCGCCAACAGCCCACCCAGCAGCGGCGGCAGCGCGAGGCCGACCAGCGCCACCGCGGCGGCGGCGGCCCCCTGGCGCCAGAGCCAACGGCGCTGGCCGGCGGCCCAGGCCTGGGGCAAGGCGCTCTCCAGGATCGGCATCGTATAGGCGCGCCACAGGCTTTGCGCGGCGGCGGCCAGGGCGCCGATCACGGCCATGGCGAGGCCGGCCGCAAACCAGACGGGGCGGAAGGAGAGCGTGCCCGGCACCTCCGCGCCATAGAGCC
The DNA here is from genome assembly GCA_039822785.1 of Pseudomonadota bacterium. Classification (GTDB taxonomy): domain Bacteria; phylum Pseudomonadota; class Alphaproteobacteria; order Rhodobacterales; family Rhodobacteraceae; genus Thermohalobaculum. The sequence continues at coordinate 138,300 of JBCBMO010000004.1, read as the reverse complement.
CACCGACCGTCGCCGAGACATCCGGTAGCAGCAGCGCCGCGATCAGATAGCCGCCCACCAGACCCGCCGCCCCCGCCAGAAGCGCAAGCAGCAGGACCTCGCCGAGGAGCGCGATGGTCAGCGCGCGGGCGGAGACACCGGTCGCGCGCAGCGTGCGGAACATCGCCCGGCGCTGCTCGAAGGCAAGGCCAATGGCGGCATGGACGATGAAAAGCCCGACGACGAAGGAGAGAAGACCGAAGGCGGTGAGGTTGAGGTGAAAGCTGCGGGTGAGCCGCTGCAGATCCTCCGGCGTCTCCGGCTCTACCCGCTTCAGCCGGGTGCCCGTGACCACCGTCAGCGGCCCCGGCGCCGCCCGGGGGCCGACCATCAGATAGGAGAGACGGCCTTCCATCCCCAGCAAGCCTTGGGCGGCGGCGATATCGACCAGCAACAACCCCTCTGGCAGGCCCGGCTGGGAGGCCAGCGGCGGCAGGGTCGCGCCCGCTGTGGTCGCCGGGGTCTCACCCGCCTCCAGGCCGAGCGCCGACAGGGTCTCCGGTGCGGCGAGGGTGCGAAAGGGCGGCAGCAGGAAGTCGGCGAGGGTGGCATCGCCTGCGCCGGGCGTCACACCAAGATCGCCCGTGATCAGGGTGGCCGCGGTCGCATCGAGCATGTCGATGCCGATCAGCCGGGCGCTGGCGCCGGGCAGGGTCACCGCACCCTCCACCACCGGGCTCACCTGATGACCTGCGCGGCGCAGCGCGGCCCAATCCGCCTGGTCGATGGTGGCCGTGCCCACCGGCACCAGGCGCGGCCCGCCCCCGGCGATCTGGGCAGAGGCCCGATCATAGCTCGCCTTCGCCTCGGCGTTCAGGGCCTGGACGCCGGACCAGAGCGCGGTGGCGATGGCCAGGCCCACCAGCAGCGCCGCAAGCTGCAGCGGATTGCGCCGCCAATGGCCCAAAAGCGCATGGACGACCGCGCGGAAGACGGTGGGCTTCATGGCCCGTTCAGGCCGCCGCGGCGCGCTCGCTGAGGCGCCCGGCGCTGAGGTGGACGACGCGGTCGAGCCGGGCGGCGAGCCGCTCGGAGTGGGTGACCATCAGAAAGCCGCAGCCGCTGTCGGCGACCAGCGACAGCGCGAGCGCCATGACATCCTCCGCCGTGCGCTCATCCAGGTTGCCAGTGGGCTCGTCGGCCAGCAGCAGGCTGGGGCGCGCGGCGAGCGCCCGGCCGATCGCCAGGCGCTGCTGCTGGCCGCCCGAGAGCTGTTCGGGATAGCGATCCAGCGTGGCGGCGATGCCAAGGCGTTCGGCCAGATCCCGCTCCCAGGCCGGGTCGCTGCGCCCGGCGAGGCGGGCCTGAAAGCCCAGGTTGTCGGCCACGGTCAGCGAGGGGATGAGGTTGAACTGCTGGAAGACGATGCCCAGCCGCTCACGCCGCATCGCCGCGCGACCCCGCTCGCCGAGGGCCGCGATATCCACGCCCTCCAGCGCGATGCGCCCGGCGTCCGCGGTGTCGAGACCGGCAACCAGATGCAAGAGCGTGCTCTTGCCCGACCCGCTTTCGCCAGTCAGCGCCACGCTCTGCCCCGCCTGCAGCGCGAGGTCGACGCCGGTCAGCACCTCGAGGCGTCCTTGCGGCGTGCGGTATCCCTTGGTGAGCCCGGCGATGTCGAGAAAGGCCATGCGCATATCCTGCATCGTCCAGGGGCAGATGGCGCCCGCACCCGCCGGGGCAAGGGGCCCGCGACCGGCTGGGCGGGGCCAAACGTGGCCAAGCCTCGCTCCGAGCCCCCTCCGAACCGGAGGGGCAGGCACCAACGGCCCGGTCCCTTCGCCGCTCGGCCGCTGGCGCAACCCGTCAGTTCCAACGGCACCCGGGCGGCGGGCTGATGCCGGAACTCTCCGACAACCTGGTGGCGTCAGATGAGGCCGATCTCGCGGCGGATCTCCTCGTCGCGCAGGCGCACTTCCTCGCCCGCGAAGCGATCGCCCGCTGGGCCGCAGAGCCAGAGGATCGCCCGGGCGGGCCAATCGGCGGGGATGTGATCGGACCAGTCGAGCTGGCTCACCGGGTTGATGCCGGAAGCCTTGATCACCCGCTGCATCTCGGTCGCCACCGTACCGGGGCTGAGGCCGATGACCCGCACCCCGCGCCCGCCGTTCTCGCGGTGGGCCGTGCGCGTGAGCATCGCGGCCCCGGCCTTAGAGGTGCAATAGGCGCTCCACCCCTCGAGCGGGCTATGGGCGGCGCCGGAGGAGATGTTGATCACCGTGCCCGAGCCGCGCGCGAGCATGCCCGGCAGGGCGGCGCGCAGCGGGAAGAAGGTGCCCTTAAGGTTCACGTCGATGGTGCGGGCCCAGTCCTGGGGCGCGACCTGGGCAAGCGGCACGATGGGCTCGATCATGCCGGCGTTGTTGACCAGGACCTCGAGCGGGCCTGCCCCCTCGGCCAGCGCGACGGTGGCGGCGACGGCGGCCGGGTCGGCGACATCGCAGGCGACGGCAATGGCGCGCCCGCCGGCCGCCGCGATATCCGCCGCGATCCGGTCGATGTCCGCGGTGGTGCGTGCGGCGAGCACGACGGTGGCGCCGGCGGCGGCCAGATGGCGGGCGGTCGCCTCGCCGATACCACGGCTCGCCCCCGTCACCAGCGCGACGCGTCCTGAGAGTTCAGTCATGTCGAGATCCCCTGAAGAGACATCAGGCGGCCCACCTGCGGTGCGATCACCACCAAGACGGCTGCCTGCTATAGGTCAGCGGCCCCAGAGCCGCTTTGCCAATCCTAAGGCCTCGACGCCGCGCCCGACAAGGCAGCGCGGCCATCCGCAGTCGTTGAAGGTTGTTCGCGGTCAGTCGAGGGCGAGGCGCGGCGCCGCGGGCACCGGCAAGTCGGACACGTTCAGCGACGGCCGGCTGACCGTCAGATAGAGCGCATCGCCCTGGCGCCGGACCTTCACCGTCTCGGCCGCGCTCCCCTCCGCCAGGGCGGACAGGCGCAGCCCGTAGCCCGCGCCATCGCGCAACTGGGCGCCCGCACGCAGCACGTTGTCCTCATTGCCCGTAGGCAGCAGGATCAGCGAGACATCCATCGTCTGACTTGCTTCGGTGTAGTAGGCGAGGACCCGCGCCGTGCCACCCTGCAGTGTGACCGTCTCATGCGGGGTCGTCAGCACCGCGTCGCTGACCAGCAGCTCTCCGGCCTGGGCCTGGGAAAACGCTACCGAGAAGAGAATTGCCGAAATCCAACGCATCATTTTTGCACCCACCTAAACACACGCACCCGTCAGAGATGACAACCCACCGCTCAACACAACCCTCGGGTGATTAGTACCCTGGGCTTTGCCCGTATGGCGAGTCCCCTTTTGGGAATGATGTCGCCAAAAAACCACGACCTTGGGTCATGGAAGGAAATACCGGAACAGTGCTGAAGCCATCCATCCTGCGAAGAGTGCCATCAAAACTGAAGCAATCCCATAAATCGCGGGGTCAGAGCGTGAAAGATCAAAAAGGAAACGTTCCAGGCCGACCTTTTGGACCGGTATAATCTCGTCGTAGACATCAATGACCTGTTTATTGCGCAGCAGCAGGATGCGCGCACGGTAGTCGCCCTCGACCAGGTTTGCGGGCAAGGCAATCGTGGTTTCGAACAAGGTCGCTTCCGACAAGAGAACGCCGTCAGGCCGCTCATAGTATAGCCCGTCCGCTCGGCGCAGGCGGACCACGGCATCGCGATAAGCGGCGCGGTCGTCCTGCAGCCATTCGGGCGCATCGATCAGCCGGATCAGTTCTTCGATGCCGACGCGGTGGCGCATGTCCTCTGTAAAGCTCAGGATCTCGCGCAGGGGACGGGTGGCGGCGACGGCATAGAAACTGGGGGCGGCATCGATCTGGACGCCGGGGCCGTTGATCCAGATGCCGTAGCGCTGCTCCTTACGCCGCACCAGCACGGGCGTCGAGGGACCGGTGATGGCGATGATCGCATCGAGCTCGCCGGCGGGGATGGGCGCCTCTCGCCGGACAGCGCCGTAGACGAAGATCTCGGAGCCCGAGAAATTGGTGGTGATCGCAACCTGGCTCTGGCTGAGCCGGGCGACCACGCGCTCCTCCGCCGTCGCCGGGGGTAGGACGCCGAGCAGAGCGGTCACGACGAGGAGGAAGGGCCTGATGCGGGTGCGGATCTCAGCCATCGACCCGCTCCAGCACGAACATCTCGTCGGGCAGGCGGAGGAGATCGTAGGCAAGCTGCAGGCAGACCCCCAGCACCAGGAGCGCGAGTAGAATGCGCAGCTGCTCCGCGCGCAGGCGCGGGCCGAGCTGGGCCCCGACCTGCGCCCCCAGCACGCCGCCCACGATCAGCAGGATGGCGAGCAGCGCATCCACCGACTGGTTGGTGATCGCATGGGCGAGCGTGGTGAAGGCGGCCACGAAGAGGATCTGAAAGAGCGAGGTGCCGACGACCACCGAGGTCGCCATACCGAGCAGGTAGATCATGGCCGGCACCATGATGAAGCCGCCACCCACCCCCATGACCGCCGCGAGCACGCCGACCAGGGCGCCGACGGCAAAGGGCGGGATCACGCTGATATAGAGGTTGGACTGGCGAAACCGCATGCGAAACGGCAGGCCGTGCATCCAGTTGTGCCGCTGGCGCCGCCGCGCCGTGCCCCGACGCACGCGGCGCATGGCGCGCAGGCTCTCCCACAGCATCAAGCCGCCGACCGTGCCGAGGAACACGACGTAGAGCAGGGAGACGACAAGCTCGACCTGGCCGATCTCCAGCAGGACGGCGAAGATCTGGACACCGATGGCGGAGCCGAGGACGCCGCCCACCAGCATCACCATCCCCATCTTCACATCGACCGTCTTGCGCCGCCAATGCCCCAGAAGGCCGGAGAAGGAGGCGGCCGCGATCTGGTTCGAGCCGGTGGCCACGGCGACCGCCGGGGGGATGCCGATGAGGATCAGAAGCGGGGTCATCAGAAAGCCGCCGCCGACGCCGAACAGGCCGGAGAGCACGCCGATGATGCCCCCCATCCCAAGGATGAGCAGCGCGTTCACCGAGACCTCGGCGATCGGCAGGTAAACGCTCATCGGTACGTCCTCGCGTCGGTATCCTGGTCTACCGTTCGCCCCCTCCACAGGCCAGCCCGATGACGCCGCAGCGCCGGCGCCACGGCACATCCCGGCCCAAGCGTGACACGCCTGCCCCGCTCGCGCTTAGCTCAGGCGCGCTTGGACCCAGCTCAGCTCCCGTCGCGGGGGCGCGACCGGTTGACATGGCGCAAGGCAGCGGCTGTGCGCCGCGTTCCATCCTGACGCGATAGCGCCGCCAAAGGCGCCAATGACCCGGAGGGAGACCCATGAGCCACGTGCCGCATGATTTGCCAGAGATGCTCGAGATACCCGCCGAGGCGGTGCAGGCGCGCGCCGCGGAGGATGCCCATTTCGCCCGCCAGACCGAGGCTTACCACGTCCTCAATCGCGCCATTCACCGCGCTGAGACCGATGTGGAGCCCACCTCGGACGATCATCTTTCCGAAATGAAGAAGGAACGGCTTGCGCTGTTGGACACCCTTCGCGCCGCCCTCGCAATGAGCTAGGGTTTCATAGAACAGAAAACGGCCTGCCCCGCTGCCCGGTCGAGGTGACGGCAAAGCAGGGCATGGCCGGCGGATGGAGGGTCCGACAATGTCTATGAAACTGAGCGGTGCAGGCATCGCGACGGCCGCCCTTTGCGCCCTGCTTCTGGCAGCACCGGCGAGCGCCGATACCCCGCCGCGCAGCGAGCGGGGCGCGGCCAACTGCAAGGCGCTGCTCGAGGACACCTACGGCGCCACGAATGTCGAGATCACGCGGATTAACAGGCGCGACCTGCGCCATATCCTGGTCCATGTGGACGCGACGATGGCGAACGATGCGCGCGAGCAGTTGCGCTGTCTGCTGACGCCCCATGGCGACGAGATCAAGCGGGTGCAGATGTACATCGCGGGCTACGGCAAGAACGACGGCTGGGCCGGCGCGAGCCACATCCCCACGAAGCCCGCCGTCGCCCCGGCGGAGGTCGAGACCGCGGTCGAACCCGCACTGCCCGCGGCGACGCCTCAGTTCTCAAGCGCAGACGAGGCGCATCCGACGGACAAGTTCAAACCGGTCCCGACCCAGTAGGCGGCGCTGAAACGGGCCGCTGGCGCGCAGCCTCCGAATGGCAGCGCGCTCCGGTCCGCCGTGAGGATCAGCGGACGTCGGCGGGGCCGGTGCCGGTGGGGCGCATCGCCTCCGCCTCGATCACGTCCAGGTTGGCGCGGGCGGCGGCGCCGATGGCCTCGCGCTGCTCCTCGCCGACCGGCTTGCCGCCAACCTCGTCGGGGATGCGGACGGTGACCTCGCGGTGGGCGAACTTGATGCCTTCGCGCTCGAAGAGATCGCGGATCTCGGCATAGACCTTCTTGCGGGTCACCCACTGGTCGCCGGGGCGGGTCATGAACTTCACCCGGACGATCATCGCCGAGTCCTCCATCATGATCACGCCCTGGCTCTTGAGCGGTTGCAGGAACAGATGGCCGACAGCCGGGTCCTCCAACAGCTTTATCCCGAGCTTCTTCACCAGCTTACGCACCTTCTCGACATCCGTGTCGTAGGTCAGGCGCAGCGGCAGCTTCATCATCACCCAGTCGCGGCTGAAGTTCGTCAGATACTGGATCTCGCCGAAGGGGATAGTGTGCAGCATCCCTAGGTGGTGGCGGAGTTGGAAGGAGCGGGCGGAGATCTTCTCGACCGTGCCCTTCACCGTGCCCACGTCGATGTACTCGCCCTTACGGAAGGCATCGTCGAGCAGGAAGAAGGCGCCGGAGATGATGTCGCGCACCAGCGTCTGCGCGCCGAAGCCGATGGCGATGCCCACGATGCCGGCACCCGCAAACAGCGGCGCCACGTTGACCCCCATCTCGATCGCGACCAACAGCGCCACGCTGATCGTGATCACGCTGAGCACCAGGTTGCGGATCAGCGGCAGCAGGGTCGCCAGGCGGGTCGCGCCGGCGCCCCCGCCCTCCCCGTCCATGATCGAGGCGTTGGGATCCTCCTCGCCCACCTCCTCCATGATCTTCTGGTCCAGCCAGATGCGCGTGGCGTGGAAGACGACATAGCCAATCAGGACGACGTCGATGACGTCCTCGACGATCCCGAAAAGCGCGTTCTCGGCGAACATGCCAACGCCGCCCCAGTACCAGATCACCAGCCACAGGCCGGTGCCGATGGCGAGGAGGCTGGCGATGCGGAAGGCCAGATCCTCGAAGGTGCGCATGCCGCCGCTGCCGCTTTCGGCCAGCGCGCGGCGGCTGGGGGCCGAGACGCCGGGCCCACCCGTCGCACCGTCCTCATCCGAGGCCTCGCCCTCCTGCCCGCTGCTGCCCCCGTCGGTGCGCGGATAGGGGCCGACGCCCGACGGCAGGGCCGACTGGGACTGGGCTGTCTGGGCTGAATGGGCCGAATGGGCCGACTGGGCCGACTGGGCGTCGCCGGTAAGTGCCGGGGCGCCGTCAGCGCTTTCGGCGGCCTCCTGGGCGGCTGTGGCTTCTGCCGCAGCGGCAGCCTCCTCCGCGGCGGCGCGGGCGGCGGCCTCCGCGTTGATCTGCCGGATGCGGCGGCCGCGGGAGAAGACGCGGTCGGCCGCGAAGAGCACCAGCGAATAGACCGCCATGGTGGCGACCAGGACCGTGAAGGGCGCGATGATCCGCTCGGCGCCCGCGTCGATGCCCATGACCATCCGGAAGACCAGGTCACCCCAGGTGACGAGCATGAAGAGGATCGCCACCGGCGCCCAGGCGATTGCCACCAGCCGCTGCAGCCAGGTCGGCCGGCGCGGCGGCGCATCCATGGCGAGATCGGGCGCGGTCATCGGCTCGGCGTCCGGCTTCAGCCCGCCGCTGAGGATCGCGGTGATCGTGCGATAGTTCGCCCGCAGCGCCGCCACCAGCGCCATCATGGCCAGCAGCGTCAGCGACAGCGTGACGATGACCAGCACCTCACGCGGCAGCCCCAGCGCCTCGATCCAGTGGGAGAAGGCCGCCGCCCCGATCCCGGCAACCGAGGCCGCCGTCATCCACCGATAGAGCCTGCGCGCGGGTCGATCACCGATGGCCGGCAGCCGGTAATCCGGCAGGAAGGGCGATAGCACGACCCGCCAAAAGGTATGGGCGATCATGATCGCGCCATAGGTGCCAAAGACGACGAGTGCGGTGATCAGCGTCGGCGCATGGCCATCGTAAAAGGCGACGCCCACGCCGGTCGCCACCAAACAGATGATCACCACAGTGATGATCGTCAGGATCAGCCGCACCACCAGCACCGGCAGCTTCTCCCCGATCCCCGAAGGATTGGGACGCTGCATGCGCACAAAGACCGGCCGGGCGAGATAGGCCAGGAACAGTTCCGCCACCGCCCGGCCCAGGACCAGCAGCAACCCCGCGAAGATGGCGATGCCCAGAAAGTGCTTCGGCCGTCCCGTGGGGCTTGCTGCCTGCAGCGTCCGGTTCACCTCTCCCAGCGCATCGGGCATGCGTTTGATGATGGCGATCGCACGCAGGCGGAAGATCCGGGCGTAATCCCCGACCCCTTCGATGGACAGCGTCATGCCGGAGGGTGCATCGGGCACCGCCAGGGCTTCGCTCGAAAACGCGCGGCGATAGTCCTCTGCGCTGTTGCCCTCGGTCGAGCGGAAACCGGTGAAGGGGCGGGACTGCTGGGGCGGCGCTTCGCTCTCGGTCGCCTCGTCCCCCAGCAGAGTGCCGAAGTCGAGCGGCGAGATTTGCCCCATGGCCGGGGTCAGGCTCAGCAGCAGACAGGCCATCAAGGCCGCCGCCAGGACGCCCCCCTGTCGCCAAACCCGCGCTACCGCCTGCGCGCTACGCATCGCGTCGTCGTTCCTTCCTGACCGCCGGGCCGAACCCAGCATCGCCATTGCCCCTGAATTAGGCGTCATTTGCACCCGCTTGGCGAGCCGTTGAAACAACCTGGTGCGCTAAAACGCTGAAAACGCCGTGATCGGTGCGTCACGTCCTCCGACAGCGGCAGAGGGATCACAACTCTACCCGATTGCCGACAGTCCGCTTTCGGAGGGTTGTTGACGGACGATTGCCCAGGATAGTTAAGAGCAACGTCGTGGAAAAGGATGCGCCATGCCATCCGACTATCCAGCGCGGCATGGTGGGGGCCGCGCTCTTCTCTATAGCCATGACACCTTCGGGCTGGGGCACCTGCGCCGGTCGCGCACCATTGCGAGCGCGCTGGTGGAGGGGCTGGAGGATGCCTCCGCGTTGATCGTCACGGGCTCACCCATCGCCGGGCGCTTCGACTTTCCGCCCAGGGTCGACCACGTGCGCCTGCCCGGCGTCGTGAAACACGCGGACGGCAGCTACACCGCCTCGAACCTGACGCTGGATATCGATGCCATGGCGGCGCTGCGCGGCGCGGTGATCGAGGCGACGGCGGAGGAGTTCGACCCCCAGGTCCTGATCGTCGACAAGGAGCCCTGGGGCCTGCGCCAGGAATTGGCGGGCACGCTAGCCAAGCTGCGCAGCCGCGGCACAAAGATCGTCCTTGGCGTCCGCGACGTCTTGGACGACGAGGCGACGCTGAAGCCCGAGTGGGAGCGCAAGGACGCAATCAGCGCCGTGGAGCGCTTTTACGACGAGATCTGGGTCTACGGCGTGCAGGAGATCTGCCGCCCCCTCGACGGCCTCGGCCTGTCGGCGCGCATGGCCGCGCGCACGGTCTATACTGGCTATCTGCGCCGCGAGCTGCCGGACTGGCCGGCGGAGGCGGAGGGCGAGATGCCCGCCGAGCCCTATCTGCTGGTCACCACCGGCGGCGGTGGCGACGGCGAGGCCCTGATCGACTGGGTGATCCGCGCCTATGAGCACGACCCCACCCTCCGGCCGGCGGCGCATATCGTCTATGGGCCCTTCCTCTCCGCCAGTGCCCGCGCCGACTTCGACGCCCGGGTCGCGGCGCTGGGGGACCGGGTCAGCGCCATCGGCTTCACGCCGCGGCTCGAGCGGCTGCTGGCAAGCGCTGCTGGCGTCGTGGCCATGGGCGGCTACAACACCTTCTGCGAGATCCTCTCGGCCGATCGCCGCGCGATCATTGCCCCCCGCACCAAACCCCGGCGCGAGCAGCTGATCCGCGCCGCCGCGGCGGAGAAGATGGGGCTGCTGCGGATGCTGACGCCCGAGCGCGACGGTCTTGAGGCAACGGCCATGGCCCGCGCGATCCGTGCGCTCGCCGATCAGCCCCGCCCGTCGGAGGCGGCACAATGCGATCTGCTCGGCGGCCTGGACGCCATCGTCGAGCGCGCCGCCGATCTCATGACGCCCTACGCCGCGGCCGGTGAATGACCGAAGATCCGACCCACCGCCTCGCGGTCGTCGTGAAGGGGTATCCGCGCCTCTCGGAGACCTTTATCGCGCAGGAGCTGAAGGCGCTGGAGGACCGCGGCTTCGCCTTCGACATCTGGAGCCTGCGCGCGCCCTATGACGACCGGATCCATCCGATCCATCGGCAGATCCGGGCCACCCCGCGCTATCTGCCGGAGTACCTGCACGTCGAGCCGCTGCGGGTGCTGCGCGGTCTGGCACGCGTCTGGCGGCGGCCCGGCTTTGGCCATGCCCTGCGGCTCTTCCTCGGTGATCTGCGTCGCGATCTGACCCGCAATCGGGTGCGCCGCTTCGGCCAGGCCTGCGTGCTGGCGGCGGAACTGCCCCCGGGGATCGCCTTTCTCTACGTCCATTTCCTGCACACGCCCGGCTCGGTGACCCGCTATGCGGCGGTGATGCGCGGGATCGGCTGGGGCGTCTCGGCCCATGCCAAGGACATCTGGACCACGCCCGAGCGCGAGGTGGCGGACAAGCTCGCCGATGCCCGTTTCGCCGTCACCTGCACCGCTACCGGCGCGGCCTATCTGCGCGATCTGGCCGACCGGCCCGAGACGGTGGCCCTCGCCTATCACGGCCTCGATCTGCGCGAGTTTCCACCGCCGCCCGACCGGCTGGCCGGGGGGACGGGGCCCATCACCTTCCTCTCCGTCGGCCGGCTGGTGGAGAAGAAGGGCTACGACGACCTGCTGGGCGCCCTCGCCCGGCTGCCACAGAACCTCGACTGGCGCTTCGTGCACATCGGCGGCGGCAAGCTGACCAAGCCGCTGATGGCGCAAGCCGCGCGCCTTGGGCTGTCGGGGCGCATCGACTGGCGCGGCAAGCAGGACCGCGCGGCGGTGATCGAGGCCATGCGCGCGGCGGATCTGTTTGTGCTGCCCTCCAAGATCGCGGCAGACGGGGATCGTGACGGGCTGCCGAATGTCCTGATGGAGGCAGCCTCCCAGAAGCTCGCAACGATCGCGACCCGGGCCGCTGCGATCCCGGAGTTTCTGCGCGAGGGGCGCGAGGGCCTGCTCGTGCCCCCGGGCGATCCCGATGCGCTGGCCGAAGCCCTCGCCGCGCTGGCACAAGACCCGGCCCAGCGCCAAAGCCTCGGCGCGGCGGCCTATGCGCGTCTGACCGCCGAGTTCGGGATGGAGGCAGGGATCGCCCTGATCGCCGAGCGTCTGAGAGAGGCGATGGAGGAGCAGACCGTGCGCCACCCCCAAGACCGCGCGGCGGCCTGAGCACCCGATGACGCTCATGGCCGAGCGCGCGCCTTTCGAGCCACCTGGCGCTACCGACCAGAGAGGGCCCGACGCCGTCCCGCTCGCGTTCTATGCGCCGATGAAATCGCCCGATCACCCGGTCCCCTCCGGCGACCGCACCATCGCGCGGCTGACGATGGACGCGCTCCGCCGCGCGGGTTTTGGCCCGTCGCTGGTCTCTACCTTGCGCATCTTCGACCGCGACGGCGATCTCGCCACCCAGGCCGCGCTGGAGGAAGCCGCCGGGCAGGAGATCGACCGGCTGATCGCCAGCCGCGCTGGCGGCGCGAAGCTCTGGCTGACCTACCACAGCCACTACAAGGCGCCGGATCTGGTAGGCCCCGCCGTCGCCGCGGCGCTGGAGATCCCCTATGCCATCGTTGAGCCCTCCCTCTCACCACGCCGCCGCGAGGGTCCCTGGGCCCGGTTTGCCGCCGCCAACGAGCGTGCCATCGCCGCGGCCGACCGGTTGTTCTGGACCACCGCGCGCGATCGCCCGGCGCTTGAGGCCGCGGGCCATGCCGAGCGGATGACGCCCCTGCCGCCCTTCCTGGAGCCGGGCGACGCAGGGCCGCGTCTGGGGACACCCGCCTCCACCCCGCTGCGCGTGCTGACCGTCGCCATGATGCGGCCCGGCGACAAGCTGGAGAGCTATCGCCGCCTCGCCCGCGGTCTGCGCCGGCTGGAGCAGCCCATTGTGCTCACCGTCATCGGCGACGGCCCCCTGCGCGCGGAGGTGGAGGCGCTCTTCGCGCCGTTCCCTCGCTTCGGCCACCAGGTGGTCTGGCTGGGCGCCCTGGAGCCGCCCGCGGTGCGACGAGCAATGGAGGAGGCCGACCTGCTCGTCTGGCCCGGCGTGGGCGAGGGCGTCGGTCTCGTCTGGCTCGAAGCCCAGGCCGCCGGCCTTCCCGTGGTGGCGGAGGACGGACCTGCCGCCCGCGATGTCGTCCGCGCGGGTCAGTTGGCGGCCCCCGGCGATCCTCGGGCCCTGGCCGCCGCCATCGCCCTTGCGGCCCACGCCCGTGCTGCCCTCTCCACCGCGGCCCGGGCGGCGGTCTTGACGGACCACAGCTTGGAGGCTGCCGCGGACACCCTCTCGAGCACCCTCGGCGCGCTCCTCCCGAGGCGAGCGCCATGAACCGGATCGCCCTGCTGCGCCATTTCCCGACCGACTGGAACGGTGAGCGCCGCTTGCAGGGGCGCGTCGACCGCCCGCTGACGGAGACTGCGCGGCAGACGCTGCGCGGCCTCGCCCTGCCCCCGCCCTGGGACCGCGTGGCCATCGTCGCCTCTCCCCTGTCCCGCGCCGTCGATACCGCGCACCTGCTGGCGCCGCACATCCGCCCCCGCCTCGATGCGGGCCTTGTCGAACTCTCCTGGGGCGACTGGGAGGGGCTGACGACCGCGGAGGTCCCCAAGGACCCCGAGAGCGGGGCCCCGGCCGTTCATCGCCTCGGCTGGCGCGGGCGCCCGCCAGGCGGGGAGAGCGCGGCGGAGGGTTGGGAACGCGTCCGCCCGGCGCTCGCACGCCTGGCCGAGGGACCCGATGCCCTCGTCGTCTGCCACAAGGCGCTGATGCGCGTGATCCTGGGCCAGGCCTGCGGCTGGACCGGGCCCGACGGCGGCACGGTGGAGATCAAGCGCGGGCGGCTCTATCCCCTGACCCTCCTGCCGGACGGCACGCCCACGGCGCCCGCGCTGCCGGTCCGTCTCATCCCGCGGGTGGCAGGTACCGGAGACGCCGCGTGATCCACATCGTCTTCCTCGTCAGCCACCTCTCCGGCACCGGTCACCTAGTGCGCACCCTGGCGATTGCCCGTGCTGCGCGGCTGGCGGGCGCCACGGTCACCGTGCTGTCGGGCGGTCGGCCGCTTAAGCATCTTCCCACCGGGGACATCGACCTCGTCCAACTCCCCTGGATCGCCGTGCGTGGCCGGGATTTTGCCAGCCCCCTGGGGCCCGACGGGCGCCCCGCCGACGAAACGCTCCACGCGCACAGGCGTGACGTCATCGCCGCGACCATTGCCGCACGGCGCCCCCATGTGCTGGTGACCGAGACCTGGCCCCTTGGCCGTCGGCGCCTCAGCGCAGAGTACGAGGCCGCCATCGCCGCCGCGAAGGCGGCCAACCCGGCCGTGCGCGTCGCGGCCTCGGTCCGCGATCTGCCCGAGCCGCCCTCCAAGCCCGCGCGTCTCGCCGAGGCCGCCGCGCGCCTCGCCGCCCTTGTCGACTGCCTGTTGGTCCACGGCGACCCGGATTTCCTGGCGCTCGACGCCAGCTGGCCCCTGCCGGCCGATCTCGCCCCGCGGCCGCACTACACCGGCTACGTCGCCCCCCCTAGCGTGGCGGCGTTGCCGAGCGACGAGGTGGTGGTCTCCGTCGGCGGCGGCGACCTCGGCAGCGCGCTGCTGCAGATCGCGGCCGCCGCCAGCGCCCGGTCCGGACGGCCCTGGCGGCTGCGCACCGGCGGACCGGAGGCCGCGGCCCTGGCCGCCGATCTCTCCGCCCGCCACGCGCACGACGGCCTGATCGTCGAACCTGCCGCGTCGGATTGGCGGGCGTGCCTGGCGGGTGCCGCCGCCGCGGTGACGCTCGCCGGCTACAACGCCGTCATCGACCTCGCCCAGTGCAACACCCCCGCCCTGCTGGTCCCCGACACCACGGGCGGCGAGCGGGAACAGGCCCTGCGCGCTGCCGCCCTCTCGGGGCGCGGTGGCATCGCCGTCCACCGCGTCGAGACGCTGACCCCGGATATCCTGGCGGCGCAGGCAGATACGCTGGCCTCGGGCCCCCGCCGCCCCAGCCTCGGCCTCACGCTCGACGGGGCTAAGCGCAGCGCCCAAGCGCTGCTGGCCCTGGCCGAGGCACGGGTCCCATGACCACGCCCCCAACGCGCAAAGCGACCCCCAAACCCCCGCCGCGCCGCCTGCACGCGGTCGACAATCTGAACGCCCGGCTCCAGGCGATCACCCGGCGCGCCGCGATCGACCTGCGCTTCCTCCACGACGACCGCAGCCGCGCCCATGTCGCCGCCGCAGTGGCCGGCCTCCCGAGGGTGCTCGACGTGGGCGACGGCATGCGCGGCCACCTATCGGACCACCACGGCGTCGAGACCCTGGACCTCAACGACATCGATGCCGAGGACGAGAACCTGTCCCGCCCCGACCTCCTCGGCGATGTCTGTTCGCCCTTCCCGGATTGGATGGCCGGCCGCTACGACGCGGTCATCGCGCTCGCGATCCTGGAGCATGTCTACGACCCGCCCGCGGCCATCGCCAACTTCCGCCGCGCGCTAAAACCGGGCGGGCAGCTCTTCCTCTACGTCCCCTGGATCTGGCGCTACCACGCGCCGAAGTCGCTGGTGTTCCAGGACTACCAACGCCTCAGCCGCGACGGTCTGGCCTATGCCCTGCGCGATTTCGAGGCGGTGACGCTCTACCCGATCCGGGGCAAATGGTCGGCCATGGCGAACCTGATGAAATGGTGGAAACCGGGCATCGAGCGCCGCTTCGGCGGCGGTCTCAACCGCCTGCTCGATGCCCGCACCAGCGCCTGGCGCAACACCACCCAAGCCAGCGGCTTCTTCGCCGAGGCCCGCAAACCCGCCCCCAAACCCGCCTAGCCCCATCGCCCGACACCCCGAAGGAGGCGCCGGGTCAAGGATCGCGCAGCGACGGGCGTCGCCCGCTTGTCCTTGAGGCGGCGTCTCCTTCGGATCACGCTCGGACCCGGCCCCCTCAGGGGCCTTCCCCAGCCCGCGATCCCAAACCCAACGCCTCCCAAAACCCACAGATCCGGGCGCCGACGGCTTCGGCACCGCGAAGGCGGTGACGGAGCGCAACGAGCGTCGCGTCAGCGACACCGTTTAGCAGCGCCCCCCTCAGGAATAGGGATCGAGGGCGTCGCGCAGCGCATCGCCCACAAAGCTAAAGGCCAGCACCGCGACGATAACCGGCAGCATGGGGAACAACAGCCAGGGATACAGCTCCACCGCCGACAGGTTGCGCGCATCCTCCAGCATCATCCCCCAGCTCACCGCAGGGGGCCGCAGGCCGAGCCCCAGGAAGGACAGCGCCGTCTCGCCCAGGATCATCGCCGGGATCGACAGCGAGGCGGAGGCGATCAGGTGGCTCATGAAGTTCGGCGTCATATGGCGCAGGATGATCCGCCGGGGCCGCGCGCCCATCAGCTCGGCCGCGCGCACGTAATCCTCCTCCCGCAGCGCCAGGAACTTGGACCGCACCGCCCGCGCCAGCCCGGGCCAGTCCAACAGCCCAAGGATGATCGAGATGATGAAGAACACGGATATCGGCGACCAGTTCACCGGCACCGCGGCAGAGAGCGCGAGCCAGATCGGCAGTTCGGGCAGCGACCGGAAGACCTCGATCGCGCGGCTCACGGTGGCATCCACGATCCCACCGAAGTAGCCGGCAAAGCCGCCCAGCATCAGCCCGATGCCGAAGCTCACCGCCACGCCGATCAGCCCGATCGTCATCGACAGGCGCGCGCCATAGACGATCCGGCTCAGGATATCGCGCCCCAGCCGGTCGGAGCCCATGAGGTAAAGCTCGCCGCCCGCGGGCGGGCAGATCAGCCGGAAGCTGCCGCCGGTCAGCGTCATCAGCGGGTTCATCATCAGCCCGCCCTGGTCATAGGGCGTGCCGCAGCTCGTCAGCACCGGCACCGGCATGGGGTTGGAGAAGTCAGTCTCCGCCCGCACCAGCCCGGTCTCCACGTCATAGACCGTGGCGGTCGGATAGGTGTGCAGCCCGATGTATTCCCCGTCGTGGAACAGATAGAGGCCCTGGGGCGGGGCATAGATCGCATCCTCGTTGATCTCGTTCGGCAGATAGGGCGCGATCACTTCGACGAAGGGCAGGCTCAGGTAGCCGAGCGCCAGGATGATCAGGCAGATCACCCCCAGCCGGTGGCGCCGAAAGCGCCGCCAGATCAGCACCCGGGTGGGCGCATCCAACTCCGCGCGGTCCAGGCGCTGGCGGTCGGCGGCGGCATCGTGCTCCCGCTCGGGCGCGACCCAGTGATCCTGATCGGTGACCGCCATCCCGCCCCTCCCCTAGCCGCGCGCCGAGCTCAGCCGGATCCGCGGGTCCAGCACGGCGAGCAGGATGTCCGAGATCAGCATGCCGATCAGCGTCAGCGCGGAGACGAAGATCAGGATGAAGCCCGACATGAAGATGTCCTGGGACTTGAGGCTCTGCAGCAGGATCGGCCCCAGCGTCGGCAGGCTCATCACGACCGAGATCATCACCGAGCCCGACACGAGCTGCGGCGCGAGGTTCCCGATGTCGGCCACGAAGGGGTTCAGCGCCATGCGCAGCGGATAGCGCACGATCCGCGTGGTCGCCGGCACGCCGCGCGCCTTGGCGGTCTCGACATAGGGTTTGCGCAACTCGTCCATCAGGTTCGCCCGCAGCCGGCGCATGACAGCGGCCGCGGCAGCGGTGCCGATGACGATGGTCGGCACGATCATATGGGTCAGGATCGACATCGCCTTGTCCATGGACATGGGCTGCCCCTCGAACTCGCGGTCCATCAGCCCGCCGATGGGGATGTCGAAATACTGTGCGCCGTAGAACAGCATGATGAGCGCGAGCAGAAAGTTCGGCGTCGCCAGCCCGATATAGCCGATGAAGCTGGCGATATAGTCGATCCAGGTATTGGCATAGACCGCCGCGATGGTGCCGAGCGGCAGCGCGACGACATAGACGAAGAGGAGTGCGGCCAGGTTCACCGCCGCCGTGAGCCAGGCAAGCTCGCCCACCACCTCGGCCACCGGGCGCTCGAGCTCGAAGGACCAGCCGAGATTGCCCTGGATCAGCCCATAATAGCCGTCCGGTCCGGTCCAGACGCCGATCCAGATCAGGTATTGCTCCCAGAGCGGCCGGTCGAAGGCGTATTCGGCCATCAGGGCCCGCGCCTTCTCGACCCCCGCGGACTGGCCCGTGGCCTGAAGCTCGGCGATCTGGTTGGTGATGTAGTTGCCCGGCGGCAGGTTGATGATGATGAAAACCAGGACCGAAATAGCCGCCAGCGTCACGATCATCGTCAGGATCCGCCGGACAAGGTAGCGGATCACTGCAGGGCTCCCCCGCGCAGCACCGTGCTGGCCTCGGCCCGCTGTTCGCCCTCGCCTTCGGCCAGGGTCTCGTCGAACCAGAACTCATCCATGCGATGAACGCCAAGCTGCGCCCCCGGCTCCCAGGCATAGAGCGCTTCGGCCGGCACGTTGCGCAGGCGGGCATCATGCACCACCGGCTGGGGCGCGCGGCTGACGGTGCCGATGGCGAAGACCTGATCGGCGTGGATCGCCAGCATCTCGCGCCAGGCCTCGGCACGCCCCTCGCGCGTCGGGCTCATCTTCCAGGCGTCATAGAGCGCCATCAGCCGCTGCGCCTCCGGCAGGTCGGGCTTCTCTCCCGCCGCACCCTTGGTCTCGTAGTACTGGCCCCACTTCGGCCAAGCGTAGGAGGCCTGGGTGATCGGCGCGAGTTCGGTGGGGATGGCGTCGGGCGTGGGGATGCCGTTGTTCCAACCCCACCAGGAGACCATCATGGACAGCCCGGCATAGGCGCGGTTGCGCAGGATGTCCCGGTCGAGCGGCTTCACCAGCAGCCGCACGCCGATCTGCTCCCAGGTCGCGACGATGATCTCCAGCGCGTCCAACTCCTCGGGCCGCTCACCGGCGGTCTCGATCACGATCTCCATGGGCCGCCCGTCGGGCAGCAGGCGCACGCCGGCACCGTTGCGCTCGGTCAGGCCCATATCGTCCAGCAGCCGGTTCGCCTCCGCGGGATCGAAGCGGGCCCAGGCGGTCGCGTGCTCAGGGTTGTAGAAGGGGCTCTCCTCCAACGCTGCGACCGAGCGCTCGGCGGCCAGGCCGAAGTAGAGGACCTTGTTGATCGCCTTGCGGCTGATGCCGAGGCTGAGCGCCCGGCGAAAGCGCACATCGCGAAACACCTCGCGCCAGACCAGGTCGGAATAGGTGAGGTTGGGGTAGAGCGCGACCTCGTTCGCGGCGCCCGAGCGCCAGAGGTGGGTGGCGTAGCCGTATTGCTTCTGGCCCTGCTTCAGCACCGGCGCCTCGGCAAAGCCCAGGCCGCGCGACTGCAGATCCGCCTCGCCGAGGCTCGCCTTGGCGGCGATGAGCCCAGAGGCGGCGATCTCCATCTCGATGCGGTCGACGTAAGGCAGCTGCCGCCCGGCGCTGTCGACGCGGTGATAAAAGGGGTTGCGCACCAGCGTATAGCGCTGGGAGTTCTTCTTCGACGTATTCACCCAGGGCTGCAGCACCGGCAGGTCGGGGTTGTCGAACTTATACATGTTGTCGAGGCGGTTATGCAGCTGCGCCCAGTTGCGCGCCTTCTTCGCCTCCAGCAGCGGCTCCAGCGTCTCGATCGGCGTAAAGGCCGCGTGGTAGTGCTTCATGTAGTGGGCGGGGCGGTAGATATAGACCGGGCGCGCCTGGGCCAGCGCGGGCAGGAACCGCGGGTTGGGCGCGTGCCAGGTGTAGCGGACGGTCAGCGCGTCCAAGACCTCGAAGACCGGCTTCTTGCCCTCGACCAAGAGCTCGACCGGGGGACCCGAGGGCGAAAGCTCCGCGTTGTTCGCCACATCCTCCCACCAGTACCGGAAATCCTCGGCGGTGAAGGGTGCGCCGTCCGACCATTTGTGGCCGCGGCGCAGGTGCAAGGTGATCGATCGCCCGTCAGGGCTTTCGACCACGTCGCGCAGCAGATCCGGGCTGAGCGTATAGGTGTGGTCATAGCCCACCAGGCGCGCATAGCCCCAGACCGCCATGTAGCGGACATCCTTGGCGCGCCCGACGAACATGGTTATGTCGCCGCCGTGGACACCGGGCGCGCGCCCGCGCTCGGCCAGATCGACGACCAGCGCGTCCTGCGGCAGCCGCTCGGCGACAGGCGGCAGCACCCCCTCCTCGACCTTGGCGGCCAGCATCGGGGTTTCCACGTCTGCCCAGGCGGATGTCGTGAAGATCGCCAGGGCCGCCAGGGCCGCGGGAATACGGGAGAACGTCATCGTCATGCAGCGCACCTCACGGCATGGCCCGGAGCCACTTCGATCAGGCCCGGCGCCCCGTCGCCATGGTAGCCGAAGGGCTCGGGCCAGTCTTCCGGATCGCCCGCGCCCGCGGCGACGAGCTTCAGGTTCAGCTTATGCCCGCCCGTGGCATCGGGCGAGGCGGCGATCAGCGCCCGCGTATAGGGGTGGCGGGGGTCGTTGAAGATGCAGTCGGCCGAGCCCTGCTCCACCACCCGGCCCCGGCGCATCACCATCACACGGTCGGCGAGGCGTGCCACCACCGCCAGATCGTGGGAAATGAACAAATACGTGAGCCCGAGGTCCTGCTTGAGCTGATCGAGCAGATCGAGGACGTCCGCCTGCACCGAGACATCGAGCGCCGAGGTCGGCTCGTCGCAAACGAGCAGTTCGGGCTCGAGCGCCAGCGCCCGGGCGATCGCGATGCGTTGGCGCTGCCCGCCGGAGAAGGCATGGGGGAAACGCCCCAGCGCCTCCGGCGTCAGCCCGACCCGGCCCATCAGGGTCGCCGCTGTCTCGCGCCGCTCTCGGTAGGTGCCGATGCTGTGGATCTCCAAGGGTTCGGTGAGGATGTCCTGCACCGACATGCGCGGGCTGAGGGCGGCGAAGGGGTCCTGGAACACCATCTGCGCCCGGCGGCGATAGGCGCGCAGTGTCTCCGCGTCCATGGCGGCGACGTCCTCCTCCTCCCCCTCGCGGGCGCGAAACAGGATCCGTGCCCCCTCGTCCGGCGTCTCGGCGCGCAGGACGAGTTTGGCGACGGTGGACTTGCCCGAGCCGCTTTCGCCCACGACCGCCACGGTCTCCCCGCGCTCCAGGTCCAGGTTGAAGTCGGCGACCGCGCGCACGGGCGCATCGGGCGCGCCGAACAGGCGCGGCCGGCCGGGATAGGTCTTGGAGAGCCCGCTCACCCGCAGGATGCAGTCATTGCGCGGCGGGACATGCACGGCGCAGTGGTCGGGCACATGCGGCGCCGCGTCGATCAGCCGGCGCGTATAGGCATGGCCCGGGGTGCTGAGGACGCGCTCGACCGGGCCACGCTCGACCACTTCGCCGCGGCGCATGACCACCACGCGGTCGGCGATGTTGGCCACGACGCCCAGATCATGGGTGATGAGAATGACCGCCAGGCCCCGCTCGGCCGCCACACGCTTCAAGAGATCGAGCACCACGGCCTGGGTCGTCACATCCAGCGCGGTCGTCGGCTCATCAGCGATGACCAGTTCCGGCTCGCCCACCATGGCCATGGCGATCATGGCGCGTTGGCGCAGCCCGCCCGAGAGCTCGAAGGGATAGGCGCGCCAGACCCGGCGGGCATCCGGACAGCCCACCTCCTCCAGCGTCTTGAGGGTCCGTGCCTCCGCCTCCGCGGCGCCGACGCCATGGACGCGCAGCACCTCCGCGATCTGCCGACCGGTGGTGTGCAGCGGAGAGAAGGCCGAGAGCGGCTCCTGGAAGATCATGGCTATGTCGCGCCCGCGGCGCTTGCGCATCGCCTCGCGCGGCAGCGACAGCAGCTCGGTCGTCTCACCGCGCAGCGTCAGGTCGACCCGGCCGTCGACCACATGCGCCCCGCGGGGCAACAGGCCGAGCACCGCCTTGCCGGTGAGAGTCTTGCCCGAGCCGCTTTCGCCGACCAGCGCCATGGTCTCACCGCGGCCGAGGCTGAAGCCAGCACGCTGCACCACCGTCGGCCCGGTTACCGGATGGCCGAAGCGGATGGTCAGGTCCTCGACCTGCAGCAGCGTCTGATCGGTCATACAGGCCGCGTCCACACCTTAAAGGCTTCCCTGCGAAGTAATGCCGGGCAAAATCTGGATAGCAAGTTGCCGAAGGCGCAAAGCCCTTCAAACCTGCCGCTCGACCGCCTGCGCGGCACGCCTATCCTCACAGCGTGACTTACGGATGACAGGTAGCCAGGCAGAGGGGCGTTTCACGTGAAGGTGCGACAGCGGCGCGGATCGCGGGGCGCTCAGGCCCCTTGGGACCGCTCTTGGCGCTGCGGGTAGGGCAGCTGATGGCGGAGGGGATCTTCCCGATTCTGCCGGAGCCCTTTGCGGGCTGGTTCGCGGCACGGGGCTGGCGGCCGCATCCGCACCAGCAAGCGGTGCTGGCAGCGCAGGGGCGTGCGACGCTGCTGATCGCGCCGACCGGGGCGGGCAAGACGCTGGCGGGGTTCCTGCCCAGCATGGTGGATTTGTCGGCGAGGGGCACCGGCAAGGGGCTGCACACGCTCTATGTCTCGCCGCTGAAGGCGCTGGCCGCGGATATCCGCCGCAACCTCGCACGCCCGATTGCCGAGATGGCGCTGCCGATCCGGGTCGAGGACCGGACGGGCGATACCAAACAGGCCGCCCGCCAGCGCCAGCGTCGCGACCCGCCGGATATGCTGCTGACGACACCCGAGAGCTTGGCGCTGATGCTGAGCTGGACCGATGCGCCGCGCCTCTTTGGCGGTCTTGCCCGCGTGGTGGTGGACGAGGTGCACGCGCTTGCCGGCACCAAGCGCGGCGATCAACTGGCCCTCGGGCTGGCGCGGTTGCGCAGCCTGGCGCCGGACCTCCGCCTGGCGGCCCTCTCCGCCACCGTCGACCGGCCGGAGGAGATCGCCGATTGGCTGGCGCCCGGACAGACCGAGACCCTGTTCGCCGATGCGGGCCCGCCACCCGATATCCGCGTGATGACGGATGCGGGCGACCCGCCCTGGGCCGGCATGGGCGGGCGCTATGCGGCGCGCGCGATCCTGGATCAGGTCGCCGCCCACCGCACCTCGATCATCTTCATCAACACCCGCGCCCAGGCCGAGCTGTTCTTCCAGGCGCTCTGGGCCGAGAACACCGAGGCGCTGCCGATCGGCCTGCACCACGGCTCCCTGGGCCTGGAGGCGCGGCACAAGGTCGAGGCGGCCATGGCGGCCGGCGAACTTCGGGCGGTGGTCGCGACCTCCTCGCTCGACCTCGGGCTCGACTGGGGCGACGTGGATCTGGTGATCCAGGTGGGCGCGCCCAAACAGGTGAAAAAGCTCGTCCAGCGGATCGGGCGCGCCAATCACCGCTACGATGCCCCCTCTAAGGCGCTGATCGTGCCGGCCAACCGGATGGAGGTGATCGAGTGTCACGCCGCCCTCGACGCCATCGCCGAAAGCGCCTCAGACAGAGAACTGGACGGTGACCGGCTGCCGGCCGGGGGCCTGGACGTCCTGTGCCAGCACCTGTGCCTCACGGCCTGTGCGGGGCCGTTCGACGCCACGGCGCTGTTCGAGGAGGTGCGCGCGGCCGGCCCCTACCGCGGGCTGACGCGGGCTGAGTTCGACCGGGTCCTCGATTTCTGCGCCACCGGCGGCTATGCGCTGCGCGCCTATGACCAGTGGAAACGGCTGGTGGAGGGCGCCGATGGGCTGTGGCACCTGCGCGACCCCCGCGTCGCTCAGCGCCTGCGCATGAACGTCGGCACCATCGTGGCGCCGGAGACGCTGAACGTCCGCATGGGCCGGCGCGGCGGCGGCGCGAAGATCGGGGAGGTGGAGGAGATGTTCGCCGCCACCCTCACCCCCGGCGACAGCTTTCTGATCGGCGGCCGGGTCGTCCGCTACGATGGGCTGCACGAGATGACCGTCCAGGTGAGCCCCGAGGCGACGCAGGAGCCCAAGATCGCAGTCTTCTACGGCACCAAGCTCGCCACCTCCGTCCGCCTCAGCCACCGGGTGATGGAACGATTGTCCTCGCCCGAGAGCTGGGGGGAACTGCCCGCCCCGGTGCGGAGCTGGCTGGAGCTTCAGCGCCGCCACTCCCGCCTGCCGGGCACCGACCGGCTGTTGGTGGAGACCTTTCCACGCGGCGGGCGCTGGCACCTGGTCGTCTATGCCTTCGCCGGGCAGAACGCCTCACAGACCCTCGGCCTGTTGCTCTCGAAGCGGATGGAGGAGGCGGGTCTCGACCCGGTCGGCTTCGTCGCGAACGACTATGCCATCATGCTCTGGGGTCTCAGCGAGATCACGGACCCCGCCGCCCTGCTGTCGGCCGAGGGGCTGCTCGCGGGGGCGGAGGAGTGGCTGGGCCAGAACGCGGTGATGAAGCGGACCTTTCGCACCGTCGGCGTCGTCGCGGGGCTGATCGAGCGCACCACGCCCGGGCGGCGCAAGACCGGGCGCCAGGCGACCTTCTCCTCCGACATCCTCTACGACACGCTGCGCCGCTACGACCCGGACCATCTGATGCTGGAGGTCACCCGGCGCGAGGCGATGCGCGGCCTGGTCGATTTCGGCCGGGTCGAGGAGATGCTGGACCGGGTCGCGGGGCGCATCGACGTGGTCCGGGCCACGCGCTGCACGCCACTCGCCACGCCGCTGCTGCTGGAGATGGGGCGCGTCCCGATCCGCGGCGGCGGGGCGGAGGAGACGCTGCTGGCGGAAGAGGCCGCGATGCTGGAGGAGATCGACGCGAGCGCCTGAGGCGGAGGCCGCTATTCCGCCCGACCTGCCGTGATGGTGTCGTACCGGACCTCTCTCACGGCCTCGCCCCGGGCATCGAGTTGGATCGACCGCAGCACCAGGCCGAGCGTCGGGGAGTAGTACTGGCGATACCCGACCACGGCCCCGGTCAGCAGACGCGTTGTCGTCCCGACCTCCCAGATCCGATAGAGGCAGCCGCCCACCGCCATCTGCCCCTCGTCGATCATGCTCACGGTGCGCTGTCCGGTGGTCAGCGGCTCGCCGTTCTGCAGCACCGTCAGCGAGGAGGTCCACTGGCGGCTCGCCTTGAGGTTATTGAGCTCGCTGACCTCGCCGTCGTAGCGAAACTCCAGCGACCCGCCGGGCTGCTCGGTCACCCAGGGGGCCAGGTGGTGCTGAAAGCGCTGGGTCACCTCGAGCGTCTGGTCGCCCCGCGTCGCACGGCGAACCTCGGTGAGGCGCCCGTCGCTGCGCTCGTAGTAGGTCTCATAGGCCGGTGCGCTGCGCGACAGGGTGATGCCGGTGGCCAGATCCGCCCCGCTGGGGCAGGTGGCGAGCGCCGGCGTCGCGATCAGTGCCGCGGCCAGGCCGAGGGCAGAGCGTTTGGGTATCCGGGTCATGGGTGCACTGCCTCCGCAAGGCGATCGATCACTGCGTCGACGATAGCCGATTGCTCCCAGAAAGGCATATGCCCGGCGCCGGGGATCGTCAGCATCTCTGCCGCCAGTGCCGCCCGCGTCTCCTCCGCCATGGGGGCTAGGCAAACCCGCTCCGCCCCGCCCTGGATGACGAGGCTTGGCAGCGCGGCGGCGGCAGCGAAGGCCGGGCGCCAATCAGCATCGCGCAGGCGGGCGGCCCGGCGCACCGCGGGCGTACAGGCCATCATCTGCGCCACGAGAAAAGCGAGATCCCGCTTGGAGAGCGGGGCGGCGGTCATGGCGCGGGCGAAGGTGATCGCAGCCTCGATCTGCACCGCGGGATCGGGGTCGAACATCCCCTCCGCCCGCACATCGGCCTTGCGCTTGGCCATCATCGCCGGATCCGCGGGGGCACCGACCCGCGCGAGGCTACCGATGGTCACGATACCGCCCAACGCTCCCGCCCCGTGCCGCGCGAGGTAGTCGCCGATCGCCCATCCGCCCATGGACCAGCCCACCAGGACCGGGCGCCGAAGCCCGAGCGCCCCGATCACATCCGCGATGTCGCGGGCCCAGACCGTGCCGTCGGCGATGGTCGCGGCATCGCCCATCAGCGGCGTTGCCCCGTGACCCGAGAAGTCCGGGGCGATCAGCCGCCATCGCGTGGCGAGGGGCCCGGCGAGCTGTTTCTGAAAGACGGCGGAGGATTGCAACCAGCCGTGCAGGAGGAGGATGGCAGGGGCATCGCCCGGCCCGGCCTGTCGAACGGCGATCGGCGCCCCGGGACCATGGGGCGTTTTGGCGCCATCGGGGCGGTGGAGAAAACCGAGAGCCGTCACGCCCCGCGGTGTGTCAGAGGCTCAGGGGCGCGTCCAGATCTGGGCGCCGCAGAACAACCCACCGGCCACGCAGCCGCGTACCTCGAGCCCCTCATCGATCAGGCGCAGCTTGCTGGCGTAGCGTGTGCCGCGGCCCGGCCGGATGATCTCGCCCCCGTCCCAGGCGTCGTGGCCGGCGGGCTTCATGCCAACCAGGATCGGATCGCCCACAAACTCCGCCTTCGCGCCATTGTGGCTGCCGACGACGGTGCCGCAGACGGCGGCCGGATCGGTGATGCAGGCCTCGATTCTCACGGACAGATAGGCGCCGTTGTCCCGCGGCGCGGTTTGCCATATCCCCTCCACCGCGCCGTGCGGCCCTGCCGCAACGGCAGCCGGCAACGCAGCAGCCAGAGCGAGCGCGGCGACGGGGAAAACACACCTGAGACGATGTGCCAGATTATTATAGTCAAGGTACTGCTGCGACATGGTTTCGTTTCCAAAGCGGAATGTCGGTCGTTGCCGACAGAGCCGGTATATACGCGTACGTTTCTGCAGTGAAAGGGTGCGGTAAATTTCTCACTAAACAGTGACTCGCATCCCACAGAGCGGGGACGCCTCTCGACGGCGAAAGCTCTGACAAAATGTGAGGATCGTCACAGAGACGGCCTTTGCCGACGTGCTCACCTCTGCACGACACGGGTGTGGGCGATATCAAAGAGGGGTGGCCGATGAACACGCATAACTCCTACTACGTGGCGTGGTTGCCGTCCGCGGACTGCGCCCTGTCGGATCTTGGGCGCGCGCTGACGGGCTATGACCCGGATCTGGGCGATTTCTGCCCGTCGGATCCGCTTCTGGCGAAGCTCCTGGCGCCGTCGACAACCCCACGCAACGGGCTCTTCGCGCCGCTCTCCGGGCGGCTGGTTGCCGATGGCGGCCTCGGGGAATGGCCGTTGATCACGGTCTTGGAATTGCTGTCGGAGCGACTGACGGCCTTCTCCCTGCCGCCGCTGACACTGGCCTACGAGGAGCGCCAGATCGTCCTCGCGCCCTCCAAGCCCAGTGTCGAGTTAAGCGGCCTCATGAACCTGCTCGACGCCCGGCTGGCGCGCGCCTATCCGGCCATGTCGTCGATGACGCACCGCGCACCGCCGCTGGGCGGCGTCGTGCCCGCACCCTTTGCCCCCGCGGGTTTCCGCGTGCCGCTGACCAACCCGCTCGCGCCCGACGAGGCAGAGATGGTGTTGCCGAAGCTCGAAGAGGCGCTGTCCCAGGTGCTGGAGACCTCCTGCGAGATGTCCTCGATCGCCTTGCTCTGTGACTTCGGCCTAGACCGCCGCCTGCGCCGGATTGAGGAGTTTCCCCTGCTCGACCGCGCCGATGGCCTTGGCAGTCTGTCCAGCACCGGCCGCTCGGCGCTCACCGACATGGGATCGGGTCAGGTCCGCATGCGCTCCTGACCCCGCGGCGGCGGCCGTTGGCCGCCAACGGTTCCGTTCGACGTCTTGTCGCGCCCGCCCGCGACCGTATTTCGCACCATGACCAAGGTCGCCGCCTGGTGCCCGGTTACCCCCCGTGGGCGGCCGGGCCCTGTGGTTTGGCCTGACGGGGCAGCGGCGGAGAGTGCGGATGCAGCGGATCGAGATGACGAAGGTGAAGGCCTGGGCAATCCGGATCACCGAGGATGCGCGCTTTCGCAACGCGATCCTGGGCGTCATCCTCTTCAACGCGGTCATCCTTGGGCTGGAGACGTCGAAGACCACCATGGCGGCCATCGGCCCGATCCTGCTGACGCTCGATAAGATCTGCCTCGCCATCTTCGTCGTCGAGATCGTGCTGAAGCTGATCGCCCAGAGCTGGGGCTTCTTCCGCAAGGGCTGGAACATCTTCGATTTCATCATCGTCGGCATCAGCCTCGCCCCCGCGGGCGAGGGGTTGAGCGTGCTGCGGGCCATGCGGATCCTGCGCGTGCTGCGCCTGATCACCGCCGCGCCGCGCCTGCGCCGGGTGATCGAGGGCTTCGTCAGCGCCCTGCCCGGCATGGGCTCGGTCTTTCTGCTGATGACCATCATCTTCTACGTCGCGGCAGTGATGGCGACGAAGCTGTTCGGGGCCACCCATCCGGAGTGGTTCGGGACCGTGGGCGACAGCGCCTACACCCTGTTCCAGATCATGACGCTGGAGAGCTGGTCCATGGGCATCGTCCGCCCGGTGATGGAGGTGCATCCCCAGGCCTGGCTCTTCTTCGTGCCCTTCATCGCCGTGACGACCTTCGCCGTGGTCAACCTCTTGGTCGGCCTCATCGTGAACTCGATGCAGGACGCCCATGGGCAGGAGGCGAACGCCGCCACCGACGACTACCGCCACACGGTTCTGTCGAAGCTCGACGCAATCGAACGCCGCCTGGACGGGCTGGAGGGCGAGCAGCCGAAATCCTCGACCGCCGCCGAGTGAGAACGGGCATCAGCAGACGCCTAGATATCCGCCCTGCGGCAGAACTCGGTAGAGCGGTTGATTGCCCGATGAGGGGGTCGTAGGAGCCCGAGGACAAAGCGCAGGGCGCGCATAAAGCGGAGGGAGCCCCATGTTCACCGTCTATCTGTCCGGCGAGATCCACACGGATTGGCGCGAGCGCATCGTCGCCGGGGCCAAGGCCGCCGACCTGCCGATCCGCTTTACCGCGCCGGTGACCGATCATGGCGCCTCGGATGATTGCGGCGTGGCAATCCTGGGGGCCGAGAACGACAAGTTCTGGCATGACCGCAAGGGTGCGGGGGTGAACGCGGTGCGCACCCGGACCCTGATCAAACAGGCCGACATCGTCGTCGTGCGCTTCGGCGAGAAGTACAAACAGTGGAACGCAGCCTTCGACGCGGGCTTCGCCTCGGCGCTCGGCAAATCGCTGGTAATCCTGCATCCCACCGAGCATGCCCATGCGCTCAAGGAAGTGGACGCCGCTGCCGATGCGGTGGCCGAGACGCCGGAGCAGGTCGTCCAGATCCTCGACTACGCGGTAAACGCCCGTCTGCCGGCCTGACCGACGGGGCGGTCGTGCCTGCCCGTATGAGGGGTCCTGTTCCTTCCCTCGCTTGATGCTGGAGACCGCGATGATCCGTCTTGCCCCGACGCCCGCCACCCTGGCCCTGCTCGCCGCCGCGGCGATGGCCCTGACCACGGCCCTGCCAACGGTGGCCGCGGCACAGGAGCGGCGTGACCGCCACGCGGAGATCATCAGCGTCGTCGGCACCGGCACCAGCACCGCGACGCCGGATATCGCGCGCCTCAGCCTGGGCGCCACCGCCCAGGCGCGCACGGCACGCGAAGCGCTGGACGCGAGTTCGGAGGCGGCCGCCGCGATCCTGGCCGAGCTCAGCGCCCGGGGGGTGGAGGAGCGGGACATCCGGACCACCCGGCTCGACCTCTCGCCCGTCTACAGCCGCCGGGTGAACCAGGACCAGCCGCCGCGGATCGAAGGATATCGCGCCTCCAACATCCTCAGCGTGACGGTCCGCGACCTGGACGGTCTCGGCGGCCTGCTGGATGCGATGGCGGGGGCGGGGGCCACCAACATGGGCGGCATCAGCTTCGCCCTCTCCGACCCCGAAGCGGCCATGGACGAGGCGCGGCGTGCCGCCGTGGCCGACGCCCGCCGTCGGGCCGCGCTCTACGCGGAGGCCGCTGAGGTGACGCTGGGCCCGGTGCTGCAGATCCGCGAGCGCGGCGCGCAGGGGCCGCGGCCCATGGCCCGCATGGCGATGGCGGCCGAGGCCGATAGCGGCTCGGTGCCCATCGCCGCGGGCGAGAGCACGCTGCGCGCCAGCATCCACGTCACTTTCGCGATCGAATGAAGGGCCGAGGATGAGCGGCGCAGCAGCAGGTGATCCACGGCGGTGGCAGGGGCGCATCGCGCTCTTCGTCATCGCCAACCTGTTGGTCGTGCCGCTCATCGGCCGGCTCGGCTGGCAGGGGATGGAAGCGCTTAACACGGGTGGCGCGATCTTCGGCGCGGTCCTGCTCAGCGTTGCCGTCGCCGGCGGGATCCTGGCCCTCAACATCTGGCTGGTTCGGCGCGCGGTTCTGACGGGCCTGCCGCGCCTTGGCGAGATGGTCGCCTACGGTGCCACAGGGCTGCAGTTCGTGCTGACCATCGGTACGGGCTTCTTCAGCGTCGTCGGTCTGATCGACGCGCTGCTGCGGTGATCAGAGTTCGTTGGCGATCTCGATGAGGTTGCCGTCCGGGTCGCGCAGGTAGATCGAGCGCAGGGGCAGCCGGGCCCCGGTTCGCGGCACGGGACCGAGCTCGACCGGCACCCCCGCCGCCTCGAGCCGATCCTTCATCGCCTCCACCGGCAGGTCGCTCAGAAAGCAGAGATCCGCACTGCCGGGCAGCGGTGCGCGCGCATGGGGCACGAATTCGGCCCCTGCCTGGTGCAGGTTGATCTTTTGGGCGCCGAAGCTGAGGGCCACCCGCTCCTCCGCCCCGAAGACCACCACCTCCATCCCCAGATGGCGCGTGTAGAACTCGACCGTCGCCGCGATATCGGCAACGGTCAGAACCAGGTGATCGAGGGCGCGGACAACGGCGGTGGTCATGCGCGCCTGAATGACAGCGGTGAGGGGCGCTAGGCAAGGATGAAGGAGACCCTGCGCCAAGATCCCATGGCGCCCTGGCCCGCGGCGACGCTGATCGATGCGCTGGCGCTGGACCGGCCGTCGCCCGGGCCTGGCGATCCGCTGCCGCCCTTCTGGCACTGGCTCTACTTCCCCGAAAGCGTGCCGGTGGGCCAGACGGGGCGCGACGGGCATCCCGCCCCTGGCGTGTTGCTGCCGGAAACCGGCCTGCCGCGGCGCATGTGGGCAGGCGGCGCGCTCGACTTCCTCGCCCCCCTGCCGCTTGGCGCGCCGGCGACACGGCGCAGCACCGCCCAGACCCCGGTGCAGAAGACCGGGCGTTCGGGGCCGCTCGCCTTCGTCACCGCGCATCACGAGATCGCCGGCGCGGCCGGGGTTGCGGTGCGCGAGCGGCAGGATCTCGTCTACCGCGAAGACCCCGCCCCAGGCGGGCCGCCCGCACCGCCGCGCGCGGCCCCGGCGGAGGAGACCGCGCACCAGGCTTGGCAGCTGGGTCCGGCGGATCTGTTCCGCTACTCCGCGCTCACCTACAACGCCCACCGCATCCACTACGACCGCGACTATGCCCGCAGCGTGGAGGGCTATCCGGACATCGTGGTGCACGGTCCGCTGCTGGCGACGCTGATGCTGGAACTGGCGACGACCGCCCTGCCCGAACGGTTCGCGGAGGGGTTCATCGGCCATTTCTCCTTTCGCGCCGTAAGCCCGGTCTTCGCCGATGAGCGCTTCGAAACCTGCCTCGCCGCGGCAGGCGATGGCGCGCGCCTTTGGGTCAGGGCGGCGGACGGCCGGCTGGCGATGGAAGGGACGGTGGCTTAGCCCGGACCGGTGTTAGCGTGCACCGTGGGGCGTGGCACCCGAGGGCAGGAGCAGGCTGCGCCGCTTCAGCTCATAGCCCGAGCGGCCATCGCGCTGCCAGGCGAGTTGCACCAGCAGCCGGCCCACACGCTCCCCGCCGGCGAAGAGGTCGACGATCCCGCGCATCGGGGCGCGCCCCTCACTCTCCACCACGATCTCGCTCGTGCCGAAACGCACCACGCCATAGCGCTTGCCGCCCGACACGGCGGTCATGGGCAGGCGCGGGTCGAACAGCAGATCGGCAGCCTTACGCTTCGCGCGCGCACCCAGCGCGATGCTGCGGCGCAGTGCGGTTTCCACCGGGAAATCAAAGGGCAGGACCGAATCCATGACGCGCTACCTCCACACCCAAAGTATCTTTCACGGAGGGGTTGAAGGAAAGTCAAAGCCTGCAATCAGTCGACGATTTCGCGGGGTCCTTCCGCCCTCGGCACTGCCCCTGCGCTGCGCTCGGCGCTGCCCCCGCCGCACCATGGACATCGGGCCCGGGCTGGCTATTGATGGCGCCGCCGAGCTTTCGGCGCGAACGTCCTGACAGAACGAGAGGATCCCCCATGGCCAGCGACCAAAGTCCCTTCGCCGCCGCGATGCCCGACACGGTCGCCTTTCGCAACGGACCGTCCGCCACCCTGCCCTTCGCCCAGGCCGAATACGACGCGCGCCTCGCAGGCTTGCGTCAGATTATGGGACGGGCGCGGGCGGATGCGGTGGTCCTCACCTCGATGCAGAACATCGCCTACTACTCGGGCTTTCTCTACTGCGCCTTCGGCCGACCCTATGCGCTGGTGGTGACCGAAAGCCGGGCAGTCGCCATCGCCGCGATGATCGACGCAGGCCAGCCCGCCCGCCGCGCCGCCTGCGAGACGCTGACCTACACCGACTGGCAGCGCGACAACTTCTGGCGCGCGGTGGCCGAGGTCGCGGGCAGTCCGCGCCGCGTGGGCGTGGAGGGTGATCACCTGAGCCTCGTCATGGCAGAGAAGCTGGCCGACTTCCTCGGCGCGCCGGAGGCGGTCGATGTCGCCCCTGCCACCATGAGCCAGCGGATGATCAAGAGCCCCGCCGAGATCGACCTGATCAAGGAGGGCGCGCGGGTGGCCGATATCGGCGGCTACGCGATCCGCAGCGCCATCGCCGAAGGGGTGCGCGAGATCGACGTCGCCCAGGCCGGGCGTGACAAGATGGAATTGGCCATCGCCGATGCCTTCCCGGGCGCCGAATACCGCGACACCTGGGTCTGGTTCCAGTCGGGCCTCAACACCGACGGGGCGCACAACCCGGTGACCGGGCGGAGGCTGCAGAAGGGCGACATCCTCTCGCTCAACACCTTCCCCATGATCTCGGGCTACTACACCGCGCTAGAGCGGACCCTGTTCCTGGGCGAGCCCGACGCGGCCAGCCTGAAGATCTGGGAGGCGAATGTCGCCGTCCACGAACTCGGCCTCTCGCTGATCAAGCCCGGCGCGAAATGCTCCGCCATCTGCGCCAAGCTGAACGCCTTCCTCGCCGAGCGGGACCTGCTGAAGTACCGCAGCTTCGGCTACGGCCACTCCTTCGGCGTGCTCAGCCACTACTACGGGCGCGAGGCGGGGCTCGAGCTTCGCGAGGACATCGACACGGTCCTCGCCCCTGGCCACGTCGTCTCGATGGAGCCCATGCTCACAATCCCCGAGGGGACGCCCGGCGCCGGCGGCTACCGCGAGCACGACATCCTGGTGGTGGGCGATGACGGGGCCGAGAACATCACCCGCTTCCCTTACGGCCCCGCCCACAACATCGTCGCCGCCTGAGCCGCCACGCGAGCTAGACGTCGGGCGCAGGGGCAAAAGGCGCTGCTGCCGTCTGCCGGGGCGCAGCCCGCGCTCAGGCTGGTACGACCTTCTTCATGACGCCTTCGATGAAGTCGGTGCCTGCATAACCCGCCGCAACGAGGCCGAGTACCGTTTGACTCGTAATGCTCATAGCATCGGTGACGGTAAGGACGGCGGCGATCGCACCGGCAGCGGCGCCGATGAGTAGGCTAATGACCAGGCGCTTCGTGTCGATCGTATCACTCGCGCCGCCAGGCTGGACGTCGATCGCTTTCTTTAGGCCAACGACAACGCGAATGGTCTGCCCAACCGCGCCTGCCAGCATGCCCAAACCAAGAAGCATCAGCCATGCGTCTACTGAACCAGCTTCCATCCAACTTCTCCTAATCAAAATGGGTTGTGGTCAATCCAGACATCCATGATGCCAACCGTCGGTGAACCTTGCGCGACGGTCGCCCACGGACGTTGGCGTTCCACAAGCCGTGGCCTTGTCGCACAGCGTTGCATCGGGATAGACGGGCCTGCCTGAAGGCACGTTAACCCACTCTCCCATTGGAGCCCGCCCCATGCCGAAGCGCAGTGATATCCGCTCGATCATGATCATCGGGGCGGGGCCTATCGTCATCGGCCAGGCCTGCGAGTTCGACTATTCCGGCGCCCAGGCCTGCAAGGCGCTGCGCGAGGAGGGCTATCGGGTCATCCTGGTGAACTCGAACCCCGCCACCATCATGACCGACCCCGGCATGGCGGATGCGACCTATATCGAGCCCATCGCCCCTGAGATCGTCGCGCGGATCATCGAGGTGGAGAAACCCGATGCGTTGCTGCCCACCATGGGCGGACAGACCGCGCTCAACACGGCCATCGCCCTCGCGGATCTCGGCGTGCTGGAGCAGCACGGCGTCGAGCTGATCGGCGCCAACCGCGAGGCCATCGAGATGGCGGAGGATCGCCAGCTCTTTCGCGAAGCCATGGACCGCCTGGGCCTGGAGAGCCCCCGCGCCGCCATCGCCACGGCGCCCAAGGTCGAGGGCGGCCCCCGCGATATCGAGGCGGGCATGGCCGAGGCACGCGCCGCCCTCGCCATGACCGGCCTGCCCGCGATCATCCGCCCCGCCTTCACCCTGGGCGGGACCGGCGGCGGCGTCGCCTATAACCGCGAAGACTTCGAGCGCCTCGCCCGCACGGGGTTGGAGGCGAGCCCGGTCGGCCAGATCCTGATCGACGAAAGCCTGCTGGGGTGGAAGGAATTCGAGATGGAGGTGGTCCGCGACCGCGCGGACAACGCCATCATCGTCTGCTCCATCGAGAACGTGGATCCCATGGGGGTGCACACCGGCGACAGCATCACCGTGGCCCCGGCGCTGACCCTGACGGATCGGGAGTATCAGCGGATGCGCACAGCCTCGATCGCCGTGCTGCGGGAGATCGGGGTGGAGACCGGTGGCTCCAACGTGCAATGGGCGATCAACCCCGCCGATGGGCGCATGGTGGTGATCGAGATGAACCCCCGGGTCTCTCGGTCGTCAGCGCTGGCGTCCAAGGCGACCGGGTTCCCCATCGCCAAGATCGCGGCCAAGCTGGCGGTCGGCTACACGCTGGACGAGCTCGGCAACGACATCACCGGGGTGACGCCGGCGTCGTTCGAACCCTCCATCGACTATGTCGTCACCAAGATCCCGCGCTTTGCGTTCGAGAAATTCCCGGGCTCGAAGCCCGAACTGACGACCGCCATGAAATCCGTCGGCGAAGCCATGGCCATCGGGCGCAGCTTCGCTGACTCGATGCAGAAGGCGCTCGCCTCGCTCGAGACCGGGCTGACCGGCTTCGACGACATCGAGATCCCCGGGCTGGACCCGGAGGCGGCGGAGCCCGCCGACCGGCGCGAGGCGGTGATCGCCGCCCTAGGCCAGCAGACCCCCGATCGCATTCGCCTCATCGCTCAGGCCTTCCGGGAGGGGTTGAGCCTCGACGAGATCCACGCGGTCACCAAATACGACCCCTGGTTCCTGGCCCGCATCGACGAGGTGGTGACCGAGGAGGCGCGGCTGATCGCCGAGGGTCTGCCGCAAGACACCGAGGGTATGTTGCGCCTGAAGCAGATGGGCTTCACCGATGCCCGTCTCGCCGCGCTTACCAACCTCAACGAGGATGCCGTCCGGCGCATCCGCCAGGCCTACGGCGTCGCGGCGGTCTTCAAGCGCATCGACACTTGCGCCGCCGAGTTCGAGGCGCAGACGCCGTATCTCTACTCGACCTATGAGGCGCCCTTCGGCGACCAGCCGGGCGACGAGGCAGAGTGCGAGGCCCGCCCCACGGCGCGCCAGAAGGTGGTGATCCTGGGCGGGGGCCCGAACCGGATCGGTCAGGGGATCGAGTTCGACTATTGCTGTTGCCACGCCTGCTACGCGCTCAGCGAGGCGGGCTATGAGACAGTGATGATCAACTGTAACCCCGAGACCGTGTCGACCGATTACGACACCTCTGACCGCCTTTATTTCGAGCCGCTCACGCTGGAGCATGTGCTCGAGATCCTGCGGGTGGAGCAGGAAGCCGGCACGCTCCTCGGCGTGATCGTGCAGTTCGGCGGCCAGACCCCGCTGAAGCTCGCCAAGGGGTTGGAGGCGGCAGGGATCCCCATCCTCGGCACCCCGCCCGACGCCATCGATCTGGCGGAGGACCGGGGGCGGTTCCAGAAGCTGCTGCACGATCTCGACCTTCGCCAGCCGCGCAACGGCATCGCCAGCTCGCCGGAGGAGGCGATGGCGATCGCCCGGACCATCGGCTTTCCCATCGTCATCCGCCCCTCCTTCGTGCTCGGCGGTCGGGCGATGGAGATCGTGCGATCGGAGGCGGAGCTCACCCGCTACATCCGCGACGCCGTGGTGGTGTCCGGCGACAGCCCGGTGCTGCTCGACAGCTACCTCGCCGGCGCAGTGGAGGTGGATGTCGATGCCCTGGCCGACGGCGACACGGTGCATATCGCGGGGATCATGGAGCATATCGAGGAGGCGGGCGTGCATTCCGGCGACAGCGCCTGTGCCCTGCCCCCCCATTCGCTGAGCGCCGAGACCATCGAGGAGCTGTCGCGCCAGACCGAGGCGATGGCAGACGGCCTCGGCGTGCGGGGCCTGATGAACGTGCAGTTCGCGATCAAGGACGGCGAGATCTACGTGCTCGAGGTCAACCCCCGCGCCTCGCGCACCGTGCCCTTCGTGGCCAAGGCGACCGGGGTGCCCGTGGCCGCCATCGCCTCGCGCATTATGGCCGGCGAGCGGCTGGCGGACTTCGACCTCGCGACCCCCATGACCGACCACGTGGCGGTGAAGGAGGCGGTGCTACCCTTTGCGCGTTTCCCCGGTGTCGACACGCTGCTCGGCCCCGAGATGCGCTCCACCGGCGAGGTCATGGGGTTGGACAAGACCTTCGCCCGCGCCTTCCTGAAGTCGCAGCTCGGCGCGAATGCGCCGCTGCCAACCGGCGGCACGGCCTTTATCTCAGTGCGCGATGCGGACAAGGATGCCATCCTGGAAGCCGCCAGCCTCCTGCAGGGCCTCGGCTTCTCTCTCATCGCCACCGACGGCACGCAGAAGTTCCTAACCACCGAGGGACTGGCGGTGGAGCGGGTGAACAAGGTCTTTGAGGGGCGCCCCCACATCGTCGACCGCATGAAGAACGGGGACGTTTCGCTTGTCTTCAACACGACGGAGGGCGCGCAGTCGGTCAAGGACAGCTTCGAGATCCGCACCACCGCGCTCTCGATGAAGATCAGCTATTACACCACCGCCGCCGGCGCTCTCGCCGCGGCCCGGGCCATCGAGGCGATGAGCGAGGGCGCGCTCGACGTCATGCCGCTACAGGCCTATGCGCTCGGCGTGCCGTCGCGCGCCGCGAGCTAGCGCGTCTATCGACCGAGGGCCGTTGCGGTCGCCGTCGTTGGCCGGTTGTCGAGACAGGCAACGACCGTGGGGCGGCGTGCTCAGCCTTGTTTGATCGGGCAGTCGTCGTGGCGGCGACGCCTCGGTGCAGATCCAGGACGGTGGCGAGGTAGGACGTAAAGAGCAGGAGAGAATTTAGTTAATCGCCCGATGATGAGAGCAGGGCGGGTGGGGGGCCCGGTCAGTCTCAGATGAGGATCCTTGTCCCAGGATCGAGCCTGCTGGAGAGCCCTGCGGGCAGAGCGACAGCCAGGCCAGTGCCGTTCCGGTAACAAGGTCCAAACTGAAGACAACCTTAAGGCGAATGCCCAGAAAGTAACTCGCGCCGGCCATATTCCCGCCACGGCCCATCGGCATCCAGTGATCAGTGAGGTTGTGGTGTTGGGAGTGTCACCGTGGTTGCTATCATCCGTCAGTTCGCCGTTCCGTCCGCGTCGAGTGCCCAAGGCATCGCCTACTACCGCCGGCCGAGTGCTTTCTACCGTCTGTTCGCCGCTGCGCAGACCGAGGTTCCGGCGTTTCGTCCCAAGTTCCGCCTCGGCGCCTGAGGCCACACCGAACCGGCGCCACCGCGCCAGGCGCCTGACGCAGCTGCCCAAGGCCAGTGTCGGGCTTCAGAGAAAGCGGTCTAGATCGCGGGGCTCGCGGCAGCCGAGCTGGCCCATCGTGATCGACAGCTCCTCCTTCAGCACATGCATGGCATGCGCGGCTCCAGCCTCTCCCGCCCCGGCGACGGCGAGGTAGAAGGCGCGTCCCGCCATCACGAAGTCCGCGCCGAGCGCCAGGAGACGCATCACGTCCAGGCCCGTGCGCACCCCACCATCGGCGATCAGCGGGAAACTCGACCCGACCGCTTGCCGGATCGCGGGCAGCACCTCGACCGATGAGGGGGCGGCGTCGATTTGCCGGGCCCCGTGGTTCGAAACGACGACCGCATCGGCGCCCAGATCGCGCGCCACGACGCATTCCTCCGGGCTCAGCAGACCCTTCACGACCAGCTTTCCGGGCCAGAGATCGCGGTACCAGGCCATCTTCTCCGCTGAGACACGCCCATCGCGCTCAGCCTGAAACCGCTTCGACATCTCCGCGTTCGAAAGACCCTCGGGGAAATGCGGGACGATGTTCTCGAACCGCGGCGTGCCTGACCGCAGGATCGCGAGCGACCAGGCGGGCCGGATCGCGGCGCGCCAGACCATGCGGGCGTCGATCCGCGGGGGTATGCCGAAGCCGTTCGCCACATCGTGGTCGCGGCGCATCTTCTTCGGCACATCGACGGTGACAATCAGCACCTCGTAGCCAGCGTCCTCTGCGCGCTTCAGGATCGCGCGGTTCATCTCCGGATCCGCCATGGCATAGAGCTGATACCAGGCGTGCTGTCCCGCGATCTCGGCGATCTCCTCCAACCGGACGGTGGAGACGGTCGACAGCGCGAAGGGGACCCCCGCCGCCGCCGCCGCCCGCGCCAGGTACTGCGGGGCGTTCGGCCAGATCACCCCGCCAAAGCCGACGGGGGCGACGCCAAAGGGGGCGGCCCAACGCCGGCCGAGCAACTCGGTCTCCATCGCAACGGGCCCGCCCATGTCGGCCAGATACCGCGGCGTCAGCGTCACGCCAGTCAGCGCAGCGCGATTGCGGGCGATCCCGGCTTCCTCTCCGATCCCGCCCATCAGGTAATCCCAGGAGAACTTCGGGATCCGCCGGGCGGCGCGGCGGGCCATGTACTCGATGCTGGGAAACCGCTGATCGAGCGCGGCGTGGTCGAAGCGGGGCGGGGTCTTGGGCAGGTTCGGCATGGCGCGGACAATGCCACGACGGGGCACCACCGCAAGTCGCGCGGGCGAGTTGCGGGCGAAAACCCACCCTTGCGGCGTGCGGGCGGGCGTTCTACAGAATCAGCACCGACCGCGGCCCACGGAGGCGCGGTCCGTTTTTTTCCATCGCCTGCGATCCATGCCATCGCCGCGAGGCCAGCCCGGACGGGCGCGATGGAGGTGCATACTGGAGGGGTACCATGGACAAGGTGCCAATGACGAAAGAGGGCTACGCCGCCCTCAACGACGAATTGAAGATCCTCAAGAACGACGAGCGCCCGGCGGTGATCTCGGCGATCGCGGAGGCGCGCGAGCACGGCGATCTGTCGGAGAACGCGGAGTATCACGCAGCGCGGGAGCGCCAGAGCTTCATCGAGGGTCGGATCAAGGAGCTCGAGGGGCTGATCAGCCGCGCCGATGTGATCGATCCGTCCAAGATGACCGGCACCACCGTGCGCTTCGGCGCGACGGTGAAGCTGGTCGACGAGGATACCGAGGAAGAGAAGACCTATCAGATCGTCGGCGAGACCGAGGCGAACATCGAGATGAACAAGCTGAACATGCTCTCGCCGCTGGCGCGGGCGCTGATCGGCAAGGACGAGGGCGACAGCGTGGAGGTACAGACCCCCCGCGGCTCGAAGGCCTACGAGATCCTCTCGGTCCGCTACGCCTGAGCTGGGCGGCCGGGCGGCCCCATGAGGCCGAGCGACAGGAGCGCGGCCAAGCCGGCCGCGCCCGCCGCCACGGCCCAGGCCCCCATCATGCCAAAGGGGCCCTGCACGGCACCGGCTGCCAAGGTCATCAGTGCCATGGCGAGCCCGCTGATCAGCCCGATCAATAACCCCTGTCCGCTGGCCTGAAGGCGCAGCGGCAGGGCCTGGGCGACGAAGGCCATGGCGGCCAAATGCGTGAGCCCGAAGCTGAGCGCATGGAGCCCCTGCAACGGCCAGAGGAACGCCAGCGAGGGCTCCAGCATCATCGCCCCCCAGCGCAGCGCCGCCGCACCAAAGCCGAGGGCGAGCGTGAGACCGGGGCTGAGCCGCGCCACCCAAGCGCGCCCGGGGCCCAGCAGCAAGGCCGTCTCCGCCACCACCCCGATGGCCCAAAGCCCGCCGACGGTGGCAGGGCTGATCCCCCGCGCGCCCCAGTCGAGCGCGCTATAGAGGTAGTAGGTGGCATGGCTGCCCTGCCCCAGCGCCACGGCCAGGGCAAAGAGCGCCAGGCGCCGGTCGGCCAAGAGCGCCAAGGCCTCCCCCAGCTTTGCCGTGTCACCCAGTGTACCACCGACCCCCGCACCGGGCGGTGCGCCGCCGCCGGGGTGGATCGCACCGAGCCCCGCGACCGCCAGGCACGAGATCACCATGGCCCAGAGAGCAGCCTCGCTGCCCACCTGCCCGATGGTCCAGCCAAGCCCCAGGTTCGCGAGCAAAAAGGCCAGCGACCCCACCGCGCGGACATGGGCATAGGCAAAACCATGCATCGCGGCGGCACGCAGGCCCAGCGCCTCGCCGAGCGGCACCATGGGCGAGAGCGTCGCCGTCACCGCCAGGGTCAGCAGGAAGAGGAGGGCCTTGGTCTCCGCCGCCAAGTGGGCCAGGAAGGTCGCCGCAGCGGCCACCCCGCAAAGCGCCATCATCGCCCGGCGCAGCGCGTAGCGATCGGCGATCACCCCCACCAGGGCGTTAAAGGCGATCCGCACCACCAGCGCGATCCCGAGGTAGGTGCCGATCTCCGCCGTGCTCAGCCCCCAATCCGCCAGCCAGACCGGCCAGAACGGCAGATGGACGCCCAGCCCGGCAAAGATCGCGGCGTAGAAGGCGGCGGTCAGCAGACCCGCGCGCGTCGCGAAGGCCGCACGCATCGGGGGCTGATCGCTCTCGGGGTTGGTCACGCCAGACCGAAGCTGGCCCAGGGCAGGAAACGCACGGGATCGCCCTCTGCCAGGCTCATGGCCTCGTCGGGCAGCTCCACCAGCCCGTCGGCCCAGCTCAGCCCGCCTACCAGGCCCGAGCCCTCGGAGTGGAAGCGCTCGACGCGCCCGTCGGCCAGCCGTGCGCGCAGGTACTCCCGCCGCCCGCCCTTCTTGCGCATGGCAAAGCCCGCGGGCAGCGGGTAGGCGACCGGGTCGGGCCAGGTGCCGCCGGCCATGACCTCCAGCGCGGGGCGGGCGAAGACCAGGGCGCAGACGAAGGCCGCCACCGGGTTGCCCGGCAGGCCGAAGATCGGCACGCCCTGCCATCGCCCCAAGGCGAGCGGCCGGCCGGGTTTGACGGCGATGCGCCAGATCGCGCGGCTCCCCTCCTCGCCCAGCAGGCGGCTCACATGGTCCTCGTCGCCCGAGGAGGCGCCGCCGGTGGTCAAGATCACGTCCGCACTGCCGGCACCTCGGTCGAGCGCCGCGCGCACGGCCTCAGCCCGGTCAGGCACCGCACCGAGGTCGACCGCGTCAAACCCCCAGGCAGCGGCGAGGGAGGCCAGCATGGGGCGGTTAGCATCGAAGATGCCTATGGCGGCGGGGTCCTCGCCGGGTTGGAGCAACTCGTCCCCGGTCGAGAGGATGCCGACGCGCAAGGGGGCATGGACCCCGACCTGCGCCACGCCGGCGACCGCCAGTCGGGCGAGATCCTGGGGCTTGAGCCGGTGTCCCGGCGACAGCAGGACGCTGCCGACGGCGGCATCCTCGCCGCGGCGCCGCACATTGGCGCCAGGCTTTGTGGGCGGCGTAAAGGCGACGGCGCCGCCCTCGGCCAGCGCGTCCTCCTGTAGGACGACCGTATCCGCCCCGTGAGGCACGGACGCGCCGGTGAGGATCCGCATGGCCGTGCCAGGCGCCAGGACGCGCGACGCCCGCCGGTCGGCGGCGGCGCGGCCGGGGGTGAGCGGCAGGCGCACGCGACCCCCTTCCGTCGCCAGGCCCGCGATGTCGGCCTGAGCGAAGGCATAGCCGTCGACGGCCGCGTTATCGGCCGGCGGGTTGTCCCGCTCAGCGATTGCAGGCAGCGCAAGACGCAGCCCGGCCGCCTCGGCCAGCGGCCGATGGCGCACGGGGGTGACGGGTTCGGCGGCGGCGCGCAGGGCAGCGAGTGTCTCGTCCACCGGGGTCCAATGGGTGCCGGGCGGCAGGGCGAAACAGTCGTTTCTCCCGCTCACGACCCTCCCCCGGCCGCGCCGCGCAGGGGGGCGCGGCCCGCCAAGCCCGCATCGGCAAGCAGGAAATCGGCGATGGCCGGGATATCGTCGAGACCGATGACGGGGCGGTCGAGACCCTCCGGCACCGTGTCGTTGGTGGCCACGGCGCGCACCGTGGGATCGTCGAGGCCGATCAGCGGCTGCCCCGTCTCAGCCCGCCAGGCCTCGATCTTTGGGTGGTAATCGCGCTTGTAGCCCTCGACGATGACCAGATCGACCGGCTCGAGATGGCCGATCAACTCGGCGAGCGGCGGCTCGGCCGCACCGCGCAGTTCGGTCATCAGCGCCCAGCGCGCCGAGGAGGCCAGGATCACCTGCCCTGCCCCCGCCTTGCGGTGGCGGTGGCTGTCCTTGCCGGGGCGGTCGACATCCACGCCGTGGTGCGTGTGCTTGACGGTGGAGACGCTGTAGCCGCGCCCCGTGATCTCGGCCACCAGCCGTTCTACCAGCGTGGTCTTGCCCGCGTTCTTCCACCCGACGACACCGTAGACGATCATGCGGCAGACCCCTCGCCCAGGCCGGCGCGGGCGGCGGCGATACCCTCCGCCTCCGCCAGATCCTCGGGCGTGTTAACGTTGAAGAACTGGCGGTCGCCGGCGAACTCCACCCTGGCGATGCCATGGCGCGAGGCCCAGACGATGATCTTGCGCAGGCCCCCGCGGGTCAGCGCGTCCTCCAGGTCGTCCGCCAGATCGACGGGCCAGAGGGCGAAGGTCGGATGCTCGCCGAGGCCGCGCTTGGGCTCCACCGTGGCCGCCATGGCGATCGGCGTCTCGGCGGTCAGGGCGGCGGCGAGCTGGGCGACATAGTCGGTGGGAAAGAACGGCGTATCCGCGGCGGCGGAGGCGACATGGGTGATCCCCTGCGGCGCCGCCCAGCGCATGGCGGCCAGCACACCGGCGAGCGGTCCGGCGAACCCCTCCACCGTGTCCGCGACTACAGGCAGCGCGAAGGGGGCGAAACGGTCGGGATCGCCGTTGGCGTTGAGCACCACGGTCTCGACCTGCGGTGCCAGCCGGTCGATGACATGGCCAAGCAGCGGCCGCCCCGCGAGGGACAACAGCGCCTTGTCGCCGCCGCCCATGCGCCGCGCGAGCCCCCCGGCCAAGATCACCCCCGCGATGCGCATCGCTCTTGCACCTTTCGGCATCCTGCTGTCGCTCCGTTCTAGGCTGCCGGGCACCCTGTCGCCAAGGCCACTGACGGCCCATCAGGCGACGCAGAACAGGCTCGCGGTTTCTCTCCCGCAAACCCCGCCCGACGGTGAGAGGGAGGCGGCAAAGGCGAGCCGGGCGCCTGCCCTATGATGCATGAGGGCGACCGAGGGGGGCCACGCTGCCGATGACCCGTGCCATCCTCAGGCACCGCTTGCGGTGACGGGCGGGCGGTGGCGTCACCCTCTGTCGGCGCTCTTGCGGCGGTGTTTGGGGTCCTCTTCCTCGCCGCGGCGTTCGGCGTCGAAGATCAAGCGTTCATGCCCTGACAGGCAGTGGAAGCGTTCGCCGCGCATCCGCCCGATCAGCGTCAGGCCAACCTGACGCGCGAGATCCACCCCCCAGGCCGTGAAGCCGGAGCGTGAGGCAAGCGCCGGGATACCCATGAGCGCGCATTTGATCACCATCTCGGAGGTGAGCCGCCCCGTGGTGTAGAGGAGCTTGTCCGCCCCCGGCACACCCTCGGCGAGCATCCAGCCGGCGATCTTATCCACCGCGTTGTGCCGCCCGACGTCCTCCATGAACACGAGCGGCGTGGCGCCGCGGCAGAGGACCGTGCCGTGGATCGCCCCGGCCTCCAGGTACAGCGAGGGATGGGTGTTGATCGCGCGCGCCAGCCCATAGAGGTCGGAGGTGCGCAGGGTCGTGGCAGGGAGGCTCAGCCCCTCCAACCCCTCCATCACGTCGCCGAAGACCGTGCCGACCGCGCAGCCCGAGGTGCGGGTCTTCTTCTTCAGCTTCTCCTCGTAGTCCGTCGTCCGCTCGGTGCGGACCACGACGGTCTCGAGTTCCTCGTCGAAATCGACGCCGGTCACCACGTCGTCGGTGCGCAGCATGCCCTGGTTCAGCAGGTAGCCGGTGGCGAGGTACTCGGGGTAATCCCCGATCGTCATCGCCGTCACGATCTCCTGGCCGTTGAGGAAGATCGTGAGTGCCCGCTCCTCGACCACGCGGATCTCGGCCTCGGCGCCGGTTTGGTCGATGCCCGCCACCGCGCGGGTCAGGCGCGGGTCATCCGGGCGGGGTGCGATCAGAAAGGGTTGCTCCGCCGCCGCGTCGGTTTCGACGGGGTCGATCGGCCTCGAGGACAGGTTGCGCGGCATAGATCCCTCACGCTGGCGCTTTCACGCGGTAAGGGAGAGCCTAGGCATCCCCGGCGGTGACGGCAACGCGAGGATCACGCGCGCTGCTGGCCC
Organism: Pseudomonadota bacterium; assembly: GCA_039822785.1. Lineage (GTDB taxonomy): Bacteria > Pseudomonadota > Alphaproteobacteria > Rhodobacterales > Rhodobacteraceae > Thermohalobaculum. The sequence goes on along the minus strand of JBCBMO010000004.1, from coordinate 93,996 downwards.
GTCGATGGGGTCGGTCGGGTTAGAACCGCGCTGCCGCCAGATCGACCGCACCACCGGCGGCCTCCCGACGCTCGAAGCCCGGCGCACCGTCGAAGCCCACCGCGCCGACACCAGCCGGCAGCGTGGCACGGCCATCGGTGCCGTCGGCGGCGAAACTCGTGGCCTGCGGCATCGAGGGCGCCCTGCCGGCGGCCTCCGACGGTGTGCCACGGAAGAAAACGATCATCTCCGCGACGACGAGAATCGCGGCGAAGAGGATTAAGGCGGCGCGTAACGTGCGAACGAGGCCCATCTGATGCATGGCCATCCACTCCCTCAAGGATGTGCAGGTCTATCGGAGACATCGACGAACGCGTTACTGAGCCGAAGCCGTCGGCTTCGACTGACGTTTTCGGTTACAAAACGTCCCAACCTGGAACTGCTGCAACCGAGCCGCGAGCGGCGGCACTCGAACACCCGCACATCAAGAACCCTGAACGTAAACATCAGGATAAATCGCCTGCTCCTGGGGCGATAAGCAGGTAGGAATGAGGCATGACCTCCTCATTCGTGACGGCCCCGCCCCAAACCGATGACGCGCCCCCGCCGCCCCATCCCAGCCGGCGTGGGTTTCTGGCTGGTGCCTGGGCGGCGCTGCCGGTGCTGCTGGCGGTGGCGCCCTTCGGCGTGATCTTCGGCACCGTGGCGGTGGAGACCGGGTTCTCCTTTGCGCAGACCATGGCCTATACCGCGATCGTCACGGCCGGGGCGTCGCAGCTGGCCGCCATGCAGGTGCTGTCGGACGGCGCGCCGGTGGCCGTGGCGATCCTCACCGGTGCCGTCGTGAACCTGCGGATGGCGATGTACTCGGCCTCGATCGCCGTGCACTGGCGATCGGTGGGGATGCTCTGGCGCGTGCCCGCCGCCTGGTTTCTGCACGATCAGGCCTTCGCGCTGTCGATGGCACGCTATCGCGCGCGACCCGACGAGCCGATCAGCGACCGTCTCGGCTTTTACTTCGGGGTCGGTGTCGTGACGACGAGCGTCTGGACGGTTGCCACGGCGGTGGGCGCCATCTTCGGCGCGCTGATCCCCGCAAGCTGGGGATTGGACTTCGCGGTGCCGGCCACGTTCCTGGCCGTCGCCGCGCCGATGATCCGCGGCACGGCAAACGTGGCCGCTGCAAGCACCGCCGCCCTGGCCGCAGTGCTGCTGGTCTGGGTGCCGTCCGGCTTCGGTCTGATGCTCGCCAGCGCCATCGGCATCGCCACAGGCATCGTCGTCTCGCGGCGCGTCTCCCGGAGCGCAGGAGAGAGTGCATGACCGACCTTGAGATCGCGGTCCTGATCGTCGGGCTCGGCGTGGCGACCTACTTGATCCGCTTCTCCTTCCTGGGCCTGCTCGCCGGGCGCCAACTGCCGCCCGTGGTGATGGAGGCGCTTTCCTTCGTGCCCGTCACCGTGCTGCCAGCCCTGGTGGCGCCGCTGGTGCTGTTCGAGGACGGGGTTCTCACCGCAGAGCCCGCGCGGATCGCCGGCGCCCTGGCTGGCCTCGCCCTAGGGGCCGCGCTGCGTAACGTCTTCGCGGCAATCCTGGGGGCCATGGCCGTCTATGCCGCCATGCGCGCGCTGGGGCTTTAGGAGCGCCTCAGCCGGCGTGTTTTGACGCCAGCAGATCGCGGATCTCGGTCAGCAGCTTCACATCCTCCGACGGCTCGGCCGGCGCCTCCGCCGCTGGCGTGTTCTCGGCGGCGCGCTTCAGCGCGTTCACGCCCTTGATCACGAAGAACAGGATCCAGGCGACGATCAGAAAGGCGATCACCGCGTTGATGAAGACACCGTAGGTGATGACCGCCAGGCCCTGCTCCTTGGCCTGGGTGGCCGAGGCGACATCCTGGCCTGAGAGGTTCAGGAACAGGCCGGAAAAATCGATCCCGCCGGTGAACAACCCAATGATCGGATTGACGATATCCTCGACGAAGCTGGTGACGATCGTGGTGAAGGCGGCGCCGATGACGATGCCCACCCCCATGTCCACCACGTTGCCCTTGATCGCGAACTCCCGGAATTCCTGCAGCATGGCGCCCTCCGCATCTCAATAGGCGCGAAGGTTACCCATACGTCAGCGCACGCGCTATGGTTGTTTCAACCAACGCCGGGGCTTTGCCTAGCCCCGAAGCGTGGCGCCCGTGGCCTTGGCGACGGCGGCGACGACCTTCTCGGCCACCGCCTCGATCTCCTTGTCGGTGAGCGTCGCGGCGGTGGGCTGCAGGCGGACCGAGATCGCGAGCGACTTCTTGCCCGCGCCGAACTGGTCCACCGCCTTGGGCCCCTCGAAGACGTCGAAGACGGTGGCGCTCTCGATCAGCTTCTTCTCCGCCGAGCGGGCGGCGCGCAGTACGGTCTCGGCCTCGGTGCGCTCATCGAGCACGAAGGCGAAGTCCCGCTCCACGGTCTGCAGGTCCGAGACCGCGAGACCCGGGCGCCCGGTGCTCTTACGTTTGGGGAAGGGCGCTGCCTCGACGAAGACGACCGCGGCCACGGCGGGGCCCTTGACGTCCATCGCGCTCAGCACCTTGGGATGGAGCTCGCCGAAGACGGCCAGCGTGTTCTTGGGGCCGAGCTTGAGTGCGCCGGAGCGGCCGGGGTGGAACCAGGCCGGGGCGTCGCGCGTGACCGACAGCTTCGCGATGTCCGCGCCGATGGCGGTCAGCGCCGCGATGGCATCGGCCTTGGCATCGAAGGCATCGACCGGCCGGCGCGTGCCCGACCAATCCCGTGCCGCGGTTTGGCCCACCCGCAGGATGCCGGCCTCCACCGCCTGTTCGCCGGGCTCGGGGCCATGGAAGGCGGGGCCTACCTCGAACAGCCCAACCTCGCCGAAGCCGCGGGCCTGGTTGCGCATCGCCGCCGCCATGAGCCCCGGCAGGGTCGAGGGGCGCATGTCCGACATCTCCGAGGAGATGGGGTTGGCGAGGCGCATGAGCCCGCTGTCAGGCCCGCCGAAGAGTGCGGCCTCCTTCTCGGAGACGAAGCTGTAGTGGACGCATTCGTTCAGCCCGCGGGCGGCAAGCGCCCGGCGCGTCGCCGCCTCGCGCCGCTGCATGGGCGTCAGCACCGCCTCGGCCACCCCATGCTCGCCGCGCGGCAGGGGGCGGGAGGGCAGCTTGGTGAGCGAGGCGACGCGGGCGATCTCCTCGACCAGATCCGCCTCGCCGTGCACATCCGGCCGCCAGGGGGGCACGGCGACGGAGAGGCCTGCAGCACCCTCGCTGACGGTGAAGCCGAGGGCGGTGAGGATGCGCCGCTGTTCGTCCACGGGGATCTCAAGGCCCACCAGGCTGACCACCCGGGCCGGGTCGAGGGGGTAGGCGCGGGCGGTGTCGGGCACGGCGCCCGCGATCACGACCTCCGACGCTTCGCCCCCGCAAAGCTCCAGGATCAGCGCGGTCGCCATCTCGAGGCCTTCGGGGGTGAAGGCGGGATCGACCCCGCGCTCAAAGCGGTAGCGGGCGTCGGAGTTGATCTTGAGCCGCCGCCCCGTGGCCGCGATGGTCACCGGGTCCCAATAGGCGCTCTCGACGAAGACGTCCGTGGTCTCCTCGGTGCAGCCGGTGGCGAGGCCGCCCATGATGCCCGCGATGCTCTCGACCCCCTCGGCATCGGAGATCGCCATCATCCCCGCCTCGAGCGTGTAGTCCTTGTCGTCGAGTGCGGTGAGGGTCTCGCCGCCCGCCGCCGGGTGGATGCGCAGGAGGGCGCCTTTCACCTTGGCCGCGTCGAAGACATGGAGCGGGCGGGCACGGTCGAAGGTCAGATAGTTGGTGACATCCACCAGCGCCGAGATCGGGCGCAGGCCGATGGCGCGAAGCTGGCGCTGGAGCCAGTCGGGCGACGGCCCGTTCTTGACGCCCCGGATCAGGCGGCCGGCAAAGACCGGGCAGCCCTTGTCGATCAGCGCCGGATCGATCTCGACGGTGATCGGACTGGGATAGGTCCCTGGCACCGCTGCGACCGCGGGGGTCTTGAGGGTGCCGAGGCCGCGTGCCGCCAGATCCCGCGCGACGCCCGCGACGCCCAGGGCATCGGGTCGGTTGGGCGTGATCGCGATCTCGATGACCGGATCGTCGAGGCGGGCGTAATCGGCATAGGGGATGCCGAGCGGGGTACCCTCGGGCAGATCGATGATGCCGTCGTGGTCGTCCGACAGCTCAAGCTCGCGCTCGGAGCAGAGCATGCCGTTCGATTCGACCCCGCGGATCACCCCCGGCTTGAGATGGACGCCTGTGCCGGGGACATGGGTGCCCGGCGGCGCGAAGACCCCGACCAGGCCGGTGCGCGCGTTGGGCGCGCCGCAGACGACCTGAACCTCGACCGAGGGCTTGTTGGGCCCCTCGGGCCAGGTCTCGACGCGGCAGACGCGCAGGCGGTCGGCGTTGGGGTGCTGGGTCGCCTCGATCACCCGGGCGATCGAGAAGGCGTTGAGCGCCGCGGCGGGATCCTCGACCCCCTCAACCTCGAGCCCCAGATCGGTCAGCGCTTCTACAATGTCCGCGAGGCTGGCCTCGGTCTCCAGGTGGGTGCGGAGCCAGGAGAGGGTGAATTTCATCGGGCTACCATCGGGCTATCGGGGGGCTATCGGGGGACTTGTGGTCGGTGGCGCTCCCCTAGCGCATCGCGGTGGGGATCGGAAGGGCGGGCATCTGAAGGGCAGGCAAGCCGGGCAGAACACCGCTGCATCGGCCGCGGGGCACGGTTGCACCCCGTCACGCCCGCTGCCGCGGGCGCGCCGGCGCGCGGTGGCCCGCCACCACCCCCACCACCGCCCACGCCGCTGCGCGGCGCGGCGGCGGATGGGCGTGATCGCTCGGGCAGGTGGAGCGCGGCTGGGGCGTGGTCACCCCGGCGGGGAGCGCTGCATCATCCGCACGACGTCCTCGATCAGGATCGTGACGTTCTCCTCGAGCTCGAGGAGCTTGGCGATCTTCTCGAGCGCCATCTTCTCGTGCTCGCCGATCGTGCCGTCCGCCATCACGATGCGGGCGACGAAGCAATAGGCGGTCTCGCGCAGGGACGGGGGCATGGCCGTCGCCGCCTGGCGCAGCTTTACATCGCCGCCCTCCTCCATAATCTCGGCGATCAGCTCGCGCACGATCTCCGCCAGGCGCTCGGGCTCGATGTCGTGGAAGATCGGGCTGAAACTGCAGAGGTTGGAGAGCTGGCTGATCTCCTCGGCCTGCATGTCCCCGTCCGCCATGATGGCGGAAACACAGGGGGTCAGCATGGCGCGGGCCAGTCCCTCGTCGGCGCGGGCGGCGCGACGCAGCTTCTCAAAGAACGACATTGGGGGGCTCCCTAAGCTCGGTCGGTCACGCAGGAACCTAGCAGCGGGGGCCGATATCGACCACGCGCAGGGGCTGTGTCGCGCGCGGCAGCGGCTTATCGTGGCGCTGAGGCCACCGCCATTGCAACCGCAACCGCCCTGGGTGGCGGTGGCGCATCGACGATCTCAGGGAGGTCGCCGCGCAGGGCGACAATGCTGCGCAGCCAGGCGCGGAGTTCGGCGCCGCGCCGATCGGGGCAGAAGACCTCGGCGCCAAGACCGCGGCGATCCGCTCGGGCGAGGGCGGCCTGGCCAGCGGCGTCTCCCAGATCGGCGTGAAGCGCGTGCAGATCGGTCTCGCCCAGCGGGCGCGCGAGCCCGGTGATGCCCTCGGCACCGCGGGCCAACAGATAGCCAAGCGCGGTATCCGCCCCATGCTCGGGGTGGTACTGCACGCCCCATAGGCGCACACCGCCGTGCTCGTAGACCATGGCCTGGATGGCCGAGTGATCGTTGGCCGCGGTGATCACGGCGCCCGACGGTGCCCGGGTGACCTCGTCGCGGTGGATGCAGGGCACGTCAAAGACCGCCGGCCGGTCGGCATGCAGGGCATGCGCCCGCCCCGCCGCGGTCAGGGTGACCGCCCGGGCCGCCGGCACCTCGATCCCCAGCGGCGAGGCCCCGACGGCGCCGCCCAGGATCACCGCGCCCACCTGTAGCCCCCAACAGGAACCCAAGACCGGTATGCCGGCCGCGAAGACCCGCTCGACCAGCCGTCGGTGGGGTCGCGCCTGCGGCGCATCCGCCGCCCAGGCGACGCCGGAGCCGGTGAGCGCGACCCCGTCGATGCCCTCGAGCTCGATCAGCACATCGGCCGGAGCGCAGAAGGGCCTGGCGATGACGACCTCGAGCCCGGGCGCAAAACGGCGTAGTGCGGCGGCATACTGCTCGGCAGGCGCCAGACCGCCTGCCTCAGCCTTCGCCGCCAGCACCTCGGGCGTGTTGCCCTCGACCACCAAGACCCGTGTCATGCCCGTCTCCAACAACGCCCTTTCATCGGAGGATCGTCGAAGGAGGCGCTGAGGCCGCTGCGCCAGCGACCCCACAGCGCGCGTTCGCGTCAGGGATTGCCGAGTGCCGGGCGTTCGAAGCGCTGGAAGCGCCGGCGCTGCCCCCAGAGCACGGTTTCCTCCTCCGAGACCAAGACGAAACCCGTGGCCTCATAGAGCCGCCGCGCGGGTGCGAGCCCCTCGAAGGTGATCAAGTAAACGGAGGCGCCCGCCGCATCGGCCGCATCAAGGGCGCCCTGGAGAAGCCGCCGGCCAAGGCCGTGGCCCTGAGCCGCTGGGTCAACGAGGAACCATCGCAGGTGGCCCTGCCCGGCGGCGCCTTCGGGATCGCTCAGGTCAAGCGTGACGGTCCCGCGCAGACGGCCGTCGTGCCAGGTCGAAAGCACCACATCGCGCGTGGCGTCGAAGCGCGAAAAGAAGGCGCCCATATCGGCGGCGACGGTCGCTTCGAACTGATCGTCGAAACCCCAGTCTGCGGCGTAGAGCCGGCCGTGCAGCGCCACCGCCTCGCCGATCAGCCCGGGCACCCAGCCACGGACCAAGGGGCCGTCGTTCAACGGCTGAGGCCGGCGTGCAGCGTGGGCTGGTCGAGGGCGGCGAAGCCGTAGTGGCGCAGCCACCGCAGATCGCTTTCGAAGAAGGCGCGCAGATCGGGGATGCCGTACTTCAGCATCGCCACCCGGTCGATGCCGATGCCAAAGGCGAAGCCCTGCCATTCGGCCGGATCGATGTTGCCCGCCGCCAGCACCTTGGGGTGGATCATGCCGCTCCCGAGGATCTCGAGCCAGTCTTCACCCTCGCCGAGCTTGAGCGTGCCGCCCTCCCAGGAGCAGCGGATGTCGACCTCGGCCGAGGGTTCGGTGAAGGGGAAGTGGGAAGCGCGGAAACGCAGCTCCACCTCCTCGACCTCGAAGAAGGCGCGGCAGAACTCCTCCAGCACCCACTTGAGATTGGCCATGGAGATATCGCGGTCGATCGCCAGCCCCTCGACTTGGTGGAACATCGGGGTGTGGGTCTGGTCGTAGTCGGCGCGATAGACCCGGCCGGGGCAGATGAAGCGGCAGGGAGCGCCACGCGCCTGCATGCCCCGGATCTGCACCGGCGAGGTATGGGTGCGCAGCACGTGCGGGGGGCGGTCATCGCCCTCGGCCTGCGCCATGTAGAAGGTGTCCATCTCGGTGCGGGTCGGGTGCTCAGCCGGGATGTTGAGGGCGTCGAAGTTGTACCAGTCGTCCTCGATCTGCGGGCCCTCGGCGACCTCGAAGCCCATGTCGGCGAAGATCGCGGCGATCTCCTCCATCACCTGGGAGACCGGATGGATCATGCCCTGGGGCGCAGGGCGCGGCGCGAGGGTCACGTCCAGCCACTCGGTCTCCAGCCGGGCGGCGAGGGCGGCATCGGCGAGCGAGGCCTTGCGCGCGGCCAGCGCGGCGTTGACCTCATCCTTGAGCGCATTGAGCGCGGGGCCGGCGGTCTGGCGCTCCTCAGCCGTCATCTTGCCGAGCTCGCGCATCATGAGCGCGATCTCGCCCTTCTTGCCGAGCGCCGCGACCCTGACCGCCTCGATCTTGGCCTCGTCGCCTGCGCCCGCGATTTCGCCCAGGTATTTCGTCCGGATCGGGTCCAGATCCTGCATGCTCGCCTCTCCCCAGCCGTGCGGCGCCCGGATACCACGGGGCGGCGAAAATGCAACGAGGAGGCCGCGATGCCCTTCCCGCCCGAGCGGATCGTCTGTCTGACCGAGGAGACGGTGGAGGCGCTGTATCTGATGGGCGAGGATCATCGGATCGTGGGCGTGACAGGCTATGCGGTGCGCCCGCCCCAAGTGCGGCGCGAGAAACCGCGGGTGGGCGCCTTCACCTCCGCCGATATCCCCAAGATCCTCGGCTTGAAGCCGGATGTGGTCCTCACCTTCTCCGACCTGCAGGCGGAGATCGCGGCGGGGCTCATCCGCGAGGGGGTGGCCGTGCATGCCTTCAACCAGCGCTGTGTGGCGGGGATCCTGGACATGATCGGCACCCTCGGCGCGCTGGTCGGGGCGGCTGAACGGGCGGCGGTGTTACGGGCGAGGCTGGAGGCGCGGCTGGCCGGGGCCCGGGCCGCGGCGCCCGCCGTCGCCCCGCGGGTCTACTTCGAGGAGTGGGACGATCCCATCATCACGGGGATCGGCTGGGTGTCCGAGCTGATCGAGATCGCCGGCGGTCAGGACTGCTTTGCGCACCTTCGGCGCCAGCAAGCCGCGCGCGACCGGATCATCGCGCCGCAGGACATCGCCGCGGCGGCACCGGAGATCGTGATCGGGTCGTGGTGCGGCAAGAAATTCGCCCCGGCGCGGATCGCGGAGCGACCGGGATGGCAGGCCATCCCGGCGGTCCGGAACGGGCGCCTTTACGAGATCAAGAGCCCCCTGATCCTGCAGCCGGGCCCCGCCGCGCTGACGGACGGGCTGGCCGCCCTGTCCCGGATCATCCGCGGCGAGGGCGTGCCAATCGCCCCCTGAAGTGGCCCTTAGGGCAGGTCCAGCGCCCGGCGGCCGTAGGATTGAGTCGCCACCGCAGATTGCATGGTTGCCATCGCCCACACGCGTGTCGAAAGTGCCCTTCGCGTGCCGTGAGAGGGCAGCGCGCTATTCAGCCTAGAGTTGCGGGAACTCGCTGCCTTATTTTGTTAAAAAGTATGGCTATTTTGGGACACCATCCGTTGTGCATTCTATCTGGATACGTGGAATCCTATTCGGCAAATGCATGATAATCAGACCTAATCCCCGGTTTTCGGCCGCAGCCTTATTGACCTTGACCTTAAGGATATCGGCGAAATTGGGGCACAATCGGGGCAATCCGCGTCGCAGCCTCAGAAATGGGCCAACTCTCAACATACCATTCAGCCAAACCGCATAGTACAACGCACAGGTTCGTTATCGAGTTCTCCGCGCACAGCGCTCGTCGCGTCCCTTCAATCACTCGCTGACACGGTTCAGCGCATCGATGAGATGTGACCGATGATTTGTGCCTGCGGCTCCGCGGGGCTCGCCGATTTGTTTGCGCCGACACGGCGCCCTGACGCAGGGGCGGAAGACCCCCGTGCGTCGGCGGCGCATCGGCCGGACGGCCCGCCCCCAGAGCCCGCCGTAAGCGCGTCTGCGCACCCCGCCCGACATGACAGCAAGCCCGACGATGGAGCTGCACGATGACTGCCTATCCGACGTTCTACCCCGCGAACGAGATCGACACGCCGAACGGCATGACCCTCGCCAAAACCACCGCCGAGATCCCGGGCGTGCCGACCACGGGCACCGGCCTGTCGGGCGCGGCCTACATCACCAACGGGAGCATGCGGTCGATCGACGACCTTCGCGGTGCGATCGCGGCGGGTAACCAGGTCGCGACTTTCACCTCCACCGAGATCACCTATGGCACGCGCAAGAGCGACACGACCATCAAGGAGTTCCTGGAGGAGGACGGCGATAGCCTGGAGGGGCTGGGCAACCTGGAGATGGGCCCCTCCGGCATGGTCTTCACGGGCTTCATGTACATCCCCGAGGGGACGCATGAGATCAGCGTGACCTCAGACGATGGCTTCGCGCTCAGCATCGGCGGCGTCGATTTCTCGAGTTTCGAGGGCATCCGCGGCGCGGAGACGACGTCTCGCGTCGCCGAGTTCGACGGCGGGCTCTATCCGATCGAACTGCTCTACTTCGACCAGGGCGGCCCCCAGAGCGTCAGCCTTGAGATCGACGGGATGCCCGTGGATCAGAGCGCGTTCTACACGGCAGCCGATGACATCATCGACAACCCCGCAGGAGCCCCGCTGATCCCGGTGGAGGACTACCATCCCTCTCAGACCCTGGGCGAAGCCATCGTCGATGACCCCGAGACCATCAACGGCACCGCGGGCGCCGACGTGATCGATGCCATGGGCGGCGACGATGTCGTCAATGCGGGCGAGGGCGACGACACCGTCTATGGCGGCTACGGCGATGACAACATCGACGGTGGCGGCGGCAACGACGTCCTGATCGGCGGGCGCGGCAGCGACTGGGTCAAGGGCGGCACGGGCGACGACACCATCGTCTCCCGCTCCGATGCGGGCGAGCAGAAGATCGGCCAGATCGTCGTCGGCAACGTCACCCGCCCGGACAACGGCGAGGTCAACTATGACCGCCAAAAGCTGATCGGCTGGGAGAAGCAGGCCCTGGTCGCCGACGACATCCTGACGGGGGGCGAGGGCAAGGACACCTTCCTCTTCACCCCGCTCATCAACGCCAAGCTCGAGATCATCGAGAAGCACGTGCGCAGCGACGGCACCATCAACTGGGGCGGCGTCGCCGGCGAGAACACCTACGTGCACGATCACTGGGTCGACAGCTTCGGCATCGACATGATCACGGACTTCAACGCCGAGGAGGACCAGATCGTCATCGCCGGGCACACGGCGGAGATCTGCGACGTCTCCTATCGCGACACCGACGGCGACGGCGACGTGGAGACGATCATCACCGTCTGGTCGAACCAGTCCGGTCCCTGCGTCGCGACGGGCGAGGCCAAGTGCCACTGTGCCAGCGACAACGCCCGTGCCGGCGGTGCCCATGACCAGGATCTGCTGGGCCAGATCATCGTGCACGGCGACCGGGTCGAGAAGAGCGATATCCTGGTCGATGCCGGGGTCACCTATGGCGTGGTCGAGACCTTCGACGAGATCGAGGAGGCGCTCTTCCCCCTTGGCGAGACCAAGGTGACCGAGATCGACGGCGAGACCGTCTATGGCTACGACACGCGCGAGAGCGACGGCGGCTGGGGCGCGGTCACCGGCAGCCCCGAGGACTACCTGGAAAACCCCTTCCTGGCCGAGGCGAGCTTTGCCGACCCCACGCCCATGGTCGAGGTGGAACTGACGCGCGACCCCTTCGAGCAGCTGACCGTGGAGACGGCCGCGGGGCAGACCATCGAGGGCGACAACAGCGGCAACACGCTTGCCCCTGACACGCCGGCCCCGGTGGAGGGCGACGGCCTGCCGGGTGCGCTGGGCTACTGGTCCATGGCGGGCGGCACCGACGGCGCCTATGAGGACGGGCGCGGCGAACAGGCGGCGATCAAGACCTATACGCTCTACGAGAACCAGGCGCTGTTGCGGACCGATGCGGCCACCGAGGGTCCCGACGGCACGCCGGGCACGGCCATCAGCTTCAACGGCGAGGATCAGTTCGCCTATCTGGAGCACGATACCGCCTATGAGGTCACCCAGGGGACCATCGCGCTCTGGGTGCGGGCGGATAACCTGGACGAGACCGGCGCCATCGTCACCAAGGATCAGCGCAACAGCGGCGAGGGCGGCCACTTCCGCCTGATCCAGGAGGATGACGGCCATCTGCACCTGCGCTTTGCCCCTGGCAACGGCGAGGGGAACAAGGAGTGGGAGACCAAGAACCCGGTCCTGACAGAGGGGGAGTGGACCCACCTCGCGGTGTCTTTCACCGAGGACGGGGTGACCGTCTACAAGAACGGCAACGCGATCCGGGACAATGCCTGGAAGGCGGTCACCGGCGACGTCCCCAACCCGGGTGCCTACGGCGAGGCCTATATCCTGCAGAACCAGGAGCCCTGGGTCTTCGGCGCCGACCAGCGGCGCACGGATCGCAATGAGACCGCGGCCGAGTTCGCATCCGACGACGAGGATCTGGACAGCGCCTTCGAGGGCGCGATGGCAGGCTTCGGCATCTGGGGCGGCTCGGACAAGGAAGACGCGCTGGACGGTGCCGAGATCAAGAAGCTGATCAACGAGGGGCCGGGCACGGCCCTGACGGCGCCCTCGGGGCCGCAGCCGATGCTGGCCAGCGACGACACGATCAACGGCAACGGCGGCAACGACAAGATCGACGGCGGCGCGGGCGACGACATCATCGACGCGGGCAATGGCAGCGACACGGTCCATGGCGGCTATGGCGACGACTGGATCGAGGGCGGCAACGGCAACGACTTCCTGGACGGCGGGCGCGGCTCGGACCGGCTGGACGGCGGCAACGGCAACGACATCCTGCTGTCGGGCGCCGATATGGGCGAGCAGCGCATCGGCCAGTTGGTGATCGGGGAGAACAGCCGCGAGCTTGACCAGTACGAGGACCCGTCGGTCGACGAGCAATACCTGAAGCTGATCGACTGGATCGATCAGCCGCTCATCGCCGACGATATCCTGACCGGCGGTGCTGGCGCGGACGAGTTCCGCTTCGAGACCTACATCAACGGCAAGAAGGACATCCTGCTCGAGCACGCGATGCCGAACCGGATGATCCACTGGCACGGGGTCGCGGGTGAGAACAAATACCTCCACGACCACTGGGTCGACGGCTTCGGCATCGACATCATCACCGACTACAACGCCTCCGAGGACACGATCTCGGTCAAGGGCCACACCACCGAGGTGAAGGTCGACTACAAGTCCATCGACACCGACGAGAACGGCGTGAACGACACGGTGGTGTCGATCATCACCGCCTACTCTCAGCAGGGTAATGGCGGCGGCGCGCACGACGAGGATTACCTCGGCTACATCGTGGTCTACGGCGATCTGGTGGATGAGGACGACATCATCACCGATGCCGGCGTCCACTACGGCATCGTGGACACGATCGACGAGCTGCAGGAGGCCCTGGCCCCCACCGGCGAGACGCGCACCAAGACCCTGCCGGACGGCACGGAGCTGTTCGGCATAGACAGCCGCGATGTCGAGGGCAATCCGATCGAGAGCGATCCGGAGGCCTACTCCGAGAACCCCTGGCTCGATCAGGTCACGATGGAGGGCAACACGATCAATCCGGGCGATGCGCCCGCGATGGTCATGTCCTATGCCAGCGGCACCTTCGACGGCACCGGCGGCTACGAGATCCCGCACGACAGCGACCACGCCCTGACCGAGGGCACGCTGGCGATGCGCTTCACCGCCGACACCGTCGATGGCCAGCAGGCGCTCTTCTCCAAGGATCACTCCGGCTTCAAGGACGGCGGCCACCTCACGGTGTCGATCAACGACGGCCGTATCGAGGTTCGGATCCAGGACACCGACAGCAGCACCTACCTGCACAGCAAGCGGATCCTGGAGGAGGGCGAAACCTACGACATCGCCTTCACCTTCGGGCCCGACGGCTTGAAGCTATATCTCGACGGTGTGCTGGTCGACGAGGACGAGGCAATGCCCCAGGGCATCAGCCTGAACGCCGAGGACACGATGATCGGCGCCTCCACCCGCAAGCGCTGGGAGGAGGACGATCGGCTCGAGTGGTTCTACGACGGCGAGATCGAGCATCTGGCGCTTTACGACCGGCCGATCAGCCAGGTGGAGGCGATCCTGCTCCATGAGGGCGGCAGCGATCCCGTCATGATCGGGATCGGCGAACAGACCACGCCGCCCCCGACGGACGACCCGGGCGACGATCCGGACTCGCCGACCTATCCCGACGACCCGGAAGAGCCGGACACGCCCGACGAGCCCGAGGAGCCGGACACACCTGACGAGCCGGAGGAGCCGGAGACCCCCGACGAGCCGGAGGAGCCCGAGGAGCCGGAAGACGAGGATACCGGCAGCGAGGCGACCATGCTGTCGGTCGGCCTCTATGACACCGACACCGGCGAACTGGTCTCGGCTCTCAGCTCGGAGACGACGCTGGACATGAGCCTGCTCGAGGGGCGCAACCTCGCCGTCGCCGCCGGCGAGACCGAGGCGGGCGAGGCGATCGAGAGCGTCCGCATGACCTATGAGGGCGGTCAGCGGGTCGAGAACTTCGAGCCCTATGCCCAGTTCGCCGACCGCGGCTGGGACGATCTGAGGGGCGGCTGGACCTACGAGCCCGGCACCTATGACTTCAAGCTCGAGGCCTATAGCGAGAACGGCGCAAACGGTGAGCTGCTGGAGACCGTCGACATCTCGCTGACGGTGACCGGTACCTCGACACCCGACGACAACACTGACGACCCCGGCACCGATCAGGGCGACGCGTCTGATCCGGCGATGGAGATCGGGTCGGTGCAGATCGATCAGGAGGACAGCGACGAGTGGCACGTCGTCACCTTCTCCGCCGCGATCGAGGATGCGCGCGTCGTGATGGGCCCGCTCACCCTGAACGGCGAAGATCCGGCGATGATGCGGATCAAGGATGTCACCGACACAGGCTTCAAGTTCCAGATCGACGAGTGGGACTATCTGGACGGGAGCCATATGGCCGAGACCGTGAGCTGGATGGCGGTCAGTGCCGGCACGCATACCCTCGACAATGGTCAGACGATCTCTGCCGGCCGCGCCACGGCGGTGAACGATGCGACGACCACGGTGACGATTGGCGGGTTCGACGACACCCCCGCGGTCTTCACCCAGGTCAGCAGCGTGGCCGACGACGCAGCGGTAACCACCCGGGTCACCGACACCGGCACCGGCGGCTTCAGCTTCCTGATGCAGGAGGAGGAGGACGCCGACGGCCAGCACGCCAGTGAAACGGTCGACTGGATCGCGATCGAGTACGGCACCGACGGCCCGATCGATGTCTTCGACGCCAAGGTCAGCCACCGAAACAAGGCCGTCTCCTTCGACGACGTCGACGGTGACCAAGGCTTCCTCGCCTCGATGCAGACGATGGAGGGCGGGGACACCGCCGTGCTGCGGGTCGTCGACCTCGATGACGACAGGGCCGTCCTGCAGGTCGATGAGGAGATCTCGTACGATAGCGAGACCTGGCACACGCTCGAGGATATCGCCGCCCTCAGCGCAGAGACCGGCCGCTACGATCTGGTCTGACCCGACCCTGCTCCGAGGCGCGGTGCCCCTGCCCCACGCCTCGGCCACCTCCCGCGCTTAGGCCTGCACGGGTGATGAGAATGCCAGCGGCGAGTGCCTACGCCCTGAGCAACGCGTATCCAATGCGCAATTCTTAGACCAAGGTTGCTTGACTTCGCCGTGCGGCCCCTTCGATCATTGGTCCTGGCAGGGCGCCTAGGGTTCCGCCCGCCGCCTTTGGCGGTGGGGCTGGTCCGAGAGGGGCCGCCGGCGCGGCAAACTCCGGGCCCGGTACACGGCGGGACAAAATCCCGGGAGAGCACTGCCAAGCTCGGCCGTGATGCGTTCCACCCGTTTTGCGGCCATCGATTAAGGACGCGGCAAGAACGGACAGGAACGGACAGGGACATCACCATGACAGCTTCCACCCTCATGCGCGGCGCTGCGGCGGCCGCGATCCTCGCCCTCGGCCTCGCGGCGCCGGCGGCGGCGCAGGAGAAGACCGAGTTCCGCGTCGCCTGGTCGATCTACGTCGGCTGGATGCCTTGGGGCTATCTCGAGGACAGCGGCATCATGGACAAATGGGCCGACAAATACGGCATCGACGTCGAGATCGTGCAGATCAACGACTACATCGAGAGCATCAACCAATACACCGCCGGCGCCTTCGACGGCGTCTCGGCGACCAATATGGACACGCTCTCCATCCCCTCCGGCGGCGGGGTCGACACCACGGCGCTAATCGTGGGCGACTTCTCCAACGGCAACGACGGGGTGATCATCAAGGGCGGCGACAACGATCTTGAGGATCTCGAGGGCGCCAAGGTGAACCTGGTGGAGCTGTCGGTCAGCCACTACCTGCTGGCGCGCGGCCTGGACAGTGTCGGCCTGTCGGAGGGGGATCTGGAGGGCGTCGTCAATACCTCGGACGCCGACATGATCGCCGCCTATCAAACCAACGACGTGCAGGTGGTCGTCACCTGGAACCCGCTCTTGTCCTCCATCATGGAAGACCGCGACGCGAACCTCGTCTTCACCTCCGCCGACATCCCCGGCGAGATCATCGACCTGATGGTCGTGAACACCGAGGTGCTGGAGGCGAACCCGTCCTTTGGCAAGGCGATGGCCGGCGCCTGGTACGAGGTCATGGGCCTGATGGCCGCGGGCGACGAGGCGGTCTTGACCGCGATGGCGGAGGCCTCGGGCACCGACCTCGCGGGCTATAAGGCGCAGCTCGACACCACCAAGATGTTCTACGATCCCGCGGAGGCCGTGGCCTTCACCCAGAGCGCGGATCTGCCCAAGACCATGGTCAGCGTGGCGGAATTCCTGTTCGACAAGGGCATCCTGGGCGAGGGCGCGCCGAGCGCCGATTTCGTGGGCGTCGCCTATCCCGACGGCTCGACCACGGGCGATGCGGGCAACGTCCAGTTCCGCTTCGACACCACCTACATGCAGATGGCCGCCGACGGCGCTCTCTGACCGCCAACAGTGCCATGCCCGGGCATGACCCGGGCATGGGTGCCTAGCTCGGATCGGCGGGACGATGCGTCTGATAAACCGCAAGCCTGGGCGGCCGGTTGGGCTGCTGCTGATGCTGGTGCCCTTTGCGGCGCTGATCCTCGCCTATGTCATCGCCTCCGACATTCGCCGGGCGGAGAACCCGCAGGACAAGCTGCTGCCGGCCCCGGCCCAGATCGCCGACACGGCCGCGAGGCTGGCAACGGAGCCGAGCCGGCGGACGGGGGAGATCCTGCTCTGGGTCGACACGGGCGTCTCGCTCGCGCGCCTGGGCGCCGGGGTGGCGATCGCCGCGGCCATCGGGCTTTTCGTGGGGCTCGCCATCGGGCTCCTGCCCTATGCGCGCTCCAGCCTGTCAGGCTTCGTCGCGGTCCTCTCGATGATCCCACCGCTCGCGATCCTGCCCATCCTGTTCCTTGCCTTCGGCCTGGGCGAGGTCTCGAAGGTCGCGCTGATCGTCATCGGGATCACGCCCTTCTTGATCCGCGATCTCTCCTCCCGCGTCACCGAGATCCCGCTGGAGCAGACGATCAAGGCGCAGACGCTCGGCGCCTCCTCCCTGGTGATCGCGCTGCGCGTCGCCCTGCCCCAGATCATGCCGCGGCTGATCCAGGCCGTGCGCCTGTCGCTCGGGCCCGCCTGGCTGTTCCTGATCGCCGCCGAGGCCATCGCGTCCGAGGCCGGGCTTGGCTATCGCATCTTCCTGGTGCGCCGGTTCCTGGCGATGGATGTGATCCTGGTCTACGTCGCCTGGATCACGCTGCTCGCCTTCCTGCTCGACCTTGGGCTGCGGGCGCTGTCGCGGCGCCTCTACCCCTGGGCGGGGGGAAGCGGGCTATGAGCTATGTGACCGCCAAGGGCATCTTTCACCGCTACGGGCCGCTCCCGATCCTGGAGCGGGTGGAGCTTGAGGTCGAGGAGGGCGATTTCGTCTCCATCGTCGGCGCCTCGGGCTGCGGCAAGTCCACCTTCCTGCGGCTTCTGCTGGCACAGGAGACCCCCACGAAAGGCGAGATCCGCATCGCCGGCGCCCCCCCGGCCGCCGAGCCCGGGCCCGACCGGGGCGTAGTGTTCCAGAAGTACTCCGTCTTTCCCCACATGACGGTGCGCGAGAACATCGTCGCGGCGGAGAGCCTGTCGAAGGGCAGCCTCGGCCACTTCTGGGGTAGGGCTGGCCGCGAAGCACGCGACAGGGCAGACACGGTGCTGGAGCGGATCGGCCTCAGCCATATGGCCACCGCCTACCCGGCGGCGCTGTCGGGCGGCATGCAGCAGCGCCTTGCCATCGGCCAGGCGCTGCAGGCCCGGCCGCGGGTCCTGCTGCTCGACGAGCCCTTCGGCGCGCTCGACCCCGGCACGCGCCTCGCGATGCACGACTTCCTACTCGAGATGCGCCAGGAGACCGGGATGACCGTCTTCATGGTCACCCATGACCTCAGCGAGGGCTTCAAGCTCGGCGACCGGGTCCTGGTCTTCGACAAGGTCCGCTGGGACCCCCAGGCGCCAGAGGCCTACGGTGCCACGATCACCTACGACTTCGACGCCCGCCACGGGGGCATCCCCTATCAGTCGCAGCACCTCACCCCGGGGATCGCCAATGCGATCCCCTGAGCCCGAAGCCCGCTCAATAGACGCTGGGGACGTAGAGGTCGTCCGGCAGGGTGCGGCGGTCGTATTCGGGGTCGAAGACCCGGTCCGGCAGGACGATGTCCTCGTAGGGCAGCTCGGTGTAGGGGATCTGCTTCAGGAAGTGGTTGATCAGGTTCAGCCGCGCCCGCTTTTTGTCGTTCCCCTCAACGATGTGCCAGGGCGCCACGTCGATCGAGGTGCGGTCGAACATCTCCTCCTTGGCCTTGGTATACTGCTCCCAGCGCACGCGGCTCTGCAGGTCCATCGGCGACAGCTTCCACTGCTTCATCGGGTCGTGGATGCGCATGAGGAACCGAAGCTGCTGCTCGTCATCGGTGATCGACAGCCAGTACTTGATGAGGATGATGCCGGAGCGGTGGATCATCCGCTCGAACTCGGGCACGTCGCGGAAGAACTCCTCGACCTGCTCAGGGGACGCGAAGCCCATGACCCGCTCGACGCCCGCGCGGTTGTACCAAGAGCGGTCGAGGAGCACGATCTCGCCGCCCGCCGGCAGGTGGGGCACATAGCGCTGGAAGTACCACTGGGTGCGCTCGCGCTCCGTCGGCTTCGGCAGGGCCACCACGCGGCACGAGCGGGGGTTCAGCCGCTGGGCGATCCGCTTGATGGCGCCGCCCTTGCCCGCGCTGTCGCGTCCCTCGAAGATCACGCACACCTTGGCCCCGGTCTGCTCGACCCAGTACTGCATCTTGATCAGTTCGGCCTGGAGCTTCAGGAGGTTCGCGAAATACTCCTTGCGCGGCAGCGGATCGTACTTCTGCCGGTGCTTCTCGTTGTAGATCGCCTTGATCTTGCGCGAGAGTTCGGCGTCCTCGAGCTCAAGCTCGAAGTCCTCGTCGTACTCGTCCATAAGCTCGGCCTCGAGCCAGTCCTGCGCCTCCGAGGTATCCTGCGCCATGACGATCCTCCGCTGTTGGGCGACGCGCCGCCGCCTGTGGGGCCGTTATTCCAGAACCTGCCGATACCACGCCGGGGCGGGGGGCATGGAAATGAATGTTTTATGGCGCGTCCCAATGGCGCGACCCGCGGGCGCCATTACCGCCCGCTCAGCACTGCCGCCTGAGACCAGGAGAGACCGATGATCCCGATCCAACGCTCGCGCCCGCGCCACCGGGGCGCCCGCCTGCCCGACCGGCGCCACCACCACCCGGACCTGACCAAGCTGCAGGGGTGGAAGGCCGCGCGGGCCGAGGCGGAGATCCCGGACGACCGCTGGGAGGAGGAACGCGCCTGGGCGCTCAAGATGGGTCTGACCGGCGCGGACAGCCTGGAGGACCGCAACATCCCCACCTTCGCGCGCGGGGAGCTGCCGCACTACGCGGGCATCAACACCTTCCTCAAGGCGCCCTACGCCGAGGACGTGGCGGAGGTCGCCCATTACGACGCGACCGTGCTGGGCGCCCCCTTCGACGGCGGCACGACCTATCGGCCCGGCACGCGGTTCGGGCCGCAGGGGGTGCGCAAGATCTCGGCGCTCTACACCCCCTACAACTACGAGATCGGGGTGGATCTGCGCGAGCAGATGACGCTCTGCGATGCGGGCGACATCTTCACGATCCCGGGCAACATCGAGAAGACCTTCGATCAGATCTCCCGCGCGGTCTCGCACGTGTTCTCCTCGGGCTCGCTGCCCATCATCATCGGCGGCGACCACT
Source organism: Pseudomonadota bacterium (assembly GCA_039822785.1). Classification (GTDB taxonomy): domain Bacteria; phylum Pseudomonadota; class Alphaproteobacteria; order Rhodobacterales; family Rhodobacteraceae; genus Thermohalobaculum. The sequence goes on along the minus strand of JBCBMO010000004.1, from coordinate 74,042 downwards.
CGATCGGCTTTCCCTGCGTGCGCGGGATCGCGGCGTGCACCTCCAAGACCATCGGCATCGTCCACTTCGACCGCCACGCCGATATCCAGGAGAAGGACCTGGACGAGCGGATGCACACCACGCCCTGGTTCCACGCCACCAATCTGCCGAACGTGCCGGCCAAGAACCTGGTCCAGGTCGGCATCGGCGGCTGGCAGGTCCCGCGGGGCGCGGTGGCCGAGGCCCGCAAGCGCGAGACCAACATCATCACCATGTCCGACATGGAGGCGATGGGCATCGACAAGACCGCCGAGATGGCGCTGGAGATGGCCTGGGACGGCGCCGACATGGTCTATATGTCCTTCGACATCGACAGCATCGACTGCGGTTTCGTCCCCGGTACCGGCTGGCCCGAGCCCGGCGGGTTCCTGCCGCGCGAGGCGCTCGCACTGGCGAGCAAGGTCGCGGCGGAGGGGATCTGCGGCATGGAACTGGTCGAGGTCTCGCCGCCCTATGACACCTCGGACATCACCGCGCTCATGGGCACCCGCGTGATCGTCGACGTCCTGGGCGCCATGGTCTCCGCCGGCACGCTCGGCAAGCACAAGGCCCATATCGACAAGCCCGTCAGCATCCCGGCGGGGGAGTTCAGCGGGAGGCGCTGGTCCAATGCCCCATGACCACCACCCGCATCCGCATCACAACCACGCCCCTGCCGAGCATCTGCACAGCCACATGGGCCCCGCGGACGAGGCGGCGGACCTGCAGGTCCTCGCCGCGCAGTTCATCGATGGCTTCCGCGAGGCTGCCGACAAGATCAGCTACCTGCGCATCGCCGGCATCCCCTTCGAGATGGCGGACGATACCGGCGGGCCGGGCCTGAAGCTGGTCGACGTGCAGTTGCGCACCGAATGGCAGGTGGGCACGGCGTCGCCTTCCTTCGGCTCGCGCGAACTCAGCTACCTGCCGCTGACCGGCGAGATGGTGGCCGAGCGCACCAACATGACCTTCGTCTACGTCTCCCTCACCGCCCGCCAGGACGTCGACCTCAAGACCGTTCTGCACAGCCGGATGGAAGCCTGAGATGCCGTTGAGCGAGGGGCTATATCGGCAGAGCTTGCAGGCGGCGCGGGCCTGTTGGCCGCTGCTCCTCGTGCTCGTGGCCGTGAACGCCATCGCGGGTTTTCTCGGCTGGTTGGATGGGGCCTTGAGCTCCGTCCTGATCACCAGCATCACCGGGGGCATCGTCTCAACGGCGCTGCACCGTGCCCTGCTGCTCGAGCCCCCGCGGGAGGCCTTCGGGCGGGTTGGCGACGTGTTCCTCTACGTTTCGGTGCTTGCGGTGATCCAGATCATCGCCCTACCCTTTTACCTGATCGCCGAAGCGGCCACGGCGCACACCGAGACCCTCGGGCTGGTCATCCTATCCCTCGGCGCGGGCTTGCTCGGCTTCGCCTTCACCACCCTGCCCTCCATCCTGTTGGCCCCGATCTTCCCCGCGATCGCCCTAAGCCAGGGGCTGCGGATCGTTGAGGCCTTCCACGGCACCGCCGGACAGCGCTGGAGGATCGTGTGGGAGATGATCTACGGACCCGGCGCCGTCACCGTCGGCGTGACGCTGGTCGTTGCCGCGGTGGGCTTCGGCACCGACGAGGCCGCCTTCACGCCGGACGGGCGCTTCACCACAACGCCGAGCGGCCTGATGCTCGGGCTCTTCGTCTATGTGACGACGGCGGCGATCGTCGCGCTCTCGTCCACGGTGCTCACCCGCGCCTATCTGCGCGCCGGCATGGCCCCGCGCTAGCCCGTGTTTGAGACGACCCTCACCCCCCGCGTGGCGGAGACCGACGGTGCCGGGCATATCAACAACACCGTCTTGCCGGTTTGGTTCGAGGCGGGGCGGCGCGGGATCTTCCGCATCCTAACCCCCGACCTCTCTTTTGCGCGCTGGCGGGCCACGGTCGTCCGGCTCGAGATCGACTATCACGCCCAGATCTACCTGACCGAGGAAGTGACCATCCGCACCTGGATCGCGCACCTCGGCACCAAGTCCTTCACGGTGGCCGAGGAGGCCTGGCAGGGCGAGCGCCACTGCGCCAGCGGCAAGGCCGTCTACGTCTATTTCAACATCGCCGCGCAACGTTCGGAACCGATCCCCGACGATGTGCGCAGCGCCCTGTCCGCCCATCTGTCGGGGGATCAGCCGAGCGCCTGAGCACGCCGCTGCAGGAACGCAAGCCCGCCGAGCCCGGCCAGCAGCAGCCACCCGGCCGCCGGCAACGGGACCGGCGGCGGGACCGCGATCGGCGCATTGCCCAACGTCACCCCGCTGAAGGTCGACACCCCGTTGAACGTCACGGTCCCGGTGAAGCCGAAGGCGATGGCCGCGACCAGCCGCTGACCCGGATCGCTCGCCTGCTGGAAGACCGTGGTGCCCAGTGCCTCGAACACATCGCCGTCGTAGAGGATCGTCTCGCCATTGAAAGCCTGAGGCACGAAGTCCGGCGCCAACGGGCCGTTCAGGTACCCGAAGACACTGCCGTTGCGACGGGTGCGATCGAGCGTCTGCTCGTCGAAGAAGTCGCCGGCGGACCAGCTCACCCCATTGCCGGGGCGCACCCGCAGCAGGCCGAGCTTGGTGGCCCCCTCCAGCCCTAGCGCGGCCGCCTGTGCGGCGTTGAGCGCATAGACACCGTCATTGGTCGTCCGCTGAAAGACCGAGACATAGGTCCCCACCGGGCCGATCGGCGCCGCCAGCGCCCCGACACCGCCCACAACCGCCAAGAGCACGCCAAGAACGGCGCCTCGCACAAAGCTCATCATTCCCTCATTCCCCACCGCATCGGCCGAAGCCACGCAACACGCGCCCGGACGCAGCAGCCCCCCTGCCGGCCCCCGCACGAAAATGGGCAGAGCTTCCGTTGATGGTTGTGGTGCAAATCACGCCCGGCGCACGGCTGCAGAAGTGCGAAAACCGTGATCACCTTATCGGTGTGGCCCCAATCAATTTTCCTGCAAGAGTTGCGCAGTTACTAATGGTTTTGGTTGAAATTCCATGACTGTCGCGATCGCGAGTAGAAAGTCTCGATATTTCCAAGAATATCAGCGCCGCGTTGTTGACACTTTCTCGCCTAATTTCCACTTTGGAGAGGTCGGGAGCAGCGCCTGCCACAGCATAGCTTCCTCGCCCCGCTTCGTGGTGGAGCGCGCCCCGATAAAAACACCCTAACCCCTTGGTTGACAGAGACGGCCGTCAAGATTGACGGCGCGGGGCGGATCTCATAGGTCGTCTGGCGCCGCGGGCATGGTGTAACGGTAGCGCCTCAGCCTTCCAAGCTGATGGTCCGGGTTCGATTCCCGGTGCCCGCTCCAGCGCACACCGGGCGCGCCGGCCCTACGGCGCGATCTCCTGACCCTGCCAATCGAGCAGCCCACCGCTCTGCGCGGGCTGAAGGGCTGCCAGCACACTCAACAGATGCGCCGCGCTGAAGGCCGCCGTGAAGAGCCCGCCCTCGCGCACCGCGCCCTGGAAGGGCTTGGATAGGGCCGTATCGACCGTGCCCGGTTGCAGGCCCACCACGACCAGCCCTGGGCGCCGCCGTGCCTCCTCGATCGCCAGGCATTTCAGCACCTGGTTCAAGGCTGCCTTGGACGCGCGGTAGCTGTACCACCCCCCTGCCTGGTTGTCCGAGATCGAGCCCACGCGCGCCGAGAGGGCGGCGAAGATCCCTGCCTCGCGTCGCGGCATGAGCGGCAGGAAGTGCTTGGCGACCAGCGCCGGCCCGGTCGTGTTCACCGCAAAGGACCGGGCAAAGCCCCCGGGGGACAGGTCGCGCCAGGCCTTCTCCGGCTGATGATCCGGCCCATGCAGCAGCCCTGCGGCCACGATCACGATCCGCAAATCGCCCGCCGTTCCGATGCCAGACGCCGCCGCCGCCGCCGCCGCCGCGATACTCGCCTCATCCTCCAGATCCAGACGCCCAGGGTCGATACGCGGCCCCGCCGGCGCGTCGCCGGAGCGGGAGAAGGCGTGCACCCTCCCGATCCCCGGCGCCTGGGCCAGCTGCTCGGTCAGCGCCGCACCGATGCCGCCGGAGGCACCGATCACCGCCGCCACCGCACCAGGGCCGAAGCGGGAGAAATCGGCGCGAGGAAGATCCGTCATACCCCGCCACCTGCGGCGCAGGGGGCCGAGGTCAAGCGCTCACTGCCCCTTCCAGACCGGCGGGCGCTTGGCGAGGAAGGCCTCGATGCCCTGTTTGAAATCCTCGGACATATAGCAGAGCGTGACGAGATCGCCGTCCTCGGCGCGCGGCCCCTCGATACGTGCCCGACGCATGGCCTCCTTGGTGGCGCGCAAGGTCAGCGGCGCATGGCCCGACAGCGTCTCCGCCAGCGCCCGGGCGCGCGCGATGACGGCTTCGGGGCTCTCCAGCACCTCCATCACCAGGCCGATGTGCTCGGCCTCGGCCGCCTCGATCAGCCGTGCGGTGAACAGGATCTCCCGCGTCCGCCCTGCGCCCAACAGCGCCGAGAGCCGGGAGAGATTGGAGACCGAGAGGCAGTTGCCGAGGGTCCGCGCGATGGGAAAGCCGAACTTGAGGCGCGCATCGCAAAGCCGCAGATCGCAGGCCGCCGCGATCGCCGCGCCGCCCCCGGTACAGGCCCCGGTGATGGCAGCGATGGTAGGCACCGGGCAACGCTCAACCGCCTCCAGCACGCCGTCCATCTTGTGCTCATAGGCGAGCGCATCCTCCGGCGCGTTAAAGGCCCGGAACTGCGTCATGTCGGTGCCCGCGGCAAAGGCCCGACCACCCGCTCCGGCCAGGATGACCGCCTTGACGCTGCCGTCCGTCGGCACGGCACCGCAGATCTCCGCCAGGCCTTCGTACATAGCGAAGGTCATGGCGTTGCGGCTGTCGGGCCGGTTGAAGGTGACGGTCGCAATCCCGTCCGCGACTTCGTGCAACAATTCGCCCATGCCGTCCTCCCTGGATCCTCACCCTCACCAAGCCCGGCGGAGGGGGCGGGTCAAGGGTCGCGCCAGCGACGGGCGCAGCCCGCTTGCCCTTGACGCGCCCCCTCCGCCGATCACGCTCAGGCATGGCCGCCCCTGGCGGCCTTCCCCAGCCCCCGATCCGATATCCCCGCCGCGACGTCGCTCACAGAACCGGGCGCCAGCGGCGCCGTCACCGCGGGACGCAGTGACGGTGCGAAACCAGCGTCGCGGCAAGGCCGCGACACCGCTTAGCGGTAGAAGTACTCCACCAGGAACATCGGCACGGCCGGCACATAGGTGCAGATCAGCAGGACCCCCAGCAGCACGGCCACGAAGTACACATTGACCTTGGTGACGTCCCAGATCCTGGCGTTCGCCACCGAACAGGCCGTGATCAGCACCGAGGCGACGGGCGGCGTCTGCTGCCCGATCGCCAGGTTCAGCGTCACCACCAGGCCGAAGTGGATCGGATCGATCCCCGCCGCGTTCACCAGCGGGATCACGATGGGGATCACCAGGATGATCGCCGCGGCGGAGTGCAGGAAGCAGCCGACGATCAGAAAGAAGATGTTGAGGATGAACAGGATCACCCATTTGTTGTCGGTGATCTCCAGGATCGCGGCCGCCATGTCCTGGGGGATCTGGGCGCGCGTGAGGAAGCCGCCCATCAGCACCGAGGCGGCGACCAGCACCATAACCACCGCGGTCTGCATGCCGCCGTCCAGCATGGCGCGGTGCAGGTGGCGAAAATCGATGTCGCGGTACCAGAGCCCCACGGCAAAGGCCGCAAGCACCGCAAGCCCCGCCGCCTCGGTCGCCGTGACATAACCGCCGAAGATGCCGCCAAGGATAATCACGGGCAGCGAGAAGGCCGGCAACGCGTCCACGAAGGTCTCGCGCAGGCGCCGCGTGTTGAACGCCTCCTCGGTCGGCAGGTTGTAGCGCCGGGCGAACATATAGGCGACGCCCATCAGCCCCGCCGCTCCCAGCAGCCCCGGCACGAACCCCGCCACGAAGAGCTGCTCGACCGAGGTGTTGGAGGAGGTGGCATAGAGGATCATCGGGATCGACGGCGGGATAATGATCGCCAGGGACGCGCTTGATGAGGTGACCGCCGCAGCAAAGGGCGCCTTGTAGCCCTTCTTCTTCATCTGAGGGATCAGCACCGAACCCAGCGCCGCCACATCGGCAACCGCCGACCCGGAGATCTCGGCAAAGAACAGCGACACGCCGATGTTCACCATGGCAAGCCCGCCGCGCACGAAGCCGATGAGCGCGGACACAAAGGCGATCAGCCGGTCCGTCACCCCGCCCGCGTTCATGATCGCCCCCGCGAGCACGAACATGGGGATCGCGATCAGCGAGAACTTCGTGGCACCCCCGTACATGTCGAGGGCCACGTCAAAGAGCTGGTTGGTCCCTTCGAAGGTCAGGATCCCCGCGACACCGGCCACGGCGAGGGCAACGGCAATCGGCACGTTGAGGCAGATGAGCAGCACCGTGACGACGAGAAGGAGGAGCATCTCCATGGCTCAGTCCCTCTTCTTGTCTTGCGCGGCGCCGTCATGCGGGGCCAGGCCGAACTGTTTCTCGGCCTCCGCGATCTCGTGCTCGATCTCCACCGCCTCCATCGAGACGCCGCGCGAGATCAGCGCGAGATAACCCGGAAAGCTGAGCAAGGAGCAGACGATAAACAGAACCGCGCCGATGGGGATCACGGACTGGGTGAACCAGACCGGCACCCAGGGCAGCGAGGTGAGCCCCATGTCGCCGAGGACCAGGATCACCTCCAGCCCCATCCAGCCCAGCAGCGCGAAGAAGCCGATGGTCACCGCCTCCGCGACATAGGCCGCATAGCGCCGCTGGGGCATGGGTATCGCGAGGAGCGCGCCGTCGAAGCCGATGTGCTTGCGTTTCAGCGCCGCCAGGGCCGCGCCGTAATAGGTGATCCAGGCCAGCAGGATCGAGGCGACCTCGTCGTACCAACTGAAGGAATCGCCGGCCAGGCGGAACAGGACGGCGACGATCACCACCGCGGTCAGGATCACCATCAGCGCGATCACCACCCATTCGAGCAGCGTCTCAAGCGCCTTGGCGGCCATGTCGAGCATGCGTTTTCTCCGAAGGAGGCGCCTGTGGCGCATCCGTTCCGATCACGTCTGAGGGGGGTGTAGGGTGGGGTTCAATCCCACCCTACCGAAGGCGGTCGTACAGGAGCGCTGCGGGCGTCAGGAGCCCGAGGCCAGGCCCTGCACCTGCTCGATGAGTGCCGCACCACCGTCGACGGTGGAGGAGAACTCATCGTAGACCGGGGTCGAGGCCGCGATGAACGCGTCCTTGTCGGCCTCGTTCACGGCAACGCCCGCGTCCTTGATGACCTGCAGCAGCTCGGTCTCAAGCTCGGAGGCCTTCTGGTACACGAATTCCTGCGTCTCGGTCCCACAGTCGGTCAGCAGCGCCTGCGCCTCCGCGTCCAGGCCGTCGAAGGCCCGCTTGGAGGTCAGCACATAGGCCGGCGTATAGACGTGCCCGGTGATCGACAGGTACTTCTGCACCTCCTGGAACTTGGCCGAGGCGATCTGGGCATAGGGGTTCTCCTGCCCGTCGATCACGCCGGTCTGCAGCGCCGTGAAGACCTCGGAGAAGGCCATCGGCGTGGGGTTCGCACCGTAGAGCTGGAACATCTTCACGCGCCAGGCGCCCTTCGGCGTGCGCAGCTTGACCCCTTGCAGATCGCCCGGTTGATCGATCGGCCGGGTGTTGTTCGTGATGTGGCGGAAGCCGTTCTCGAAGTAGCCGACGATGTGAAAGCCGTTCTCATGGGCGGCGCCCTGGAAGGTGTCGCCCATCTCGGCGGTCACGCGGCGGATGTGGTCGCGGTCCTGAATGATGTAGGGCATCTCGAAGACGCCGAAGGTCTCGTCGACCGAGGACATGACCGAGGAGGGCAGCGCAAAGTCCACCTGGTTGAGCTTGAGCTTCTGCAGCAGCTCCCGGTCCTTGCCGAGCTGCGAGGAGCCGAAGGTCGCGACCGTATGGGCGCCGCCCGACTTCTCCGCCACGCAGGCGGCGAACTGGTTCACCGAGGCCTCGAACAGCGAGCCCGGCGCGCCGACGTGGCCGAACTTGAACTCTTTCGCCTCTGCGGTGGCCGCCAGGCCAAGCGCCATGGCGGCGCCGGTCAGTAGAGCCGTGATTTTCATCGATGTCTTCTCCCTGTGTTGCCCGTCGTGGCGGGCGTTATGTGATCTTGTTGACGCGCCGGCGCCCCGGCGCGCAAGAAAAATTCGCGGCTTATTCCGCCGCTTGCGCCGCGCTTTCGCGGCCGCCGGTCAGCACCGCCATGGCCGCATCCACGCCGCCGGCACTGTGCGGCACACCGGCAAGCTTCAGCCCCATCTCCACGCCCGCGAGCGTGCCCATCAGGCTGAGATCGTTGAAGTCGCCCAGATGGCCGATGCGGAAGATCTTGTCGGCGACCTTCGACAGCCCCGCCCCGAGCGACATGTCGAAGTTCTCGAGCACGACCTTCCGGAAGGCATCGCCGGAGTGGCCGGAGGGCATCATCACAGCCGTAAGCGAGGACGAGTAGTAGTGCGGATCGCGGCAGAGGATCTCAAGCTCCCAGGCCTCGACCGCGGCGCGAGTTGCCGCCGCATGCCGATCATGGCGGGCGAAGACCTGGTCGAGCCCCTCCTCGTGCAGCATGTCGATCGCCTCGACCAGGCCATAGAGCAGGTTGGTCGCCGGGGTGTAGGGGAAGTAGCCCTTCGCGTTCGGCCCGGCCATATCGCGCCAGTCCCAGTAGGAGCGCGTAAGGCTCGCCGTCTCGGTCGCCGCCATCGCCTTGTCGCTGATCGCGTTGAAGCTGAGGCCCGGCGGCAGCATCAGGCCCTTTTGCGAGCCTGCGACGCAGACATCGACGCCCCATTCGTCGTGGCGATAGTCGATCGAGGCGAGCGAGGAGATGGTGTCCACCATCAGCAGCGCCGGGTGGCCGGCCGCATCGATGGCCGCGCGCACCGCCGCAATGTCAGAGGTGGAGCCGGTCGAGGTCTCGTTGTGCACCACACAGACCGCCTTGATCTCCCGCGCGGTATCGGCACGCAGCCGCGCCTCGATGGCGGGCTCGTCGGCGCCGCGGCGCCAGTCGGTCTCGATGAACTCGGTCTGCAGGCCCAGCTTGGTCGCCATGGCATTCCACAGACTGGCGAAATGCCCGGTCTCGCACATCAGCACCTTGTCGCCGGGGCTGAGCGTGTTGACCAACGCTGCCTCCCAGGCGCCCGTGCCCGAGGCGGGGAAGATCACCACATGCGCTTCGGTCTTGAAGATCGACTTCATCCCATCCAGGGCCCGGCGGCCGATGTCGGCGAAGCCTGGGCCGCGGTGGTCGATGGTCGGATAGTCCATGGCGCGCAGCACCCGGTCGGGCACATTGGTCGGGCCGGGGATCTGCAAGAAGTGCCGGCCGGCGGTCCGGGTGGGCATGCTCATCGGTTCCTCCCCCCGCCGCTGTGCGGCGATCCTTGTCGACGCCGCTATGCGGCGCTGCTTATCCACGCCGCTTGGCGGCGATATCCTTATCCACCGCGATCTGCCGCGGCGTTTTCCATGCGCGCAGCGGGTTGCCTTGATCGTTCACCCGTGCGAGCAATTTCGTATACAAAATACAGAACGGGAGGCGAAGTCAATGCGGGTCATCACGGACGCCACCGACAGCGCACTCGCCCGGCGCCTGCGGGGCGCGGTCCGGGGCGAGGTGCTGTTCGACGCCTACAGCCGCGGCCGCTACGCCACCGACGCCTCGATCTACCAGATGATCCCCGAGGGCGTCGTGGCGCCCAAGGGGCCTGAGGATCTAGACGCCGCCCTCTCCATCGCCCGAGACGCCGGCGTGCCGCTGCTGCCGCGCGGCGGCGGCACCTCGCAGTGCGGGCAGACGGTGAACGAGGCGGTGGTGCTCGATTTCACCCGCCATATGAACCGCATCCTGGACATCGACGTCGAGAACCGCACCGCGGTCGTCGAGCCCGGCGTGGTCCTGGACGTGCTGAACAAGGCGCTGAAGCCGCATGGGCTGTGGTACCCGGTCGATGTCTCCACCGGCTCCCGCGCGACGCTGGGGGGGATGACGGCCAACAACTCCTGCGGCGCGCGATCGCGGCGCTATGGCACCTCGCGCGATAACGTGCTGGCCATCGACGCGCTGATGGCCGATGGCGCCCGGGCCCGCTTCGGCCCGGCCAACATGACCGGCGGTGACGGACCGGACGACGCGCTGGTCGCCGATCTGCTGGCGCTGGGCACGCGCGAGCAGGGGGAAATCGCCGCGCGCTTCCCGGACGTGTTCCGCCGGGTGGGCGGCTACAACATCGATGCGCTGGTGCCGGGCCGCCCGCTCAACCTCGCCGAGCTGCTGGTGGGCTCCGAGGGGACGCTGGCGATCTCCGAGCGGATCACGCTCAAGCTTTCGCCCCTGCCGGGCCCGAAACTGACCGGTGTCTGCCACTTCCCCACCTTCCGCGCGGCGATGGAGGCGACGCAGCATCTGGTCACCCTCGACCCGGTCGGTGTCGAGCTCATCGACCACAACATGATCCGGCTTGCGCGCGATAACGCCGTCTTCCGCCCGGTGCTGGAGGAGTTCGTGCGCGGCGAGCCGGAGGCGCTGCTGTTGGTCGAGTTCGCCGAACCCGACGCAGCCGAGAACCGCCGCCGCCTCGATGCGCTGCACGACGTGATGCGCGACCTCGGCTATGCCTGGGGCGAGCCCGGCAAGGCAGACGGCGGCGTGGTGGAGGCGGTGGATCCCGGCCTGCAGGGGCGCATCGGCGAGGTCCGCAAACAGGGCCTCAACATCATGATGTCGATGAAGTCAGAGGGCAAACCCGTCAGCTTCGTCGAGGATTGCTGTGTGCGGCTCGAGGATCTCGCCGACTATACTGAGCGGCTCACCGCGATCTTCCGCAAGCACGGCACCGACGGCACCTGGTACGCCCATGCCTCGGTCGGCACGCTCCATGTGCGCCCGGTGCTGAACCTCAAGGAAGAGCTTGGCGTCAAGGCGTTGCGGTCGATTGCTGAGGAAGCCTTCGAGCTCGTCCGGCAATACAAGGGCTCCCACTCCGGCGAGCACGGCGACGGGATTGTCCGCTCCGAGTTCCACCGGCCCATGTTCGGCGGCCGCATGGTGGCGGCCTTCGAGGCGGTGAAGGACCGCTTCGACCCGAACGGGCTGTTGAACCCCGGCAAGATCGCGCGGCCGCCGCGCATGGATGACCGCAGCCTCATGCGCTATGGCCCCGAGTACCGGGTGGCCGAGCGGGAGACCGTCTTCGACTGGCCCGGCTACACCGGCGCGGGGCGCGGCCTGCAGGGCGCCGTCGAGATGTGCAACAACAACGGCGCCTGCCGAAAGCTGGAGGGCGGGGTCATGTGCCCCTCCTACCGCGTCACGCGCGAGGAACGCGACGGGGTGCGCGGGCGCGCCAACACCCTGCGCCTGGCGCTCTCCGGTCAGCTCGGCGGCGACGCCTTTGCCTCCCGCGAGATGGCGGAGACAATGAAGCTCTGCGTGAGCTGCAAGGCCTGCCGGCGCGAGTGTCCGATGTCCGTCGACATGGCCAAGATGAAGGTCGAGGTCACCGCCGCGCGCGTCGCCAAGTATGGCCTCGCCCCGCGCGAACGGCTGGTCGCCTATATGCCCGCCTACGCGCCCTGGGCGGCGCGGATCCCGGGCCTGATGAACCTGCGCAACCGGCTGCCCTGGCTCGCGCGGCTGATGGAGCGAACGCTGGGCATCGCCGCGGAACGCCCCCTGCCCGCCTGGCGCGACGACTGGTTCCGCACCGAGCCGTCGGACATGCGCGACGCCGACGTCGTGCTGTTCGCCGATACCTTCAACCGCTGGTTCGAGCCCGACCATCTGCGCGCCGCCGAGCACGTGCTGCAGGCCGCCGGCCTCAAGGTCGCCCATGCCACGGCACCCGACAGCCGTCCGCTCTGCTGCGGGCGGACGTATCTCGCCACGGGTCTCGCCGACCGGGCGCGGGCCGAGATGGCGCGCACGGCCGAGGCGCTGCGCCCGGCGCTGGAGCGGGGGGTGCCCGTCGTGGGTCTCGAGCCCTCCTGCCTGCTCACCTTCCGCGACGAGGCCCCGCGCCTCCTCGGCGAAGAGTGGGATGAGGCTTGGGGTGCCCGGGTCATGCTCTTCGAGGAGTATCTGGCCAAGGACGGCGCGGATGTGCTCGACACCCTCCCCCTCGGCCCCATCGCGGCATCGAAGGCGCTGCTGCACGGGCATTGCCATCAGAAGAGTTTCGGGCAGATGGGCGCGGTGGAGGGCGTGCTGCGCCGCATTCCCGGCCTGGCCGTAGAGATGATCGAGACCTCCTGCTGCGGCATGGCCGGCAGCTTCGGCTACCAGGCGGAGACACTCGCCACCTCCAAGGCCATGGCCGAGGCATCGCTCGCGCCCGCCGTCCGCGCGGCCGAACCCGATACGCTGATCGTGGCCGACGGTACCTCCTGCCGCCACCAGATCGCCGATCTCACCCAGCGTAATGCGTTGCACGTTGCAATCATCCTGGCGGAGGCGGTGAAGTCGGGGCAAACTGCTGCGGACAAGAGGATCGCCGCCGAATGAATCTGAGCACACCCATCCAGCGCAGGACGCTTGGCCAGACGGTTGTCGACCGGTTGCGTCAGATGATCGTGGAGGGGGAACTCCGCCCCGGCGAGAAGCTGAACGAGCGCGAGCTGTGCGAGACCTTCGGCGTGTCCCGCACCCCCCTGCGCGAGGCCATCGGCCTGCTGGCGACCGAGGGGCTGGTGGCGCTGACCCCGCACCGCGGCGCCTCGGTCACCGTGGTGACGTTGGCGGAGCTGGAGGAAGTCTTTCCGGTCATGATGGCGCTGGAGGCGCTGACCGGAGAGCGCGCGGCAGGCCTGGCGAGCGACGCGGAGATCGCCGAGATCCGTCGCCTTCACGAAGGGATGATGGCGGCCTATCGGGACCGCGACAGGCCCACCTATTTTCGGCTCAACGAAGAGATCCACGACGCGATCCTGATCGCAGCGCGCAACCCCACCCTGGCCAGCACCACGCAGATGCTGGCGGGGCGCATCCGCCGCGCGCGCTTCCAGGCCAACCTGACCGAGACGCGCTGGGCCGAGGCAGTGGCCGAGCACGAAGCGATTCTCGCCGCACTCGAGGCGCGGGACGCTGCGGCGCTCGCCCGCCTGCTGCCCGATCATCTCGCGGCGAAGCTGAAGGCATTGCAGCAGGTGATTGGCCATGGCTGACGGCACGTCTCCCCTCCGCCTCGATCTGCTCGCGATCGAGACGCCCGCCTTGATCGTGGATCTCGACGCGCTGGATCGGAACATCGCGCGCATGGCGCGGGAGGCGGCGGATCTGGGCGTACGCCTCCGCCCACATGCGAAGACCCACAAATGCGCCGGCATCGCCCGCATGCAGGTCGAGGCCGGTGCGGTGGGCATTACCTGCCAAAAGCTCGGCGAGGCCGAGGCCATGGTGGCCGGCGGCATCGAGGACGTGCTGGTGACCAACGAGATCGTGGCACCGGCGAAGCTCGAGCGCCTCGCCGCGCTTGCCAAGCGCGCCAAGGTCGGTCTCTGCGTCGATGCGCTGGAGCCTGCAAAGGCCGCCTCGGCGGCCGCTGTCGCCGCGGGGGTCGAACTCGGCGTGCTGGTCGAGATCGACGTGGGTGCCGGGCGGTGCGGCACGACCCCCGGCGCCGACGCTGCGGCGCTGGCACGTGTGGTCGCCGACCTGCCGGGCCTGCGCTTCGACGGGCTGCAGGCCTACCACGGCGGCGCCCAGCAGATCCGCGACCCTGAGGGCCGTGCGGGCGCGATCAGACAGGCCGCCGGCTTGGTGGAGGAGACGCTCACCGCGCTCTCAGCCCAAGGGCTGAGCGCCTACACCATCGGCGGTGCCGGCACCGGTAGCTACCCCTTCGAGAGCGGCCTTGGCCCCTGGAACGAGATCCAGCCTGGCTCCTACATCTTCATGGACGCCTCCTATGCGCAGAACACGCCGGAGGCCGGCTATCCGGCCTATGAGCATTCCCTGTTCCTGCTGACCACGGTCATGAGCCGGCGGGACGGCGGGCATGCGGTGCTGGATGCAGGCCACAAGGCCACGGCGATCGACAGTGGCATGCCGCGGGTGGTGGGCATCCCCGGGGCAGACGTCACGGGCCTGTCGGACGAGCACACGGTCGTGGCCCTCGCGGAGGGCGAGCTTGCGCTCGGCACGCCTGTGCTGCTGATGCCGGGGCATTGCGACCCGACCGTGAACCTGCACGACCGGTTGATCGGCGTGCGCGGGCTCGGCACGCCACACGCCGCGATCACCACGATCCTGTCCATCGACGCGCGCGGCGCACTCCTCTAACCTGACGGGGGCGCAATATTGCGCTGGGCGGGCCGCCAGCCTGGTCGACACCACGCGCGGGACCGGGAATAGGCCCTGGCCTTGGCGCCGAGGCCGCCCTTACCATTGTGCCGCACTGCAGCAACCGGGGCGGCCAAGCCCCAGAGGAGAGGCATGGCAGGCAGCGCCACCACAGGCACGACGACTAGCGCGGGCGCGGGCAACGCCCTGTCGGCGGCGGAGCGCCAGGCGCTTGCGGCCGGGCAGCATCCCAATCCCTTCGCCCGCCTCGGCCCGCACAGGTTGGGCGACGGCGGTTGGGTCGTGCGTGCCATCGTGCCAGGCGCCGAAGCGGTGACGCTGCACGGGGCCGCGGGTCCGCACCCCATGACCTCGCCCGGCGATGGTTTCTGGGAGGCCACGCTGGTCGCCGACCCAGGGCCCTATCGGCTGGAGGGGGCGCGGGGCACGGACCGCTGGCAGATCGAGGACGCCTACCGCTTCGGCCCGGTCCTGGGAGAGGCGGACGAGTACTACGTCTCCGAAGGGACGCACCGCACCCTTTGGCGGCGCCTTGGCGCGCAGATGATGACGCACGAGGGGACCGCCGGCGTCGCCTTCGCCGTTTGGGCCCCCTCAGCGCGCCGGGTCTCGGTCGTCGGCGATTTCAACGCCTGGGATGGGCGGCGGCATGTCATGCGGTGGCGCGGCGCCAGCGGCATCGCAGAGATCTTCATCCCGGGCCTGGAGGAGGGCGCGCGGTACAAGTTCGAGATCCTGGGCGCCGACGGGGGGCTGCACCACAAGGCCGACCCGGTGGGTTTCGGTGCCGAACACCCGCCCGCCAACGCCTCGGTCGTGCGCGCCCTGCCCGCGCCGCCCGAGGACGACAGCACCTGGATGCGTGACCGCGGTGCCCGCCAGCGCCGCGACGCCCCGATCTCGATCTACGAGGTGCACCTGCCCTCCTGGCTGCGGGACGACCAAGGACGGCCGCTCGACTGGGATGCCCTGGCCGCACGGCTGGTGCCCTATGCCGCCGATCTCGGCTTCACGCACCTGGAGCTGATGCCTGTGTCCGAGTACCCCTTCGACGGGTCCTGGGGTTATCAGCCGGTCGGCCTTTACGCCCCCACGGCGCGCCACGGCGACCCCGCCGGCCTGCGCCGCTTCGTGCGCGCCGCCCATGACGCGGGGATGGGCGTGCTGCTCGACTGGGTCGTCGGCCACTTCCCCACCGATGCGCATGGGCTGGGCCGGTTCGACGGCACGCCGCTATATGAGCACGCCGATCCGCGCGAGGGTTTCCACCGCGACTGGAACACGCTCATCTACAACTTCGGCCGGCGCGAGGTCGCGAACTACCTGGCCGCCAACGGCGTCTACTGGCTTCAGGAGTACGGCATCGACGGCATCCGCGTCGACGCGGTCGCCTCCATGCTCTACCGCGACTACAGCCGCGAGGAGGGCGACTGGATCCCCAACCGCCATGGCGGGCGCGAGAACCTTGAGGCCATCGACTTCCTCAAGCGCATGAACACCGAGGTCTATGGCGCCGTGCCCGGCGTGATGACGGTGGCCGAGGAATCCACCGCCTGGCCCGGCGTCTCCCGGCCCGTCGAGCACGGGGGGCTGGGCTTTGGCTACAAGTGGAACATGGGCTGGATGAACGACACGCTGCGGTACATGCAGACGCCCTTCGAGCATCGCCCCCAACACCACGACCTGATGACCTTCGGCCTGCACTACGCGTTTTCTGAGAACTTCATCCTGCCGCTCAGCCACGACGAGGTGGTGCATGGCAAGGGCTCGCTGCTGGGCCGGATGCCGGGTGACGCGTGGCAGCGCCTGGCGGGCCTGCGCGCCTACTATGCCTTCATGTGGGGGCACCCGGGCAAGAAACTGCTCTTTATGGGCGGCGAGTTCGCCCAGCCCGGGGAGTGGAACCACGACTACACCATCGACTGGCACGCCGCCGGCTTCGACCACCACG
This sequence comes from Pseudomonadota bacterium, assembly GCA_039822785.1. GTDB lineage: Bacteria > Pseudomonadota > Alphaproteobacteria > Rhodobacterales > Rhodobacteraceae > Thermohalobaculum. The sequence continues at coordinate 57,668 of JBCBMO010000004.1, read as the reverse complement.
ACGGGGTGCGCCGCCTGGTGCGCGACCTCAACCGGATCTACCGCGAGAACCCGGCGCTGCACGCCCTCGACGCCGAGGCGGCGGGGTTCGAATGGGTCGACGGCGCCGCGAGCCAAGGCTCGGTCTTCGCCTGGCTGCGCCATGGGCCCGCGCATGATCCGGGGGACGCGCCGCCGGTGCTCTGCCTCTACAACTTCTCGCCCGTCGAGCGTGGCGGATGGCGGTTCGGCGTGCCGCGCCCCGGCGCCTGGGCCGAGATCCTGAACTCGGACGCCGATCTCTATGGCGGCGGCGGGCGCGGCAATCTGGGCGGCGTCACCGCCGAACCGGTCGAGAGCCACGGCAGGCCCTACTCGGTCACCGTGACGCTACCCCCGCTGTCGGGCGTCATGCTGCGCCACGACGGCTGAGACGACGGGAGGCCCCATGCTGGAGACGACGCCACAGCCTGCCCCGCGCCTGGACGAAGCAGCCACCGAAGCGCTGATCGACCGGATCCGCGAGGCCTGGAACACTGCCGAGACGAGCTTCGACGCCGCGCGCCAGATCGCCCGGCATCTGGGCGGCCTGGTGGTCGAGGGGCGCGCCGAGATCGGCTTTTGGGCGCCGGAGCTGCTGGACCGCCGCGTGCCCGACGGCGATGTCTTCGTCGAGGTGCTGCGCCCGCGCGATGCGATCTCGCTGACCACGGCACGCCAGAACGTCGTCTTCGACCGCTGGGTGATCCCCGCCGCCCGCTTCGACGCCTATGTCTTCGCCGCCATCGATGGCATGCGCGCCGGCACGCGGGAGGTCATCGGCGATTTCTACGCCCTCGCCTGGCGCGACGGCGACGGCGCCTGGCACCGGGTGCTGGACCCTTTGGCGGCCTCCCTGCCCTATGGCGCCTTCGCACCGGGCGAGCTGTACGATCTGTCGGCCATGCAGGCCGCGCGGCAGGATCGGGCCTACTACGAGGCCATGCGCCGCGACGACGGGGCGCCCGCCAAACTGGGGCCGGTCACCAACATCCTGCAGATCCACGTGCCAACGGCGACCGCGGGGCGCACGCTCGCCTCGCTCACGCGTCACATCGAACACATCGCCGACCGGGTCGCCCGCGATATGCCGCTCGAGCCCGCCGAGCGCCTGTTCGCCGCCTATGACGCCATCCAATTGCTGCCCGTCGAGCCCACCACGGTCTATGAGGCCGGCCCCGCGTTCTGGGAGGAGGAGGCGCTTGAGGACGATGCCCGGGCGGTGACGCTGCGCACGCCCGACACCACCAACTGGGGCTATGACGTCGTGATCGCCGGCAGCGCCGCCGTGAACCCAGCCCTGCTCGAGAGTGCGCGCCCCGATGAGCTGGTCGACTTCGCCGCCGCGCTCCACCGCTTCCCCAAGAAACCCAAGTATCTGATTTTCGACGTGGTTTACGGCCATGCGGACAATCAGGGCCTGGAGGTGCTGAACACGCACTACTTCTCCGGTCCCAACATGTACGGCCAGAACATCAACTATCGAAACTGGGCCGTGCGCGCGATCCTGCTGGAGATGCAGCGGCGCAAGGTCGATTTCGGCGCCGATGGCGTGCGCGTCGACGGCGCCCAGGACTTCAAATGGTGGGATGCGCTGGCCGAGGAGAACCGCCACGACGACGACTATCTCCAGGAGATGGCCGATGTGGTCCAAGAGGTCGGCGGCACGCGTTACCGCCCCTGGATGATCTTCGAGGACGGGCGCCCCTGGCCGCAGGAGGACTGGGAGCTTTCCTCAACCTACCGCGCCGTGATCGAGGCCCAGCGCGATGACGACGTCTTCCAGTGGGGCCCGCTCACCTTCGCCCACAACACGCCGTTCCTCTACACCTTCTGGCTGGCGAAGTGGTGGCGCATCCGCGAGATCGCGACCCATGGCGCCAACTGGATCTCGGGCTGCGCGAACCACGACACCCTGCGCCGCGGCACCCAGATCAACCCCAAGCTCAACGTGAACACCCGCCTCGGCGAGACCTCGATGGAGATCCTCGACAAGGCCTACGACAACCCGGCGGTCTGGCTGCTGACCTATGCCGTGCTGCCCGGCGTGCCGATGGATTTCCTCAATGCTTCGGCCCGTGCTTCCTGGGGGTTCATCCGCAATCAGGACGACCGCTACGGCGTGAAGGTCGTGGCGGAGGAGGCGATCTCGCTCAAGTGGCAGGTCGATGAATACGCCTATTCCGTGCCCGGCGCCTTTACGCGGCTGAAGGCGATGGGGTTCGAGACGCGCGATGACCTGGCGCGGTTCCTCGAGTTCCTGCCGGCGCTGGTGGAAGTGACCGACTACGACCTGGACGTGATCGCGACCCTGCTGAACGCGGTGGATCCGCCTCTCCGCGGCCCCACGCCCGTCACCGTGCCCGGCCTGAAGGCGATCGCGCGCGCCTGGATGGACGACATGCACGACTACTGCAACGTCTCGGGCTATTTCGACGGGCTGTCGGATGCGCAGACGCAGTTCACCTTCGATTTGCGCCGGTTTCGCCGTGCGCGACCTTGGCTGCGCCAGAACCTCGCCCCGCGGGATGTGCTCGACTACACGCGGCCCATCGACGGGACAGCGCTGTTGACGGGCCTGCGCCGAGGGCCCGACGGCGAGGAGGTGCTGACGCTCGTCCATATGGAGGGGGCGGCGGTCACCGCCTCTTCGGCGCTGGATCTTGCCGGCCCCGCCGGGGAGGGCGCCGGCTGGCAGTTAGCCCTGCGCACCCCGCCCATCGGCGCCGACTACCAGGGCGGCGAGATCACCCTCAAGGACAGCATGGGCCTGGTCTTTACCCGCCACCGCTGATCGGCAAGTGGGTAAGGTGGCGCGTCCCCAGGCGGGCCGAACGGTAGAGTGGACGCTGAGATCGGTTCCCTTGCCTCGGGCCGCTGCCTCGCGGTCCTAAGACGCGCCCGCGCGCGGCACGCAACTGCCGGATTGGGATGGTGTGTTCTACCAATGCCTGGGCACGAGAGCCTCTGCCTCACGCCCGCCGCATCAGCGTCTCAAGGATGAGCACGCGTGCGCTGCCGTCGGGCAGGATGGCGCGTGCGCGATCGGTCAGGATCGCGCGGATCTGCTCGATCAACACCGGGTCCGCCAGGCCCTGGTCGAAGGCGCCACCGGCCGCAAGGCTCAGCATGGCACTTAGAAAGGCATCGCGGAGTTTCGGCTCCGCCGCTTCGACCTCGGCGGTGATGGCCGAGGGCACCTCGACCGCGAGTTCCAGCAGCACGATCGCTTGGGTGCGCCGCTCGATGATGATCGGCACGATCACGCGGCGGTCAAAGGATACGACGCTGCGGGGGACCTCCTCCTCCGCTTCCGCCGCCTTCTTCGTCTTGTCGGCGTCCTTCGCGGTCTCGTCTGCGGCCATCTCCATCTCGCCGGCCTCGCCCTTTGCCTCGGCCGGATCAGCGTCGCCGGACGAGAGCATCTCCGCCGCCACGGCGCCGCCGATCGCGCCGATGAGGACCAAGAGAATGGGAAGAACCGGCATCCGGGTGCTCAGAAGGGGGCGACCAGGTCGATGACCTGCTGCCCATACCGCGGTTGCTGGACATCGGTGAGTTGACCCCGGCCGCCGTAGACGATGCGCGCATCGGCGATCTTCTCAAGCGGGATCTCATTGCGTCTGTTGATGTCCTCGGGGCGAACGATGCCGCTGACCTGCAGTTCACGCAGCTCGAAGTTGATCCGCAATTCCTGGCTACCGCGCACGACCAAATGGCCGTTCGGCAAGACCTCGGCGACGGTCGCCGCGACGCGGAAGGTGATCTCCTCCTCCCGGCTGACCGAGCCGTCACCCTGCGTGCTGGTGCTCGATCCCGTCGAGATCGCGGGTTCCAAGGTGCCGGCGCCCGGCAGGATGATATCGGCCACCGAGGGCAGGCCGAGCAGGGCCTGGACCGACACCTCGTCACTGCCGGTGCGCGAGCGAGCGGTGGTGTTGGAGATCTCCGCCTCGTCGTCGATCTCGATCACCACTGTCAGGATATCGCCACGCGCCCGCGCCCGCCGGTCACCAAAGAGCGATGAGGGGCCGGAGCGCCAGAGCGAGGCTGGCGTCACCGGCAGGGGCTGTGCCAGAGGCTTTTGGCCGAGAGCCAGACGTTCCGGCGCGGGCAGCGGTGTCGCCAGCGTCTCCGTTTCACCGGGCGGGGTCATGGTCGGCTCGGTGCCGAGGTGGTCCAGCCGATCCGCGCATCCGGCAACGATCAAGAGAGCGAGGAGGAGCAGGGCGCGTCGACACGACGCCAGACCCGCGGTCAGGGACCGCAGCGACCGAAGAGCCGGGGTGTCCACCGTCATCGACCGACCTCCACCGCATCGGAGCCCACTACCATTCCGGTCACCGTCTTGCCGGAGGCGACGTTGAGAACGCGGACGCGGCTGCCGAGGACCCCGTCCTCCAGCGCGCGCGCCGGCAGTTCCATCCCCAGCCCGCCTCGCCGGAAGGTGAGACGGATGTTGGTGTTGCGACGGACGGCGAAGGGCATGGCGAGATCCCCCCGACGGATGACCTCATGGGCCGCGATCGCTCGGGTGACCCGGAGTCCGACAAAGCGGGCGAGAAGCGCCGACGCCGCCTTGTCGCCCTTGCCGAGGCCCCCTGTCCTTGCGACCAGCGCCCCCTCCTCCACGAGCGAGCCCGGCAGGAGTGCGCGGCGCGCCACGATGGTCGTGAGCGTCGCCGAGGTCTGTTGGACCGATCGATCGATGGTTTGCGCCAGTGCCTCGGGCTGCGGCCAGGTGACCGACACGACCGCGAGGAACACACCGGCGGCGAACGCGCAGAGGGGCTTGCCCTGTCCGGCCATCGAGAGGTGCGCCACCACGATCACCGCACTCGGGTCACGGCCGCCAGCATCTCATCGGCGGCGGAGAGCACACGCGCGTTGAGCTCATAGCCGCGCTGCGCTTCGATCAACTCGGTGATCTCGGCGACGACGTCGACCGAGCTGTCCTCCAGAAAGCCCTGGCGCAGGGTGCCGCGCCCCTCCGCGCCCGGGACGCCTACCACCGGGTCGCCCGAGGCCACGGTTTCGACGAAGATGCTGTCGCCGAGCGCTTCGAGGCCCGCGGGATTGACGAAGCGTACGATCTGGATGTTGCCGATCTCCTCGACATTGTTGCCGCCTTCGTCGAAGACGGCGGAGACGACGCCATCGCCGCTGATCTCGATGCGCCGCGCGTCCTGCGGCACCGTGATCCCGGCGGCGAGCGGGAAGCCCTGGCCGTTCACGACCTCCCCGTCCGGCGATAGGCGCAGGCCGCCGTCGCGGGTGTAGCCGCTGGCGCCCGATGGAAGCGTGATCTCGAAGTAACCGCCCCCCTCGATCGCGAGATCGAGCGAGGCGCCTGTCGCGCGCAGCGTGCCCTGCTGCGGCTCCATCGCGACGGCCGCCGGTCGCGTGCCGAGCCCGAGTTCGACGCCGACCGGCAGACGCTCCCCCGTCACGGCGGAGAGGGTGCCGGGCGCGCGCTGCTGCTGATAGTGCAGATCGACAAAGCTTGCGCGGCGCGCGTCGTAGCCCGTGGTGGACATATTGGCGATGTTGTTCGCCGTCACGTCGACCCGCATCTGCTGCGCCGCCATGCCGGTGGCCGCGATCTTGAGCGCTTGCATCGTTCCCCGCCTCTTCTGACGTCTCGCGCGACCGCCGAGCGGTCACTCCCCCAAGTCGCGCCTAGGATGCGCGCGCAAAGGTTTCGATCAGGTTGCGCACGCGCCCATCCTCCCGGTCCATCAGGCCTTGGACGAGTTCATAGCGGCGGCTCGCGTCGATCATCGCGGCAAGCTCCGAGACCGGCTCGACGTTCGCCCCCTCAAGCATGCCTTGGCTGACGCGCCCATCCTCGCGTGGTTGCAGGCCGGCAGGTGCGGCAAAGGCGGCGCGGCCAAGACGCTCCAACCGCGGGGGCGCGTCGAACACCGCCACCTGCCCCTGCGGCACGCCGTCCTGCGTGATGGTCCCGTCGGCGGCGATCTCGGGCAACCCGCCGGCGGGATCGAGCTGGAGCGGCGCCCCGCCCAAACCGAGGAGCCGCGCGCCGTCGGGCGAGACGATGGCCCCGTCAACGCCCCGGACGAACCGTCCAGCCCTGCTCAAGAGACGGGTTCCATCGGCCTGTTCCAGTTGGAAAAACCCCTCGCCCTGGATCGCAAGATCGAGTGGCGCGCCGGTGCGCCGCACTGCGCCTTGCTCCGGCGTCGTGATCGCGGAGGCGAAACGCGCCAGCGAGAGCGAAGGCCCGCCACGTGACAGCACCACCTCCGAGGCCAGAGCGCGCTGCGCCCGAAACCCGTCGGTCGACAGATTGGCGAGGTTGTTGGCGATCATCTCGACCCGGCGCCCCTGCAGCCGCTGGCCACTGAGCAGAACCGGCACGCTCGATTTATCCATCGTCCAGGGTCCTTCTGATCGTTTCCAGATCGGCTTGGGTGTCGGCCAAGACGCGCTCGATCTCGGCGAGGACGTCGGCCGGGGGTGCCCCCGGCACTGCGCCAATCGCCGCCACGGCGGGAGCAGGATCCGCCGCCGCGGGTTGTTCTGCGGTGCTCGGCTCTGTTGTCTCAGGGCTGTTCGCCTCGGGCACCGGGTTGGGCTCGGCCCGGCCATCGGCCTCTGCGCGGGCATCCGGCGACACCGAGCCCTGGTCCGAGACGAGGCCTCGCCACCCCGGCAGCGCCGTCCCCCGACGGCTGTCGGATGGCGTGCTCGATGGGCTCGGGGCTTCGACGGCCGGCGCGCCAGGGCCGGTGGCGACGGATGCGGGAAGATGCTCGAGCACCGTGCTAAAGCCCGCCCTGTCGACCGCGGCCCATAGCCCGAGATCGACCTCACCGGCAGCCTCCGCGCCCGGCGGGGCGGCGGCCCAGAGGCGGCGGGCCGTGTCCTCGAGTTCGCCACTGTCCAGACTGCCGCGCCGATGCGCCAGGGAGAGCGCGCGCAGCGCCGCCGCCGGGCCAAGGACGTCCATGGTCAGACGCACCTCCGCGAGGGCCGCACGCGACGCGAAGGGGGCGCCGGCGTGCTCCGTGGCGATCGAGCCCAAGAGGTCAATATGCGCCAGCCACCCCGTGGGGATCGGCATGTCGCCCGCAGGGTCAAGCTCCTCGCCGAGGAGAACGGTGGCGATCTGCCCGACCGTGTCGTCCCGGCGGGCCAGGGTCGAAAAGGCGGCGACGGCGGCCTCCCGCTCACCGCGCACCAGGGCGACATGTGCATCGATCAGACGCCGCGCCGGGGACCGGTCCGCGAGGCCGAGGTGGGGTTCGATGAGCAGGAGCGGGGCCGGCGTGCCCTCCAGCACGAGGACTTGGCCCAGGCGCAGCGCCAGGACACTGCGCAGCGCCTCCGGCACCGCGAGGAAGCCGGTCTGAAACGCCTCCCAGGCAGGATGGGCGGCCAGGGCATCGAGGGCGGCCGAGCGCGCTTCGGGGCCCATATGATCCCCGGCGGAGCGCCTCGCGGCCGCCAGCATGCCTGCCGTAGCCCGGATAAGCGAACAGGGGACCAGGAGATCGCCAAAGAGCCGCTGAAGATCCACCCGCCCCGCGAGCGTCGGGGACGAAAACGTCAACCGTGACGCTGCTGCGGCACCGCTCTCAAGCGCGGCGACTGCTTCGGGACCGAGCGCATCGGCAAGGGCATCGGCCGGGGGGAGTGCCGGTGTGGCGCTCTGCTCCCCCGGCATGGCACCAAGGATGACCTCGCGAGCCTCGGGCATCGGCCGATCGGCCAAACAACGCAGACGCCGCGCACCGGCCGCATCCATCGCAGGCGCCGGTTGGTCGGTCATGCTGGGCGGCTGAGGCGTCCTATCGCCCGCGGAGGGATCGGGAACGGCGCTCTCGGACACGCTCCTGGGAACGGACGCGGTGTCGGTCGCTGCCTGCTCCACCGGATCGTTCTGCGCATCGGTGTCCGAGGTTGGGTCCGGCGGCGGCGGATCCGATGGGCTTTGGCCGGGCGTGGCCGACGCGCCGGAGAGCTCGAGCAAGCGCCGCGCTTCCGCCGTCGACAAAGCGGCATCCAGGCGCGCCGCGATCGCCGCGGCATCCAGGGTGACGCCCGCCGAGGCGCCTCCGGAAGCGCCGGGGGGGGATTGTTCCGCCACAAAGCCCGGGGGGCGCGGGTTTGGCACCGGCCCGCTCAGCGGCGCCGCAGCCTCAGCCAGCATCAAGGGCAAGGGCGCAAGGACTGACGCCATAACCAGAGACCGCGTGACAGCCGGCCCGCCGACGCGGCCGAGGGATCGCGGCGGCGCGATGGTTCGACCGGCGAAGGCCCAGGTCAGGGTCACGCCGCCTCCGAGGTCGGGGCTTTCAAGGCCTCGTCGAGCGAATCGAAGCTCGGCTGACCGTGGCCGGCGATGTTCTGCCGGGCAATCTCGACGCAGACCCCGGTGCTGTGCTTGTGGAGGTTGGCCACCAGCGTGTCGCGGATCAGGACGTAGAAGCCATGATCCTCGTCCGCCGTCTCCTTCAGCCGCGCCGCCATGGGCCCGACGAAGCCATAGGCCAGGAACACCCCCAGGAAGGTGCCCACCAAGGCGCCGCCGATCATCTTGCCCAGGACCTCCGGCGGCTGGTCGATCGAGGCCATGGTCTTGATGATCCCGAGCACCGCCGCAACGATGCCCAGGGCCGGCAGGCCGTCCGCCATGGTCTGGATCGCATGGCTGGAGTGCTGCGCGTGCTTGCGATGGCTATCGAGTTGGCGCTGCAGCAGATCCTCCAACTGATGGGGATCATCGAAGCTCATGCCGGTCAGACGCAGCGTATCGCAGATCATCGTCACGGCATGATGATCCGCCAGGATCCGCGGATAGGTCTGGAACAGCGGCGAATCGTTCGGCGCCTCGATATGCGTCTCCAGCGCGACCGCGTCCCGCCGGCCGAGCTTGATCAGTGCGTGCAGCAGCACGAGCAGATCGCGGTAGTCGTCGGGCTTCCACCGCGGGCCGGAGAAAACCGTCTTGATGTCGCGCCCCACCGCCTTCAGCACGTCCGGCGGATTGGCGAGAAGGAAGGCTCCGACGGCGGCGCCCCCGATCATCATGAGCTCAAACGGCAGGGCGGCCAGGATGATGCCGATCTTGCCGCCGGCGGCGATGTAGCCGCCGAAGACCATGCCCAGCACGATCACCATGCCGATAATACTCATCATTGCGGGGTGCCTCTCGCAGTTGCCTCTGGGTCGGTGGATTGCCCGGCGAAGGCGTTGTGCCGGGCGGCAAGGATCAGACTGGCCGCATAGGCCTTGTCGGCGGTCATGCCGGCGAGGACGGCCGCGGCGGCCTGCGGCGCCATCTCGGCGAGGAAACCGGCGGCAAAGCGCGGGTCCATCTCGTTGAACAAGGCGCTGGCACGCGAGGGCTTCATCTGCGCGTAGATCGTGGCCAGATGCGCCACGTCCTCGTTGGCGGCACCGCGCGCAGCGGCGACGGCCGCTTCCAACGCCGCTTGGGCACTCTCGATCTCGGCGAGGCGCTCGGTCAGTCGGGCCTCAACGTCGCTCAGCTCGACGGCGCGGGCCTCCAGCGCGGCCTCACGCGCGGCAACGGCGCTCTCGCGCTCCTCGAGTGCTCGCAGCGTGGCGCTGGCCTCCAGCAGTTCCGGCCCCACGCGCTGTGCAAAGAGCGCCTCCGCTTCCTCGATCGCCGCACTGACCTCCGCCCGCTCGGCCATGACATCACCGGCGCGCAGGCCGGCAGAGGCGACGAAGAGGAGTGCGAGCGTCGCGAGGGCGCCGGTGCGGGCGCCGCGAGCCAGCTGCCGACCGGATCGCGCCGGGGATCGCGCTGGGGATCGCGCGGCCGGGCGAGCATCGGGCCGGGTGGTCCGTTTCGCCTTGCCGCGACCCTCCGGCGCCGATGCCTGCTGCGCCGGTTGAGCCTCGCTCCTGCCCGCCTCGGTCATTGGGCAAAGCCGAAGCGCTTCACGCGCAAGGCCTCCTGTTGCGGCGGGGCAGACCGCGGCGGCGCCGGTTGCTCCGGCGGTGCAGGAGGCTTGCCACGTTCCTGTGCCTCATGGAGAGCGATCACCTCGTCACTTCCTTCGGGAGGCTGATGGCGCTCCGCTGTCGGCGTGGTCTCAACGGGCTCATCATCCTGTCCGACAGTTCCCGTGTCGGGGCGCAGAGTGTCGAGCATCGAGGCGAATGCCGCCGCTGCCGCCGGGTCGGGCCCCGAAACGACAAGCTCGCTCTCGGCGGAAGCGCCCTCCGGCGCCTCACGCTGGGCGGCTGGGTCTTCGGCGTCTTTATCCTCGCGCTGGGTCGCTTTGCCCGTATCATCGTCTTCCTCATCCCCCAGCGGGTAGCTCTCGGCCGCGGCGCCAGGCACCGAAGAAGCGGCAGCGACCTTGCGATAGTCCTCTTCCTCCGCTTCCAAAGGATCGAAGGAGGGATCGGTCGCGCTCGCTGTTTCTTCGGCCCCGGATGCCATGGGCTCCTGAAGCATGAGGGGCGCCGTGTCGGCGCCTTGGTCCGGGACCGTCGACTCTCCGGGCGCCGCCGGTTGAGGACGGTGGCGTCCCGCGTTCTCGCCCGGCGCCATCGCCCCGGATTCCGCGCCGGACGCGGCGGGCTCTGGAGGCGGTCCGGCGCGCGGCGGTGGTTCGGGCGTGGTGACAGTCTCCGCCGCATAGAGGCCATCGAGCAGACGGCGGGCCCGGGCGCTCGTCTCCGCCAGCGCCTCGTTCAGGCGATGCGCCTCGGCCATCTCACGGCGCACGCGCTCGCTCGTGGCGTTCGAATGGCCGCGAAGGGCGGCGATTCGATCCTGCATGGCCGAGACGGCCTGACGCGTCTCCTGCACCGCGCCGTTCAGCGCGGTGATCTGCCCGCCGATGCCATCCTCCGTGCTCGAGAGGCGGCGCAGACGGCGAGACAGCACGGCGCAGTAGATCGCCGCGGTCAGCGTCGTGGCGATCAGCAACCCATCGGCGATCAATTCCATATCGCTCTCCCTTTGCGCGTTCTGCGCGGCGCAGCGCACGCCGTGACGCCCGCCCGATCTCCGCTCAATTCAGCAGCAACTCCTGGATCAGCACGGCGCGGACGGTACCCGGCGGCACGGCGAGCTCGACCCGTCGGAGCATCTGCGCCTGCAGCCGGAGCATCAGCGCCGGCACGTCGAAATCCCGCTCGTCCACCGCGCGTAGGAACCGCACGAGGCCGGCGATGACCCTCGGCTCCGCCGCGGTGACCAGTTCCGCCGCGCCCGGATCGACCTCCAGCACCAGGTTGATGCGCAGAAAGCGTGCCTCCGCGGTCGAGCCAAGCGTCACCGTCAAGGGCGGCAGGCTGACGAAGGCCGGTGCCTCCCACTTCGCCCAGTCCGGCGCCGGCGGCCCCTGGATCATCTCGGTCACCGTGGCGACGGGGGGTGGCGCATAGCCTGCCGAGACCGCAAAGAAGCTGCCGCCGCCCGCCGCCGCGCCGAGGATCAGCCCGATCAGCAGCCCAAGGCGCTTGCGAGGCGGTGCGTCCTCCGCGCCCGCCGCAGCGCCGGCATCCTGCTCGACGACCTCCCCGCTCATACCTGTACAAACCCTTCTGCCCGTTCGTCTCGCTGAGACAGGCATAGGGCGACTCGTCTTAATCAGGCTTAAAGCTCCACCGGGTGATACCGGCTGCGACCCGAGAAACGGGGATTGCGGGGGCGGATCGTAGATCGAGCCATGGACAGCCTCATCTCAACCTGGCGCGCGCTGGATGCGCGGCGGCGCCTCATCCTGATCGGCGCGGGGGTGCTCACCCTCGTCGGCGTCATTGCGATCGGGCAGATGGCCTCACGGCCCGGCATGGCACTGCTCTACGCCGGGCTCGATCCCGCCGTGTCGGGAGAGGTCGTTGCGGCGCTGGAGGGGATGGGCGTCGCCCATGAGGTGCGCGGCAATGCCATCATGGTGGAGGAAGGCGCCCGCGACCGCGCCCGCCTGGCGCTCGCCCGCGACGGGCTGCCCCGGCAGGGACAGGCGGGCTATGAGCTGCTCGACACCATGTCCGGCTTCTCCGCCACCGCGGATATGTTCAACGCAGCCTATGCCCGCGCGCGCGAGGGGGAGCTTGCCCGCACCATCGCCGCCCAGCCCAGGGTGGACTCGGCGCGGGTCCATATCGCCGCTGCCGCCCAGCGCCCCTTTGCGCGGGAGCCGGCCGCCCCGAGCGCGAGCGTCACCGTCACCACGCGCGGCCCCTCGCTTGCCGCGAGCGAAGCCATGGCGATCCGCTACCTCGTCGCTCTGGCGGTGCCGGGCCTGCTCGCAGAACAGGTCGCCGTGATCGACAGCCGTGCCGGGATGGTGCTGGGACCGGGGCAGGACAATCCGGCGGCCGCCATCGCGGATGCGGCGGCGGCGCGCGAGGCGCGGCTCACCCAGGCGGTCGAAGCGCTGCTGGCAGCCCGGGTCGGCCCCGACAAGGCCCGCGTCAGCATCAGCGTCGCCCTCGACCGTGTCGGCGAGACGGTGAGCGAAAAGCGCTTCGATCCGGACAACCGCGTCGTCGTTCATGACGACACGGAGGAGGTGAGCGAACAGACCGAAGGCAGCGATCCCGCCGTCACGGTCGCCTCGAACCTGCCCGACGGGGAGGCGGCGGAGGGCTCGAGCCGGCGCTCGAACCGCACCGAGGCTCGCACGCGCGCCAACTACGACTACGCCGAGACGCGCCGCGAACAGATCCGCCAGCCCGGCGCGGTCGCCAGGCTCAGCGTCGCGGTGCTGGTCGACGGCATCACCGAGACCGGGCCCGACGGCACCACAAGCTGGTCGCCCCGCCCGACGGAGGAGTTGGCGGCCCTGCGCAGCCTCGTCATGGCCGCGGTCGGCTTCGAGGAGGCGCGCGGCGACACCGTCGTCGTGGAGAGCATGGCCTTCCAGCCGCCGCCTGACCTGGGCACCGAGGTGGAGAGCGATGCGCTCGGCCGGTTCCTGGAACAGAATGCGATGACGCTGATCCAGATCGCGGTGCTGGCGGGGGTCATCGTGCTAATCCTGCTGACCGTGGTGCGCCCGCTGCTGACCCGCCGGGCAGAGGATGTGCTGCCGCCCTACTACGATGCCGGCGACCCCGCCCTGCCCCAGCCCGAAGCCCTGTCGCAGGGCGAGGACGACGAGGACGCCGCCCGGAGCCCCATGGACCTGTTGGAGGATGCGCTCTTCCACCTGCCAGACCGGGAGACCCTGCGCGCCGCCGTCTCCGAATACCCCGACAAGAGCCTGGCAACGCTCAGCGATTGGCTCGATCAGCCGGAGGACGAAGCCGCATGACCGGGTTCCTCACAGCCGCCAATCAATCCGGCGGCAGGCGCTCAAGCCGACGCCGCGCGAAGGACGTCGTCCCGGGGGCCGCCCGCGCCCGGCGTCGCCCCAAGCCCCCTGCCCGATGCTCGGCGGTTGCGCCGGCATTCCACTCAGATACCCGTCCGTCTAAGGAGAAAGCACCGTGAGCGACGATACCGATGCGCCCGCGACCGCCAGCCCGTCGCCGGATCAGGCCCCCAGCGGGCCGGGGGCCAGTGGCCAGGGGGCGGGTGGGGCACCCGACACCTATCGGCGCGCGATCTTCTCGGTCCCCATCGACGTCGTCGTTGCGGTCGGCCAGGCACAGCCGGTGATCGGCGAGCTCCTCGCCATGCGCCGCGACACCGTGCTGCCGCTCTCCTCCCGCGTCGACGACCCGGTGCAGATCATGGTGGGCGACCGCGTCATCGCCCGCGGCGAGCTGGAGGAACTGGGCGAGGACGGCAGTCGCCTTGGCGTGCGCCTGACGGAGGTTGTGGATGTCTCCGATCTGTTCTGACGGACCTCAGAACGGTAGAGACCGCGCAGCGGTGCGGGCGCATCCGGGGCCGATCGGTCATCTTCGGGCCGCTTGCCACGGCTGGAAGGCGGCGGCGGTGCTGGCCCTGGTGGGTGCGGCAATCCTGCTCGCGCCCCTGGGCCAGGCGCTGGCGCAAAGCGTGACGATCGATCTTGGTGACACGCCCGGCGCCGAGGGCGAGGGGGCCGAGGCGACGCTTACCGGCCGGGTCGTCCAGCTCTTCCTCGCCGTCACGATCCTCGGTCTCGCACCGGGGATCGCGATGATGGTCACCTGCTTTCCCTTCATGATCACCGTGCTTGCGATCCTGCGCCAGGGCATCGGCCTGCAGGCCGCACCGCCGAACATGATGATGGTCAGCCTCGCGCTGTTCCTCACCTTCTTCGTCATGGAACCCGTCCTGACGGAGGTCTGGTCCCGCGCCATCGCGCCGCTGGTTGAGGGCAGTCTGACACCCGCCGCCGCCTTCGCGGAGGCCGAGGTGCCGCTGCGCCGGTTCATGGAGGGGCGGACCGATCCTGCGACCGTGGCCGAGCTTGCGGCCGCAGCACCGGCGCGGCCGCCGCTGGAACCCGGGGCGCCCGCGCCGCTCGGCCTGCTGGTGCCCGCCTTCATGCTCTCCGAGATCGCGCGCGCCTTTGCCGTGGGCTTCATGCTGTTTCTGCCCTTCGTCATCATCGATCTCGTGGTCGCCTCGGTTCTGATGTCCATGGGCATGATGATGGTGCCCCCCATCGTGGTCTCGCTGCCGCTCAAGCTCGCCTTCTTCGTGGTCGCCGACGGCTGGAGCCTGGTCGCCGGCGCCCTGGTGCGGGGGTACGGATGAGCGGCGGCGCAACCGGCGCGGCGATGCCTGCGGGCAACCCGGCGGAGACGGCTCGCGCGTTGGGGTCGGGGCAAGGGATTCGCCCGCCGACCACGGAAAAACCGCCGGGCCTTGCCGCGCTCGACCGCGCGCAAAAGGCCGCCATCGTGATCGGCGCCCTGGGCCCTGAGGCCGCCGGCCCGCTGCTCGGCGCCATGGACGAGGGGAACCTGCGCAGCTTCACTGCCGCCATGGCGCGCCTGCAGCGCGTCGACCATGAGATCGTCCGCCATGTGATCGCGGAGTTTCTGGATGCGATCCGCCAGCAGGACACGATCGTGCGTGGCGGCCTCGGCAAGGCGCGGGAGGTGCTGGAGCCCTATGTCGCCGAGGGGCTCTTGAACCGCCTGCTCGACGATGTGGACAGCCCCTCCGCCTCGAACGTCTGGAAGAAGCTCGGCAAGGTCAGCGAGGAAGCGCTGGCCGAATTCCTGGCGCGCGAACACCCGCAGACCGCGGCCGTGATCCTCTCCAAGCTCTCCAGCGAACACGCCGGCAAGGTGCTGAACCGTCTCGAGCCCGACCGAGCACGGGAGGTCGTCCAAGGCATCACCCGCGCCCAGACCCTGGATACCGCCGTGATCGAGGCGATCGGGGTTTCGGTCAGCCGCGACTTCCTGGCCACCAACCAGCACGCCACGCCGCGGCGCAACCCGGCGGAGCGGGTCGGCGCCATCATGAACTTCGTCTCCAACGAGACGCGCGATTCGATCCTTGGCCATTTCGAAGAGCACCAGCCCGACTTCGCCGAGGAGATACGCCGCAAGATGTTCACCTTCGAGGACATCCCCAAGCGCCTGGCCCCGCGCGACATGGCCCTCGTGGTGCGGGAGGCAGACCGCGAACAGCTCCTGCGGGCACTGCGCTATGCCGCCGAACAGGGCTCGCCCGCGGTGGACTTCCTCTTCTCGGGCATCTCCTCGCGCATCGCAGATCAGCTTCGGGGCGAAATGGCGGAGATGGAGAAACCCCGCCGCAAGGACGGCGAGAACGCGCAAACCGCCGTGGTTGCCGCCATCCGGGCGCTGGAGAACCGCGGCGAGGTGCGCCTGCTTGCGCCGGAGGAGGAGTGACCGCCCGCCGGACCGTCAGTCCTGCAGCAGCACCACGGCCGACGGCGCCCAGTCGAGGGCGACCCGGTCCTCCCAGGTGATCTCGGGCTCATCGGCGCGCACCCGGTTGGTGCGCGTCGCCTTCACGATCCGGCCCTCCGCCCCGCCGACGCGGACGTGATAGACCGAGATGTCGCCGAGGTAGGCGATGTCCTCGACAATTCCGTGCAGACCATCCGCCGTCCCTTCCCGCGCCAGGGTCATCTTCTCGGGGCGAATGGCGATGGCGACCGGGCTGCCGGGCGCCCGGGCGCCCTCCCCCGGCAACTGGATGCTGAAACCAAGATCGAAGGTCGCGCGCCCGTCGGCCCCCGCCACCCCCTCGAAGATATTGATATCGCCGATGAAGTCCGCGACGTAGCGGGTGGCTGGCGCCTCGTAGATCTCGCGCGGCTCGCCCAGTTGCGCCACCTGCCCCGACTGCATCACCGCGATGCGGGTGGAGACGGTCATCGCCTCCTCCTGGTCGTGGGTGACGATCACGAAGGTCAGGCCCAGGCTCTCCTGGATGTTGACCAGCTCGAACTGCGTGGCCTCGCGCAGCTTGCGGTCGAGGGCCCCTAGCGGCTCGTCGAGCAGCAGCAGCTTCGGCTTCTTCGCCAGCGCCCGCGCCAGCGCCACGCGCTGACGCTGCCCGCCCGAGAGCTGATGGGGCTTCCGCCGGGCAAAGGGTTCGAGGTGCGTGAGCGAGAGCATCTCCTCGACCCGCCGGCGCCGCTCCGCCTTGGGCATCTTCTCCATCTCCAGCCCGAACTCGATGTTTCGCGCCACGCTCATGTGCGGAAACAGCGCGTAGGACTGGAACATCATGTTCACCGGCCGCTCATAGGGCGCGATCTTACTCAGATCCTCCCCGTCGAGCAGGATCCGCCCCTCGTCCGGCGTCTCGAAGCCCGCCAGCATCCGCAGCAGCGTCGTCTTTCCGCAGCCCGAGGGGCCGAGGAGCGAGAAGAACTCCGCACGGTGGATGTCGATGGAAATCGCATCGACGGCGGTGAATTCGCCGAAGCGTTTGGTGACCCGGTCGATGCACAGATGCGGCACCGCGCTCGGGTCGCGCCAGGGTCTCGTCTCGCAGACCGTGGCCTGGCCGCGGGGGCGGCGCTGGCCGGTCTCGGCAACGCCGCCCTCCATCCTCAGGAGCCCGTCTTGATGCGGGTCCAGGCCCGGGTGACGATCCGCTGGGTCCGCGGCGGATAGGGCACCGCTGGGTACAGGTTCTCCACCGTCTCATCGCTCGGATAGATCGCCGGATCGCCGATGACGTCCTCGTTCAGCAGCGGCTTAGAGGCCGAATTGCCGTTGGCGTAGTAGACGTAGTTCGAGGCCTTGGCGATCACCTCCGGGCGCATGAGGTAGTCGAGGAAGGCATGCGCGTTCTCGACATTCGGCGCATCGGAGGGGATGGCCATCTGGTCGAACCACATCAGCGCACCCTCCTGGGGGATCGCATATTCGACCCGCACGCCGTTGTCGGCCTCGGCCGCACGGTCACGCGCCTGCAAGACGTCGCCCGACCAGCCGACCGCCAGGCAGATGTTCCCGTTCGCAAGCTCGTTGATGTAACTCGACGAATGGAACTGCTGAATGTTGGGGCGGATCTCCTCCAACAGCGCCGAGGCCTCCTCGATCTCGGCCTGATCGAAGCTGTTGGGGTCCTTGCCGAGGTAGTTGAGCGCCGCCGGAATGATCTCGGTCGGCGCATCGAGGACGTGGATACCGCAGTCCTTGAACTTCGCGATGATCTCCGGATCGAAGATGACGCTCCAGCTGTCGATGGTCTCGACGCCGAGGCGCTCCTTCACGGCGTCGACGTTATAGCCGATGCCGGTCGTGCCCCACATGTAGTTGATCGAATGGGCATTATCGGGATCGAAGGCGGCGGTGACGGCCGCGATGTCGTCCCACATGTTCGACAGGTTCGCCAGCTTGGCCTTGTCCAGCGGCTGGAACACGCCGGCCTGGATCTGGCGCTGCAGGAAGTCGCCGGTCGGCACCACGATGTCATAGCCCGTACCGCCCGCCAGCAGCTTGGTCTCAAGCACCTCGTTGCTGTCGAAGACGTCGTAGACGACGCGAATCCCGGTCTCGGCGGTGAACTCCGCCAGGATCTCCTCGTCGATGTAGTCCGACCAATTGTAGACGTTGACGACCTTCTCCTCGGCGAAGGCGGGCGCGGCCACAAGGGCGACGAGCGCGGTTGCCGTCAGCAGTGCTTTCATCGGGTGTGATCCTCTTCCTGCAGGGGGCGGCCGGTCTGAGCGCCAGCCTGTTTGACTGCACGCTAACGTTGTTGCGCAGGCGCGAAAAGAGGCGGTGCAGGGTTCGATGCTGCAAAGTCGGGCAAATCGGTCCTTAACAGTCCTGGCATGGACCGCTAGCGTCGCAGCACAGGCGGCGAAGGAGCGTGGCGATGGGCTGGAGCAGGCGGATCACCATCCTTCTCCCCTATCTCTGGCTGCTGGCCTTCTTCCTGGCGCCGTTCCTCATCGTGCTGAAGATCTCGATCAGCGAGCCGGCGATCGCCCAGCCGCCCTATGTGCCGACCTGGGACAGTTGGCAGGCGATGGTGGATCACCTGTCGACCATTCGCTTCGACAACTACACGTTCCTGTTCGGCGACCCGCTTTATGTGAACGCCTATCTCAATTCGCTGCAGATCGCGGGGATCTCGACGCTCATCGCGCTCTTGGTGGGGTATCCGATCGCCTATGGCATCGCGCGGTGCAGCCCGTCCTGGCGGGGGATCCTGCTGGCGCTCGTGATCCTGCCGTTCTGGACCTCGTTCCTGATCCGGGTCTACGCCTGGATCGGGATCCTGCAGACCGAGGGGATCTTGAACACCGCCTTGATGGGGATCGGGCTGACCTCGGAGCCGATCCTCTTCTACCCCAGCACCTTCGCGGTCTATATCGGCATCGTCTACAGCTACCTGCCGTTCATGATCCTGCCGCTCTACGCGACGCTGGAGAAGCTGGACGGGACGCTGCTCGAAGCCTCCGCCGATCTGGGGGCGCGGCCGGTGACAACCTTTCTGCGGGTGACGCTGCCGCTCAGCCTGCCGGGGATCCTGGCGGGCTCGTTCCTGGTCTTCATCCCGGCGGTGGGTGAGTTCGTGATCCCCGAGTTGTTGGGCGGGGCCTCGACCCAGATGATCGGCAAGACGCTGTGGGTGGAGTTCTTCAACAACCGCGATTGGCCCATCGCCTCGGCGGTGGCGGTGCTGCTGCTGTTGGTGCTGATCCTGCCCATCGTGATCTTCCAGCGCTATGCGCGGCGGGAGGGGGCGGTATGAAGGGGCCTGGAGCGGGCCTACGGGCCGCCATGTTGCTGGGCTTTGCGTTTCTTTACGCGCCCATCGTGATCCTGGTGATCTACTCATTCAACGCCTCGCAGCTGGTGTCGGTCTGGGGCGGCTGGTCGACGCGCTGGTACGGCGAGCTTTTGCAGAACCAGCAGCTCTTGGACTCGATCTGGGTCTCGCTCTCGGTGGCGGCGACGGCGTCGACCATCGCGACGGTGCTGGGCACCATGGCGGGCTTCGTGCTGGCGCGCATTCCGCGGTTTCTGGGGCGGACGCTCTTCTCGGGCATGGTGCTGGCGCCGCTGGTGATGCCGGAGGTGATCACGGGGCTTTCGCTGTTGCTCGCCTTCATCGCGATCTCGGTGGACCGGGGGTTCGGGACCATCGTGATCGCGCATGCGACCTTCTCGCTCTGTTACGTGGCGGTGGTGGTGCAGTCCCGCCTGGCGGGCTTTGACCGGTCGGTGGAGGAGGCGGCGGCGGATCTGGGCGCCCGGCCGCCCACGATCTTCTGGCGGGTGACGCTGCCCTTGATCCTGCCGGGGGTGATCGCGGGGTGGCTGCTGAGCTTCACCCTGTCGCTCGACGATCTGGTGATCGCCTCCTTCACCTCCGGCCCCGGGTCGACGACGCTGCCGATGAAGATCTTCTCCGCCGTGCGCCTGGGGGTGACGCCGGAGATCAACGCGGTGGGCACGATCCTGATCGGGCTCGTCGCCCTCGGCACCCTGGTCTATGCGCTGGCGCTGAAGACGGGGCAGCGGGGGCGGCAGCCCTAGCCCCCGGCTCCGGAGCCCTCCCGCGACAGGATGTGCGGGATATCCTGAAGATCGCGCGAAGAGGCCGGTTGCAGCGGGCAACCTCGCTGCGGCCTGACCCCTGCGCGTCAGTCGGCGACGGTGCAGGGGATGAGCTTGGGGCCGCGGATCCGCTCGGCCTTCATCGCCTTAGCGAGGCGGTCGGAGAGGAACAGCGTGTCGGCGATCCGGCGTTCGCCCCAAGGATCGACGCCTTCCGCCGCCCAGGCATGGATCGTGAAGACGCCGAACGGCTGGTCCCACGACTGCCTCCAAATGCCCTTCTCGGTGTTGATCAGCCGAATGCCGGAGGCATCGCGATCGACGGCGCCCTGCTTCCTCTCGGTCACGTTCAGGATGAAGTACTCAGCCTGCTCCAGCGGCGTCTTCTTGTTCATGCGCCGCAGCTCCACGGGGTGGAAGCGCGTGCTCCCCATATCGAATTGCAGCAGCAGGTCTCTGAAGCGTTTGCTGACAAGCGGCTCGCCGCTCACGAAGGCATCTGGGGGGCGTTTGAGGAAAGCACTGCTCGGGCCGCCTGAGGCGAAGAAGAACTCGGGCAGGGCATGCGTATCAACGGGCTCGAAGTCGGAGAGCGGATCCGTGATCCCCCTCTTTCTCTCCAGACGTTCGAGACCGGCGGGATACTCTGCGTCCATCCTCTTTGGCACCTGTGCGAGCAGGTCAGTCACCCAGATCTTCGGTCTCGCCGGTGTCGCCATGGCCCGCTCCCGTCACGCTGCCTTCGCGGCTTCCTCGAACATGATGGCGTGGCGTTCGGCCAGGGCCTCGGGGTCGTAGTCGTAGCCGCCGCCGATCACGCAGACGAGCGGCAGTCCGCGGCCCCGCACGGTCGCGATCACATGGGCGTCGCGGGCGCGGATGCCGTCCAGGCTGAGCGCCAGGCGGCCCAGGCGGTCGTTGCGCCAGACGTCGACGCCGCCGTTGTAGAACACGATGTCGGGCCGGGCGCGGTCGAGCGCGGCCTGAAGCCCCGGGGCAAGCGTGGCGAGATAGGCCGCGTCCCCGGTGCCGTCGGCGAGGCCCAGGTCGAGGTCGGAGGTCGCCTTGTCCATGGGATAGTTGTTCTCCGCGTGCAGCGAGAAGGTGAAGACGGCAGGCTCCCCCGCGAAGATCCGCGCCGTGCCGTCACCCTGATGCACATCACAGTCGACGATCAGGACGCGCGCGCCGCCCGGCACCAATCCCTGGGCCAGCAGGTTGCGCACCGCCACGGCGACATCGTTGAAGACGCAGAAGCCGGCGCCCCCCTCGGGCCCCGCGTGGTGGGAGCCGCCGGCGGAATTGGCGGCGATGCCATGCTCGATGGCCAGCAGCGCGGCGAGGAAACTGCCAGAGGCGGCGAGGCGCGCACGGCGGGCCACCCGCTCGGTACCCGGCAGGCCGATCTTCTTCACCTCCGCCTCGGTCAGCCGCTGCTCCAGCACCCGGTCCACATAGCCGCTGTCATGGGCCAGCATCAGCTGGCGCGCTTGGGCGGGCGCGGGGGCAAGGTATCGGCCGGGCTGCAGCAAGCCACGGCGCATCAGCGCCTCCCGCAGGTAGCCGTACTTCGACATTGGGAAGCGATGATCGCGCCGGAGCGGCGCCTGATAGTCGGGGTGATGGACGATGGGCAGCATGGGCGAAGAGATAGGGCCGGGCCCGGGGCCAACCCCAGGGCCGCCTCTCGATCTGCGACGATAGGAGACGGCCGGCGCGCCCGAGCCGCCGGCCCGCGCCAGATTTAGCCGCGGGCGGGGCCGGCCAGCCGCCAGAGCGCGGGGAAGAGCAGGATCGCCAAGCCCATCTTCAGCACCTCGGCCGGCACGAAGGTCGTGAAGCCGACCTCGAGCACCCAAGCCCAGCCTTGGGCATCGGCGTAGAGATGGCCGAGCCAGAGGACCCCAGGCACGAAGATCAGCGCCTGCCCCGCGAGCATGGCGATGGCCATCCGCGCCGGGTGCCGGTCCCAGCCGCGCCGCGCCATCGCGCCTAGCAACAGGGTGGCCGCGAAGAAGCCGGCCAGATAGCCGCCCGTGCCGCCCATCATGTAGGCGAGCCCGTAGTTCTCGGCGCTGGAGGAGGTGAACACGTCGAAGCCGAGCGCGCCGATGGCCAGGTAGCCGAGCAGCGTCACACCGCCGAGCCGCATCCCATAGGCCGCGCCGATGGAGAGCACGACGAAGGTCTGCATGGTCATCGGCACCGGCCAGAAGGGCACCTTGATCTTGGCCGCGATGACCAGCGCCGCGATGCCCAGGGCGAACAGCAAGGCACGGCGCAGCCAGAGGCCTTCGCCGGTCTCGGAGAGCCAGAGATCGGCCAGAACACGGGTCGGCTGGGGAGTTGCCATCGGATCCTCTCGGTCGTTGAGGGGGGCGCTCAGGTGGGGTTGCCGCGCCCCGTCGTCGATCTGCGTCTCAGAACTGTCATTCAGGCGCAACTCCGTTCTGATGACATGCCGCCCACGGCCTGGCAAGGCGCCGTCTTGCGACGGAATGCCGGGCAAGCGGCCACCCGGTTGATCCAGCGTGAATGCAGCGGATTGCGCCGATAGGATGCTGTTATGCGTGAGCATCATCGGCTATCGTCGGGTTAACGAGTAGGGACGGACCGCATTTCATGACCCCCGGCGGCCAGCGACACCCCCACCGGCCCACCGGCACGGCCCCCCAGCCTTCGGCGACGCCCGCTGAGGGGATGAAGGTTCTGCGCTTCGGCGATGCCTCCATCGACTTGCTGAGCGCCGATGGCGCGGTCCTGGCGAGCGCGCCCATCGGAGAGCTCGGCCAGCCCGAGGGGATCGAGGGTCTGCGCACCGCTGCCGGTGCCGAAGGGGCGGAGGACGCGCCGCCCAAGGTCGTGCTGTGGCTGCCCGAGGATCAGGTGGCGCTCACACGCCCGCGTCTGCCAAAGGCGCGGCGCGAGCGGGCGATCGGCGCCATCGCCGCGGCCATGGCCAAGACCGGGGAGCCTGCGCAGGAACTGGCCATCGCCATCGTGCCGGCGTTCGATTCCAAGGGCCGCTCCCGGGTGTTCGTCGCCTATGCCCAGACCGTGCGGGAGGCCTGCGCCTATGCCACCGGCTGGGGGTTCGAGCCCGTGCGCGTGGGCAATGCCGCGATGTCGGCGGCGCCGAGCGGCAATCTGCTGACGCTGGTGCCCATCGGCAAATCGGCCGAGGGGGCGGTCCCTGCCCCCGCCGTCCCCGTCGTGGGCGCCGATACGGCTGGCGAGGCGGGGGGGACTAAGCGCGCGGATCGGCTGGCGCAGGATCCCGAGGCGGAGAGCCCGAAGACCGCCCCCCTGGAGCCGACAGCGGCCGGCGGCGCCGGTGGCAGACCTACGCCGCGCATGGACGATTTTCCCCAGGGCCTGCCAGCGGCGGTGCGGGGGCGGCACGCGGCAGCGCCGACTGCCGCGACCTCTCAAGCGCGTGCGCCGGCAGCGCCGCGGCGCCGCTGGGGTCGCACGGTCCTGGTCGCCGCGTTGTTGATGGGCGGCGCGGCAGCAGCGCTGCCGTTCCTGCAACAGGCACTCAAACCGCTGCCCCAAGAGATTGCGCTGGCGGTGCCTGCGCCGCCGTGGGTACCGGCTGCCTTGACGGCCGTGACTACCGAGGCCTCGCGAGCGCCCAACACCGCGATCGTGGTGCCGCTTGCCGATCCCCAGCGGCAGGAGGCGCCGTTGCAGGTGGCCGCGACAGGGACGCCGGCGCCCGGCGACAAACCCTCGGCGCCGCTGCGGCCCGAGTTTGTCGAGCAAGAAGACCCCAGCGGTGAGATCGTTGCCGCCACGACGCCGGAGGTCGCGGTCGACGAGGTGGAAGCGGCGGCGCCCCCAGTCATCGAGGTCGATGCCCTCGGCCCCACCACCGCGCCCGAACCGTCCTTCGTCGCGCTCGTGGCGGCCGCCGTGCCTGAGGTCAGCGGGCCATGGACGCTACCCCTGCGCCCGACGCCAGCCGCGCTGACGCCTGCAACGCCAACACTGGCGCCGGAAGCCGCCCTGGCGGTGCCGCCCATGGATGCGGAACCCGATGCCGAGCCGCCGGAGGCAGACGCAACCGCGCCCCTCGACGAGAGTGCGTCCGAAGCGAACGCCGTCGAAGAAAGCGCGGTCGACGACAAGCTGGCGCTGGAAGAGGACCTCACCCCGACGGACCTGGCGCCGGAGACCGTGGCGAACCTGCCCCCCGCGCGCCCGCTCCCGGCCGTCGAGCCGGCGGAAGACACAGGGGAGGAGGCCGTCGCGGTCGAAGAGGAGGCCACGCCAGCACCAGAAGCGGCCGGTGCCTTTGCAGCCGACGCGGCGCCGGTGCCCAAGATCAGGCCGGACCCTCCGAGCGAGATCGCCCCGTCTCAGGTGGCCGCCCCGCCGCCGCGCGCCGCGGTCACCTCGACCGCCAGGCTGCAGGACACCCTGCGTGCCGGCCTGGACGCCGGTGTCGAGCCCATGGGTGCCGCCGGCTCCGCGGTCGACGACGCCATGCTGATCGGGGTGCTCGAGCTTGACGGGCAACGCCAGGCGCTGCTGCGGCTCGGCAATGGCACCTACCACCGCGTGGGCATCGGCGACACGGTCGCTGACTGGCGCATCGACGACATCGCCGAGGAGAGCGTCAGCCTCTCCTTCGACGGGGAGACGCGGGTCTACCCGCTCCTGTCACCCTAGGCGCGCGCTAGTTCCGCCCCTGCGGCGTGCCGGTGGCGCGGGATGCGCGCCAGGCCTGCCAGGCCTCGGGCGTGTCGAGGTCGGTGACGGCGCGGTGCCCCTCCAGCCGAACCTCGGTGACGAAATCGCGGTGCTCGGACAGGACCCGCCGCGCGCCCTCGTCGCCGCCGAGGAGCGCCAGGGGCTCGAAGAAGCGCTGCCCGAACAGCACCGGGTGGCCGGGCCTGCCGTCGTCGGCGAGCGCCCGCACGATCTCCCGCCCCTCGCCGGGGTCGAAGGCGGCGATCAGACGATCGTAGTCGGGTGCCATCACCTCCGGCATATCTGCGAGCGAGATGAGCGCGCCATCGATCCCGGCGCCGAGGGCGCGGATCGCACAGCCGATGGAGGTTCCCATCCCCTCCGCCGCGCGGGGGTTCTCGACCACACGGTGGGGGACGCCGCTGGCGGTGAGGGCGGCGCGCCGGGCAGCGTCATCGGGGCGGAGGATCACCAGCGTCTCCTCGACCGCACTTTCGGCCAGGGCGCGCGCCGCGGCGGCGATCATGGGCACACCGTCCACGTCCTCCAGCAGCTTGTCGCGGCCCGCCATGCGGCGCGAGGAGCCGGCGGCGAGCAGGATCCCGCCGATGCGCGGGCGGCGGGCGGCACTGGCCGCGGCGACGGCTGGTGCGCTCTCGCGCGGGGCCGCACGCGGCTGGGGTCGCGCCGGGATCTCGTTTAGCAACCCGCCGACGCCCATGGCGCCGATGGCCGCCGCATCGGGCGGCTGCCCCGCGACGACCCGCTCAAGCACCCAATCGGCGCCATTGAGCTTGGGCGAGCGCGCACAGCCCGGCAGACCGATGACCGGCCGGTCGGCGAGGGTGCCGAGGAACAGCAGATTGCCCGGATCCACCGGCATCCCGAACCGCTCGAGCCGCCCACCGCCGGCGATCAGCGCCGCCGGCCCCACATCCGCCCGGTCCGACGTGGCGGACCCCGTGAGGATCAGCACGATGTCCCCCGGACAGGCCGAGAGCGCGGCGGCGAGCGCCGCGGTCTCATGGGGCACCCGCCGCTCCGCCGCGCAGGTCAGCCCCAGGGCGGCGAGGCGCGCGCGCACGGCCGCAGCCCCCTTGTCGACCACGCTGTCCTTCATGCCCGGCGTGACGGTCAGGATCAGCCCAGCCGTTCGATGGATCGCCGGCGCCACGCGGATGGTGGGGCTGGCGCCTGTGAGCAGCGCTTCAGCCTCCCGCACCGCGCCCTCCGGCGCCGCATAGGGGATGATCTTGACCGTCGCCACCATCTGGCGCGCTTCGACCCAGGTCGCCTCCGCCACCGTCGCAAGCGTCAGGGCCTCGTGCAGGCCGTTCAACCGAGCGACCAGACCGGCGTCGACCACCGCGAGCCCGGGCTCTGCGGCATAGAGATTGAGCCGCCCGGTGAAAGGAGCGGAGCGGGTGAGACCCAGGCCCGCCGGGTCCGGCGCCAGGGCATGCCCGAGCCGCGCGGCCGCGGCATCCTCGGCCACGTCATCGGGCTCAAGGCGCGCCACCGTGATCTCGGCGATACCGGCGGCGGCGATGGCCTCCACCTCGGCCACGCCCAGCGTCGTGCCCTTGCGCAGGCGTTGGTCGGGCAGCGCCAGGCTATGGGCCAGGATCGCCCCCTCCCCCTGCGCCGTGGGGACCGCGCCGAACTTCACGATACAGCCGTCGCCAGCGACGGCGCGGGCGCCACGACCCCGTCGCCGGGCCGGGTCTGGGGGCGGCGCAGACGCTCGGTCATCTCGGCAAGCACGCTGATCGCGATCTCCGCCGGTGTCTTCGCCCCGATCGAGAGACCGACGGGCGCGTCGATGCGCGCGATCTCGCCGGCCGCAAAACCGGCGGCCGCCAAGCGGTCCACGCGTTTGGCATGGGTCCGGGTCGAGCCCAGCGCGCCGATGTAGAAGGCGTCGGAGCGGATCGCGGCCATCAGCGCCGGATCGTCGATCTTGGTGTCATGGCTGAGCGTGACCACCGCCGTGCGCCGATCCAGCCCATGGGCCGCCAACGCCGCGTCAGGCCATTCGTGACTGAGGGCGGTGTCCGGGAAGCGCGCAGCCGAGGCAAAGGCCTCCCGCGGGTCGATCACCGTGACGTCGTAGCCGCTCGCCTGCGCCATGAGCGCGAGCGGCTGCGCGGCATGCGCGGCCCCGACGATGGCCAGGCGCAAAGGGGGCATATGCAGCGCGCGAAAAAGGCTCGGCTCCGCGGCATCGAAACCCGAGCGCTCAGCCTCGAAGAGCGCGGGCGCCGTGTCCGGCGTCACCAGCCGCCGGGTCCAGCCCGTGGTGTCGGTCTCCACCGCCAAGGCCGCACGGGCGGCCCGGGCCTCGACCAGGGCCGCGAGCATCTCCGGCGCCCAGCCAGCCCCCTGCCCGATGGGCTCGACCATCACCCGGATCGTGCCGCCACAGGCGAGGCCGACGGCAAAAGCCTCCTCGCTCGTGACGCCATACTCCAGGATCCGGCAGCGCCCGTCCTCCAGCGCCTCCAGCGCCTCGGCCACGACCGCGCTCTCGACACAGCCGCCGGAGACGCTGCCCGCGATCTCCGCCTCGCCTGAGATCGCGAGCTGCGCGCCCACGGGCCGCGGGGCGCTGCCCCATGTCTCGACCACCGTGGCCAATGCTGCGCCCACCCCGGCGCGGTGCCAGGCCAGCGCCGTCTCGGGGATCGCATCGTGATCCGTCAGCGCCATCGGTCGCTCCCGTCTCCGCCTCGCTCCACCCTATAATGTGGGGCTTATCCGGCGCGCCGAAAGGCGAACCGCCCCAGCCAGACTTGGCCGAGGCGGCGATGGGGCACAAGACCCGCAGGAAAAGGTGCCGGGGGCGAGCCCGCGGACGGGCGCCGCTCACGCTACGGTGGCGAGCGGCTTGTCCCCGTCCTGGCCGAGGGCCGAGGTCGGTGCGGCCAGCGGCGCGGCAGCGGGTTGCGCTTCATAGGCGGCTCTCGCCTCCGCAGAGACCGCCTCCGGGCGCTGGCCGCGCGCCGGAAGGAGGGGCCGGCGCTCCAGCTTGCCGCGGCGCGCGAGGTACAAGGCGATCTTCATGTCGAAGAGCGCCATGCCGAGGTTCCAGGCTGCCAGGTAGAAGGTGCTCCGCAGCTCCCCGGTCTCCGTGAAGGCGACCACCGTATCGGCCATCAGTGCCAAGCAGCCGGCGATCACGATGACCATGACCGCAGGGCGGATCGGCGACCACTCGCGGGTCTCGATCATCCGAGCAATCGCCACCATCCAGGCCGCGGCGAGCAACAGGACGCCCAGGATTTCCACAATCAAGAAGCCCATCGAACAACCCTCTCTGCTACGAACGCCACCCGGCCACTTGTGTCGGTACACAAGACTGTGATGGGCAATCTTGCAGGCGAGAGGGCCTTTCCGAGGAAGTTCGCGGGGAAACAGGGGCGGCGGCCTGCTACCGGTAAACGCGCTCTGTCCCACGCCGGGACCCTTGGCACAACGCCTGCGCGAACTGGGGCGCTAACGCGGCGCCATCCGCAGAAGACGGCCTTTCTCGCCCATATCGTCGGGTCGGTTGAGCGCATCGGCCAGCGCGCGCAGGCTGTCGATGGAATGGGCGGCCCTAAAACTGTCCACCTGGGGCAACAGCGCCCGTACCCCCGCGGCCCGCGCTTCGAACCCCTCCCATCGCAGGAGCGGGTTCAGCCAGATGAGTTTGCGGCAGGAGAGGCGCAGCCGCTCGGCGGCCAGCCCCAGGCGCTCGGGATCTTCGCGCTCCAGCCCGTCTGTGATCAGCAGGACCACGCCGCCCTGCCCGAGCACCCGGCGCGACCAGTCGCGGTTGAAGGCCTCCAGGGCGTGGCCGATACGCGTGCCCCCCTCCCAGTCCGTCGCCTCGCGCCCGGCGGCGGCGAGCGCCTCGTCCACGTCGCGCTGGCCTAGATGGCGGGTGATGTTCGTCAGCCGCGTGCCGAAGGTGAAGGCGTGGACCCGGCTCCAGCCGGCCCCGCGGGCGTTGGCGGCGGCATGCAGGAAGTGCAGCAGCATCCGGCTGTAGCCAGCCATGGAGCCCGAGATATCACAGAGGCAGACGAGCGCCGGCCAGCGGATGCGGGGCGCGCGCCGGGCAATCGCACCGACCTCGCCGCCCCGGCGCATGGCCTGGCGCATGGTGGCCCGCCAGTCCGGCGCCCGCCCCCGGGGCTCGGCACGGGTGCGGCGGCTGGCGATGGGGCGCACGGGCAGGCTGAGCGTGGCGACAGCGCGCTTGGCCTCCGCGATCTCGGCGGTGGTCATCTGTTCGAAATCGCGGCTAGCCAGCCGATCCTCCGTCGACATGGTCAGCCGCGCATCGATCTCGATCTCTTCGCCGGGATCCTCGGGATCCTCGCGCGCCGGGGGCGCCTCCATCCCTTGGGTCATCGCCTCAGCGGCCCGGGTCTCGCCGGGCTTCGGCGCGCGCTCCTCGCCCGGCTGGCGCAGTTCCGGCAGGAACAGCCCCAGCGCCTTCTCCAAAAGCTGCGGGTCGCGCCAGAAGAGCGCGAAGCACTGGTCGAAGACGGGCCGATGCTCGGGTCTGCTCAGAAAGCAGGCGGCGAGCATGTGATAGAAATCCCGGCGATGCTCGAAGCCACCCGCCTCCAGCGCCGCGAGGGCATCGGCCACCCGCCCAGGCCCCACCGGCACCCCGGCGGCCCGCAGCGCACGGCCGAAATGCATGACGTTCTCCGCCAGCTTCCCCCGCCCCTTGGTCAGCACCTCCGCCATAGCCCCCTCTCAGCCGATGCGCTGGCCGTCACGGTAGCGCGCGACAACCTCGATCACGCCGACAATCCCGGCATTGAAGGCCTCCAAGTCCTCCGCCGGCACCCAGAGCTCGCGATGCGCCTCGCCGCCGGCAACCTGCGGCGGATAGCGCGCGGCCACCGCTTCGCTCACCGCAAAGCGGGTCACAAAGCCCAGATTGTCAGGGGCGGCCTGGGTCGAATTCCAATCCCGGGCGATCTTCTCCGCATAGTCGAACGTCAAGACGGGATAGAAGATCGGCTGTTCCGGGAGGCGGGGTGACCAGGACCTCCATCCAGAGGCCTCAACCAGCGCCAGTTCCGCCGCCCCTGTCGGCCGGAAGAGCAGCATCACGCCCTCCTCCTCAATCCATGACCGTGCGACGGGCGGGGCGGGTCAAGGGGCGCGTCAGCGCCGGGCGCAGCCCGCTTGCCCTTGACGCGCCGCACCCGTTGCCCAGGCTCGGGCTCAAGCGCCCCTGGCGCTTCTCCCCAGCCCCGACACGGCCAGCCCCCTGCACGGCACCCAAGCCCAGCGCGTCAGGCCGGCCACGGGCGGCTCGCCGAGGCCCGGAGGGCCGAGAAGAGCGCAGCGACCCGTCGCGCGGCACGCGCGACACCGATACTCTCACGCGCGGCACGCGCGACACCAATACTCTCACGCGCGGGACGCGCGACACCGATACTCTCACGCGCGATCCCCGCGACACCGTTTGCCAGGGCGTCGGGCTCACACCGCCACCATGGCCGCGCGCACCTCGTCCAGCACCCGCTTGGCCTGGCTGTCCTGAAAGCGCGCGATGTCATCCTGGTACTTCAGCAGCACGCCAAGGGTGGAGGTCACGGTCTCCGGGTCGAGGGCGATCGCATCCAGCGCCACCAGGCATTTCGCCCAGTCGATCGTCTCCGCCACGCCGGGGCGCTTGAACAGATCCTCGGTGCGCAGCCGCTGGACAAAGGCCACGACCTCCTCCGACAGCCGGGCCGGGGCCTCGGGGGCGCGCGCGCGCAGGATCTTCAACTCCCGCGCGGCATCGGGGTAATCGACCCAGTGATAGAGACACCGCCGCTTCAGCGCATCGTGCACTTCTCGCGTGCGGTTGGAGGTCAGGATCACGATGGGCGCCTCGGGAGCCGAGACTGTCCCGAGCTCGGGGATCGTCACCTGGAAATCCGAGAGCGCCTCCAGCAGGAAGGCCTCGAAGGGCTCGTCCGTGCGATCCAGCTCGTCGATCAGCAGCACCGGCGCACCGCCCTCCTGCGGGCTCATGGCCTCCAACAGCGGGCGACGGATAAGGAACCGCTCAGAGAACAGGCTCGCCGCCAAGGCCGCCCGGTCGGCCCCGCCCTCGGCCTCCGCCAGCCGGATCTCGATCATCTGCGCGGGGTAGTTCCACTCATAGACCGCCGAGGCCGCATCGAGGCCCTCATAGCACTGCAGCCGGATCAGCCGCCGCCCCAGCGCGGCCGCCAGCGCCTTGGCGATCTCGGTCTTGCCGACACCCGCCTCGCCCTCCAGGAACAGCGGCCGGCCGAGGCGCAGCGACAGGAACACCACCGTCGCCAGCGCCCGCCCGCAGACATAGCCGGCCTCCCCCAGCGTCGCCTGGGTCTCGTCGATCGTGGATGGCAAGTCTCTCATGTGTCCCCCCTGCGCATCGGCCCCCCAGGAAACGCGGGCAGGACGATATTGCAAGGGGGCTGGGCGACCCTTCAGAGCGGCATGAAGAGGTACACGGCGATGCCGAAGGCCGTTCCGATTCCGGCGAGCATCACCATGGTCGTCACCGGATCCATCACTCAAGCCTCCCAACTATCCGCCACGCAAAGTAGTGGAGCGTCACGCTCCCTGCAAGCGAGGCCACAGCGATCAGCAGGACGCCCGCGGTCGAGAGCGGCAGCGTTCCGATCAGCGTGCCGACTCCAGGTCCAAGGACCCCCAGGGCAAAGAGGCTGATCGCGAGACCATTGAGATAGGTCGCCCGCAGCTTGATACGCTCCTCTCGAGCTTTCGCCGTTGGCTCGTTCACAGAAGGACCAGCGCAGCGAGGCCGAGGAAGGCGAAGAAACCGATCACATCGGTCACCGTGGTCACGAAGGTCCCCGAGGCCAGCGCCGGGTCCGCCCCCAGCTTGTCGAGCACGATGGGGATCAGGATCCCCGCCAGCGCTGCCGCCAGCAGGTTGATGACCATGGCCACCCCGATCACCCAGCCCAAGGTCGGATCGCCGAACCACAGTACCGCCACCAGGCCCATGACCACGGCGAAACCCACGCCGTTCAGCACCCCCACCAGGGCCTCGCGCCAGACCACCCGCAGCGCGTTGGTCGAGGTGAGGTCGCGCGTTGCCAGCGCCCGCACCGCAACCGTCAGCGACTGGGTGCCCGCGTTGCCGCCCATGGAGGCTACGATGGGCATCAGCACCGCCAGGGCCACCACCTGGGTGATCACCGCGTCGAACTGGGCGATCACCAGGCTCGCCAGGATCGCGGTCACCAGGTTCACCGCCAGCCAGGGAAAGCGGCGCTTGAAGATCTCCAGCGTGTTGTCCGACAGCTCTTCGTCGCCGACACCGCCGAGGCGCAGCAGATCCTCCTCCGCCTCCTCGTCCATCGCCTCGACCGCATCGTCGATCGTGATCACGCCAACCAGTCGCCCATCGCCATCCGTCACGGGCGCCGAGATCAGGTGATACTGCTTGAAGGCGTAGCCGACGTCCTCCTGCGCGTCCTCCACGTGAAAGCTGCGGAAGTCATCGTGCATGATCCGGCCGATGGAGACCGGGCGGCGATGGCCCAGGATCGTCGACAATGGCACCAACCCCACCGGTTTCATCGAGGGGTCGATCACCACCACGTCGTAGAACTGCTCCGGCAGATCGGTCGAGGCGCGCATGAAATCGATGATCTGACCCACCGTCCAATAGGAGGGCGCGCGGACGAAATCCGTCTGCATGAGCCGCCCGGCGGAGTGCTCCGGGTAGCTGAGCGAGCGGCTGACCGCGATCCGGTCGGCGGGCTCCAGCGCCTCCAGCACCTCGCGCTGCTGATCGTTGGACAGATCCGAGAGTAGGTAGACGACATCGTCGGTGTCGAACTCGCGCGCCGCCTCGGCGAGTTCCTTGGGTTTGAGGAAGCCCAGGATCTCGTCGCGCACCCCTTCCTCGAGCTCGACCAGAAAGGCAGGGTCCAGGTCGGCATAGGCGAATTTGACGAAGCGTTTGCGCCGCGCGGTGCCGATCTGTTCCACAAGGTCCGCCAAGTCGGCGACATGCAGATCGGCCACCAGCCGCCGCACCCCCTCGCGATCCTTGGCATCGAGCGCCTCCATCATTGCGGCGACCTGTTCGGGGGCGAGGGCGTAGTCGTCCTCGCGCTCGGGCGGGGCCTCCTGGATCGCAGGCTCGGACATGGGCGGCCTCCCTCGCGGCTGGCGCGTTCGCCGGCGGCACCGGACCGGCCTGCGCGACCACCCGCGCGGGCTGCGCGCAGGCGCGAGAGTTTGACCATGAGCGGGGGGCGCCCCGCAACCGCAGCGCAGCATGCAAGGCTGCGTCATTACCTCAGGCTTTCGCCGAGCTCTCGGTCCCGGCGCGATCGGCGCCGACCCGGATCAACCGGGTCGGCGCAGGTCATAGGCTCAGGTCACAGGCTCTGGCCATCGGCTCAGGGCAGCAGGACCGTGTCGATCACATGGATCACGCCGTTGGTCGCGTCGACATCCGCGGCGATCACGGTGGCGTTGTTGATCTTCACGCCGTCCGTCGCGTCGATGGCCAGGTCACCGCCCTGCACGGTCTTGGCCGACAGCGTCTTGCCCGCGATGTCGCTCGACATCACCTCGGCCGCGATCACGTGATAGGTCAGGACGGCGGTCAGCTGATCGCGGTTCTCCGGCTTCAGCAGGTCCTCGACCGTGCCGGCCGGCAGCTTGGCAAAGGCATCGTCGGTGGGCGCAAAGACGGTGAAGGGGCCGTCGCTCTTCAGCGTATCCACCAGGCCCGCGGCCTGCACCGCCGCCACCAGCGTCGTGAACTGACCGGCCGAGACGGCGGTATCTACGATATCCGCCTGCACGGTCGCCGAGGCCGGCGTGGCGGGGGTCGTGGTGCCGGCGGTCGAGCAGGCCGCCAGGCCGAGGCTGGCCACCACGAACAGCGGGGCCGCGATATGGGTCTTGGTGATCATCGTGTCTCTCCTTCCAAGGGGCTGCATCGGTCCTCCGGCGCAGCGTGTTTCTTGCGATATCGCTTAGCTAGAATTTGTGTGAAAATTTCCCACAAATTCCAAAGGAAACACGTTCCACGTGGCGGATCGGGTTAAGCGGGCAGAGCGAGCCCGGCCCAGCGGCGCTCCCGAGTGAGCATCGCGGCGACCAGTCGCGATACCGCTTGGCTCGATCTCAGGGGCGACGGCAGGGCTCGTGGGAGGCGGTCAGCCCGCGCGGGCGCTCCGGCGGATCGCGTTCTCGATTTCCGCGGCGAGCTCCAGGCGCTCCTCCGGGCTGAGGAAGGCGCCGAGTTCGATCTCGCGCCCCCCACCCTTCACGGTGAGATAGTTCTCGGGGCGCCCGTCCTCATGAATGATCAGGCGCACCCAATAGGGGTCGGCGGACCAGCGCAGCACCCGGCCCGAGGGCTCGATGCGCTCGACCCGCATCTCGTCGGGCCAAAGGCGCACCTGCTCCACCAGCCGGCCATCCGCCGTGTTCCGCGTCAGCGCCCAGGCCACGGCACCCAGCGTCGCGAGGGCGAAGAGCAGCGGGATCCAGATCACCTTGGTCGTGACGAGCGGCAGGAGCGGCAGCGCAAAGCCCCCGGTCATCAGCCAGAGAAAGCGCTTCTTGCCGGTGCCGCTCAAGGACCGATGCGGCCAGAGATCCACCGCATAAAAGGGGGGGTCTGAGCGTGCCGCCCAAACGTCAGCGGCCGGGGCGTCTGCCCCGGCCGCGTTGTCCATGTCACCAGGCATGGAGGGATCAGTGGGCAGGCTGCTTGTCCCACTCCTCCCGCTTGGGGAGCGTCTCGAAGGTATGCTCCGGCGGCGGGTTGGGCAGCGTCCACTCCAGCGTGCCCAGCTCATCCTCCCAGTAGTTCGGCTCGGTGACCTTCTCGCCCTTCGTCAGCGTGTAGTACATGACGTAGAGGAAGAAGAGGAACGAGGCCATTGAGATGAAGGCGCCGATCGAGCTCACGTAGTTCCAGAGGGCGAAAGCCTCCGGGTAGTCGATGTAGCGGCGCGGCATGCCCTGGCGGCCCAGGAAGTGTTGCGGGAAGAAGGTGATGTTGGTGCCGATGAAGAAGGTCCAGAAGTGGATCTTACCCCAGAGCTCCGGGTACTGCCGGCCCGACATTTTGCCGATCCAGTAGTAGATGCCGCAGAAGATGCCGAAGACCGCGCCGAGCGACATCACATAGTGGAAGTGCGCCACCACATAGTAGGTGTCGTGATAGGCGCGGTCGATGCCGGCCTGGCTCAGCACGATGCCGGTCACCCCGCCCACCGTGAACAGGAACAGGAAGCCGATCGCCCAGAGCATCGGGGTCCGCAGATCCAGCACACCGCCCCACATGGTGGCGATCCAGCTGAAGATCTTGATGCCCGTCGGCACCGCGATGACCATGGTGGCGAGCATGAAGTACGCCTGCGCGTTCTTCGACATGCCCACCGTGTACATGTGGTGTGCCCAGACGACGAAGCCCAGCACCGCGATGCCCACCATGGCGAAGACCATGCCCGAGTAGCCGAAGATCGGCTTCTTCGAGAAAGTCGAGATCACATGGCTGATGATGCCGAAGGCGGGCACGATCAGGATGTAAACCTCCGGATGCCCGAAGAACCACAGGATGTGCTGGTAGAGCACCGGGTCACCGCCGCCTGCGGGGTCGAAGAAGGCCGTGCCGAAGTTCCGGTCGGTCAGCAGCATGGTGATGGCACCGGCCAGGACCGGCAGCGCCAGCAGGATCATGAAGGCGGTGATGAAGATCGACCAGGCGAACAGCGGCACCTTCATCATGCTCATGCCCGGCGCACGCATGTTGAGGAACGTCGTGATGATGTTGATCGCGCCCAGGATCGAGGAGGCGCCCGAGAGGTGCACCGCGAAGATCGCGAAATCCGTCGCCATCCCCGCCTCGGAGGTCGAGAGCGGCGCATAGAGCACCCAGCCCACACCCGCGCCCGCCTGTCCGTTCCCGCCCGGCACGAAGACGGACAGGATTGCCAGCGAGGAGCCCGCGACGAAGAGCCAGTAGCTGAGGTTGTTCAACCGCGGGAACGCCATGTCCGGCGCGCCAATCTGCAGCGGCATGAAGTAGTTGCCGAAACCGCCGAACAGCGCCGGGATGACCACGAAGAACATCATCAGCACGCCGTGCGCGGTCACCATGACGTTCCAGATGTGCCCGTTCGGCGTGCCATCCTCCAGCGTCATGTACTGGACACCCGGCTCCATGAGCTCGAGGCGCATATACATCGTAAAGGCGACCGAGATCAGACCGACGACGCCGGCGGTGATCAGGTACAGAACGCCGATATCCTTGTGATTCGTGGAGCAGAACCAGCGGGTGAAGAAATCGGGCTTCTCGTGGTCGTGCGCGTGCACCGCAGCGTCGGCCATGGGTGACTCCTTTTCGGAAGGCGCCTCCGCCTTCAGTTCACGCTTGGAGTACCGGCTGCTCGGATGCGACGCAACACTCCACCCTGCGACCCAGCGCCCCTGAGGAAGCCTCTGCAAAAGGCATTTCCGCTGTAGATCGGGTTTGCTAACGTCTCGTGACGCAAGCTGCTTACGACCGTAGGCCCGCCCGCCACAGGCTTACGACGACCCAGCTGAGCCCTCCTGCAGATCGGCGCTCCAGGCGCCACCGATGCGCGCACAGGGTTCGCGAGGCTCCCAATCGCCCTTCAAGACGGCGCCCAGCGCCGCTGCCACTGGACACAAACAGGGGGAAATACCCATGCGCATCCGTGCCCTATCGCTCGCTCTTGCCGCGACGCTCGCCCTCACCATCGCACCGGCCAAGGCGGAGACCTTCGAGGTTCTGATGCTGAACCGCGACAAGGAGACAAAAGAGGCGATGGTCTTCAAACCGGCGGTCCTCAAGATCGCTCCCGGCGACACGGTCAAGTTTGTCTCGACCGACAGGGGTCACAACGTCGTCTCGCTCGACGGGCTGATCCCCGAGGGAGCCGCGTCCTTCAAATCGAGGATGAACAAGGATATCGAGCTGACCTTCGATATCCCCGGCGTCTACGCGTTCAAATGCCAACCGCATTACGCCATGGGGATGATCGGGATCATCATCGTGGGCGATGACATCAGCGGGCTGGATGCCTTGGCAGGAGAGAGCATGCCGGGCCGCGCCAAGCAGCGCCGCGATGCGTACATCGAGGCCGCGCGGAGCCTTGCCGGCGCAAGCTGAGACCGTGAAAAAGAAAGGGCCGGCAAGGGATGCCGGCCCAGCTACCTCGGCTACCGCTCGCGTAGATCAGCTGCCGGCGCCCTCGAGATAGGCGATGATGTTCGCGCGGTCTTCGGCCTTCTTCAGGCCCGGATAGGCCATCTTGGTGCCCTTCACGACGCCGCGCGGGTTCTCGAGATAGAGGTCAAGGGTGGCCGCGTCCCAGACCTTGCCCTCACCCCATTCCACCATGCCGTTGGAGTAGCGAAAGCCCTCGATCGCCGCGACCGGCCGGCCCACGATACCGACCAGATGGGGCCCGACGCGATTCTGCTCCTTGTCGATCACGTGACACGCCCGGCAGGCGCGATACACTTTCTCTCCGGCCGCGGCATCGGCTGCCTGCGCAGCGCCGCTGGCCGTCACCATGAGCGCCAGAGCGCCCAGGATCGCCAGTCGTTTCATCCTATATGTCTCCCACTTCGACAGTTGGCCGCCCGTATTTTTGTTGGTCGGCGCGGTAAGGTCGCACGAAGCCAGTCGTGCCTTCAACATCCTAGCCAAGACGAACGGGCATCTAAAACCGTGCAATCAACTATACGCGACCGGACCGAAGGCCTGAGGCAGGCGCCGGCGCAGGGCATCGTCGAGATCGCCCATCGTCACCGGAAGGCCCAGGTCGACCAGGCTCGTCACCCCGTGATCGGCGATGCCGCAGGGCACGATCCCGTCGAAATCGGCGAGATCGGGCTCAACGTTGATCGCCAGGCCGTGAAAACTCACCCAGCGGCGCAGCTGCACCCCGATGGCGGCGATCTTCTCCTCGGCGACGGTACCGTTCGGGCGGGGCGGCTTCTCCGGCCGACGCACCCAGACGCCAACGCGCCCCGGTCGGATCTCGCCCGCGACCTGGAAGTCGGCCAGGGCGTCGATCACCCATTGCTCCAGCGTGGCGACGAAACGGCGAACATCGCGGCCGCGCCGCGCGACGTCGAGCATGACATAGACGACGCGCTGACCGGGCCCGTGATAGGTGAACTGACCGCCACGGCGCACGCGATGGACCGGGAAGCGCTGGGGATCGCGCAGATCCGCCTCGCGCGCAGAGCTGCCGGCGGTATAGAGTGGCGGATGCTCCACCAGCCAGATCAGCTCCGCCGCCTTGCCCTCGGCGATCGCCGCCACCCGCGCCTCCATCGCCGCGAGCGCCTCCGGATAGTCCGTAAGGCCCGGGCTGACCTGCCAGGTCACCGGCACCGGCACCAGATCGGGGGCGGGGTCGAGGCTCGCCCGCATCGGTCTCTCCGTTTCGCTGACGGCCTGTGCCGCCGGAATACGCCGTAAGGCTAGGGCGCGCCGACAGATTGCATCAAGGGGGGCTTGCGCGACCGGCCGCTCTTACCCTAAGCACCGCGGCACATTGCGGTCGTGGCGGAATTGGTAGACGCGCAGCGTTGAGGTCGCTGTGGGGTAAAACCCGTGGAAGTTCGAGTCTTCTCGACCGCACCATCATCCTGAGAAAGCGCCTGCGGGCCGAGCCTGAGGATGGCACGGAGCCTGTCTTCGAAACCCTCGGGTTGCAGCGCACGCAAGGTTATGGTGCACTGCACACTGCCGGGTGGAGATGGCTCGACACCGGCGCGGTGCTTACGCTCGCTGCCGCTTTTCCGATCATCGCGACCCTGCCACCGGGCGCCCTTTGACGGGGTGACGGCGGGTGGTGATCCGCCCTTGGGGAGGGGATCCGCATGATGAGCGAACCGCGGGATGCGAGGGCGCGCGAGATCCTCATCAACGGGCGATTTCTGACGGCACCCCAGTCGGGCGTCCAGCGGGTGGCGCGGGAGCTGACCATTGCGCTTGATCGTCTGCTGGCCACCCGGAACGGCAGCGAGCGCTGGCGGTTGCTGCACGCGCCCGGCGCCCCGGTCCCGCCACTGACGGCGATCGCGGCCCAGGCCGTACCAGGGTCTGGCGGCACCCTTTGGGAACAGACCGCGCTCTGGCGTGCGGCGCGGGGGCGATGCCTCGTGAACCTCGCCAATACGGCGCCTCTGATGCATGGGCAGAACATCGTCATGATGCACGACGCCCAGGTCTTCGATACGCCGTCCTCCTATCCGCGGGCCTTCAGGCTTTGGTATCGGCTGATGCAGCCCCTCGCCGCCCGCCGGGCCCGCAAACTGCTGACGGTCAGCGGCTTTTCCGCCCAGCGGCTGGCGGCCCATGGGATTGGTCAGCCAGGAGAGGCCACGGCGATCTGGAACGGGCTGGACCATATCCTGCGCATCAGCCCGGACAGGGAGGCCATCGCGCGGCTCGGCCTGCGCCCCCAGCGCTACGCCCTCGCCTTCGCGGCCGCGCAGCCGCACAAGAACCTCGCCCTGCTGCTGCGGGCCTGGCGGGACCCTCGGCTGGCGGACTTGACCCTCGCCCTGGTGGGGACAGCCCTGCCCGAGGGAGAGACAGCCCCCGTGAATGTGCGCCTGCTCGGCCGGTTGGACGACGCCGCGCTACGGGCGCTCTATGCCGATTGTCTCGTGTTCCTCTTTCCCTCGACGACCGAGGGGTTCGGCTTGCCGCCTGGCGAGGCCATGCTCTGCGGGGCACCGGCCGCCGTGTCCCGTGCCGGTGCGATGCCGGAGGTCTATGAGGGCGCCGCGGAGATGCTGCC
Organism: Pseudomonadota bacterium; assembly: GCA_039822785.1. Taxonomy (GTDB): domain Bacteria; phylum Pseudomonadota; class Alphaproteobacteria; order Rhodobacterales; family Rhodobacteraceae; genus Thermohalobaculum. The sequence goes on along the minus strand of JBCBMO010000004.1, from coordinate 18,211 downwards.
GCCCGACGATCCCGCCCCCTGGGTGGATACCGTCGTTGCGCTGGCGGAGGACCCCGCGCGGCGAGACGCCCTTGTAGCGGCCGGCCACGCCCGCGCCGCGACGCTCACCTGGGAACGCGCCGCAGCGCAACTTTTGGCCGCCCTGCACGACAAGGGCGTTGTGCCAGGCGACGGCTAAGCGGTAGAGCCACGTTCAGCCCATGCGTGCAGTGCACAATAAGTGTTGACCTCAGCGTCCGTGTCGCGATCCTGATCCACAGCCGACGGTTGCATGCGGAGCCTCATGAAGGACGTGCGACATACCTCAGGCGACGACTGGAGCGGCGGTGCTCCGTTTGACCGCCCCGCCCCGGGGTTTGTCGATTTGGCCGAGCTGTTTCGCATATTTCTGCGGGATAAGTGGCTGATCTTGCTGTGCATGGTTCTGACGACCAGCCTGGGCGTCTGGTATGGCCTCAGCGCCACGCCGCTTTATGAGGCGCGGGCCTCGCTGGTCCTCGATCCGCGCGAACGCGGGGCGCTGTCGGGCGATGAGGTGGTGTCGCAACTCCCGGTCTCCGATGCCGTGGTGGCCAGCGAGATCGCGGCGCTGCGCTCGAACGAGCTGATCGCGAAGACCATCGACCAGACCGGCCTGGCGGCGGTGCCGGAGTTCCGGGAGGATCTCGTCACGCCCACCGGCCTGCGGGCGATCATGCGCCAGGGGCGCGTTGCCCTGGGCCTCGCCCCCGCGGCACTGCCCGAGGCGCCCACGCGGACGCATCTGATCGAGGAGATCCGCAAGCGCCTTTCGGTCAGCCAGGACGGCATCTCCTACGTGATCGAGGTCTCGTTCTACGCCGAGGATCCGGCGCTGGCAGCGCGTTTCGCCAATGCGCATGTCGCCGCCTACGTCGCGGCCCAGCAACGTTTTCGCCGCGAGGCGACGGCGAATGCGACCGCCTGGCTGGAGGAGCGTGTCGCGTCGCTGCAGGCCCGGGCGGAGGACGCGGAGGCCGCGGCGGTCGAGCGGCGACTGCAGAACCTCTCGCGCGACCTGGTCGTGGGAGAGGTCGTGACCCAGCAGCTCGCCGATCTCTCCAGCGCCCTGTCGGAAGCGGAGGCGGAGCGGGTGGCGATCAAGGCGCGCTTCGATCAGGTGAGCGCCCTGGTCGAAGGCAGCGACCCGCTTACGGCCGCCGGCGCCCTGGTCGGCCAGATCCCCGAGCGTCTGCTGGCGGAGCGCGACCGGCTGCGCCAGGAGATCGCGAGCCTGGCCGCGCAATTCGGGCCGGGCAACGCAACGCTGATCGCCCAGCGCGAGGCACTGGGGGAAGTCGAGGCGGCGCTGGAGCGCCAGGTGATCAATCTCGTCGCCAGCCTGGAGGGCGATCTGGAGGTCGCCCGCTCGCGCGAGCAATCCCTCGAGGAGAGCGTGCGGCGGCTGGAGGCCCTGAACCTCGCTCAAACCGAGGCGACGGTGGAGATCGGGCGGCTGGAACGGGAAGCGGAGGCCGCGCGCGAGCTTCACGCGCAATTGCTGATCCGACTGAACGAGACCCGAGCGCAGCAGGCCTTTGCCACCGCCGATGCGCGGATCGTCTCGAGCGCGCTGATCCCCGACGGCCCCTATGCGCCACGCAAGACGATCATCGCCCTGGCCGCCGCCTTTGCCGGGCTCATGGCGGGTGTGGGTCTCGCGGCGCTGCGCCACCTCCTCACCACGGGTGTCCGGCGTCAGGCGGATCTGGCGCGAAGCACCGGCGCACCGATCCTGGCCACCGTGCCCAAGCTCAGCCGCCGCGGGCTTAAGGCAAGCACGCTGGAGGAGTGGCTGCGGTCGGAGGGAAAGACCGCGAGCGACCACCTCTCGACGCTCTATCACCTGCTGATCGACCCCGCACCGCCGGTGTGCCAGACCTTCGCCGTGGTCTCTGCCTCCAGCCGGGAGGGGAAGACGACCGCGGCGCTGCTCCTGGCGCTCACCTCGGCGCAGTCGGGCAAGCGGACGCTCCTGCTGGAGACGGATCTGCGCAAGCCATCGTTCCTGTCCGAGGTCTTGGCGCCGGATCAGGTCTGCTTCGCCGATGTCGCGGCGGGCCGGGGCAGCGCGGTCGACGGTCTCCTCTCGCTGCCCGAGGCCGGCTTCGACATCCTGCCCAGCACGCGGGCCGTGGTCGGCGGCTCGACGGTGCTGACGGTCGATACGCTAGAGCGTGTGCTCGGCGATCTCCGCGACCGCTATGACGTGATCATCTTCGATACGGCGCCGATCCTGCTGGCCTCCGAGACGCTGGCGGTTAGCCGCTCGGTCAGTGCAGCGCTCTTCGTCGCCCGGGTCGGCCGCACGCAGGTCCCGCTCATGAACCGCTCCATCGGGCTGTTGAAGGCGAGCGGCTGCAACCTGGCGGGGGTCATCCTGAACGAGGCGGAGGCGGAGGATCTGATCCTGAGCGACAACTACTATGGCTACGGTCAGATGCCGCGGCGGATCCTGGTCCGATGACGGGGCAAGGGATCCATCGCTGGCTCGGCCCGGTCGCGCTTGTCCTCGCTTGGGCGGTGGCGGGCATCGCGGTGGCGCAGACGCCCTATGCCATCTCGGTGGGGGATCGCCTGTCGATCTTCCTGCCGGGTGCCGTGGCCTCTGAGGAAAGGCTGGTCGATGCGGATGGCGCCGTCGCGCTGGACGGGATCGGCCGGGTGAGCGTCGCCGGGCGCAGCTTCGCCGAGGTCGAGCAAGCCATCGCCGCGACAGCGGAAGAAACCGGCGCGCTGGTGGCGCCGACGATCACGGTGGGCATCCTGGAGTATGCGCCCGTGATGGTCTTCGGTGCCGTCAGAACCCCGGGCGAGGTCACCTTCCGTCCCGGCCTGACCGCCGTCGATGCGGTGGGGCTGGCGAGCGGCATCTCCTTCGTCGGCCTCGACCCCAACACCGTTGCCTTGCAGCGGCTGGGGCTGGAGGCGGACTTGCGGACTGCGGGCGACCGCCTGATCCGGCTTCAGAACCAGCGCGGCGAGTTGGAGAAGCGGCTGGAGTTGGACGCTGCCCTGCGCGCGACCGTCGCTGAGCTCATGCCCGAGGGCGAAGCGGCAGACGGAACCGGCCCCGAGGCGCGCGCCGAGATCGCCGCCGCGGCCGCGGCCCTCGGCAACGGCCGCGCGGCGACGGAGATCGAGACGGCCGCGGCGCTTCTCGATCTTTGGCAGGAGGCGATCAAGGAGAACGAGCGCCAGGTCGAACTTCTGCAGCAGCGCATGGCGGCCCAGGAGCGCATCCGCGACCTGAACGCGGAGGAGCTGGCGCGTAACACCGAGCTTGTCGACCGCGGCATCCTGGCCCCCAACACCCTGCCCGAGTTCGCGCGCCAGCTCACCGCCTCCGAGGCGACGCTGCTGGAGGTGGAGAGCGCGCTCAGCTTGATCCGCAACCGGATCGTGGATCTGGAGGAGGAGCGGAGCCGCTTCCTCGGCGCCCAGCGGTCGCAACTGCTTACCGAGTTCGCGCGCGTCAATGAGGAGATCGCCGCGGTGATCGCCCAGCGGCGTGCGCTGCGCTTTCGCCTGACGGCGGTGGCCGGGTTCATCACCGACGACGACGCGGTCGACGTGGTCTTCGAATTGCGCCGCGGTGGCGAGGCCCGGGTGGTCGACCCCGACACGCCGCTTCGCCCCAACGACGTCGTGCGTATCAAGCTCTCCACCCTGACGGACTAATCCGGCGTTGGCGGCCATCGTCCGGCGAAGCGAAAGAGAACCGCATGCGCGTTGCCATCATTCACTATTGGCTGGTCGGGATGCGCGGCGGCGAACGCGTGCTGGAGCAGATGCTGCGCTGCTATCCCGACGCCGACATCTACACCCATGTCTATGACCCCGACGCCGTATCGGCGGCGATCCGGGAGTGCCGGGTGCGCGAGACCTTCGTCGCCAAGCTGCCGATGGCGCGGCGCCACTACCAAAAGTACCTGGCCTTCATGCCCCGGGCGCTCGAGGAGTTGGATCTGACGGGCTACGATCTCGTGCTCTCCTCCGAGAGCGGGCCGGCCAAGGGGGTGATCGCCGCGCCGGATGCGACGCATGTCTGCTACTGCCACTCGCCGATGCGGTATCTCTACGATCACTATCCGCAGTATCGCGACGGCTTGGGCTGGCTGCAGCGGACGGTGTTCTCGCACCTTGCCCATCGGATGCGCCAGTGGGACCTGGCGAGTGCGGCGCGGGTGGATAGCTTCGTCGCCAACTCCAGCTTCATCGCCCGGCGGATCAAGCGGGTCTATGGGCGTGAGGCCGTGGTGGTGAACCCACCGGTCGACCTTTCGCTCTTTGGCAGGGGGGCGCCCCAAGCGCGGTCGGACTTCTACCTCGTGGTCTCTCAGCTTGTCGGCTACAAGCGCGTCGATCTCGCCATCGAGGCGGTCCGGGGCACCGGGCGAAAGCTCGTCGTCGCGGGTCAGGGAGAGGCGCTGGGCGCCCTGCAGGCGAGCGCGCCAGACAACGTCACCTTCCTCGGCGGGGTCTCGACCGAGAAGCTGGTCGAGCTCTACGCCACCGCCCGCGCGCTGATCTTTCCGGGGGAGGAGGACTTCGGGATCGTGCCAATCGAGGCCTTGGCCTCCGGCTGCCCGGTGGTCGCCTATGGCCGCGGCGGGGTTCTCGACAGCCTGCAGGACGGGGTGACGGGGGTGTTCTTCGCCGAGCAAACCGCAGGCGCACTGCTAGCGGCGCTGGAGCGGTTCGAGGCCGGCAGCTTTCCCGCAGGCGCTTTGCAAGCGCGGGCGCATGATTTCTCTGAGGAGCGCTTTCGCGCGCGCTTCACCGCCGCCGTAAGCGCAGCGATGGAGCGACAGCGGAGCATGGTTACGGCGCCCCTGGCCCAGATCGCCCCGCCACCGGGGCTGGTGGGTGCTGGCTGATCAGGCGAGGCGCCGCCTGAGGACCGCCAGCACCGCCGTCGCCCGGTCGATCATCAGGCTCTCGATCCCGTTCGGGCGCCCGGCCATCCACCACAGGGCAAAGACAACGCTCAGATAGCCCAGGAACGCGAGCCCGAAGATCACCCCGCCCTCCATCGCGACGACCAGACGGTGCGTACCGAAGGCGGGCATCAACATGTCGCGCAGCGCAGCGAGCATCACCGCGAGCGCGATCAGCCCCGCCACGGTCCGGCGCAGCGCCCAAAGCTGATCGAGGACCGAGACGCCGATCAGCCGGTGGATGAAATGTGCAGAGATCGGGATCATCGCGACCTCGATCAGCACCTTGGCCACGATCGCGCCGATGACCCCCTGCCATTTGATCGCGATCACCAAGACGGGGATGGAGATCATCAGCTTGATGAAGACACAGAAGGTCTGCAGCCGCGTCCGGTAGGTCGCCACGGCCAGACTGCGAAGCGGCATCCAGGGCAGTTGCGGCAGCACCGCGAGGGCGAGGCCGAAGATAAAGACCTCCGCCCCCTCCCAGCCCGGGCCGAAGATCACCATCACGACCTCGTCCGCCAAGAGGGCGAGGCCGACGACGATGGGCCCTACGACGAAGAGCATGGTGTTGGAGCACTTCAGCCAGAGCACGCGCAGCCGCGCCTGGTCCTGGGCCTGGGCAAAGGCGGCGATCATCGGCCGGGTCAGCGGGCGGGAGATCGACTGTTGCGGGATCTCATTGATCTGCCGGCTGGCGGCGTAGCGGCCGAAGACATCGTTCGGCAGTGCCCGGCCGAGCATCAGCCGGTCAAGCTGCCAGGTGACGGTCTCGATGGCCTGAGCGGCGGTGTTCCAGCCCACGATGTCGCGGAAGCTGGCGAAGTGGACGAGCGAGAGGCGCGGCCTGTAGGGGGCCAGGACATAGCTGATGGTGGCGAGCACCAGCGGGGTGGTGATGGTTGCCGCCGCAATGGCCCAATAGCTCGCCGTCGTCGCGGCAATCGTCACGGCAATGCAAAACGCCGTGGTCTTCGCCGTCACCTCCATCACCGCATAGGGGCGCAGGTCGTAGCGGCGGTCGAACTCCGCCATCATCGGGCTCAGGCAGCCGCGCACCATGGGCGCGAGCGCGAGCGCATAGAGGAGCGGCGGCAGGTCAGGTTCGCGGAAATAGGCGGCAAGCGGCACCGCGCAGAGCGCCATGATCGCACCGATCAACACCGCCCGCAGCAGGGTGAGGGTGAACGCGGTATCATAGAGCGCCCGCTCCGGCTGGGCGATGCGCAGGATCGGGGTCTGGATCGGCACCATCGTCACCGCCTCGACGATGACCACGATGGTCAGCGCCTGCGCCACCAGGCCGAAGTCCGCCGGCGTCAGGAAATAGAGCAGCACCACCAGGGTCGCGAGATCGAGCAGCTTCGCCGCGAGCTGACCGCCAATGGACCAACTGCTCGCGGAGGCAAGCCTGGTCCCCAGCCCACCCGTGGCGGGGCCGCTCCCACTCTCCGGCGATGCGCCTGCATCCTTTTTCACAGTCATCTCACGATCATTGCGTGACGGGCCGGCCTTGAGAAATCGGGAACCGCCGCGTCTCGACGCGACGGCGCGCACCAGCCGCAGCACCTGCCCTGCTCAAGGCGGCAGGCACGCGGCGGCTGGGTCGGGGGCAAGCAACGGGTGGACAGTCTGGAATGGCACGACGCTTGAGCTTCGGCATACTGACGCCGTTATCGGGTCACTTGAACTCGAGGACACGCTCCGGTTCCCGCCGGCCCCGGAGCAGGTCGGCGATGCCGAGCCAATTGCCCGTCATGCGCCCGCGCCGGTCGATCCACGGCTCCGGCGCCAGGACCTTGAGGTGATTGGCGAAGATGTTCTTCAGACTGAGGCGCAGCGCGAAGCCGAGCGACATCGATCCCTTGCGGACGAGGTAAGCGGGGTTGATGATCTGGCTGTAGCCCAGCATCCGGCCGGAGCGTTCGCGCCCGCGCTTGGCGCCGCAATGGACGCCAACGAAGGAATCCACGCGCACCTTCCGCCCGGGGATGCGACCGGCGAAATCGGCATCCTCCTGCCAGGCATAGAGCGGCAGGCGCTCGTCGAAGCGGTTCTCGTCGATCCGCTCCGTGCGGATCGCCATGTTGCAGCCGTAGAGGCCAGAGAGCTGCCGGGTGACTTCGGGCGCCTTCGGCGTGTAGGCGGCGTCATAGGCGTCGACCTGCTGCACGGCATCGTCGAGCGGGATGCCAGGGCCGTGGATGCCGTCCGCCAGCAGATCGCCCGAGATCCCGGCGACATCCGGAAACGCCTGGAACGCGGCGATGATGCCCTCGATGGCACGCTTGGAGGGCACGTAGTCATCGTCGAAGAAGACCACGGCATCGCAGTCGTCGAGCACGCGCTCCAGGCCTACGTTGCGCTGGCGCGGCAGCCCGCGGGCCGACAGCAGATGCTCCACAAGGAAAGGCGCCGCGGGGTCTGCCGGTTGATCGATCAGCGGGTTGTCGTCGCGCGATGGCGTCACGACGACCACCCGGCAAGGCTTCACCGTCTGCTTGTACAGCCGCAAAAGCAGCGGCTCGATGAATTCCGGCCGACCCGCCGACGCGATCACGACCGAGACGCGCATCCCCCAGTCCTCCAACGAAACCCCCTGGACCGGGGCGATGGCACCGCCCCCATCCATCCCGGCAAACAGCGTCAGCGCCCCCGCTGACCAAGCACCGCGCCCAAGGTGCCAACCATGATCCGCAGATCCTCCACCAAGGAGACGCTCCCGGCGTAGCGGACATCCATCGCCACCCGCTCGGGGTAGCTGACGTCCCGCCCGCGGCCCTCGACCTGCCACAGGCCCGTCAGGCCCGGCCGCATCGACTTGTAGGTCAGGGCGTTGGTCGCGTAGCGGTGCATCTCGATCCGCGTAACAGGTCGCGGCCCCACCAGGCTCATGTCGCCGCGCACGACATTCCACAGTTGCGGCAGTTCATCGAGGCTGGTGCGCCGAAGAAAACGGCCGATCCAGGTAATCCTAGGATCATCTTCAAGCTTGAAGTTTTCATCCCACTCGCGCCGGGCGACCGGATCCTTGCGAAGAAGCTCGGCAAGGCGCTGGGCGGCGTCAGGAACCATCGTGCGCAGTTTGAAGCAGGCGAACACACGTCCGCCTTTACCAACGCGCGGCTGTGCAAAGATCGGGTTCGCCCCGTCCAGTGCAATTATGATCAAGAGAACAAAAATTACCGGTGCAGCGAGAAACAACATCATCGCCGCGGTGATGCAGTCGAAAGCCCGTTTGATCTTCGTTGCATACAACAGATTAAACTTTCGCGTTGCAAACTCTGACGCGGAAAGCACGGTCACATTGACTGGGTCAGACATGACACCTCTCCAGCAATCGTGAATGGCCTATGCGGTCATGTTTAAGGTTGTGGATGAATGAGGCCTAGTCAACGAGAAAATGCTGCGCCGCAAAATCGGAATTTTTCAGGACCATTAGGAATTCTGTTCGAAACTAGGCATCGGTCCTTTTTGAATATTTTCAAATAAGCGCTGCAGATTCGTCATGTTGCGGAGCAGCATGACCAGAGAGTGAGGATCCGCGACGAAAGAAACCACTTTTGCGCCACAAAGACTGGGAAGAATTGCTGCATAACGGGACGAAGCATTCGGCGTTTGCCGCAGGGTGTATTCTGAGTGAGCATAGAGGGATGGCATGGAACCCGCAGAGCCAGCCAGGCGAGAGCAAGAGTCGCATCGGCCTGTGGATAAGTCGCCGAATGTGCTGGGCGATGACGCCGGCCGCCCGCGCTTCGTGCTGAACATCTGGATGATTGGGGCAGTGGCACTTGGCGCTTTGATCTGGGCCGTCATCTTCGCCTTTTTGCTCTAGATCATCCCACTTGTGACCTTGCTAAAGCGCCTCGTTACCAGGCGACACTCTTCGACATTGTCTTAACTTTCAGCGCGGTAGCGGGCGATGAGCTCACGGAACCGGGCTTTCTCGCGGGCACCTGCTCGCATTGCGTTAACGCGGGCCTCGATGGTCGAGAGGTCCTCTCCCGCGCCGGCGATCGCAAGCATGACCATCCCGTACTTGCCGTGGCGACGGCAGCGAAAACCGTAGAGGCCGTCGACCGGCAAGGTCACCAAGGCCGAGGGTTTGTGTGAGATCTTCACCGGCACCACGCCCTCGGGCCAAAGCTGCGGCACGGAATGGACGGTGTGATCGCCGCGGCTGTTGGTGAATTCGAGCGCCGTACCGGGCTCCACCCGGAGGAGATCGGGGGCGAAGCGGAACATGTCCGTCGCAGCGGTGGAGGATAGATCGGTGATCTGATCGACCGTCGGCGTCATGGCCTCAGCGGGCAGCCCGGCGCAGCAGCAGGCGGCGGCGATGGTGATGATCGTCTGACGGCGTGTCAGTCCTTGGGTGTCAGGGTGCATGCCAAACCTCCGGTCCAGACGCTTGGCTGGGACCGGGGGATCCCCGGTTCGACCCTGGCGGAGCGAGTTCTCAGCGATGACAGGCGGAGCCTAGGGAGGGCGGCTCCGCCGGGCCTTGCGGTCGATCAAGGATGCACGCCGGCCTTGGCGGCTCGCGGCTCAGAACGGGCGGGTGGAGCGGCGCGGGCGCCCGCCATTGGCCAGTTGGCGCAGACCGGGCAGGTTCAGGATCGAGATCCGGCCCGCGCTTTCGGGCGCGATGAACCCCTCCTCGCGCAGGGTGCGGAAGCCACGGCTCACGGTTTCGGCCTTCAGACCCAGATACTCGGCCAGGTCACCGCGGCGCAGGGGCAGCGCGAACTGATCCAGCGGCGGGTTGTGGAGGCGACGCCGGCACTCCAGAAGCGCGGCGGCCAAACGCTCGAGCGGCGTCTTGATCGCGATATCGGTGCAGTGGTCGCGCGCCCGTGTGAAGGCCTCCCGCATGAGATCGAACAGCAGGGTCGTGATCGCCACGTCGCGCTGACAAAGCGCATCGAGCGCAGGGACATCCGGCACCAGCAGCACGCCCTCGGCGAGGGTCAGCAGCCGGCCCTGGCGCTGCCGTTCGCGGCGGCGAAAGTCGAGGAAATCGCCGGGAAGGGCGAGGCAGGTTAGGCTGCGGCGGCCGTCGGCCGTCTCGCGCAGGGTACCGAAAGCCCCGGAGCGGACAATCACGACGTCATCCGTCGGGCTGTCACCACGATGGGCTCGAAGCGGAATGCAGATCGCGTCGAGGGCTCTCTGGCTGGACGCTGGCAGACGGCGCCAGGCGTCGGTCGAGGGGAGTCGGTCGGCGTGATCGCGGATGGGGCTAAGTTGGTCCATGGCATCCTCCAGCGATGCCTTGGACCCTTTCGTTTCTTCGCGCCTGCAGCACTGATCGCGGTCAAATGAAACACCAGCGTGAAGTATCGACGTGCGTTTTTTTCGCGATGTGTCCCTGCAACGGGGCGCCGGGTGCGACAATCCTAAACAGCCAGTTTCGGACTCTGGCTTGATTGCAAACAACTACCCCGACTCTGGCTCGGTGGCAGCCTCTCCCGGTCCGTGGTGTCCAGCGGACAGAAACGTGGGAGATGGGCATGAGACGACTGCTCGCGCCAACGCTGTTGGCGTCGGCCCTGATGACGGGCGGGTTCGCCGCCGCACAGGGCATCGAACCGATGGATGTCGACCCCGCGCGGGCCGAGCTTGGCAAGCGCATGTTCTATGACAGCCGCCTGTCCGGCGACACCGCGCTGTCCTGCGCCAGCTGCCACGATCCGGCGATGGCCTTTACCGATGGCCAGGCCCTGTCCTGGGCCTATACGGGCTCTGGTCATTTCCGGAACAGCCCGACGCTCGCCAACGTGGGCTATCGCGCGGCCTGGATGCACGACGGGCGGTTGGGGACGAACCTCAACGACGTCGCGCGCGGGATGCTCACCGAGACGTATCTGATGAACATGGACATGCGCATCATGCAGGAGCGCATGAAGCAGGACCCGGTCTACGTCCAGATGTTCGCGGACGCGGGCATGGGCGAGCCCTCCAACGGGGGCGCGCGCAATGCGCTGATGGCCTTCATGCAGACCATCGTCTCCCGCGGGGCGCCGATCGACACGGGCGCGCTGTCGCCTGCGGCCGAGCGCGGTCAGGGGCTGTTCGAGGGCAAGGCGGGCTGCGCCGACTGCCACTCTGGCGACCGCTTCACCGACGACCAGCCCTACAACACCGGCGTGCCCAACAACCCGGAGATCTGGGCCGACCCCGAGCGGCATTCGGCCTTCGTGACCTATGCGAAGTTCATGGGGATCGAGAACTACATGCTGCTGCGCGAGGACCTTGGCGCCTTCGTACGCACCCACCAGCCGGAGACGCGGCGCAGCTTCCTGACGCCCACGCTCCGTGAGCTCACCTACACCGCGCCGTACATGCACAACGGCATCTTCGCGACGCTGGAGGAGGTCATCGACTTCTACGACGCTGGCGGCGGTGACGATCCGCTCAAGGACCCGCGGCTTCAGCCGCTGGGCCTGGTGCCCTCCGAGAAGGCCGATCTGATCGCTTTCCTCGAAAGCCTGTCGGGCGAGAGCTTCGACATCGATGCCTACGTCTGGCGCGACCAGGATTTCGATTACGCGCTGATCGAAAACTGGCGCGACACGCCGAACTGAGGAAGCGATCCATGACCCAAGCCAGGACGTTCCTAGCCGCCGCCCTTGCCGCCCTGATCGCGGTGCCGGCGCTGGCAGACAACCCCCGCCCCGACGGCCTTGCCCCGCTTGGCCCCCCGCCCAACCCCTCGGACAATCCGACGACGCCGGAGAAGGTCGAGCTTGGCAAGATGCTGTTCTTCGACCCGATCCTGTCGGGCAACAACGGGATGCCCTGCTCCGCCTGCCACCTGCCGGAGGCCGGCTGGGCCGTGCAGGACAAGATCAGCTTCGGCTATCCGGGCACCACGCACTGGCGCAACAGCCAGACCATCGTGAACTCCGCCTACTACTCCAAGCTCTTCTGGGCCGGCGCGTCGAAGTCGCTGGAGGCCCAGGCCCGCTCCGCCGCGCGCGGCGGTGTGGCCGGCAACGGCGAGGACGACATGATGGAGGCGCGCCTCGCCTTCGTGCCGGAGTATCGGACGCGCTTCAACGAGGTCTTCGGCGACACCTACCCCTTGGTGCGCCACGCCTATATGGCGATCGCCGCCTTCCAGCGCACGATCGTGCAGACCGACACGCCGTTCGACGAATACATGCGCGGCGACGATGATGCGCTGACCTTCCAGCAAAAGCGGGGGCTGGAGCTGTTCGCGGGCAAGGCCAATTGCATCGCCTGCCACACCGGCCCGCTGCTCAGCGACGAGCAGTACTACAACACCGGGGTGCCGCCCTATGACGGCTGGGAGACCGATCCGCTGGCGCAGATCACCTTCCGCTTTGAGCTCTACGCCAAGGGCTCAACCGAGGAGCTGTACCGCAACACCAAGGACGATCCGGGGCTGTACTTCCGCAGCAAGGACAAGAACCACCTGGGCAAGTTCCGCACGCCATCGCTGCGCTACACCAAGTACACCTTCCCCTACATGCACAACGGCATGATCGAGACCCTGCGCGACGTAGTGGTCTTCTACAACGAGGGCGGCGGCACCAACGAGTTCGCCGCTACCAAGAGCGATCTGATCAAGCCGCTCGGCCTGACCGAGCCCGAGATCGACGATCTGGTCGCCTTCCTCGACAGCCTCTCCGGCGAGGAGATCCTGATCGAGCAGCCGGACATCCCCGAGATGGAGCCGCTGCCCGCCCCCGATGCGATGTGGCAGAACTGAGGAGCTGACAGCCATGACGATCGATCCCCGCATCGCCACCGCCATCAACGGCGAGCAAGGCGAGGCCAAGGCCGCCGGGACCCGCAACTGTCTGATGACCCGGCGCGAGGTGCTGCTCACCGGCGGCATCGCCACCGCCGTGGTCATGATCGGCGTGCCCGGCCTGCCGGAGGCGCAGACCCCCGCGGCCGTCGCCACCTATCCGCGCAAGTTCATCACGACGCTCTCGTCGCTCAAGGTCGATGAGCCCTTCGATTTCGAATACCCGGACGAGGGGCTCTATGCGGAGTCGATGGTGGTGAAGCTCGGCCGCAAGGCCGGCGGCGGCCTGGGTCCCGACCAGGACGTGGTGGCCTTCAACTACACCTGCACCCACCAGGGCGGCCCGCTGCAGGGCACTTATAAGCCCGGCGACAAGGCGCTGGGCCCCTGCCCGCTGCATCTCACGACCTTCGACCTGACGCGCCACGGGATCTTCATCTCGGGCCAGGCGTACCAGTCGCTGCCGCAGGTGCTGCTCGAGCTCGAGGGCGACGACATCTACGCCGTCGGCATGTTCGGCCTGATCTACGGCCGCTTCGACAACTTGATGGGATAAGGAGAGCGACCGATGCCCACGCCCTACTACGTCCCCGAACAGAGCGTTCCGCTGCCGCCGCCCGATGCCGATGTCATCTCCACGGCCTGCGACTACTGCGTCGTCGCCTGCGGCTACAAAGTGTACCGCTGGCCCGTGCGCGGCGGAAAGGTCGGCGGCCCGGCGGCGGATCAGAACGCCTTTGGCGAGGAGTTTCCGGTCTCGCCGCTTGGCGCCTGGATCGCACCCAACATGCACAACATCGTGCTGCACAACGGCGAGCCGCATCATGTGGTGATCATCCCCGACAAGGACACCGAGCACGTCAATCCGCTTGGCAACAGCTCGATCCGCGGCGGGGCGATCGCGCAAAAGGTCTATAGCCCCCAGGGCCCGACGCGCGATCGGCTGACCTCGCCCATGGTGCGGATGTTCGGCGTGCTGATGCCGGTCACCTGGGACTTCGCGCTCGATATCGCGGCGGAGGTCGGCCAGCACGTGCTGGAGAACCACGGCACCAATGCCTACGGCGTGAAGACCTTCTCCTATGGCTACATGGAGAACACCTACGCCATCACGAAATACGCGCTGCGCCATGTGCGCACGGCGAATTTCACCTTCCACGACACGCCCTCGGACGTGACCTCGACGCCCGGTTTCCGCGATGCGGGCTTCGACAACTTCGGCCCGTCCTACGAGGACTGGCGCGATGCCGAGTGCCTGCTGATGTGCGGCACGGACCCCTACGAGTCGAAGACGATCCTGTTCACGGACTGGATCATGCAGGGCATCCAGAACGGCCAGAAGGCGATCTTCCTGCTGCCCCGTTCCACAGGCGGCGTGGCCTATGCGGTCAAGAACGGCGGGATGCTGATCGACATCCAGCCCGGCACCGACCTGCCGGTCGTCCTCGCCATCGCCCGGGTCATCGTGGAGAACGGTTGGGAGGACAGCGAGTGGATCCAGAACTGGGTCAACAACAAGTGGGAGAGCTCCTCCGGCTTTGGTCAGGGCACCCGCAACACGCCGTGGCAGTGGCGCACGACCTGGGGCAAGTTCCAGACCGCGGGCTTTGAAGACTGGAAGGAATGGCTGCTCGCCCAGGACTATGCGGTCCCTGAGAAGGCCGCCGAGATCGCCCAGATCGACGTCCAGAAGATCTACACCGCCGCCGAGTGGATGGCGAAGCCCAAGGCGGATGGCACCCGGCCCAAGACCTCGATCATGATCGAGAAGGGCTTTTACTGGTCCAACAATACCGGCAACACCAATGCGATCTCTGCGCTCGGGATCGTCGTCGGGGCCGGCGGGCGCCCGGGCCAGGTCATCGGCCGGGCCGGCGGTCACCAGCGTGGCGGTCTGCGCGGCGGCGGCTATCCGCGCAACAAGAGCCCGGAGAAGCTGCCGGGCCGGCGCCGGCGGGCGATCGACACCGACCGCTATCTGATGTCGGGCCACACCCGGTTGGCCCATGTCATCGGCACGACCTGGGTGCAGGCGATGTGCGGGTCGCAATCGCTGCAGGCCAAGTTCGACGAGCTGACGACACGCAGCCCACATCAGGTGCAGAGCTTCGACAAGGCCGACATCGTCGACACGCTGAAGCGGCGCGTCGACAGCGGCGGCATGGTGGTCTGGAACCAGGACATCTACCTGGTCGACCCCATCGGCGCGCGCTACGCGGACATCGTCTTCCCCGCCTCCGGCTGGGGAGAGGATACCTTCACCCGCGCCAACGGCGAGCGGCGTATCCGGCTGTACCCCAAGTTCTACGACGCCCCGGGCGACGCCAAGCCAGACTGGTGGATCATCGCCAACCTGGCCAAGAAGATGGGCTACGAAGGCTTCGACTGGCAGAACTCGAACGAGGTTCTCGAGGAAGGCGCCCGCTTCTCCCGCGGCTCCCGCAAGGACTTCTTCATGGTCAAGGTGGCGGCACAGCGGGAGGGCAAGACCCTGCACGACAAGCTGGGCGAGTTCGGCACAAATGGCATTCAGGGCCCGGTGCTGATGCATGCCGACGGCAGCCTGGAGGAGACGAAGCGCCTGCACGACGTCAACCGTGTCCTGCCCGAGGACGGGCCGGCGGGTGCCACGGTCTTCAACAAGAAGCTCACCCACTTCAACACGCAGACCGGCAAGTGCAACCTGCAGAAGGCCCCCTGGTCGCTGTTCTCCAGCTACTGGGAGTGGCTGAAGCCGCGCGAGGACGAGCTCTGGATCACCTCAGGGCGGATCAACGAGCGCTGGCAGTCGGGCTATGACGACCGCCGCCGCCCCTACATCGTGCAGCGCTGGCCGGAGAATTGGATCGAGCTGCACCCCGAGGATGCGGCCGCCCGCGGCATCGAGAACGGCGACTATGTCATGGTGTTCTCCGACCGCATCCCGGTTCAGAACAACACGATCATCGGCGTCGAAGGCGATGACTTCGATTTCGCCACGCTGCTGCGCAACGGGCATATCGAGCTCACCCGCGCCTCGATCACGGCGGTGGCCATCGTGACGCCGGCGGTGAAGCAGGGGGTCGGCTACATGGACTTCCTGCACACCGCGCAGCCGGCCAATGCGCTGGCGGGGCGGGTCGTCGATTGGATCAGCGGCAACTACAACTACAAGATGGGCGTGGGCATGGTGCGCAAGATGGGCGAGAGCCAGTACAAGCACACCTTCCGCTCGATGTCCTTCGCCCGCCGCGACATCGCCTGATCCGCCCCCAAGCCGCGCCCTTTCCCCAGGGCGCGGCAAAGGGGTTGTGAAACAAGCGCACCGCGCCGGCCAGGTCTGCGCGGTGCCGTTGAGGAGGGCACCGATGATCGCCGATCATTCCCCAGGCACAGCGGCCGATGACCCGGTCGGCGTCATCGCGCAGCACCTACGCGGTGGCGACGATGTCACCCGCTGCGCCGCCGCCCGCGCGCTGGGGGCCCTCGGCGCCACCGAAGCCGCACCGGTGCTGGTCGAAGCCCTGCTCGACGAGGACCCGGACGTGCGCGCCGATGCCATGGGCGCCCTCGTAACCTGCGCCCGCCCGGGCGATGCCGCCACGATCCGCCTGTCGCTCTGCGGCGATCCGGTGCGGGAGGTGAAGGTCGCCGCTATCCAGGCCTTGGCCGCGATGGGCGATCGCGAGTCCATCCCCATGCTGATCACCCTGGTCGAGGGCCGCGCCGAGGATCAGGTCGCCTGGGAAGACGACCTCGGCGTCTGGGACGACTGGCTCGACGTGCAGGTCGCCGCCATCGAAGCGCTGGCGACCCTGGACGCCCGGGCGGCCATCGACACACTGCTGCGCGCCCGGGCCGATGAAATGGGCCAGGAACTTGATCCGGTCGTCTTCCCCGCCCTCGCGGCAATCGGCGACGGCGGGCTCTCCGCGCTGATGGGTTTTGTCCGCGATCCCAATCCCAAGACCCGCGAGCGGGCCATTGCGGCCATCGCCCGCGCCGCGCCCGATCGCCTGCGCCCCCTCCTCGGCCTCCTGATGGCGGACGACAGCGCCGAGGTCCGCTGCCTCGCCATCCGCGCCTTGGAGCCGGGAGAGCGGGAAGCGAGCGATCTGGCCCTGCGCGACCCCTCCCCCCTGGTGCGGCGCGCCGCGCTGGAGGCCTTCGCGCCCGCGCGCACTGAGATCGCTCTGGCGGCGCTGGGCGATGAGGATCAGGGCTGCGTCGCCGTCGCCCTCGACGCCCTACCGACGGATCATGAGGACGACCACGACGGGACGCTTGCGGCCAATGCGACCGCCTGGGCCGCGACGGCCGGGCCAGGCTTGGCCACCGCTGCTATCCGACGGCTGGCGCTGCTCCAGGATGCTGCGGCAATCCCCGCGCTGGTGGGGCATAGCGCCGATGCCGACCGCCCGCTCGAAAGCCGGCTCGCAGCGCTACAGGCCGTCAGCCACCTGGGCAGCGAGCCGGCCGCGACGGCGCTCAACGCCGCCCTCACCGACCGCAGCCGGCAGATCCGCGTCACCGCGCTCGCGGGCCTGGTCTACCTCGCGCTCAGCGATGATGCCGGCGCGGCCTCGCAGGCCCGCGATGCGGTGGTTGTGGCGATGACAGCCTCGGCGGCGCCCACAGAAAACCTGCCGCCACAGACCCCACCCAGCACGGGCGAGGCCACCCGGCGCATCCGCACGACCGACGCGGGGGAGATCGTCTTCGAGGCCATCGACCCGACAACGCCCGCCCCGGGCGCCGGCCCCTCCTCAACGCTCGAGGCCCTCGATTGGGGCGAGGGCAGCGCCGTACCCATCAGCACCCCGGCGGTCGACACAGAGGCCACGGAGGATGAGGACGCGCTCCACGGCGGCGACGCCGCGGTGCGGGCGCCCAAGGCGGGAGGCAAGCGGCGCGTCGCGGTGGACGGCCCCGACGATGTTGCGAGCGATCTCTATCTCCAAGCGCTGCGCCAGGGTGCGCGCATCCCGCACGAGAGCATCGTCGTGGCGCTCGAGCTCGCCGGCCGCTCGGGCGATCACCACCTGCGCAGAACGGCCTTCGAGGGCCTTGCAACCCAGGCCGAGGTCGCCTCCCTGCCTCTCTCCGCCTGCCAGCTCCTCGCGGCCGCCATCGCGGACCGTGACGCGGTTATTGCGACGGCCGCCGCCCGGGCCGCCTTGACCCAGGATGACGAGACCTTGCGGAGCGCGCTCGTGGCACAGACGACGCACAGTGACGCCACCATGCGCGGCTTGGCCCTGCGGGCGCTCGGTCACGCCGATCCTCAGCATCTGGCGGCGGCGGCCGGCGCTGACCCGGTAAAGGCGACGCGCGATCTCGCAATGGGCCTACTGCTGGAGACGGGTGACAACCCCGCCCTCTTCCAGGCGATGGAGGCCTGCTTTCAGCAGGCGCACGCCGACACCCTGCGCCTTGCCTGCAAGGTCTCGCCCTTGGCGGCGTCCCATCTCTGGGAGACGCTCAACAGGCC
>JBCBMO010000003.1:0-559711 GCA_039822785.1 Pseudomonadota bacterium | reverse complement strand
GGAAGGCGTACGGCGACACCGCACCGATGGACACCGTGACGCGACCGGTCGTCGGCTGCGTCTGGGAGCTCGACCTTGTCGGCGCCGAACGCGAGGCATGGCAGGCGACGATGATGATCGAGCAGCCCGAGCCCGCCGCCTACCTTGCGACCCGGGCGGACCCCTCGGCTGCATAGTCGACCTGCGGCCGCCAGTCGTCTCGTGGACGTCAACGCCACCCCCGAAGCCGTGCTGCGATCGCCTCGCGTGCCCGATCTGTAGCGTTGCAAGTACGAGACCATGATCTGCGGCGAGTGTCCGCTGTGGGCCGCAACGACGCGTTCGGACGATCGGTGGTTAGCTGGCCAAGCGGTCGGTTACCCGCTGCGCCCGCCCAATACGCCGCTCGCGAACATCAGGCCCAGCGTGGCGGCAGCGATCCCAACCGTCTGGATGTTGGTCGGCCACTCGCCGAGGAGCGGGATGCCGAGCAGGACAGCCAGCACGGGCACGAGCGAGGGGAAGATGCCGGCTCCGCTGGCGCCGAGGAGCTTGACCGCCTGGCTGAAGGCGAGGATCGCGATCACCGCCGCGACAACGCCTTGCATTCCCGCATGAAAGGCCAGCATGCCCGGGTCGGCGAAGAGCCGGCCATAGTCAGCTGTGGCGAGGTAGACAGGCCCGACCGCGACCATCGACACGACGGCGACAGCCGCCGTCGCTGCGATCGGATCGAGCCCCCAGTGCCTCAGCAGCACTGTGTACCCTGCCCACAGCAGGCCCGAGGCCACAAACATCAGATCGTACACCGACATTGCGCGCTCGGGTCCGGTGAAGATCTCCCCGCATGCCACAAGGAACAGACCGGTAATCACTGCGACGGCCCCGAGAAGACGAAACAGTCCCGGCCGCTCGCCGAGCACAACAGCCCCAAGCGCCAGAGTACCGATGGTGACCACCGAGGGGCTGATGACGGGCCCATGGGCATAGGGCGTCATCCCGAGCCCGTAGGTGTAAAGGCCGCTGAAGAGCGGCCCCGCCGCCAGCGCCAGCACGATGCCGCGCCACCAGCCGATCCCGGCAAGGTCGCGGAGTCCGTGGCGGAGCACGAAGGGCAAGAGCACGAGCCCAGCGACGATGAAGCGCAGAGCCGTCAGATCGAAGGCCGAGAACCCGGCCGTGACGCCCGCACGGGACGCCACAGTGTATCCCGACCAAGCTGCAGCAGCGATGAGGCCGAAGCCAATGCCGGCGAGAGTCTTGCCATCCTGCGTGCCGACGGCCGGGCGAAGAGCAAGTGCAACGTGAGTCATTCTAGGACCCTCATCGCTGGACCACGCGCCGGCCAAAGCGGAACGCAGCCGGCGCGGGCGTTCACGAGATGCTCCAGCCGCTATCGACCGCGAGGTTCGCGCCATTCACGAAGGACGCCTTGTCAGAGGCGAGGAACAGGACGGCCTCGGCCTGCTCGTCAGGCGTCGAGATGCGGCCCATCGGGTGGAAGTTCGTGAAGAACTGTCGGCCTTCGGAGTCTTCCTCCGGGGTACCAGCCGCGCGCACGAACATCTCAGTCTCGACCCCGCCGGGGCTTACCGCGTTGATCCGGACGCCGTCCTTTGCGTACTCCAGCGCTGCAGCGCGTGTCAGGCCCAGCACGGCGTGCTTTGACGCGGTATAGAGCGTCATGCCCGGCATTCCGATCTGGCTGAAGATCGACGCAGTGTTGACGATGGCGCCGCCGCCCGTCGCCAGCATGGCCTGGATTTCATGCTTCATGGCCCAGAAGACGCCACCGACATTGATGCCGATGTTCTCGTCGAAGTCAGCCTTGGTCTGATCGGCCGTTCGCGCGCCCATCTTTCCTTCCACGCCGGCATTGTTGAAGGCGATATCGAGCCGGCCGTGTCTGGCGATGACGGTCTCCACGATCCTTTGGATGGTGTCCTCGTCGGAGACGTCGCCTTGCGAGAACTCAGCCCGGCCCCCGGCGGCTTCGATGGCTGCCACGACGGCGGCGCCTTTGTCGGCCCGACGTCCATTGACGATCACAGTGGCACCTTCGCGGGCAAAGGCGTGGGCGGCAGCCTCCCCGATGCCGGAGGTGGCACCAGTGATGAGGACGATCTTCTCGGCAAATGTGGTCATGGCATGGGTCCTTTTGGCATAGCGTGATCCGTCACCGCCGTGTTGTCGGCGGCGCGGTAGAGATCGATTGGCTCGGGGACCGAGCGGGGTTGGGCGTGACCGTTTGATCCGTCCGGCTGCTTGACGTCCTCAGCAGGTCGGAGACCGGCTCCCCGTGCAGCCGATGGCCATTCGGGTCAACGTGCGGCCGCTCCCGCGGCGAAGGCGGGTTCGTGCAGGCGCTCGGCGATCTCGAGGAAGTCGTAGCTGACATAGACCTCCGTTCCGAAAGCGCCCCAAGCGCCGAACTCGATGGCGCGGTTAAGGGCGCGTATCTCGGAGGCGGGCACCTTCAACGTCACGACCTGACCGAGGCCCATGGCGAGCACCCAGCCGTGGACGGTGGCCCCCGGAGGCGGGAAGCTGTCGTAGAACCCGTTGGCACGTGCTTGGTCGAGGATCTCGGTGATCGGCATCGTCTGGTCGTGCTTGAAGATGACGGTAACGAGCACGCCGTCCTCGCTAGGGGCGGTCTGTGCAGCCGCGGCGCCGGTGAGGGCCAGCGCGAGGCCGGCGGCCAGCAGGGTCTTTGTCAGTTGGGTCATGGGGCGTCTCCGTTGGCTCCGATGACCGGCAATCTGAGCGTCATTGGCCTTTGGCTGTAGACGGATATCATTTATGAGTATCATTCGTGAAACAGATGACCGGCAGATGGCCAAGACCCTCGATCGCTTCGACTTGATGCGCCTCTACGTCCGGATCGCCGAGACCGGATCGCTGAGCGCCGCCGGACGCTCACTGGGGCTCTCGCAACCCTCGGCCAGCCGTCAGCTTCGAGAGCTGGAAACAGCACTTGGTGCACAGCTCATCATGCGCACTACCCATGAGCTTTCGTTTACAGAAGCGGGCCAGGAGTTTCTTGGACAGGCGCGCCAACTCCTCGGCGATTGGGAAGCGGTCGTCGAGGGTCATCGGCTCCGGAAGGACGACGTGCGTGGTCGGTTGCGCATTGCTGTCCCAAACGGCCTCGGCCAGACCATTCTCGCGGACATCGCGGGCAGCTTTGTCGATCGCTTTCCGTCCATCTCGATCGAATGGCTGTTAGAGGACGAACCGCGCGATCTGATCGGCCAAGGCATTGATATCTGGATCCGCGTTGGCCAGATCGGCGACGAGAGCCTGATTGTGCGTGGCCTCTGGGAGATCGAGCGCGCTATTATCGGCGCCGCACACTGGCCGTTCTCGCCGGATCATCCGCGCGATTTGACCGAGCTGCCGGCAGTGATCCTTTCGCCCTATGTCGATCGTGAAATGGCCCTGACGGGACCAGACGGTATCGTCGCGACCATCGCGCCTCGGCCCTCGATCTCCACCGACAACCTATACGCCGCGGAGCGCCTGACACTGGCGGGACGAGGATATGGGATCCTGCCTCTCTGGCTTATGCAGCCGGCAATAGAAGCAGGTCGCGCACGGTATCTTTGCCCAGGTTGGCGTCCCCCGCCGCTCACCCTGTCGCTTGCCTACCCACAGACCCGCTATCGACCCGTCCGCCACGGCCTGTTCATCGACCACGTTAAGCGGGAGCTGAGAGCGACTGGGGCAGGCATCACGCCGCTCGACCGATAGCGCAGCCCAGCACGGACACCAAACGACGAGGCGAGCCAACCGCAGCTCTCGGGAAGTGCGATAGCTGACGTTCGGAGGAGGGAAAACCACGGCAATGAGCCGCCCATGTGGAGCGGCCCCTCGGCGTCAGATCCCGACCGCTTCTGAGATCGCCAAAGCGTCCGCGAGCTCGACGCCGAGGTAGTGGACCGTGCTGTCCATCTTGGTGTGGCCGAGAAGGAGTTGGACGGCGCGGAGGTTGCTCATCTTCAGGCAGATCTGAGCCACCTTCGTTCGTCTCATCGAATGCGTTCCAAAGGCGCTCGGCTTGAGCCCGACCGACATCACCCAGTCACGAACGAGGCGCGCGCGTTGGCTGGTCGAGATGTGCAGCGGCTCGTGGAAGCGGCCGGGCCAGAGGTGCCCTTGCCCGATCATCATCGGATCATCGAGCCAGTGCTTGATCGACTTCCGAGTGCCCTCCGTCAGCTCGAAGCGCACCGGCTTCTGGGTCTTGCTCTGCAGAACCGAGGTACGTTCCTTAACCCGGCCGGCGGCGTAGACATCCGCGACTTTGAGCCGAACGAGGTCGCAGCCGCGAAGCTTGCTGTCGATCGCCGTGTTGAGCAGCGCGAGGTCACGAACGTTCTCGGCGATCTCCAGCCGCGCCCGGATCGCCCAGACGTGTTCGGCAGCAGCGGTCGCTTCTGGCCGACGATCCGCCACTTGTTCCAGGCAGGATGGCGAGGTCGAACGGCGGGAAGGTTCACCATGCGCATGGCGGTTCTGCAACCCGCCGCGCCACGCCACATCGCCAATCCGAGGTTGGCGGTCGCAAGATACCGCCACTTGGGGCGCCGCGACGGAGTTCCGCTCATGAGCCCTAAGCCGATCTTCGCCGGAACTCGGAATGCTGCAAGGCAGTCCTCCGAAGCTGACCTTCGCTATGCGCGCTCAGTGTGCCTCCCCTCGCTCGGCCGGTTGTCAGCGCAAGCCGGAACCACATCGTCCTAAGGACGCTTTCAAAATGTCTCGGGCTGGTGAGCCTTGGGTGAGTTACAGCGCGGCCCGTACTTGATGGTCCTTCGAGAAGACGAGCCTGACCTTCGTGACGGACAGATCCCGGTGCCAAGTTAGCCTGTCCAACACGAACAGGGCCGCCCCCACTGCGCAGGCAAGGGCATCGGCATCGTCGGTGCTGGCACTGGTCGCGGAGAACACGATCTCGCCGTGGGTGTAGGGGGCGTGCTTCAGCAGCCATTCGTTCGCGCTGGTCTCGGCAAAGGCTTCGTCTCGAGCGCCAGGCGCCGCCTCAAGGTTGATCCAGCGATCCTCCAGCGCATAGGGCCGATCATCGGCCATGTGCAGCGCCTTGAGGTACAGCAGCTTCGCGCCCGGTGCCGTCGCCATGGCGGCGGAGACGGCATGGGGCGGCGCCCGCTCGGCGCGCTCGATCAGCCGGTGCTGATAGCGCTGGCCGCGGGTCTCGACCTCCTGACGGATGACGGCGATGTCGAAGGTCGCCTTGGCGACGGGCTGTTCGGCGACCCGGGTGCCCGCCTTGCGCCGCCGGTCGAGAAGCCCGGTTTCGGCAATCTCGCGCAGGGCGCGGTTGACCGTTGCGCGGGCACAGCCGAACTCGGTGGCAAGCGCGGCCTCATGCGGGATCATCTCGCCCGGCTTCCATTCGCGGGTTTGGATGCGGCGCAGGACCTCGTCTTGCACGCGCTGCCAGTTTCGAAACGCGGATTTGGTCAAAGCGCCGTCCGTAGGTCTTGCATCGTCTTTCGGTAGGCGCGTGTGAGCTCGGCGCGGCGGATGTGTCGGCCCTCGCGCACCATATGCCGACCGGCGGCCCAAACATCCGTGACCGCCCGGTCGTCGCCGGCGAAGATCCAGCTGTCGAGGGCGGTGTCGCCGCTGCGACCCTCGAAGCACAGCGCATTGTCATCCAGGGCCATCAGGTCTGCCCAATAGCCTTCGGCCAGCGCACCGGTCCGGCGCGCGGTCGCGCGCGCGCCGCCCTGGACGACCGCGTCGAAGAGGCGCCGGCCGGTCGAGTGCTCGGGCGTTGCGAAGACGGCCCGGGCGTTTTCGCGCAGGCGCTGGGCGTACTCAAGGGTGCGCAGCTCCTCGGTCAGTGAAATGCGGATGTTGCTGTCCGACCCAATGGCGAGCGCGCCGCCTTGGTCGGCCCAGCGCAGGCCGTCGAAGATCCCGTCGCCGAGGCTGCTTTCCGTGATCGGGCAGAGGCCCGCCGTGGCGCCGGAGTAGGCGAGGCGCGTGGTCTCCTCGGGGGTCATCTGCGTGCAGTGGATCAGGCACCAGCGGTCGTCGAGCGCCATGTTGTCGAGCGCCCATTCGACCGGACGCGCACCCCAAGCGGCGTGCACTTCCTCCACCTCCGGGATCTGCTCGGCCAGGTGCATGTGGATCGGGCCGGTGGGGAAGTGCTCGGCAAAGCGGCGCAGATCCTCCTGCCCCACAGCACGCAGGGAATGGGGCGCCACGCCGAGAGTCGTATCGCTCGGCAACGCGTCGAGCGCCCGGCCGGCCTCCTCGTGCAGGCGCTGGAAGCGCTCGAGGTCGTTGCCTAACCGGATCTGACCCGTCGAGAGGACGCGCCCGTCGCAGCCGCCGACCTGGTAGTGGACGGGCAGCAGACAGAGCCCGATACCGCTTTCCGCCGTCGCGGCCGCGATCCGCGCCGACATCTCGGCGAGACTGTCATAGGGCTGCCCGCCGGGCCGGTGGTGGAGGTAGTGGAACTCGGCATTGGTGGCGTAGCCCGCCTCCAACATCTCCATCTGCACCAGCGCCGCGATGGTCTGCACATGCTCGGGCGTCAGCTGGTCCAGAAAGCGGAACATGAGCGCCCGCCAGGTCCAGAAGCTGTCACGGGCCTGGGGGCCCCGCGCCTCGGTCAGCCCCGCCATGGCGCGCTGGAAAGCGTGGGAGTGCACATTCACCGGTGCAGGCAGCATCAGCCCCACAGCGTGCCCCTGCCGGGGCGCGTCGGCTGCGACGTGCGCGATACGCCCGTCCGGCGCGATCTCGACGCGCACGTCGCGGGCCCATCCCGCTGGCAGCAGTGCCTCCTTCGCCCAAACGGTCGTCACGGGATCCTCGCTTGACAGGATATTATGTGCACACTTATTGGCATAAATCGCCGTTTTGACAAGCGAGTCGGCCCCATGCTCCTGACCCATGCCACGCTGGCGACCCTGGATGCCGATCGCAGCTTTGGGTTGGTCGAGGACGGGGCCGTGGTGCTGGAGGGGGGGCGGATCGCCTGGGTCGGGCCGACGGATGCGGTGCCGGCACCCCATCGCGACGCGCCCGCGCATGACCTCAAGGGGCGGCTTCTCACGCCTGCGCTCATCGACTGTCACAGTCATGTGGTCTTCGGCGGGCACCGCGCGGCGGAGTTTGAGCTGCGCCAGAACGGGGCCAGCTATGAGGAGGTCGCCAAGGCAGGCGGGGGCATCGTCTCGACCGTGCGCGCCACCCGCGATGCCTCGCCTGACGCGCTGCTGCAAGACGCGCTGACCCGGGTCGATGCGATGATCGGCGAAGGGATGACGACGCTCGAGGTCAAGTCGGGCTATGGGCTCGACCGCGAGACCGAGCTGAAGATGCTCCGCGTTGCCCGGGCCATCGCTGCGCACCGCCGGGTCGAGGTCCGCACAACCTTCCTCGGCGCCCATGCGGTGCCCGCCGAGTTCAAGGGCCGGGCTGACGCCTACATCGACGAGATTTGCATCCCGGCGCTGCATGCGGCCCATGCGGAGGGGCTGGTGGATACCGTCGACGGGTTCTGCGAGGGCATCGCCTTCGACACCGATCAGATCGCGCGGGTCTTCGACGCGGCCCATGCGCTGGGCCTGCCGGTCAAGCTCCATGCCGAGCAGCTCTCGGCACTTGGGGGCACAAAGCTGGCGGCGGCATATGCCGCGCTGTCAGCTGATCATCTGGAGTATGCGGATGAGAGCGATGCCCGGGCGATGGCTGCCGCTGGCACCGTCGCGGTGATCCTGCCGGGGGCCTTCTACACGCTGCGCGAGACGCAGCGCCCGCCGATTCAAGCCTTCCGCGATCATGTTGTCCCCATGGCGCTGGCGACCGACTGCAACCCGGGCTCCTCGCCCATGACCTCGCTGCTGCTGACAATGAACATGGGCTGCACGCTCTTCGGCATGACGCCGCTCGAGGCGCTGCAGGGTGTGACAACCCACGCCGCGCGCGCCTTGGGGCTCGGGGATCGCGGCCGCATCGCGCCGGGTCTGCGCGCGGATCTCGCCGTGTGGGACGTGCGCCACCCGGCCGAGCTCGCCTACCGCATCGGGTTCAACCCGCTTCACCTGCGCCTTTTCAACGGGGTGCAATGACGGTCGTCCTGGCACCCGGGGCGGCGACGCTCGACCAGCTCTATGCCGTTTGGCACGGGGGACAGCCGGCCGAACTGGCCAACGATACGGCGCCGAAGATCCAAGCGGCCGCCGCCCTGGTGGCCCAGGCGGCGGCCGGCGAGGCGGCGGTCTACGGTGTCAACACGGGCTTCGGGAAACTTGCGAGCGTCAAGATCGCGCCGGAGAACACCGCTGCCCTGCAACGCAATCTGGTCCTGTCCCATTGCTGCGGCGTCGGTGAGCCGCTGGACACGGCGACCGCGCGGCTGATGCTCGCGCTCAAGCTTCTGTCGCTGGGGCGGGGGGCCTCCGGCGTGGCGCTGTCCACGGTCCGGCTGATCGAAGCGATGCTGGCCAAGGACGTCACCCCGGTCATCCCGTCCCAAGGGTCCGTCGGCGCCTCTGGCGACCTCGCGCCCCTTGCCCATATGGCCGCGTCGATGATTGGTGAGGGCGAGGCGCTTTACGACGGCCAGCGCCTGCCCTCCGCCGAGGCGCTGGCGCGCGCCGGCCTTAGCCCCGTCACGCTCGGCCCCAAGGAAGGCCTTGCACTCATCAACGGGACACAGTTCTCGACTGCCTGCGCGCTTGTCGGCCTCTGGGGCGCCTGGGCCAATGCCACGGGCAGCATCGTGACCTCGGCTATGTCGACGGACGCGATCATGGGCTCCACGGCCCCTCTGCGCGACGCTATCCACACCCTTCGCGGCCATGCGGGCCAGATCGCCGTCGCCCGAGCGCAGCGTGCGCTGCTTGAGGGCTCGGAGATCCGCGAGAGCCACCGCGACGGGGACGACCGCGTCCAGGACCCCTATTGCATCCGCTGCCAACCGCAGGTGACCGGGGCGGCGCTCGGCTTGCTCGAGGCTGCGCGCGCCACCCTAGAGGTGGAGGCCAACGCCGTCACTGACAATCCGCTGGTGCTGGTGGAGGAGGGGCTGATCGTGTCGGGCGGCAACTTCCACGCCGAACCTGTGGGCTTCGCGGCTGACCAGATCGCGCTCGCCATCGCCGAGATCGGCGCCATTGCGCAGCGGCGCGTGGCGATGATGGTGGACCCCGCGCTCAGCTTCGGCCTGCCGCCGTTTCTCACGCCTGAGCCGGGCCTGAACTCGGGGCTGATGATCGCTGAGGTCACGACCGCCGCCTTGATGAGCGAGAACAAGCACCTCGCCAATCCCTGCACCACCGACAGCACACCGACCTCCGCCAATCAGGAGGATCACGTCTCCATGGCCGCCCATGCGGCGCTGCGCCTTTTCCGCATGAACGCCAATCTGAACGTGATCCTCGGCGTCGAGGCGATGTGCGCGGCCCAGGGCCTCGAGTTCCGCGCGCCACTCCAGACGAGCGCGCCGCTGCAGCGCGCTGTCGCCACGCTGCGTGCGCATATCCCCAGCCTGGGCGACGACCGCTACCTGAAGCCATCGCTGGATGCGGCCTCGGCGCTGATCGCGTCGGGCGCGCTGACCGATGCGGTCGATCTGCCGGCGATCATGGGCGCGCGCACGTGACACCGGTCGAGGTCACACGCGGTACCGGGCCCGTCGTCCTCGGCATGCCCCATACGGGCACCCATGTGCCGACCGAGATCGCGCGCCGGCTGAATGCGACCGGCCGCGCGCTGGCGGATGCGGATTGGCATATCGACCGGCTCTATGACGGGCTCTTGGCCCAGGCGACGGTCGTGCGCGCCACCTTCCACCGCTACGTGATCGACGCAAACCGCGACCCCACTGGGGCCAGCCTTTATCCAGGACAGAACACCACCACGCTCGTGCCGCTGACCGACTTCGACGGCACGGAGATCTGGGAGGCGGCGCCGACCGAGGCGGAGATCGCCGAGCGGCGCGAGACCTTTCATGCGGCCTATCACCGGGCACTGGCGGCTGAACTGGCCCGGGTGCGCCAAGCCCATGGCGTGGCCATCCTCTACGACTGCCACTCCATCCGCTCGCGGGTCCCGTTCCTCTTCGACAGCACCCTGCCGGATTTCAACATCGGGACGGACGAGGGCCGGACCTGCGCGCCGCGGATCGAGGCCGCGGTCACGGATCTCTGCCGGCGTGCGGAGGGCTACACGACGGTCGTCAACGGGCGTTTCAAGGGCGGCTGGACCACGCGCCACTACGGCCGCCCCGCCGAGGGCATCCACGCCGTTCAGATGGAGCTCGCCCAATCCACCTATCTGGCATCCGAGGCGCCGCCTTGGCGCTGTGACGTCGACAAGGCGGACCGCTTGCGCGGCCACCTCTCCCAAATCCTCGCAGCACTCGTCGACTGCGCCTCAGCTTTGAGAGGGTCTCCATGAGCAATCCCCGCCACAACGTGCGTGACGTCTTCCCCGCCACGGGCACTGAGCGGACGGCCAAGTCCTGGCTCACGGAGGCGCCGCTCCGGATGCTGATGAACAACCTCCACCCGGATGTGGCCGAGAACCCGCACGAGCTGGTGGTCTATGGCGGCATCGGACGCGCCGCGCGGACCTGGGACGACTTCGACCGGATAGTCGCCGCCCTGCGTGGGCTCACGGATACGCAGACGCTGCTGGTGCAATCCGGCAAGCCCGTGGGCGTGTTCGAGACGCATGAAGACGCCCCCCGCGTGCTGATCGCCAATTCGAACCTCGTGCCCAACTGGGCGAGCTGGGACCATTTCAACGCGCTCGATCGCAAGGGCCTGGCCATGTACGGCCAGATGACCGCCGGGTCGTGGATCTACATCGGCACCCAGGGCATCGTGCAGGGCACCTACGAGACCTTTATGGAGGCCGGGCGCCAGCACTACGACGGCAACCTCAAGGGGCGGTGGATCCTGACGGCGGGCCTCGGCGGGATGGGCGGCGCGCAGCCGCTGGCCGCGGTGATGGCGGGGGCCTGCTGCCTCGCCGTCGAATGCGACGAGACCCGCGCCGATTTCCGCCTGCGCACCCGATACGTCGACGAGAAGACCGACGATCTGGACGAAGCACTCGCCATGATCCAGGCCTGGACCGCGGCCGGCGAGGCGAAGTCCGTGGCGCTGATCGGCAACGCCGCCGATGTGTTCCCTGAACTCGTGCGGCGCGGCGTGAAGCCCGACATGGTGACCGACCAGACCTCCGCCCATGACCCGATCCACGGCTATCTGCCCCAAGGCTGGAGCCTGGCCGAGTGGCGCGCCAAGCAGGAGACTGACCCCAAGGCCGTTGAGCAGGCCGCGCGCGCCTCCATGAAGATCCACGTCGCGGCGATGGTGGATTTCTGGAATGCGGGCGTGCCGACGCTCGACTACGGCAACAACATCCGCCAAGTGGCGCTGGAGGAGGGGCTGGAGAACGCCTTCGCGTTCCCAGGCTTCGTGCCCGCCTATATCCGCCCGCTCTTCTGCCGCGGTATCGGGCCCTTCCGCTGGTGCGCGCTCTCGGGCGATCCGGAGGACATCTACAAGACCGACGCCAAGGTGAAAGAGCTGATCGACGATCCGCATCTGCACCACTGGCTCGACATGGCGCGGGAGCGGATCGCGTTCCAAGGCCTGCCGGCCCGGATCTGCTGGGTGGGCCTGGGGCAGCGCCATCGGCTCGGCCTCGCCTTCAACGAGATGGTGCGCAGCGGAGAGCTCTCCGCACCGGTGGTGATAGGGCGCGACCACCTCGACAGCGGCTCCGTCGCCTCACCCAACCGCGAGACCGAGGCGATGAAGGACGGCTCGGACGCCGTGTCCGACTGGCCCTTGCTGAACGCGCTCCTCAACTGCGCTTCCGGTGCCACCTGGGTCAGCCTGCACCATGGGGGAGGTGTCGGGATGGGGTTCAGCCAGCACGCGGGCATGGTGATCTGCTGCGACGGCACCGAGGCCGCCGACCGCCGCCTCGCCCGCGTCCTGTGGAACGACCCCGCGACCGGTGTGATGCGCCATGCCGATGCGGGCTATGAGACGGCCCTGGCCTGCGCCCGAGAGCACGACCTCCAGCTTCCCGGAATCCTGGGAGACGGCTGACCAAGAGCGCGAACGCAGCCCGAGAGCTTGATGATCATCCAGAGCCAAGATACGAAAGAGAGCAGGTGATGTCCCCATCCCCGCCGGTTTCTCAGCGCCGAAAGGCGCGACGATATCTTAACGAACGGCCGTTCAGCGGACCAAGCCGCCGTTGCTGTTCATTCTTCGAACGACTGCTTTGAGGACGTGCAGCCTGAGGCGCTTGGCGAGACCGAGCCTGACATCGACAAGGCGTTCCCGAGCGTGCCGACGCTCCAGTTCCCGATCTGGCTCGTAACCCAACGCGCGCTGCAGAAGAGTAACCGCATCGGAGCCGTATTCGACCGGTGGGCTCATGTCCTGGGGCACCGGTCGGCTCGGCCGACTGGGGGGCCATGCGACGCGCTCGCTGAGACGGCAGGACCGCGAGGGATCGTTGTCGTTCGGTATAGCAGGTGAGATCAGCGCGAGGCGAGACCGGTGCCGAAGGCCGAGAGCTGCGGGGCGCCGCCGCGCCCCGCAGGATGGCGTCAGAAGTCGATGCTGAGGCGGAGGCCGGCGGCGATGCCGCGCTCCTCCCGCTGGCCGTGGCGGTACTCGACGTCGGCGCCGACGCGGAAGCGGTCGAACTCGGTCAGCGTCGCGCTCGCCCCGACGAAGCCGCTGACGTTGCTGTTCGAGTCGCTCACCCCCAGCGCAAAGGGCTGCCCGGCGAGGTTGCCGTCGATATCGCCCTCGCTGCTGAAGCGGCCGTCGACACCGGCCCGCACTTCGAGATCCACCGGCCCGGTGTCATACCCGGCGGCAAGCTGCGCGCGCGTGCCGAAGGTGTGGGCCGTGCGGCTGTCGAAGTCGAGGTTGGCACCGCCTGCCCCGCTTTCGGCAGAGTCCCCGAAGAAGGAGACCGTGTAGTTCGCGCTGGCGGAGGGACGCAGCGAAACCCCGGCGCCAAGATCCACCTCGGTATCGGCCGTCACCGACGCGCTGACGAAGGTGTTGTTGACGTCCGAGGTTGCCGTGAGCTGGCCGTCGACGTTGTCGAAGACCTGCCGCTCGTTTTCGAAGCGCTCGAAACCCGCAAGCAGGCTGCCCGTGACGTTGAACCGACCCACCGGCACGACGCCGTAGACACCACCGAAGAAGGTCTGAACGTCGCTCTCGAAGGAGTTGATCTCCGTCTCGATGTTGCCGAGGGCGAAGCCCGCGGTCACGCCCAGGACATAACTGCCGTAGTTCCGGTCATACCCGCCGACGAGGCCTGCATACTGGTGGTCAAAGGCCAAGGCGTTGCCATCATCGCCCCGTTCGCGCAGCTCGCCAAAGGCCGTGCCCCAGGCCGTGACCGGGGTGCCGACGGCGGCCTTGCCAGCCTCCTCCGTGTCCGCACCAGCAGCTGCCGCGCGGGCCCGGTCGCGGCCCAGGATCGCCCGGTGGACGCTGCTGACGACGGCATGGTTCGCCTCGTTCAGCACCGACGGGCCGGTGAGGTCGATGATCTGCACCAGGCTGTCGTCGCCGTCCTGCACTACGATGACGTCGGCGTCGCCGAGGACGTTGACCTCCTCCACGCCGCCGAAGGTGAAGAACTGCGACGGTCCGGGCGCCTTGGTCTCCAGGTTCACCGTGTCGAAGCCGCCGCCAAGGTCGAACGCGCCGAGGAGCGTCGAGCCATGCGACAGGGTCACCGTATGGTCGCCCTCGCCGCCGAAGACCGCGAAGCTGTCCTCGCCGTCAGCCTGCAGCAGGCCGTTGTTGACCAAAGTGCCGTCCTCGTCCCCGAAGACCACCGTGCGGCTGCCCGTGCCCAAGACCAGGATATCGCCGTCGTTGACGATATCGTTGTCGGCGCCGAGGGCCCGGATACCGTCGGCGAAGTCGCCGGTGGTCGTGATCGTCTGGGCGTTGGTGATCGCGGCGTCGGCCCCCTCGGACACAATTCCGGCCCCGCCGACGCCCCCGGTCGCGATCAGGTCGTCGTTGAGGATCGCTGCGCCCTGACCGAGGGAGACGATGCCGTCGGCGTCCTCCCCAACCGTGGCGATGGTGCCGGCGTTCGTGATCACCGCGGCCGTCCCCCCGGAGACGACGGCGTCGCCATCAGCGCCCAGCGTGGTCAGCTCGGCGTTGTTGATGGCCGCAGCCCCCTCGCCCGCCAGGCGGACGGCGGCGGCGTTGGCCCCCTCGGTCGTGATGGCGGCGTTGTTCTCCACCACCGCGCCGGTGCCCGTGACCGAGACGCCGTCACTGTCGTCGAGTAGGGTCGAGACCGTGCCGTTGTTGCTGAACACCGCGCCATCGCCGGCAACGTTAGCCCCGTCGGCGCCAGTGCCGGTCGTCTGGATCGTGCCGTCGTTCACCGCGACACCACCGGCGCTGTCGAAGACCACACCGTCGGCCCCATCGCCGGCGGTCGTGATCGTGCCGGTGTTGGTCAGCGTTCCACCGTCACCCGTGACCTCGACGCCGTGGCCGATGTCGCCGGTGGTGACGATGTCAGCGCTGTTGAGGACGTCGCTGTCCGGCGTCTCCACCACGATCCCGCGGGCACCCTCGCCCGCCGTCTCGATCTGCCCGGCGTTCTCGACGATAAGGCGACCAAGAGCCGGGTCACGAACCACGTTGCCCTGCTCCAGGATCGCGATGCCGTCACCATCGGCGCCGGTCGTCGTAATGGTGCCCGTGTTGGTGACGCTGGTCGTCCCCTCCTCGCCGACGATCCCGCTGCCCACGGTCTCGATCTGGCCCGCATTGAGGACCTCGACCCGGTTGCCCGAGGTGACGATGCCCTGGCCGCCCTCGCCGGTCGACGAGATGAGGTCGTTGTTCGTCACCACCGCATCGTCGCCGAGGGAGACGATGCCGGCCGCATCGGTGCCGTCCGTTACGATGGTGCCGTCGTTGGTCAGATCCGCGTTGTCGGCGTCGGAGAAGATGCCGTCGCCCGCGGTCTCGATGGTCGCCTCGGCCTCGTTCACCACGGTGACGTTGGTGCCGCTGGCGGCGATGCCGTTGGCGCCCTCGCCCTCCGTCTCGATCAGGCCGGTGTTGGTGATGACCGCGGTGTCCCCATCGAAGACGATGCCGTCCGCGTCGCCGCCCGTGGTATCGATCGTGCTGGCATTGGTGATGGTGGCGTTATCGCCCACGACCTCAATCCCGTCGCCGCCGATCCCGCCGGTCTCGATGACGCCATTGTTGACGACCGCGCCGTCGTCGCCGACCACGACCGCCCCGTTGCCGCCGTCGCCGCCGGTAAACAGGTTGCCGTTGTTGGTGATCGTCGCACCGTCGCCCTCGGCCAGGATCCCGTTTCCATCGGGACCTGCCGTGGTGACATCGCCGTCGTTGACGATGGCTGCGCCGTCCCCCTCGACGGCGAGGCCATCCGCTTCGGCCCCGACGGTGTCAACGGTCCCGGTGTTGGTCACCACCGCGTCGTTCCCGACCACGACGATGCCATCGGCATCCTCACCCGCGGTGACAACCGCCCCGTCGTTGTCGACATCGGCCAGATCGCCCTCGACCCGGATACCGTCCGACCCGTTTCCAGTGGTCTCGATCGTGGCGCCGGCCAGGTTGTCGACGTCGGCGTTGTTGCCGGTCACCAGGATGCCCGCCGCCTGATCGCCGTTCGTCTCCGTCACTCCTTCGTTCACGACGATGGCGTCGTCCCCATCGACCTCGATGCCGTTCGACGATGTGCCGTCGGTGACCAGCGCGTCGGTGTTCGTGACCTGGGAGGCATTGCCGTCGGCAAAGATCGCCGAGGCTCCCTCGCCCCCGGTCGAGATCGCGCCACTGTTGGTAACGACTGCACCGTCCTCGGTGGTCCGGATGCCGTTGGCGCCCGTCCCCTCAGTCGAGATCTCGTTGGTGTTGTCGACGATCGCCCCGATGACCTCGGCCAGGATACCGTTGGCGAAGTCGCCGAGGGCATCGATGATCCCGTTGTTCGTGACCTGAGCATTCGCACCGCTCGCGGCGATGCCGTTGCCGGCCTCCCCCCGGGTCTCGATGGTGCCGTCGTTGACGATCACCGCGTTATCGCCCTCCGACAGGATGCCGTTGGAGCCGATACCGGAGGTTTGGACGTCCCCGTCGTTGGTGATGACCGCGTCGGCGCCGCTGGACGCGATACCGTGAGAGGCGTCGCCGGTCGTCTCGATCAGGCCATCGTCGCCGTTGACGATCACCGCATCGCCGCCCTCCGACAGGATGCCGTTGGACCCGGCGATCCCGGTCGTGATCGTCCCGTCGTTCTCCATCTCCGCGTCATCGCCCGTCGACAGGATGCCGTGCGCGCCCGCGCCGTTAGTGAAGATGACGCCGTCGTTGTTAATCTCGGCCTCATCGCCGCTGGAGGCGATGCCTGGGCCGCTGTCCAAACCTAAGATGAAGATCTCACCGCCGGCCTGGTTGTCGATCTCCGCCCGGTCGCCGCTGGACAGAATGCCGACGCCGTTCTCGCCGTTAACGAAGATAGCGCCGTCGTTCTCGACCTCGGCGTCGTCACCCTGGCTGACGATGCCCGAAGAGCCGACACCAGACGTAAGGATAGCACTGTTGTTGGTGATCTCGGCGTCCTCCTCCTCGGAAAGGATGCCGTGCGACGCGTCGCCGAAAGTCAGGATCGAGCCGCCGTTGTCGACTTCGGCGTCCTCCCCGCTCGCGAGGATGCCGTGCGACCCGCTACCGTTGGTCGTGAGCGCACCGTCGTTGTCGACCTCGGCGTCATCACCGCTCGCCTCGATCCCGTGGGACCCGTCACTGGCCGTGGTGATCACACCGCCGGCCTGGTTGTCGATCTCAGCGTCGTCACCGGCAGACAGGATGCCGGCGGAGGCCGCTCCCTCAGTCTGGATCGTCCCTTCGTTCTCGATGTCCGCGTCGTTGCCGAGCGATACGATGCCTGCAGCGTCGTCGCCCGTCGTCGTCAAGACGCCATCGTTGGCGATCTCGGCGTCGTCTTCCTCCGAGCGGATGGCGTTCGCGCCCGCGCCGCCCGTGGAGATGGTCCCGTCGTTCTCGATGTCGGCCTCATCGCCGGTCGACAGGATGCCGTGCGTCCCGTCCGCCGAGGTGGTGATCTCGCCGCCGTTGTCGATGATCGCGTCGTCACCGCTTGACTCGATTACGTGCGAGGCTGCGCCCAAGGTGGTGATCGTCGCGCCCGCCTCGTTCTCGATCACCGCATCGGCGCCGGTGGATTCGATGCCGTCCGCGTCGGCGCTCGTCGTCGTGATGGTCCCCTCGTTCGTGACCTCAGCGTCGTCGCCCTCCGAGTCGATACCGTCTGAGTCGGCACCGGATGTGATCAGGGCGCCGCTGTTGACGATCACGGCGTCATCCGCCTCCGATATGATGGCTTCGGAGCCGAAACCCTGGGTTTCGATGGTTCCGGCGTTCGTGATGGCCGCACCGATGCCGTCCGAAGCGATCCCCTCGGCAGCGGCCTCGGTCGTCGTGATGCTGCCCGTGTTGGTCACTGTGGCGAAGTCACCGTCGACGTCGATGCCGTCGCCCTCCACACCTGACGTGGCGATCGTGCCGTCGTTGACGATGACGGCAGCGTCGCCATCGGAGTTGATGCCTTCCGCTCCTGCGCCGGCGGTGGTGATGGTGGCGGTGTTCGTGATGGTGGCGTCGGTCCCCTCGGACGCAATGCCGTCGGCATCCACACCTGTCGTGTCGATGTCGCCGTTGTTCGTGACCGTGGCCAAGGCGCCATCGGCGTCGATGCCGTCCCCTCCCACACCTGACGCCGAGATCGTACCGTCGTTGACGATGACGGCACCGTCGCCATCGGAGTTGATGCCTTCCGCCTCTGCGCCGGCAGTGGTGATGTTGGCAGTGTTCGTGATGGTGGCACCGGTTCCGTCGGACTCGACGCCATCGGCTTCATCGCCCGCCGTGCTGATGTCACCGTTGTTATTGATCACGGCATCCGCGCCGTTGGAGTCGATGCCTTCGGCGTCGCCGCCTGTCGTGATGATTAGGCCGTCGTTGGTGAGCTCGGCGTCGTCGCCATCGGACTGGATGCCGTCTGCACCGAAGCCCGTGGTCTCAATCGTGTCGCCGGAGAAGACGTTGGCGTTATCGCCGGTCGACAGAATACCGTCGGAGAGCTCGCCCACGGTCGCGATCTCGCCATCGTTCGTGATGCTGGCGTTGCTGCCGGTCGACAGAATGCCCCGGGCCGACTCCCCTTCGGTGGTGATGTCGCCGGTGTTGGCGTTGTCGATCACGGCGTCGTCGCCGGTCGACAGGATGCCGTCAGACGCCTCGCCTTCGGTCTGGATGTCACCATCGTTGGTGATGAGGGCGTTATCGCCGCTGGACTCGATGGCCTCGGAGGCGTCCGCCCGAGTGACGATGGTGCCGTCGTTGAAGGTCTCGGTGTCGTTGCCCAGCATGTCGACGGCGGCCTGACCAGCCTGGTCGACGTCTAGCGCACCGCCTGCTTCGATCTCCAGCGTGTCGCCGTCGCCGTCCAAGATGACCGGATCGTTGACGACATCGCCGTTGTTGATGACGACCGCCTCCTGCGCCATCGCCGGCTGAAGCGCCAGCAGGCTGATCGCGACGGCAAGGCCGAGCGGCCTGCCCGATAGCGCGCCCAACCGCGTCAGGTATCCCCCCTTCAACGGATGCGTTGCGTGCGGGTTCGTCGAACGGGTTACGGGCGCGCGAAGCATCTTGAACGCGGCGGAAGCAATCGGTCGCGGGGGGCGAGTCATCTCTTATTCCTTGGGATTTGGTTGCATACTGCGGTTACCGGAGCTGAGTGACCGCCCACCCGCCGGGGGTTCAAAGAAGCTTCATGATTTCGCTTCAGAGGGTCGCCACCGGGCTCTTCGACCGAGATGGCCCAGTGCCTGGCAGCGGAAAAATGCTCTGCAGCGCAGACACTTACGCCATGAGGCGCTATAGGGCGCAGGCATTCGGCCCGCGTTCACTTCGTCCGGCTACCGTAGGGTCAGATCATCGACACGACGCTTCTGCGCGATGGAACCACGCCTGCCAGGGGCCGTTGGAGCGGGGGATCGGACACCGTTGTCGGCGCCACGCCTCAGCGCCGGTCAGCAGCTTGTGCGCCGATGCTCCTCGCTGCGATTTCGTGGCGCGGGTTTTCTGGCGCGGCACCTGCCCGGCCTCGCGTCAAAGGGTCGTCGGGCGCGCTGCGATTTCACAGGACTGCCATGCGCAGAACGCATGCTCGACCGCTCGTTTGGGAGCAGCGCGGACGCGGATGAACCAATCGTTGGTGCGCCCCGGAAAGCGGGCACTGCCGACCGGCACGAGCGCGCCCGACAGGAACAGTCGTCGCTTTGGCGGTGCCGCCAGAGACTAGGCCGGCCACGTCAGCGTGCATGACGCCGTTGCCGAGAATGACCGGCAGATCGAGGTGCACGACGCGCTCCGCCGGCAGGATCGCCTGCCTCTAAAACGCACTGAGTTCATGCAGAAAGGGCAACCCGATGTTCGTCCATGAACGCCGCCATCACGAGGAACTTCGTCCCTGACTGGGCCTACCGAAGGCGAAGGCTCTGGGACGATCTACACCCGCTGAGATGTCAACCACGGGAAGGTCTCGCAGACCGAACTCACCTGCCGAGAGTTTGCCTGTCTGCGAGAATTCGGCCAACCGGGTCGACGAGCATCTCACTTCCCCAGCGAACGACGGGCTCTCCGATGGCATTGCAGCGTGGATCTCCGGCCTGATCCTGGCAGATGATGCTGCCTGCGGATGCAGCAAGATCGCGTCGTGTCCAGTGTGGGCTCGATCCGGTTGTGCGGCGCATCGCGGCGGACCTGCGATATCCTGCTCTCGCCAACGTCGGGTTGGCGCTGCGGTGGGGTGAGGCGGGTCGGAGGAACCGCCATGCGCATTGTGAACCTACCTGCCATTCGACCGCGTCGGCCTGCCTGGAACAAGGGGCGGATCGTCGGCCAGAAACGACCGCTGCTGCCGAAGCATGTTTGGGCCATCAGGGTACGGCTCGAGATCGCCGAGAACGTCCGTGACCTCGCGCTGTTCAACACGGCGATCGACAGCAAGCTTCGCGGCTGCGACCTCGTTCGCCTCAAGGTCGCCGACGTCTGCGCTGCCGGCCAGGTCAAGGAGCGCACCTCGATCCTGCAAAGCAAGACGCAGAAGTCGGTGCGCTTCGAGCTGACGGAGGGCACTCGGAAATCGATCAAGCACTGGCTCGAGCATCCGATCATGATCGGGCAGAAGCATCTCTGGCCCGGCCGGTTCCACGAGCCGCTGCACATCTCGACCCGACAATACGCACGCCTTGTTCGTGATTGGGTGACGTCGATCGGGCTCGAGCCAAGCGCCTACGGAACGCATTCGATGCGTCGGACGAAGGTGGCGCAGATTTACCGGAAGACCTGCAACCTGCGCGCCGTCCAACTCCTTCTTGGCCACACCAAGATGGACAGCACGGTCCGCTACCTCGGCGTTGAGCTCGAGGACGCGCTGGCGATCTCGGAAGCAGTCGAGATCTGATGCCGACGGGTAGTCCCAAGAGGGCGGCCCCTAGCGGACCACGGCCAAACGCGTCCATCCTGCGACGCGCAACTCGGAACTCGACATTCGCTGCGCACGCTCTGTCTGAGTGAGGGCCGTCGACCGGGTTGCGGACAGACCGGCCATTCGTCTCGAACGTCACGGACGGCTGCCCGGAGCCGAAAGGACGAGCGGCCTCAATCTCTGTGTGTGGACGGGAAGGGTGGCGGATTCCGATGCCTTCAGACGGAAGCGGCTTTGGCGACCGTGGGATTGCAGGACATTTCCGCTTCTTCAGCCCGCTCGTGCAGGAAAGTTGATCGCGGGGC
This sequence comes from Pseudomonadota bacterium, assembly GCA_039822785.1. GTDB lineage: Bacteria > Pseudomonadota > Alphaproteobacteria > Rhodobacterales > Rhodobacteraceae > Thermohalobaculum. The sequence continues at coordinate 538,787 of JBCBMO010000003.1, read as the reverse complement.
GGAAAACTGAGGAGGCAGGATTGCAGCGTCATTCGGCGGGTGCGGTGAGCCAGACGCGCCAGGCGCCGGAAGCGTTGACCTGAAGACGGTAGTCGCCCGGTTCAGCAATTAGATGCCGGCCCGTGCCGCGGCCGCCGAGGTGCAGGTTCTGGGCGACCGTGTCATCCGCGCGGAGCAGGGTCGCGACCATGATGACGTCGCTCGACTCGAAGTTCAGGATCCGCGGCACCTCGACCGTGAAGAGGTCGGTCATGCCGCCGCCCTTGCCCGAAAAGACCTGAAGCACGGTGTCGCTCGCCAGCCGGTCGAAGCAGGCGAGCCGGGCGGCATCGAGCGCGATCGCGGCGCAGCGGGCGAGGTCATCGCTGATATCGTCGGCGTGCGCGTCCGGCAGGCAACCGGGCCAAAGCAGGACCGTTGCCGCTAGAGTGGCGGCGCGGGCGGCACGCGGCCCCCCGCGCCCTCGCTCACACGGCTTCACCAGTCGAAGGGGCACCCGGTGCAGCCCTCCATGTGGACGCCTTCCCAGATCGCATAGCGGATCTGGGCGCCCTCCATCGCGGCGTCGGCAAAGTCCGAGTGGTAGAACTTTGCCTCCTGGAGATGGGCTGAGGTGAGGCTCGCGCCGACGAAGCGTGCCTTCGGCGCCCAGACGAACTCCATGGACGCCGCCGTCAGGTCCGCGCCGGTCATGTCGGCACCCGCCATGCGGGAGAAGTCGAGATCCGCCCCGGTGAAGTCGGCCCCGGGCGCCTTCACGCCCTGCAGCATGACCTTCTCGAGGGTCGCGCCGCGCAGATCGGCGCCCGACAGATCGGCGCCCTTCAGCTCGGCAAGGCGCAGGTCGGCGCGGGCGAGGTTGGCCCCGCGCAGATTGGCGCCGTTCAGCTTCGCGCCCGCAAGATCGGCATGGCGCAGATCGACGCCAGGACACTGCGTGCCCGGTTCGATCTTACAGCCATTCACGATCCAAGGGCCGGTGCGCGGCTCCGGCGTATCCTCGATGACCTTCCACTCGGCGGCCAGCGCGGGCGCGGCGATCAGGAGGGCGAAGAGCGGGGCGGCAAGGCGTGTCGCAATCATGAAGTGCTCCAGACAGGGTGAAGGGCCGCCCCGCGATCCGGGACGGCCCAGGCGTGTCAGTCGAAGCTCAGCGACCGCTCACTCGACATCGAGCTCGGCGCGGTCGTCACCCTTGGCCGGGGCATCGCCCTGGGCGCGGACCTCGGGCACCTCGAAGACCCAGAACGAGCCGCCCTGGCTCACCTGCGTCGTGAGCTGCGCCATGTCACCGCCCCAGAGCGGGACCGCACCGCCGTAGCCCGAGGCGATGCCGACATACTGGCGCCCGTCCATCTCCCAGGTGATCGGCGAGGACACGATGCCGGAGCCGGTCTGGAAGGCGAACAGCTCCTCACCGCTGGCCGCATCGAAGGCCTTGAAGAAGCCGTCCGAGGTGCCGGTAAAGACCAGGCCACCGGCCGTGGTCATCGTGCCGGCCCAGAGCGGGAACTCCTCGTTGTGCTCCCAGACCTTCTCGCCGGTCTGGGGGTCATAGGCTCGCAGCGTGCCGATGTGATCCTCGTAGAGCCGCTTGATGCGGAAGCCCTGGCCGAGGTACGCGGCGCCCGCCTTGTAGTGCACTTCGGTGGTCCAATAGTCCTCGGTCCAGTTGTTGGCCGGCACGTAGAAGAGGCCGGTCTCCGGGCTGTAGGACATGGGGTTCCAGTTCTTGCCGCCCAGGAACGGCGGCGTGACCTGGATCGTCGCGCCTCGATCCTCACCCTCCGCCGGCAGCGGCGGACGCTGGCCCTCGACCTCCACCGGACGACCGGTCTCCAGGTCGATGTGGGTGGCCCAGGTGATCTCATCCACGAAGGGGAAGGCGTTCAGCAGCGCCGTCGGCTTGTTGATCTCCGTGCCCCGCTCGGCCAGCGCGGCCACGTCGGTCACGTAGAAGAAGCCGTTGCGGTCGGCATGGGCGCCGGCGCGGACGGTGGTGCCATCGGCCTTCTCGAAGTCGAAGAGGATGATCTCGTTGTTGCCCGAGAAGTCCCAGGCGTCGTTCGGGGTGTGCTGGTAGAAGCCCACCATCTCGCCGGTGGTCGGGTCCACATAGGCCTGACCGGAGGTGTAGAGGCTGTCGAAGTCCTGGAAATTGTCCCCGTCCGAGCGGGCCCAGGTGTTCCAGGGTGCCGGGTTGCCGGTGCCGACGACGATCGTGTTGGTCTCCACGTCGAAGCTGGCCGACTGCCAGGGGGCGCCGCCGCCGTGGTGCCAAGCCTCCTTCTTCTCGCCGTTCTCATCATTCGGCCAGGAGGGGGCGGAGGCGTCACCGGTCGTGGCACCCTCTTCGCCGTTCAGCATGCCGACGTGACCCTCGACGAAGGGGCGCATCCAGATCTCCTCGCCCGTGTCGACGTCGCGCGCAAAGAGCTTGCCGACGACGCCGAACTCGTCGCCCGAGGAGCCGTGGATCAGCATGACGCGGCCGGTAGCGGCGTCTTTGATGATCGTCGGCGCACCGGTCATCGTGTAGCCGATCTTGTGGTCGCCGAACTTCTTGCGCCAGACCACCTTGCCGGTGTCCTTGTTCAGCGCATAGACGGCGCCATCGAGCGTGCCCAGGAAGACCTTGTCGCCGTAGATCGCCGCACCGCGGTTCACCACGTCGCAGCAGGGTCGGATGTCTTCGGGCAGGCGTGCCTCGAACTTCCACAGCCGCTCACCGGTGCGCGCATCCAGCGCCCACATGCGGGAGTAGGAGCCGGTCACATAGATGATGCCCTCGTGGACCAGCGCCTGGGTCTCCTGACCGCGCTGCTTCTCGTCGCCGAAGGAGAAGGCCCAGGCCGGGCGCATGCTGCCGACGTTGTCGGTGTTGATCTGCGACATGCTGGAGTGGCGCTGCGCGTTGTTGCCGAAGCCGTACATGAGCACGTCATCGGTCGTCTCGTGGTCGTTCGCGATGTCTTCCCAGGTGACCGGCGTCGTGCTCTCGGCAAGGGCGGTGCCCGCGAGGGCCAGAAGGCCCACCGCGGCGACGCTGGCTGTCAGATGCTTCAACATGTTCGTTTCTCCCAGGTTTTGGTGCTTTGGGTTTCAGGCCGCGCGGTCCGCGGCTTCTCGTGATTGAACGGCGTCACCGCAGCAGCGGCAGCGCCTCGGTCTCATAGGCCGCGTAGGTCTGGACGACCGAGCGGCGGAACTCTCCCGGATTGGCGCCGAGGGCGGCCCACTCGGCCGGCGGCGCCTCGTGCATGGCCTCGATCATGCCGAGCCCGCGGTCGGCGGCATCGGCAAGCCGCGCTGCCAGCCAATCGAGGTAGGCGCGGGTCTGCCGAACCGCCGCGCCGCGGCGATCGACGGGCCCATGCCCCGGAATGGCGGCGGCCGGCGCCAGAGCAGCCAGGCGATCCAGGCTTGCGTGCCAGGTCGCAAGATCCGCATCCGGCACCGTTGGCGCTCGGTCCAGGAACAAGAGGTCGCCCGCGACGAGGGTCCCGGTGGCAATGTCGAGAAGCGCGAGATCGGCCTCGGTATGACCGGCCAGCGCCAGTACCTCGAACCGCCGTCCCCCCACCGTCAGCAGGCCGGGGGCGATGGACTGGTTGGGCAGCACCGGTTCCGTGCCGCGCATCGGCAGGCCGACCTCTCGGTAGAGGAGGTCGGCATAGTCGACGAGGTTCGCCTCGACCTTCGCTGCCGTCGCGGGTTGCGCGATGATCGGGCGGTCCGCCAGGGCTTGGGTGCCAAAGGTGTGGTCGGGGTGGTGGTGGGTCAGGATCGTCGCGGCGAGGCCGCCGCAGCGGATCTCGACCTCCGCTCTCAGCTGTTCGCTGAAGGCACGGGAGGAGCCGGCGTCGACCACCAAGGCCCCGTCATCCGTCGCGAAGACCGCGACATTCGCGATGTCGCCACCATTGTCGCGGCTGAAGGTCTCGGTGTCCCCCTGGTGCATCCAGACACCGTCAGCCACCGCGACCAAGAAGTCGGCCTGACGGGCGGCGGCGGGAACGGCCCGGGTCATCATCCCTAGGGCCGGAACCGCCACCGCGGCCTTGAGGGCTACGCGCCGGGTGACGTCGGATCCCTGGATATCGGATTTCCGGGTCATGACGCGGCTCCCGGCACGAGGTGATCGATGACCAGGCCCATGTTGTCCCGCGCCCTCACCCGCACGCCGGCCATGGCGATCTCAAGGGGGAGGTCGAAGGCGAGGGAGGGGTTCTCCTCCAGCGGCACGCCGATCTCGAGAGCGGCGATTTCCTTACCGTCCAGGTCGTCGATCTTAATCTCCGTCAGGAAGAACTCGGGCACGCCGTCCGCGAGGCCGGTGTCCATCGGATGCGTGATGCGCAGGCGCAGCCGCCCATCAGGCCACAGCCGGGCGCGGGTCTCGCCCAGCGTCGCCTGCCAATCGGGGCGCTCATGCGCGCGGGCTGGCACGCCGCAGCCACCGCCAGCCGCGCGGATGAAGGCGCCGCCGACGCGCCAAGACCTGTCGGGCTGCTCGGCACTGATCCGAACGGCGGTCGCCTCCTCGATCTTCATGCCAAACCCCAGGCGCGCCACCGCGCGGCCGGGGGTAAAGGTGAACACCCAGGGAAACGGGCTGTAATCCGCGGTGACGACCACACGCTCGACCTCGCCGAGTGCGGTGACGTCGAGCATCAGCGGCAGATGGCGGGCATCATCCGCTTCGCCCGGCGAGATCAGGCGCACGGATGGATCGAACGCCCAATCCGCCGGATCCCCCAGATGCTCCTCTCTGTGGAAGTCCCACATCCCGCTGTCGAAGGGGTCCACGTGAGGGGCCGCCACGGCGTTTTGCGCGGTGGCCTTGCCAGCAGGGAGAGAGCGTGCCCGATCCATCGCGCGACGCCTCAGTCCAGCCCGTCGGCGAGGACGGCCAAGGCCTTGTCCGCGGCCTCGGGCTGCGCGCGGAGGAGCGCTGCGGCGCGCCCCATGGGCGTATCGGCTGCGCCCTCGCCATAGGCGGTGTCGACGCTCTCGGACAGGCTTGTGAGTTCGTCCGCGATGGCACCAAGCGCCGCGGTATCGCCGTTCGATGCTTCGAGCCGGTCCATCAAGGCCCGCCGTTCGCCGCTGACGGCATCGAGCTGGTCGGGATCGGGGCGCGTCTCGACATAGGTCCGAATGGCCCAGGCCGCTTCCTGGCTCATCAGGCCATCGAAGCTCGGCATCTTGGTGACGCCGTTTTGTGTGTAGCCGTTGCGGAAGCGCTCGACATACCACTCATCGCCCCAGGCCGACGGCTCCAGATACCGCAGGTCCGGCGCGAGCCCACCCGAGATCGCCTCCAGACCATGGCAACGAGCGCAGTTCGAGTTGTACCCCTCTGCGCCCACCTGAAGCGCGGTGGAACGGATGGCGGGCTCTGCGGCGCGATAGGGGTTCTCTGCCAGCCAATCGTCGCCGACGGTGGGCAGGCCACGGGTGTCGACCTCCTGAGGGGTCATGTCCCCGTGCGCGAAGGCGAGGCTGGCGACGAGCGCGGCGCTCAGGCCGACGATGCTTGCGTTCCGGTCGATCATGGTATCCTCCTCAAAACTCTAGTTTGGGGCGTGCGGTCGTCGGGGCGCCAACGGCTCTGGTACCGACGGTCAGGCACGGGTGAGAGGTGTTCGGATGCGGCGGACGAGACGCGCTCGGTCGGCATTGACGGTCCTTTGCGCCTCTCTTGTCCTCGTCACCTCGGCGCCGGCCGACGACCTTTTCGATCCGGTGACCGGCTACAGGGTGGATCGCTATCGCGCTGCGGTGCCGGAGATCGCTCCAGGGGCTCAGACGGTCGATGTCGAAGGGGTCGCGATGCTTGCGGCCGAGGGCGCCCTCTTGGTTGATGTCGGTCCAAAGGCCACCCTGGATGCCGATGGCCGCCGCTGGCTCGGGGTTCTGCCCCACAGCACAATCAAGGGCGCGCACTGGCTGCCGGAGGTGGGGCGCGGCACGATCCAGCCGCTCGTGGCAGACTACCTTGCAGAGACCTTGATGCGTCTCACGGACGGAGAGACGACGCGCGCGATCGTCGTGTTCTGCAAGGTCGACTGCTGGATGAGTTGGAACGCGGCGAAGCGCATTGCGAGCCTTGGCTACAGCGCTGTGTACTGGTTTCCCGGCGGGATCGACGCCTGGGATTTCGAGGACCGCGCCACCGAAACGGTTGAGCCGGAGCCTTTCGTGCCCGCGAAGTGAGGCCGGACGCGTCATGACACCGACCCCAACGCCAACTCTTCGGCCGTCAGCACGCGGGAGCGGGTGAAAAAGCGCCGGCCTTTACCGCTGTCGAGCGAGAACATGCCACCCACCCCCTCCACAACGTCGATCACGAGTTGGGTATGGGCCCAGAGGCGGAATTGGCTGTCGTGGATGTAGACGGGGGCGCCGGCGATGAAGCCGAGCAGCACATCGCCCTCACCCACCAGGTATTCGTCCTGCGGGAAGCACATCGGCGAGGAGCCGTCGCAGCAACCACCGGACTGATGGAACATGACCGCCCCGTACTCGGCCCGGATCTCGTCCAGAAAGTCGAGCGCGGCGGGCGTGGCAACGACGCGTTCCAGGCTGGATTTGGCGGACATCGAAGTCTCCGGGCAGCGGGGTTAAAGAGACCGCCCCGCGAACGGGGCGGCCAGTCGACAGGGATCAGAAGAAGCCGAGGGCCTTGGGGCTGTAGCTGACCAGCATGTTCTTGGTCTGCTGGTAGTGATCGAGCATCATCTTGTGGTTCTCGCGCCCGATGCCCGACTGCTTGTAGCCACCGAAGGCCGCATGCGCGGGATAGAGGTGGTAACAGTTGGTCCAGACGCGTCCTGCCTGAATGCCCCGGCCGAACTTGAAGCAGCGGTTGGCGTCGCGCGACCACACGCCGGCGCCGAGGCCGTAGAGCGTGTCGTTGGCGACCGCCATGGCCTCGTCCTCGTCCTCGAAGGTCGTGACCGAGAGGACCGGGCCGAAGATCTCCTCCTGGAAGATCCGCATCTTGTTGTGCCCGGCGAAGACGGTGGGCTGAACGTAGTAGCCGCCGTCGAGCGGGCCGCCGAGGGCCGCGCGCTCGCCGCCTGCCAGAAGCTCAGCGCCTTCCTGCCGGCCAAGGTCGATGTAGGAGAGGATCTTCTCGAGTTGCTCCGAGGACGCCTGCGCGCCGATCATCGTGCCCGCGTCGAGGGGATTGGCCTGGACGATCTTGCCCACGCGCTCGAGCGCACGCTCCATGAAGGGCTCGTAGATCGACTTCTGGATCAGCGCCCGGCTGGGGCAGGTGCAGACCTCGCCTTGGTTGAGGGCGAACATCGCGAAGCCCTCGAGACACTTGTCGAAGTAGTCATCGTCCGCCTCCATCACGTCGGCGAAGAAGACGTTGGGGGACTTGCCGCCGAGCTCGAGCGTGACCGGGATGAGGTTCTGGCTGGCGTACTGCATGATCAGCCGGCCGGTGGTGGTCTCCCCGGTGAAGGCGACCTTGGCGATCCGGTTCGAGGTGGCCAGCGGCTTGCCGGCCTCCACGCCGAAGCCGTTGACGACATTCACCACGCCCGGCGGCAGCAGGTCACCGATCAGGTCCATCAGCACCATGATCGAGGCCGGCGTCTGCTCGGCGGGCTTCAGCACCACAGCGTTGCCCGCTGCCAGCGCCGGCGCCAGCTTCCAAACCGCCATCAGGATCGGGAAGTTCCAGGGGATGATCTGCCCGACGACGCCCAGCGGCTCGTGGAAGTGATAGGCGTAGGTGCTGTCGTCGATCGGCGCGATCGTGCCTTCCTGCCCGCGGATGACGCCGGCGAAGTAGCGGAAGTGGTCGATGGCGAGCGGGATGTCGGCATTCGTCGTCTCGCGGATCGGCTTGCCGTTGTCCCAGGTCTCGGCGATGGCCAGCGCCTCGAGGTTCTCCTCGATCCGGTCGGCGACCCGGTTCAGGATCAGCGCACGCTCGGCGGGAGAAGTGCGCCCCCAGGCAGGGGCGGCGGCATGGGCGGCGTCTATCGCGGCCTCGACGTCGGCAGCGTTCGAGCGGGCGATCCGGCCCACGACTTCGCCCGTGAGCGGCGAGACGTTCTCGAAGTACTCGCCGGAGGCCGGTGCACTCCAGTTTCCCCCGACATAGTTGTCATATTTCTCTTTGAACGGCGCCTTGCCAAGCAATGTATCGAACATCTCTGTCCTCCCAGACTTGTATCACGATCTGATAGTCAGATTATCTAGAGATTCTTTTCTTGGTAAAGGCGCGAGTAGGTGTTTGTGTTTCTATCTGTCTCAGGGATGAGACAGTAGAATTAGCGAACTTCGAGGCGTTTTATCTTTCGATGCAGTGTCGCACGACTGATGCCGAGCGCCTTGGCCGCCCCCGAGACACTGCCATTGGCCTGTGCGAGGGCTGCGCGAACGGTCCGCCGCTCGGCAGCCTCGAAGCCGCCACCCGCGACCAGGGCTTCTTCGTCGAAGATGTCTGACGCCGGACGACCGGCTGCGAGCCAGGCATCGTCGATCGACAGGGAACGGCGGGCAGCGGCGTTCGCGCCGATGACGATATCGTCGCGGTCGATTGCCACGAGCGCCTGGCGGTCGCCCGGACCCGGCGCAAGCACCACCCGGGCGCCGGGGTAGGCCGCACGGAAGAGCCTGGCCTCGACCTGCGCGGCAGCCTCTCGTGCCGCGTGCAGATAAACGCCGAGCATGACCTCGTTCATCTCCCTGCGGGCCGACGAAATGTCGAGCGCGCCTGCGAGACGCCCACGATGGTCACGGATCGGCGCGGTCGCACAGGACAGGCCGGCAAACGCACTATGGAAATGCTCGGCGCGGTAAACCCCGACAGGGCGGTTCTCGGCGAGCGCCGTGCCAATGCCGTTGGTGCCGACGCTCTGCTCGCTCCACAGCGCGCCCGGTACCAGGCTGATGTCGCGAAACGCTCGATCATCCGCCCGGTCACCGCGGCGGTCGAGGATCAGACCCGTCTCGTCGGTGAGAACAAGGCAGCAGCCCGCGCGGCTGAAGGCGGAGAAGAGCCGGTCGAGATCGGGCTTGGCCGCATCGATCACCGGGCGCACGCGCTCACGCGCTGCGGTCAAGGCGCGCTCATCGACGACCGGTCGCTCGTCGAGCGTCTCGGGGTCGAGACCGTGGAGCGCGACGCAGCGCCGCCAAGAAAGCGTTCGGGGCGAGTGGTCGCCACTCGCCTCGACGGCCGCGCGCACGTTGTCTGCGTGATGCATGGCGTTTTCTCCCAGGGGGATCCGGTCGCGCTTCGCGCTGATCCGGACGGCCGGTCGGTGCTCTTCGGCGCCTGGTCGGCCTGTGTGTCGCGGAGGTCCGCGGCGGATGCGCCCCCCGTGCCGGTCCGGCACGGGGATGGCGCGGGACTGCTGGCTCAGAAGAGCGTGTCGTCCTCGCCGTCAGCGGGGAAGTACATGTTGATCTCCATGCCGCAGCTCAGTTCGCGGGCGATCGGGGTGGTCCATGCCATCTGGAAGGCCTCCTGTTTTTTCCGAGACGCGAATGCGCGCCCCGCATAGTGGAACGTGATTCCCAGACTAAAACACAGGTGACGGGAGACGGCGGTCGCCCAAACAGTCGCAGGATTGAGACATCTTCGGGCGAATTTCGCACTTGCAGCGCACCATTATTTCGCTGCACTGCAGAAGAAGAAATCATCATTGCGCACTGCAGCATGCCTCGGCCTAGCGCAACGCACGGTGAGACGTGCCGGCGGCGACGGGCAAACGCGCGGCCCACGCAGGAGTTTCAGGTGCGCAACTCATCACGCCGTCGCAGGCGGAAACACCGCGACCCCACGAAGGCCGATCCCAGCGGCAACAAAGCCAACCCCTTCGCGGTCCCGGTCCCTAACCGCGAAGACGTGGAACATGCCGCCGTTGTCGCAGCCGGGTAGACAGTGCCTCGGGACGGGATGATCATCGGCACATGACCAGCGCCCTAAACGCTCGCGAGGCTTTCGAAGCGCGCCTGCGCGCCATCGGCGCAGAGCGCTATCATGATCGACACCCCTTCCACATCCGGCTCCATGGCGGAGAGTGCACCCCCGACGAAGTCCGAGCCTGGGTCATCAATCGGTATTATTATCAAAGCCGTATCCCGATGAAGGACGCTGCCTTCATGAGCCGTGTGGATGATCCGGCGCTGCGGCGAGCTTGGCGGTCGCGCATCGAAGACCACGATGGGACGGCGGAGAACGAGGGCGGAATCGCACGGTGGCTGCGGCTCGCCGAGGCGGTGGGCTTGGACCCGCAATACGTGGCGTCGGAGGTCGGTATCATGGCCGCCACCCGCTTTGCCGTGGACGCCTACGTCCGCTTCGTCCGGGAGCAGACGCTGCTGGAGGCGGTCGCGGCATCGCTGACGGAACTCTTCGCGCCCAAGATCCATGCAGCCCGGATCGAAGGCCTTCTCCGGCACTATGCCTTCGCAGACGACCGGTCCCTCGGCTACTTCAAGAAACGTCTTTCCGAGGCGCCAAAGGACGTCGCCTTCGGCCTCGCCTGGGTGCTCGACCATGCGGACACCGCCGAGAAACAGGATGCGGCTGCTGCGGCGCTCACCTTCAAGACCGACGTGCTATGGGCGCAGCTCGATGCGCTGAGTGCGGCCTACGTCGAGCCAGGGCGCATCCCGCCGGGGGCCTGGCGGCCGGGCGAAGGGCTGCTGAGGGGGGCCGCATGATCGAGGAGAACGACGTGCCACGCCTCTTGCGCGGGGTGCGCCGCCATCAAGACCGTGTGCGCGATTGCGCCGTGCTGCTGGCCCCCGAACGGGTGTTCGTGCTCGATCCCGTCTCGGACGCCGTCTTGGCGGAGGTCGATGGTGCGCGTAGTTTCGGCGCCATCGTCGATGCGCTGGCCAGCCGATACAACGCGCCGCGCGACCGGATCGCAGCGGATGCGGGCAAGTTCCTGACATCGCTGCGCGACCGCTGCCTGATCGAGACGACATGACCGAGATCACGACCGAGCGTCCTGCCCTCACAGCCAGCCCGCCTGCCGAGAGGGCCCGGGTCAAGCCACCGATGGCGATGCTCGCGGAGCTTACCCATCGCTGCCCGCTCTCCTGCCCCTATTGTTCAAATCCAATCGAGATGGTGGCGCGCAAGGGCGAGCTTTCTGCGCAGGACTGGGCAGGCGTCTTCCGACAGGCTGCCGATCTCGGCGTCCTCCAACTCCATCTTTCGGGGGGCGAGCCCGCGTCGCGCCGCGACCTCGAGGAGGTCACCGAGGCGGCTGTCGAGGCTGGCCTCTACACCAACCTCATCACGTCCGGCATCGGCCTCACGGAAAAACGGCTTGGCCGCCTTGCCGCCCTCGGTCTCGACCATGTGCAGCTTTCCCTTCAGGGAACGGACGCGACCTCGGCCGACCGTATCGGCGGCTATGACGGGGGCTTCAAGCGCAAGATGCAGGTGGCGGACTGGATCGCCGCGGAGGGCCTGCCGCTGACGCTCAACGCCGTGATGCACCGGCAAAACCTCGACGACCTGGAGCGGACGATCGAGATGGCGCTCGAGCTCGGCGCCCGCCGGCTGGAGGTCGCCTGCGTACAGTTCCATGGATGGGCTCTGAAGAACCGGGGCGCGCTGCTGCCGACAAAGGCCCAGGCAGAAGCGGCGCGCACAACGGTGGTTGAGGCGCGGACCCGCCTGCGCGGCCGCATGGTGATCGACTTCGTGCCGCCGGACTATCACGCGGCGTTCCCGAAGGCCTGTATGGGCGGTTGGGGATCAAGCGGCCTGAACGTCACGCCGGACGGCCGCGTGCTGCCTTGTCACGCGGCGGAGTCCATCCCCGGTCTTTGCTTCGACAATGTGCGGGACCGGAGCCTGTCGGCGATCTGGTACGACGGCATGGCGTTCAACGCGTACCGCGGCGAGGACTGGATGCAGGAGCCTTGTCGCAGCTGCGAGCGCCGCACCTTGGATCACGGCGGCTGCCGCTGCCAGGCCATGATGCTGGCCGGCGATCCCACGGCCACCGACCCGGTCTGTTCAAAGTCCCCGCACCGCCCCGCGATCGACGCCGATCTGACCGCCGCCCTCGCCGAGGGCACCGACGCCCTCGTCTACCGAGCCCAGCCCCCGACCGAGCGCGCGTGAGCAGGGCTTGCAGACGGTCATGCAGCGGCCCAGCAATTCAGGCCTGCAACCGCCTGACGTGCTGCCAGCCTTAACGTAGCTGCGACCCCAAAAAATGACGCGCAGCGAATGGCTGGTCCGGGCTCCGAGCCAACGTCTCCCGCCTCGCGGAACGTGGTCCGACAGGCCTGGTCCTGAGCCCCGGTCGCGGCCAAAAGGAGAAATTCTGATGGGCCAACTATGCTGCGGCGCAGGATCACCGAAGCGGCCATTGGTGTTTCGCGCTGCATCATGACGCGTCTGGCCGTCGGTCGGCGAACGAAGCGGACGTGAGCAGGTGCAGCGCGACTTGCTTGCGAGGGCCCGAGTAGACTTGTCGCTCGACTCCGCGTTGCGTCAGAGGCCTCTAAACCCGTCATTCGAATGCTCCTCGCAGGCTAAGCGCAAAAGCATTCATTCGCTGCACAAAGCATCAACACGTTGGTTGCGGACATTCCCGACCTTCGTACAGGTGTAGAATCTGCCATATACTTGCACTATCAGCGCAAGTGTAGAGATTTTTTAGAGATGATCGACAAAATCCAATTTACTAGGCTCAAATATCTAGACTGGATTTGCAATGCCTGCATCAGTTTGCGGTGCATTAATCTCATCGCCTTCAAATGCACAGCCATCTATGCTTCTAAAGAGAGATGCTTGGCAGCGAGGCCTCAACTGGATCTACTCATGTTTCGTGAGGCGCCTGACAATGGTATTGAGGTGATTGTAATAGAAGCTCCCTCTTCTGGAGTCGGCGTGCCCAAAGAATGCTGTATCACCTCGTTAAAGACAGCAAAGCGGGTGGCAAAAGCTATCTGTCAGCAACCACTACGAACGACAATTTGGCATCTGTTCGATTCTAACAGCGGTATGGATTCCAGCTATTCGAACTTCGCGTAGAAGCCGTCGACTGGGCGCGCGAGAGGTTAAAACCCGAAGTCCGCGAAACCGGTAACAATGGCATTCCCATTCGCGATGAGATCGAGCTTCGTTACAGACTTTGAGACGTCATCTTGGGGCTCTGACGGTTAATGTGTGTGGAGGCTGGTGTGGCACTCACACGGTCCAGGGCGTGCTGACATGGCAAGGTCGCGGGGCGGGATCAGCATCAACGTGGTGGGCGCTGAGCCGGCACGCCGGGCTCGCCGAGGTCCCACCAGATCCCCGCCATGATGCCCAGACCTTCGCGCAGGATGCTCTTGAGCGCGTGCTCGTCGGGGGCGTGCTGCGAGCAGCCGGCATAGGAATGCGGCACCCATATCGTCGGCATGCCGAGCACATGGGCGAACTCCTCGTTCGGCAGGGAACCGCCGAGATTGGGGAGCAGAGCGGGGGGCGCACCGGTTGTCCGCGCCACGGAGGCCGCCGCCCATCGGGCCCAGGGATCGTCGGGATCGAGCCGGGTGGCCGTGAAGTGCGGTCGGTCCGTCTCGGTGACCCTCACCATCCCCAGGCCCTGTGCCTCGAGATGACGGCGGAGCGCCGGCGCGATGTCGTCGGCCTCGGTGCCGACGACGTGGCGCAACTGAACCCGCGCCCAGGCCCGGGGCTGGATGGCGTTGACGGGGCGCGCAGGCTCCCCGCACACGAAGGCGAGGACGCATACGGCATTCCAACCGAACACCTGCTCCGGGGCGGTCAATCCGGGCTCACCCCAGTCCGGGTCGATCCTTGGCCCCGCCGGCGGAGACACGATCTCCAGATCGGCCAGTGCCGCGCGCACCGCGTTGGTGAGGCTCGACGGGCGCCACTCCGGCACCAGGATCCTGCCGGTTGCATCGGTGATGGTGGCGAGCGCGTGCGCAAGGATGAGGCCGGGATCGGCAAGCAGCCCACCCCAATTGCCGGAGTGGTGCGCGCCTTCACGAAGATCGACCTCAAGATCCATCGTCATTGCGCCGCGGGCACCGAAGAACAGCGTCGGCCGCTCCGCCACCAGCCGCGGTCCGTCGGAGGCGATGAGCGCGTCCGCCGACAGCGCCTCGCGCTCCCCCAGGAACAGCTCGTGCAGGCCGGGGGAGCCCGTCTCCTCTCCCATCTCGATGATCACGCGCAGATTGAAGCCGAGCCGACCGCGTACCGCCAGGACAGCCTCAAGCGCGGTAAGGTTCACCAGGTGCTGGCCCTTGTTGTCCGCCGTGCCGCGACCGTAGAGCCGGTCGCCATCCTCCACGAGGTGCCACGGAGAGAGCCCGTCGCGCCAGCGATCCTCCAGCCCGCGGATCACGTCGCCATGGCCGTAGGTCAGGATGGTGGGCAAGTCGTCACCCTCCCGTCGCTCGGCGATCAGGAAGGGGCCATGCCCGGGCCGCGGGTTGGCCACCGTCCGGCAGAGGAACCCCATCCGCTCCAGTCGCGGGCGCATCGCCTCCTCGAGGTATCGTCCGAGCGCGTCGGCGCCGCGTGGGTCCTGGCTCTCGGAGGGGATGGCGACCAGGTGGCCCAGTGCCTCGACGAAGCGGCCGTCGTCGAGGGTGGCTTGTGCCGCGGCGATGGCGTCTGATCGGATCATGGTCGTCTCCGGGGCTGCTGAGGTGTGACGGGCGCCGTGGTTCAGGCGGCCTAGACGCGCCCACCATCCTCCCCGGCGAGGAGACCGGCATTGCCCCCGGCAGCGGTGGTGTCAACGCAGAGATGGCGTTCCAGGCAGGCATGGGCCTTGTCCGGCCGTCCGGTGATGAGTGGCACGATGGCGCCGTCGCGCGACGCCAGCGCCGTCGCATAGACGCGGCAGGTCGACTCGTCGCCCCACCAGAGGAGCCCGCCGAAGGGCGGCAGTGTCCGCAGGGCGTTGGGATCGAGCGCGCCGTCCGGGCAGACCACCCGCCCGCCCAGCACCTCGACCACGGCGCACTGATCGGCCGCGTTGCGGCGATCCGGTGCAAAGAGATCCGGCCCCGCGGTCAGGCCAGCGTGTCGTGCGTTTCGCTGGCCACGAGGGCCTCGAACGGGCAGGCCGCCACGACCAAGGCTGGCACCGCCTTGTCGACGATCCGGTTCACGAAGGACGAGTTGGCACCGTTCTCCAGCAACCTGCGCACCAAGTTCGGCCAGCAGGTCGCGATGGGCGCCGACGGGGGCGTAGATGCGGCAGCGCGTCCGCTCGGCGGCCAGGACGATGTCGTGCAGGGCCTCTCCCATGCCGTGGAGACGCTGGAATTCGAACGCCCCGGGCGCCAGCCCCTTGGCCATCTGCAGCACGGCAGCGACCGAGTGGGCGTTGTGCGTGGCGAACTGCGGATAGAGGCGGTCGGTCATCCCCAGGAGCTTGCGCGCCAGCGCGATGGAGCTGACGTAGCTGGCGGGTTTGCGTGTGAAGACCGGGAAGTCGTCCAGCCCCTGGGCCTGCGCGTGCTTGATCTCGGTGTCCCAGGAGGCGCCCGTGACGAGACGGCCATGATCCGCCGGTCATGGCGCTCAGCCATGCGGTAGAGGCCATCGACGACGTCGCCGGTGCGCCGCCCATAGGCCTGCACCACCACGCCGAAGCCGTCCCATCCGGCCAGGGCGGGATCAGCCAGCACCGCCTCGATGACCGTGTGCTACAGGCCAAGGCGATCCGCCTCCTCCGCGTCGATGTTGAGCCCCATGCCCGCCTGCGCAGCCTGGCGCGCCAGGCCCGTCAGCTCGGGCAGAAGCTCGGCCATCACGCGGTCCGTCTTCGCGACCTTGTAGCGGGGATGGAGGGCCGAGAGCTTGACCGAGATACCCGGGTTGGCGGTGATGTCGTCGCAGGCGGTGGAAGTGGCGAAGATGGCATAGGCTCGGGCGTAGCGCGCTGCATCCGCCGCGGTCATCGCCGCCTCGCGCAGCATGTCGTTAGGAATAGGTGTAGCCCTTCGCCTCCATCCCGCGCGCCCGCGCGATCGCGGCGTCGATATCCTCACCGAGGACGAACTGCCGGCCCATCTGCTTGATGGCAGCGCTGACGGCGGTGCGGATCACCGGCTCGCCCAGGCGGCGGATCATGGCGTGCAGGGTCCCGGCGACGCCCGGCTCGGCCTCTTCCAGGACGCGGCCAGTCAGGAGCAACCCCCAGATCGACGCGTTCACCATCTGTGAGCTGGACCGGCCAAGATGGGCCGACCAGTCGGACGGGGCGATCTTGTCCTCGAGCAGGGCATCGATCGTGTTGGCATCCGACACGCGCGAGCAGTCGCTGCGCGACTTCAATGCGCCGGTCAGGCAAATGCCGGAAGTCGAGGCCTGCCACATGATCGCGGGCGGCTTCGACTATCTGGTGGAGGTGCGGACCAGTGACATCAGGGATTACCGGCGTGTGCTCGGCGAACAGGTCTCACGCCTGCCCCATGTCGCCTCCACCTCCACCTATGTCTCGATGGAGAACGTCCTCGCCACCGGGATGACGCAGGTCTGACCCTGCCTCAGCCGTCCCTAGCCCGGTCCCACGACGTCTCGGGGTCCAGCGGGTAGCAGGGGCGCGGCAGGCGTTCGAACGCCCAGCGCTCGAGCACGGGTGACGTCAGACCGGCGGTGTCGACTTCGTAGACCTGATCACTGTCGAACCACGCGCTGAAGCCAGCCCGGAAATGACCCCGCGACTTGACGACGACCGTGCGCGCGGCGGCGATGTCGAGCCCGTGCATCCGGAAGAAGACCGGGTCTGCGGTCTGCGTGCGGTCGGAGATGACCACCACCGTCACGCCGCCCACGCGCAGTGCTGCGGTGGGGCCGAGGTGGAGCCGCCGCCCGGCGGTAATCCCGCGTTCGCCCACGACGTTGCCGTCATGCAGGGCGACGACCTCGGCCTCTGCGTCGAGGGGCAGGTCCCATCGCTCCCATGCCGCGTCGGTCCGACTGCGGTTGAAACGTGCCGTCAGCCGAGCCCCCACCCCCGCGCGGTGCGCATCGGCGGCGAGATCCGGATCGTAGAAGCTGCCGTACAGGGTGTCACGCGCGCCCGCGGCCAACAGCGCCGCGAGCAACTCGGTGGTGCGACCGGAGCCGCCGCCGCCCGGATTGTCGCCCGCGTCCGAGAAGATCACGGGCGTCCGAACGCGCTCCATCGCCAGGGCGACGGCGTCCTCCAGGCGTGTGAGCCGGCGTGTGAACCGCTCGCGCATGGACCAGGCCGCCTCCGCCAGTTCGTTCGCCAGCGCATCCGCCGCCGCCTGCTCGGCCCGCGCCGTCACGACGACGGAGAGCGTGTTGTCGGGGGTGTCGGAGAAGACGAAGTTGCCGAAGATCGAGACGTTCAGGATCGCCCCGCCCATCTCCGCCTGTCGCCGCTGGCCGAGGTCGATCAACGCGCCGTAGGGGCCCTCGGCGGTCAGCAGCGTCACCGAGGCCGGCGTGAGCGGCGGCTTGATCAGAGCCCGTCGCGGGCGCGGCGCCTGCGGCGTCAGCATCCGGCGTAGCGAGAATGCCGCCTCCTCGCCGCGCTCGATCATGTCGACATGCGGGTTGGTGCGGTAGCCGACCACCAGATCGACGGCATCGACCATCGCCGCGGAGACATTGGCGTGCAGATCGAGGGTCATGACGATCCGTGCCTCCGGTCCAACGGCGGCGCGCACGCGCTGCGCGAGCGCGCCGTCGGGATCGTCGAGATGGGTCGCGACCATTGCGCCATGGTTGCAAATGAGCACTCCGTCCACCGGGCCCCCGGCGGCGAGCAGTGCCTCCATGCGAACTGCTGCCTCCTCGAACACCGCCTCCTCGACTGGGCCCGCGGGGTGGCTTGCGGCGAGCAGGCAGGGCAGGGGTGTCCAGGGGCCGGTCGCATCCATGGCGTGCACGAAGGCGGCGAACTCCGTCGCCAGCACGGGACGCGGCGCCCGCGCCTCGGCCATCAGCGCCGCGCCCTCCAGCCAGGTCAGGCTCTCGAAGTCGGCCCTTGTCGCTGGCGCCGCGAAACGATTGGATTCAAGGATCATTCCCAGCAGGGCGATGCGCGGCGCCATCGCGGCCTCCCTCTCATGCGTCACCGATACGGTAGCGAGGCGGGCAGTGACGCAAAAGATCGAGATCCCGAACGAATATCCCGTCGAACTGGGCCCGCCGGATATCAGGCGCTGGGCGGATGGCGGCACAGGGGTGCCCTACCTTCACCGCTTCGACAGCGGACGTCGCGGCCCGCATTTGATGGTGAGCGCCATCGTCCATGGCAACGAGCCCTGCGGTGCCATCGCGCTCGACCGGCTGCTCGCCGGGGGTTTCCGGCCGAGCGCGGGGCGGGTCAGCTTCCTCTTCGCCAACATCGCCGCCTACGAAGCCTTCGACCCGGGCGACCCCAATGCCACGCGCTGGGTCGACGAGGACATGAACCGGGTCTGGGGTGCCGACGTGCTCGACGGTCCGCGCGATAGCGTCGAGCTGCGCCGGGCGCGCCAGATCCGACCGGCGCTAGCCGGCGTCGACCTGCTGCTCGACGTGCATTCGATGCAGCATACAGCGCCTGCGGTCGCGCTCTCCGGGCGTCATGACAAGGGCGTGGCACTGGCGCGCGGGATCGGCGTGCCGGAGACCATCATCGCCGATAGCGGCCATGCGGCGGGCAAGCGGATGCGCGATTACGGTGCTTTCGACGACCCGGATGCCGGCGCCGCGGCCGTCCTGATCGAGTGCGGGCAGCACTGGGCCGCCGGGGCCGGCGCCCTGGCGGAGGAGGCGGTCGCGCGGTTCCTGGTACAGGCCGGCGTCGCCAGCGATGACATGACCGCCGCCTACCGCGCCCCCAGCCCGCCGGGGGCGTGGCGCATGCAGCAGCGCGTATGGCGGGTGCGTGAGGTAGTGACGATCGAAACCGACGCCTTCCGGTTTGCCGGACCCTATACCGGGGGCGAGGTGATTGCCGCCGCGGGGACGGTGATCGGCCATGATGGCGACCGCCCCGTCGTCACCCCGGTGGATGACTGCATGCTCGTGATGCCGTCCAAGCGTCTCTGGCCTGGCCAGACCGCCGTTCGGCTCGCGGAGCGCGTCGGTTGAGCACCCTCTGACGTCGAAAGCGGCAGACCGGATGTTTCGCGCGTCAACCGCGCATCAATCGCGCGGGGCGCCGGCATTTCGCGATTGGCGCCGGCGCCGCGGCGACTTAGCGTCGAGGGAGAGCGGCGCGCTCGAACGCGCCGTCGCAGCGACAGGGAGACCACCATGCGCAACCGGATGACGTTCCTCAGTGCGGTCGCGATCATCGCGCTGTCGGCCGGCGCCGCCTCGGCCGAGAAGCTGACGATCGGCCTTGCCTCCGAGCCGACCGCGATCGACCCGCATTTCCACAACCTTGGCCCCAACAACGCGATGGCGCGGCATATCTTCGGTCGCCTCATTCTGCAGAACGAGCGTCAGCAGCTCGAACCCGGCCTCGCGGTGTCCTGGCAGCCCATCGATGAGCTGACCTGGGAGTTCAAGCTGCGTGAGGGGGTTACCTTCCACGACGGCTCGCCGTTCACCGCCGATGACGTGATCTGCACCTGGGAGCGGGCGCCGAACGTGCCGAACTCGCCCTCCAGCTTCAGCATCTACACCAAGGGCAAGACGGCGGTGAAGATCGACGACTTCACCGTGCACTTCAAAACCGAAGCGCCCTATCCGCTGATGGCCAACGATGTCTCGACCGTGCCGATCGTGTCCGACGAAGTCGGCTGCGCGGCCACGACCGAGGCGTTCAACGCCGGCACCGCGGCGATCGGCTCGGGGCCCTACAAGTTCGTCTCCTACAAGCCGGGCGAGTCGATCGTGCTGGCGCGCAACGACGACTACTGGGGCGAGAAGCCGATCTGGAGCGAGGTTGAGTTCCGCCCGATCAAGTCCGCGCCGACGCGCGTCGCCGCGCTGCTAGCCGGCGATGTGGATCTGATTTCGGGCGTGCCGACGACCGACATCACGACGCTGCAGGGCCGGGACGATGTCACGCTCAGCCAGGGCGTCTCGAACCGCGTCATCTACCTGCACATGGACCAGTTTCGCGAGGCCTCGCCCTTCGTGAGCGCCAAGGACGGCAGCGCGATCAAGAACCCGCTGATGGACGTGCGCGTGCGCAAGGCGATCAGCATGGCGATCAATCGCGACGCCATCGTCGAGCGCGTGATGGAGGGCGTGGCCATCCCCGCCGGCCAGCTCCTGCCCGAGGGCTTCTTCGGTGTGTCGAAGAACCTTTCACCGGTCGCCTACGACCCCGCGGGTGCCAAGGCGCTGCTAGCCGAGGCCGGCTATGCGGACGGCTTCAAGATGACGATACACGGGCCGAACGACCGCTATATCAACGACGCCAAGATCGCCGAGGCCATCGGCCAGATGCTGACCCGCATCGGCATCGACATGTCGGTCGAGACCATGCCGCGTTCGGTCTACTTCAGCCGTGCCTCCCGCGGCGCGGAGGGCGGCCTGCCGGAGTTCAGCTTCGTGCTCGTGGGCTGGGGTGCGGGATCGGGGGAGGCCTCCTCGCCGCTGAAATCGCTGATCGCGACCCATGATCCGGACCGCGGCTTCGGCGCGTCCAACCGCGGTCGCCACTCCGATCCCGCCATCGACGCGAAGATCGAGGAGGCGCTTCGGACGGTGGACGACGAGATCCGCCAGATCCTGCTCGCCGAGGCGACCGAGATGGCGATGGAGAACGTCGCGATTATCCCGACGCATTTCCAGGTGAACACCTGGGGCTCGCGCAAGGGCATCAGCTACGTCCCCCGCACGGACGAGTACACGCTCGCCATCGGTGTGGTGAAGGACTGACGCCCGCCTGGCGGGCCGGGCCCGGGCGGCATGCTGCCCGCGCCTTCCCCCCGCCAGTGGTAGGGGACGCGCGATGACAGTCTTCATCATCCGTCGTCTGATGCAGGCGGTCTTCGTCGTCTTCCTGATGTCGGTGATCGTCTTCTTCGGCGTGAACGTCATCGGCAACCCGATCGACATGCTGGTCAGCCCCGATGCCGACCAGCAGGACATCGCCGAGGCGATCGCGCGCCTCGGCCTCGACCGGCCGATCCACGAGCAATACTGGCGCTTTCTCATGGGCGCGCTCGAGGGGGATCTGGGCCGCTCCTTCATCTTCGGCGAGCCGGCGCTGAAGCTCATCCTCGCGCATATGCCCGCGACGCTGGAGCTGGCCTTCGCCTCGCTCGTCATGGCGCTGGTCATCGGCATTCCCCTGGGCCTCTATGCGGGCCTCTACCCGGATGGCATCGCCTCGCGGACGATCATGGCGGGCTCGATCCTGGGGTTCTCGCTGCCGACCTTCTGGGTCGGGCTGATGTTCATCATGGTCTTCGCGGTCATGCTGGGCTGGCTGCCCTCGACCGGGCGCGGGGACACGGCGGTGATCCTGGGCATCGAGACGTCGCTGGCCACGCGCGACGGCTGGAGCCACATCCTGATGCCAGCCCTCAACCTCGCGCTCACCAATATCGCGCTTGCGATCCGGCTCACCCGCGCCGGGGTGCGTGAGGCGATGGGCCAGGACTACGTAAAGTTCGCGCGGGCCAAGGGCCTCTCGACCCGGCGCATCGTCTTCGTGCATGTCCTGAAGAACATCATGATCCCGATCGTCACGGTGATCGGGCTCGAGTTCGGGGCGCTCATCGCCTTCTCCGTCATCACCGAGACGATTTTCGCCTGGCCCGGAATGGGCAAGCTCCTGATCGATAGCATCATCCAGCTCGATCGCCCGGTGGTGGTGGCGTATCTGATGGTCGTGGTCCTGCTCTTCGTGCTGATCAATCTGATCGTCGATATCGTCTATTCGATCCTCGACCCCCGGGTCCGGCTGCAGGATCAGCGCTCATGAGCGATCTCAGCAGCGAGGGCCAGCCGGAGGAGGCGCGGGCAGCGGTTGAGACCCCCTTCCGGCGCTTCGCCTCGGAGTTCTTCGAGAGCAAGGTGGCGACGGCTGCGCTGGTGCTGCTGTCGCTCATCATCGCCCTGTCGCTGCTGGCACCGTGGATTACGCCGCAGAACCCCTATGACCTCGCACAGGTCGACGTGCTGGACGGCCGGTTGCCGCCGGGGTCGCAGGCGTTCGCCGGCTACACCATGTGGCTGGGATCCGACGGGGCGGGGCGCGACCTGTTCTCCGCCATCCTCTACGGGCTGCGCATCTCGCTGGCGGTGGGGGTCACCTCGGGCTTCATCGCGCTTCTGATCGGCATGGGGGTCGGCCTTATCGCAGCCTATGCCGGTGGGCGGGTCGAGACGGTGATCATGCGGGTGGTGGACCTGCAGCTCTCCTTTCCCGCGACGCTGGTGGCGCTGATGCTGGTGGCGATCCTCGGCAAGGGTATCGACAAGATCATCCTGGCGCTGGTGGTGGCGCAGTGGGCCTATTATGCGCGCACGGTCCGCGCCTCGGCCCTGGTGGAGCGGCGCAAGGAATATGTCGAGGCCGCCGCCTGCCTCGGCCTGTCGCATGGCCGTATCGTGTTCCGCCACATCCTGCCGAACTGCCTGGCGCCGCTGATCGTGGTGGGCACCGTGCAGGTCGCCAGCGCCATCGCGCTCGAGGCGACGCTCAGCTTCCTGGGCGTCGGCCTGCCGCAGACCGAGCCCTCCCTCGGCGTGCTGATCGCCAACGGCTTCGAATACATGATGTCCGGGCGCTACTGGATCTCGGTCTTCCCGGGGCTGGCGCTGTTGCTCACCGTCGTGACCATCAACCTGGTGGGCGACCATCTGCGCGATGTCCTCAACCCGAGGCTCAAGCGATGACGCTGGCGGTCACGGGGCTCAGGACGCATTTTTTCACCCGCGCGGGCGTGGTGAAGGCGGTGGACGGCGTCGATTTCACCGTCGGCCCCGGCGAGGTGCTGGGCCTGGTCGGTGAGAGCGGATCGGGCAAATCCATCACCGGTTTTTCCATCCTGGGCCTGATCGACCCGCCCGGGCGGGTCGTGGAGGGGTCGATCCGCTTCCAGGGAGAGGAGCTCGTCGGCGCGTCGGAGGCTGCCATGCGGGCGATCCGCGGCAACCGCATCGCGATGATCTTCCAGGACCCGATGATGACGCTGAACCCGGTGCTGCGCATCGACACCCAGATGATCGAGGCGATCCAGGCCCACGACCGTATCGACCGGGACGACGCCCACCGGCGCGCCCGCGACGCGCTGGGCCAGGTCGGCATCCCCTCGCCGGAGGAGCGGCTGCGCGCCTATCCGCACGAGCTGTCGGGTGGCATGCGCCAGCGGGTGGCGATCGCCATCGCTTTTCTGAACGAGCCCGCGCTCATCATTGCGGACGAGCCCACCACGGCGCTCGACGTCACGATCCAGGCGCAAATCATCCATGAGGCGCAGGCGCTTTGCCGGCACAGCGGCACGGCGCTCATCTGGATCACGCATGACCTGGCCGTGGTCGCCGGGCTCGCCGACCGCATCGCAGTGATGTATGCGGGTCGCGTCGTCGAGCAGGGCGCGACCGACGACGTGATCGACCGCCCGGCGCATCCCTACACGGTCGGCCTGCTCGGCTCGGCGCCGTCGGCCAATCCGCGCGGCCAGCGCCTGCGCCAGATCCCCGGCATGCCGCCCAACGTCCTGTCGCTGCCCGAAGGCTGCGCCTTTCGCGCCCGCTGCGAGCATGCCGACCCCGCCTGCATGGAGGCGCCCAGGATCTCCGCCGATGGCGACCGCGCCTATCGCTGCCACCACCCCCGCATCGGAGGGGTGCCGTGACCCCGATCCTCGAGATGCGCGGGATCTCCAAGCGCTTCGTCAAGCGGCTGGACGTTGCCGGCAAGATCGCCGCGCGGCTTGGGGCAGATGTTGCAGAGGAGACGGTGCATGCCGTCGACGACGTCTCGCTCGCGATCGCGCCGGGCGAGGTCGTCGGCCTTGTGGGCGAGTCGGGTTGCGGCAAGTCCACCCTCGGCCGCGTGGTCGCCGGCATCCATGAACCGACCGAGGGCCAGCTCTTCTTCGAGGGTGAGGACGTGGCCCGCATGAGCCCCGCGGCGCGGCGTGCGGCCACCATGGCGATCCAGATGATCTTCCAGGACCCCTATGCCTCGCTGAACCCCCGCATGCGCGTCGAGGAGATCGTGGGCGAAGCGCCGCATGTCCACGGGATCGTCAGCCAGCGCGCGCTGCCGGGGTACATCGACGAGATCCTCGCGAAGGTCGGCCTCGACCCCTCGCTCAAGCGGCGGTATCCGCACCAGTTCTCCGGCGGGCAGCGCCAGCGTATCGGCATCGCCCGGGCGCTGGCGGTGAAGCCGCGGTTTCTGGTCTGTGACGAGGCGATCGCGGCGCTCGATGTCTCGATCCAGGCGCAGGTGCTGAACCTGTTCACGGACCTGAGGGAGGACCTGGGCCTCACGTACCTCTTCATCAGCCACGATCTCGGCGTGGTGGAGCACATCGCCGACCGCGTGGCGATTATGTATCTCGGCCGCATCGTCGAGGAGGGCACGACCGAGGCGCTCTTTGCCGCGCAGCGCCACCCCTACACCGCCGCGCTGCTGGCCGAGGCCCCGCGGCTCGATCAGCGCCGCCGCGACTTCGCGCCGATCAAGGGAGAGATCCCCTCGCCGCTCGACCCGCCCTCGGGTTGTCATTTCCACCCCCGCTGCCCGATTGTCGCCGCTGCCTGCCTCAGCGATCGTCCCGTCCTGGAAGAGGCGGGCGCCGGCCGGCGGGTCGCCTGCCTGCGCTGGCGTGAGCGAGCTGAAGGAGCCACCCCATGAGCAACACCGATCCCGTCTGGCCGCTGGTCGAGCAGCGTCACGGTGACTACGCGGCCTTCTCCGACCGTGTCTTCAACACGCCGGAGCTCCTCTATGCCGAACGCAAGTCCTGCGCCGAGCACACCGCGATGCTACGCGCCGAAGGGTTCCGCGTGACCGAGAACGCCGCCGGCATCCCCACTGCCGTGATCGGGGAAGCGGGCGAGGGCGGCCCGGTCATCGCGATCCTTGGCGAGTACGACGCGCTGCCCGGCCTCAGCCAAAAGCCCGGCGTTGCCACCCATGACCCGGTCGAGGAGGGCGGGGCGGGCCATGGCTGCGGCCACAACCTGCTGGGCGCCGGCGCGCTGATGGCCGCCGCCGCGGTCAAGGACTGGCTGGCCGAGACCGGGACAAGGGCCACGATCCGCTACTATGGCTGCCCGGCCGAGGAGGGCGGCGCGGCCAAAACCTACATGGTGCGCGCGGGCCTGTTCGATGACGTGGACGCCGCGATCTCCTGGCATCCGGCGACCTTCACCGCCGTGAACCGGGCGGACAATCTCGCCAACACGCGCATCGACTTCACCTTCACCGGCAAGGCCGCGCATGCCGCCGCCGCGCCGGAACTGGGCCGCTCGGCCCTCGATGCCTGCGAGCTCATGAACATCGGCGTCAACTATATGCGCGAGCACATGCCGGACGAGGCGCGCGTCCACTACGCGTATCTCGACGCCGGCGGGCCTGCCCCCAACGTCGTGCAGGCACGCGCGACCGTGCGCCAGCTCGTCCGTGCGAAGACCCTGTCGGAGATGCAGAGCCTCATCGCCCGCGTGCGTAAGATCGCGGAGGGCGCGGCGCTGATGACCGAGACCCGGGTCGAGGCGACGATCTTCTCCGGCGTCTCCAACCTGCTCGCGAACCGCCCGCTCGAGGAGGCGATGCAGCGCCACCTCGACCATCTTGGCCCTGTGCCCTTCGATGCCGAGGACGAGGCCTTCGCGCGCGAGATCCAGAAGACCATCACGCCCGAGGAGATCGCCGCGAGCTTCCGGCGCGTGGGCCTCGCGCCGCAGCCGGGACAGGCGCTCTGCGACGGTGTGGTGCCGCTGGACACGCCACAGGGCGGCGGCGACGGCTCCACCGATGTGGGCGACGTCAGCTGGAAGACACCCACGGTGCAGGCTCGTGTGGCCACCTGCGCGGTCGGTACGGTGCTGCATACCTGGCAGATGGTGGCGCAGGGGATGGCCCCCTTTGCGCAGAAGGGCATGACCTATGCCGCGAAGGTCATGGCCGCGACGGCCACCGACGTGATCTCCGATCCGGCCCTGCTTGCGGCGGCGAAGGCCGACCATGCCGCCCGATTGGTGGCGGAGCCTTATGTCTGCCCAATCCCGGACGACGTCCGCCCGCCGCTGGCGGCGGAGTAGTCGCGGCGCGGCGGCTGTCCGCAGGCAGGCGGCGATAACTGTCTATTCCGGCGACCAGTCCTGCCGCGTCATGCCGATGAACGCGTTGCCCGCACCCTAGGTCACGTCGCGGTCCACGACGTCGTGCCCGCGCTCCTGCCGGCCTACCTGCCGGAGATCGCTGTACCGAGTGCCCGGAAGCGCACGATCCGGTAGGTGCCGAGGGATGCGTCCTCGCCGCCGTTCAGCACGGGCGAGCGGTGCAGCTCGTTGATCGTCGCGTAGACATAGCCGTCTGCCCCGATGGAGAAGCCGTCCGGCCAGGGCAGGTCGTCGTCCGACTGGAACAGGACCTCATAGCTGCCGTCGGGCTTAGTCACCCCGATCGCGTTGTCCGTCATCGCGGTGATGTAGACATTGCCCGCGGTATCCACGGTCGAGCCGTCGGAGATCGGCTTGTCGCCATAGCGTTCGACCCGGGCGGCCAGCGCGGCATCGTCCAGGCTCTCGTCCAGCAGGTCCGACGTGCGCACGCGGTACATCGCGCTGCCGGTCATTGGGGCGAAATAGACCCACGTGTTGGTGGGATCGACCGTGATCGGATTGACGCCGATCTTGGCCGGGTTGCCGCCCAGCAGGATCTCGCGCCCGTCGATCACCATGGGCGTGTCCTCGGGCACGGTGAAGGCGCTGCCCTCTAGAACGCGGCGGGCGCGCCCGGTCGCGAGGTCCAGCACGATGAGCGCCGAGTTCGAACCGTCCCCAGTGTCGGAGATGTAGATCGCCTCATGCTCGCGATCCACGGCCAGGTCGTTGAGGAAGGAGGTCGGCCGCGCAACCGGCTGGCCGATGTAGTGGATCGCGTGCAGTGTCTCGGTCGCCGTGTTCCAGCCGATGACCCGGCCGGTCTGGCCCTCCCCCTGGCCGTCCAGCATCCACAGGATCCCCTCGCGGTCGACGCGCAGGCCCAGAACGCCGTTCAGGCCATCGCCGTCCTCCGACGGCGCGCGGGCCCAGGCTTCGGTCGGATAGGGCGTGGTGGTGCCGTCCTGCATAACTTCGACGACGCGAAGTTCGGGGCCGTAGAACTCATGCACCGACATGAACATGCGCCCGTCCGGGCCGATGGCGAGATTGCCCGGCGGCGTGTCCTTGGGAAACTCCAGATAGGTCTCCAGCCCGGCCGCATGCGCCGAACCGGCCATAACCAGGGCAGCGCCGAGCGCCATCAACCGTCGTGTCATCGCATTCTCCCATGCCTTTGACGCGACATCTAAGACGTCGAATAATTCGGGCACAGGCGCGCTATTCGAAAACCAGCGTTCGAGAATGTCGAATGTACAGCATCGATGATCTGCGCACCTTCGTGGTGATCGCCGAGACGGGCGGGGTGACAGCCGGTGCGCGTCGCATCGGCGTGTCGCCTGCCACGGCCAGTCACCGCCTCAACAAGCTGGAGGCGGCGTTGCGCTTGACGCTCTTCCATCGCAACAGCCGCACGCTCAGGCTGACGGCCGAGGGTCAAGTGTTCCTCGAGCGGGTGCAGCCCATCCTGGCTGACCTCTCCCAGGCGGAGCGCGATGCGGGCAGCGGGGCGGCCGAACTGTCCGGAAGCCTCAGGGTCACGATGTCGCCCTGGATCCTGTCGCGCTTCATCATGCCGGCGCTGCCGGCGTTCCGGGCACGCCACCCCAGGCTAACCTTCGAGTTTTTGGCGGTGGATCGCTACGTCTCGCTGGTGGCCGAGGGGCAGGACTGCGCGATCCGGGTCGGCCAGCTCGAGGACAGCGCCCTCTTCGCCCGCAAGCTGAGCGACAACGAGCGCATCATCTGCTGCGCGCCCGGGTTCCTCGCGCGCCACGGGCCCTTCGAGCAGACGGACGACCTGGTCAATGCCCCCTGGGTGAGCCTGCCGTGGCAACGGCGTCTGGCCGTGAAGGATGCCAAGGGCCGAAAGCGGGACGTGAACGCGCATAGCAGGCTCCTGGTCTCGAACTCCGACATGTTGACCGAAGGCGCCGTTCAGGGCTTGGGCCTGGCCATCAAATCCCGCCTGGCCGTCACGGACGAATTGCAGGACGGCCGCCTCGTCGAAGTCGCAGCCGGCAGATTGTGGGAGCCATCGGCGCCGATCTGGTTCGTCTATTCGCCCGAGGCCCGCGCCGGCCAGAAGACCAAGCTCTTCGGCGACCTGGCAGTGCAGGCCTTCGCCACCGCATTACCGCCACCGGGGCAGGCCGCTGGGCGCAAATCATGAAGGCAATGGCCCAGTCGCCTGACTGCCGAGGCACCCTGGGTAAAGGCGGTGATGATCGACGCGCTCTGCGAGGCCAAGACCCGCCTCTACCTCACCGCCGAGGCCCTCTACACCGAAGGCAAAGGCTCTTTCGAATTCGCCCGCACCGCCTCCCGCTCGCTGCAATGACGGTCGAGAGCGACAATGATACCGGCGAAAGCGCCTCTGCGTGAGCCGCCTGGAGGTCGGCCATGCGGACGAAACTGCCGTTCGTTGGGGGTGCCCAAGGACCACTTGTGGCGGACTTGCCGCGAAGGGCTGGGCTGTCTAAAGGTGGCGTTCTCAGGCGTGTGAGCTAGCAGGCTGGGATACTGACACCGCTGCTTTGCAATTCTTCAAGAACGTCGATTCGCCGGGTGAGCTGTACGAATCGAGCTTCTGGATCAGTCCGGAGCCAAGTTGACACCTGCAGGGCTTCAAATGGCGGCCCCACACGGCAGCCATTTGTCACGCGTATCTGAAGTGAGCCGCGCCCTTCCGAGCCTTTACTCCGAAGACGACGGATTTCAGCCTGAGCCATTGCGAAAGCCTGAGCTTCCGCCTCGGCCAGGTGTCCAACATAGGTAGTCTCTCCAGCGTGCTGCCGTACCCCGGCTTCACCGACACTTCGAGCAATGGTTAGCGGAACCTCGGTGTTGACAAGCTGACGCCCATCCTCTGCGAACGTGATCCGCAACACTGCATCGCCATCAACAAGTTGCACAGCATCAGGAACGCTGATCGCAAGCGCGACATCGCCAGGGGGTGTGTTGATCGGATCCAGCCGAGAAGCAGCGGTCAAGCCGCCCAGGGAGACACTCCCGCATGCGCCGAGTATCAGAAAAGAGAGGAGAGCTGAGGCTAGCTGCAAAGGCTTCACTTCGGACACCTGCGGTGATATGTGAATCATATAAACTGTAATGTAAAACATGATGTGAATGATGCAAGACATGAACTCTGTCAGTCCTGAACCTCTCCGCGCTTCAGCTCGGCGGTTCCAGCTTGGCTTCCAAGCAGCATCCGTCGCGACCCTAGGTGTCGCTGCTGCAATGATTGTTGCACTGCTCACGCAGCCCGCTTGGATCGGAGGCGCGCTGTCAGAGGCCACGGGTTATCCGTTGGCATCGCCAAAGGTCTGGCAAAGCGCCGCATTCGTAATGATCGGTTTGGTGATGCTCGGTACGTACGCCGCCGTCTTTCAAACCGCGACCTCGGTGTGCCGAATGCTGGTTCAAGGTGACCCGGGGAACGCGGCGGGCGCGGCACAGCGGCTCTCAAACTGGCTTTGGGCCCTCCTGGTGTTGAGCATACTGGCCAATACGTTCGGTGTGTTGGTCGCTACAGCCCATGCAGGACCTGGTCAGCGGGCGGTAAGCATCGCCGTAGGTAGCCCGCAGATCACTCTTGCAATCGCTGCTCTGATCGCCGCGTTTCTCGCGCGCGCCTTTGTGTTGGGTGCAGCCCTTTGGGATGATCACAAGAAGATAGTCTAAGATGGCAATCATCGTCAGACTCGACCTCATGTTGGCCAGAAGAAAAATGACATCGCGCGAGCTCGCGGCTCAGATCGGTATCGCTGAACAGAACGTCTCTACCTTGAAGTCTGGCCGCGTGCGCGGCGTCCGGTTTACCACCCTCGAGGCAATCTGCCGCGCTCTGGATTGCCAGCCAGGTGACCTGCTTGAGTATGAGGACGATGAGATGGCACAAGGGACTACCCTGGAAAACGGTGCCTAACGGTACGGGTACTTGACCGCCGGCATGACACTGGCCGCAGCATTCGTTTTGGCCGCGAACGGAGACAGGCGGCGTTGACCTCACCCTTTTGCAGATTCGCCAAGTCGGACATTCACGGACAAGGTTGCGCCAGTCGCTACGGGCTCGATCCGCCAACGTTCCGCGGCGCAGCATCAGCGCGATGTCGGAGGGGCGTGGTCAACGCGGGCGGCCCACGTCGGTTGTTGGCCGAGACGACAAATGATGCGACGGGGAGCCTGGAAGCTGGCACTCGCTGCGCCTGCCCGGGATGGACAAAACCGTTCGGCCGTGGAGCAGAGAAACCTGCCTTTGGTGCACGCCGTGCGATCCGCTCAAAGGGCGAACGCCGGGCCGTCGCTAGCCGCCGCGGCACCGCCATCTGCTTCACCGGTGGTGGCCGTTTCGGGCGACGCTTGCGGTCGTGTCCAGCACCGGCGTGCGCGGGGAGTAGCGGTCCTCGAAACGCCAATCGTCGATGACCCAAAGCGCGTCGTGGTCGAGCGCAAACTCCAGCTTATGCCGTACGTTTTGGCGGTCCCGCCTCGATCAACGGCCTCCGGGTGGCGCATGTGAAATGGCGTGCTCCAGCGATGAGGCTTGTGTGTTCGTGGCGTCATGCGCCGTTGAGTCCGACCCGTCATGACATCGCCGCACGCAGACGCAGCCAGGCGGCAATTGGTCGTCGACAGCAACGATCGGGCAAGGGTCGAGGGAGTGGGTTGCGATGTGTCCTGACCTGTGCTGCGCTCGCTACCGCTTGGCTCGACACCTAACGTGCGCGCCGATTTGTTGGAAACCGGCGTTCCAATCTGCGGAAATCTCTGGGCATTGTACCGGCGTCGCTCCACAGGCAGTGGCGCTTTATGAGGTGCTTCGCCTTAAGAAATAAGTCGCAGGTTCACAGGTGAGATGCGATCATTTATTGCGTGCAACCCTGCCATTTGCATCTTCATCAGCTTGTACTGTATGCCTAAACTGATCGGAAATCAAAAAGAAGCCCAACACAGCGATGAATAGGCCTGTGCGCAAAGCCCCTAATCGGTGAAGGCAAAGTCTCTTTTCAATATCGATTTAAATTCTAGGCACAATTCGTTGAAGTTTTCTTGAATTAACGCGAACAAAATAACGTCTTCATCACTCCAGAAGAAAGAAGTCACGATTTTTGGAATTTGTTCTGCTGACTGAAATTCGTGCAGTGTATTGCAGTGCAGCAAGGACATGGTTTCATTCTTTCGTTTGACATCCCAGTCACAGCATTAATATTACGCCGAAGCTAGCTCAGGCATGCAGCGGCATCCTTGGCCCGCCGAAGACGGATAATAGCGAACCTAAGCAACAGCAGTAGCGCTGGCCGGGAGCTCTTCGTGATGAAGAGCCGTCCCTTGACGTTGCTCGATCGAGAGAGGTGTCAGTAAAACAAAATCTCTTCAGGAAGCTTGGGACGTAGAAGTATACCAGCGCCTCATGCAGACTGATGCTTGCGTTAATCTAGGATAGCGTGATGCCGAGAACTCTAGTTCTACGTAAGCTCCAGGAGACTATAAGACTGTGAGAACAGGGAGGAAAACAATGAAAAAACAAACGAAACCTAGCCTAGTGACAAGCATGGTGCTGGCTGGCGCCATGCTGATTTCGATGCCAATTGAGTCTGCCTTGGCGCAGGAGACGCAATATTTCCCAGTGGCGAGTAGTCGCGTTGGCCCATACTCAGCTATGGGCACTGGGTACTATGGCGCTCAGATCGACTACATGAACTACGTCAACATGAATGGCGGCGTGAACGGCGTCATGCTGACGTGGCAGGAGTGCGAGACAGAGTACAACGCCGTCAAGACAGTCGAGTGCTATCAGCGCCTGCTGGAAAAGGACGGCCAGCGCATCGTCGTCTTCGACACGCTCGGCACGCCCGGTGCCTATGCAGTCATCAACCGGATGGCCGACGACAATGTCGTGCTGGCGCAGTACGGCTATGGCCGGACGGACGCTGCCGACGGCACGGTCTGGCCCTGGGTCTTCAACGCTGCCAGCCACTACTGGTCGCAGATCGCCGTGAAGATGAAGTTCATGGCGGAGCAGGAAGGCGGCATCGAGAACATGGCGGGCAAGAAGATCGTCCATATGCACATCGACAGTGCCTATGGTCGTGAGCCGCTGCCTGCCATGCGTAAGATCGCCGAGGACTGGGACGTAGAGCTGGTCGAGATCTCGATCCCGCCCCCGGGCCTGGAGCAGCAGTCGCAGTGGCTGCAGGTCCGCCGCGAGCGCCCTGACTGGGTGACCTTCTGGGGCGCGGGCTCGGGCATGAACTCCACGGGCATGACCAACGCGGCGCGCGTCGGCTTCCCGCGCGATCGCCTGGTCTATGTGACCTTCGGCGCCGCCGAGGAGGACATGTACCCCGCCGGCGACAGCGCCACCGGCACCTACGCCATGGCCAACGCCCTGCCGGGTGACGAGTTCCCACTGGTGGCCGCGATCAAGGAGCAGGTCTACGCCGCGGGCAAGGGCAACCTGGCGGACGAGAGCCGCGTGGGCTCGGTCTACTGGAACCGCGGCCTAGGCGCGGCGGTGATGTGGATCGAGGCGCTAAAGAACGCTCAGGAGATGCATGGCAAGGTCGGCAAGGCCGTCACCGGGGCGGAGTTCCGGGATGGCTACGAGGCGTTGAACATGACCGAGGAGCGCCTTGCAGAGATCGGGATCAAGGGCATGGTCGCGCCCTTCGCGATCTCCTGCGAGAACCACGAGGGCGCTGGTAGGTTTGCGATGATGCAGTGGGACGGCGAGAAATTCGTCCAGGTAACTGGTTGGGAGGCCCCGCTCGACCCGGCCTACATCCGACAACTGGTCGAGGACTCGGCGGCGAAATTCGCCAGCGAGAACAACATCTCGCCGAAGTCCTGCTCCTGACGGCAGCACGACGAGACTGAGGGCAGGGCGGCCTCTGCGCCGCCTTGCTCCACTCCCCACCCCAAGGGCAACAGAGGCGGCCGCACGGCTTCTGCCCCGCTGTTTCCCTTCAGACGCCGGCAGGAAAAGCATGGATCAGACTGCGGACAACATTCTCGAAGTGGCCGATGTCGAGGTGGTTTACGACAGCGTCATCTCAGCATTGCATGACGTGTCGCTGGCGGTGCCACGGGGCAAGATCGTCGCCCTGCTCGGCGGCAATGGCGCCGGCAAGAGCACCACGCTGAAATCGATCTCCACCATGCTCGCAGGCGAGCGCGGCAAGGTCACGCGCGGGCGCATCACCTATGACGGCACCGCGGTGCAGGGCCAGACCCCCGCCGACATGGTCGGCCTGGGGCTCGTGCACGTGCTGGAGGGGCGGCGTTGCTTCGGCCACCTTACGGTCGAGGAGAACATCATCGCCGGGGCCTACTCGCGCCGGCTCTCTCGCCAAGAGATCAAAGACGAGCTTGAGAAGATCTATGGCTACTTCAAGCGTCTGCGCGAGCGGCGCAAGAGCCAGGCCGGCTATACCTC
Source organism: Pseudomonadota bacterium (assembly GCA_039822785.1). GTDB lineage: Bacteria > Pseudomonadota > Alphaproteobacteria > Rhodobacterales > Rhodobacteraceae > Thermohalobaculum. The sequence goes on along the minus strand of JBCBMO010000003.1, from coordinate 505,095 downwards.
GGGCGGTGAGCAGCAGATGGTGGCCGTTGCCCGCGCGATGATGGCGAAACCTCGGATGCTGCTTTTGGACGAGCCATCCATGGGTTTGGCGCCTCAGCTCGTGGCCGAGATCTTCAACATCGTCACGGAGCTCAACGCAAAGGAGGGTGTCAGTATTCTGCTCGCTGAGCAGAATACCAACGTCGCACTCCGCAATGCTGACTATGGCTACATCATCGAGAGCGGCCACGTCATGCTGCATGGCACAGCCGATGACTTGCTCAAGGATGAGAAGGTCAAAGAGCTTTACCTCGGCATCTCGAAGGAAGGCCGGAAGAACTTCCGTGACGTGCTCCGCGAGGAGAGCGAGTCGCATGCCGGCCTCCACCATCACTGACCCCCGCAGACGGAGCTTTCGTCAGACATGACCCAGAGCCGAAGCTTCCCGATTGGCTGGCCCATTCTCGAGGTGAAGAACATCTCGCTGCGATTTGGCGGTGTGAAAGCGATCACCAGCAGTTCGTTCAGCGTCTTGGCCCACGAGATCAAGGCCATCATCGGGCCCAACGGTGCCGGCAAGAGCTCCATGCTCAACTGCATCAACGGCATCTACAAGCCACAGGAAGGCACCATCGCCCTTAAAGGGGAGGTGCTGGACAAGATCAGTCCGAACATCATTGCCCAGAAGGGGGTCTCGCGGACCTTCCAGAACCTCGCCCTGTTCAAGCGCATGTCGGTGCTCGACAACATTCTGGTCGGGCGCAAACTGCATATGGCCGCCAATTTCCTGCAGGTCGCGTTTCAGACCCCCAAGGCCCGCGCCGAGGAAGAAGAAAACCGCGAGCGCTGCGAGGAGATCATCGAGTTCCTGGAGATCGAAAAGATCCGGGACACACCCGTCGGCAAGCTCCCTTACGGCCTGCAGAAGAAGGTCGAGCTTGGGCGGGCCCTCGCGACCGAGGCTGAGTTGCTGCTGCTCGACGAGCCCATGGCAGGCATGAACGTCGAGGAGAAGCGCGAGATGTGCCGTTTCATCCTCAAGGTTAACGACGAGCTTGGCACGACGATGGTGCTGATCGAACACGACATGGGCGTCGTCATGGACATCTCGGACAACGTCGTCGTGCTCGACTACGGCAAGATCATTGCTGACGGCCCGCCCGACGAGGTGCGCACCAATCAAGACGTGATCGACGCCTACCTGGGAGTGGCCCATGACTGAGTTTCTCTTCTTCATCGAGGTAGTCGTCGCGGGACTCCTCGCCGGAACCATGTATTCGCTCGTCGCCCTCGGCTTCGTGCTTATCTACAAGGCGTCCTCGACTTTCAACTTCGCCCAGGGCGCCATGGTGTTCTTTGCCGTGCTGTCCTTTGTGGGGTTCATGGAGCTTGGTCTGCCCTTCGTCGTGGCCTTCTTCGTGACCATCCTGCTCATGGCCTTGCTCGGCTTCTGCACAGAACGCCTCGTGCTGAAGCCGCTGATGAACCAGAGCGAGGACACGCTCCTGATGGCCACCATCGGCCTCGGCTTCGTGCTGGAGGGCCTGGCTCAAGCTGCCTGGGGCGTGGAGGTTCGGCGGCTTGACCTCGGCATCGGCGACTTTCCGATCCCGTGGATCATCGACAGTACGGGGCTGTTCATCAGCGCGCTGGACCTGACGGCGGGGCTGGTCGCCGCGGTGATGATCATCGGCCTCGCGCTGCTGTTCAAGTACACCAAGATGGGTCTGGGATTGCGGGCGGTCGCCGATGATCCCGGCGCCGCAAGCTCCATCGGCATCCCACTGCCCAGCATCATGCTGATGGTCTGGACCGCCGCCGGCGTGGTGGCGCTGGCCGCGGGGATGATGTGGGGCGCGCGCGCCGGCGTGCAGTTCGCGCTGGTCGACCTCGCGCTTAAGGCCCTGCCGGTGCTGATCATCGGCGGCTTCTCGTCGATCCCCGGCGCCATCGTGGGCGGGCTGATCATCGGCGCCAGCGAGAAGGTCCTGGAGGTTTACGTGGGCCCCTTCTTCGGTGGCGGCATCGAGGTTTGGGCGCCCTTCGTCCTCGCCATCATGTTCCTGCTGTACCGCCCCGAGGGGCTGTTCGGCGAGAAAATCATCAGAAGAGTGTAGGGGAGGCGTAAGATGACCTCGAAGCCGGTCTTTCTGAACTATTCCGCCGCCGATCTCGTCAACTTCGCTGTTCTGATGGGGATCGCCTTCGCTGTCGTCCCGATGATGGTGCAGTCCGACTATTGGTACTCCTCGATCCTAATCCCATGGCTCTGCCTCGCGCTCGCGGCGATCGGGCAGCAGATCGTGATGGGGTACGCGGGCCAGCTTGCCGTGGGTGCGGCGGGGTTCATGGCGGCCGGTGCCTTCGCCTGTTACAACCTGATCCTGCGCATCCCGGACATCCCGTTCTTCATCGCGCTGGCCTTGTCGGGGGTGATCGCGGCGGCCTTCGGGGTGCTGTTCGGGCTGCCCAGCCTGCGCGTCCGCGGCATCTACCTGATGGTGGCTACCCTTGCCTCGCAGTTCTTCATCATCTGGATGATCGACAAGTTCGGGTGGTTCAAGAACTACGACACCTCTGGGATCATCACCGCGCAGGACATCGTCATCTTCGGCAAGCCCTTCACGTCGCCGATGGAGATGTATCTGGTCGTCGTCTTCACCGTCACGATCCTGACGATCCTTGCGCTCAACATGGCGCGCGGCAGCACCGGGCGGAACTGGATGGCGGTGCGCGACATGGACATCGCGGCTGAGAGCATGGGGATCTCGCTCTACAAGACCAAGCTGCAGGCATTTGCCATCAGCGCATTCTTTTGCGGGATCGCTGGGGCGTTGTTCGCCTTCACCTACCTCAAGTCCATGGAGCCGGTGGCCTTCGACATCAAGCTCTCGTTCCGCATCCTGTTCATGGTCATTCTGGGCGGTCTCGGTACGATCAGCGGCTGTTTCATCGGGGCCGCGTTTATTCTCCTCTTCCCGGTCGTCCTGAACAGTATTGGCAACAATTTGTTCCACGGCGCGATCGATGCCACGATCATCTCCTCGATTGAGTTAGTGGTGTTTGGCGTCCTGATCATCGTGTTCATGATCTACGAGCCGCTCGGCATGGCGAAGCTCTGGGAAAACGTTCGGCAGCGGATCGTGATGTCTTTCTCGGGCGGCGAGCGACAAGCCAGGGACAGAACGACTTGAGGGCGTCATGAGACGCTAGACCTCAGCGCTTTGTGCGGCGCGGCGCCGTGGAGCGCTGACGCCGCCACAACGACGGAGCGTTGGTGTTACCCGCATCGGGTGGAAAGAGAAGCTTGGACGCGCAGTGTCGGCGGCTGACGCTCACCTAAGGCAACGTTCCGGCGCGTCGCAGGTTGGGTCAATAGACGCATGTGCACTAGGGAGACTCCGCTCGAAAAGGCGCCAACGGACCGAACGGTGGGCTGCGGCTCCGCAGGTGTCCGGTCTGTTGAGCAGAGAGGCTCAGACTTGCGGCCGGTGACGTGCGGCCAGATCCGTTGCTTAGGTGCAAGCACTGGCAACACCTCGCTTGGTGCACGGGCATTTGGACGGTGAAGATGCGTCCTAAAGCGAGCGCTTCACTCGTCGGTCGACGGATGCGCCGAAGGCGCCCACCACAGGGTCGAGAGGTGTCCGAAACGCTTCAGGGCAAAGCCCTCGGGCAAGCGCAGACCGGCATCATGTGCGAGCCAGATCTCGTCGCGATGCCATAGCGGCACGAGGTAGTGCTGCCATCGCATGACACGATCGAAGGCGCGTGTCCCGTGGTGGATCTCATCGATGGTGGTGGCCGTGGCGATAGCCTCGATCGCCGCGTCCAGCGCGGGATCGGCGGCACCCGCGAGCGCGTAGCCGACCACGTTACGGTTTTCGCTGTGCCAGCCGAGACGCTCGGCGCCGCCCGGTGGAAAGCGCGGCGAAAACACGCTTTGCGAGACATCGAAGTTGTGGCTGAGGAGTTCGTGGCGGACGGTCGCAAAATCGTGCAACCGCGTCCTCAGGTCGACGCCCAGGTCTTCGAGCACCGTCGCCCAGGCCGGTATGGCGCGTTCCACCCCGGTGGACGTCCCGACATAGTCAAGCGTGAGGGCGGCGCCCGTCGTGGCGCTGACCCGCCTGCCGTCGCGAATGATCCAACCGGCGTCGCGCAAAAGCGCATCGGCATGACGCACCCGACCGCGCCGAGACTTGCCGGCACAGGTGGGCGGCCCCGGGGCCGCCAGAACACCGTCCGGCAGCTTATCGATATGGGGTGAGAGGATCGTCCGCTCTCCCGATCCCACAGCACCGCGAGCCGCCATGTCCGTTGCGCCGTAGAGCGATGCGGGAGCGCCGTAGACACCCCGAAAGAGCCTTTCGCGCACCCAATGCGCGTCGAACGCGCAGGCGAGTGCAGCGCGGACCCGTCGATCATCGAGGGGCGGGCGGCGGAGATTGAAGAGCAGCGCTGCAAGAGTTCCGGGCGAGCGCTCTCGGTGGATCGTGCGGACCAGTTCGCCCCGTGCGAGCCTGGGGCCATCATAGTCTCTGGCCCATGACGCGGCATTGAACTCTCGAGCGATGTCGAGGAGGCCTGCCCTGAGCGCCTCGATCTTCGCGTTGCGCTCCCGAAAGTAGAGGGTCTCGATCCGGTCGACGTTCCAACGCCCTCGGTTAACCGCCAACGCCGCCGCCCAATACGCCGGGTCCCGCGACAACACTGTGCGCTGGTTCACCTCGACGGACACCAGCCGATAAGGCCCACTGCCGAGAGGCACATCCAACGTGGTCTCGCCCACCTCGCGTGCCCGCCAGAACGCGGCGGACTGGATGGGAAAGGTCGCGACAAGCTCCACGTAGCGCCAGTCAGCGGGCTGGGCTGGGCTGAACTCGACGACACGCTCGTCGATTACGTCGATCCTGACGCCGCGCAAGACAGACTGATGGCCGGGCAAGCCGTGTTGGCGCAGGGTTGTGAAGGTAAAGGCCACGTCGGCGGCGGTCACCGGTGTGCCGTCGTGCCAGCGTGCCTCCTCGCGCAGGCGAAAACGAACCGCGGCGAAGGCGGGCTCGATCTCAACATGCTCCGCCAGCAGACCATAGAAGGCGGCGGGTTCGTCCTGTGCTCGTACCATCAGGCTGTCGAAGGTAAGGGAGAGCTCGTTGGGGGTATTGCCGGGGAAGCGCATCACGTTGGTGCTGTTGAAGGGCAGCAGGGACCCCTGGCGGATGGTCCCACCCTTCGGCGCCGCAGGGTTCACATAGTCGAAATGCTCGAAGTCCGGCCCGTGCTTCAGCTCGCTGAAGAGCGCGAAGCCATGACCCTGCGCCCCGGCGGTGGCCGGGGCGAGACAGACCGAGAGGCCAGCACCCGCCAAGCCGGCGAGCACCGCCACTGCGAGGCGCTTCATGGCCAACCCCGAACCCCGGGCTCAGAAGCGGATCGTGCCGACGATGCCAAAGCGCCGCGTCGGGCCAGGCACGAGGAAGCGTTCCCCCGCGAACTGCGGCGGCAGCGCCGTGTTGGCAACAGCCGCCGTGCCGACGTTCTCCGTCGCGTAGGCCTCGTTGAACAGATTCTCCACGAAGAGCGTGACCTCGAGGTTGTCGCTGCGCAGCCCCGCCCGCAGGTTGACCACATCGAAACCGCCGAGATCACTGTCCCCGCCGACGCCACCGGAGAAGCCCGAGCGGATCGAATACTCCGCGCGGCCAAAGGCGCGGAGGTTGCGGAAGACGGGCGCCGGATGCTCGTAGTCGCCGATGAAGCTGAAGCTTGCCCGCGGGGCGCGCGGCAGGCGCTCGCCGGTCTGATCGCCCGAGATCGAGGCTTCGAAGTCGGTGAACTTTGCGAAGGTGAGACCGAGACCCGCTTGGAGGTTGAGCCCGTCCACCGGCTCTGCGCCGAGAAGGATCTCCGCTCCGATGCTGCGAGCGCTGGCGGCGTTCTCGATGCCGCCGCCGAACGCCTGGCTGATGGGCACCTGGATATCTTCGTAGAAGAGGGCGTAGCCGCTGCCGCTGGCTGTGAGCCGGCCATCGAGGAAGGTCGCCTTCACGCCGCCTTCGAAGTTACGCGCCCGCTCTTCGTCGAACTCGATCGGCGCACCGACCAGAGTGCCGACAAGACCGCCGGGCCGGTAGCCGGTCGAGAAGCTGAAATAGGTGGTCAGCTTGTCGGTCCAGTCGTAGCTGATCGACGCGCTGGGGGTGACGGAGGTGTAGGTGCGCTCGTCAGAGAAATCCAGCGGCTGGACGAATGCTGTAAAGGTGCCCGTTGGGGCGACCTCGGTCTCGAACAGGATCTTGTCGCGCGAGAAACGAGCGCCCACAGTGATCTCCATGGGTGCGATGGGGCGCCAGCGCACGTCGCCGAAGAACCCGATGTTCGTGATGTCGAGGACGTTGATCGTCTGGTTCCCGCCGGGCCCACCGAAAAAGTTGGTCTCGAAGGCCGGATTGTTCTCCCGCTCCACGTCGCTGTAGATGAAGCCCAGGTTGGTGGAGATCGTGCCGAGAGGCGATGGCAGGTCGAAAGCGTCGCTCTCGAAGCGCAGTTCCTGCGAGAAGGCGCGCTCGGTTGAGTCGCGCACGATGAACGAGTTGTCGGGCGGCGAGAAATCGAAATCCTCGCCACCGGTGAAGTCGGTGAAGTTGTAGGCGGAGGTCGAGCGCAAGCTGCCGAAGTCGAAGTCGTAGGCTATCTCGCCGCGCAGGTTGAGCCGATCGATGTCGAGCCTGTCGATGGTGCCGCTAAGCGACGCCGGGTCGCCGTCATCGACCGAGCTTTCGATGGCGAAAGTCGGCGCGTCCACGCGGGTTCTATCGAACTGCACGGAACCGTCTATCGTCAGCCTGTCGGTCGGCGTGTAGCGCAGGCTGAGCCGGCCGCCCAAATCGTCACCGCCGATCGAATCCTCCGTGTCGCCGAAGGGCAGGTCGACGAAGCCGTCGGTGAGCCCGCCGTAGACGACCCCGCGCGCAGCCAGATCCTCAGTCAGCGGAATGTTGAGCATCGCCTCGCCCGATCCGTCGGGATAGCTGCCTATCTCGGTGCGCAGGGACGCCTCGAACTCATCCGTCGGCTTGTTGCTGACCACGTTGATCGCGCCGCCGATGGTACCACGCCCGAAGGCAGTGCCCTGCGGTCCGTAGACCACCTCCACCCTCTCGACATCGACGAGCCGGCGGTTGTTGTTGATCGTGAGCCCGCTGTTGTTTTGCAGCACACCGTCTTGGAAGAACCCGTTCGTGGGGCCCGTGGATGCGCCGTTGAGATCGCTGATGCCCCGGATGGCGAAGAAGATGCGTGCAGGGTTGTCACCACCCGAGAAATCGACGTTCGGGGCCAGCAGGGTCAAGTCGTTGGTGTCGTTGACGTCCGAGCGCTCGACGTCCTGGCCGCGGAGTACGAAGACGCTGGCGGGCACGTCGACGAGGGACTCCTCGGTGCGACGCGCCGTGACGATGATGGGATCGAGCAACCTGCTTTCACCCGCATCGTCTGGCAGCCCCTCTGTGCTCTCGATCAGCACGGTGCTGGGGCTTGTGAAACGGAACGAAAGGCCGGTCCCTTGCAGGAGTGCGGCCAGCGCCTCCTCGGGGGAAAGGACACCTGATGCGCCAGGACTGGTAAGCCCCGTGGCGATGGCGCCGTCATAGATCACCTGTACGCCGCTCTCTTCCCCGTAGCGGTTAAGCGCTGCGGCCAGCGGGCTTTCCGCGATGTCGTATTGGATCGTCTGTGCCTTGGCGGGCGAGGCCATCGTAAGGATGGCGCCCAGCACCACTGCGATGAGGGTGGTGGTCCGCAACCCGCGGAGGTTGGTTTTCTTCAGAAGCATCGGCTGTCCCCTGCCGAGGCCTAAGATGGACCTCGATCGTTGCTGTCACTCATGGAGGGACGTTCGAGAACGCCGACGCCGAAAGCGCAGGGGCGTGTTTTTCAGGAAAGAAGGACGATCCGACCGGGCAACGCACGGTCGTCTAGGCTCAGACCTGCGATCAAATGGGTCAGGGCTTCGTCCGGTCGGTCCAGGTGGAAAACGCCACTGACCAGCCGCTCTGCGAGCAGTGCCCGGCCGAAAAGGACCTTGCCGCGGCGATGGCGGTTCAGATCCGCGATCGCATCGCCGAGCCGCCGGTTGGTGAAGCTGAGGATCCCGTGACGCCAACTGGCGATTTCTCTGGGCGAACGCGTTGTGGCCGCTGTCGTCCCTTCGTCGAGCAGCGCCAGGCTTTCACCGGCAACAAGTTGGCGCCGTGCAGGTTCGATGACATCGACGACGCCTTCGGCGCAGGCGATTTCGACGCCGCGATCACCGATCCGTACCTCCGCTGCGCCGCTCATCAAAGATGCCTCTAGCGCCTGCGCTCTCAGACCCAGCGGGCGTGCCCCGCCAGCGCGTGAGGTCGCATCCACGAACATGGCGCCTTCGACCAACCTTACGGTCTCTGTTCCAGCGCGGTAGACGGCGGATGCACCGTCGAGCTGCCCGGAGCCGTCGACGATGTCGAACGACGATCCTCGTCCCACAGGGGTCGCCTCATCCGCCCAGAGCGCGCGCAGACCTGGGGCATGGCCAAGAAACACGGCGCCCTGGTAGGCGGCTGTAGCGGTGCCAAGCATCCCGGCACCCGCTACCAGCACCTGGCGACGCGTGCGAACCGGCGCCCTGACCTCTGCCACCGCAGCGCCGGTCAGTTCCCAAAGGCGGAGGGCATCACGCAGCGCTCGCTCGTTCTCCGGTGCGCGTCGGCGCCACTGCTCGAAGGCGGCAGCATCCTCGGCGGTGGCCTCGCCGCTCTTGAGGCGCGCGATCCATGCTCTCGCTTCAGCGTCTGCGCCATGTTGCTTGGTCATCGACGGTCTCTGGCTCGCTGGCTAGCGTCGCAGTGCGTTGCACGACGGGGCGCTGCATAGCAGGGACGCCTCGACGTGGCATCACCGGTTGAGGCGTCGCGCCACATGATCGAGTGTACGACGTACTTCGTTCTCAACGGTACGCGTGGACGTGCCAAAACGTTCTGCGATCACGGCATAGCGCTCGCCGCCAAATCGTGCGGCCACGAAGATCGCCCGACGGCGTTCGGGCAACTCGTTCAGGGCGGCCGCAACGAGACGGGCGTCATCCCGCGCCACGAGCATTTCTTCGACGCTCGGACGGTCGTCCGTAACCTCCAAAAGGGCATCGATCTCGGCCAGTGGCAACCGGCGCGCCTGCCACCTGGCTTGATCGACCGCGAGGTTGTCAGCGACGCGCCGGAGGTAGGCCGCTGGTGCTGCAACGGCATCGCCCGAGCGCCCGTTGAGGCGTAGCCAAAGATCATGCAACAGATCTTCTGCCGCTTCGCGTGATCCGGTGCGCGAGGCCAGACGACGCTTCAAACTCTGCATGTCAGCAAAGTACTGACGCTCAAGCGATGCGGGCGGGCTGTCGGAACCATCGTTTGCCACTGGAGAGCCTCGTACAGTCCCGAAAACACATCGAGCTGGCGGCCCCTCCACTGGCGCTGGCGATCTTGAGTGTAGTTCGGCGCACGACTAAGCCACGACCGTGTCCGCGCCTATTCGCGCATCCGAAAACAACCGTGGTACGCTGGCAACAACCACAAGGGGCGGCGCGGAGCAGCGATTACCCTGGTGACAGCCGGGCGTGCCGTGGCCCCACCGCATCGGGCCTACGCATGCCAAGCCGTCTATCGCAGCGCAGCCTACGCCGCCACTTCGAGCTCTGCACCGACGCCGCAGCGATCTGGGCACCCCAACTACATTTCCGGAGCGCTGCAACCCAACCGACGAAGCGGCAAAACGTCAGCTTAGGGTTCTAGGCCGGGAGCGGCCGAGCACTGTCGATCCGCAGCGTTTGCGGTCGTGCGCGGCGCGGGTACGGCGTCGGCTCGAGAGCCTACTGTACCAGACGGAGTTTTCGTCACCGGCGGGGCCACGCGGGTCACCATTGACGAGACGGGCCGCGTGTTCAGGGGCGTTAACCAGGATCAACTTGAAGTGCGAGGCGGGCGCTATCCGGCGGACGCGCTGCGGCAGGTGCCGGGCGTCGCCGTCAGCAGAATGGGAGGCTTCGGCAGCCTGAACCAGATCCGCGACAACGAACGGCTAAAGGTCGCGATGGCCAAAATGAAAGGCAGTACGAGAAGACCGGCAAGGGGGGCGCACCTGCCATTGTGTCGACTGCGCAACAACGTGAGCAGTTCAGCCCCGCGGGTGCAAAGCTCTATAGGGACTGCGCGCGCGCTAGCGCCATCGTCAGGAACCGTCCCAGCCAAGCTCACGATCCGTATCGCCAGGCGTCCCACGCAACATCGGATCGACGCGCATGCCTGGTTCAGGAGAAGATCTCGCCGCCGAGACGTTCGTCACCCAGCAGTCGGACCTTCTGGCCATTGCGCGCGCTATCGTCGGGCAGCCGGAAACCGCGGAAGACCTGGTTCAAGAGAGCTGGCTGCGTTGGCAAGAGCGTCGATATCCCCCCGAACAGGCAAAGCCGATCTTCGTGCGGATCATCAAGAACCTCGCTGCCGACTGGCATCGCCGACGCAAGGTCGAGGAGCGCAACAACCGTGTGCACGCGATGTTGCGAAGCGACGCGTTGGATACCGAACGCGTGGTCATCGCGCGCCAGCAAGTCCGCTGCATCGCGGCCGCACTCGGTGAAATGCCAGCAAAGACCGTGGCGGCGTTTCGGATGAGCAGGCTCGAGGGGCGGACCTATGAGGAGATCGGCCAAAGGCTCGGGACGTCGAAGGCCAGCGCCTACCGAATGGTAGCCCAAGCACTTGTGCGCATCGTCATTCATCTGGAGCGTTGAGACGGCAGCGGCTCAGCAGGTGTTTTGCTGTTCCAGGAGAGGGATCGGATAGCCGAGCAAGGCAGCATGACACGCGAGGAAATCCATCAAACCGCCATTCTCGAAGAAGCCGCGCTGATCTTTGTTCAGCTACGCGAAGCACCTGATGACGCGGCGCTCCTCGCTGAACGTGACGCCTTCCTCGCTCGCGGGCCAGCGGAGCGCGCTGCCTACGCAAAGATCCAGGATGGATGGCGCATCGCAGGCGGGCGCCGGCGGTCGAATTCCGTCCTGGGGCTCCTGTTGGCCATCGGCCTCGGCGGTGCTGCCTATGTCGGCGCGGCCCCACTGCGCATCTATCTCCTGGCGGACGCCTACACGGCCTTGGCGGTTGAGACGACCAGTCTGGCCTCCGGTGATCTCGTGCATCTGGATGCGAGCTCCGCGATCTTGGACAACTCCGCGGGTCAAGTCCGGGGTGTGACCCTTCTCAAGGGAGCGGCCGTCTTCGACGTGGACGCTGGCACCCGGCCGTTCGCCGTCACACTCGGCGACGCAGAGGTGACCGTGCGGGGAACCGTCTTCGAGACGGCGCATCTGGGGGACGGGCTCTCGGTCAGCGTCGCGGAGGGCAGCGTCGATGTTACGATCGATGACCGAACTTGGCTGGTGGAGGAGGGTGCGCGGCTCACCTGGTCGCCGGAGCGCGGCGTGACCGTCATGCCCATTTCGCTTGAGAGTGTCGGCGCGTGGCGCGAGCAACGACTAGTGGTCAATGACGTCACCTTCGGTGAAATCGCGGAGATCCTTGATCGCCGGTTGCCCGGTGACGTCTTCGTCTTCGGCGCATCCCTCTCTGAGACCCGTGTCTCCGGCAGTTTCGATCTACACAACCCGCAGTCCGCACTCCGGGTCCTGGCCGCAACCGCCGATGCGCGCGTTGTTCTTGCACCGCCAGTGGCCTCTGTCCTGATGCGCATCGACTGAGCCTGATCAGGTCATTCGCTCTCTCGTGAAACACCCGAGCCTCGAGATCGTTGGTAGTGCGGAGAACTGCACACGAGGCTGAAATGACGCGTTCGATCTGGATTGCCGCCTTTACCACCACCTGTCTGCTCGCCCTGGGCGAAACAGCGGCAGTTGCGCAGGATGAGTTGACGTTTGACATCCCGTCTCAACCGCTTGCGCAGGCGGTCGCTGCGTTGGGCGGCCAAACCGGCCTTCAGATCGGTGTGACCCGCGCCCTTGCCGGTGATCGCGTCAGCACCTCGGTGAGCGGCACGATGACGCCGCGCGACGCCCTAAGGACAATGCTCGCCGGCACGGGACTGACCTTCGAGAGCCTGGGTCCGGATGGAGTGCGTTTGTTTGAGGTGAGCACCGGCGGCGACGGTCCGGTGCTCCTCGACGAGATCGTTATCCAGGGCGAGATCGTGGACCGCACGCTCGAAGAAAGCGCAACCTCTGCCGTTGTCATTCGGGGCGAAGAGCTGGAGCGCAGCGGTGGTGACATCGACATTCAGGACGCGCTCGATCGCACACCGGGCATCGTGACGAACGGTGGAAATGAGGGTTTCACGATCCGGGGCATCAACAATCGCGGCACGAACACAGCGGGCGGTCAAACCATCAACACCCAGATCGACGGTGTTTCCTTACCGAACTTTCGGCTCGCCGGTCACAGCGCTTTCTCGAACTGGGATCTCGAACAGCTCGAGATCCTGAGAGGACCGCAGTCGACACAGCAGGGACGTGGTGCTTTGGCCGGCGCCGTCATCGTGCGCTCGAAAGACCCGATCTTCGAGCCGGAGTTCAAGCTGAGAGGTGAGCTAGGGAACTTCGAGACGCGTCGCGCCTCCACGGCGATCAACATTCCCATCATTGACGATACGTTTGCCCTGCGCTTCTCGGCCGATATCCTGGAGTCGGACGGTTTCATCGACAACCTGACCCAGTCCGAGCCTTCCAATCCGACGTCACTGCGTACCTTTCGGGGCAAGGCACGTTTCCGTCCCACCGACGACCTCGACATGGTCCTGTCGCTGACCTACGCGGAGAACTTCACGGGCGGTGACGGTGACTTTGCCGATGCGGCTGCGTTTCCGGACCGCTTCATCAATTTCTCGAACCGCGGAAATCGGGAAGGCTCAGAGCAGTTCATCTATGGGCTGCGCGTCGGCTACGACATCAACGACGCGCTGCGTCTGGAGAGCGAAACCACCTATCTCGATGCCGACTCCGATCGTATCCTCGATTTTGACGGGACGGCCGTGGATGTTCCGTTCGCCGTGTCGAACTCGCCCTTTCTTCGAGACAACCCGTTCGAAACCGAAGTCTTCGAACAGGATCTGACGCTTTCTTTCCAGACAGAGCGCACGATCGGAAAGGTGGGCGTGTTCTACACCGAGATCGACGACCTGAGGCTCGCGGGAGAGTCCTTCGATTTCTCAGGCGTCCTTCCTGCCCTTCCAGGGGTTGAAGTAATTCAGGTGGCAGGCGGTGACACAGATCTATTCACCAGGAACATCGCAGTCTACGGTGAAACCGATATCTTCGTTGATGAACTCGTTCCTGGCCTAAGCTTCACCGTTGGCGCGCGCTATGACTACGAAGAATTTGAGAACAGAACCAACGTGATTTTCGATCCAGGGTTTCCACAGTTCGTCATCGATGCCTTCCCGGAGGTTGCGGATACAGAGACCACCGCCTCAGGATCTTTCGGCGCGTTTCTGCCGAAAGCGGGCGTCAACTTTGACATAACTGACACACAGCGGGTGAGCTTCACCTTTCAGCGCGGCTACAGGGCAGGTGGCGCGGTCAGCAACACGGCCAGTGTCACGCCCTTCGATCCCGAATTCACCAACAACTTTGAGCTGGCCTATCGCGGTACCTTCTTCGACGACCGCCTCCGCATCCGAGGGAATGCTTTCTACACACGGTTCTCCGACCAGCAAGTATCAGTCGCTGGCGCAGATCCAGGGACCACTATTGTTGAGAACGCTGGATCGTCAGAGGTCTATGGGGGTGAGCTCACGATTCAAGGCGACCTGACGGATCGTCTGCTTCTTACAGGCTCACTCGCTGCCTCCAGAACCCGGTTCATCGAGTTTCAAAGCGGCGCGACCGATCTCTCGGGCAACGAATTCGCCAACGCGCCCCTGCTCACCGCGTATGTTGCCGCAGAGTACGAAGTCTTCGAAGGTCTCTCGCTCGGTCTTGCCGGTCGGTATGAGAGTGCACGCTTTGCCGATGCCCAGAACACGCCGGAGACAGAAGGTGACAATTTCTTCGTCGCAGACGCCCAGGTGCTTTACGAAGTGAGTCCTGACCTCGAAGGGATCGGCGGCGTCGATTTCTCGATTGGCGCCTTCGTCAATAATATCTTCGACAACGACTACGCCATCATCCGGGCCGACGGTGACGCGATCGGGAGCACCGCGACCACCTCCGTTCTTCCGGGCTCACCACGCAGCTTTGGCATCTTTGTACAGAGTACCTTCTGACCAAGCCGCGACCGACACATCTGCGTGCCTTTGAGGCGCGCTCGCCTCCCCGTTTTCTTGGCTCCGTTGCAAACCGCGGTGGCGGGGTCGTTCGGCTCTCGGGCGCCTATCTCCGTGACGCCGTCGACCCGCGACGCGGAGGCGCCGGTCCTTCCGCCGTGCGGGAACGGACAGTCTCATCAGCAGCCACCACAACGGCAGCCGCCTGCGCCGAGACGTCAGTTCGAGGTCTTACTTACGGTCCGCCGGGTGCGCCCGCACGTCCCCCTCCGGTGCGCCTCCCTCGCGGTCGGAGCGACCGAACTTGAGCAGACAGCCGTGCGGATCGCTGAGATAGAATTCGTACATGCCCCAGGGGCGATGGTAGAAACGTGAGACCTGCGAGACGCCGGCCGCTGTCCATTCACGGTGCAGCTCATCGATCCCTGCGCCGCGAATGTAGCAACTGCTCTCGGTGGCGCGGCCATCGTGATGGTCCGGCGGGCAGAAGTGAAGCTCAATGCCGGGACGGCGAAGAATGAGGTAACCGGGGGCCGGCGCTTCCGCGTCAAACCCCAGCCGCTCATAGAACGCTCGGGTCTCTTCGAGGTTGGGAGAGCGTAAGATCGGAATTGCCTCGAGCTCGGTCACTCTCGTTCCCCCTTTTGAACCTCTGTCAGAGATGCTGCCAGCGAGCACGCCACGCCTCTCGTGCGAGGAATTGACAATTTCCGACTATTGTAGTCAACAATCCTAGCGGAGCCACGCCCCCATTCGCCGACGAGCGCGTGAGCCGAAGGCATGGGGAACCTAGCAGAGGATCACGCGGCGACGGCGTCGCCCTTCCACGATCGTACGCTGACCACACGGGGGATACGGATGTTCAAGCGGCGACCACCGCCCCGGCTGCTGACCGTGAAATCGGCACGGCATCTCACACCGCACATGATACGCGTCACCTTTTCCGGTGAGACGTTGGCCGGCCTGCCCGCCGGGCGCGAAGGCGCAAACTGCAAGATCCTTCTGCCCGAACCGACAGAAACGCGCGATGCCTTCGCTGCTCGGCTGGAGGCTGGGGAGGTACGTCTGCGACGTACCTATACCGTCCGCCATTTCCGCGAGGAGGCCTTGGAACTCGACATCGACTTCGTCGATCACGGAGACGCCGGCCCAGCCTCTGCCTGGGCCCGCCGCGCGATAGCGGGATCCTTCGCGGGTTTCACCGGTCCGGGGATGCCAAAGCTCACCGAGTTCGACGCTGACTTCTACCTCGTGGCGGCGGATATGTCGGGCTTGCCGGTAGCATCGGCTTCCCTCGAGGCGATGCCACGAGACGCGAGAGGGATTGCGATCTTTGAGGTGATCTCAGCAGAGGATGAACAGCTCATCGCCGCACCCGATGGCGTCGAGATGCGCTGGATCGTCAACCCTGACCCTCATCGTCCCACGAGAGCCCAACTGGATGCGATCCAGGCTCTTCCCTGGCCGCGCGGCAAGACCAGGACGTGCATTGCCGGAGAGCATGCCACCGTAACCGCGATCCGCGAGTACTTGATCCGCGACCGCGGGATGAACCGGCGCGACGCCTACATCTCCGGTTATTGGAAAATCGGCATGGTGGAAGACGACCACCAGGTCTTCAAAAACTCCGATCAGGGCAAGGTCTGACGCCTGCGGGTCAAGATGCTCTGGCTTCTCCTGGCGGGACCGTTGGCGGCCAATCTGATCGCCGCGCGAACGGCATGGTCCGACAACGCGACGGCTTTGCTACGCTCCATGCGCTGTTCTTGGAGGCAGGGAGACATCGCGACCGTCGCCGATGATGTTCGAGGCGCCAGATTTGCCGCCGACACTTTCGGGCAAGATCGCGGTCGCGTTTCGTAGGATCGAACCGCCTGACTGTGGCTCTTTCCCAAATGCGCAGCCCCCCAAGAACCAAGGATCCTTGGCGCATGGTCGTTCGTAGCCGGAGAGTGTCGCTCGCTCTCCAAAGACGGCGCCCTCGCTGAAAGGTTGACGGTTTCGATCAAATTTCGGATCACACGGGTCGCGGGTACTGATGAGCGACCAGCGTGATCCGAACGCTATGGCAGCCAATCACTCCAAACACGTGGGACTGGGTGT
This sequence comes from Pseudomonadota bacterium, assembly GCA_039822785.1. Classification (GTDB taxonomy): domain Bacteria; phylum Pseudomonadota; class Alphaproteobacteria; order Rhodobacterales; family Rhodobacteraceae; genus Thermohalobaculum. The sequence goes on along the minus strand of JBCBMO010000003.1, from coordinate 488,709 downwards.
GCTATGCCAAGATCGTCGAGTAGCGGCCACGCTTGGCGCGTGGGATGCGGCTGTGCGGGCTCCAAGCAGAATCGGCCTCGGTTTGCGCGAAGGCTCTGGAAGGCGGCCGTGGCCGGTGCGTACCTCGTCTCAGCGAGCGCGGCCTTCGGCGACGAGGCGTCGGTGCGGGTGGAACTCAATAAGCTCGAAGCGCAAGAGGGCGCCTGCCAAGCTTTCCTGGTTATCGAGAACCAGACCGAGACGCCCTTCGACGCGCTTGTGATGGATCTGGTGATGTTCGACCCCGATGGCGTCATTGGACGGCGGCTGGCTGTGAACATCGCGCCGCTACGCGCCAAGCGGACCTCGGTGAAGGTGTTCGCCGTGCAAGGCCTTGCTTGTGAGCAAATCGGCAGGCTGCTGGTGAACGACGTTCTCGAGTGCCGCGCCGGCGAGGCCGAGATCGATACCTGTTTCGACCTGCTGGAGACCGCATCGCGAACCAGCGTCGACATGATCAACTGAGGAGCCGTGATGTCACAGGCCGTTGCCCAGACGACCGACGTTGCGACCGACGTTGCCGAGCCACCTGAGGCCGAGGCGCAGACGAATGGTGATGCCGCGGCCACCCGCGACGATCTTCCGGTCGCTGCAGAAGCCGAGGCGCTTACGGACAACGCTGTAGAACCACTCGTAGGCCCCACGCAGTCCACAGATCCGATCACGCGTGGCTACGACGCGCTGAGCGACGCTTTCACCCTGTTTGAGGCCGGTGGTCCGGTCGTCCTGCTTCTCGTGGCAATGTCCCTGGTGGCGCTCACCATCGTGCTTGCCAAAGCAGCGCAGTTTTGGGCGGCCGGTACCAGCGACACCCGCACCCTCTCGACAGTTGTCGGCCTCGCCAGGTCGGGACGCATGAGCGACGCTTTCGTGGCGGCACGGCAGGGACGGAGCCCGGTTGCCGCCATCCTGTCCCTCGCGCTGGAGCAACAGGCGAGGGGCATCGAGGAAAACAAGATCCGCGACGCCTGTTTTTGCGACGCCCAGCTAAGGATCGGCGCCCTGCGTGGCTGGATGCGACCGCTGGAAGTGATCGCCTCGCTCGCCCCGCTGCTGGGTCTTTTCGGCACCGTTCTCGGCATGATCGAGGCCTTCGGCCAATTGGAGGCAGCCGGGAACCAAGTGGATCCCGCAATCCTGTCGGGCGGGATCTGGGAAGCTCTGCTGACGACCGCTGTCGGTCTGGCCGTCGCAATCCCGACCGTGGCAGCGGTGAACTGGTTCGAACGGCGGATCGAGCGCATCGAGCATGGCATCGATACGGGCCTCGCCGCGCTGTTTTCAACCGATTGGGACAGGCCGTTTGAGCGGGACTTGGTGGCAGCGCCGGATCCAGCGCAGGGAGTGAACCTTGGGCAGCATGACCTACGCCCCGCCGCGGCTGGCGAGTAGGCCGCGGAAGCGGCTGCGGATCTCGCTCACGCCGCTGATCGACGTGGTGTTTATTCTGCTCGTCTTCTTCATGCTGGCGTCGAGTTTCCTCGATTGGCGCTCGATCCAGCTTTCGTCGGTTGGCACTGGCGGCCCATCCTCCGGCGTCCAGGGCGCCCTGCTGGTGGATCTGACACCGACCGGCCCGCGCCTGTCGGGCGAAGCGATGGATGTGGAGACGCTCGCAGGGCGGATCGCGGCGCACGTTGCCGAAGACCCAGACCAGCGCGTGCTGGTCAAACCGGCGCGGGGGGTGGAGATGCAGCGCATGGTCACGCTTCTCGACACGCTGGCGGCCGCGGGCGCGCGGAACATCGCTCTCATGCCAGCTTTGTGAGGAAGGGTCACCGTGGGGCACCAACGAGGCAGGCATCAGCGCCCAGGGCGAGAACGCGCGGACGAAGAGGAGCGGATCCTGCCGCTCATCAACATCGTCTTTCTCCTCCTCATCTTCTTCATGGTTGTCGGTCGTCTCTCGGCTGCTGAACCCTTCGAGATCGAACCTACCCGCTCTGCCAGTCCAGGAGCACCGGCCAACGATCCGATGATGGTCGCAATAGGGCCCAACGGCGAACTGGCTGTGAACGGTGAGATCGTCGACGAAGACGCGCTGTTTGCCCAGATCTCCGACGCCGAAGCGACGCCTGAGATACGCATCAAGAGCGATGCGCGGATGGAGGCGGCAGGGCTTGTCTCACTGCTGGAGAAGTTACGCCTGGCGGGTGTTCCATCGGTGCGGCTGATGACGGTGCCAACTGAAGGCCACGTCCAGCAATCGAGGGCGCAGGACTGATGGAACTGCGCAACCGCCAGCTTTTGCCGGCCTTCTTGGTCGCGGTGACGCTGCACGTCGCGGTCTTGATGGCCGTCTTTTGGACACCGCTTCGAAGCGGTGCGATCGGCGCGGGCGTCGGCGGGCTTGAGATCGCCTTGGGCGCTGCCGGTGGCTCGCCCGGGCTCGCCGCACCGGTCGCGCCAGACGTCACCGAGCTGGAGACCGCAGAGGTGGCTGAGACGGTGGCGCCCGCCGCAGATGACGCAACTGACGTTGAGGAGGTGACACCAACGGAGACGGCGCCAGAGGTGGTCGACGCTACGCCGCCCGATGCGGTGTCTGCCGAGACGGTCCAGGAAGTGGCCGAGGTGCGACCGCCGAGCCCCCAGGAAAGCGCATCCGCGCCGGTGGAACGCGCAACCGTCCAGACGGCGGAGCCTATTGCCGCGGAAGCGGTTGCCGAGCCGATTGCCACGGAACCGGTGGTGCCGACGCAAGAGACCACCGTCACAGAGGCGGTCGAGGCGACGAGCGTTGAGCCGCAACCGATCGAGGTCGCGCGCGTCGATCCGGCCACCTCCACCGCGACGGAGGAGATTGCTGAACCCGACACCTTTACGGCTCCCCTTCCCCGCGTGCGTCCGCGGGAGGTCCCAGAGGTTCGGCGTCGGGTGCGCGAGACACCGCCGCGTCCCACGCAGCCCGCAGAACAACCCCGTGAGACGCGCCGAACCCAGGAACAACAGCCCGCGCCGGAACCCGTGCGCGAGGCCGCCCGACCCGCGGGCGAGGCGGCGCCGGAGACAACCAGTACCGAGGGGCAAGGCACAGCAGGGGCCGCAGGCAATGCTGAGAGCGCGGGACAGGGCCAGCGCTCCACGGGCGGTGGCAACCCCGGCGCGAAACAGGATTACTTGCGGCAGATTGCAGCGATCCTGCAGCGCAATCAGCGTTATCCGCGGCGTGCCCGCTCTCGGCAGCAAGAAGGGACAGGCCGTGTCTTCTTCGTGATCGATGGCAACGGTGGGATCAGTGCCGCCCGTTTGGAGCAGAGCACCGGCCACGCGATCCTCGATCGAGAAATCCTCGCAATCCTCGACCGCGTCGGCCAGTTGCCACCGCCGCCGTCCGAAATGGGGGTCGCGCGCCTGCCGATCACCGTGCCGATCGGCTTCGTTCTGCGATAGTCCCGCCTTGCGATTTAGCCCCCTGCCTTGACCACCGCGTCGGGTCGGATGATCGCGGGCCCAAGCGTCTGAAGCACCGAGCGGGCGTCATAAGCGGTCGGATCCTCATCCGGTTTCTCACCTTCGAAGACAAGAATGTTAGCGAAGGCTTCGTATCGCGTGATGGGCCGGCTTGAAGTCGTGCCCACGCCCGCGCCGAAGAAGCCATGGCGGAACCCTGAGCGGAAGAAGAAGGGCCCAAAGCCTGATCGGCCGAAACCGGTCGAGAAGGAGCGGAAGCGCGTCTCAGCCTCCGTGTCCTGCCCAGCCACACGGAACCAGTCCTTTTCCGCCGCCAACGTGACCTCCGCTGCGCGATACAGAAGGTAGGTCTCCACGGTTTCGCGTGACGTCCGCGTGTTGCCGGAGAAGCTGACGCGGAAGCGATTATCCTCGATCGCGCGATCCGAGTACCCATCGCGTTCCACCGCCGGAGCATAGCGCGTCGGCTCGGTGCACGCGGCAAGTCCCAGCACGCTAACGATCAGCACCAAACGACGAAAAGGCATGGTCGTCATCCCTTTATCAACATCCAGCAATCATACCGCGCTGGATCGCGTCGGGCGGATCACGATCGTGTCGCGCGCTGATCTACCCGGCCTAAGGGCTGAGGTGCTCTGGCCCGCCCTCAGACACCTTGGACCGCGTCGAACCCCTCAAAATCCGGATGCCCGAGGTAGAGCACCTTGTTTTTGCCGGCGTCCTTGTGAGCGTCCCGAAACTGCTCCGAACGGGTCCATGTCTCGAAGGCAGGACGATCGGTCCACACCGTGTGGGAGGCGTAGAGCGTATGGTCGTCCCGTTGCGGCCCGCGAAGCAAATGGAAGGTCTTGAACCCTTCCATTTCCTGCAGCCGGGTCTCCCGACCGCGCCAGACTTCTTCGAACGCTTCTTCGTGACCCAATGCGACGCGAAAACGGTTCATCGCGATGAACATCTGAGAGAACTCCCTGTCTTGTCCGTCTGCCACCCAGTCAGTTGATCCAGATCCCGACGACCACCGCCTCTCTCGCCAGGATCGCGGACTCTGCTCGCGCTCAATGATTGACGAAATTGATCGGATATGGAAGGTGCGAGAGAGCAACCTCGTCCTGTTCCCCAGGCGCGGCAGCCCACCGGCAATAACTTTCCGAGGAGTGGGCGATGAGACGGACGTGGTCTGCGTTTTGTGTTTTGGGTGTGACGCCCCTGCTGTGTGGGAACGCAAGTGCGCAGGAGACCGAGGCCTCCCGCGTCGTCCAGATGCCACAGATCACGGTGTTCGGCGCCGCTCGGGATGAGCGCGGCCTCCTCGATACGCCCAACGCCGTCAGCGTGATCGGCGAGGAGGAGATCAGGCGCCGCCAACCATCGACCTACGACGAGTTGCTTGGCGATCTGCCCGGCCTGACAATCGAAGGCGGGCCACGGGCCATCTCGCAGGAGCCCAACATCCGGGGGTTCCAGGATGAGCAGATCGTCATCCGTATCGACGGGGCACGTCAGAACTTCAATCTCGCGCACCGGGGCCGCTTCTTTGTTGACCCCAGCATTCTAAAGCGCGTCGAGGTTCTGCGCGGCGGTGCATCGACCCTTTATGGCTCCGGCGCGCTCGGCGGCGTGATCTTCCTCGATACCAAGGACCCGGTCGACGTGGTGCCCGAGGGCGACATCTGGGGCGGCCAGGTGAAGACCGGCTTCAACAGTCAGGGGTCTGAATTCCTTGGCGCCGGTACGCTCGCTGCCCGGGTCGAGGAATTCGATGCGCTCGCGTTCTTTGCGGGCCGACCGATGAACGCGGGGCTGACCGACGGTAGCAACGAGGCGATCATTGGCTCGGAGATCGACAGCCTGAACGGCCTCCTCAAGCTCGGATGGGAACCCGGCGATGGCCACCGGATCGAAGGCAGCTTCCAGTTCTACAGCGACGACGGCATTACGCCCCCAAACGCGAACGACCAAGGTGAACCGGACAACCTCGTCAATCGCGACATCCGCTACAGCACCGCGCGCGTGGCCTGGGACTGGGCAGCACCGGACAACGACCTGATCGACGTGCGGACGCTGGTGTACTTCAACGACGTGCTGGTCGAGGAGGATCGCCTGTTCGACGGGCGCTTCGACGAAACGGACTACGAGACCCTCGGTCTCGACGTGTCGAACGTCTCACGCATGACCCTTGGTAACGTCCCCGTCGCAATGTCTTACGGATTGGAGATCTTCCGAGACACACAGAAGGCTCGGCGCGACGGCCAGCCACGCCTGCAGGCTCCAGACGCGGAGAGCCGTTTTTTCGCGGGCTTCGTTCAAGCCGACTTCGAGATCACGCCGACGGTGACGATCACGCCGGGCTTTCGCTACGACTTCTTCCAGCTTCGACCTGAAACGACGTTTGAGGATCGAAACGAAAGCCAGCCATCACCGCGCCTCGCGATGAACTGGCGGCCAACGGATAACCTGCAGTTCTATGCAAGCGCCTCGCGCTCCTTCCGTGCGCCGACCTTCACCGAACTCTACAATGACGGTGTTCATTTCATCGTTGATAGCTTCCCCCTGGCGCCAGGCACGGTTGCCACAGGGATCAATGACTTCGTGCCGACGCCCGATCTAGAGCCAGAACGTGCAACTCAGTTTGAGGTTGGCGGGCGGTACAACCTGGAGAGCCTCCTCAAAACCGGCGATAGCCTGCAGTTCTCAGGAAACGCTTACTATGCGCGTGTGGACGATTTCGTTGATACGGTCGTGCAGATCTTCGACTTCAACAATGCCACCTTCAATCCGATCACCCAAACCTTGGAGGTGAACGGGACAACAACGAACCGCAATGTCGATGCACGTCTCTTCGGCTTCGAGGGCGAGGTCAGCTATGACAGCAATGCGTGGTTTGCCGGGGTAGGCGTCACAATCCCACGGGGCGCGCAGCGCGACGGGGCGGGCGAGCTCGCCTCCATCCCCCAGGACAGGTTGGTTCTGACCGGCGGCATCCGTCCGACGCCCGATATTGAGCTTGGCGTTCGGGGGACCTTCGCGCGCGGCATCAACGAGCAGGATGTGCCGCCCGAAAGCCAAACCACGCCCGGCTTTTCCGTGATCGACGTCTTTGCGAACTGGGCACCGAGCGAGGGGATGCTGCGTGGTGCCGTCTTCTCGGCTGGCATCGATAACATCACGGATCAGACCTATCGGATCCATCCGAACGGCCTGAACAGCACCGGGCTCGCCGTGAAGTTCGCCGCTAGCTTGGACTTCTGACAATGGGGAACGTGGGGAGGTGCGGCACTGATGATCGACGCCGTGTCATGTCGCATGCTGAAGGACACTCGGTTTGACGACGCCACCGATCGAAAGCCGCAGAGCCCCGTCGATCCCACCGCCAAGAGAGTGGTCAGGAGCTGGGATGAGATGATGCTTAAGCAAAGAGCCGTTCAAACCGCTCAATGCAGCGCCGTGGCAGCAGTGCTTGGACGGCCGATGACACTGGATGCGCAGTATCTTCCCGCCGAAGGTGAAGTACTGCCAAAGATACAGATCGATGGCGAGCGGACGAAGGATACCCGTTGTCCGGGTCGCTATCGGCGCGGCGTGCGAACTCTCTGAGATGGTGGAGGTAGAAGTCGGCATCCAGAACCTTCTCAACCAGGAGATCGCGACGCCAAGCATTCGGCCATTCGCCATCCCTGAGCGGCCGATCACGGGCTTCGCGGCCCTCAGGGTCACGTTCTGAGCATGGCAACGGTCGCTGAGGGCGCCGCCGTTGTTTTGGTCGTGACCGCAGCCACAGCGTGGTCTGCGGCCGTTTGGCGCCGGCGCAGAGCTGGTCAGGCCCGTCGCAACGACAGCCCAGACGGCGTTACCCGAACGACCGAGGGTCCGCTCTCGACCATGGCTCTGTTCGTGAGCGTGGCTCTCGCAGTGGAGGCATGGGACGCAGAGCTCGGCATCCCCATCTGGCTTTCAGTCGCAATGACCGTGGGCGCTGCCGTGACTTACCTCGCACCCCAACACGAGCTCGCGCTTCGACGTTTGCCAGCCATCGCATTGTGTCTGGCAGCCCTAGCTTTGATGGCAGAGGCGTCGTGACCCTTCCACAGTCATCCACGTCGAGCCCGGCACGGAAGCAGTCGAACGGCGCCAGCCCCGCTACACTAGGCACGGCGCAGGCCTGGGCGACGGCCTTGCTTTCGGTGCCGGCGGCCCTTGCGTCAGGTGCCTGTCTTGCCGCGATCCTCCCCGTCAATACAGCAAACGCGATCTTCTCCGCCGGCCTGCTCACCCCCGTCATCTGGGTCGCCTGCCTGGTTTGGGGCTTCCTTGCCAACGGCCTGCTCAGGGTGGCGCTCGGCCTCGGCTTTCTGACGCTCGCGAGCATCGCTATCGTTCTTGTCGTCAATCTCGTCACCTAGAGAGGCGCTCGCCATGCAGCAGCAAACCCGTGTTCGCCTGTATGACGTCCATTCATGGACCGGCGCGTTTCTCGGTCTTTTTGTCTTCGCGCTGTGTTTCACGGGCACCGTCGCCCTGTTCTTCAACGAGTTGGAGCCGTGGGAGCGACCCGCAGCACGCGGCGCGATGCCTGACAGACCCGCCCTCGATGCTGCGGTTGCCGCCGTCGCCGCGGCCCATGGTGACGCTTTTCCGGACGATTTCTTGGTCTTCGCGCCTGAGCCCTACCGCAACTCGATCCTGATCGGCTTCCAGCCGACGACGCCAGGGGCCGAGCGCATCACCATAGAGGCCGATCCAAGCAGCGGTGCGATCATCGGGCCGTACCACGAAGGGGTTGGACGCTTTCTGCGCAACCTCCACACGGATCTTCATCTGCCCAGTCCCTGGGGGCGCTACCTTGTCGGCCTCGGCGGTATCGTGATGCTGCTCTCGATCGTGACCGGGATCGCGACGCACGCGAAGATCATCAAGAACCTGCATGTGTTCCGACCAGACAGGTCGCGACGTCTCGCCTGGACCGATGCGCATAACGTGAGCGGTGTCTGGGCCCTGCCGTTCCACCTGATGATCGCCTTCACGGGCACCATTATCGGGCTTGCCGGCCTGTTTCTCATTCCGCTGGCCCTCGCCACCACCGGCGGCGATCAGGACGCAGCCATTGCCGCGATCGTCGGCGATCCGCCTCAGGCCGCTGGAACACCGGCGGTCATGGCGAGCCTGAACGAGGTTTTGCACGACGCCGCCATGCGCATGCCTGAGGCCCGTGCCTCGCTCGTCGACGTCCACTACTGGGGCGATGCCAATGCCACAGCCCACGTGCGGATTGAGGACGGTCCCGACCTCAAGCATGTGACGGAACTGCGGTACTCCTTGTCCTCCGGTGCGTTTCGCGAGGCTTGGGCGCTGAGCGAGACTTCGGGCGGGCGGGTCTATGCCGCGATGACGCCACTGCACTATGGAACGTTTGGCGGGATCGCACTCAAGGCCCTCTACGCCGTCCTCGGCCTCGCCTCGTCGTTCGTTGTCGCCAGCGGTATGGTTGTCTGGCTCGAACGTCGGGCTCAACGCGGCACTGGCGTCAGCCAGCGCGTCTCCGGCGTCTGGGTTGGTGCGAGCACCGGCATGCTCCTTGCCACCGCTGGCGCCCTGGCCCTGCATCATGCCCTTCCCTCCTCCACAGACCGGGTCTTCGGCACCGGATTGACCTACGCAGGCCTCTGGGTTTTAGCGGTCGGCTATGCCGCGTGGCGGGCAGAGGATCGGACGGCACTGCGCCATCTTCTTGCTGCGACCGCGGTCTTGCTCGCGATGACACCCTTGATCCGTCTGTCGGTCGAGGGCGCGGAACTCTGGAGCAGTTCTCTGCCCGCTGTGGCGACCGACATGACGCTGATTGCAGTGGCCATCGCGACGGCGATCCTTACGCAGGCGATCCCCGTTCCCTCCACGCATGAGAAATCACCTCGCGCCGTAAGCCCGCAACGAGTACCCCTCACCCGAAGCGGTGTGGAGTGACACGGAGACGACGGGCCTCATCAAGTCCCTCCAGCTTGGCCGATCGGCGGCCTACGGCGACGCCGCGGTGCTGGCCACGGTACGCCAGGCCGCCCGAACGGTGGTCTCACTGGAGCATTGACGGCTTTATGCCACTGACCTTGTTCACAGCCGATCACCGAAGGTCTCCGAGGGCCGACGGTTAGCGGCGTCCGGCCGTCGCCCTTGCGGTGAACTGCCTATTCCCGGCCGGTCGCGTGTAGTGTCGGCGTCCCGTGCTGTTCACAGAGTGAAAGGCCCGCTTTCGTAACAGCACCGATTGCCGTTCGCGCTCTAAGCGACCGGTGGCTATCCGCCCATCGCGTCGGCTGCTCGTGGGATGAGGCATGTTGGGCGGTGCTTCGCCAAGCAGGGTCAAAGCGGGTTTGGCAACAACGAAGCGAGCAGGCGCCGGCGCGGGGCCCCGCAACCTTTCGCGATAGCTGATGACGGCTCCCGGCCCCGCGGGACAGGGCGTCTGCACGGATCCCGCCTGGCGAGGGCGCTGCAGGCGTTGCGAGCCGGCCATGTTGTTGCTAAGCCAATGGTGGTGGCCGACTGCGCAGCTCACGATAGTCCGTGGGCATTTCGTCGTGGCCATCCAGATGAAAGCCCTCACATGGCAACCGATCCCATTTCTGTTGGAGTTCTGTTTTCCCAAACCGGCGTCACGGCCGTGGTCGAGGAAACACAGCGCCGTGCGGTTCTGATCGCCGCCGACGAAATCAACGCCGCCGGCGGGATCGCGGGGCGCGAAGTCAGGGCGATCACCACCGATCCCGGGTCCGATCCGCGCCGGTTCCGCGACGCCGCCACCGCCATGCTCGACGATGGCGTGCAGATCATCTTCGGCTGCTACATGTCGTCTGAGCGCCGTGCCGTGCTGCCGCTGATCGAGCAGCGCGAGGCCCTGCTGTTCTACCCCACGCTCTACGAGGGGTTCGAGTTCTCGCCCTCCTGCATCTACTCGGGCGCCGCGCCCAACCAAAACAGCCTCAGCTTGGCGCGCTACCTGACCGACCAGGTGGACGACCGCTTCTTCTTCGTGGGCTCGAACTACGTCTTTCCCTATGAGTCCAATCGGATCATGCGCGATCTTCTGCAGAATCGCGGCGCGAAGATCGTGGACGAGCGTTATCTGCCGCTGCACCCGAGCGCGCAGGAGGTGGACGAGGTGGTCGCCGCGATCGCAAAGCAGGCACCCGTCACCGTTTTCTCGACCATCGTGGGCGACGGGGCGACGGGGTTCTACCGCGCCTACGAGCGCGCGGGCTTCGACCGTGCGGCGATGCCGATCGCGAGCCTCACCACCGGCGAGCCGGAGCTGCGCGCCATGGGGGCGGCGGCGGCGGAGCAGCACATCACCGCGGCTCCCTATTTCAGCACGGTCTCCCGGCGCGAGAGCCAGGCCTTCGTCAACCGCTACCGCGTCAAGTTCGGACCAGACGCGCCGATCTCGGCCTGCACCGAGGCTGCCTACTTCCAGGTCCACCTGTTCGCCGAGGCCGCGCGCCGGACCGAAGGCGCGCGGCCCAGGGAGATCCTCGGCGCACTGCCCACCTTCACCTTTGACGCGCCCCAAGGTCCCGTGCGTGTCGACCGCCGTACCAATCACACGTATCTCTGGCCGCGCCTGGCGCGGGTCGGGCCGGATGCTGCCTTCCGCATTATCGAGGAGGCCCGGGCCCCGGTCAGGCCCGATCCCTACATGATCGAGCCGGAGCAGGTGGACTGGGCTGGCGCCTCGGTCGCGGAATAGCGCCGGGAGGCAGCGCGCATGGCCCGTCTCCAGCTGCGTGACCTGCGCGAGCTTTCCGTGATGGTGGTGCATGCCTCTGACGGGGACGGGGCGGTGGTGCGCGAACAGCTCCGCCGCATCGGCTGCCGGGTCGAGGCCGCCTGGCCGCCCCCGCGCGCGCTGCCAGCCCATGTGGACGTGGCATTCGTCGCGATCTCCCACGATCACCACGCGGCGCTGAAGCGGATGCTGAAGCGCGCCGAGGGCTCGGAGCTCGCCGTCATCGCGCTGGTCGACTACGAGAACCCGGCGATGCTGCAACTCGTCCTCGACATCGAGGCGGTCGCCGTCGTCTCTAAGCCGGTGCGCGCCTTCGGGCTTTTGACAAACCTTGTCGTGGCGCGGAATGCGGCACTGGAGCAGCGTGTGCTCAAGGAACGGATCAAGCGCCTCGAGGGGCGGATCTCGGGCCAGAAGAAGATCGCGAAAGCGAAGTCCATCCTGATGGAAACGCAGGGAATTTCCGAGAAGGCGGCGTACCGGACGATCCAGTCACAGGCCATGTCCAAGCGCTGCTCGATCGAGGAAATGGCAGTTGCAATTATCAACGCGAACGACCTCTTGTCCTCTCGCGTTAACGATGCATAATCATTTGGCACGCAGGTCAATGGCGCCCTGCGGAGCGGCACCGAAAGCCCCGGCTCGGACCTGACAGGTCCGGACGGGGCTTTCTGCGTTTCCGGCACGTGGCACCTCGCGGGGTGTGGCGACGGGGGCGGTGCGACCCGGGCAGCGTTGCCCCTGTGACAGGCCAATCGCGTGTGCGCAGAGCGCCACCCGATAACCGCCTTTCCCGACACACGCAGTGATCGATCGCCGGCACGCGGCCACCACCCATCGCCCGGCGCCCGACGTCCCAATCAGCGGGTCCGGATCAACCGGACCCTTCGACATCGACACGGAGACAGTCATGACCCTCGACCGCCGCAAGTTTCTCAAGCAGTCCAGCGTCCTCGGCGCCGCTGCCGCGCTTGGCCCCTCGCTCTATGCCTCGACCGCGCGCGCCGCGGACGAGATCGAAGTCGGCGTCCTGTTCTCGCTGACGGGCGGTCTCTCGATCGTCGAGAAGTCGCTGGCCGACGCCACCATGATGGCGATCTCCGAGATCAACGCCGCCGGCGGCGTCATGGGCAAGATGATCAAGCCGATCATGGAAGACGGCGCGTCCGACCCGAAGACCTACAACGAGAAAGCCTCGAAACTGGTCATTCGCGACCGTGTGCCGACGGTTTTCGGCTCCTACACCTCCGCTAGCCGCAAGGCGGTGCTGCCGGTTTTCGAGCGCCGCAAGAACCTCTACTTCTATCCCACCTACTACGAGGGCTTTGAGTGCTCGAAGAACGTGGTCTACACGGGCGCCGTGCCGAACCAGCAGCTGTCCAACTTCATCCCTTGGATCATCAACACGCTGGGCAAGAAAAAGTTCTTCATCGTGGGGTCGAACTACATCTACCCGCGCGAGATGGCCAAGGTGTCGAAGATCCTCATCGAGCAGAACGGCGGCGAGTGGGTGGCCGACGAGTACCTGGAGCTCGGCCACTCCGAGTGGGGCGCCATGGTCTCGCGCATCAAGGACTCGGGCTGCGACGTGGTGCTCTCCAACGTCGTGGGTGACTCGGTCGTCGCCTTCTACCGCGAGTTCAAGAACCAGGGCCTGACCCACGACAAGCTGCCGATCTGCGCCACCGTGACCTCGGAGATCGAGATCGCCGCCATGGGCGCCGAGTTCGCCGTGGGCAGCTACACCTCGTTCCCCTACTTCCAGGCCATCGATACCGACATCAACGGCGCCTTCATCGAGCGCTACCGAGCCTTCGTGAACGACGGTTCGGCGGTGACGCACCACGCGCTCGAGAGCAGCTACTTCCAGGTCTTCCTGTGGAAGCAGGCGGTGGAGAAGGCGGGCGAGGCCACGCCGGACGCGATCCGCGAGGGTGTGAAGGGCCAGGTCTTCGACGCACCGAACGGCAAGGTCACGATCGATCCGGAGAACCTGCACGCTTACCTCACGCCGCGCATCGCGCAGTGGGGCGCCGACGGCCAGGGTACCATCATCGACGAGTACCCCGACCCGATCCAGCCGCTGCCCTACGTTGCCTACGGCGAGACCGGCGACGACCTGTTCTGCAAGGCCTCGGGTCTCGACACCACCAAGCTCTGAGCTTGCGCATCCGGCGCCCGGTGCGGCCTGCGCGGCCGTTCCGGGCGTCCGCCGTCCCGTCGGGGACCGCTCGGAGGGGAGAGCATGTCCGAGATCCTGTTCATCGGCCTGTCGCTGTCGTCGATCCTGCTGCTGATCGCGCTCGGCCTGTCGATCACCTACGGTGCCATGGGCGTCATCAACATGGCGCATGGCGAGCTGGTCATGATCGGCGCCTACACGGCGGTGATGGCCGGCATCTATCTCGGGCTCAACCTGTTCCTGGCGCTGCCGCTGGCGTTCCTGACCGCCGGCATGGTGGGGCTCCTGATCGAGCGGCTGGTGATCCGCAGGCTCTATGGGCGGATCATCGACACGCTGCTCGCCACCTGGGGCGTGGCGATCCTGCTCCAGCAGGCGATCCGGCTGGAATTCGGCCTCGCCTTCTTCGACATCCACATCGACGGGCTGGGACCGGGGCTGCAGAACATGGCGGTGCCGGCGTTCCTCACCCAGCCCTTCGACCTGGGCGGCATGACGATCCAGCCCTATCGCACGTTCATCATCGTGCTGACGCTCCTGCTGACGGCGCTCACCTGGTTCCTGATGTACCGCACGCCGCTCGGCATGCAGGTGCGCGCGATCATGCGTAACCCGCAGATGGCGGCCGCCTGCGGGATCGACGTGCGCCGCGTCTCGATGCTGACCTTCGCCTATGGCTCGGGGCTGGCGGGCGTGGCCGGCGTGCTGCTGGCAGGCTTCAAGACCGTGCAGCCCGACATGGGCTCGAGCGTCGTGGTCGACGGCTTCCTCGTGGTGGTGGTCGGCGGTGTCGGCAGCCTCTTCGGCACGCTCGCTGCCGCAGGTCTCCTCGGCCAGATCAACGGCATCATCGCGGTGCTCTCCAACGACATCCTCGCCCGCGCGGTCGTCTTCGGGGTCGTGATCCTGTTGATCCTGTGGAAGCCCCGCGGGCTCTTCTCCATGCGGACGAGGTGAGGGCATGAGCATGCGGTTCACAACGCGCGGCATCGCCGAGGTGCTGGCCTACGGCGGCTTCATCGCGGCGATCCTGCTCCTGCCGCTAGTGATGGACGACGTCTTCTGGCTGAACCGGATCGCCAAGTACCTGGTGTTCGGGATGCTGGGCGTCGCCATCGCGCTCTCCTGGGGCTACGCGGGCGTGCTCAACCTTGGACAGGGGCTCTTCTTCGGCCTCGGCGCCTACATGGTCGCCATGTCGCTCAAGCTGCAGAGCTACACCAGCCTGCAGCAGGGCTCCGACAAGCCGGTGCCGGACTTCATGCTCTGGAACGCCGAGCCGGGCGCGCCCACCGAGCTCTGCTGCATCGTGCCGGGCTCCTGGCTCTGGATCCCGTTCCAGGCGCAGTGGTTCGGCATGGTGATGGCGCTGGTGGTGCCCACCGTGCTGGCGCTGGCACTGGCCTGGCCGATCTTCCGGTTGCGGGTATCGGGCGTCTACGTGGCGATCATCACGCTGGCGATGGTGCTGCTGGTGCGTCTGCTGATCATCGACGCGCAGCCGCTCACCAACGGCTTCAACGGGCTCACCGATCTCGGCTGGCTCACCATCAACGGGTTCGAATTCGACCCCTACCTCGTGGAGACCTACTACATCGTCGCCGTCTCGCTGTCGCTGGTGCTGTTGGCGACGCGCTGGCTGATCTCGACGCGGGCGGGGCTGATCCTGCAGTCGACCCGCGACGACGCCAACCGCGCCCGCTACCTCGGCTACAACGTGGCCGCCTACCAGGTGTTCTTCTTCGCGGTCTCGGCCGGGATCGCGGGCTTTGCCGGCATGCTCTACGTGATCGCCTCGGAGTTCGCCTCCCCGAGCTTCATGGATCTCGCCTTCTCGATCTCCATGGTGGTCTGGGCCGCGGTCGGCGGGCGCGGCTCGCTGCTCGGCGCCTGCATCGGCGCGATCCTGATTAACACGATCGAGGCCACGGCCAGCGAGACCGAGATGTTCCAGGAGGCCTGGAAGGCGATCATCGGCCTCGTCTTCGTGCTGGTGGTGCTGTTCCTGCCGCGCGGCCTGGCCGGCATGGCGCAGGACGCGGTGGCGGCGATTACGCCGGGCCGCCGCCGCGGTCGCGTGGTCACCACACCCGAGCCGGCGGAGTGAGCGCGATGGCAAGCCACAGCATGAAGGCCAAGCCGGCGCTGACGATCGACGGTCTCGGCGTCTCGTTCGGCGGCTTCAAGGCGGTCGACTGCTTCTCGACCGTGGTCAACGACGGGGAGCTGCGCGTGGTGCTGGGGCCGAACGGTGCCGGCAAGACCACGATGATGGATCTGATCAGCGGCAAGACCGCGTCGACCGAAGGGCACGTCTACCTCTACGGCCAGGAGATCACGAACCGGCCCGAGCACGAGATCGCCCGGGCCGGCATCGGGCGCAAGTTCCAGATCCCCAGCATCTTCCGCGACCTGAGGGTGCGCGAGAACCTGGAGGTCGCCGCGGTCCGGGAGACCGCGGTGCTGCGCAACCTCCGCCTCGGCATGAGCCGCGAGGAGCGCACCCGCATGGAGGAGGTGATCGAGCTCACGCGCCTCGGCGACGTGCTGGAGAGCCGCGCCGGCGATCTCAGCCACGGGCAGATGCAGTGGCTCGAACTCGGTATGCTGATCGTGCAGGACGCCCGCGTGATCCTACTCGACGAGCCCACCGCCGGCATGACCCAGGCCGAGACGCTCAAGACCTCGCAGATCATCAACGAGCTTCAGGGCAAGCACACGTTGATCGTCGTCGAGCACGACATGGCCTTCGTGCGCGAGATCGCCGAGCGGATCACGGTGATGCACATGGGCAAGATGCTCGCCGAGGGCTCGATCGCGCAGATCGAGGCCAACGAGGCGGTGCGCGAGGCCTATCTCGGCAGCGGAGGGATCCACTGATGCTCGAGATCAGGGGCGTCGACAGCTACTACGGCCGTAGCCAGGTGATCCACGGGCTGAGCTTCTCGGCCGACGACCGGAGCATCGTGGCCATCATCGGCCGCAACGGGGTGGGCAAGACCACGCTGTTGCGCACGATCCTCGGCCTGACCGATCGGTCGGAGGGGGCGATCCTACTGGACGGCGAGGACATGGGCGTTCTCGACACCTATGCCCGCGCCCGTGCCGGCATCGCCTATGTGCCCCAGGGCCGCCACATCATCCCGGACTTCACCATCCGCGACAACATCCTGATGGGCCGCTTCGCAGCACGCAGCGGCGCCAAGGGGATCCCCGATCTCGTGGGCGAGCTCTTCCCCTACCTCATCGACAACCTGGACCGGCCCGGCGGCGTGCTCTCGGGCGGGCAGCAGCAGCAGCTAGCCATCGCCCGCGCGCTGGCGGCCGAGCCCAAGGTACTGCTGATGGACGAGCCCACCGAGGGCATCCAGCCCAACATCGTTGAGCAGATCGAGGACAGCATCATCCGGCTGAACCGCGAGTTCGGGCTGACGATCCTGCTGGTGGAGCAGAACGTGGGCTTCGCCCGGCGGGCGGGCCATGCCTTCGCGATGATGGAGAACGGCCGCTCGGTGGCCGCCGGCGCCATCGACACGCTGAGCGACGACCTCGTCGCCCGGCACATGGCGATCTGACGGGGGCGGGGGATGGAACTCTACACCGCCATCCTGGGCCCGGCCGATGGCCCCAAGTTCAGGGCCGCGCTGCACCGGCTGGAGCATGCCGAGGCGGTGGACTGGCTGATCCTGCCCCGCGCCGACCTGCCCCGCCGCCGCTTGCGCGCCACCAGCGCGGGCGGCCGGAGCGTGGCGATCGCCCTGCCCCGCGAGGAGAAGCTCTACGACGGCGCGGTGCTGAGGCTCGACGACGAGGCCGCGCTGGTGGTCAAGGTTGAGGCGGAGGACTGGCTGCGCCTGCGCCCCGCCGGTGCGGCGGCGGCGCTCAGGATCGGCTATCACGCGGGCAACCTGCACTGGCGCGTGCGCTTCGACGGCACCGACCTCATGGTGGCGCTGGAGGGCCCGGAGGAGCGCTACCGCGACCGGCTGGCCGACCTGCTGGCCGAGGGTGTCTGCACCATCGTCGAGGAGGTGCCGGCATGACCCAGGCGTCCTCGCTCCTGCGCATGATGCAGACCGGCGACAGCGCCTTTCCCTCGGGCGCCTTCGCCTTCTCCAACGGGCTCGAGACGCTGCTGGTGGAGGGCGTGGTGCCCGGGCGCATGGACCTTCCGACGGTGCTGATGGAGCAGATCGGCCCGCGCTGGCTGAGCTTCGACCGCGCCTTCCTGCATGCGGCCATGGGGGCCGCCGATGCGGCCGAGATCGACCGCGACTGCCATGTCCGCCAGGGCGTGCCCGAGCTGGCGGCGGCCTCCCAGCGCATGGGCCGGGCGCTGCTCACCAGCCATGCCCGCATCGCGACGCCCGGCGCGGCCGAGTACCTGGCGCTCCCGCGCGAGGTGGCGCCGGGCCATGCGCCGGTGGTGCAGGGGCTGGTGGGTCGCGGGCTCGGCCTCGCGCCGGCCGAGGCGGAAGTGGCGGCCTTCCACGGCCTCCTCTCTGGCTTCGCGGCGGCAGCGGTGCGGCTCGGCCGGCTGGGGGCGCTCAACGCCCAGCGGCTGGTGGGCGAGGCCATCACCCGCTTCGCCCCCGCCTTCGAGACCCCGCCCGGGCCCCCCTCGGCCTTCGCACCGGTGGCCGACATCGCCGCCCAGCGCCGCGACCCCGCCGCGGTCAACCTCTTCGCGACATGAAGGCAGGAGCGCGACCATGCTGCTGACACCCACCGAGTTCGAACGGCTCACGATCTTCACCGCCGCCGAGCTGGCTCGCAAACGCCGCGCCCGGGGCGCGCTGCTCAACTACCCCGAGGCGGTGGCGCTCATCTCCGACGAGATCCTGGAGGGCGCCCGCGACGGCCGCTCGGTGGCCGACCTGATCGGCTTCGGCTCGACAATCCTCACCACCGCCGACGTGATGCCCGGTGTCACGGCCCTCATGCCCATGCTGCAGGTGGAGGCGACCTTCCCCGACGGCACAAAGCTCGTCACCGTGCACGACCCGATCCGGCCGGTGGAGGGCTCGGATGCAGCACCCGACGAGATGCCGGGTGAGATCCGCGCGGGCGAGGGCGAGGTGGTGCTCAACGCCGGGCGGCCAACTGCGACGCTTACGGTGCTCAACACCGGCGACCGGCCGGTGCAGATCGGCAGCCACTTCCACTTCTTCGAAGTCAACAAGGCGCTGGATTTCGAGCGGGCCACCGCCTTTGGCATGCGCCTCGACATCCCCGCCGGCACCGCCGTGCGCTTCGAGCCGGGCCAGTCAAAGGAGGTCACGCTGGTGGCTATCGGCGGCAACCGCCGGGTGGGCGGTCTCAACGCGCTCACCGACGGCGCGCTCACCGAAGAGGCACGCGAGGTAGCGCTGGCCCGGGCCCGTGCGGCCGGTTTCAAGGGGGCCTGACCCGTGGCCATCATGTCACGCGCCGCCTACGCGGCCATGTTCGGGCCGACCAAGGGCGATCTTGTGCGCCTCGGCGACACCGGCCTCTGGGCCGAGATCGAGCACGATTACGCGGTCTACGGCGACGAGTGCCTGCACGGCGGCGGCAAGACGCTGCGCGACGGCATGGGCCTGGTCGCCGGCGCCACCAGCGCCACCGACGGCGTGCTCGACATGCTGATCTGCAACGTCGTGGTGATCGACGCGATGGTCGGCATCGTGAAGGGCGACATCGGCATCAAGGGCGGGCGCATCGTCGGCATCGGCAAGGCCGGCAACCCCGACATCATGGACGGTGTCGATCCCCGGCTGATCGTGGGCGCGGCCACCACCGTGCGCGATGCCGAGGGCCTGATCGCCACCGCTGGCGCCATCGACGTGCATGTCCATTTCGACAGCGCCCAGTTGGTGGAGCACGCGATCTCGAGCGGGATCACCACCATGCTGGGCGGCTCGCTCGGGCCGATCACGGTGGGCATCGACAGTGGCGGGCCCTTCAACGTGGGCAAGATGCTGCAGGCGGCCGATGCCTGGCCCATGAACTTCGGCTTCCTTGGCCGCGGCAATGCCCACAAGCCCGAGGCGATGGTCGAGCAGCTGCGCGCCGGCTGCATCGGGCTCAAGATCCACGAGGACTGGGGCTCGATGCCGGCGGCGATCGACTGCTGCCTGACCGTGGCCGACCAGATGGACTTCCAGGTCCAGATCCACACCGACACGCTGAACGAGAGCGGGTTCCTGGAGGAGACGCTGGCCGCGATCGGCGGCCGGGCGATCCACATGTACCACACCGAGGGGGCGGGCGGCGGCCACGCGCCCGACATCATCCGCGTGGCCGGCGTGATGAACTGCCTGCCGTCCTCGACGAACCCCACCAACCCCTACACGGTGAACACCTTCGACGAGCACCTCGACATGACGATGGTGTGCCATCACCTGAACCCGTCGATCCCCGAGGACGTGGCCTTTGCCGAGAGCCGGATCCGCGCCCAGACGATCGCGGCCGAGGATATCCTGCACGACATGGGCGCGATCTCGATGCTAGGCTCGGACAGCCAGGGCATGGGGCGCATCAACGAGGTGATCTGCCGGACCTGGCAGCTGGCCTCGAAGATGAAGGCCCAGCGCGGCCGCCTGCCCGAGGAGCCCACCGCCAGCGGCGACAACGCCCGCATCAAGCGCTACATCGCCAAGTACACCATCAACGCCGCCCGCTGCTTCGGGATCGAGCCGCATATCGGCAGCCTCGAAGACAGCAAGATGGCCGATATCGTGCTGTGGCGGCCCGGTTTCTTCGGCATCAAGCCCGAGCTTGTGGTCAAGGGCGGCTTCATCGCCTGGGGCGCGATGGGCGACAGCGCGGCTAGCCTGATGACCTGCGAGCCGCTGGCGCTGCGCCCCCAGTGGGGCGCCTTCGGCCGGGCCGCCCCCGCGCTCTCGGCGTGCTTCGTCAACCCCGCCGCGCTCGAGGAGGGGCTGCCGGCGACGCTCGACGTCAAGACGCCCATGCTGCCGGCCGAGGGGACGCGGGACCTGCGCAAGTCGGACATGCACCTCAACGACGCCTGCCCGGAGATCACCGTGGACCCGGCCACCTTCGAGGTCTTCGTCGAGGGCGAACTGGCCACCTGCGAGCCTGCGGCCGAGCTGCCGCTCGCCCAGCGGTACATGCTGCGATGACCGACCAGCGACCGATCGAGGGCCGCAAGACGGCCGCCCGCGTCGGCATCGGCGGGCCGGTGGGCTCGGGCAAGACCGCGCTGATCGAGGCGCTAATCCCGCGGCTGGCGGCGGCTGGCATCGAGGTGGCGGTGGTCACCAACGACCTGGTCACGCAGGAGGACGCCCGGCGCCTGCGCGCCGGCGGGTTGATCGATCCCGACCGTGTGGCGGCAGTGGAGGCCGGCGCCTGCCCGCACACGGTGATCCGCGAGGACCCCACGCTCAACATCGCCGCCGCCGACGACCTGGAGGCCGCGCATCCCGGGCTCGACCTGATCCTGATCGAGAGCGGGGGCGACAACCTCGCCTCTACCTTCTCGCTCGATCTGGTGGACTGGTGGATGTTCGTCATCGACGTGGCTCAGGGCGACGACATCCCGCGCAAGCGCGGTCCCGGCCTAATGCAGTGCGACCTGCTTGTGGTGAACAAGCTGGATCTCGCGCCGTATGTCGGCGTCGACGCTCCGGCAATCCTGGCGGAGGCGCGCACGGTGCGCGGCGCGCGCCCGGTGGTGGGCTGTCTCTGCCGGGGCGAGGACGAGGCGGACGGCATCGGCCAGATCGTCGCGCTCATGCGCGAGCAGGTGCTGTTCCAGGACCTGGAGGCGACGGGGTGATCCCGCTGCGCGCCCGTCCGAGCGGCACGCCGCTCGCCCCCGGTCGCCAGGTGGCGGCGCGGCTGGCCTTTGCTGCCGGGCCGGGCGGCACCTGGCTTGCGGGTCAGCGCACGCCCCATCCCTTCCACATCACCCGCCCCTTCCGGCTGGCGGGCGACCCGGCGGGCATGGCGACGCTCTACCTGCAGTCCTCCTCCGGCGGGCTTTATGGCGACGACGATCTCGATCTTGCGATCCGGGTGGGCAAGGGCGCCGCGGCGCATGTGACGACCCAGGCCTCGACGGTCGTCCATCACGCCCGCGGCGGCGAGACGCGCACGGGCGTCACCATCGAGGCGGCCGAGGACAGCCTGGTCGAGTACCTGCCGGACCCGGCGATCCTCTTCGCCGGGGCGCGGCTCGATACGCGGCTGACGCTCAGCCTCGCGCCAGGCGCCCGCGCGATCGTCGCCGATGCACAGCTCTCCCATGATCCCGCCGGCGCCGGCGACCCGTTCGAGCGCCTGTGCGCCGAGACGCGGATCGTCGCGGCCGATGGCACGCCGCGCCTGATCGACAGCGTGGACATCGACGGGGCCAGCTGGCGGGCGCGCACCGCGCCCTGGAGCGCAAGCGCGATGCTGGTGGTGGCCGGCCACGGGGATGCCCCGGCCGCGGCCGGCCAGATCGGACAGGCACTGGCGCAGATCGAGGGGGTCTGGGCTGGGGCCTCTGCCTTTGGCGACCGCGATCTCGTGGTGGTGCGGCTGCTGGCTGAGGGGGGCGTTGCGCTCACCCGCGGGCTGGCCACGGCCTGGGCGGCCGGGCGCATCGCCCTCACCGGCTCGCCCCCGCCCGCACGACAAAAGTAGAGGAAACCCCATGCCGAACTGCACGCCGTCGAGCGCCCGCCTGGAGCGCCGGTCATGACGATCCGCCGGCCAGATGCCGAGGAGATCGCCGCCATCGGCGAGGCGACGGGGCTCGACCTCACCGCCTCGGAGGTGGCTACGCTGGAGCCCATCGTCGCCGCGGTGATCACGGGCTACGACGCGCTCGACCAGATGCCCGACCCGCTGCGCCCGGTCACGCCGGCAGTGCGCATCCCCGGGCCACGGCCGAACCCCGAGGAGGATCCGCTGAACGGGATCGTGCGGACCTGCTCGGTCAAGGCGGCGCCCGAGGTGGCAGGGCCGCTCAGCGGCAAGGCGATCGGGGTGAAGGATACCATCGCGGTCGCAGGCCTGCCGATGACGTGCGCCTCGCGCCTCCTCTACGACTACACGCCCGACATCGACGCCACGGTGGTCAAGCGCATCCTGGAGGCGGGCGGGCATATCACCGCGGTGCTCAACACCGATGATTTCGCCTTCTCGGGCGGTGGACACACCAGCTGCTACGGCCCCGGGCGCAACCCGGTCGACCCCGGTCACGTGCCGGGCGGCTCGTCCAACGGTTCGGCCACGGCACCGGCGACGGGGCAGGTCGACATCGCGCTCGGCGGCGACCAGGGCGGCTCGATCCGCATTCCGGCCTCGTTCTCTGGCGTGGTGGGCCACAAGCCCACTCACGGCCTGGTGCCCTACACCGGCATCGTCGGCTTCGACCAGACGATCGACCATATCGGGCCCATGGCGAAGACGGTGGCAGAGTGCGCACTCTTGCTGGGCGTGATCGCCGGTGTCGACGATACGGCCATCGACCCGCGCCAGCCCCAAGTGATCGAGCCCGTGGACTACGCCGCAGCGCTGACCGGAAACGTCAGGGGCCTGAAGATCGCGGTGATCACCGAGGGGTTCGAGACGCCGGAGGCGACCGAGGCGGTCAACGCCGCCGTGCGCGGCGCGGCCGCGGCGCTCGCGGCCATGGGGGCGGAGGTCACCGAGGTCTCGGTGCCGATGCACAAGGCAGTGGTGCCGCTCTGGAACTGCATCGCCATCGAGGGTGGCGTCGAGAGCTTCTACCGCGGCCACGCGGCGTTCCAGACCAAGGGGTTCTATAACCCCCGCCTCATCAGCGCGATGATGCGGGCGGTGAAGACCCATGCGCACGATCTTTCGCCCACGGCGAAGCTGGGCACGGTCGTCTCGGCGTACATGCGCCAGCGCTATGACGGCGTCTTCTACGCCCGCGCCCAGAACCTCTCGCGCCAGCTGACCGCCGTCTACGACAAGGTGCTCGAGAGCGCCGACCTGGTGCTGATGCCGACGACGCCGCAGCAGGCGCATGCCATGCCGGCCATGCCGGAGGAGGACCGCGCCGAGCATATCGGCCAGGCCCTCAACATGGTGGCCAACACCGCGGCGTTCGACCTGACCGGCCATCCCTCGATCTCGGTGCCGGTCAAGGGGGTCGACGGCCTGCCCGTGGGCCTGATGCTCACCGGCCGGCATTTCGAGGACGCGACGGTGCTGCGCGCCGCCCATGCCTACGAGCAGGCGGCCTGATGCCCCTCCCCCACGAGATCCGCGCCCCAAGCGGACAACAGACGACGGCGCCCGCACACGGCGCGCGCTGAAACCCATCACAGCCTGAGGAAGGAAATCACATGTTCCACGGTGATATCACCAGCAGCAACGACACGGTCGGCGTCGCTGTCGTCAACTACAAGATGCCGCGCCTGCACACCCGTGAAGAGGTGCTCGAGAACGCCAAGAAAATCGGCGAGATGATCAAGGGGATGAAGGTCGGCCTGCCGGGCATGGACCTGGTGATCTTCCCCGAATACTCGACCCACGGGATCATGTACGACGAGAAGGAGATGTACGAGACGGCGTCGTCCTGCCCGGGCGAGGAGACCGCGATCTTCGCCGAGGCCTGCCGCTCGGCCAATGTCTGGGGCGTGTTCTCGCTCACGGGCGAGCGCCACGAGGAGCACCCCAACAAGGCGCCCTACAACACGCTGATCCTGATGAACCCCAAGGGCGAGATCGTCCAGAAGTACCGCAAGATCATGCCCTGGGTGCCGATCGAGGGCTGGTATCCGGGCAACTGCACCTATGTGTCCGAAGGGCCGAAGGGCATGAAGATGAGCCTGATCATCTGCGATGACGGCAACTACCCGGAGATCTGGCGCGACTGCGCCATGAAGGGTGCCGAGCTGATCATCCGCTGCCAGGGCTACATGTACCCCGCCAAGGAGCAGCAGGTGATGATGGCCAAGTCCATGGCCTGGGCCAACAACGTCTATGTCGCCGTCGCCAACGCGGCTGGCTTCGACGGGGTCTATTCCTACTTCGGCCACTCGGCACTGGTGGGCTTCGACGGGCGAACCCTCGGCGAATGCGGCGAGGAGGAGATGGGCATCCAGTACGCCCAGATGTCGGTCTCGGCCATCCGCGACGCGCGCAAGAACGGCCAGAGCCAGAACCACCTCTTCAAGCTGCTCCACCGCGGCTACACGGGCATGATCAACTCGGGCGATGGCGACAAGGGCCTCGCGGCCTGCCCCTACGACTTCTACACCAAGTGGGCGACCGACCCCGAGGGCACGCGCGAGATGGTCGAGGCGCTGACGCGGCCCACCGTCGGCACCGACGAGTGCCCGATGGACGGGATCCCGAACGAGAAGACGGCGGCGCACCGCTGACCCACGCACTTCGCCGGGGCCACGGTGGCCCCGGCTCGCTATCTGAGAGGGGCGGTCCATGCAGCTCGACGCCTATCGCCTTGAGAGCGAGCCCTACTACCGCAGCATCGGCGCCGAGGTGGCGCAGTTCTCCGCCGCCTATGCCGCTCGGCTCCCGGTCATGCTCAAGGGGCCGACGGGCTGCGGCAAGACGCGGTTCATCGAACATATGGCCTGGAAGCTCGACCGGCCGCTCGTGACCGTGTCCTGCCATGAGGACATGACTGCCTCGGATCTGGTCGGCCGGTTTCTGCTCGATCCCTCCGGCACGGTCTGGAGCGACGGGCCGCTGACGCTGGCCGTGCGCCAAGGCGCGATCTGCTACCTCGATGAGGTGGTCGAGGCGCGCCAGGACACCACCGTGGTGATCCATGCCCTGACCGACGACCGGCGCATCCTGCCGCTGGAGAAGAAGGGCGAGCTGGTCACCGCCCACCCGGACTTCCAGCTCGTGATCTCCTACAACCCCGGCTACCAGTCGGTGCTGAAGGACCTGAAGGAGAGCACCAAGCAGCGCTTCTGCGCGCTCGACTTCGGCTATCCCGACCCTTCGGTGGAGACCGAGATCGTCGCCTCGGAGGCGGAGATCGACCTCGCGGTGGCGCACCAGCTCGTCCAGATCGCCCGGCGCTCGCGCAACCTGCGCGGCCAGGGGCTGAACGAGGGGGCGTCCACGCGCATGCTGATCCATGCCGGCGCGCTCATGCGCGAGGGGCTGGCGCTGTCGGACGCCTGCCAGCTGGCGCTCATCCTGCCCATCACCGACGACCCGGACATGCGCGATGCGCTGGCCAACGCGGTCGCCGCCTGTGCCTGAACCCGGCGGCGGGCCGCGCGCCGGCTTCCTGCGGATCGCGGGCAAGGGGCAGGACGACGATGTCCCCGCCGCGGTGCGCGAGGCCTTCCCCGACGCCTGGCTCGCGCCCTGGCTGCGCGCGCGGCGCAAGATCGAGGGCGCGGGTTATGGCACAGCGCTCGAGGCCGGGTTCCGCACTGCTGGCCCTGCTTGTGCGCGTCTCGTGGGCCCGGAACCCGCCATCGACATGGCCGACTTCCTCTCCGCCGTCACCATTAAGGCGGGCCGGCGGGCGGGCGAGCGGCTCTGCGCGGTGGCCCCGGCGGTGGCCGAGCGCCTCGGCGACGGGCCGCGCTTCCGATCGTGGCTGAGCCTCATGCAGCGCTTCGCCGCCATGGCGCCGGAATCGGTGTTGCCGGTGCTGGAGCGGCTGGAGGCGCTGATGGAGCGGGTGAACCTGGCGGGGCTGGAGGCCTGGCTTCTGGCCGGCGTGCGCATCGCCGGCGCCGACCGCGAGCGCCGCGCCGCCTTCTTCCGCTTCGAAAGCCCCGATGCCGAACGCCTGCTCGATCGCGAAGCCGGCGAGACCGGCTTCTTCGATGTGGAGCGGCGCATGAAGGCCTTCATGGGCGCCCTCTACGGCTCCCGCGCGCCGATCCGCGAGGCGCCGCCCGGCCGGCACGACGGTGCCCAGCGCCGCGCTGGCTTCGGCGACGGCATCATCCGCATGCCCTCGAGCTTCCCGGGCTTTCGCGGCGACCATGCCGAGGCGCTCTACCGCGCCTCTCTGGCGCACATCGCCGCCCATATGCGCCACGGCGGCCCGCGCTTCCCGGTGGGCAAGCTCAAGCCCCTGCAGATCGCCGTGGTCTCGCTGATCGAGGATGCCCGCGTCGAGGCGCTGGCGATGCGGGACATGCCGGGGCTGCGCCGGCTCTGGCTGCAGTTCCACATCGCCCAGTCCTCGGGCGCGCTGACCGCGCCCAGCCTCTTCGCCCGCCTCTCGCGCGCGCTCATCGACCCGGAGTTCGAGGATATCGACGGCTGGGTGCGCAAGGGGCGCGACATGTTCCACGCCGCCGAGGGCCAGCTCGAGGATGCCGGCATCAGCCGCGCCATCGGCAACCTGCTCGGCAACGACCTTGGCCAGATGCGCGTGCAGTTCAACGCCAAGACCTACGCCGTGCAGCCGCCCTATCGCGACGACAACGCCGGGATCTGGGAGCCGGACCCGGACATGGAGCCGCCCGAGGACGCCGAGGCGGCGGTGGTGGAGAGCGTGCGGCTGCGCCAGGCCGAGCAGGACGACCCGGACCGCGAGCGCGAGGGCGACACGCCGCCCGACGACACCCAGCGCGCACGCAGTGCCGCAGCCCCCGATCCCGAGGCCGGCGTGCCGGTGGCGAGCTACCCGGAGTACGACTACCAGGCCGGCGTCGAGCGGCCCGACTGGACGACAGTGGTGGAGTACCCGCCGCGCCTCGGCGATCCCCGCTTCGCGACCGAGGTGCTGGAGCGCCACGCCGACGTGGCCGGGCGGATCGCGGCACTGGTGCGCGCGGCGCGGGTGGGCCGGCCGGTGCGCCTGCGCCGCCAGGCCGAGGGCGAGACGCTGGATCTCGACGCCTGCATCGACGCGCTCGCGGCCGTGCGCGCGGGCGACATGCCCGACCCGCGCGTCTACCGGATCATGGCGCGCCGGAGCCGCGACCTGGCCGTCGCCGTCCTGCTCGACATCTCCCAGTCCACCGCCGACCCGGTGCCCGGTGGCGGCACGGTGCTCGACCTGGAGCGCGAGGCGGTGGTGCTGCTATCCGAGGCCATGGGCGGTCTCGGCGATCCCTTCTCCATCGCCGCCTTCAGCTCCGACGGGCGCGACGAGGTCCGCTATCATCGGATCAAGGACTTTGGCGACAAGGCGGGACCGGCCGTGGGTGCCGCGCTCGCCGGGCTCAAGTCCGGCTACTCCACCCGCCTCGGCGCCGCGCTCCGCCATGCCGGCGCCGATCTGGCGGGCCAGCCGAGCTTCCGCCGCCTGATCCTGCTGGTGAGCGACGGCGAGCCCTCGGACATCGACTGCCCCGACCCGGCCTATCTGGTCGAGGACGCCAGGCGCGCGGTGCATCGGCTCAGCCAGCAGGGCATCGACGTGTTCTGCGTGGGTCTCGGCGCGCGCAACGCCGAGCAGGAGGCGCGCATCTTCGGCCAGCGCGGTTTCGTGCAGATCGAGCGGATCGCGGCGCTGACGGAGAAGCTGCCCGCGCTCTACCTGCGCCTCACCGCCTAGTGCGGGAGCGAGCCGGCTGAACCGGGCTTCCTTGCGCGCCCTCCCTTCGTCAGCTTAGTCACGTGAGAAGAATATTCAGTGAACGATCGAGAACGGTCGCGCCCGGCCGCCCCGTCGTTCCCGCCGGCCTTACCGTCTTGTTCCCGCGACTTCGTCAGACCTGACGTGGGAGGGCGCGGCCGCAGCGGTCGTGAAACCCCGCGTTCGGCGAAGGCGCTAGACGGTCGACAGGTCCCTGATCGTTGGCAGCAGCGCGCGGAAGGCGTCGGTGTCACCGCGCTCGAGCCACTGGAAAAGCACCATCTCTGTCGTCACCGTAAGCGCACCGCGCCTGGTCAGGGCGGCGATGGCCGCCTGGCGGTCGACCTCCCGCCGCGAGCCAATCGCATCGACGACGAGCGCCACGCGGTAGCCGGCATCCATGAGGCCATGGCAACTCTGCATGACGCAGACATGCGCCTCGGTCCCGGTCACCACGGCGGTCTGCCGCCCCGTGGCCGCAAAGGCGGCTGGCGCATGGGGTTCGGCCATGACGTCGAAGTGGATCTTCTCGATCACCGGCGCCTCGGGGGCGAGGCTGCGTAGGGCCGGCGCGGTGGGGCCGAGGCCTGACGGATACTGCTCGGTGAAGACCACGGGCACAGCCAGTCCACGCGCACCCTCTATCAGCGCCGAGGTCCGCGCGATCACGCCGTCGATGCCCGAGATCGCGGGCGCCAGCCGCGCTTGGATATCGACCACGACCAGCATCGACGCCGCGCACCGGATCCGGCCATTGTCCTGCTCTGTCACCGGGTCGCCCCCCAACCGCTCCGCCTTTTCCAAAGATGCACCCGTGGCGCGTTCCCAGCAATGCAGTGATCTGCCGCCGATACCGTGCCATGCGATGCGGATATTGGGTGGCGCACCCATCAGGATTCGAACCTGAGACCTCTGCCTTCGGAGGGCAGCGCTCTATCCAGCTGAGCTATGGGTGCCGCGGTGGTGTCGATACACGTCGCCGGCATGCCGTGCAATGGGCGCTGCCACCCCGGCGGCGACGGTCGGGGCCGGGCCTCAGAGCAGGGCGAGCGCGCGGAAGCTCGCCTCGCGCGCGGCGCCGATGATCACGTGGTCGTGCAGGACGAGACCCACGGCACGCGCGGCCACGTCGATCTGCTTGGTCATCGTGATGTCGGCCTCCGACGGGCTCGGATCGCCCGAGGGGTGGTTATGGACGACGATCAGGGCACTGGCGTCCAGGGCGAGTGCGCGTTTCACCACCTCGCGCGGGTACACGGGCACGTGGTCGACCGTGCCCTCGCCCTGTGCCTCGTCCGCGATCAGCCGGTTCTTGCGGTCCAGGAACAGCACGCGGAACTGCTCGGTCCGCCGATGCGCCATGGCGGTGCGGCAGTAGGCGACGAGGGCATCCCAGCCAGCGATCGCCGGTCGGTTCATCACGCGGCCCTGGGCCAGGCGCTCAGCCGCGGCCGCCACGATCTTGAGCTCCGTAATCGCGGCATCGCCGATGCCCGGCACCTCCGCCAGGCGGGGCGACGGGGCGGTTAGCGCCGCGGCGAAACTGCCGAAGGTCTCGATCAGCCG
Source organism: Pseudomonadota bacterium (assembly GCA_039822785.1). Classification (GTDB taxonomy): domain Bacteria; phylum Pseudomonadota; class Alphaproteobacteria; order Rhodobacterales; family Rhodobacteraceae; genus Thermohalobaculum. The sequence continues at coordinate 459,237 of JBCBMO010000003.1, read as the reverse complement.
CTTGGCAAGGGGCTTCACGTCACGCCGGGGGATCGCGCGAAACAACACCAGCTCCAGCATCTCATAGTCCGCCAGGGCGCCACCACCTGCGTCCAGCAGGCGCCGGCGCAGGCGCTGGCGGTGGTCGAGGTAGTGCGGCACATGCCCCGGCGCCGGGCCGCGAAGGCCCTCGCGCCGGGGCGCCGGGACAACACCGGCGAAGAGATCGCCCGCGGCCCCATCCGCGCAGCCGGGCCTGCCGGTCTGGTGCTTCTGCCCCGTCATGGCGGCCCCCGATGCTGCGTCCCGTGCTGCTTCTGCAGTGAACCCGTTATCACCAGACGTGGTGAACGAAAGGTTAGCCACGCCGAGGCAGCGGCGCGCGATGGCGCCATCTTGAAGCGCCGTGCCACTGGAGTAGGGTGCCCATCGATGCGGACGTGGCGAAATCGGTAGACGCAACGGACTTGAGACACAGCGCTTGAGTGCCCGGCGGGGAAACCCTCGGTGCAGAACTGCTCAAATTCGGGGAACGCGTAGCGGGGGTCTCCGCCTGCCCGCCGCCGATCCCGAGCCAAGCCCCGACGCCGGTCACCACCGGCGTGGGGAAGGTGTAGAGACTAGACGGGCAGCGCCTAAAGCCGGTCACCGGCCATGGCGAAGGGATAGTCCAGACCAGCAAACGGGCGGTCCGCGGCGCGGGCTGTCCCGGCGGCGAAAGCCGTAGCGGTACGAAAATCCGTTTCCCTTTGGGAGTGAGGGTTCGAGCCCCTCCGTCCGCACCACTGCCCAAGGGGCGCCCGCGCCCCTCCCAACTCAGGATGGCCGCCACGTGGTGAAGATCTCCCTAACCCAGGCGGAACAAGCGCAAGTTGCCACCATTAAGCATTTGCTTAGAAAGGGTTTACGGATTGCGCCCTACCCTGACGTGCGTGGGCTCGGGGCCCGTCGCGCGGCCTCGTGGTGGGCGGCGTAGCCGCCCCACCACCCAAGCGCGGGATCGGACGGCCACAGGCCCACCCCTCTGTCCCTCCTCAGGCGTCGCAAGCAGAACGCGCAAGGCACCCTGAGGATGGCAGACCGCGAAGGCCTCAAGGCGCCGTGAGCGCCGTGGCCGCCGCCGCGACGGCCGCATCGATCTGCGCCAGATCGGCCTCGGTCAGCGCGAGGCAGGGATAGACCTTGCCCGACGATTTGAAGATGCCCTTCTGGCGCAGCACCGCGTTGAAACGGGCGTTCATCGCCTTGTCGGCGGCAAAGACGTCGCGGTAGTCGCGCACGTCACGGTCGAGGAAAAGCACGTCGAACAGCGTCTCGTCGCCGACGATCCGGTGGGCGATCCCGGCCTCGCCCAGGTGTCGGGTGATGCTGGCCTGGATCGCGGCGCCATGGGCGCGCAGGCGCTCATAGGCACCCTCGCGGCGCAGGATCTCCATCGTCTTCAGCCCCGCCACCGCTGCGACCGGGTTGCCGGACAGGGTGCCGAGCTGCATGAGCCAACCCTCTGCCCCAACGGCACCCTTGTCGAAATGCCTCATGATCTCCGCCGATCCCGCAATCGCCGCCAAAGGAAACCCACCGCCGATGATCTTGCCCAGAGTGCAGAGATCCGGGGTCACGCCATAGCGTTCCTGCGCGCCGCCATAGGCGAGCCGAAAGCCCGTGACGATTTCGTCGAAGATCAGCAGGCAGCCATGGGCGGTCGCCACCTCGCGCAGCGCCGCCAGGAACCCGGGCAGGGGCGGGATGATCCGCTGCAAGGGCTCCACGATGATCGCCGCGATCTGCGGCCCATGCTCGGCCAGGAGCGAGCGCACGAAGTCGATGTCGTTATAGGGCGCGATCAGCGTCTCGGCGGCCACGCTCTCGGGGATGCCCGCGCTGTCGGGCACCGCCTGGGGAAAGTTCACCAGCCGCTCTGGCGCCAGCGACATCTGCGCCTCGGCGCACATGCCGTGATAGCCGCCCTCGAACTTCAGGATCTTGGGCCGGCCGGTGTAGGCGCGGGCCAGGCGCATGGCGTACATGTCCGCCTCTCCGCCCGAGGAGACGTAGCGCACCTGCTCCGCGCAGGGCACGGCCTCGACGATCGCCTCCGCCAACTCGATTCCGCGCGCGTTGGAGGCGAAGAAGGTCATGCCCTGGGGCAGTTGCTCCAGCACCGCCTCCATCACCTCCGGATGACCATGGCCCAGCAGCATGGGACCGGAGCCGATGAGGAGATCCACGTACTCGCGCCCATCCTCGTCCCAAACCCGGGCACCCCGCCCCTCACGGATCACGATGGAGGGGTCGAAGTTGCCGAAGCCGCCGCCGGGCAAAACGGCCCGCGCGCGCGCCACCCAATCGGCATTGCTCTCAAGTTTCAGCATTGCAGCCTCCTACTCCAGGATCAGATCGGGCTCGCCCAGCACGGTGGGATCGATCTCGATCCCCAGGCCCGGCCCCTCCGGCGGCGCGATCATACCATCCGCGCGCGCGGGCGCATCGGGCGCGAGCCGGGGCGCCACATAGCCCGACAGGTCGCAGACGTTCATCACCACCCGCGGGTCGGTCGCGGCACCCAGGTGCAGCGAGGCCGCGGTCGCGATATCGGTGCCCCAGACATCCTCGATGCACATCACCACGCCCAGGTGCTCGCAGAAGTCCCGCGCGCGGCGACAGGCCGAGAGGCCCCCGAACTTCGAGAGCTTGACCGCCACCGCATCCATGCAGCCCTGGGCCGCCGCCTCGCGCAGGCTCCCGATGTCATGGGCGTTCTCGTCCAGCTTCATCGGCAGCCCCGTCGCCGCGCGCACCGCCGCGCATTCGGGGATCGTGGCACAGGGCTGCTCGAGCATGACGTCGAGATGGGCCACCGCCCGGCCCACGCGCGTCGCCGACAGCCGCGTGGTCCCGCAGTTCCAATCGCCATAGACGATGGGGCCGTCGCCCACCGCCTCCCGCACCAGCCGCAGGCGGGCGACATCGGCCTGCCAGTCATCGTCGCGGCCGAGCTTGCACTGGAACTGCGCGATGCCCGTCACCTGCGCCTCGCGCGCCATGCGGGCCATCTCGTGCGGGTCGACGCAGGTGATCGAGTGATAGAGCGGCAGCCGCTCCACCCGCCGCCCGCCCAGCAGCGCATAAAGCGGCAGCCCCGCCGCCTTGCCGGTCAGATCCCACAGCGCGAGGTCGATGGCGGACTTGGCGTAGTCATGCCCCTTCAGCTGCGCGTCGAGCCGGGCCATCAGCGCCTCCGGCCCCACCGGATCGGCGCCGAGCAGCGTGGCGGCCAGATCCTGCAACGCCGGGCCCACGCCGCGGGCATAAGCTGGCAGGTAATGCGGGATCGGGCAGACCTCGCCCCAGCCGTTGAGGCCCGCATCGGTGTCGATCCGCAGCACCGCGCTCTCGACCGTCGCGCAGGTCTTGCCGGCGGCCATGTAATAGGTCTCGTGGCTGGTGAGCGCGAGGTGCCACAGGCTGAGGCGCGTGATCTTCATGCGCCTACACCGCGTAACGGGCGACGGGCGCGCCGAGCGCCGCTTCGTTGGGGTGGACACCGAGGCCCGGGGCATCGGTCACCGTCAGCATGCCGTCCTGGTTGCGCGGACCGCGGCCGCCGGCGATCTCAGCGGTGATCATGTCCTGGCAGGCCCAGACGCCCAGGCGATGCTCGGGCGGGATGGTCTGGGCCAGATGCGCGGCCTCGGCATCGGCCAGCACGCTGCCCCCGGTGGCCATGACGTAGCAGTCGATGCCATGGGCGAGTGCGATGTCGCGCATTCGCCGCGCCTTGGTCAGCCCGCCGACGCGGCCCAGCTTGATGTTGAAGATCTCCGCCAGCCCCTCGCGCGCGATACGGGTGGCGTCCTGCAGGGTCTCCAGCCGCTCGTCGACGCTGATCGGCAGGCGGGTGAGCGGGCGGATGGCGGCGATGTCGTCCAGCGTCTCGCCCGGCTGCTCGACCGCGATGCCCAGATCCTCGACCGCCGTCATCACCTGCAGCGCCTGCGCCCGGGTCCAGGCGCGGTTCACGTCATAGAGGATCCGCTCGCCGGGCAGGCGCGCGGCCTCGATGGCGCGGATGCGTTCGATATCCTTCTCGGCGTCGCCGCCAATCTTGACCGAGTGGTTCAGATAGCCCCGTTCTCGCGCCTCCTCGACCCGCCGGATCATGTACTCCGGCGTGCCGGAGGGGATGGAGGAGGCGATGGAGGTCCCCTTCGCATACCGCCCGCCCAGCATGTCGGCGATCGAGAGCCCGGCCGCCTGACCGGCGATGTCCCAGCAGGCCAGGTCAATCGGCCCCTTGGCATAAAGATGCCCCGGCAACGTGACGTCCATGACCCGCTCGACGATGGTGACCTGGCGGGGGTCCAGGCCCAGGATCGCGGGCGCCATGGTCTCGATACCCGCCCGGATGCCGGGGCCATGGGCGGCGACATAGGTATGGCCCCAGGGCGTCCCCTCGCCCCAGCCGGTGATCCCCTCGTCGGTGTCGAGGCGCACGATGGTGGCGTCGAGCCCGTCGAGCTTCAGCCGCCCGCCGGACAGCGCATAGGGCTGCGCCAGCGGCAGATCCACATGCCAGACGGTGATGGCGGTGATCTTCATGCCGCCGCCCCCCAACGCGCGACCGGCGCGCCGAGGCTCTCGAAATCCGGCGCGACGCCCAGGCCGGGGGCGGTTGAGGCATAGAGCCGCCCGCCCTCGACCCGCGGGGCGGGCGTGCCGGTGGAGCGGGTGTTGTAGTTGTGCAGATCCGTGGCGTTCACCAGGAACTCCGCCGGGGTGGAGCAGGCGAAATGCGCCACCGCCGCGGTCGTGATCTCCCCGCCCCAGGTGTCCTCACAGACCACGGGGATGCGGTGATCGACCAGAAAATCGCGCATCCGCCGCGCCTTCGACAATCCGCCCTGCTTGGAGATCTTGAGGCAGACGACCTCCGCCCCCCGCTCCACCGCGACGCGGGTCACGGCCTCCATGTCGGTGATGCACTCGTCCAGCTTCATGGGCAGATCGGTGCGCCGCCTAACCTGCTGGCATTCCTCGTAAGTCCGGCAGGGCTGCTCGAAGAAGTAGTCGAGATCACGGGTGGCCCGGGCGACCCGCAGCGCCTCGTCCACCCGCCAGCCCTGGTTGGCATCGGCAAAGGCCTTTTCGCCGGGTGCGAGCGCGGTCACCGCCTGGCGGATGCGATGGATATCCGTGCTCCAGTCCGCGCCAACCTTGACCTGAAACTGCAGGTAGCCGGTGGCGCGATGGGCCGCCATCTCCGCCACCATCTCGGGCACGGGCTTTTGTGGGGCGACCCGGTAGAGCGGTGCGCCGTCCGCGAGCCAGCCGCCCAGCAGCATCCACAGGGGCTGGTCGACCGACTGGCCCAGGATGTCCCAACAGGCGATGTCGAAGGGCGACTTTGCATAGCCATGGCCGCGGATCACATGGTCCATGATCCCTTCGATCCGGCCAAGCTGCCGCGGATCCTCCCCCAACAAGCGCGGGGCCAGCAGCCGAGCCGCAGCCTCAACCCCCTCGGAGTGCGCCTCGATGTAGTTCTCACCGCAGGGGGTGAACTCGCCGCAGCCCTGCAGCCCGGCGTCGGTGTCGAGGACGACGACGCTCGCCTGGGCGATCTCGATCGCATTGCCCCGGCCCCAGCCGTAGGAGCCGCCCACATACGGCAGCCCCGTCTTGTAGAGGCGGATGCGAGTGATCTTCATCCCCGCACCCCCTCCGCCACGGGCTGCGGCAGGGTGGGGTTCTCGGTCAGCCCCTCACCCTTCCAGATGCCGAAGGCCATGAGCGGCGCCTGATCCATCATGGCGGCATGGGGCAGATCGGGCGGATGGGTGGTGGTCCCGCCGGGGCCAAGGCGCAGGTCCTCTCGCCCATCGGTCAGGAACAGCGCGCTGCCGGCGAGCACGGCATAGATCTCGGCCGGGCGGTGCCAGTGGCGGGGATAGTGCAATCCCATGGCCCAGTAGCCAAAGGCGAGCCGGCGCTTGGGGTGGACGAAGGGACCATCGGGCGCGGCAAGGTTGAACCAGCCGTAGTGGGCCAGGAAGGCCTCGCCTACCTGAGCGGCCGTGTAGCTCTGGCGCCAGGCCAGCGCGGGGGCCGCCGCCAGCACGGCCTCCACCACGGCCCGGGTGGCCGGTGCGGCATGCGCCCGGGCCGCCGCGATCTCCGCGCAAACCGGCAAGCTCCGCGGGGTCTCGGCCCGATAGGGCAGCGGGTCCGCCCCCGTCAGGCCCCCCTCGTCAAAGGCGGCAAGGGCCGGATGACCGGCGATAAAGGCCTGCGTCACGCGCCAGAGACGGGCGATGCTGGCCTCAGGCTTCGTCATGGCACCACGGCGATGTTGCCGACGTGGCGCTTCTCGATGAAGGCCTTCTGGGCGGCATGCAGGTCGGCCAAGGGGTAGGTCGCGGCGAGCAGCGGCTTGATCTCGCCGCGTGCCACATAGCCGACCAGATCGGCGAAGACGCCCGGCGGTACCACCGTCGCGCCAAAGAACGCGAGGTTGTTGAGGTAGAAGGTGCGCAGGTCGAGCTCGACGATGGGGCCGGCGATGGCGCCGGCGCAGGTGTAGCGCCCGCCGCGGGCCAGCGCCTCGATCAGCGGGCCGAACATCGCGCCACCCACCACATCGGCGACCACCGTCACCTGCGACGTGCCGATGGCAGCCTCCAGCGCTGCGCCCAGATCCTCCGGCGCGCGGGGCAGTACGGCGGCGGGGCCCAGGGCCGCGACCTGCTCGGCTTTGTCCGCGCCGCACATGGCCACGGTCCGGGCACCGCGCCGATGGGCAAGCTGGATGAGCGCCGAGCCGACGCCGCCCGAGGCACCGGGGATCAGCACCGTGTCCCCCTCGCCCACCGCGGCGCGGTTCAGCATGTTCTCTGCGGTCACGTAGCTCGTCGCGAAGGTCGCGATCTCCGCGTCCGCGAGATCGCAGTCGATGGGATGCGCATTGGTGACCGGCACCACCGAGTATTCGGCAAAGCCCCCGTCGATCTCCGAGCCATAGTAGCCGGTCTTGTCCAGGTTCATGGGATCGTCCCAATCCCGCAGCCAGACATCGACCATGATCCGCTTGCCGAGCAGCGCAGGATCGGCCCCGGGCCCCAGGCCCACGACGCGCCCGGCCACATCGGCGCCCTGGATGCGCGGCAGCTTCAGGCCGCCGCCCCAGCTGCCGTCGTCTCCCGCGCCCTCGAGCGCATCGCCTGTGGTCGCGCCCGTCACGCCCTTGGAGTACCAGCCGGTCCGCGTGTTCACGTCGGTGTTGTTGAGCCCGCAGGCGAGCACCTTCACCAGCACCTCACCGGGACCGGGGCGCGGCAGGGGCACATCGGTGCGCCAGACCAACTTGTCGAAACCCCCATGACCGGTCAGCAGGAAGGCGCTCATGGTCTCGGGCAGCGTCGCGGGCTCTTGGGCGGGCAATGTCATTCGGCAGCGACCTCCATTGCATCGGTACGCGGCCGATCGCTTTGGGGGTCGTACACGGCCTCGCCCAGGACGCGGGCACGCCGCGGCGCGCCATGGATCAGGACCGTGAGGGACGTGCCCGCCGCGGCGGCCTCGGGCTTCACATAGGCGAAGGCCAGCACCATCCCGACGGTATGTCCATAGGCGACCGAGGCGGTGGCGCCGACAGGCTGGCCGTCCAGGAACACCCCCTCGCCGCCATGGCCGTCCACGTCGCTCTCCGTCTCGATGCCGAGGTAGACGCAGACCCAGGGCAGCGGCGCAGCGGCGGAGGCTTCGGTGGCCTCTCGGCCGACGAAGGCCTTGTCGAGTTTCACGAAGCGCATCACGTCCGCCTCGCGCAGGGTCACCTCGTTGGTGAGCTCACCCGCCCCCTTGAAGCCCTTCTCCAGGCGCAGCGCGTTCATGGCGAAGGAGCCGTAGTCGGCGATGCCGTGCGGCGCCCCCGCGGCCCAGAGCGCGTCATAGACCGCCAACGTGGCCTCGCGCGGCAGGTGCAGCTCCCACCCCAATTCGCCCGCATAGGACAGGCGCATCGCTAGCAGGCTGTGCCCGGCGACCGTGATCTGTTGCGCCGTCAGCCAGCGAAAGGCGGCATTGTCCAACCGCGCGTCGGTACAGGCGGCCAGCACGTCGCGCGCTCGCGGCCCATTGAGCGCCAGCGCGCACCAGTCGTCGGAGAGGCATTCCACCGTCACCTCTGCCTCGCCGCGATGCGTAGCGAGGTGATCCAGCAGGCGCCGCTCGAAGAAAGCGGCGCAGACCAGGTAGAAGCTGTCCTCAGCCAGCCGGACGACTGTCGTCTCAAGCTCGATCCGGCCGCGGGCGTTCAGCATGTGGGTGAGGGCGATGCCACCCACCTTCTTCGGCAGCCGGTTCGCGACCAGGCGATCGAGCAGGGCCTCGGCATCTCGCCCCGACACGCGGACCTTGGTGAAGGCGGAGATATCCATGATTCCCACCCGCTCCCGCACCGCGCGGCACTCCTCGCCCACCAGATCGTGCACGGGCGTGCGGCGGAAGCTGTCGTGGTCGCGCTGGGCCACCCCGCCCTTGGCGAACCAGCGGGGGCGTTCGTGGCCGAAGACCTCCTCGAAGACCGCGCCCTTGGCGGCCAGGCGGTTGTAGAGCGGCGAGGGTTTGACCGGCCGGCCCGCCAGACGGTTGAGGTGCGGAAAGGGGATCTCGTGGCGCAGGCAATAGTCCTCCTTCGCCTTCACCACCTGCCAGTCCTTGGTCGCATAGGGCCCGAAGCGGCGGGGGTCGAACTCCCGCATCGAGATGTCGGCAGAGCCATGGACCATCCAGCGCGCCAGTTCCCGCGTGAGGCCGGGGCCCCAGCCGATGCCGATCTGGGTGCCGCAGCAGCACCAGTAGCCGGGCGCGCCGAAGACCGGACCGATCAGCGGATTGCCGTCGGGCGGGTGGGAGATCGCGCCATGCACCTCCCGCGCGATGCCCAGGTTCGCGAGCACCGGCATCCGGTCCATGGCGTTCTCGAGCCAGGGCATGATGCGGTCGTAATCGGCCGCGAAGAGCTCGTTCTCGGCCTCCCAGGGGCAGTGATCCTCCCAGACCGTGTTCGGGTTCTCCTTCTCGTAGATCCCGATCAGGCCCTTCTTGCCCTCCATCCGGATGTAGCCGCTGACCAGGCGGTCATCGCGGATCACCGGCAGTTCGCGCTCTAGCGCCGCGAACTCCGGCACCGGCTCGGTCACCAGGTAGTGGTGCGTCATGGAGGTCATGGGAAGCTGCAGCCCCGACCACTCCCCCATCTGGCGCGCATAGGTGCCGCCGGCGTTGACCACATGCTCGCAGGTGATGGTTCCCTGCTCGGTCTCGACGACCCACTCGCCTTGAGCGTTTTGAACGATGTTCAAAGCGCGGCATCGGCGGATGATCTTGACGCCCTTCAGCCGCGCGCCCGCCGCCAGCGCCATGGTGATGTTGGAGGGGTCGGCGTGCCCGTCGTCCGGCGTGTGCAGCGCGCCCAGAACGCCATCGAGGTTGTAGAAGGGGTGAAGCTCGGCCACACGCTCCGGCCCCACCAGCTCGATATCGAAGCCGAGGCCCTTGCCCACCGACAGGGTGTGGCGCAGCCAGTCCATCTCGTCCTGGGTGTAGGCCAGGCGGAAGGAGCCGCAGCCGTGCCAGGTGACGGCCTGTCCCGTCTCCGCCTCCAGCGCGCCCGCGTAAAGCTCGATGTTGTAGTCGACGCAGCGCCCCAGCCCGACCGACGACGTCGAGCGCGTAATCTGCCCCGCCGCGTGCCAGGTGGAGCCCGAGGTCAGCTCCGCCTTCTCCAGCAGCACGACGTCGGACCACCCCTCGTGGCCCAGGTGATAGGCCAGGCCGCAGCCCATGATGCCACCACCGACGATGACGACACGGGCGTGGGTTGGCAGCTCGGCCATCGCGAAATCTCCCTGACAGGTCGCATCTGTTCTCGACAGCCTTGTCGCAGATCCGTACCGTCGTCAATCATGAATGGTATGAATGTACCACAGCCCGGCATCACGCCGGATCAGGCGCTCGAAGCGCTGACGGCCGCGTTCGACGGGCTGAGCCCCGAGCCGCGCAAGGCCGCCACCTATGTGCTGGAGAACCCGCACGAGGTCGGCGTCAGCACGGTGCGCGAGATCGCGGAGGCCGCCGGCGTCAAGCCCAACACGCTGGTGCGCATGGCCCGCTGTGCGGGGTTCGAGGGGTGGGAGGATTTCCGCGCCCCCTTCCGCGACCAGATCCGGGAGGGGACGGCAAGCTTTCCCGACCGCGCGCGCTGGCTGCAGTCGCTGAGCCAGGGCGGCAAGCTCGCGGGGCTTTATGCCGACATGGCCGAAAGCGCGATCCGCAACATCGAGACGACGTTTGCAGCAACCGACCCAAAGGCGATGAAGGCGGCGGCGGATGCGGTGGTGGCCGCGCGCCATTGCTTCATCCTCGGCGTCGGCGCGAACCACACGCTGGCGCGCAGCTTCGCCTATCTCGCGGGCCAGGCGCTCGACACAGTCTGGCCGATCCCCCGCGACGGCTCGACCGCGGTCGACGACCTCAGCCGGGCGGGCGCGGGCGACGTGCTGATCGCGATCACCTGCAAACCCTACCGCACCGAGGTGATCGAGGCCGTGGACCTCGCCCGCACCCAGGGCGTGACGATCATCGGCATTTCCGACAGCCCGGCCTCGCCGCTGATCCTGGGCTCGGAGCACGGCTTCCTCGTCTCCGCCGAGACACCGCAGTTCTTCCCCTCCACCGTCGCCATCGGCGCGGTGCTGGAGACGCTCATCGCCTTTGTCATCGCCGATGCCCCTGCCTCGGTGATCGAGAACATCGACCGCTTTCATGCCCGCCGCCATGCCCTCGGCATCTACCGCGAGGACGCCACGTGAATATCGAGACCCACCCACACGAGACGACGCCTGACCTCATCCACGCGCTGGAGGCGCGGTACTACACCGACCCCGCGATCTTTGCGGCGGAGCATCGGGGCCTGTTTGCGCGGACCTGGCAGTTCGCGTGCCACGCCAGCGAGATCGAGAACCCCGGCGACTACCTGGCCGTCACCGTGGCGGGGGAGGATCTGGTGATCCTGCGCGGGCGCGACGGGGCGGTCCGCGCGTTCTACAACGTCTGCCAGCACCGGGCGCATCAGCTCGTCTCGGGCCAGGGCAACACGCGGGTGCTGGTCTGCCCCTACCACGCCTGGACCTATGAGTTGACCGGCGAGCTGCGTGCCGGGCCCAACATCAAGTCGGTCCGCGGTTTCGACCGCAAGAAGATCTGCCTCACTTCAGTGCGCTGCGAGGACTTCCTGGGCTTCGTCTTCGTCAACCTCGACCCAGATGCCGCACCGATGGACGAGTGGTTCCCCGGCGCCCGGGCGGAACTCGCGGCCTTTGTCCCCCACTACGCCGCGCTCAAGCCGCTCGAATGGGTGGAGATCGCCGAGCAGTGCAACTGGAAGGTCAGCGTCGAGAACTACTCGGAGTGTTATCACTGCCCGCTCAACCATCTGACCTTCACCAACGGCGTGGTGAAGCCCGAGACCTATGACATCCAGCCCCAGGGGTACTGTCTGCGCCACACGACCGAGTGTCAGAACCTCGATAGCATGACCTACGACATCGATACCTCGAGGGCGCATGCACAGGACTACTCCTCCTGGTTTCTCTGGCCGATGTTCAGCTTCCAGGTCTACCCGGGCAATGTGCTCAACACCTATCACTGGCGGCCCACCGGGGTGGACAGCGTCACCGTCTGGCGCGGCTGGTACACCGAGGGCGGCAGCGACAGCGAGGTGATCCGCCGGCTGGCCCTGCAGGACCGCGCCACGACGGTGGAGGAAGACATTCACCTGGTCGAGGCGGTGCAGCGCGGCCTCACCTCGCGCGGCTACCGGCCCGGCCCCCTGGTCATCGACCCCGCCTGTGGTGTGAACTCGGAGCATTCGATCAGCCATCTGCACAGATGGATGCGCGCAGGCGTGGAGGAGGGGGCGTGATGGACGACGATCTGTTCGAGCAGGGCCTGAAGCAGCGCAAGGCGACGCTGGGCGAGGCCTATGTCGAGAAGAACCTGGCCCAGGCCGACGACCTGACCCGGCCGTTCCAGGAGGCGATGACCGCCTGGTGCTGGGGCTTCGGCTGGGGCGACGAGGTGATCGACCCCAAGACACGGTCGATGATGAACCTCGCGATGATCGGCGCGCTCGGCAAGATGACCGAGTGGGAGATCCACTGCCGCGGCGCGCTGAACAACGGCGTCACGCGCGACGAGATCCGCGCGATCATCCATGTGGTCGGGATCTACTGCGGCGTGCCCCAGGCGCTGGAGTGTTTTCGCGTGGCCCGCAAGGTGCTGGCCGAACACGAGGCCTGACGCGCGCGCTTAGCCGCGGTCGTAGGCGCCCTCGCCGACCGAGCGGACGGTGCAAGCGCCGGAGCGCCGCTGGATCGCTGCGCAGGCATCCTGCGCGGCGGCTTGCTCTGTGAAGGGCCCGGCGATCAAGCGCCACAGCACGGCACCCTCCACGGGCCGCGGCAGCAGGACCAGGCGCTGACGCGCCAGGATATCGCCGAAGAGAATGGCGGCCAGGCGGCGCCCCCGCAGGGCGTCGCTTTCCGAGGTGAAGGCCCCGATCTGAACGCGAAAGGGCGCGGCGAACACCGCGTCCAGGGCAATCTCGGGGTTGATCTCGGGATCCGACAGGCCGGCCGATGCCACGGCGCTGGGCGGCCCCCGGGGGGTCGCACGGCGTGGCGGATCGGGCTCGGGTCGGACACGAACGCCCGGCGCGCCCAGGGGCGGATAGGCTGGCGCCGCGGGCGGCGCGGTGAGGGCGGGCGCCGGCGCAGGGGCCGTCAACTGCTGCGGGGTCGGGGCCGGCTGCTGGGGTGGAGCAACCTCGATCGGCCGCGCCGCGATCCGCAGCGATGGCGACACCAAGGCGGCCACGACCCGGTCCTGCCGGTGCAGCTCCGCCACCGTCTCGCCGTTCACCGGCGCCGGCGTCTCTAGGTCGGTGACCGGCAGGGCCAGAACCGGCGCCTCGGGCAGGCGGGAGATCGACAGCACGCTCGACGGGATCGACCCGGGGCGCCGACTGGGCGGCGGCCCAGCGCGCGGCATCACCGGCCCGGCGCGCCGCTCAAGATCGTTCAGCGTGGTGTCGACCATCTCCTTCAGGCCCACCGAGATGCTGAGCGCGGCAATCGGCAGGACCAGGACGGCGGTGATTGTGACGATCCCCGGCATGATCCGCCCCTCGCGCCGCCGATTGCGCTCGCGCAGGGTGCGCGGCTGCGGGCTCTTGAGAGGGATCCGGCGCCGCTCCTGCGGGCCGGGAGGCGCGGGGCCAACCAGCTGCGCCAGGTCGAGATACCGGAAGATGCTGGGCAAGACCGCAGTTCCTGGAGATGCCGATGACGCGAACAACCATCACTAGTGTCCAACGGTGTATATTGTGGCAAAAATGTGCACAAGCTCCAGGGGTTGAAAAAGAGGGGTCTGAGTCCCGTTCGCCACGGAACAACGGCAAGCGTCTCAAGATGAGACATGCCTGATCTCGTCGCAGCAGGCCATTAGCAATTGAGGCAGGATCGGGGAGCCGCTATGGGCGCAAGATCCACCGCCCTGTCAAGGAAACGGAGACCCGTCATCCGTCGAGAACCGTGGAGGCGATCCGCCCAGACGCGCCGCACCGCTGGCGCCGTTGCGCCGATGCACCGGATCGCCGAACGTGCCGCCGCCTGTCGCCGCGCGCGGGGCCGGTGTGGATGATCGTCTCTGCGGACGCGGGCATGCTGACGGGGTGCCGATACCACCCGAGAGACCCCATGTCCGACGACGACGACAACGCTGACACCACACTGATCCTCTCGTTCGACGAACCCGAAGACCTCGCGGTCCTGCGTTACGCCGCCGAGATCGCGGAGCGCAGCGTCGAAGACTTCGTCAAGGAGGAGATCCTGCACCTGGCGGACACGATCGCCGCCACCAGCTCCCTTCGCTATGTCGAGCTTGCGCGCGACAAGGAGGCGGAGAACCGGGCGTTCATCGAGGTTTTCCAAGCGGCAGCCAAGCACGACACCGTCGTCGCCGACTGGGCCGCGCGCCAGGCCGCACGGGAGGCCGCGGGTCCCAGGGCCCCGAGCCTGGAGCAAACGCGTGAGTGGGCGGAGGCGTTGCACGCCGAGCAGACCGACGCCGCGGGCGCGCCCTATGCCAAGCACCTGGCGCGGGCGGCGGAGCATCTGACCCGGCTGTTTCCCCACGCAGGCCCGGCGGAGCGCCATGCGGTCTGGCTGCACGACGCGATGGAGGACCAGGGGGTGACGGCCCAAGACCTGCACGCCCGCGGCTATGGCCGGCGGGTGATCGAGATCGTCACGGCCGTGACCCGACCCGACGACGGGCGCAGCTATGCGGCCTGGATCGAGGGGATCGCGGCCTCCGGCGATGCGGACGCGATGCGCGTGAAACTCGCCGATCTCGCCGACAACGCCGACCCCGCGCGCCTCGCAACCCTGCCGCCCGACCGCGCCGCCTCCCTCGGCCAACGTTACGCCCGCGCCCAGGCAACGCTGACCGCCGCCCTCGAGCGCGTCGACGGCGGCTCCTGACGCAGGGGCCGAACCAAGGCGCGTTGCGATCCCTAGGGCCTGGCGTCGTCCAGCCGGCGCAGGAAACCATCGAGATCCGCGGAGGGAACGCTGAAGTTCACCTTGCGTTTCCGGGGTGCGTCGATGGAGGCGTAGAACGCCTGCGCGACCGCATTGTCGCCGTCGGTTGCCCAGTCGAACCGCACGCATTCCTCGCGCCGGGCGATCTCGACGAGGGCCGAGAGCAGCGCCTTGCCGACCCCCGCACGCCGCCCGTGTTCGGCCACGAACAGCTCCTTCATCACCAGCGAGACACCGGGCCCCGCGGGGAAGGCAAACCCCCAGGTGGCGAAGCCGACCGGCTCCGCGCCCCTGAAGGCCAGATGGCAGGCCATGTGCCGCTCGGCCAGAAGAAGGGCCAGGATGCGGTCCTCTTGGGCCGGCGTGGCAGGCGGGATCGCGTAGTGCGCCAGACAGGCGCGATGGAGCTGCCGAAAGGCCTCCGCGTGTTCAGAACCGAAGGCGGTGACAGTAACCGTCATGAAGGCCCTCTTTCGGCGCGGATCGGGGGAGAGGATGGGTGACACCCCTCCCACACCCTCGGGTGCTGGGTCAAAGGCGGCGCTGGCGCAGCTCTTCGATCTCCAGCTTGGTCGCGACATCCCAGCTGCCGCCCCTACCAGGCGTCGCGCTGTCGTCGCGGGTCAAGCCGCCGTCGCGGAGCAGGCGATCCGGCAGCCGGCGGCGAACCTGCTTCGCCTTCATCTCCTGCAGTTGGTCGCGCAAGCCGCTCAAGAGCCGCCGCCAGGCATTGGCAAGGCCGATCCTAAGGGAAGCACGGGTGATCGAGCTATCGGTCATGGGGTGTTCCTTTCGGTTGTTGAAAGGAAGGTAGGCAGCCATCAGTTGTCAGAAAAACGAAAAGACCTTAGTCTAAGGTTCAGCCAGACTGATAGGTAGCCCATGCAGAGCCTCGATCTCGATCTCCTTCGCACCTTCGTCGCCATCGGCGAGACCGGCAACTTTTCCTCCGCCGCCAAGACCGTGTTCCGCACGCCGTCGGCGGTGTCGATGCAGGTCAAGAAGATGGAGGAGATCCTGGGCCGCTCGCTCTTTGTCCGGGACAGCCGCTCGGTGGCCCTGACCGAGGATGGCGAGCGGGTGCTGACCCATGCGCGCCGGATGTTGGCGCTCGAACAGGAGCTTGTCGCGCAGTTCCATCCAGCCACCATGACCGGGGAGGTTCGGCTCGGCGTGCACGACGATGTCGCCGAGCGCTTCCTGCCAGAGGTGCTGCGGCGCTTCTCCCAGACACATCCCAGCGTCATCGTGAACGCCGTGGTGTGCAACACCGGGCCCATGCTCAAGAAGATCGCCGAGCGGCGCCTCGACCTTGCGATCATCTCCCGGCTGCCGTCTCAGGCAAAGGACCGCGAGGGCGAGCCGCTCCTGCGCGAACCGCTGGTATGGGCAGGGTGCCGTGGGGGGATCGCCCATGAGATGGACCCGATCCCGGTGACGGTCTGGGACCGGACCTGCGCCTGGCGAAAGGCGGGGCTGGAGGGGTTGGAGGCGCAGGGCCGTCGCTACCGCATCGTGCTCGAGTCCGGTCACCTGAGCGGACAAAAGGCAGCGGTCCATGCGGATCTGGCGGTCGCCCCGATCCCGCGGAGCGGCCTGGGCGGCTGCGTCGTCGAGGTCGCCGCAGAGGCCGGGCTGCCCCGTCTCAGCAGCTATGAACTCGCGCTGGTCACGGCCGAGGATCTGCCGGAGGCCGCCCTGGCCGCCGCCAATCACCTGCGCGCCTGCTTTGCCGAGCAGGACTTCGCCGCCTAGGCACACGATTAGTGGCCAGGGCTGTCGGCATCGGCATCGATGCCGCCGCGATCGAGCGCTGCCGACCAGGTGCCGAGGAGCGGCGAGGCGCCATGGCTACGGGCGCGCTGACGGATGGCGTTGCGCTGCGCTGTGCGTTCGACGCGGGTTGAGGCGAAGACCTCCTCTGGCGTGGCGCCCCGGTCGAGCGCTTCCCAGACACGGTGCTTCACGTCGAGATACCCGGGCGGCCCCCAGACCGACAGCAGGGCCTGAAAACGCGCGAACAGCGCGGCGTCGAAGGCACGATCCTCGCCGAGCGGTGTCATGGTCGGGTTGCCGGGATGAAGGCTGGCGCAGGGCATCAGCCCCTCCGGCACAGGGATGTTGGCGGAATGGGTCCGGCCCGCGGCCATGAGCTTCGGCAGCACATGCGTATGGGGCCCAAGCGGCGAGACGCCGCCCGTGTCGGGCCCACCGATCTTTTGGTAGACCTCGCAGCGCCCGATCGCCGAGAGCGCCACGCGGTGCGGATGCGCCGTGAGGATCGCCCCCAACGCGGGATTGCCCTTATCGAACAGCGATCGTCCGGCCTGTGCCCGCAGGAGCGTGATGAGCGCGGCATCCTCGGTGCGGATGCAGAAATCGATGTTGGCCTGGCCGAGCCCCATGTCGAAGAGGATCGCCTCGCGGTCCTGTGGGCGGATCGCCTCGGCGTCGGGTCCGAATTCGGTGAGAACCCTGCGCGCTGGGCGGCGGGCCGCGCTCTCGGGCAGGCAGAGGACGACACCGTGCTGCCAGCGCGCGGGGTTCTTGCTGAGCGCCTCCCAAGCGACGGGTACGACCGCGTCGAGGCGCTCAATGCGGATCGCGCCGCGCTCGGTTGCGCGGGCGAGCGGCTCGGCCACCACGGCACCCTCGTCAGGGTCGTGGTGGAACTCGGCGATGGCGCCGAAGGAGCCGATGCTCCAGCCCGCCTGCCAATCCCTCAGATGCGTCTCCAGCACCGCGCGCAGATCAGCCATCTCTCTCTCCCTGCCCTGCGCTCCAGTCTCGCGTGCTCGCTGCGACCGCGTCCAGGCTCGGCGGCCGCGCCGCGCCGAGTGCCGCAGGGGTCGGGACCGGCGCTGAGTTAACCAAGGTTCAGCGTTGCCCGGCGAGAGCGATGTAGAGAGCTGGGGCGAGCAGCACATCCCCCGGAGAACGGTCATGCGCCCGACACTCTCGACCCTGAAAGCCGTCTGGCCGGTTCTGCGGCGTGCCATCGCCAGCGGGCAGCTCTTTCGCCCGCAATGCGAGATGGTGGCGCCCGATCCGGATATCGCGGTGACCTGGGACGTGCGCGTGCCGATGTCCGAGGGCTATGCGCTGACCGCTCAGGTCTTCCGCTCCCGCCGGCGCATGGCGGCCGGTGAGCGGGATCCGGTGATCATGTGCGCCCATCCCTACGACAACCGTAAGGTGCCCGCGCTTGGCAACACGCCGCTTGGCGGCCCGCCGGCGCAGTATCGTCTGCTGCCCCAGGTCGGACCCCGGCCCCGGTTCTCCACGCAGACGAGTTGGGAGGCACCCGATCCCAATCTGTGGGTGCCGGCAGGCTACACCCTCGTCAATCTCAACCTGCCGGGCTTCGGCGATAGCGGCGGGCCAGCCTCGATCCTGTCCGCGCACCAGGGCCGCTGCTTTCGCGAGGCGATCGCTTGGGCAGGCGCGCAGGACTGGTCGACCGGCGCCGTCGGCCTTTGCGGTGTGAGTTTCCTCTGCATGAGCCAATACCTCGCCGCCGCCGCCCCCGAGGGGGAGGCGCTGCCCGACGCGCTCAAATGCATCGTGCCCTGGGAGGGGGTGTCGGATCTCTACCGAGAGCTCGCCTGCCGCGGCGGTATCGCCGACACGGGTTTCCTGTCGTTCTGGTGGGAGACCGAGGTGCAGAGCAGCCTGAACGTAAGCCTGGAGGAGTATCTGGCCGTGGAGGAGAACATCCCGGTCGAGGCGCTCGCGGCTCATCCCTTCTATGACGACTACTGGCGGGCGAAGGTGCCGCCACTGGAGCGCATCACGGTGCCGATGCTGGTCTGCGGCTCCTTCTCCGATCACGAGCTTCATACCTTCGGGTCGTTCCGCGCCTATGAAAAAGCCGAGGCCCAGCAGAAGTGGCTCTATACCCACCGCAGCGGGAAATGGACCGAGTTCTACCGCGCCGAGACGACCGACCTGATCCGCGCCTTCCTGGACCATTTCCTGAAGGGCGAGACCACTGGCTTTGCGGACAATCCGCCGGTCCGCCTGGAGGTGCGCAGCACCCGCGACAGGGTCCACGCGGTACGGTGGGAGAGCGCCTGGCCGCTGCCGCGGACCGAGTACCGGCCTCTCTATCTCTCGGTCGATGGCGGTCTTGGTCCCGATCGAGCGGGGGTGGCTGAGCGTGCGTCCTACGACGCCGCCACGGGCCACCTCGCCTTCGAGCATGTCTTCGCCGAGGACACGGAGCTTTCGGGATACATGAAGCTCAGCCTTTGGGTCGCCGCTGAGGGGGCCGCGGACATGGCGCTCTGCTGTTTCGTCGACAAGCGCGACAGCGCCGGCCGCAGCGTCCGCTTCAACGGCTCGGTCGGTCAGACCGAGGATATGGTCACCCGCGGGTATGGCCGCGCCACGCGGCGGCAGCTCGATGAAGCGGCCTCCACGCCCTGGCACCCTGTGCCGCTATGCGAGGCCGATGACCCGCTCGGGCAAGGAGAGATCGTCCGGCTCGAGATCGCGCTCTGCCCCAGCAGCACCTTCTTCGCGGCGGGCGAGCGCCTTGTGCTGATCGTCAGCGGCCACGACATCGTCTATGCGCCAATCTTCCGAAAGGACACGTCGTGCAACCGAGGGCGCCATATCCTTCATTTCGGAGGACAACACGACGCGCATCTCTTGGTGCCGGTAATCCCGGCCAAGGACTCTGCCACCCGCTTCGACGCCTTTGCCACGATCTGAAACGCGACCGGCGGGCTCTATGGCGTCGTCCTGACGCGCACCGTCACCGGTAACCCGCGCAGGTCCTGGTTCTTCCGACCCCCGGCGCGCAAGCGCGATGCGCCCTGGCCCAAGTCCCTGGTCACGATGGAAATTGTCTCGGCTGAGCCCGCATCGGCTCGGCCTGCCGTCTATGCCCCTGCCGGCGCAGGCTCGGGGGTGAAGGCGACAAGCTCTGGCAGGAACCGCTGGAGCATCGCTGCAGCGGCCTCACGCTCGGGGCCTGCCACGATCATCACGAGACGGGTGGCGTCGATCCCCTCGGGCCAGCCATCCAGCAGCCGCGGCGCGCTGGACACATGGCCGACCACATGGAGCACGCGTGGGCAGCCGGGTTGCCCTGCGATCTCGACCAACCCCTTGATCCGCAGGAGATCGCGGCCAAGCGCGTCCTGAAGGGCGACGATGGCCTTCTCCAGCGCCCAGGGGTCAACGGGGCCCGTGGCGGAAAAGCAGAAGGCCGAGGCGGTATCGCCATGGCGGTTCACGTCATGGTGGTGGTGGTGATGCCCGTGGTGGTGGCGGTGGTGACCGTGTCCGTGGTCGTCGAAGCGCAGCCAGGCCTGCACATCCGGCGGCTTGCCCGCAGGGTCGAAGGCCGCCAGCGAAAACACACGGTCGGCCGTCGCCTCCGCCGCGCTCTCAACCGCCGCGTTGGGGGCCGCCCGGCGAAGCTGCCGGGTGAGGCTATCCAGTTCCCGGCGTGAGGCAGGGTCGCGCGCGAGATCGCCCTTGGTCACCAGGACCAGATCCGCGACCGCGACCTGGCGCTGCGCTTCCTCGAAGCGTTCGATGGCATCCGCCCCGTTGACCGCATCGACCAGGGTCACCACGCCGTTCAGCGTGAAGCGACTGAGCATCACGTCGTTCATCATGAAGGTCTGCAGCAGCGGCAGCGGATCGGCGATCCCCGTCGTCTCGATCACCACGCGGTCGAAGCCCGGGCCCGCGCCCGTCTCGGCCTCCTCGACCAGGCGCAGCAAGGTCAGGCGCACATCGCCCGAGACCGTGCAGCAGAGGCAACCGACCGACATGGCAAAGGCGCGCTCGTCGGCCTGGGCGATCAGGGCGCCGTCGACCCCGGCCTCGCCAAACTCATTCACGATCACCGCGGTCTCGCCGAAGCCAGGCTGGGCGATCAGGCGGTTCAGCAGCGTAGTCTTCCCCGCCCCCAGAAAGCCCGTGAGGATGGTGACGGGGATGCGCGTCATCGGCCCGTCTCCCGCCACGCCTCAAACAAGGGCGATCAGCCGGCAGGGTCCGCCGGTGCCGCCCTGGTGCTTGGGCGCGCCGACGACCAGGGTCGCGCCGGTCGCGGGGAGCTGGTCGAGATTGGCCATGTTCTCCACCGCCCAGCGGTTCGCCGGCAGCCAGGTGTAGTGGGTGATGAAATCCGCCGAGACGCCGTAGTCGATCGACAGCGTATCGACGGCGATGCCCACGACCTCGGCTTCCTCCAACAGCATCTGCGCCGCCTCCACGTGGAAGGCCGGGAAGTGCATCTTGCCGGCATCATCGGCATTGCGGAAACCGAGGGTGCCGAGGCGCTGCTGCCACCCGGCGTTCTGCGCGACGCAGGCGCCCTGGGGGATCGGGCCGTGCTGGGCGATCCAGGCCTTGAGATCGTCGGGCGTGATCTGGGCATCCGGATCGGCCGCGGCCTTCTCGCGGATATCGACGATGGCAAGCGGGCAGACCAGGGTCTCCACCGGGACCTCGTCGATCGAGGCACCGCCGTCGGTGAAGTGGAGCGGCGCATCGATATGCGTGCCCGTATGCTCGTTCACCCGCAGCGACTTCAGGTTGAAGCGGTTGTCGGCATAGGTGAATACGTCCTCGTCGAAGAACTGCTGCTCACCGAAATAGGTGGGGAAGTCGTAGGTCAGGGTATGGGTCAGGTCGACGACGCGGGTGGCAGCCTGGGCAAGCAGGGGGCGCGGGCTGAGGGCGGCGGATGCGGCGATCGCGGCGCCGGCCGCGGCCGATCCGCGGAACAACTCGCGCCGGCTGAGCGCCCGGCCCTTCACGTATTCCATGATGATCGGATGGCACATGGGTAACCTCCTTCGACCACTGGTTCGATGACTGGGGACCACTGTCGCAAAAGGCTATAGCGTAACAGTCGGGGCCGCAACGCGTCGCGCTGCGGCCATTCTCGACGGGCTAAGTCACGACGGGTTTGGTCACTCTGGCACCAGTTCGCCCGGCAGCGTGTTCACCGTCATGGTGTCCGCCGGCTGGAAGTGGATGACCGAGCGGATCGACTTGCCGGCCTTGAGCAGATCGAAGGCGGTGTTGATCTGGTTATGCGTCATGTGGTGCGTGATGTAGGGATCGACGCTGAACTCGCCGCGCATCCACTCATCGACCATGCCCGGAAGCTGGCTACGACCGCGGACGCCGCCAAAGGCCGTGCCGCGCCAGACCCGGCCGGTGACCAACTGGAAGGGACGCGTCGCGATCTCCTGGCCCGCGCCGGCCACGCCGATCACCGTGCACTCGCCCCAGCCCTTGTGGCAGGCCTCGAGGGCAGAGCGCATGAGATCGACGTTGCCCACCGCCTCGAAGGTGTAGTCGAGCCCGCCGCCGGTCATCTCGACCAGCACGTTCTGGATCGGCTCGGCATAGTCCTTGGGGTTGATGCACTCGGTGGCGCCCAGCGCCATGGCCAGCGGGAACTTCGCTGTGTTGATGTCGATCCCGATGATGCGCGAGGCGCCGTTCAGCACCGCACCCTGGATCACCGCCATGCCGACGGCGCCGAGGCCGAAGACCGCGACGGTGGCACCCGCCTCCACCTTGGCGGTGTTGCGCACCGCGCCGATGCCGGTCGGCACCGCACAGCCCATGACCGAGGCCTTGGAGAGCGGCGCTTCCTTGGTGATCTTGGCCACCGAGATCTCGGGCAGGACCGTGTATTCGCTGAAGGTGCTGGTGCCCATGTAGTGCAGGATCTGCTTGCCCTTGTAGGAGAAGCGCGAGGTGCCGTCCGGCATCACGCCCGCGCCCTGGGTCTTGCGGATCGTCTGGCAGAGGTTGGTCTTGCCCGACTTGATGTAGGGGCAGTCCGGGTCCTCGGGCACATAGAGCGGGATCACGTGGTCGCCCGGCACGACGGAGGTGACGCCCTTGCCCACCTCCTCGACCACGCCGCAGCCCTCATGGCCCAGGATGCAGGGGAACAGCCCCTCCGGATCCTCCCCCGACAGGGTGAACACATCGGTGTGGCACAGGCTGGTCGTCACGATGCGGACGAGGACCTCGCCCTCCTTCGGCCCTTCGAGGTCGATCTCTTCGATCTCGAGCGGGCGGTTCGGTTCCCAGGCGATGGCAGCACGCGTTTTCATCTCTGTTTTCCCTTCCAGCGTTGTTTGTTGTTGTCAGTGGCGCAACGCGCGCTTCCCGTGTTCCTCCAGTCCGGCCAACGGGTCAAGGATAAGGAGAAGCGCGGGGGAAATGGGGAAAGGCGGAGAGACCCTTGGGGCCTCTCCGTGGGATCGTTACCGCCGATAACGCCGGGTCAGGGCGTCAGGACTACGCCGGTTCCTCGACGCGCCGCCAGATCGGGAAGGGGTCGGGCAGATCGGGCAGCGTCTCGGGGTTCTGGGCCTGCGCCTCGGGCACCAGACAGGCGTCGAGGCGGGCGACAAGGCCGGGCCAGTCGATGCCGGCGCCGATGAAGACAAGCTCCTGGCGCCGATCGCCCCAGGGCTCCTCCCAATGGGCCTGCATATAGGCGCGCGCGCCTTCGTGGTCGGGCCAACGCTCGAGCGGCACCGCCGCCCACCAGGTCCCGAGCGGCTTGACCGAGGAGAGCGCGCCGGCCAGCGAGAACTCCGCCACCCAATCGGGGCGCGTGGCGATCCAGAAATGCCCCTTGGCGCGGATCACGCCGGGCATCTCGGCGTTCAGCACGGCCATGATCTTCTCGGGGACAAAGGGTCGGCGCGCCCGGTAGACGTGGCTGGTGACGCCGTATTCCTCGGTCTCCGGCACGTGGTCCTCGAAGCCGTAAAGCTCCTTGGCCCACATCGGGTGCTCATGCGCCTTGTCGAAGTCGAAGAGCCCGGTGTCCAGGATCCGCTCTGCGCTGACGTCCGAGTGGTTCGTCTCGATGATCCTGGCATCGGCGTTCAGGCTGCGGATGATCTTGCGCGCGGCATCCACCTGCTCCGGCGCGGCATCGGCAACCTTGTTGAGGATGATCACATCGGCGAATTCGATCTGGTCGGTGAGCAGGTGCACCAGCGTGCGCTCGTCCTCCTCGCCCATCGTCTCCCCGCGGTCGCTGAGGAAGTCGTGGCTGGAGAAATCCTTGAGCAGGTTCACCGCATCCACGACCGTGACCATCGTGTCGAGGCGCGCGACATCCGCCAGGCTCTCCCCCTCGGCGTCGCGGAACTCGAAGGTCGCGGCGACGGGCAGCGGCTCGGAAATGCCGGTGGACTCGATCAGCAGATAGTCGAAGCGCCCCTCGGCCGCGAGGCGGCGCACCTCGGCCAGCAGATCGTCGCGCAGCGTGCAGCAGATGCAGCCGTTCGACATCTCCACCAGCGTCTCGTCGGTGCGGGAAAGCTCGGTGTCCGCGCGCACGAGGTCGGCGTCGATGTTCACCTCGGACATGTCGTTGACGATGACAGCGACGCGCCGCCCTTCGCGGTTGTTCAGCACGCGGTTCAAGAGCGTCGTCTTGCCTGCGCCTAGGAAGCCGGAGAGGACCGTGACGGGCAACCGGCTGTCTGCGAGAGTGGTCATAGAGGGCTCCGTTGGCTTTGGGCTAATCGGGCATATGCGTTATAGTATAACAACTGGCAAGGGCTGACCTGGCGGCGTCACTGCGCCAGGCGAGCTTCGGCCTCCTTGAACCAGGCCAAGGTCTGGGCGTGATGTTCGGTTCCCCAGGTTTCGATGAATCGCTTGGTGTGGTCGTCGTTGGCGTTCTGCAGGGCCGCAATGCGGTCTGCGACAAAGCCCTGGGTCAGGGGAATGCCGCAGGCGACCGTGATGCAGTGCTCCCACTCGTCGTAGTTTTGCGGAACGACCGCCATGCTGCCCTCCTGTCCTCTGTTGGCGAAGCGTGCCGCCCCGTGGCGACGGCACGCCCTATGCGGTCAAATGGAGCACGAGACGGATCGTGCCCCCTTTGAGGCGGCCCGTTACGACCCGAGCGCCGTCGCCAGCGTGGTCGCGTTGTGGCGCATCATGTCGATATAGGTCGATGCCGGACCATCCGGGCCGGACAGCGCGTCCGAGTAGAGGGTGCCGCCGATCGTGGCCCCGGTCTCGCTCGCGATCTGCTCCAGCAGCCGGTTGTCGGTAATCGACTCGACGAAGACGGCCGAGATGTTCTCGTCGCGGATCTGCTCGATCATCTCGGCGACATCCGCCGCCGACGGCTCGCTTTCGGTACTGAGGCCCTGCGGCGCCTCGAAGGTCAGCCCATAGCTCTCGGCGAAGTACCCGAAGGCATCATGCGAGGTGACGACCGTCCGCCGATCCTCCGGCAGCGTGGAGATCATCGCGCGGATCTCGGCGTCCAGCGCCTCGAGCTCGGCAACATAGGCAGCGCGGTTCTGGTAGTAGTCGCCCGCGTTCGACGGATCCGCCTTGGCCAAAGCCTCGGTGATGTTGTCGACGTAGGCCACGGCATGGCCAATGCTCTGCCACGCATGAGGGTCAAAGGCGCCATGGTCATGACCGTGATGCCCGCCCTCGGCGTGGTCGTCGTGACCGGCTTCGGCGTGGTCGTCGTGATCGTGGCCATGGTCATCATGCGCATGTTCGTCATGGCCGTGGTCGTCGTGGGCATGCTCGTCATGGCCATGCTCGCCGTGGGCATGCTCGTCATGGCCGTGGCCGTGGTCGTCATGGCCATGCTCGTCGCCGTGGTCATCGGCGTGCTCGTCGCCATGGTCGTCGTGGTCGTCCTCTTCGAAGGGGATCGGGTCGATGCCAGTCGTCGCGACCACTTCCACGCCGTCGAAGCCCGAGGCGTCGACCAGCCGCTCCATCCAGCCCTCGAACTCCAGCCCGTTCACGAACAGCAGATCCGCGTCGCTCACCGCCCGGGCATCCGCCGGGGTCGGCTGATAGACATGCGCATCGCCGTCGGGGCCGACCAGCGTCGTCAGGGCAATGTGCTCGCCACCGATCCGCTCGACCATGTTGCCGAGGATCGAAAAGGTGGCGACAACCGGGATCGGATCGTCGGCCTGGGCGCTATGGGGCGCAAAGACCGAGAGCGCGAGCGCTGCGGTGCCGATCTTGAGCAGGTTTCTGCGTATCGTCATGGGATGTGCCCTTTCACGCATTGGCGTTGGTGTTTGGCAGGCCCCGCGCCAACCCGCCGACAGGTCCGAGGACGAGCGACAGGATGTAGCCGACGCCGGCTGAGAGGATGATCGCCGGCCCCGAGGGCAGGCTGTGGTGATAGGAGAGCAGGAGCCCGGCGACGCTCGAGCCGATGGCGATCAGGATCGCCACGGCCATCATGCCGCCGATCGTCGTGGCCCAGAACCGCGCGGCCGCCGCCGGCAGGATCATGATCCCGACGATCATCAGCGTGCCGAGCGCATGGAAGCCGCCCACCAGGTTCAGCACCGCAAGCGCCAGGAAGGTGAAATGCGTCAATGCGCTCAACCCGCTGACCGAGCGGAGAAACTGCGGATCCGCGCATTCCATCACCAGCGGGCGGAACAGGACCGCCAGGACGAGGACCGTGACGCTGGCAATGGCGCAGAGCAGGATCAGCGCCGCATCGTCGAGGGCCAGCACGGTGCCGAAGAGCACGTGCATGAGATCGACGTTGCTGCCCCTCATGGAGACGATCAGCACCCCGGCCGCGAGCGAGATCAGGTAGAAAGCGGCGAGCGAGGCATCCTCGCGCAGGGGCGTGGCGCGCGCGACGAAGCCCGAGAAGAGCGCCACCGCCATCCCGGCGATCAACCCGCCCACGGTCATCGCCGTCAGCGAGAGGCCTGCGATCAGATAGCCGACCGCGGCACCGGGCAGGATGGCATGGGCCATGGCATCGCCAGTCAGGCTCATCCGGCGCAGCATGAGGAACACGCCGATGGGGGTCGCGCCGACCGAGATCGCGACACAGCCGATCAGCGCGCGGCGCATGAAGCCATAGGCCGCGAAGGGCTCGAACAGGATCTCCCAGATCACGCCGCGCCCCTGCTGCAGGTATGGGGAATATCGGCGCAGGCCTCGCACATCTGTCGGGCGCGAAACTGGTTCTCGGCCGTCAGCACCTTGGCCGTCGGGCCGTGGGCGACCAGATCGCGCGCCAGCATCAGGGTTTCGGGGAAATGCTCGCGCACCGTGTCGTGGTCGTGCAGCACCGCCAGCACGGTCCGCTCCTCCGCGTGCCAACGTCCGATGATCGCCAGCAGATCTGACAGCGTCGCGCTGTCCACGGCGGTGAAGGGCTCGTCGAGCAGCACCATTCGCGCGTCCTGCAGCAGGAGGCGCGCAAAAAGCGTGCGCTGCATCTGCCCGCCGGAGAGCGTGCCGATGGGCCGTGTCTCCAACCCGGTCAACCCGACCGCCGCAATCGCCTCGGCCACCCGGGTCCGCTGGGCGCGGCTCAGCCAGCCGAAGGGGCCGATCTCGCGCCACAGGCCCATCGAGACGAGTTCGACGACCGTCAGCGGAAAGGAGCGGTCGATGTCCGAATGCTGCGGCAGATAGGCGATGTCATCGCGGCCATAGGCGCCTAAGTCGACCCGGCCCCGGATCGGCGCGAGGATGCCGGTCATCCCCTTCAGCAGGGTCGATTTGCCGGCGCCATTGGGCCCGACGATGGCGGTCAGGCTTCCCTCCGCGATCTCGGCGCGAAGGTCACGAACAGCCGGCATATGCTCGTAGCCAAGCGTCAGATCCTCAAAGGCGACGGCGGCGTTCATAGCGCCCCCGGCGAGGTCGTCGCCCAGAAGAACCCTGCCCAAAGGAGCCCGAGGATCAGCAAGGCAACCGCCAGCCGCGGCACGGCGCCAAGCAGCAACAGCCCGAAACCCTGCCCAACGCGCAGTCTCACGCCGATACTCCAAGCGTTGCGCCATGCAGCGGGCGGGCTGAGACCCGCCGCCGCCGTGCGCTCGGCATCGTCTGGGCCACTGCCTGCATCGTTCTCCCTCGGTCGACCAATCGACTCTCCTCGCGTCGCGTTTGGCGGAAGATGCGTAACTCTATAACGCTACGCAAGAGCACCACGTCGCCCTTTGGCAGCACCGGACGGCATCTGCCGCTACTGGGCCCGCAGCGGCGCGATGACCCGCGTCCCGCAGGAAGTAGCGGCGATCTCGGCCTCTACACCGTAGATGCGGGCGACGAAATCAACGGTAAGGACCTCGGCCGGCGATCCGGAGGTGATGGTGCGTCCCTCGCAGATGCAGACGATCCGGTCGGCGAAACGCGCCGCCAGCGTCAGATCGTGGATCGCGATGGCGACCCCGATCCCGTCATCGCGGGCCGCCGCCGCCACGGTCTCCAGCACCAGAAGCTGATGGCGCAGGTCGAGCGCGGCCGTGGGCTCGTCGAGCAACAGCACATCGGGGCGCCGAAACAGCGCCTGAGACAGGAGCGCCAGTTGCCGCTGCCCGCCGCTGACGGCATCGAGCGTGCAGTGCGACAGCCCGCGCAGGCCGAAGCGCGCGAGGGCCCCCTCCGCCTCCGCCACCAGATCGGGTGGGACGCGAAGTCCCAGGGATCGCAGGCGCCCCAGCAGTACCACCTCAGTCAGCGTGAGCGACGAGGCGCTGCTCGTGTCCTGGGGCATATAGGCGACGGTCTCGCGCAGGGTGGCTGGCGTCGCCGGCTGCCCATCGAGCCGGATGGCACCCCCGGCAGGCAAGAGGCCGGCCAGGGCCTTCAGCACCGTGGATTTGCCCGCGCCGTTAGGGCCGATGATGGCGGTCACCGTGCCCGGGGTGATCGCGAGCGCTGCTCCCTCGATCACCGTCTGGCGCCCCAGACGAACCGACAGATCCTCTGCCCGCAGGGTCACCAATGCCGCCTCCGCCCGCGCAGGATCAGCCCGAAGAGAAAGGGCACACCGATGACCGCGGTCACGATCCCGATGGGAATGACGCTGCCGGGGGAGATCAGCTTCGACAGGATCGAGGCGCCGACCATCACCAGCGCCCCGCAAAGCGCCGCCATGGGCATCAAGAAGCGCTGATCGTCGCCGACCAGCCCGCGGGCAAGGTGCGGCGCGACGAGGCCGACGAAGCCGATCGTGCCGACGAAGGAGACGGCCCCCGCGGTCAGCAGTGCCACCAGCGCGAAGGTCTTGATCCGCAGCCGCCTTACATCCACGCCCAGCGCCGCCGCCCGGTGATCGCCGAGGCGCAGCGCCGTCAGCCGCCACAGGTCGGGGATCAGCAGTGCGACGCAGAGCGCGGTGATCGCGGCCGTGATCGGCAGCGTGGTCCAGGAGGCCTTCAGGAGGGAGCCGAAGAGCCAGAAGACGATGGCCTGTAGCACCTCCGGCGCCGCAAGGTACTGCACCAGGGACTGGAGCGACTGGAACAGAAACAGCGTCGCGATGCCGGCCAGCACCATCACCTCCGCCGACATGCCGCGGATCGAGGCGAAGCCATAGACCAGCGCCGCCGCGGCGCCCGAGGCGAGGAAGGCGGCCAGCGGGACCGTGAGCCAGGGCACGAAGGGCAGCATGGCGCCGGTGAGGATAATCAGCGCCGCCCCGAACCCTGCGGCGGCGGAGAAGCCGAGGGTGTACGGACTGGCCAGCGGGTTGCCCAGGATCGTCTGCATGGCCACCCCGGCGATGGCGAGCGCGGCGCCGACCAGAATGGCCATCAGGGTCATCGGCAGGCGAATGTCCCAGACGATGACGACGGTGCTCCGCTCGGCCCCAGATGGGGTCACCAGAGCCTCCAGCACCGCGCCGAGGTCGAGGAAGGCCGGACCGATGAGCACATCGGCCACCGCCGCCAGCAGCAGAACGCCCGCCCCACTGATCAGACAGGCCAGGCGCTGGGCGGTCAGCCGGGTGTAGCTGGGGGCGGCCTCGACCGCCCCCTCCGCCCCGCTCACGGCAGCTGCGTCATGTAGGTGCCGGTGAACTGGATCGGCATGTATTCGGCGAAGAAGGCGTTCAGGTTCGCCTGCGGGTCGATGTCGGCGAAAGCCTCCGGATGCAGCGTCTTGGCGATGTACTGCAGGAAGGCGAAGTCGTAGAGCGTGCGCGCGCCGCCGTGATAGATCGCGTGGATCTCGCCTGCCTCGACCGCCGCAAGGCCGGACCAGCCCGGGCGCTCCAGATAGGGCTGCATGCGCCCATGGGTCATCGAGGGCTCGATCCCCGGCCCCATAACGACCGCCTGATCCCGGCTCACCCAGCCGCTGCCGGCCAAGAAGACCACCGCCGGATCCTGGGCGATCACGTATTCGGGGCTGAGCGGGCCCCATTTCGCGACCTGGTCCATGGCGATGTTGGTGCCGCCCGCGGTCTCCACGATCCGGCCCCACATCGTGTTGCCATAGGAGTTGTCCACCTCGTCACGGCCCTTGCGGCCAAGCTCGACATAGACCTTCGGGCGGGCCTCCACCTTGGCGACGCGGGCCTCGACCTCGGCGACGGCGGCGGCGTATTGGTCGGCCAGCCGCTGCGCCCGCTCCTCGGTGCCGAGGAGCGTGCCGAGGACGAGCGTGGAGGCGACGTGTTTCGCCACCTCCTGCGCGTTATAGTCGAGGACGACAACGGGGATGCCCGCCGCCTCCAGCCGCCCCACGCTCTCGCCAAGGGAGTTGTACTGCCAGGCCGCGATCACGGCCACGTCCGGCTGGGTGGCAATGGCAGCCTCCAGCGAGAAGGTGCCCGCCTCGACCTCCCCTACATCGGTGATTTCGGCGATCCTGGGCACGGCGGCGCTGTAGGCCTGCCACTGCAGGCCACGCCAGCCTTCCCAGGCCGCTCGGCTGAGGCCGACGACGCGGTCATAGGCATCGGGGCCGCCGACGGCGAAGAAATCCTCGAAGTAGAAGCCGAGGAGGATGCGATCGGGCGCCTCGGCCAGGGTGACGGTCCGCCCGAGGGTATCGGTCACGGTGACCTCGTCGGCCACGGCGGGCGCGGTGAGGGAGAGGGTCATCGCAAAGCCTGCGAGCCCCTGAAGAAAGCGGTTCATGGTGCGTGTCCTTGGGTATGAGGAGAGGGCCAGCGCGGGCGGGCACGATGGCGACGGCGCTTGTTCGGGCCGGTTTCTCAGGCTGGGGGACTCAGACCGGTGGTGCCCTGCTCTCGAAGGCGTCTGCCGCGCGAAAACCATACGCAACCTCAAGCGCCGACAGCCAGGCGCCCTGGACCATGCCGTCCGGACGGGCAGGCTCCGGCAAACCGCTCGGCCGCGGCATGTCGATTTGGGCAAAGGCCTGACACCAGGGACAGGCGTTGTCTGCGGGCGCCTTGTCGGGGTTGTCCTCAGGCGCCTGCGCCTCGCCCAGCAGATCGGCGAGCGAGATCTGCAGGGGCACGTGCGTGGCGCAGATAACGACGGTCGTATCGCCCCAGGGCGCGTCGCTGGCGACGGCACGGTCGGTCGGCGCGCCGACGAGCCCGGCCGCCATGAGGGCATGCAGGCAGACCCAGAGGATCGCTGGCACCAGGGACCAGGGGAGATGTCGGCGCAGACCTGCCATGTCGTCGAGGATCGCTGTGTTACAAAGTACGTTTTTCCCGATCGCGACCTCGAATGCAATCGGCTGGGGCGTGCGGCTCTGCGTCGGGTGGGAGACGACCGGCGGGCTGATACGCCCTGGTCAGGCGCCTGCGGATAGTGATGGAGCTGCCGCGGTCAAAACGCGACGTGCGGCAGCTCCATTTCGGCACGCGTGAGGGACGTAGAATTTCCAGACATGCCCGGTCTTAAACGTGCCCAGAACCGCAAATTCGGTCCGCAAGGGCGACCAGCCAGGTCATCATCGCGCGTCTTTCGTCACTCGGATTGTCCCCAAGAAAGGTCGGATCGGTCGCAATCTCCCTTAACTCCGGCCAGTGCTGGCAAAAATCACTCAGATCCCGCAATCCGCTCACCCGAGAGTGCTGCAGTTCGCCGGATCCTAGCGGGGTTTCGTCAGACACGCAGCTCTCCCCAGATCCATCCAACTGACGTCACAAACGGTAGATCAACCTCCGACTCCGCGAGCGTACGAAAACCGTTAGGAATCCGTGAATGTACTTTTCAACGTGATCCTGCGCTGTAGGATCACAATCAGCGTATAGGAGAGGCCGTTGTTGACCGCTCAAGATGGCAAATTTACTCTTCGCTTGTTTGGGCCCTTCGGCATCCGCAACCCGAGGGGCCAAAAAGTCGATGTTGGCGGCAAGAAAAACCGTGGCCTTATCGCTATTCTTGCCACCGCACCAGACGGCCTAAGGTCACGTGCACAGTTGAGCCAGATCCTCTGGGCCAGTTCTGGCACAGACGAGGATCGTGCGAGCCTACGCAAAGCCCTCAGCGAAATGCGCCGCCGGATGGGCGACGACTTCGAGCGGCTGATCTATACTGACAATCACGACGTCCGATTAAATATGGATGCCGTAGAGCTGATGGGCTCCGGCGCGGATGGTGACTTCCTCGAAGGTCTGGACATACGCGAGCCCGCTTTCTGCGCGTGGCGCGAGGAATTCCGCAGAAGCAACGCCGTCATGGCGGCGACAGAGGGTCAGACCGTCTTCAACGGATCCCTCCGCGCGGCGATCGCGGTGCTGCCCTTCTCGAACCCCGTCGACGAGCCCAGTGCCGGCGTGATCGGCGATCTCGTGGCCGAGGAAGTCTCGCGGGCCCTGTCCCGATCGAGCATGCTGGACGTCGTCTCCCACCTCTCCTGCCGGGATCACCTGCTTCAGCGCTGTTCGCTGTCAGAGCTGAAGACGGTGCTCGGGGTGGACTATGTTGTCAGCGGGCGGCTGCGGGGCGGCGGCAACCGGCTACTGTTGGACGTCGAACTGGTCGATGTACGCAGCCAGCGCAACCGCTGGACACGGCAGTACCCGATCTCCCTGCCGACGCTGCTGAGAGACGGCTGCCTGGCGGTCGAAGAACTGGTGAACGAGATCGGCCGGACCATCCTGCTGCGCTCGATCGAAGTGACGGCCTCCAACCCGCTGCCGACGGTGGACAGCCACGCCCTGCTTATCTCGGCGATCGCGCTGATGCATCGCCAATCGTTGGTCAGCTTTTCAAGCGCGCGCCCGCAGCTGGAGGAACTCGTCCGCCGCGCCCCGCGTCAGGCCATCCCTCATGCCTGGCTCAGCAAATGGTACGTGCTGAGCATCCAGCAGGGCTGGAGCGTCGATTTCAAACAGGACGGGGCAATCGCAGAGCGGTGGACGCAGCACGCCCTGGATCTCGATCCCGATTGCACCTTCTCCCTCGCGATCGACGGTTTCGTGCAGAATAACCTGCTGAAGCGGTTCGATCTCGCGCAGGAGCGCTTCGATCACGCCATCGATGCCGACTGCAACAACGCGCTCGCCTGGCTGCTCAAGGGCACGCTGCATGCCTTTCAGGACAAGGGTCTCGAGGCGGTCGCCTATACATCGCGGGCGCGCTCGCTCTCGCCGCTCGATCCCTACCGCTATTTCTTCGATTCCCTCTCGGCGACGGCGCATCTGGCGAACGGCGACTACGTGAAGGCGCTCGACCTGGCAGAGCGGTCCCTGAGGGCGAACCGGCGGCATACCTCCACCCTGCGCGTCAAGACGATCGCCCTGCATCAATTGGGACGCGGCGAGGACGCCCGGGCCGCGGCGGATCAGCTGCGGCGCCTGGACCCCGGCCTGACGGTCGAGGGGTACATGAGGCACCATCCCGCCGCCATGTTCCGGACCGGCAAAGAATGGTCCAAAGCACTAAAAGAGTCAGGTATTCCAGTAAGTTCATAGGAGTTAGGCGATGACGATTGCGACGATTGCAGGCGGCGCGGGTGGGGCCGGTGGCGCAGGAGGTGCAGGTGGCGCGGGCGGTGCCGGCGGTGCTGGCGGCGCCGGGGGTGCTGGCGGCGCAGGCGGGGCCGGGGGCGCTGGTGGCGGCGTCGGGGCCGGCACGTCCCCGCTGCTCTCCCAAGCACTCTTGCTCGCCTACGACGGGATCGGTGGCCCCTGGGCCGGCAGGACCACGGCAGTCACCGCGCTGCCCGGAAACGACCGGACGAACATGGACATCTGGCCCGTCTGGGTCCGCAGCTTTGTCATCGAGGCCGATCTCCTGTCGCGGCTGAGCTATTGGCCCTTCGAGGCCCCCGGCACTGTCCCCAAGCGCGAAGAGCCCGGGGTCCGCGTGTGTCACCTGACCTCGGCTGACCCGACCCTGGGATCGCTGGCCACGCTGCATCCTGTGCTTGAGCTTATCCGCCCCTCGCTGCCTGACTTCGAGGCACAGCTCGACCTGGTGAACAACTACGCCGATCTGCGCAGCGATCGCATGGCGGAGATCCTGACCCAAGTCGGTTTTCCGACGCCCTTCTTCGCCTCGGTCGCTGGGATCCAGGCCGAGCGCAACAAGTACACGCTCGAGCTGATCAGCATCGCTCAGATGCTGGCGGCCAAGGTCTCGATGGTCGTGAAACACGCCCTCGCCTGTAAGCGACCCGATCGCTTCTCGGCCCAGATCCAACCCATCATCGAGATGCCAGGCCACGGCACGCTACCCAGTGCGCATGCGATGGAGGCCTTCATCGTCGCGACGGTGCTCACCCGGCTGCTTGAGCCAGAGGGCGCGTATTCCGCGATGCTGTTCCACCAGGCATCGCGCATCGCGGTGAACCGCACCGTCGCGGGCGTCCATTTCCCCGCCGACACGATGGCTGGCGCCATGATGGGCGTTGTCATGGGCGACTATATGGTGGCGCGCGCACAGCCCACGGCGGAGACCGAGGTGAAGGGCGCGAGTTTCGACGGGCGCGACGTGGGCGGGCGCGACTTCCAGCTCAGCGAATTGGCGCGGGCGGCGCAAAGCCTGGGTGCGCAAAACCCGATGTCGGCTCTGCTGCCGGCGACACCTCCACCGGGCGGCGGCGGCGACAGCCTGGAGGGACTGGTGAGCTTTGACGGCGCCGCCGTCCCGGTTCAGCTGTCGGATCTGTCGGCGCCGCTGCAGTGGCTATGGGGCAAAGCCCGCGAAGAATGGGCGTGAGCGACCCGCGCATTTGAGCCGTCGGCGGTCGCCGGGCATCGCCCGATGGCCGCTCAGCCCGCATTTCGATGACACGAGGTTTGAGACATGACATTCGGCTGCGCATGGCAGGTCGAGACGCCCGGCCCCACGACCCTCAGAAACGACGATCCCTACGGCAGGTGGTTGCTGGGCCACGGGCGTGACTTCGCGATCCGGCGCCGCGTCGCCCGTGAGGACCCGGCGGATTTCACCGCCGAGTTCGTGTGCACCACGACCATCGAGGACGGCCAAGAACCCGCCAACCTGACCGAGACGGCCCTGGTCCCAGCGGACACGCCAATCACGGGAGACGGCGCAAGGGAGGTGACCCGTATCCCCGCGCCCCTGCGCCAGTCCAGCATCGGGAGCGGGGACATCCCCTCGGTGACCTGGGCGCCGCCCGCAGCCTTTGCGGGACTGACGGCCGAGACCCGCGAACGCCTCGCGCAGGAGATGGTTGTCATGGCCGTCATCGACGACGGCATGAACATCGCGCATCAGCGCTTTCGCGGCCCCCGCGGCAGCGCACGGGTCGAGTTCGCCTGGCTCCAGGACAGCACCACGGATGGGCGCCTGCCCTTTGGGCGCGAATGGCGCCGCGCCGAGATCGAGGCTGCGATCCAGCAATCCGGCGGTGACGAGGAGCGTCTGCTGAGCGACCTGGACCTGGTGACTTTCAAGCGCAAGAACACCACGACGGTCGCGCGCCGGGTATCGCATGGCACCCATATGATGGATCTCGCCGCGGGCTACGGCGCAGAGGACCACGCCGTGGACCCGGAGATCGGGTTCTCGCTGCCTGCGCTCCGCCCGATCATCTCGGTGCATTTGCCGTTTCTCATGACGCAGGAAGCCTCGGGCGCCACCTATGGCCCCTTCGT
This sequence comes from Pseudomonadota bacterium, assembly GCA_039822785.1. Lineage (GTDB taxonomy): Bacteria > Pseudomonadota > Alphaproteobacteria > Rhodobacterales > Rhodobacteraceae > Thermohalobaculum. The sequence continues at coordinate 423,774 of JBCBMO010000003.1, read as the reverse complement.
CCAGGAAGGGATGCGCTATGTCTTTCAGCGCGTGCGCGACATGTCCAAGGCGCTGGGGGTCGCCCTGCCGGTCGTGATCAACTTCAGCTACGCGGTGTCGGCCGGCCCCCATAACGGGATGCACTTCGTCGAGCGTCAGATCCGGCAGGAGCGGCGGCGCCACCTGCAACTGATGCAGGGCTTGATCGCCTCAGACGGCCTCGTCGTCGGGCGAGCACAGCGTCGCATGGTGACCGTCGTGCTGCCTGCCGGCAACCGGCACGAGGCCCGGGGGCACGCCCGTGCCGAAGCCGCACCGCAGGGGGAGACGATGCTGACGCTGCCCTGGCGCATCCAGCCGGGCGATCAGACCTCCAGCTACCTGGAGATCTGGTTGCCCCGCGAAGCCGAGGCGACGCAGGTCACGATCAAGGCCCCGGGGGGGACAGAGCAGAGTTTCGCGCTCCCGGCGACGCCCGCGGATGATTGGCAGGACTGGTTGCTGCATGCGCCAGGCTCCGGCGATGTGGTCGCACGGCTCTCGACCGATGCGGGCACCGACGCGACGGGCTGGCCCTATCACCGCCGCCGCATCCTGCTGGCCGTCGCCCCGACCGAGGTGAATTGGGTCGCGCGGGCGCCTGCCCCGGCGGGGCTCTGGCAGGTTCAGGTCTCGGCCGTACTGGCGCCGGATGAGCGGATCGATGCCTGGGTTCAGCGCGACGAGTCCCCCTATCGCTTCCGCGCCAACGCGCGGCAGTCCTATCTGGATGATCCCGACTACCAGCGCTTCGACAGCCGAGGCTTCGAGAAACAGGACGACACGCCGGAGGCCACGGTCCATACGGGCGGTGTCGCGCCCGCGCCCTCGGTCGTGCGGCGCGCCGGCAGCATGAGCGGGATGGCGACGGGCAAGCACATCACCGTGGTCGGTGCCTTGCGCCAGTCCGACAAGGAGCCATCCGTCTACTCCGCTGCGGGCACGATCCCTGGCGAGACGGACGCCCTGCGCGAAAGCATCGACGAGGACGCAGCGGCCGTCGCGGGGCGGCCCGCGACGATCAGGGGACCGCGGCTGATGGCCGTGGCCGATCGCTCCCGCGCACGGCCGGGTGTTCTTGCGGCGGGCTCACGCTCCGGCTCGGTGGTGGCGATCACGGGCACCAGCGCGGCCGCACCCCAGATCGCGCGCCACCTGGCCGACACGCTGTCGTCCCTGCCCCCGGATCCGACCGATGCGCCGACGCTGGCGGACACCTTCGTCGCGCTCCAAGCACCGGCGGCGGTCGACAACAGGATCGGGCTCAAGATCGAGCGGGACGAACCGCACCGCTGAGGTGGGCCCGGGCCTGACGGCAACCGGGCCACGGCTCCTATGGGCACGGGCTAGGCCGGGGCGGCCCGCCAACGGCGCCAGGCGAAGAGGGAGGCGATCAACAGGCCGCCCGCCAGGTCCGTGCGCCAATCCCCCGCGATCATCGACAGCGCGGCCACGAAGAGCAGCAGACGCACCACGGGACCCGTGGCGCCCACGAACCACCCCTGTACGGCGGAGGCGAGCATATAGACGCCCACCATCGCCGTGCAGGCATTGCGCAGAATCTCGTACCAGGGCGCCTCGAACAGCAGACCGGGGCTGTAGAAGAACATGAAGGGCACGACGAAGGCCGCGAGCCCCACCCGGAAGCTGGAGATCGACGTCCGCATGGGCTCGGCCCCCGCGATGGCCGCACCGGCATAGGCTGCTAGGGCCACCGGCGGCGTGATCGCCGAGACGACCGCGTAGTAGAAGACGAAGAAATGGGCCACCAGCGGCTCGACCCCGATCTCGATCAGGCCCGGCGCGACGACCGAGGCCGCCACCGCATAGGCCGCCGTCGTCGGCATCCCCATGCCAAGGATAATGGCGATCAGCATCGCAAAGATCAGCGCCAGCAGCGTGCTCGCCTGTGCCAGATCGAAGAGCAGCGCCGAGAAGCGCGCGCCGACCCCCGTGATCGCGATGACGCCCACGATGATGCCGGCGCAGGCGCAGACGGTGACGATCTGGATCGACAGGCGCGCCCCCTCGGTCAGCGCGGCCGCGATGCCGCGGGGGCCCATCGCCTGGGGCGTCAGCCAGCTCACCACCACCGCCGCGACGATGGAGAGCGTGCCGGCGCGGATGACGGAATAACCCATGAAGAGCGCGCCGATCAGGATCAGGATCGGCACGAACAGGTAGATCTTGCGGAGCAGCGCCATGCCATTGGGCAGCTCACTGCGCGGCACGCCCGACAGGCCCAGCCGCTGCGCCTCGCAATCGACCATGAAGTAGACCGAGGCGAAGTAGAGCAGCGCCGGGATCAGCGCGGCGATCACGAGGTCGGTGTAGGGGATGCCCGTGATCTCGGCCATGATGAAGGCGCCGGCGCCCATGATGGGCGGCATGATCTGCCCGCCGGTGGAGGCCGCAGCCTCGATCGCGCCGGCGGACTGGGGCTTGTAGCCCACGCGCTTCATCAGCGGGATCGTGAGCGAGCCGGTGGAGACCACGTTGCCGGCGGAGGTGCCGTTCAGCATCCCCATGAGGCCCGAGGCAAAGACCGAGACCTTGGCAGGCCCCCCGCGCGCCCGCCCCGCGACGGCGAAGGCGCATTCGACGAAATAGTCACCGACCTTCGAGACCTGCAGGAAGGCCGCGAAGACGATGAAGAGCACGATGTAGGTCGAGGAGACCGCCGTCGTCGGGCCCAGGACGCCGTTGTCGGTGTAGAGATAGGTGAAGAACCGCGCGGCGTCGTAGCCCCGATGCTCCAGGAACCCCGGTAGCCAGGGGCCGAGGAAGGCATAGCCGATGAAGATGCTCGCGATGACCACCAGCGCGAGCCCCGCAACCCGACGCGTCATCTCCAGGATCACGGCCACCAGGGTCACGGCGGCAAAGGCATTGTTCGGATCGGCAAAGGGCGTGCCCGCGCGCAGGCGAAGATTGAGCTGATCCAGGCTGATGAGGACGAAGGCGGTGGCCAGCAGCGTCGCCCCGATCAGGGCCCAATCGCCGAGGCCGACGCGGGGAGAGACGCTGGGCGCGATCCATCCTGCGAGGATGCCGAGGCCCGTACCCAGGCCCAGCGCCCATCCCACGGTGGTGACGGACCAAGTCGGCGCCTCGAGCGGTCCAGCGGCCATCATCACGGCGAGCGCAATGGCGGAGACGCCCACGGCGGCAAGCGCGGCGATCCCCAGGGCCTGTCCTGCCCGCTGTGCGGGCTTGCTTCCCTCGCTGGGCAGTACCCTGTCGCCATGCTCCAGGATCGACGCGCCCAGGAGGCCCAGCGTCAGGAAGCCCGCGATGTGAAGGATACGATAGGTCCAGGTCTCAAGCGGGGCGATGTTGAGGCTGTAGAAGTGCCAGGCGGCAAACAGCCCGCACAGCGCGCTCAACCCCAACCGCCACATCCGGGCGCGGGTCGCTTCAGGGGTTACGTCGGTTGATTGCGGCGTTGCGTCGGGCACAGGGGTCAGCCTTCGGTCTTAGGCGGTGGGAGGCGGCAGCGGGTCGCCGCCACCTCCCATGGGCCTCAGCCGCGCAGGCCTTCGGGGATCGAAATCCCGTTCTCCTCGAACCAGCGGACAGCGCCCGGGTGCCAGGGGATGATCGAGTTCTTGTCGGCGTTCGCCGGTACCGTCTCGATCGCGGCCTTGTGGATCTCCATCATCTTGCCGTGCTGGCTCATGACCGCATCAACGACGGCATAGACGAAGCTCTCCGGCAGGTCGGCGTGGCCGATGGCGAAGTTCCACATCGACACGCTCATGTGGTCCTCACCCATCGAGGGGTAGGTGCCGGCCGGGATGGTGAAGGGCGAGACCGGCTGGCTGCCGACGACCGCCTCCACCTGATCGGCGGTCATGCCGAAGAAATTGACGTCGACCTGCGCCTCGATCTGGCTGAAGGCCGGGAAGGGGACGCCCGCCGCCCAGGTGTAGACGTCGATCAGCCCATCCTGAAGCTGGCCCGCCAGGTCCGCGGCACCGCCATGGCGGATCTCGACGTTCTTACCGAGCCCCTCCAGGATGCGCGGCCAGTAGGTGCCCGGCGTACCGCCCGCGGGACCCACGCCCACGACCGCGCCGTCGGGGATCGCGTCCAGGCTGTCGATGCCGGAGCTTGCCAGCGTCATGACGTGGAACGCGGTCTTGTACATGGGGAAGATCGCGCGGATCTCGTCATGCTTCAGGCCGGGAGCCAGGGCGCTGGTGCCGTTGATGGCATCGCTGGCCGGACCCATGGTCACCATGGCCATGTCCAGGTCACCGGTCTGCACGAGCGAGGCGTTCTGGACCGGGCCGGCCGTGACCTCGGCGCCGCCGGGGATGCCGAGCGCTTCGGACACCAGGTTGGTCCAACCCGAGCCATAGACGAAGTAGGTACCGCCCTGGCTAGCGGTGCCGACCGAGAAGCTCTCCGGCCAGTCGCTGCGATCCTCCGCCACCGCGGTGCCGTGGACGACGAACGCGGCGAGCGCAATGCCCACGGCTTTCATGTGCAAGGGTGAAGTCATGGTGGTCTCCCTGTGGTTCGTTTGTTGTTGAACCTAGGGTTACACCGTTCTGCGCCAGAAAGGCGAGCGTTCACTTGGCTGTGAGTGCAGGATCGCCTCCGCCAGCCGGAACCCTGTCCGCGCCATGGCGGGACGGTTTGGCGCCCCCCTGATCCCGCTCTCAGCGGCGGATGAGAAGGGCTTCTACGAGACCCTCCTCGCCGTCAGTCGACGACGACGACGCTCCGATAGGCTCGACCGCCAGCGGGAACGGCGCCTAGGCGACCGCGCCCCCCGCAGGAGCGGCGAACGCGATCCGAAATGGCAGACCTGTTACGCGCAGCGGGGCCGCGGTGCCCGCAGCCGCCCCGGTCCTAAGCAACCGGGCGTCGCCGCCCGGTTGCGGCCCAGCGCTTACTGGGTGTCGGGCAGCGCGGGCAGACCGGAGAGGGTGTTCTCCACCACTTCGGTATGGGGGAACACGGTGCCCTCGGCCAGTTGGAGCGCTCGCTCCAGATACTCCCGCGCCTTCACTCCGTCGCCGAGCGCGGCGAAGGTCATGCCGGTGTGGTAGTTGACCACGGCGCTGTTCGGCAGGGCCTCCACCGCTTCGATGAGGTAAGGCAGCGCCTCGCCGTAGTCGCCCGCCAGATACAGTGTCCAGCCCACAGTGTCCTTCATGTGGGGCACATTGGTGCCCTTCAGGCGCAGGGCGATCTTCTTGGCGCGGGCCAGCTCCTCGGGGTCGTCGGCGCGGTGCTCGGCCAGGGTGCTCGCCAGGTTGTTGGCGGCCACCAGCGAATTCGGTTCCGCCTCGAAGACAGCCTCGTACTGCGCGATGGCGTCGTCGAAGCGGCCCTCCCGCTCGGCGATGCTGGCCAATTGCATGCGGAGGCGCAGGTCGCCGTCCGTCGCCTCGATCCCGCGTTCGATGACCTCCTTGGCCGCCGCCGTGTCACCCTCGGCCAGCTGAATGCGATAGAGGATGAAGTAGACCTCGGCCGAGGTCGGGAAGTCCTGGGCGATGCTTTCGAACAAGCTGCGGGCGCGCGCGTCGTCCCCGGCGTTCTGCGCCAGCGAGGCCTGGAGCATCCGCGCCTGGAAGTTGTTCGGATCCTCCTGCAGGACCCGGCCGATGAAGGCCTCGGCATCCGCGCCCTTGTCGGCCGCCACCATGCTCTGCACCAGCGCGGTCATGGTCTGCTCGCGCGAGCTGGCGTCGTTGGCCAAGCCGCTCAGGATCGAGAGGCTCTCCTCAAAGCGCTCCTGCCCCGTAAGCGAGGCGGCAAGGACCCGCTCCGCCATATCGGCGCCGCCGTCGAGCTCGCGCATCTGCTTGGCCACGGTCTCCGCGCCGACCCAATCCTCGAGCCGCAGGCGCAGCTCGGCCAGGGCCATCAGCACGTCGCGGTTGGTCGGTGCCCGGCGCGCGGTCTCGGACAGCACGGCCTCCGCGCCGTCCACGCGACCCCGCTGCAGCAGATAGCGCACGTATTCCTGCGATACGTCTGCGCGATAATCGCTAACCCGGGTGGCATTCGCCAATTGGTCCGCGCCGAGGGCGTCATTGCCGTTCAGCAGGTTGGCCCGGCCCGACAGGAGCAGCAGCCGCACATCCTCCGGCTCCACGGCAAGGCCAATGCGCAGGGTCTCCAGCGCCGCATCGTAGTCGTCCCGCTCGATCTCCAGCGCACCGCGCATGGCGAGGGCGTCCACGTTGGTCTCATCCTGCGCGATGATCTCGTCAATCAGCGCTTGGCCGGCTTCGATATCCCCCTCGGTCAGGCGCATGCGGGCGATCATCACCTTGCTCTCGATCGCACCCTCGCCGCCCTCGGCGATGATGGTGTTCAAGATCTCCATCGCTTCGGCTTCGCGGTCATAGCGCATGAGGGCGGCGATCTTCGCCTCGCGGAAGGGCCACTTCTCCTCGGCCTCGTCGATCAGGGTATCCAGTGCGGCGATCCCGGCCTCCAGCCCCTCGGTGCTGCCGATGAACTGCACCACGTCCAGCTTGCGCTCGACGGACTGCGGCTCCAGCTCGACGATGGCGCGAAGCTGTTCCAGGGCGCCTTCGTTGTTGCCGATGCGCGCATAGGCCTGCGCCAGTGCTTCGCGCGGGGTGACGATGTCGGTGAAACGCTCGACGATGATCTCCAGCTGCTTGAGCGCCGCCTCCGGCCGTTCGGCCATCTCGAAGAGCCGCAGCTTGAGGAGCTGCAGCGACAGGTCGTTCGGCTCGCTCTCGACGATGGCGTCGGCCATCGCCATGGCTTCCTGCAGGTTCCCGCTCTCGACGCGCTCCGTAATCAGGACGACGTTGGCCGCGGCATGCAGCGGCTCGATGGCCACCGCCTCGCTTGCCAGGCGCAGCGCAAGCGCCTTGTTCTCCATCTGATAGGCGACCGAGGCGCGCACGGCGAGGACGTCGGGATCGTCCGGCTGCAGCTCATAGGCGCGATCGGCGTATTCCAGCGCACGGTCGATGTCGTTGCTGACCAGCATGTACTGCGCCAGGCGCACGCGGGCGTCGACATTCTGCGCATCGTGTTCGACGGCGGTAATGTAGTGCCGGACCGCGGCGGTGAAGCGGCCGTCCTCCTCCAACGTCTTCGCCAGCGCCAGCAGCACGTCGACGTTCTTGGCATCCAGGCGAATGGCGTTGCGATACTCCAGGATGGCCTTCTCGAGTTGACCCTCGGCCACCAGCCCCTCGGCACGCTCTACGTGCTTGGCGACGCGTTCCTCGACGCTGTCGCAGCCCGCCAAGACGGCAACGCCCAGCAGCAATGCCGCCAGGACCGGCCGTTTTCCGACCTGCTTACCAATCATCACCCATCATACCTTTCTTCCGCACAAGGCCGTCGCATCCCTAGGTGCTGTTTCATCCGTCAGCCGTTCAAGGCTCTCTACGGTTCGGCGATCTACGCGCCGCGCTGTTTCAATACGCATTCCGTTGGAACAGCACCACGAGAACCGTCGTGAACAAGATCCTCAAATCAAAGAGCAGTGACCAATTTTCAGAATAATACACATCGTGCTCCACGCGCGCCTGCATCGCGTCCAGCGCTTCCGTCTCGCCACGCAGGCCGTTCACCTGAGCCCACCCCGTAATACCGGGTTTCACCTTATGGCGTGCAAAATAGCCACGAATGCGGCGACCGAAATCTTCATTGTGATCGAGGGCATGCGGGCGCGGCCCGACCAGCGACATGGTCCCCTCGAGCACGTTCAAGAGCTGAGGCAGCTCATCGATCGACGTGCGGCGGATAATCCGGCCCACCGGCGTGATCCTGGGGTCGTCGCGAGTCGCCTGCTTGGTCACATGGGGCGGGATCTCCAGGTGATACATCGAGCGGAACTTGTAGATCTCGAACTCGCGGTTGTTGAAGCCAAGGCGCTTTTGGCGAAACAGCACGGGCCCCGGGCTGTCCAGCTTGATCGCGATCGCCACCAGGATCAGCACCGGCGACAGGAGCAGGAGGGCGAGCGTGCTCAGCACGTAATCCTCGAGCATCTTCAGCAGAAAGCTCCAACCGGAGATCGGCCGCTGCACCACCTCGAAGACGGGGATCTGGCTGGCCGAGCCCATGACCGGTCGGAACGCCAGCTTGTAGCCGACCAGATCCGTCGAGACCGAGACGTTGATCGGCAGCTCGCGCAGCGCATCCAGCGTGTCCGAGACGAGGTCTTCCTCGTTCCAGGGCAAGGCGATGATGATGTCGTCGACGCGTTTTCTACGGGCAAAGGCGATCATCGCATCGAAGTCGCCGCGAACCGGCTGCCCCTCGACCAGGGTGCCGATCTCGCTCGTGTCGGTCGCGAAGACCCCGTCGATGGTGGTGAAATACGGTTTGATCTGACCCAGGCGGTGCAGGAAATGCTGGGCCTGCGGGCCGGTGCCCAGCACCAGAAGCCGCCGGCTGATGATCCCCTCGTCCCCCATCCAGCGAAACAGCCGCCAGACGAGCAGGCGGGTCAGGATCATTCCCACCACCGATGTGACGCCGAAGGCGACCAGCCAGCGGTTGGAGAAGATGTCCTGGACCTTGAGGGTGACCACGATCGTCAGGAACAACAGGAAGGCGGTGATCACCGAGACGATCAGAAAGTCCGACCGGCTGATCGGCCGCATGATCGCATCCACCTCATACATGGCGGAGCGGGACAGCAGGGTGATCGTCACCAGCGTCACGAAGCCGATCGCGAACACATAGAACTCGACGGTGACCGAGTTGTAGGTCAGCAGCGCCTGATGCGTCGCGATCCCCGCGCCGATCAGGGTTAGGGCATCCACCACCATGGCGGCACCGGGCAAGCTGCCGACGGTGATCGTGCGGGCATCGTTTCGCGCGGTGTCCGCGACGCCGCTTTCGCCCAGTTCCGCCATGTGACGCCTGCTCCCCGCCGCCTACGCCGCCTCGGCCCGTCAGTACAAACTTAGCGGACGAGAGACAGTGACGAAAACACCATTGGAGATTGCGCTATCGTCATCATCGCTGCCGAACCGGAACGTGTATCGCAGGTTGGCTCTCCAAGCTTCGCTCACGCTATAGGAGATCTGCGGCGAGATACTGCCGACAATACGGCCAGAACCGCCACCGTCGTCGTCGAAGGCGTCGCTGGATCGGGTGACCGCGCCGACAACACTGAAGGTCTTGGTCTGATCCAGCGGCTGTCGCAGCCCGAGCCGAAGCCGCAGGCGATTGCGGATGTCGCCGTCCGAGGAGGGGCTGACGCTTTGGCTGAGACCGAGGGTGAACCGCGTGTCGCCCTCGAGGTACTCGATCGAGAACCGGCCGGAGCCGTTCACCGAGGTATCGTCGTCATCATCGTCGCCGGGCGTCGGATTGTCCTCGTTTCGGCTCGTGACGCTCGCGCCCCCGGACGCCGAAATCGCCAAGCGTTCCGACACGCGCCGCGAGATCCCGACCGTGGAGCTGAAGCTGAACGATGTGGTCTCCTCGACGTCGTCGATCTGAAAGTACGCGAGGCCGCCGGACACGAAGAGCCCAGTGCGCGGTGTCACCTGGCGCGAGACCTGGCCCGAGAACCGGAAGGTGTCCGACGCCTCCAGGTCGTTCGCGTCGTCGGAGAAGCGCCGGAGCGCATAGGAGCCACTGAACGCCACGGAATTGCGCGGCGACAGGGCGAGCGAGAGCCCTGACCCCAAATTCACATCCGTGCGCGTCGCGTCGGCGTCGACAATGATGGCAGAGCTGTCGCCGGTCCCACCGTCACCGTCGTCCCCGATGTCGCCGTCGCCGATGTCGTCGTCGCCCTCGATCAGCAGCAGGTCGTTGAAGCTGACGTTGTTGCGCCGATACCTGAGGAAGGGGTTGAGCTGCCAGGTCTGGCCGTTCACACGCCCGTTCACCCGGACGTTGGGCGAGAACAGATCGACCTCGTCATCGCCGGTGAAAAAGCGAAAGCGCAGATTGCTGCGCGCCGTCCAGGACGCGCGATCAGTGGTGAGACCGCCGACCAGATTGAGCGTGGTTGTGGCGCCAAAGGAGGGATCGCCATCCTCATCGAGATTCCGGTTGGTCTCGAACGAGAGGGCTTGGCTGATCCTGCCGCCCAGCGACCACTCTGTTGCCCCGGCATCGCCGACGACCGCCAGCGCCAGCAGCACCGCAGCCATCCCCCGAGGCGCCCGCCCGTGGCGGAGCCTCGCGCCGAGGGTCATTCGAAGAGGCCGCGCTCAGGCACGACGATGACGTCGCCGTCCATCAGTTCCATCGGCGCCACGATGCTCTCGCCTTCCTCGACGTCCTTGTAGTTGAAGAGAAAGACCTGCGTCGTCCCATCCTCCGCGATGCGGCGGATCTGGATCCGCTTGGTCGCCGCGAAGGGGCCGGGCCCGCCCGCCAGCGAGATCGCCTGGAGGATGTTGAAGGGCTTGTCCTTGTCGAACTCGAAGCTGCCGGAGCCGCCGACCTGGCCGACGATGAAGATCCGGCCGGTCGGGTCGAACTCGTTCTGGATCGCCTCCTGCTCCAGCAGCTGGTTGCGCGAGCCAAGGTTGGTGAGGGCGACGCTTACCGTGGGCGGCGTGACGAAATCCCGGCTCAGCCGCGCCAGGACGATCGAGCGCACCTGCTCCGGCGTCCGGCCGGCGACCTCCACCGAACCGACGATGGGCAGGGTCACCCGGCCATCGGGGCGCACCAGCACCTGGCGGTTGAGATTGGCGTCCTCAAGCACCGAGACGTCGATCACGTCCCCAGGCTTGAGCGTAAAGCTCGACCCTTCGTGGTCTGCCCTGACCGTGGCCGTGCCCGCCAGCACGAGGGCGAGGATCGCGACGATGACTGCGCGCATGGAGCTCACTCCGTTACTTGAAGCCGAGGGGACAAGAGCATGACGCAACGGCCGAATACACCATCAAGGCAGGCGTTCCAGGACGAAGCCGCCAGGGTGACGCCTGGCGGCAACAGCCCCAGGTTGCGCCTGCCTCAGCCGTTGTTGCTGCTGCTCGCGCTGCCGCCGTACCCGTAGCCGCCGTAGCCATACCCGTAGCCATAGGCATAGGGGTCGCGCCGTGCGTCGCGGTGCTTGTTGAGCAGAATGCCGAGGAAGTTGCAGTTCGCCGACAAGAGCCGCTCGCACTCGTCGATGTCGGCGGCCCGGCTCTCGCCCGCGGCGATGACCAGCATCACGCAGTCGGCCGCCTGGGTGAAGGCGAGCGCATCGTCGTTCACCAGCATGGGCGGCAGATCGAACAGCATGACCTCGGGGCGCAGCAGCCGGTGGGTATTGGCAAAGGCCCCCTCGGTCGCCGGGTTCTCGATCATCTCGGCGCTGTCGCGGACGCGGGTGTTGTTGAGCCCCACCGCCAGATTGTCGCCGATGCGGTTGAGGTATTTCTCCGGCGGGGTCTGGCCCGAGAGGAACCAGCTGATCTGCCGCTTGCCGGAGGCGCCGAGGACGCTGGCCACCCGCGGCGCCTTGAGGTCCATGTCGATCAGGACCGTGCGGGAGTTCTGATGGCGCGCCAGGCTGAAGGCGAGGTTTGTGGTGATCACCGTCTTGCCACAGCCCTTGGTGGGCGAGGTGATGGCGAGCCGGCTCCACCCGTTCTCCCGCATCACCTTCAGCAGACGGGTCCGCAGCACGTCGAAGGTGACATGGCTGGGGTCGGTCTTCTGGAAGGCGACGATCCGCTCGCGACGCATGCGGTCGGCGTCGATCTCCAGCGGGGCCAGGCTGTTCCAGATCTCCTCCGTCTGGCCCGAAGCGGCGGCATTCGCGCCCGCGATCGCCGTGCCGGAGGGGCCGATCGGCACGTTCTCCCGCCGGGCCCGGGCCTTGGTGATCGCATCCTTCAGACGTTCAACCATTGCGTTCGCCTTTCACAGCCGCAGCGCCAGAGCCGATCATTCGGCGAGCTTTGCCTTGACCATATCGATGAGCTGCATCGCCCCGCTGCGCTCGAGCACCCGCTCTACCAACAACTCTAGCGGTAGGTAGAACTGGTCGACCGCATAGAGCGCCGATGGCACGATCACCAGGAACAGCAGCACCAGCACGCGGTTGCGCCAGACCCTGCGGCGCACCTCCTGCTCGGTCTCGATGTAGGGGATCGTGACGACGGGCCTCAGGTTCAGCGACCGCTCCAGGTCAGAGGCGGTGCGCACGGCCTGGTTCATCAGCTCGGCGAAGATGATCAGCGCGAAGGCGACGGCCACACCGCCGGCAAACCCGCTGGCCGCGATCAGGCGCCGGTTCGGCGCGATCGGCCGATCGGGTTCAGAGGCCTGCTCGATGACCTCGAAGCGCTCGGCCTGGCGGTTGATCTCCAGCTTCTCGCCGGTCTCCGCCACCGAGAGCTTCTTGACCGCCTCGTCGTGGCGCCGCTGCAGGTCGGTATAGCGCCGACCCATGGCGTTGAGCTCCATCTCGACCTCGGGCGCGCGACCGATGGAGATCTCCAGGCCATTGCGCCGTTGCAGCTCGTCGCTCTGCTGCTTCTCGAGCAGGGCGCGGCGATTGTCGATCAGGCTGATCTCGCGCTCAAGCTCGCCGCGCCGCTCCGCCACCAGCTCCTCGGCCCGCCGCCGATCCGCAGGGTCGATCGCCGCCTCCAGCGCGTTGATGCGCGAGAGGATGGATTTCACCTGGGGGTGGCTGTCGGCGAAGACCGCACGCTTGAGGGTCAGCTGCCGCTCCAGATCGCGCAGCTCTCGCTGCTCGTCGCTGAGTTGGTCGATGATCGCGTCGATGTCGATGCCGCGGTCGAGCGTCGCCTTGAGATCGCGCTTCTCCTCATCGAGCCCCAAGATCTCCTTCTCGCGCTGGAACATCGCGTTGGTGATGCGGTTCAGCTCCTGCTGGCGGTAGCCCGCCATCTCCGGCAGGGCCTCCTGATTGCGCCGCTTGAACTCGCTGACCTGCGCTTCCAGATCGCGCAGCGACGTCGATAGGGTCTCCGCCTCGTTCTGGAAGAAGTCCGTCGTCTCGGCGGCCCGCTCGCTTCTGGCCTGGACGTTTTGCTCCAGCGCCATGTTGACGAACTCGTTCACGACCGCCGCCGCTTCCTTGGGGCGGGAGGATCGGAAGGAGATCACGAAGGCCGAGACCCGGGTGCCGCGGCGATCCCCGACGCTGATCGGCGAGATGTTCGTGTTCTGGCGGATGAGCTGGATCTTCTCGCTCGGCGTCATCGCCGGCTCGTTCTTGAAGAGCTCCAGCCGCTCGACCAGCTCCAGCAGCGTGTTCCGGGTCAGCAGCCGCTGTTCGATGATCCGCAGCCGCTCCGCCGTGTTCGCCGTCACCGTCGATTGGACGAGTTGCGATGAGATCGACTGGCTCTCCACCAGCACCCGCGCCTCGGCCGAGTAGACCGGTGGCAGGACATAGGCGACGAAGATCCCGGCCAGACCGAAGATCGGCACGAAGATCACGAAGAGGAACCATCGCCGCAGCACGGCGTCGATGTAGTCACGGATGTCGATTGGGCGCTCGGTATCGCTCATCGCTCTCAGCCTCGGCTCACAACATGCTCGTTTCTAGTGCGCGGCTGCCCCAGGGCTGCCCCAGGGGCGCCGCGTGGTCGTCGTCACAGTCCGGCGTCCCTCGGTCGCTCGGCCCGCTCCTCCGTCTCCTGGAGAAGGGAGACGAGGCGGGGCGACCCACCGCGCGACAGGTGGGTGTAGATCCCATGCCGGCGGACGCTGGAGATGAATTCCCACAGGAGTTCCTCGTCGATCACCTTCGACTCCGACGAAAAACCGTAGACCAGCGCCAGGTCGCAGATGATGTTCACCAGCCGCGGCACCCCGCCGGTCGCCTCGTGCACCAAATGGCAGGTGCGCGGCGGGAAGACCTCCCACTGGGCGCCCGCGACCTGCATGCGGTGCTGCACATAGGCGTAGGTGTCGTCTTCCGACAGGCGCGGCAGGTGGAAGTCGGAGGCGATGCGCTGGGCAAACTGCTGCAACTCAGGCCGCGCGAGCAGATCGCGCAGCTGCGGCTGGCCGACCAGGATGATCTGCAGAAGCTCGTCGCGGTCGGCGTTGATGTTGGACAGCATCCGCAGCTCCTCGAGCTGCTTCACGCTCAGGTTCTGCGCCTCGTCGATCACCAGCAGCACGCGGCGCCCGTCGGAATAGCGGTCGATGACGAAGTCCTGGAAGCGCTTGAAGAGCTTCACATAGGGCTCGTCGTCGAAGTCTTGGTCCAGCGCCATCAGCGCCCAATGGAGCAGGTCGCCGCGCCCCTCCTGCATGTTCGAGATCAGGCCCATGGTCACGTCCTCGGGCATCTCGTTCATCAGGTGGCGCAAGAGCGTCGTCTTGCCCGCCCCGATCTCGCCGGTGATGACCGTGATCAGCGCCCGCGTGTCCACGCCATAGCGCAGCATCGTGTACGCGAGATCATGCCCTTCCGACCAGAACAGGAAGCTGGGATCGGGCACGGTCAGAAACGGTCGGTGATGGAGCTCGTAGAATCGCTCGTACATCCTGGCTGTGCCCTATCCGACCACTATAGCGTTCAACGCACCGACGGACGGCGCAAATCGCTGCCTGACGGAGAAGGTAGCGCATCCGCCCCACTGTCCGTACGTTTCAAGAACTTACGGGCAACGTCGTGATATCTGAAGCGACCCGACGTGTCGAGCCTCACTGCCTGTGCCAGCGTCGTACGCGCCCGCGCGCGGTCCCCGACGCGCATCGATGCGATGCCGAGGTGATACCAGACCGCCGGGTTCTCCGGCAGCCGCTCGACGGCGGCCTCGAGCAGCGGGATCCCCTCCTGCGGGCGGCCGTTGCGCACGGCGACCCAGCCGCGGGTGTCCAGGAATTCCGGCACATCGTGCCCCGCCAGGCGCACCGCCAGCCGCTTCGCACGGGCAAGGTCCCCGCGCTCATTGGAGGTTTCGGCCAACAGGCTTGCCAGATTGTTCACGACCAACAGCGAATAGGGCGCGATCACATGGAGCAATTCGTACTCCGCGATCGCCGCCTCCTTCTGGCCCGTCGCCTCCAGCAGGGCCGCACGGCGCAGGCGCAGGCGCAGGGTGGAGCGGCATGCGGACAGGCCGTGATCGAGATAGCTGAGCGCCGCACCGGGGTCCGCCTCCGCCAGCGGCTCGGCCAGCATCAGATAGGCCTCCTCCGCGCCCGGTGCACGCGCCAGGGTCAGCTGCGCCTCGGGCACGGGCCCGGGGCGCAGCCGCGCCTGCAGCAGTGCGGTGCCGGGATGATCGGGCAGCACGCGCTCAAGCGTGTCCACGGCCGGCGCGGCGGGCGTCGCGCCGTGCCCGAGCGCTTCCTCGGTCAGGGTGAGCGCGACATCGCCCTGGGCTTTGCGCGTCGCGGCGTCCTTGACCATGCGTTTCGCAACGGTGATCGCCGCCTCGGGACCCGCCTCGCGCAGGACAAGCTGCCCATAGGCGAGGGCGATCTCGGCGTCGGCGGGGCGCAGTTCGTGCAGCCGCTGCAGCATGGTCTGCGCTGCCCCCGCACGGTTCGTATGCTCAAGGTACCGCGCGAAGGCGATGGCGACACTCGCCTCCGCCTCTGTGACGGCGAGCAGTTGGCGAAACCCCTTTTCCAGTTCGTCGGAGGGGGCCTGCATGCCGCGCAGGCTGAGCAGCACCCGAAGTACCTGCGGATGAAGCGGGGGACCGCGGCGGTGCAGCGCGCCCTCCAGCTGCCGGGCAACGGCCTCCGCCTGCGCGGCGGGAACGAGCGTCAGGAGCGCGTCCGCCGCCTCCCGGTTGCCGTCATCCGCAATGAGAACCGCGATCAGCGTGTCGATCGCCTCCGCGCGTCGGCCAATCTGCTCCCAGCGATGAGCGCGCACCAAGGCGATCCTTGCGTCCATCCCGCCTACGTCACCTGCCTCCTCCATCAGCGCGGCGGCTCGCTCCGTCTCACCGGCGGTGATGAAGAGCGTGGCGCGCAGGCGCAGGACCTCCGGGTCGCGATCGTCCATTGCCGCGTTCACCTGATGCGCCTTGATCATCGTTTCGGCGCGCGGCAAACCCTCCGTTGCGAGGGCGATCTCCGCGCGCTGCAGCAGCGCCAGACGATCGCGCGGCGCCTCGGCCAGGCGTTGCTCCAGGGCCTCCGCCGCCTCATCGATCCTGCCACGGTGGATCAGCCTTTCGGCCAGCATGCGGCTCAGCTGCCCCACTTCCGCATCCCGCGCGGCGATGGCGCCGGGGGTCCGTGACAGCGTGACGGGATCGATGTCCCGGCGCTGATAATAGAGGGCGAGCTGCAACAGCCGGATCGCCGTATCGGGCTTGCCCCGCCGATCGAGCGACGCGAGGGCGCGCTCGATGACCACCAGGCGATACCGTGCGGGCAACGAGGACGGCGGTGTCTCGGCGACCGCCGGGTCCTCGGCCTCCAGCGTGGAGAAGAAGATTGCACTCGCGGCGGGATGCGCGGGGGCTCGCTTCAGCGCCGCTGCCGCACTGCGCTGTGCCGTGCGCGTCAGGCCCGCCGCCTCCGCGATCGCGGCCTTCTCGGCCAGCGCCGCGGGGTTCTGGGGCCCCAGCAGCACCGCCGTGTTCACATGGCGCAGCGCCTCGTCCAGCGCCCCGCGCTCCCGGCTGATCCGCGCCAGGGCCAGATGTGCAAGGCCCCCAGGCCAGCCCGTATCCGCCGCCGCGCGATAGTAGCCGAGGGCGAGGGCCATGGCGCCCCGCTCCTCGAAGATCGCGGCCAGGGCCAGCATGCTGGGCGCGTGTTTGGTATGGCGCTCCAGCGCCTCGGTGAAAGCAGCGACCGCGGCGTCGACGTCCCCGGCGGCGACCTGGCGGCTCCCTTCGTCGAAGTACTGTTTGGCGCCGAGAACATCGTTCTTTTGGCACCCGGCCAGGACCAGGAAGGCGACAGCAAATAGGCTCACGGCCCGCGTTGCGCGCCGCGCCCTCGTCACCCCCGACCGTCCGTTCGGTGCCTGCATTCTCATCGGATCCGCTCAGCCTCACCCGCCGCAGCGGTCAAGGATCCCCCTTGGGCCCTGACAGTAGAGTACCAGCGCCAGGTCAGAAGGTTGCATAGGGCGGCGGCGGAAAAGTGACGATAGCGGCAGGTGCGCGCCCTGAAGATGCCGCAACGACACTCTCTTTGGTGGTCGGGTGAGATGCCGCGCCCGCGACCATTCCCCGGGCGCCGGCCCTCGCGCAGCGGGGACACGCTGCTCCGTCGCATCGGGACACGGCTCGTACGGCGATGATGCGCTGAGACGCCCGGGCGTGTGACGTTCGCCGCCCTCCGCTCCCGCCCCAGGCACCTGCGTGCCGAGAGTGCGCATCCCACCTGCATCCCAAGACAACCCTCTGTCCGACGACGATCCGCTCCAGCCAAAACACGGGAGCGATGCCCCCGCACCTCCCACGTTATGGCCTCCGATGGCGACCCCGTTCTACGCTACATGGGTTGCCCAACCTTTTCGAACCATACCGTGCCCCTCGAGATGCCGCGGGCAAAGGTTCGTGAGCGCGATGACCGCCTCTTGCCAACAACTCGACAGTGCCAGGGGCGATCCGCAGAGCCACCAGAGACGCTCTCATGTACCGGGCATCGCCCGCCGCCACGCTCGCCGCTGCATCGCATTCGCAACGTCGTCGTGCTCTCGGCGCGCAGGGTCGGTCTTGTGACGGTGCACCTTGCTGCGGAGGAGATCATGGTTACCGTGCGCCGGGCAATCCTCGCTCGGGACGAGGTCCTGGCCGCCCATCGCAGCGCCGGCGAGGTGATCGTGACGGTTCAGGAGAAGCCTTGATGGAGACGATCAGCGAGAACCGGGCCTTTGGCGGGGTGCAGGGGGTGTATCGGCACGCCTCGCAGGTCTGCGGGTGCGAGATGACCTTTGCGGTCTACCTGCCGCCCGCGGCGGAGTTGGGGCCGGTGCCCTGCCTCTGGTACCTCTCGGGGCTGACCTGCACCCATGAGAACGCCATGACCAAGGCCGGCGCGCAGGGCTGGGCGGCGGAGCATGGGATCGCGCTCGTCTTCCCCGACACCTCGCCGCGCGGCGAGGGCGCGGCGGACGACGAGGCCTACGATCTCGGCCAGGGTGCGGGGTTCTACGTCGATGCGACGGAGGCGCCCTGGTCCCCGCATTTCCAGATGCGCAGCTACATAGCCCAGGAACTGCAGGGGCTCGTTACCGCCAATTTCGCGGTGGCGGAGGAGCGTCAGGGCATCACCGGGCATTCCATGGGTGGCCACGGCGCGCTGACGCTCGCGATGGCCTATCCCGACCGCTACCGCTCGCTGTCCGCCTTCGCGCCCATCGCGCACCCCTCGGCGAGCGACTGGGGGCGCAAACAACTCAACGCCTATCTCGGTCGGGACGAGGGGCTCTGGCGCGACCACGACGCCAGCGTCCAGCTCCGCGAGACGGGCTGGCAGGGCGACGTGCTGGTCGATCAAGGCACGGAGGATCAGTTCCTGCCGCTCCTCAAACCCGAGGCGCTGGCGGAGGCGCTGGCCGAGACACGCACACCCTCGATGATGCGCATGCAGCCCGGCTACGACCACAGCTACTGGTTCGTCGCCTCCTTCATGGAGGATCACATCCGCTGGCACGCGGAGCGTCTGTGAGCGCTTTCAGCGAAACCCACGCCGATCGCGTCGTCCAGGCGCCCGCGCCCACCGACGTCAGCGTGGCACGTCCATGATGACCGCCCCTTAATGCAAACGCGGCCACGGGCTGTCAGGCCCGCCGCGTTGCCGATTGCCATGAACGCGTTTCGGTTACCTTGACGCTTGGCCTGGCAAAACTGTCGTGGGTGGGCGCGGGCGCTGAGACCACAAACACGACGCCACCGGCCCGGAGCCCGCTCGACTGGCGGCAGCCGACGCCTCCAGCATCCGACCTCGGCGCGACAAGGAGACAGCCTCGGGATTAACTCGCGGGCCGCGCCACCCTCC
Source organism: Pseudomonadota bacterium (assembly GCA_039822785.1). Taxonomy (GTDB): domain Bacteria; phylum Pseudomonadota; class Alphaproteobacteria; order Rhodobacterales; family Rhodobacteraceae; genus Thermohalobaculum. The sequence goes on along the minus strand of JBCBMO010000003.1, from coordinate 404,870 downwards.
ATCGCGGCGGCTGCAAGCACCGGGTGCGGCTGCGCGCAGGGTGGTAAAATGACGAAGGCGGCTACGCGAGCCTGCCCTCTTTTGCCAAAACTTTGGTCGATTTTCTGCCCTGAGCGCAGCACTGCCCAAAAAATGCGCGCGCGCCCGTCGCGGTGTATCCCGCGGTTGCAGTGGCTTTCACCCCAGGCCCCGCGATGGCACGGCTCTTGCCTCTCCTCAGCCGTTAACGACAACAACAGGGGTTGACGATGGCGCTCAACAAAATGATTGCCGCTGCGGTAGCGGCCACCCTCCTGGCTGCCCCCGCAGCCGCGCAGGAGGGGGAGCCGATAAAGGTCGGCGTTCTGCACTCGCTCTCCGGGACCATGGCGATCTCCGAGACGACGCTCAAAGACGTGATGCTCATGCTCATCGAGCAGCAGAACGAAAAGGGCGGTCTGCTCGGCCGTCCGCTCGAGGCCGTCGTCGTCGATCCCGCCTCCGACTGGCCGCTGTTCGCCGAGAAGGCGCGCGAGCTGATCGAGGTCGAGAACGTCGACGTCGTCTTCGGCGCCTGGACCTCCGTGAGCCGCAAGTCGGTGCTGCCGGTCTTCGAGGAGCTGAACTCGATCCTCTTCTACCCGGTGCAGTACGAGGGCGAGGAGAGCCAGCGCAACGTCTTCTATACCGGGGCTGCACCCAACCAGCAGGCGATCCCGGCGGTCGAGTACCTGATGGACCAGGGCGTCGAGCGCTGGGTGCTGGCGGGCACCGACTATGTGTACCCGCGCACGACCAACAAGATCCTCGAGCAGTTCCTCAAGGACAGCGGCGTCGCCGCCGAAGACATTATGATCAACTACACGCCCTTCGGCCACAGCGACTGGCAGACGATCGTGTCGGATATCAAGGAGTTCGGCTCGGCCGGCAAGAAGACCGCCGTGGTCTCCACCATCAACGGCGATGCCAACGTGCCGTTCTACAAGGAGCTCGGCAACCAGGGGATCGAGGCCACCGACATCCCGGTCGTCGCCTTCTCGGTGGGTGAGGAAGAGCTTGCCGGCCTCGACACCGCGCCGCTGGTCGGCCACCTGGCCGCCTGGAACTACTTCATGAGCGTCGAGACCGACGAGAACGACGCCTTCATCGACGCCTGGCTGGAGTTCATCGGCGACGAGGACGAGGTCACGAACGACCCGATGGAGGCCCATTACATCGGCTTCAACATGTGGGTCGAGGCGGTGGAGAAGGTCGGCACCACCGACGCCGACGCGGTCATCGACGGCATCATCGGCGTCTCGGTCCCGAACCTCACCGGCGGCTACTCGGCGATGATGCCCAACCACCACATCACCAAGCCCGTGCTGATCGGCGAGATCCTCGACGACGGCCAGTTCGAGGTGGTGAGCCAGACCCCGGGTTTGGTGGTCGGCGATGCCTGGTCCGACTTCCTGCCGGAGAGCGCGAAGCTGATCTCCGACTGGCGCGCGCCCATGTCCTGCGGCAACTTCAACACCGAGACGGGCAAGTGCGGCGGCGTCGCCAACTGACCTGATACGGTAACAACCGCGCAGGCGGCTTCGGTCGCCTGCGTCGGGTGCGTGCTTGGCCCGCACCGTCTGATCTCAACGGTGCGTGCCGAACACGCATCCTACGGGTGCCCATGCTTCGCTCGCTCCTTATCGCCCTCGGCTTCGTCCTTGCCATGATGGGACCGGCGGCGGCGCAGTCGCTCGAGGATTTCGTCGCCGCGCTGCCGGAGGGGGAATTCGCCGACCGCGCCCGCGTCATCGACGCCATCGCGGCCACCGGAGACCCGCGCGCCGGCGCGATCCTGGAGGCGCTGGGCGAGGGCGATCTCGAACAGCTGCGCGAAACCGGCGCCGTCGTCCTGGTGGTGGAGGAAGGGCGCGACGAGTTCGCCCATGACCCCTTCACCAACGCCCGGCTTCAGGAACTCGGCCGCCGCGATACCCGGCGCATCAAGATGAACAACAACCTGCGCCGGCAGGTCGACGCGCTCATCGGACAGCTCCGCCTGCGCAACCCTGATCCCGCCCTGCGCCTGGCGGCCGCCGAGGCTGCCTTTGCGGCACGCGACCCGGCACAGATCGACGCGCTCGATGCGGCGATCGAGGCGGAGACCGACCCTGCCGTGGCCGATGCCTTCCGCCTCGCCCGCGCCGCCGCCACGCTCGGCTCGGACCGGGAGGAGACGGCCCAGGTCGCGGCGATCGAGACCCTCGCCACTCTTGGCGGTGTGAACGCCCAAGGATTGCTCGCCCAGGCGAGCCGGGTGGAGAACCTCGCCATCGCCACCGCGGCGGCGGAGGCCCTGGAGGATATCGAGCGCCAGCGCGCCCTTTGGGACACGGCGCAGAATGTGTGGTTCGGCCTGTCGCTCGGCTCAGTCCTGATGCTGGCGGCCATCGGCCTTGCCATCAGCTTCGGCGTGATGGGCATCATCAACATGGCCCATGGCGAGCTGGTGATGCTCGGCGCTTATACGACCTTCTTCGTGCAGGAGATCATCCGTAACAACGCGCCCGAGCTTTTCGGCTTCTCGCTCGCCATCGCGCTGCCGCTCGCCTTCCTCGTCTCCGGCGCCGTCGGCGTCGCGATCGAGCGGGGCGTTTGCCGCTACCTCTATGGCCGGCCGCTGGAGACCCTGCTCGCGACCTGGGGCATCGCGCTTATCCTGCAGCAAACGGTGCGGGAGATCTTCGGGCCCAATAACCGCGAGGTTGGCAACCCCGATTGGATGTCGGGCGCGTTTGAGCTTGGGCAGATGACGATCACCTACAACCGGCTCTACATCTTCATCTTCGCGCTCGTGGTCTTCGCCGTGCTGCTTCTGGTGCTGAAGAAGACGCCGCTCGGCCTGCAGATGCGGGCGGTGACGCAGAACCGGCGCATGGCCGCTTCGATGGGAATCCGCACCGGCTGGGTCGACGCGATGACCTTCGGCCTTGGCGCGGGAATTGCCGGGGTGGCGGGCGTGGCGCTCAGTCAGATCGGCAACGTCTCGCCCAATCTCGGCCAGTCCTACATCGTCGACAGTTTCATGGTCGTGGTCTTCGGCGGGGTCGGCAATCTCTGGGGCGCGCTCGCCGGGGCGATGACCCTCGGCATCGCAAACAAGTTCCTGGAGCCCTACGCCGGTGCGGTCCTGGCCAAGGTGCTGGTCCTCGTCTTCATCATCCTGTTCATCCAGAAACGGCCCAGGGGCATGTTCGCCCTCCGCGGTCGAGCGGTGGAGCAATGAGCACGGCGACACGTAGGGTGCGTGCTGGCACGCACCTTCGGTTGCCATGGCGAGACAGCGGTGCGTGCCAGCACGCACCCTACGCAGGAAGCACGCCATGATCTCCCGGGCGATTACGGCGCGGGGTTGGGTGTTCCTCGGCCTCCTGCTCCTCGCCGCAGTGGCGGTGCCGGCGTGCAACCTCGCCGTCCAGCCCGGCGGGGCGATGCATGTGCCGAGCTTCGTGGTGGGGCTCCTCGGCAAGTACCTCTGCTACGCGCTGCTCGCGCTCTCGGTCGATCTCGTCTGGGGCTATGTGGGGATCCTCTCCCTCGGCCACGGTGCCTTCTTCGCGCTTGGCGGCTATGCCATGGGCATGCATCTGATGCGCGAGATCGGGACCCGCGGCGTCTATGCCGACCCGATCCTGCCGGACTTCATGGTCTTCCTGAATTGGCAGGAGCTGCCCTGGTTCTGGTGGGGCTTTGATATGTTCTGGTTCGCCTGCCTCATGGTGCTGCTGGTACCGGGGGCGCTCGCCTTCGTTTTCGGCTGGTTCGCCTTCCGCTCCCGCGTCACGGGCGTCTATCTCTCGATCATCACCCAGGCGATGACCTATGCGCTAATGCTCGCCTTCTTCCGCAACGATATGGGCTTTGGCGGGAACAACGGGCTGACCGATTTCAAGGACGTCCTCGGCTTCGACCTGCAAACCGACGAGACGCGGGCGGGGCTCTTCGCGCTCACCTGCCTCGCCCTCGGGGCCGGCTATGTGGTCGCGCGCATCATCACCACCTCCCGCGCCGGCAAGGTCTTGGTGAGCATCCGCGACGCCGAGAGCCGGGCGCGTTTCCTCGGCTACCGGGTCGAGGGCTACAAGCTCGCCGTCTTCACCATCTCCGCCATGATGGCGGGGGTGGCAGGCGCCCTCTACGTGCCCCAGGTCGGCATCATCAACCCCGGCGAGTTCAGCCCCGCCAACAGCATCGAGGCGGTTATCTGGGTCGCCGTAGGTGGGCGCGGTACGCTGATCGGCCCAGTGATCGGCGCGCTCTCGGTCAACGGGTTCGAGACGTTCTTCACCAGCTTCGCGCCGGACCAGTGGCTCTTCGCCCTCGGCGGGCTCTTCGTCGCCGTCGTCCTGTTCCTGCCCCGCGGCATCCTGGGCGAGATCGACGGCTTCTTCGCCCGGCGCCGGGCACGGCGGGGCGGCAAGGCGGCACAGCCCGAGGGGGTGCCCGCCTCCCTCCCGCAGGCAGGGGAATAGCGATGGTCGTCGCGGCCGCGGGCTCGATCCTCTATCTCGACGGGGTCTCGGTCTCCTTCGACGGGTTCAAGGCGATCAACGGGCTGTCGCTGGTGCTGCAGGCCGGCGAGATGCGGGCGATCATCGGCCCCAACGGCGCGGGCAAGACCACGATGATGGACATCATCACCGGCAAGACCCGCCCCGACACCGGCGACGTGCTCTTTGCGGGCGAGGTCGACCTCACCCGCGAGGACGAGGCGGACATCGCGCGCCTCGGCATCGGCCGGAAGTTCCAGAAGCCCACGGTCTTCGAGACCCACACGGTGGAGGACAACCTGCTCCTGTCGCTCGCCGGCAAGCGGTCCGTCTGGGACGTCTTCCGCGCCCGGGTGCAGGCGGAGGAGGCGGCGCGCATCGACGCGATCCTCTCCCGCATCCGCCTGACCGAGCGGCGCCACGACCTGGGCGGCGACCTCTCCCATGGGCAGAAGCAATGGCTCGAGATCGGGATGCTGCTCGCGCAGGACCCCAAGGTCCTGCTGGTCGACGAGCCCGCCGCCGGCATGACGGACGCCGAGACGATGGAGACCGCCACCATGCTGCGCGAGATTGCCGGCGACCACACAGTGGTGGTGGTCGAGCACGACATGGAGTTCGTGCGCGCCCTCGGCGTGAAGGTCACCGTGCTGCACGAGGGCTCGGTCCTGGCGGAGGGCTCCATCGACCATGTCTCCGCCGACCCCCGCGTCATCGAGGTGTACCTTGGCCGCTGAGGGGATCCCATGCTGAGCGTCGAGGGCATCGACCTGCATTACGGGCAGGCCCAGGCGCTGAAGGGCGTCTCGCTGGAGGCGGAGGCCGGGAGCGTCACCACTGTCCTGGGGCGCAACGGCGTCGGCAAGACCTCCATGATCCGCGCCGTCGCCGGCCAGCACCCGCCGAGCGGGGGGCGCGTGGTGCTGGACGGCGAGGACATTACCCGCCTGCGCGCCGCGGACCGGGCCCGCCGGGGCATCGCGCTGGTGCCGCAGGGGCGCGAGATCTTCCCGCTCTTGACCGTGCGCGAGAACCTGGAGACCGGCTTCGCCAACCTCCCCCGCGCCCAGCGCCGGGTGCCCGAGGAGGTCTTCGACCTGTTTCCCGTGTTGGCCCAGATGCTGCGCCGGCGCGGCGGTGACCTGTCGGGCGGGCAGCAGCAGCAGCTTGCCATCGGCCGCGCACTGGTGATGCGCCCACGCCTCCTGATGCTCGACGAGCCGACCGAGGGGATCCAACCCTCCATCATCAAGGACATCGGTCGGGCGATCAGCTACTTGCGGGACCGCGGCGACATGGCCATCGTCCTGGTGGAACAGTATTTCGAATTCGCGCGCGACCTTGCCGACCGCTTCTACGTCATGGACCGGGGCGAGGTGGTCGTCGCCAGCACCCGGGACGCGATGGACGAGGATGATGTTCGACGCCGCCTCTCGGTCTGAGACTGCCTCGCTGCAACCCCGCGCCCGCGGGTCCATCGCCATCGCCGTGAAGCACGATGGCACCCGTTCCCGCCTCGACCGCCTGCGCCACCAGGGCTCGGCCAAGTGCCTCCTGCCGCGCGGGTCCGAGGTGCCTGAGGGGGTGATCGTCAACACTGCCGGCGGGGTGACCGGCGGCGACCGCTTCGCCTGGAGCGCCGAGACTGGGGTCGACTCGGCGCTCACCCTCACCACCCAGGCGGCGGAGCGGGTGTACCGCGCCCAGCCGAGCGAGATCGGGCAGATGACCACGCGCCTGACCCTCGGCGCGCGCTCCAAGCTGGCCTGGCTGCCGCAGGAGACGATCCTCTACGACCGCGGCGCCCTCGACCGCCGTCTGCAGGTTGAGATGGCGGCGGACGCCACGCTCCTGCTCCTCGAACCTCTGATCCTGGGGCGTCAGGCCATGGGCGAGACCGTGACCCAGGCGCACTTCACCGACGCCTGGACCGTGCATCGCGACGGGACGCTTATCTTCGCCGACACCCTGAGGCTGTCGGGCCCGGTGGCAGAGATCGCGGCGCGCCCTGCCGTGCTGAACGGCGCCCGCGCGACCGCAAGCCTGCTGCTCGCCGCCCCCTTCGCCGAGGACCGCCTCGGCCCCGCCCGCGCGGCGCTCGAGAGCGCCATGGCCGCCGATCCGGGGGTCGAGGGCGGGGCCAGCGCCTGGGATGGGATGCTGGCGGCGCGTCTCGTTGCCACTGACGGTCTCGCGCTGCGCGGGGCCGTGTTAAGCTTGGTTAATGCGCTTGCCGTGGCCCCGGTGCCCCGGGTCTGGGCCACCTGAAGCTGGGCCGCCTGGACTGGGCTGAGTTGAGCTGGGCTAGTCTGGGCTGGGCAAGCTGAGAAGGAGATCGCCATGAACCTCACCCCCCGCGAGAAGGACAAGCTCCTCGTCTCCCTCGCCGCGATGGTGGCCCGCGGGCGGCTCGACCGAGGGGTGAAGCTCAACCACCCCGAGGCGATCGCGCTGATCACCGACTTCGTGGTCGAGGGCGCGCGCGACGGCCGCTCGGTCGCGGATCTGATGGAGGCCGGCGCCGGCGTGATCACCCGCGGCCAATGCATGGCCGGCGTGCCCGAGATGATCCATGAGGTACAGGTCGAGGCGACCTTCCCTGACGGCACCAAGCTGGTCACCGTGCACGAGCCGATCCGCTAGGGACGATGTCATGAGCGAGCCCGCCACGCCCCCCACCACGCCCCCCGTAGCGCTGACCAAGAACACCGCGGTGCAGCTGTCGATCGCGACGCTGATCGGCGTCGCGGTGGCCATCGGCGGCGGGGCGTTCTGGGCCTCGGAAAAGCTCGCCCAGCTCACCGACGCCAGCGAGCGGATCGAGATGCTCGAGGACCAGGTGAAGGCGCTGGAGGCAGGGCGCGGCGGCCAGGTCGACAGCCGTGACATCGCGGCGATGCGGGATGGGCTCACCAGGTTGGAGCAGGCGATGACCGTCACCCGCTGTCGGGAGGAGGAGATCAAGGACATCCTCGACTCGCTGGTGACCGTCGTCGATCAGGTCTCGATCATCATCCAGACCGGCTCCGCGGATCAGGTGAACACACGCGCCAGGCCGCAGATCGGCTCGCTGATGCGCCGCTTGGAGAATTGGAAGTGCAATTGACGCCGCCGGAGCGATGCTGCGCCGCGGTACAGACCTAGGGAGGCCGCCCATGCTGACGACGATCTTCTTTACCCAGTTCACCGCCGCAGCGCTGTTGCGCTGTCTGGTGGCCATGATGCGCATCGGCGTCGACCGGTTCTTCCCGGATTGGTCCTGGGCCGCCAAGGTCGGGATCATCGCGGGGCTGTCGCTGCCGATCATGGGTTTCGCCGCCTACATGCTGGCGCTGATGGGCGACGGCACCCTCGATATCCTGGCGATCCTGATGGGCGCACTGGCCGCCGATTTCGCCATGTCCTTTTTTCGCAACCGCACCAAGGAGGCCGAGGAGTGATCCACCGTGCCTGCGCCTTTCGTCCCGCGTTCCCGTTGAGTGAGGTGGTTTCCAGATGATCGCACCGGCGGCTGAGGAGCGTATCGAAGTTGCCCGCTTGACGCTCAAGCGCATGGACAGCGTTGTCGACCAGGTCGAGACGACAACCGAGACCACCGTGTCGGGCGGCGGGACCGTCCATCAGATCGGCGGCAGCGTCGGCGGCGGCACGCGGATCAGTTCCAGCAGCACGACCTACCACAACGTCTTCATTCCGACGCCGGAGGGCGGGCTCTACCGGCTGCAGATGGACGTCAAGAAGATGGCTTTTGCCCCCGGCCATCGGCTGTCGGTGGTCTGGGCCGTGCCCGACAAGGCAAAGTTGGGCCTGCGTCTGGCGGCGATGCGCAACCACTCCACCCAGGTGGAGGAGGAACTGCGCGGTCCCTTTCAGAACGGCCATTGGCCGGAGCTTTTCCAGATCGTCAGCTGGCGCTTCAGCCGCACGCCGCGGTGGCTCTTTCGCTTGGCGTTGCTCGCGGTCATCGGCGGGATCGCCTTTGCCACCACGCTGCCGCCCCAGACGCTGGAGAGCTCGGCGGAGGGCACGCTCGCCGTCCTGTTGATCGTCGGTGGCGGTGGCATGGCGGTCCTCGCTCTCCTCTGGCGGATGGTCGCAGGGATCCGCCGCTCGGGACGCGTCCGCAAGCGCTCCGTCCAGATGGCGCGCGAGGGCGCCGTCGCCGCCGCTGCAAACCGACAGGAGGTCGCATGAGCACGCCCATAATCCCCGGCGAGATCTTCGTCGCCGACGGCGAGATCGAGCTGAACGCAGGCCGCGAGGCGGTGGAGATCGAGGTCGCCAACACCGGCGACAGGCCGGTGCAGGTCGGCAGCCACTATCACTTCTTCGAGGTGAATGCGGCGCTGGACTTCGACCGGGCCGCGGCACGGGGCATGCGCCTGGACATCGCCGCAGGCACCGCCGTGCGCTTCGAGCCCGGCCAGCGGCGCATGGTGAGCCTGGTGCCCTATGCCGGCGGGCGCCGCGCCATCGGCTTCAACAAGGCCGTCCAGGGGCCGCTCTGACCGCTCGCGGCGGCGACAGGAGGATGTGAGATGGGCGACGTCCGCGCGACCACTGCCCTTGAGGAGCGAATGCCGCAGCGTCGCAACCCGATGCGCATGGCGGGTTGAGCCGATGACCGGTCGAGCCACCACCCCGTCGAAGGCCAGCGACCCCCCGCCCAGCCTGGAGGATCTGCTGGCCAGACCCGATCTGGCGCCCGAGGTGCGGGCGGTGTTCGACGATATCCGGGTCACGCGCGGCGATGATTTCATCTGCAATTTCTGGCGCGCGCTGGCGGATCGGCCGGACCTGCTCGCCGGGACCTGGGCCGAGACGAAGCGCGCCATGACCGAACAGCGCGAGGGCGGTCTGACGCCACCGGTCAAGGAACTGATCTACCTCGCCGTCTCCATCGCCAACGGCTGCGTCTACTGCGTGCACCAGCACACCGAGGCCGCGCGCCGCCACGGCATGACCGAGGCGCAGTACGCCGATCTGGTGGCCATCGTGGCCATTGCCTCCCAGACCAACACCCTCGCCAAGGGGATGCGGGTGCCTATCGACGACGACTTCCTTCCTACTAACGGCGGCTGATCCGCGCCCGCCTCCTGTCCGAAAGAGAACGCCCATGCCCACTAAGATCTCGCGCGCCACGCATGCGGCGATGTTCGGCCCCACCACCGGCGACCGGCTGCGCCTGGCGGACACCGACCTCATCATCGAGGTGGAGAAGGATCTGACCGGGCCCTACGGCGAGGAGGTGAAGTTCGGCGGCGGCAAGGTGATCCGCGATGGGATGGGACAGTCCCAGGTGACGCGCGGGGGCGGCGCGGTGGACACGGTGATCACCAACGCGCTGATCCTGGACCACACGGGGATCTACAAGGCCGACGTGGGTCTGCGCGACGGGCGGATCGCGGCGATCGGCAAGGCCGGCAACCCCGACACCCAGCCCGGCGTGGACATCATCGTGGGCCCCAGCACCGAGGCGATCGCCGGGGAAGGCAAGATTCTGACGGCAGGTGGCTTCGATGCCCATATCCACTTCATCTGCCCCCAGCAGATCGAGGATGCCTTGCACTCGGGCATGACGACCATGCTGGGCGGCGGCACCGGCCCCGCTCACGGGACGCTGGCCACCACCTGTACCCCGGGCGCCTTTCACATCGGGCGGATGCTACAGGCGCTCGATGCCTTCCCCATCAACTTCGGCCTGTCCTGCAAGGGCAATGCGTCGGAGCCCGAAGCGCTGGAGGAGATGATCAAGGCCGGCGCCTGCGCGATGAAGCTGCACGAGGATTGGGGGACCACCCCCGGCGCCATCGACTGTTGTCTGCGGGTGGCCGACGACTGGGACGTCCAAGTGATGATCCACACCGACACGCTGAACGAGAGCGGCTTTGTCGAGAACACCATCGAGGCCATCGCCGGGCGCACGATCCACGCCTTCCACACCGAAGGGGCCGGCGGCGGCCATGCGCCCGACATCATCAAGGTCTGCGGCCTTCAGCATGTGATCCCGTCGTCGACCAACCCAACGCGGCCCTTCACGGTGAACACGGTGGACGAGCATCTGGATATGCTCATGGTCTGCCATCACCTGGACAAGTCGATCCCCGAGGATGTGGCCTTCGCCGAAAGCCGGATCCGGCGGGAGACCATAGCGGCGGAGGACATCCTCCACGACATGGGCGCCTTCTCGATCATCGCCTCGGACAGCCAGGCGATGGGGCGCGTGGGCGAGGTGGTCATCCGCACCTGGCAGACGGCCCATAAGATGAAGGTGCAGCGCGGGCGCCTGCCCGAGGAGACCGGCGACAACGACAACTTCCGCGTCCGCCGCTATGTTGCGAAGTACACGATCAACCCGGCGATCGCCCATGGCATCGCGCATGAGATCGGCTCGATAGAGGTCGGCAAGCGGGCGGATCTCTGCCTCTGGAACCCCGCCTTCTTCGGTGTGAAGCCCGAGATGGTGCTGGTGGGCGGCACCATCGCCTGTGCCCAGATGGGCGATCCTAATGCCTCCATCCCCACGCCGCAGCCGGTCTACTCCCGGCCCATGTTCGGCGCCTACGGCCGCTCGGTCGAGCGGGGGGCGGTGCTCTTCGTGTCCGAGGCCTCGATCGCCGAGAGCGTGCAGCGGGATCTCGGCCTTGCGAAGGATGTCGTGGGGGTGAAGAACACCCGCGGTATCGGCAAGGCCTCGATGGTGCTGAACGACGCCACGCCCCAGATCGAGGTTCATCCGGAGACCTATGAGGTCCGCGCCGACGGCGAACTGCTCACCTGCGCCCCGGCCGAGGAGCTGCCCATGGCGCAGCGCTACTTCCTGTTCTGAACCGTGGTAGTCTGCCGCCCGAAGACCCCTCGCGCGTTGCATGACGTCACCATCGGAGCCGGTTCCATGCGATCCCTTGGCCTTGCTTCTGTCCTCGCCATCACCCTTGGCGCAGCGCCCGCCTTTGCGGTGACCCTCACCCTCAAGCCGCTGGCCACCGACCTCGAGGTGGGCGTCATCGCGGACATCATCCCCGTACCCGGCCGGCCGCAGGAAGTGCTGATCCTCGATGTGAACTCCGGCAGCGTGACGCTTCTCAACACCACGACCGGGGCGAAGCGGCAGGTGCTGGACAGCGGCACCAACGCGACGATCGGGACCACGCGATCGGTCTCCCTCGCGCTCGATCCCGACTTCGATCCCGTCAGCGGCGGCGGGCTCTACCTGAGTGCCTCGCTCTTCAACGCCGATGCCGGTGCTCAGGGCAACCAGGTCTGGCGCTATGACCTGATCGATGACGGCGACAGTGGCTTCACGAGCAGTGTGGCGCCGGTTCAGGTCGCGCGTATCGAATACCCCGAGGAGAGTTTCGAGAACGGCCACTTTGGCGGCGCGATCCGGTTTCTGGACGACGAGCTCCTGCTCAGCACCGGCGACGGGGATCGGGGGATCGGCCCGCCCACCAGTCCCAGCCGCGCGATTGCCGGGCAGCCGGACAACCCCATGGGCAAGATCTTTCGCTTCACGCCCGATGGGGCCGACAGCCTGGTCCTCGGCCCCTCGCTCGAGGTGCCGGATGATGCGGTCTATCCCCTGGGCGTCGATGCCGGGGGTCTGCGCAATCCCTTCAAGATCACGGTCGATCCCGCGAGCGGCCGGGTGATCATCGCCGATGTGGGACAGGACCGCTTCGAGGAGATCAACATCCTGCAGCCGGAGGACCGCGGCACCGCATTCTTCGGCTGGCCGGGGCTGGAGGGCAACGCTGCGTACAACACGGATGCGACCCTCCCCGATCAACCGCCGGCCGAGGATATCCGGCCTTTCTACCTCTACTCCCACCCCACCGAGCCGCTGACCGGCCCCGATGTTTCGGACCCCGCGTTCCGGGGCGACAGCGTGACGGGCGGCATCGTCTACACCGGCGGCCCCGGCCCGGCGGAGATCGAGGCGCTGATCGGCCAGTACCTCTTCAGCGACTTCCGCGCCTTTGGCCTGGACGATCCCGGTGATGCCCCGGTCTGGTCCTTGGACTTCTCGGGCGAGGAGGCGGAGGTGAGACGCTGGATGCTCGACTACTATGCCGGCGAGCAGCGGCTGGAGCGCACGCTGGCCATCGGGGCGGCCGGCGACGGCACGATCGTCTTCTCGGACTTCGACGGCGATGTCTTCGCGGTCACGGACGCGACGGTCATCCCGGTCGGCCCCACGGCCCCCGCCTTGATCCTTGCCCTGGGCGCCATGGCGCTGTGGCGCCGTAGGGGCAGGCCATGATCCGCGCGCATGGGCTCCGCAGCGCGCAGGACGGCGATGGCATCACCGCCCAGGGCGTCGTGACGCTTGAGCGCGAGGCGCGGTATCGCCGCCGCGGGGTTCTGACGACCGAGGCGGGCGAGACCCTGCTGCTGGATCTGCCGGAAGCGACGGAGCTTGAGCACGGGGCACTGCTGATGCTCGAGGACGGCCGCGCCGTCGAGGTTCGCGCAGCGCCCGAGCCGCTGCTGGAGATCCGCGCCGAGGATGCGCGGCATCTGGCCCGGCTGGCCTGGCACATCGGCAACCGGCACCTGCCGGCGGAGGTCCAGGCGGATCGACTGCTGATCCAGCGCGACCATGTGATCGCCGAGATGGTGCGCCGCCTGGGCGGCATGGTGGCAGAGGTGACCGAGCCCTTCCGCCCCGAGGGCGGTGCCTATGGCCACGGGCGCACCCATGGTCACCACCACGCCCACGACGCCCATGCCGATCCCAACGCGCATATCCCGCATCGCCATGACTGAGGATCCGAGCCTCGACGCCGATGGCGGGCTCGCGGCCCTTTTCGCCTGGTTGTCCCCCGGCTATCCGGTCGGTGGCTTCGCCTATAGCCACGGGCTTGAGTGGGCGGTGGCGGAGGGCGCGGTGCACGACCGCGCGACGGCCGAGGCCTGGATCGGCGATCTGTTGGCCCATGGCGCGGGGCACAGCGATGCGCTGTTGATCGCCGCCGCCTGGCGCACGCCGGCCGATCCGGGCCCTGCGCGCTTGGCCGAAGCGCTGGCCGCCAGCCGGGAGCGGCGCGACGAGGCCGCCTGGCAGGGCGCCGCCTTTGCCGAGGTCACGCGCACCGTCTGGCAGCCTGACGCGGGCGATGCCGCCCCCCTGCCCGTCGCCATCGGCCATGCCGCCGCCGCCGCCAAGATCCCGCTGGAGACGCTGCTGCCGCTTGCACTGCAGGCCTGGGTTACGACCCTGGCCAGCGCCGCTGTGCGCCTGGTGCCCATCGGCCAGACCGACGCACAGCGCATCGTCCATGCGCTCCTGCCCCAGATCCGCGCGGTGGCAGCCGAGGCCGTCGCTGCGCCGGATCCCCTCGGTGCCATCGGCACCGCCGCGCTGCGGGGCGATATCGCCGCCATGCGCCACGAAACTCAAGACGTGAGACTGTTCCGCACATGACCGAGATGCCCGCTGAGACCCCCCCGGCCGAGGCCGTTACCCCGCGCGCCAAATCGCCGAACGGTCCCCTGCGCGTGGGCATTGGCGGCCCGGTCGGGGCCGGCAAGACGACCCTCACCGTGGCGCTCTGCCAGCATCTGCGCGACCGCTACTCCCTGGCGGCGATCACCAACGACATCTACACGCGGGAGGATGCGGAGTTCCTGATGCGCGCTCAGGCCCTGCCGCTGGAGCGAATCGTTGGCGTCGAGACTGGCGGCTGCCCGCATACGGCGATTCGCGAGGACGTATCTATTAACCTTTCGGCGGTGGCGGACCTGCGCCAACGCTTCGACGACCTGGACATCATCCTCATCGAGTCCGGCGGGGACAATCTGGCGGCAACCTTCAGCCCGGAGCTGGCTGACGTGACGCTCTACGTCATCGATGTCAGCGCCGGCGATAAGATTCCCAGGAAGGGCGGGCCAGGTATTACGCGATCGGATCTCTTAATCATCAATAAAACAGACATTGCCGAAATGGTGGGCGCCTCTCTCGAAGTCATGGATCGTGATTCGAAAATGATGCGAAAAGAGCGGCCGTATATTTTCACGAATCTGCGCAATCACGACGGAGTCGCCGCGATTGCTGATCTGATTGTACGGCTCGGTGGACTGTGAATTACTAAGTACCGTTGCCATCACGTCGCAGGTTGCGCAAAGCAACCATCCCGTCGGCGTGCAGGAAGTGCTTCTGGTGCTTGGACTTAGAGGGATTCGCTTAGAAGCGTGTTGAGCACACACTTTTAACGGGAGCCACGGCGGGCGCCCTCAACCCGAAATTTCACTCGCTGCGAAACCCTTACAGCGGTATGAAACACGGGCCACCAGCGTTGTGGATGTCGTGTGCGGGTGCGTAGCGTGGCGTATCAGCGGTCGCTCTGGGGTTGGCGCTTCGAGTGACCGCTGCTTTCGTACGAACCAAATCGTTAATGAGAACTTAATGCGGCTGGCGCCATGCGTCGGCCGCGTTCCTTTTTTTGGGGCAGCACAGGCCGGGGGCGCGTCACGATGATCGAAACCTTCAGCCGCGACGGCATCGTGATCGCCTATCGCGACCAGGCGGCGGCCGCGAGCGCGCGTTCTCGCCCAGCCCTCGTCTTCGCCAACTCGCTCGGCACCGACTACCGGATCTGGGATCCCCTCATGGCGGTGCTGTCGCGCGGACCTTTGGCGGGCCGGCGCATGCTTCACTACGACAAGCGTGGGCATGGCCTTACCGACGGCGGGCCGGCAGCTTGGCAGATCGACGATCTGGTGGCGGATCTCGCTGCGCTCATGACTGCCCGCGGGATCACGAACGCCGTGGTCGTCGGCCTGTCGGTTGGCGGTCTCATCGCGCAGGGCTTGGCCGCAGCCCGCCCCGATCTCGTCCGCGGCCTCGTGCTTTGCGACACGGCGGCGAAGATCGGGACCGACGACATGTGGGATGGCCGCATCGAGGCGGTCGAGACCGGCGGCATGGCAGCCATCGTCGATGCGACGATGGAGCGTTGGTTCACGCTCGCATTCCGCGCCGACCCCGCGCGGCTGACCCCCTGGCGTACCATGATGCTGCGCTGCGACCCCGGCGGCTACTCTGCCACCGCCCGCGCGATCCGGGATGCGGATTACCGCGAGCGCGCCGCCGCCCTATCCCTGCCCGCCCTGGCCGTGGTCGGAGAGGCGGACGGCTCCACCCCGCCGGAGATGGTGGAACAGACGGCGCGCCTGATCCCCGGCTGCGGTTTCGAGGTGATCGCCGGGGCGGGCCATATCCCCTGTGTCGAGCAACCCGAGGCGCTGGCCGCCCTGATCGAGGGCTTCGTCACGGCGCTCTGACCCAAGATCGCCCGACACGGTCCGCGAGACAGGGCGCCCGGAAACCCTGGTCGTTGCCGGCGTGCCGGGCTTGGCCTACCTATTGGTTATGGACGGACCCAGACAGCGGCAGATGAAGCTCGCACCGCATAGCGGCGAGGGGCGCATCTATTCCCGGGCGGAGGTGACTGCGGACGCGGTCGTGCACGCCATGGGTCTGGTCGGTGCGCTGATGGCCGTGCCGGTGATGATCACCCTGGCCGCGGTCTGGCACGGGACCCTGGGCGTGGTGAGTGCCGCCACGGTCTACGGCCTGTCGATCATCGCGATGTTCGCCTTCTCCGCCTGCTACAACCTGATCGCCCATCCGGGCAGCAAACCGCTCCTGCAGAAGTGCGACCACGGCGCGATCTTCGTGAAGATCGCCGGCACCTATACGCCCTTTGCGGTGCTGCTCGCGGGAGAGGGGGCCTGGCTCATCCTCGGGGCCATCTGGGGTGCTGCGCTCATCGGGCTCGCGCTGATCGTCACGCGGCCGCCGGGCTTTCGGTGGCTGTCGCTCACGCTCTATCTGGCCATGGGCTGGGCGGTGCTGGTGCTGGGCGGGCCCATGCTGCGGGAGATCTCGGACCTCGGCCTGGGGCTCATCGTGACGGGTGGGCTGCTCTACACCGTCGGCGTGGCCTTCCACCTGTGGGACCGGCTGCCGTTTCAGAACGTGATCTGGCACGGGCATGTGCTGGCAGCGACCTTCGTCTTCTATGCGGCCGTGCTGCTGGAGGTGGGGCGTACCGCGCCCTGAACAGCGCGCCTAGCGGTCCTCGTCCGGGCCGCGGTCGTCGTCGAACAGGATCCGGGCGGCGTGCCCCTCCATATCCCCCCATTGGTTGGACCGCAGCGACCAGAGGAAGGCCGCAAGGCCGAGGCCGCCCAAGAGCAGCGAAGCCGGGATCAGAATACCGAGGATCGTCATGACGCCGCCTTCCCTCCGCTCTGGGCCGTCTCGGGCGCCTCTGCGCCGCGCAGCGCATTCAGCGTAACAACGATGGAGCTGCCTGACATCGCTAGTGCGGCAATGAGCGGCGTCACGAGGCCGGCCAGCGCGATGGGCACGGCGATCACGTTGTAGAGGCCGGCCATGGCGAAGTTCTCCTTCGCCCGCCGCGCCGCCATGCTCGCGGTCTCAAAGGCCTCCAGCACCGGGGAGAGCCGTTCGCCGGTGAAGACGATGCCCGCCGCGGCCCGGCTGACGTCCGCCGCGGCACAGGGCGACATGGAGGCGGTGGCCGCCGCCAGCGCGGGCGCATCGTTGATCCCGTCGCCGACCATCAGGACCCGCCTTCCCTCCGCCGCCAGCGCATCCAGGGCCGCGAGTTTCTCGCCGGGCGTCAGCGCCGCCCGCCAAGCGTCGATCCCCGCGGCGGCGGCGGCGCGGGCCACCGGCCCCTCCGCATCACCCGACAGCAGCATGACGGCCAGGCCCCGTGCCTTGAGGCCGGCCACGGTCTCGGCCGCATCGCTGCGCAGCCGGTCGTCGAAGGCGAAGGCGCGGGGGCTTCGCCCGGGCCCGCCGAGGACCACGAGGCTGCGGGCCGTCTCCCCATCCGCGACGGGCGCCGCGTCGCTGGCCCAGTCGGGCCGGCCGAGGCGAAGGGTGGCGCCCCCGCAGGTGCCCTCGACACCGGCGCCGGGGATTTCCTCGGCCCGCTCCAGCGTGGCCGGTGTCACGCCGCGCGCCGCGGCGGCCTCCGCCAGGGCGCGGGCCAGGGGGTGGGAGGAGCCGCGTGCCAGCGCCGCCGCCAGGGCCCAATCCTCGGTGCTCGCCCCGCCGTCGTCCACCAGCGCCGGGCGGCCCAGGGTCAGCGTGCCGGTCTTGTCGAAGACGACCGTGTCGACCGTCGTCAGATGCTCGAGCGTCTGGCCGTCCTTGAGCAGGATGCCGCGCCGGAACAGCCTGCCGGAGGCGACGGCATGCACCGCTGGCACCGCGAGGCCGAGGGCGCAGGGGCAGGTGATGATCAGCACCGCCGCCGCGATGGTGATCGAGCGGTAGAGATCGCCGCCGGTCGCCAGCATCCAGCCACCGAAGGCGAGTATCGACATGGCGTGGACCGACCAGGCGTAGTGGCGGGCGGCGGCATCGGCCCAGGCCTCCATCCGGGTGCGCCCGCGCTCGGCGGCCTCGACCAGGCGCGCGATCTCGGCCAGCAGGGTCGCGTCGCCTGCGGCGGTCACCTCGATCTCCAGCGGACCCGACAGGTTCATCATCCCCGCATGGACCTCGGCGCCCTCGGCCACCGGCTCGGGCAGGCTCTCGCCCGTGACCATGGAGCGGTCGAGGTCCGAGGCACCGGCGACGACGCGGCCATCCGCCGGGATGCGCTCACCGGCGGCCACCGCCAGCCGGGCGCCTCCGCCGATGTCGTCGATGCCGACGCCCACCCGGCTGCCGTCGGGCCGGATCAGCGTGGCAGAGCGGGCCGCCAGCGCCGAAAGCTCCGCCGCCGCGCCGCGGGCGCGGGCGCGGGTGCGGTGGTCGAGGTAGCGGCCGATGAGCAGGAAGAACACCAGGCTGATGCCCGCGTCGAAATAGGCATGGGCGCCAGAGTGCAGGGTCTCGTAGAGCGACACCCCGGCCGCCAGCACGATGGCCAGCGAGATCGGCACGTCCATGTTGAGCCGGCCCGCCGCCAGCACCCGTGCAGCACTGCGGTAGAAGGGCTGGCCCGCCCAGGCGATGGCCGGCAGGGCAATGAGCGCGGAGACCCAGTGCAAGAGATCGCGCGTCGCCCCCTCAGCGCCCGCCCAGACGGCGATGGAGAGGAGCATGACGTTCATGGTGGCAAAGCCCGCCACGCCGATCCGCGCCAGCAGCGCCCGGCCTGCACTGTCCCGCTCCAGCCCATCCATGGCGGCGGCGTCATAGGGGCGGCCGTCGTGGCCCAGACCCTCCAGCGCCTCCAGCAGGGCCGTGGGGGCGATCTTGGCGGGGTCGAACAACAGGCTGACGCGCCGCTGGCCCAGGTTCACCCTGGCCGAGGCGACGCCATCGAGCCTGCCCATGCCCCGCTCGATGGTGCCGAGGCAGGCGGGGCAGTGGATCGTGGGCACCATCAGGTCGAGCCGGGCGCGGCCAGGCCCCTCCTCCCGCACCCAGCGGCCCAGCCCTGCTGTCACAGGCATGGCGGCCTGATCCACCGCGGCCCCAGCACTGGCACAACAGCCGCCGGAAACCGGCGCGGCGCTCCCGCAGGACGGCGCAGGGGTGGGTGCTGGGCTGGCTGCTGGGGACAGGTCGCGGGGCATCGTCAGGACTTCGGCACCACGATCTCGGCGATGGCGGCATAGGGCGTCGCCCCACCCTCGATGCTGAGCGCCACACGCCAGAGGCCGGGCTCGAGCGCGACCGGCGCACGGTGCACTGCGCCGTCGTCGGTCAGCGCCAGGGCCTGGTCGAGATCGGCGTTGGCCGGGCGGCCCACGACCGCATCGACGGCGATCCCGTGCACAGCCTGCCCTTCCGCGTCACGCACTGAGACCGCGAGGCCCTGGTCGCCGTAGCCAACCGACACGTCCCAGCCGAGCGCATTCTGGGCGGCACCGCGGTCGTTCCAACCCACCCCGGCGCGATAGCTGTTATCCACGACCAGGCCAGGGAAGGTACTGGTGGCCGAATACACCAGCGCCATGTTCGCGCCGATGATGAACACATAGGCGGTCAGGATGATCGCCAGCACATGCCCGCCGGTCAGGCGGAAGTCTTTACGGTCCGATGCCATCGGCGGGTCCTCTGAACTGGGTGTCGTAGAAGGTGCGCTCGCGCGTGACCTGGTTCTCGACCCAGATCCGCACGTCGAACCGCTCAGGCCGCGCACGC
The DNA here is from genome assembly GCA_039822785.1 of Pseudomonadota bacterium. Classification (GTDB taxonomy): domain Bacteria; phylum Pseudomonadota; class Alphaproteobacteria; order Rhodobacterales; family Rhodobacteraceae; genus Thermohalobaculum. The sequence goes on along the minus strand of JBCBMO010000003.1, from coordinate 385,220 downwards.
CAGGCGGGGGCGGTGAGGAACAGCTTGATCCGCCGCTGCTCCTGCGCCGCGATCTCAAGCTCCAGCACGTCGAGACCCTGCAGCTCGGGCACCACGTGGTAGCCGGCCTTCACGCCCACCGTGAAGGGCGCGGTCTGGTCGGTCATGTTCTGGAGCTTGAGGTTGTAGGTGTTCCGGATCTCCCCGCCCGAGAGCTGGACATAGACGGGGTTCCGCTCCGGCGCGACGGACAGGCCGACCTCGTGGCGCATGAAGAGCGCCACCGTCATGCCGATCCCGATGGAGGACCAGAGCAGGAAGTAGAGGATCGTCCGGGGGCGGACGAGTTTCTTCCACACGGGCTCCGGCGCGCCGCCGGCGGCCTCATGCTCGGCGTCGTTCAGGGTGCAATAGTCGATCAGCCCGCGCGGCTTGCCGATCTTCTTCATGATGTCGTCGCAGGCATCGATGCAGAGCGCGCAGGTGATGCAGCCGATCTGCTGTCCCTCGCGGATATCGACGCCGGTGGGGCAGACGTTGACGCAGGCGTTGCAGTCGATGCAGTCGCCGAGCTCGCCGGCCTCCGCCCTCGACTGTGGGGTGGGCAGGATCGGGGCACCGGGCTGCGGGATGACGGGGGCGGCGCCGCCGATGCGCGGGCCGGCGAAGGCGCTCGCCTCGGCCGCGGCCTCCCTCTGGCGCTTGCGGTGCTTGCCCCGCGGCTCGCCCCGCCAGTCCTTGTAGGTGACGATCAGCGAGTTCTCGTCGAGCATCGCGCCCTGGATGCGCGGCCAGGGGCACATGTAGATGCAGACCTGCTCCCGCATGAAGCCGCCGAAGACGAAGGTCGTGGCGGTCAGCACGGCGACGGTCGCATAGGCGATATAATGCGCCTGGCCCGTGAAGAGGTCGACGAAGAGCGTTGGCGCATCGGCGAAGTAGAAGATCCAGGCCCCGCCCGTGGCCACGGCGATCAGCAGCCAGATCGTCCATTTGGTCAGCCGCAGGCGGATCTTCTCCGCGTTCCAGCGCTGGTTCCACAGGCGGTACTGGCGGTTGCGGTCGCCGTCCACCCAACGCTCGACGTATTGATAGAGGTCCACCCAGACGGTCTGCGGGCAGGTATAGCCGCACCAGGCCCGGCCCATGATCGAGGTCACCAGGAACAGCCCAAGCCCCGCCATGATCAGCAGGCCCGCGACGTAGTAGAACTCCTGCGGCCAGATCTCGATCCAGAAGAAGAAGAACCGACGGTGGGCAAGGTCGATGAGCACGGCCTGATCCGGCAGCTCCGGCCCCCGATCCCAGCGGATCCAGGGGGTCAGGTAGTAGATCGCGAGGGTCACCCCCATGATCCACCACTTCAACGTGCGAAAGGTTCCCCGCACGGCCTTGGGAAAGACCTGCGTCCGGCTTTCGTACAGCGGCGCGTCGTCACCGCTCGTGTCCTGGGAACTCATCGTTGGCTCTGCTGCTGCTGGCTCTTCATCAGCCATGCCGCAGGCCCAAGGGCGCCACGTTGATCCCGATCAAGCGCCACTGCGGCATTCGCGCCGCAGGGCGCGGGGGCAAAGGGCACCGCGCCCTGCGGGTCACGCTGCTCAGAGGTTGATCTCGGCGCTCAACTCCCCGGTCGCCAAGACATCGAGCACGATGAACCCATCGCCAAGGCTGGGGCCGGAGACCTCCGCCGTCGCGACCTCACCGCTGAGCGCGACCCCCTCGATCAGCGGGCCGTTCAGGGCGTCGTTCGCCCGGCTGACGGCAGCCTGGACGATCGCTGCATAGGGGATGACGACGCGGCTGCGGATGTACTCGCGCAGCGGCGCAAGCTGCGCCGCGGCAACCACCGCATCGACCAGCGCACTGTCCGTCTGCGCGTCGAAGGAGAGGGAGGACAGCGTCACAGTCTGGCTGTCGGCGTTGACGACGGGCTGGGCGACGAAATCCGCCCGCCCGGTGACTGTGAAGAAGTCGAAGATGTCGATGAGCCGTAACCAGCCAGGGCGCGTGTCGACGGTCATGTCGAAGCCGATCGAGACGCCCTTGTCGGCGGAGGCATCGACCGAGATGCGGGAGAGGGTCGCGGTGCCCCCCAGCGGCGTCTCAGACAGGTCGACGGGGACGCCCGCGGGAAAGGCGCTGGCGATGGCGTCGCGCATGGCTGCGGCGCGCAGGACCACCGGCAGGGCCACGCGAAAGCGCCGGTCTCCCGGGGGCGCTTCCAGCACGACCGGCATCGCGGTTTTCTCCGGCGCATCGGGCTCACCGACGTAGGCATAGGCGTCGCCCTCGGCGAAGACGTCGAGGTCGAGCGTGGTTCCTTCCGCGCCGGCAAAGGCCAGACCCGCCGTCCGCGGGGTGAAGACGACCCAGACCGGCGGTGCCTGCGACACCTGGATCGGATCCTGCAGGCGGTCCCAGAGGGGGCGCACCAGGCTGTCGATCCGGATCTTCGACAGCTCGCGGTTCACCGTGGGCTCGATCCCCTTCAGCTGTTGGCGGATGATCGGATCGACGAAGCCCTTGATCGGGACGCGGCCGATCCTGGCGATCGACAGCACGGGCGGGCTGACCCAGGTGTAGGCGGGCGCGATCTCGACACTCAGCCGCCAGGGCGGGAGCAGCCTAGGGGTCAGCTTGCTGTCGGTCTGCATCGCCCCGCGTGCGCGGGTGACCCCATTGGGCGGCGCATGCTGACCGCGCACGTCGAGCGGGGCGCGCAGGCGCAGGCCGTCCCCGGCGCTAAGGAGTTGGACGTCGCGGGACGCACGCGCCCAGACCCGGAGCGAGCAGTTCTTGTCCCCCAGGATGCGGGGGCAGTTCGGGATGCGCTCGACCTTGTCGTAGATCGGGTTGGGGATGGCCCGGTTCACGATCCGCTGGAGGTCCTCGATGTCGATCGTGATCGGCAGCGAGATCGTCGTCGGCGTGCTGATCGGCTCCACCGCGTTGGCAGGGCCGGTCCCAAAAGCAGCAAGAATGGCGAACAGGGGGAAGGCAAAGCGCATCGTGATCCGTTGGTCGCGGCTGGGGTTGGCCCATAACCATACGACACTTGGTTCATTTTGAGGCACTTTATCGGTCGACGCTGCCAGCGACCCGGCAGCGCCCCTTCGTCGCGCGGTCCGGCGCCTTAGTCGACGACGGCGATGCCCTGCGGCCGGTCGATGGCCCTTGGCAGGGTCTCCGCCGGAACGACGCGGGTGAAGTCGGAGCCGCTCTGGATAATGACGCGCTCGCCGGGTTGGATCAGACGCTCGCCCTCGGCGAAGTCCTGCACGACGACGATGGTCTCGCCGCCCTCGGTCACGAGCGTGTACTCGATACCCTCGCGGTCCTGGACGTTCTGCTCGACGACGCTGCCGATGGCCACGCCGGCCAGGGCACCGCCCAGGATCGCCAGCGCCTTGCCGGTGCCGCCGCCGAAGCGCGACAGCGCGATGCCGCCGGCCGTGGCACCCAGGGCGCCGCCGAGACCGGTGTTCTCGCCGCGGATCTCCACGATCCGGGTGGAGACGACCGTGGCGAAGTCCACGGCGATCGGCTCGCCCACCTCATCGGCGGCAAAGGTGTTCTGGCTCTGCCGTGCGCAGGCCGTGGCCGCAAAGGCCGCCAGCAGAAGCACCGCCCCCCGGGTGAGCCTGCCGCGCCGGCTCGGTATCATCGTCCCCATCGCCGCTGTCGTCATCGTATCCTCCTGGACCCTACGGGCCGTTCCCGGCGCCGCACCCCAGCACCGTAAGCACTAACGCGTATACAACCCGTTCCCATCGGGTTTCCGTCGCGCGACCCCGGATGCCGTATCGGCACCCTAACGCTTGGCTCCCAGAAGCCGGCGCAGAATACGTTTCCCCCGGCGAAGCAGCCCGGCATCCTCCTTGCGCATTGCAGACCGTGGCAGACGCGTAAACGACCCCCCCGATCGCGTCACCGAAGCGGGGGAAGCCGGCATCGCCGCGAGCGCCTGCAGCCGCTCATCGATGTCAGCGGCAAGCGTCGTGCATCCAAGGTACTTGGCGCCCTGCGCCGCCCGCTCCAGTTCCGCCAGGGTCTCCTCGGCGCGTTCCGGGGGATAGACCGGCGTATCCAGGCTGTCGTCGAGAGCGTTTACCGCGCGCAGAAACAGCGCCGATCGTTCCTGCGCCGTCAGCGTGTCCGCCGCTGTCGAAGCGAGTTCCGCCACGCGCTGCTCAAGCCCGGTCGCATCGAAGCCCTGGACCAGGGCCTCGGCTTCCTCGCCCAGGACCTTGACCATCTCCGCGCGCCGGGCCGGTGTCACGCCCCTCTGGCCGTCGCCGAAATCGCCCTGCTCATAAGCCGCGTGCAACAGCGCCGCCAGCACCTCGTCCCGCGAGCCACCATACTGCAGGGCGAGCGCTGCAGTGCCGGCGAGATGGCAGAGAAAGGGCCGCCCCGATCCGCGCAGCCGGGCACTGAAGAGCGAAGCGGCAAAGTCGTAGGACCGCCAGAGCCGATCGATGCTCGCCCGGTCCCAGCCCGATGCCGCCGCATCGATGGCAAGCTCTGTGATCGTTTGGGGCCAAGCCTGCACAACCGCTGTCTTGACGGCGACTGTTTCCATGCCCAGCTCTCCTCCTGACGTTCCGTGAGACGGTGCCGTGCAGGGCGTTCCGGGGGCAAGACGACTTGCGTTTTGCGTCGCGGTTTTCCGCTTGGTGTTGCGCCCGCGAATTCCGTATCATACCGGTGCGTAAACTTGGGGGGTATCAATGAACGACGTGACCATCGCTTTCGTATTTCGTGAGCGGCAGACCCCGACGATCGCTTCGCTTAAGCAGATCATCGAGACGACCACCGAGCCTCACGACATGATCGTTTTTGACGACGCGTCGCCGCCGGAGATGGCGCATACCCTGCGCGAGATGGCGGCAAAGCATGGCTTTATGTTGCTGCGCAATGACACGCAGACGCCGCCGAACCACCAGCGCAACGCCTGCTTCGAGCATGTGAAGACGCCCTATGTGGTCTTCATCGACAACGACGTGACGGTGGAGCCCGGCTGGCTGGACGCCCTGGTGACCTGCGCCAAGGAAACCGGTGCCGCCCTGGTCTCTCCGCTCTACCTGGAGACCATCGCTGGCAAGACGCGCATCCACATGTTCGGCGGCCAGGTGACCACCAAGACCGACGACGGTGAGCCTGCCTTCGACGAGCGTCACTTCTTTGCGCATGAGCGGGTCGAGGACAACGAGCAGATCCTGGTGCGTTCGGAGACCGGTCTGGTGGAGTTCCATGCGGTTCTGGTCGAAACGCAGATCCTGCGCGACTTCGGCGGTCTCGATCCGGACCTCTTGAGCGTGGCCGAGCATGCCGATCTTTCGGTGCGAGTGCTCCAGGCGGGGCGCAAGATCATCCGGGAGCCTTCGTCGCGCATCACCTACCACATTCCGGCGCGGTTGGAGCCTGAGGACAAGGCGTACTTCCAGCAGCGCTGGTCGGAGACCTGGAACGAGACCTCGTGCAATCGCCTCGCCGTCGCCCATGGCGTGCCGGCGCAGGACGAGCGGATCCAGATGGTCTTCCGCTGGGGCCGGATGCACCGTCAGCGCGCCTCCCTGCGGTTCCCGACCTTGCGCCGCGTACTGGGCAAGACCGTCTTCGACAAGATCATGCGCCGCTACATCAAACCCTGGGAGGTGAAGTCGAACCGTCGGCGCTTCCCGCATGGTGCGCCGGCGCAGGCTGTGTCGAAGCAACCGGCGATGGCCGAGGCGGCCTGACAGCCGCGACCGGCCGTCCGCACCGGCGGCCCCCCGGCAAAACAAGAGCCCGGGCACAGGGCCCGGGCAAGTCAGGGAGTATCCCTCTCGCGGGATCGGGGAGGAGAGGGGCCTACTGGCCACCCCCCAAGCTGTGCACATAGATCGCGGCCTGCTTGATCTGCGCGTCGGTCAGGCGCGCGGTCCAGCCGGGCATCACGCCATAGCGGCTGTGGGTGATTGTCTCGACGACCTTGTCCTTCGACCCGCCATAGAGCCAGATCGCGTCGGCGATGTTGGGTGCGCCGAGGTCCGGGATGCCCTCGCCGCCATCGCCGTGGCAGGCGGCGCATTGCTCCACGAAGATGGTGGCGCCCATCTCGGTCGAGGTCGCACCGCCCGAGAGCGACAGCACATGGTCGGCGACCGCATCGATCTCCTCGGCCGTCAGGATGTCCATGTCGCCGAAGGCCGGCATCTCGGAGTAGCGGGTGTCGTCGTCGCCCTCGTAGCGGATGCCGTGGCGGATGGTGTGCTCGATGGCCTCCAGATCGCCACCCCACAACCAGGCATCGTCGCGCAGGTTGGGATAGCCCGCCGCCTGCACCCCCGCAGCGCCGGCACCGTGGCACTGCGAGCAGTTGTTGCGGAAGACCGCGGCACCGCCGGCCTGGCTGAACTGGGCAAGCTCGCCATCCGCCGCCACCTCGACGATCGGCATGGCGGCGATGCGGTCGGTATAGACCGACTGCGCCGTCGCAGCCTCGGCGATCGCCTCATGCACCGCACCGCGGGTCGAGTAGCCGAGGACCCCCTCGGTCGCGCTGCTGATCCCGGGCCAGGCCGGATAGAAGATCGTGTAGCCCAGGCCCCAGGCGACGGTGACGTAAAAGGTGTAGAGCCACCACTTCGGCAGGGGCGTGTTCAGCTCCTTGATCCCGTCCCATTCGTGGCCGGTGGTGTCGGTGCCGGTGACTTCGTCGATTTCCTTGTCGTGTTCGTTGGCCATGGCACTCACTCCTTGGTCCCGGCGTCCTCCAGCGGCGCATCGTCGTTGCGCAGCGGGATATTCGCGATGTCGTCATGGACCCGGCGCGAACCGGGCCGCAGGGTGTAGGCGATGATGCCCAGGAAGAAGACCGTCATCAGCAGCAGGAACCAGCTGTCGGCGAGGGCCCGGAGAAAGCTGTAGGTTTCCATCTGGTCCTCCCTCAGCGCAGGTTCGCTTCGGCCGTGGCCTCGTAGGTCGAGAAGTCCACGAGGGTGCCGAGCATCTGCAGATAGGCGATCATAGCGTCGAGCTCGCTGATCCCCGGTTGGCCGTCGAAGTTGCGGACCTGCGCCTTCGGATAGTTCTCCAGCAGGCTGTCCACATATTCGTGGTCCGGATCGACCTGGGCCGCGAAGTGGCGGGCCGCCAGTTCGACCTGCTCGTCGGTGTAGGGCACGCCGACGACCCGGTTCGCGCGGAGATGATCGGCGATGTACTCGCCCGTGATGATCGTCTCCTCCAGCCACGGGTAGGGTGGCATGACCGACTCCGGCACCAGCGCCTTGGGCTCCCGCATGTGGTCCACGTGCCAGGCGTCGGAGTAGCGCCCACCGACCCGCGCCAGGTCAGGCCCCGTGCGCTTGGAGCCCCACTGGAAGGGGTGGTCGTACATGCTCTCCGCGGCGAGGCTGTAGTGGCCGTAGCGCTCGACCTCGTCGCGCATGGGGCGGATCATCTGGGAGTGGCAGACGTAGCACCCCTCCCGGATGTAGATCTGCCGCCCCGCCAGCTCGAGCGGCGAGTAGGGACGCATCCCCTCCACCTTCTCGATGGTGTTCTGCAGCCAGAACAGCGGGGTGATCTGCACCAGGCCGCCCACCGTGACGACCAGGAAGGCGAGGATCAGCAGCATCGTGGCGTGACGTTCGATCCCGCCGTGATGCTTGAGGGCCCAGGCCTGCCAAGACTTGTTTTGCGTTGCCATTGTCGGGTCCTCCTTACTCGGCCGCTACGGCTTTGGGGGCCGGCGCAGGGGCGGGCGCGCCGCCCTCCTCCCGTTCCTTGCCGCGCATGGTCTGGATGAGGTTCCAGGTCATGATCACCGCCCCGGCGAGGTAGAGGACACCGCCCAGGCCGCGCACGACGTACATCGGGAACTTGGCGCCCACCGTGTCGGCGAAGCTGTTCACCAGGAACCCTTGGGCGTCGTACTCACGCCACATCAGGCCTTCCATGATCCCGGTCACCCACATCGAGGCCGCGTAGAGCACGATGCCGATTGTCGCGAGCCAGAAGTGCCAGCTGACCATCTGCAGGCTGTAGAGCCGGCGCGCCCCCCAGAGACGCGGCACCAGGAAGTAGAGCGCGCCGAAGGTGATCATGCCGTTCCAGCCGAGCGCGCCGGAGTGCACGTGCCCGATGGTCCAGTCGGTGTAGTGGCTGAGGGAGTTGACGGCCTTGATGGACATCATCGGCCCCTCGAAGGTCGACATGCCGTAGAAGCCGACCGAGACCACCATCATCCGGATGACCGGGTCGGTGCGCAGCTTGTCCCAGGCACCCGACAGGGTCATCAGACCGTTGATCATGCCGCCCCAGCTGGGCATCCACAGCATGATCGAGAACACCATGCCCAGGGTCGAGGCCCAATCCGGCAGCGCGGTGTAGTGCAGGTGGTGCGGGCCGGCCCAGATGTACAGGAAGATGAGCGCCCAGAAGTGGATGATCGACAGCTTGTAGCTGTAGACCGGCCGCTCGGCCTGCTTTGGTACGAAGTAGTACATCATACCCAGAAAGCCCGCGGTCAGGAAGAAGCCGACCGCGTTATGGCCGTACCACCACTGGGTCATGGCATCCTGCACGCCGGAGAAGGCGGAGTAGCTGGCCGAGCCGAAGATCGACACGGGCACCTGCAGGTTGTTCACCACATGCAACATCGCCACGGTGACGATGAAGCTGAGCAGGAACCAGTTGGCCACGTAGATATGCGGCTCCTTGCGCTTCACCAGCGTGCCCAGGAACACCGCCAGGAAGGCGACCCAGACAATGGTCAGCCACAGGTCGATGTACCAGGTCGGCTCTGCGTACTCGCGCCCCGTCGAGCCGCCGAAGACGTAGGAGGTCGCGGCCAGCACGATGAAGAACTGGTAGCCCCAGACCACGAACCACGAGAGATCGCCGCCCCAGAGCCGCGCATGGCAGGTCCGCTGCACGATATAAAGACTGGAGGCGATCAGCGCCGAGCCGCCAAAGGCGAAGATCACCGCCGAGGTATGGAGCGGGCGCAGCCGGCCGAAGTGCGTGTAGCTGTAGCCCAGGTTCAGATCGGGGAAGGCAAGCTGAAAGGCGATGTAGGTGCCCGCCAGGAACCCGACCACGCCCCAGAGGATCGTCGCGATGACCGCGACGCGGATCGGGCCGTCCATATAGCCCGTCTCGACTTCGCGCGGGCTGTCAGGCTGGCGGACGTAATAGAGGAACATGCACCCGGCGGTGAGCATCACCACGAGCGCGTTCACGAGATAGGCGTCGTCGCGGGCCATGTTTGCCGCAAAGGCGGCGAAGACCGTGACGAGCCCCAATGTCGAGAGCCGGGCGATCCGGCCAAAAGCGATATCTTGCATCAGTCTCTCCGACGTGACGGGCGGCCCGCACGCCAGAGGGACGCGGGGACTGTCATCCGGTGTGTCGAAGGGTCGATCGCGTATCCTTGATGTGCATCAAGGGGGCCCGCTGCGAGGCCCGGACGCGACGCCCGGTCGCAAGGCCTTGCGCGATACGCTTGGTCTGAGTGGTTCATCTGTGCCACGCTTCGCAGATGCACAGGACATCGCTTTGCCGCTTCGCCCTTGTCGCCGTGATCGCCCTTGGGGGGCTCTCACTCGTCACAGCGCCCCGGCCGGCGGAGGGCGCCCCGCTCTGTCGCCTGGCACTGGTTCTCGCGCTCGACGTCTCCGCCTCGGTGGACGAGACTGAGTATGACCTGCTGCGACGGGGCACCGCCGCGGCGCTCGACAGCCCGCAGGTGCGTGAGGCGATCAAGGCCCTGGGCGGTGTCTACCTCTCGGTCTTCGAGTGGTCGGGGCGCTCCAAACAGCGGATCATCGTGCCCTGGGTGGCGCTGGAGAACGGGCAGGCGATTGCCGGGGCCGCCGGACAGATCGCGGTGCACCCGCGCAGCACCTCGGAGTATCCGACCGCCCTCGGCGCGGCGCTGGGCTATGCGCATGGCTTGCTCGGCGATGGCCCCGCGTTCTGTGAGCGGCAGGTCGTCGACATGGCGGGCGACGGGGAGAACAACCACGGCTTTGGCCCGGGCAGCGCCTATCGCGCCTTCGACTATCGCGCGATCACGGTGAACGGCCTGGTCGTCGGCGACCCCGACGGCGAGGTCGCGACGTATTACGCCGAAGAAGTGCTGAACGGCCCCGACAGCTTCCTGGAGGTCGCCCGCGGCTATGAGGACTTCGAGGAGACCATGCGCCGCAAACTGCTGCGCGAAATCGGCGTGCTCTCCCTCAGCGCCCTCGAGTAACCCGCCATCCTACCCATCGAAATCTGGGGGCTGAGGCGATGGCACCACAGGGGCGCCATCGCAGTGGGTGTTTCGCTAGTTGCTGCGAACGATTGAGTGCGGGCCGTGCGGGGTCGGGAGCGAGGCGCGCAGTTTCACGAGGCCGGGCTGAGGGCCCGTCACCAGCCGCCAAAAGTCGATCGATCCGCCGGGCAAAGCCGGATCGTGCTGGTCGTAGTTCACGACGGCCACAATGCGGCTTGAGGCATCCCAGATGGCAGCCTCGGGCAGGATGCCGTCATAGGCAAAGGTGCCAACGGTCTCCAGACGGCCCGTTGCGGGTTCGATGTCGATCAGCGTGAGCGAGGCAAAGGGCGTGTGCCGCGGGTCGTCTGCCGGCGCATAGGACACCTCCAGATTGGTCGTGACGGCCCATTCTCCATCCGGGGAGATCGCGATCCCCTCAGGCGAGATCCCCGTGCCGGCGCGCCCGACCAGGAAGTGGCGCGGTCCATTTTCGCCGGGCTCCGTCGCAAAGCGGATCGAGGTCACGTCGCCCGCGGGCGCTTCGGTCCAGATGCCGACGACATCCGCGCCCCAATAGAGATTGCCGGTCAGGAAGTGCCGCCCATCTGGCGTGAAGCGACCCATGAATGGGTACTTGGACACGAGAACCGGGTTCCCCCATTCCTCCAGCGTGATGCCGTCCTCATCGCGCACGACCCGCGCGAAGCGGATCATCGCCCGGTTCACGTCGGTGATGGCGATGAAGTCGCCCGAGGGATGCCACTCGACATGGCTGAGGCGGTCCTCCGGCGTCGTGCCTGGGACAGTCGCATAGACGGCCTCGCCCAGGGCACCGTCGGTGAGGGGGACAAAGGCGATGCCGCGCCCGTCCACCGGATGCATGGCAATCGCGACGAGATCGCCGGCCGGGCTCAGCGACAGTCCCTCCGGCCGGGTGCCCACGTCGAGCCGCTGGACCACCGTCGGCGCAGCAGGGTCCGAGATATCGACCAGGGTCAGCAGGGTGCCGATCGGCAAGTCGCGAAAGGTCTCCCCCTCCGCCCCGCGCGGCCCGAAGCTCTCGGAGACGACCGCATAGCGACCGTCCGGTGTCACGGCGACGGCGGTCGGCGCGCCAGCGACCGAGTTCGAAACCTCGACCGTGGCAAGGCGCAGGTCCCGCAGGTCCGGACTGACCGTCGCGACCATCAGGGTATCGGGGCTCTCCCGCGGACCGAGCTGCCCGTTCACATAGGCCGAGGCCAGCATGTCGCCGTCACTGATGGCGACCAGCGGGCCGCCCTGGAAGGTTACGCCCGGCGATTGCGCCGCTGCGGGTATCGAAGCCATCGTGAATAGCGATGAGGCGACAAACCACCATCTAAGTCTCATCATGCCGATCTGATCCTATTTCTGGGAAGACTCTGCGTGCCAACGGCAGGTAGATGACAAACTGCTCATGAGAAATTTTTGATCGAACCTCTGTGATCGCGATTTCCGATCACTGGTGATGGAGACACCGTCATGGAGACGCGGCGCTTACGGTTGTTCGTCGTTCTGGCGGAGGAGCTGCACTTTGGCCGCGCGGCGCGGCGGGCCGGTGTGACGCAGTCTGTCCTCTCGGTGCAGATAAAGCGGCTGGAGGACGAGCTTGGGGCACCCCTCTTCATCCGCAGCAAACGCGAGGTGCGGCTCTCTGAGCTTGGGCAGCGTTTCGTCTTTGAGGCGCGCGCCATCCTCGACCGCCTCGAACGGGCGCGCCGGGTGGCCGAGGCGCTCAAGAGCGGCAAGGAGCAGGTCCTGCGCATCGGTCTGACGACGGTGGCGATGCTGAGCACCATGCCGGCGGTGATTGGTCGGTACCGGGATGCCCATCCCCAGATCGAGATCGAGATGCGGGAACTCGGCACCGTCGATCAGGAGGCCGCCTTGGCCGCGCGGGAGATCGACCTGGGCGTTCTTCATCCGCCCCTCGACCGGCCCGAGATCGAGGTCCTAGAGCTGCCGTCGTCACGGTTCCTGGCCTTGAGCCGAGCGACCGAGGGCGCGTCGCCCGATCGTGCGGATTGGTGCGCCGTCCTCGCGACCCCCATCGTCTTCTATGGGCGCAGGCGGGCACCCAGGCTCTTCGATGCCTTCATCAGCGCGGCCCACGGGTTGGGGATCACCCCCGCGATCAGCGCCGAAGCGCGGTCGTTTCTGTCAGCGGTCGGCGCGGCGGCAGCGGGTATTGGCACCGCGCTGGTGCCGGAGGAAATGGGGATCTGCGCGCCATCCGATGTCAGCGTAGCAAGCATGCCGGACTGTCCGCTTCGCCTGATGAACGGCGTTGCCTACCGGCCTGATCACGGCAGCGCCTCGATCAACGCGCTCATCGCCTTCCTCAAGAGCGAGGTGGCAGAGGGCGAGAGTGGGGTCACGGCCCTGGGATCGCTGCGGTGAGGCACGCGGGCAGGCAGGGTCAGTGAGGGACGCGCGGCAGAGCCCCCGCGCGTCCCAGGTCGGTTCAGACGGTGCCGAAGATGTCGGCGGTGATGCCGGCGTACCAGCCGATGCTCTCCTCGTAGGTCTGCTTGCGCATCGCGGCGTCCTCGCCGTTCTGGCTGATGAAGCCCTCGGTCTTGGCGATCTTCTCCGCCGTCGCCTCGTAGCGCGCGCCGACCTTCACCCCGTTGTCAGTCGAGATCAGCGACCAGCAGGTGTTGGAGAACCGCGCCGGGAAGGTCTTGCTCCCGGTCAGTGCGGCCCGCACGGCCATGGCGGCCACCTTGGCCTGGCTGTTCGCCGAGAAACCCGACTTGGGCATGTCGCCGGCAATCGTCGCATCGCCCAGCACATGGATGTTCTCGTCCATCTGGCTCTGCATGGTGCCGGGGACGATCGGGCAGTAGCCGCTGTCGTTGGTGAGACCGGCCATCTCCGCGATGCGGCCCGCCTTCTGGCCGGGAATGGCGTTACAGACATCGGCCTTGGTCACCTCGCCCCCGACGACGATCTCCATCGTTTCCGGACGCACCTCCTCGACCGGGCCGGTGAAGCCGCTGTCCAGCCAGTCGATCATGCCGGGATAGTGCTCCTCCCAGCCCTGGGTGAAGAGACCCATCTTGGAGAACTTCTCCTTGGGATCGAAGATCAGGATCTTGGCCGTCGGATTGTTCTGCTTGAGGTAGTGCGCGACCATCGAGACGCGCTCATAGGGCCCCGGCGGGCAGCGATAGGGGTTGGGCGGCGCGAGCATGACGTAGGTGCCGCCCTCGGGCATCGCCTCGATCTGCTTGCGCAGCAGTTCCGTCTGGCTGCCGCCCTTCCAGGCGTGCGGCATGACGTTTTGGGCAGCCATGCTCCACCCGGGAAGGCTGCCCTCGATGAAGTCGATACCGGGCGCCACGATGAGCCGGTCGTAGTCCAGCTCACCCCCGCCGGCGAGGGCGACGGTCTTGGTGTCCCGATCGACGCCGATGGCCAGGTCGTGAACCACGTTCACGCCGGTTGCGGCCATGGTGCCGTAGCTATGGGCGATGCTCTCCAGCGAGCGGAAGCCGCCGATGTAGAGGTTCGAGAAGAAGCAGGTGTAGTAGGAGCGCGAGGGCTCGATCAGCGTGACGTCCACGCCGCCGTTGCTGTCCTTGGCGATGTAGCGGGCCGCCGTGCCGCCGCCGGCGCCGCCGCCGATCACGACCGCACGCGGCCGTGCCTTGCCGACAACCGCCGGTGCTGAGAGCGCCGCCGCCGTCGCGGCAGTGGCGCCTAGAAATATGCGTCTGTTGAAGCTCATCTCCGTTCTCCTCCCGAGAGCGTTCGTCTGTTGGGTGCTCTCACTCGGCACCTTCGAAATAGGCGGCGAGGGCAGCGATCTCCTCGTCCGCCAGGTTGCTCGCCACCGATTGCATCACCGGATGCGGGCGGTGTTTGTCCTTGTAGGCATGCATGACCGTCACGAAGACATCCGCCGGCCAGCCGGTGATGGAGGGGATGCCTCGGTCCTTGCCCGTGGCCTGGTGGCAGGTCACGCACTCGCCCGAGAGGTATTCGCCGTAGGCCGGGTCGCCCTGGATCGCGAGGATGGCGGCCGCGACGCGAAACCCGTCATCGCGGTCGGAGACATCCGGGTTGCGCTTGTCGGCGGTCGGCTCCGCCTCGGGGATATCGCGGGGCGAGGCCGAGAACTGGCGCAGATAGGCAATCACATCGGCGCGGTCCTGCGGGGCGGCCATACCGCGATAGGACATGCGCGTCCGGGTCACCATGCTGCGCGGGTTCTCCAGGAAGTGGTCGAGCGTCTCGGCGGTCCAGACCGTCCCGTCGGCCCCCAGGCGGATCATCCCCTTGGAAAAACGCGCGCCCTCCAGCGTGCCGGCCGTCCGGCCAAAGAGGTCGTTGAGATGGGGGCCGACCCGGTTCTTGGCCCCCTGGCCCACCGCATGGCAGGACTGGCACTGCTGAAAGACCTGTTCGCCACGGCTGGCATCACCCTCCGCCCACGCGGCGCCCGGCACCAGGAGGGCGGCGGCAACCACTGCCGCTGTCAGATCATTCGACCGACAGGCCACTCTGCGCTCCATCCTCGCTGTCGGGGGTTACGTCCAGGATCATCGCGCGCATGGTGATCTCGACGGCGGGCTTGCAGTCGCTCATGCAGGGCGCGGCGTCCGCCAGCGTCGGCGTGTCCGGGCGTACATCCTGGGTGAAGGCCTGTTCGTTCGGCAGGCGAACCTCGGTGAAGTTCTCGTTCGACAGGACGAACTCTTCATCCTCCACCACGTCGTTCACATAGAGCAGGTAGGCGGTGATCGCGTAGACATCGTCCGGCGTCAGCGACTGGGCATAGCCAAACGGCATGGCCCGGTTCACGTAGTCATAGACGGTGGAGAGATAGGGCCAGTAGGAACCGATCGTCTTCACTGGCCGGTCCATGACCAGGGTATCCTGACCCCCCGCCAGGACCGGCCAGCGGTCGACCCCCTCCCCGAAGTCCCCATGGCACGCGGCGCATTGCTCGACGAAAAGCTCCTCTCCCGTCAGCACATCGCCAGAGCCCGCCGGCAGGCCCTGACCGTCGGGCCGAACGTCGATGTCCCAGGCTGCCACCTCCGCTGGCGTGGCCTGCCGGCCAAGACCGAAGCCATCGGCGAGAACTGGGCTGGCCATGACCGCCACCAGGGCGGCGAGGCTGGCCGTCTTAGGAAATCTCGACATTCTCGGCCCTCCCGTCGGTATCCACGGCCCAGGTCTGGATGCCGTTGTTGTGGTAGATCGAGTTCACGCCGCGCACCTTGCGCAGCTGATCCTTCGTGGGCTGGACGGCACCGGTGCTGTCGATGGCCCGCGACTGCAGGAGCAGCGGCGAGCCGTCCCAGTCGAACTCGTAGTAGAAGCGGTGCATGGACTTGTCCCAGGACGGCCCGTCCAGGCGCGCGCGCTGCCAGTTCATCCCGCCGTCGGTGGTGACATGGACCTCGGCGATGGTGCCGCGGCCCGACCAGGCGATCCCCGACAGGATCGTGTGACCGCGGCCATGGGTAATCGGCGCCTGAGGGCTGGGATTGGTGATGACGGACTTCACGTCCATCTCCCAGGTGAAGCGGCGGGCTTTGCCATCGGCCATCAGGTCGGTGTATTTCGAGGTCTCTTCGCGGTGGTGCCAGGGCTTGTCGCCCACCTCGATCCGGCGGATCCACTTGACCCACATGTTGCCTTCCCAGCCCGGCACGACCAGGCGGGCCGGGTAGCCCTGTTCGGGGCGCAGCCGCTCGCCGTTCATATGCGTGGCGATCAGGCAGTCATCGAGCGCCTTCTCGAGCGGGACCGACCGGGTCATGCCCGCAGCATCGCCGCCCTCGGGCAGCAACCAGGCCGCGCTGCCCTTGAGGCCGCACTCCGACAGGATGTCGGAGAGGCGGACGCCGGTGTAGACCACGTTGTGGATCATGCCGTGGGTGTATTGAACGCCGTTCAATTGCGCGCCGCGCCACTCCATCCCGCTGTTGGCGGCACACTCCAGGAAGTACGCCTTGTTCACGCGCGGGAAGCGGGCGAGGTCGGCGAGGGTGAAGACCATCTCCCGCTCGACCAGGCCGTTGATCATCAGACGCCAGGCGCTGGGATCGATCTCGGCGACGCCGCCGTGATGGCGCTCGAAGCAGAGACCGTTCGGCGTTATCACGCCCTCTAACTCGTGCAGCGGCGTGAAGTTGACCGAGGAGATGGGGTCCGCCGTGAGCCACGGCACGTTCCGCCGCACCACATGCGCCTCGAACGAGGAAGGGCTGCCGTAGGGCGCCTCGTCCACACCGGCGCCGGGGAACTGTGTCCAGGGCTGCTCGTTGAGATCGGTGATCACCGCCTCTCCGGCACCGGCGCGGGCACCGGTGGCGAGTGCGGCGCCGGAGGCCGCGAGCATCCCGCCCCTTAGGAAGGCGCGCCGGTTGTGAGTGTGATCGGGCATGGTGCTCCTCCCGCTCAGGATTTGCCCGCGACGCGGACGGCGTTGTTGGGATCGACGGTGACGGTGCCGCGGGCGCGGATATGCGCCTCCACGACATCCCAGATGGGCGGGCCCTCGACGTCCTCGTTGACGGAGGCCCAGCCGGCAACGGTGTAGGCGCGATCCGGATCGACCGGGCTGCCATCCTTGAGCAGGGTCATCTTGGTCACACGGCTGCCCATCGCCGCGCCGGGGTCGATGCGGTAGCCCATGCCGCCCACGCGGACCATGTCGCCGCCTTGCTGGAAGTAGGGATCGGGGTGGAACAGGTTGTCCGCCACGTCCTCCATGATCAGTTTCAGCATCTCGCCGGTCATTTCCGTGCGATAGGCCTGCGGGTAGGACATCGCCGTCGCGTTGAAGAGGTCTTCGCGCGTGATCTCCTGGCCCGGCAGCAGCGAGGTACCCCAGCGGAAGCCAGGGCTGAGGGCGATCTCGGCGTCGCGCTCCTCGATCAGCGCCTGGCAGATCAGGTCGTCCCAGGTGCCGTTGAAGTTGCCGCGCCGGTACAGAAGGCTGTCGGTCGTGCCGAGGACCTCGCCGAGTTCGGCCTCATAGGGCGCGCGATGGATGTCGATGAGCGCCGCCATCTCGGCGTCCGGCGTGATGACATCCGAGAAGACGGGGATGAGGCGATGCTTCAGGCCCTTGAGCCCCCCGTCGCGCACGTCGAGGTCCAGCCGGCTCACGAATTTGCCGTTCGACCCGCTCGCGATCAGCGCCGTCTTGCCGACCATCCAGGGCTCGGGCAGCGCGTCATGGGTGTGTGCGCAGAGGATGACGTCGATGCCGGGGACCTGCGCCGCCATCTTGCGATCCACGTCGAAGCCGTTGTGGCTGAGCACGACCACGACCTCCGCACCGAGGCCGCGCACCTCCTGCACCATCTCGCGCATCCGCTCCTCGCGAATGCCGAAGCTGAGGCCGGGGAACATCCAGGACGGGTTGGCGATGGGCATGTAGGGGAAGGCTTGGCCTATCACCGCGACGCTGGTGCCGTTCGTCTCGATGATCCGATAGGGCTCGTAAGCGGGTTCGTCCCATTCGGCATCGTAGATGTTGGCGCCCAGGAAGGGGAACGGTAGCTCGTCCACGATCTCGGTGACGCGGTCGATGCCGAGCGTGAACTCCCAGTGGCTGGTCATGGCCTCGGGCGCGAGCAGGTTCATGGCGTCGACGACATCCTGGCCGTTCGTGCGCAGGGCCGTGAGCGACCCCTGCCAGGTGTCACCACCATCCAGCAGAATGGCGCCCGGGCGCTCGGCCCGGATGCGCTTCACGACGGTGGCGACGCGGTCGAGCCCGCCCATGCGGCCATACTCCCGCGCCAGCGCCACATAGTCGTCGGAACTCAGCGCATAGGCCCCCGGGCTGCCCGGGTCGATGTCGTAGAGGCGGAGGAAGTCCCGGCCGCTGACGTGGGGCGGTTTGCCGGCGGCCTCGCCCACGCCGAGGTTGATGGAGGGCTCACGGAACCAGATCGGCTTGAGCTGGGCATGGAGGTCGGTGAGGTGGATCAGCGTGACGTTGCCGAGCGGCGCCATGTCGATCAGGCCATCCTCGGTGAGCCCTTGCGCCCGGGCGCGTCCCGCCAAGGTGCCGGCGCCGGTCAGGGCCGAGGTGGCGAGCGCCACCTGCAGGAAATCGCGGCGTGAGATCATCGGGCAATCCTCCGCTGTTCACCTGCAACAAAGCGCAGGCGCCGGGTGGCGCAGCCACGGGGCAGGCGCCTCGGGTCTGGTCTATCGGTCACCGCCGATCGCGGCGGCGGGTGGCGCGGGGACCGCGATGCGATCCCCGTCCGTGATCAGTTCCGGACGGCAGGTGTCTCGATCGAGAGGCCGGCGCCGCGGCTTGCGAGATAGGCCTCCAGGGCCACGAACTCGTCCGATCCGCGCTTGTAGGGGGTCGCCCGGATGTTCTTCATGCAGCCCGAGAACCGGCGGTGCAGCGACCCAAGGCCCGACCATTTGAAGCGATAGGTCGGGAAGCCGTTGATGTTCCCCTGGGACAGGTGATCGGCCCGGATCATCTGGCCGTAGTTGTCCTCGTGGCACTGGTTGCAGGCCATATCGAGCTGACCGACGCGGGTGTAGTAGAGATCCTTGCCCTTCTCGATCCACGGGGTCATCGGGCCGTCGGTCTGGACGGTCATGGGCATGCCCCGCGATTGCAGGCCGATGAGCGCCGTCATCGCCAGCATCTCGGCGCTCTCCCACTTCCAGGGGTCGGCCTCGGCGTGGGTTTGGATGGACCAGTTGACCCAATGCTCCAGCGACCAGGGCTGACCGGCGGCCTCGTTCCACTTGGGCATGTTGGCGCGCAGCCCCTGGAGACTGTCCGGATCGCCGTGGCAATCGGCGCAGCTCTGGTTCGAGGCACCCATGGGCGTCTCCCAGAGCTCGAGGCCGTAGTCGACGGCGACCATGCCGGGGTTCTCGAAATCGTCGGTCTCCAGCGCCTGCGTCTCGTCCGAGCGGAAGCGCCACCCGGAGTAGACCACGTCCAGCGGGTGGCCGTCGGGCGTCTCGACCTCGGTGATGAGGACCTGGCCGTCGATCACGAGTTCGTCGTCGTCGGGTCCGGGGCCAGCGAGCGCGGCCGAGGCCACGATCGCGATGCCGGCCATCAGCGTGGCGGCTTTTTTCATTGCAGTCCTCCCAGGTCTTTTTCTTGCTGGCGCCGATGCTCGCAGGTGCCCGGCGCCGGTCAGCCGACGGTGATCGTCTTTTCCTCGGTGTAGACCGAGCCGTCGTCGTCGACCCACTTGAACTCGACCGTGCCGCTCTCCGGGACGACCATGTCGAAGCTGAAGTAGGGGTTCGCGCTGACGGCGGGCTCGATGCTCGCGTCGAAAACCACCTCGCCGTTAAAGCTTGCCGTGAAGTGATTGATGATCTTGCGCGGGACGATCTCCCCGGTCTTGCGATCCTTGCGCTGACCGCTCTCCATCGGATGGCTGATCAGCGTCTTAATCGTGATCGTTTCGCCGGCCGACGCTTTCTTGGGGACGCGGACGCGCGGGCGCACCTTGGCCATGATCTTTCTCCTTGTCCTGTGTTTCGTCAGCCGCCGCAGCCGCCGATCGTGACCTTCACGGTGGTGGCGACCATGGTGAACGAGCCGTCTTCGAGCTCGGCGACCGCGATGACATCCTGGGTCGAGGCCAGGCGGATGCGGGTTGCGGCCGAGCGCGACGGGCAGAGCCTGCCGAAGGTGAAGCTGGCGACGCCCGGGTTGGGGTTGCCGTCGGCGAGCAGCATGATCCGCGTGGCACCCTCGCAGGAGACATCCACCGGCACGGTCGAGCCGTTCTCGGCGATCTCCGGCGTGTTGAGGATGATGCCGCCCTCGCCCGGCTCGGCGCCGCCGGTGAAGGCCATGATGGCCTCACGCGTGGCATCGGACATGGCGAAGGCGCGCGGCGCGCCGAGCGCTGCCAGGGCGGCGGCGCCGAAGCTCAGAAGGCCAAAGTCACGTCGTGTGAATGGCATGGGTTCCTCCCCTTGTGCCGATGTGAGGGTCACTCAGTCAGCGTCGTCAGATAGGCGACCAGATCCTCGACCTGCTGTGCCGTCAGGATCGTCTGGCCTTCGAACGTATCGAGCGGGCGGTTGAGACCCGAAGTGCGGTAGAAGGCCGGCATGATCGTGTGATCGCCGAAGATCGCCTTGGAGTTCACGACGATCGCGCGCAGCTCACCCGCCGACCAGCGGCTGCCGACACCGTCCAACACCGGGCCGACCTCGCCGTGGAAAAGCTCCTCGCCCTCGAAATCGGTGTTGGCGTGGCAGGCAAGGCAGTTGCCGAGCTTGCGATTCGAGAAGGCCGCGCGACCCCGGTTGGCATCGCCGGGTTCTGCCGTCAGCGGCTCGGCGACCGCATACTCCACGATGGTCACGTCATCGGGGGCGATATCGGCCGCTGACCCAACAGCGATCGGCAGGCAAATCGAAACGATGGCGAGGGTGCTTAGCCCCTTCATGACGTTCTCCCACTGACTCATTCTCGTTTTGCGGAAGAGCGTGTCACCTCGTAGAATTCAAAGCAACAACAAATTCGCATTTTAGCATATGTTGCACTGCAACTTAATTCGGTCGTGCAATCTTCCAGCGTGGAGGATGCATCGGGGCCCGCGTCAGTACTCTCGATACAGCAAAGGGTTAGAGGCGGCCCTCGGCCCGCAGACGGGCGATCTCGCGCGCGTGGAACTTCTGGAAATGCTCCTCGCCCTCGTAGCCCTTCATCCTGACCCAGCGGAACATGTCGAGCGTCGTCCACTTGCCGAAGGCGCCAGGCATGACCTGCACGGCCGCCTCGGCAACCGTCGCGGCTTCCTCAGGCGCCACCTCGGGCAGGAACAGGATGGTGGGTGTAAAGGCGATCCCCCAGCGGCGGACCGCCTCACGCTCGGTCAGGGTCTCACCGTCGAGATCGGTGACCTCCTCATCGCCGAACATGTTGAGCTGCACGACCATGTAGTTTTCGGTGATGAAGGCCTCGACCTCGGGGTCGGAAAGCACCTCGTCGTGCAGCTTGCGGCAGTAGATGCAGCCGTACTGCTCGACGATGAGGGCAAGGCGCTTGCCCTCGGCCGATGCCTCCTCGAGATCCTCGCGGACGTCCTTGAAGGTCAGCGCGAACCAGGGCTTTGAGTGCAGGGCACCGGGTTCCTCCGCCGTCGCGGGCGCGGCGCCGATACCCCACAGGCCGAGCGCGAGCGTGGCAGTGGCGATCAGGGATGCGAGACGCATGTGGACCTCTCTTGGGTTGGCGCTCAGCCGGCCGCCGGCACGTAGGGGATCATCCAGGCGGCGATGTCGTTGACGGAGTTTGTGATGAACAGGATGCCGGTCACGACTAGGGCCGCGCCCATGCCGCGCTCGACCATGCCCATGTACCGGCGCGTCCGGCGCATGAGCGCCATGAAGGGGCCGGCGAAGAAGGCCGCGCCGATGAACGGGACGGCGATACCGGCGGCATAGGCACCCAGGAGCAGCGCCCCCTGCAGGGCCGTCTCCTGCCCGCCGGCGGTGAACAGGATGGTGGCGAGGACGGGCCCGACGCAGGGGGTCCAGCCAAAGGCAAAGGCGAGGCCCACCAGATAGGCACCGAACAGGCCGGCGGGCTTTCGATCGACCTCGGCGCGCGCCTGCCGATAGAGCAGCGGGATGCGGAAGATGCCGAGAAAGTGCAGACCGAAGAGCAGGATCACGCCGCCCGCGATCCAGCGCAGCACGTCGAAATGGGCCGCGATCGCTTGGCCGACCATGCTGGCCGAGGCGCCGAGGGCGACGAAGACGGTGCCGAAGCCGAGTGCGAAGAAGGTGGCGGTCAGGACGATCCAGCCCCGATTCCCCTTCTCGGGTCCTTCCTTGGTGAGCTGATCGAGGCTGACACCCGCCAGGAAGCACAGATAGGGGGGGACGATCGGCAGGATGCAGGGCGAGGCGAAGGACGCGAGGCCCGCAAGCGCCGCGCCGAAATACCCGATTGCGAACGGATCGCCCATCGGCCGTTGTCCTCCCTGTATTCTTATATTAGATTTTTGATATGTGTTTTCGACAGGCGGGTCAATGTTCCAACCGACAGTGCGGTTCATCGCCATCCTCTTCAGCCTGCTCCTTGCCCTGGCGCCACACAGCGCGGCGGCGGCGCCGGGCGGGCTGCGGCTGATGATGATCGAGCAGACCTGGTGCGAGTGGTGCGAACGCTGGGACGCGGAGATCGCCGCCGTCTATCCGATCACGGACGAGGGTCGGGCGGCGCCGCTTGTGCGCCATGACATCCATACCCCGCTGCCGGCCGGCGTCGCGCTGGAGCGGCCGGCGCGCTATACGCCGACCTTCGTGCTGCTCTGCGGCGGGCAGGAGGTCGGCCGGATCGAGGGCTACCCGGGTGAGGACTTCTTCTGGGGTCTGCTGGGCCGGATGCTGGACGACATCGAGAAAGCACAGGGAACCACGTCAGATGCCGGGCCGTCGCAAAAGTGCGATGTGCAATCATGACATTTCCACCCGTCAGCCGTATCTCATGGATATGTCGGCGTGACCGGGTCCGTCGACGCGCGAGCCGGCGCGCCCGGCGGTCGGGCAAGGGAAGGCACGCATGGGCCTGCCACGACTGGATGATCCGCTAAGCGACGAAGAGGTCGATCGCATGATGGCCAATGCCACGCGCGCGACGGAGTTCCTCAAGGCGCTGGCGCATGAGGGGCGGCTGATGATCCTGTGCCACCTCGCCTCTGGCGAGCGCTCGGTGACGGAGCTCGAGCAACTCCTTGCCCAGCGCCAGGCGGCGGTGTCCCAGCAGCTTGCCCGCCTGCGGCTCGAAGGCCTGGTCGAGGGGCGTCGCGAGGGCAAGACGATCTACTACCGTCTCGCCGATGCCCGGACGCGCGCCATGCTGGAGGTCGTCTACGACCTGTTCTGCGCCGAGCCACCGCGGGACTGATGCGCCGCGGCGCGGCGTGGCACAGGAAGGTTGCATAGCGCATACGCAACTGCGTAGCCTCTAGGCATAAACGCATCGCGGAGTGTCGATTGGTGGAGATCGAGGGCGCGCATATCGTCTCTGCTGCAGGCCTGCTCGGCGGCCTCGCCCTGGGCCTCGCCGCACGCATTGGCCGGTTTTGCATGATGGCCTCCATCGAGGACGCGGTCTATGGCGCCGACAACAGCGGCGTTCGGGTCCTGACCCTGGGTGCCGCCACGGCGATTGCTGCCACGACCCTGCTGATCGCCCTGGGCGGTCTCGACGCGGATGCACCGCGATATCTGCGCGATGAGTGGTCGCCGCTTGCCTCCATCCTCGGCGGTCTGATCTTCGGCTACGGGATGGCGCAGGTGGGCACCTGCGGCTACGGCACACTCGTCCGTCTTGGCGGGGGCGATCTGCGCTCGCTCGTTCTTGCGGCCGTCATCGGGGTGACGGCCTATGCGGTGGCGCTCGGGCCCCTCGCCCCCGTGACGGCCTTGATGTTTCACCCTGGTATCTCGGTCGCCCCGGTGCCCGCCCTGCCGGAGCTCATCGGCACGCCCATCGGGTTTTCGCCAGCGCTCATCAGTTTTGTCATCGCCGCGCTGCTGGCGGTCTCGGCCCTGGCGGGGGGCGCGCTGCCGCGTCGCCGGGTGGTCGGTGCCATCGTCGTCGGCCTCAGCATCGCCGGCGCCTGGGCTGCCACCAGCTATGCCGCGACGGTGGGGATGGATGCTGTCAGCGTCTCCAGCTTCAGCTTCGTGATGCCGCTCGGCGGCACGATCCTGTCCAGCATGACGGGCGATCCGCTCGCCCTCCCGGGTTTTGGCGTATCAGCCGTCATCGGGGTCGTCCTCGGCGCGTCGATCGGCGCGAACCTGCGCGAAGAGATCCGCTGGGAGGCCTGCGACGACGCCAGGGAGCTTCGCCGTCAGATCGCCGGCGCGGTCATGATGGGGGTCGGGGGTGTCCTGGCGGTGGGCTGCACCGTTGGCCAGGGGCTCTCGGCCCTGTCGGTCTTGAGCGTCAGCGCGCCCATCACCATCGCCGCCATGGCCGCGGGCGCCCGTCTCGGTCTCTTTGCCCTTGTCGAACGCACTGCCTGACGCGCCGGGCGGGGCGGTCAGCCCTGGTGGAGTTCGGCGCGCAGGCCCAGGTAGCCGTCCCAGGCGAACCAGTAGGCGACATGGCCCGCCACGCGCGGTAGGCGGGGGCCGTCGGGGTGGAGGAGCGCCTCCTCGGTCATCTGCCAGGTCGTGCCGCCGGCGCTTAGCGTGCCCGGGGTCCCCGTGGGCCGAAAGCTGAGGCCGGCGCGCTCATAGGCGCGGACCGTCCGGCCGTCGGGGTCGCCGATCAGCACCACCTCCAGCCCGCCGACCTGGTCGTTGATGACCGGGGTGGCGGCGAAGCTCTCGAGCGGCCAGGCCTTGGCGGCGCCCAGGGTGCGGATGCCGAAGATGTAGTCCTTCTGGCGCAGCGCATCGTTGGGATGGGCGGCGGGGAACATGAGATCCGGGCTCGCGAAGTACTCGCGGTAGACCACGCCCGAGCCATAGTCGCGCCGGTGTCCGGTGTTGAGCGACAGCACCGTCGTCTGCGGGTTCTGCGCGCGCCAGTCGCCGCAGGTCGCGATGGTCACCGGGCGCTGGGCGAGCGTGATCCCGCTGTCCACAAGGGGGCCCATCACGGGCTGGCCGGTGAACTGGTTCCACAGGCTGTGCGTCGCGCGGTCGAACATCAGCTTGTTGGAGCGGTAGAGAAACCCCGAGGAGCCGAAGACGAAGGGATCGTCGCGCCCCGCGACCTCGGTCTCGAATAGGATGCCGGCGCCGCAGAGGGTGCAGTAGGCGAGTGCGACGGGCACGCCGCCGATCACCTCGTTGAACATCTCGTGCCAGCCCATGATGCGCAGGGGATAGGCGCGCACGTCGCCGTTGATCGAGACGCCGAAGACCGGATCGCTGTCGCGCAGATAGTCGGCCTCCCCCGCCGCCATGCGCTCGGGGAAGTCGAGGGAGGGGATGCCGTCCTTCACGACCCCGCCCCAGGCGATCTCCTCGAAGCGGATCTTCATGCGGTCGCGTGCGAGGTAGTCATCACGCAGGAAGACCTCGAAGTTGGGGTCGATCGACAGGAGCAGCGCCTTCTTGAGCGCGGCGAAGCCGGGGGTGGGGGTGATCTGCGGGTTGTTCTGCTGCCAGAGCATCCAGTCGAACCAGCCCCAGCCGGGGTTTTCGCCGGTAAGCTCGGCCAACAGGAACCGTGCCTCGCGCCGGGTGGCGCGAGCGAAGCGCATCGCCAGGATCAGCCCTGGCGCGGCCGAGAGGTCGCCGGCCTCGCGGATAATGACCGAGGCCTCCGCGACGCTAAGAGGTGAGCCCGCCGGCGACACCAAGGTCGCGATCGCCGCGTCGAGGTCGGTGCTTTGTGCCTGCGCAAACGCGCCCGCCCCAAGCCCCGGCAGCAGCAACCCGGCGGCGGCCGTGCCAAGGAGGCGGCTGCGCAGCGGCGAGGCCGGTTGCGGCGCGCGGTGGGCGGGGATCATGGCGACGCTCCTCTCGTGCGGATGGACGAGAAGATCGGCCGAGGGTGGGTCACGGTCCAATCACGCCGGCGCTGGCCGGCGTGAGGAACCGTCAGCGATGGGGGCTCAAGCGAGCGGGCCGCCGTCCGCGTCCTCGCCCGCCGCATCGAGCAGCGCGAGGAAGTCGGGCACCTGCACGGTGCGGCTGTCGGTCAGTTCGATCACCCCGTCCTTGCGAAGCGCGGTGAACTGGCGGCTGACGGTCTCGATGGTCAGGCCGAGGTATTCGCCCATCGCCTCCCGGCTGATCGGCAGGGTGAAGGAAAAGCCGTCCTGCGGGCTGGCCCCTTCGGCGATCGCGGCGCGGCGGGCCAGGATCAGCAGGAAGGTCGCGATCTTCTCGCGCGCCGATTTGCGGCCGAGCAACAGCATCCAATCGCGGGCGGCGTCGAGCTCGTCGAGCATCATCTCGAGCAGACGCTTCTCGATCGAAGGGGTCTCAAGCAACAGCGTCTCGAAGCGCCTACGCTCGAAGACGCATAGGCGGACGGGCGTCACGGCGACGGCGTCATAGGGGGCGGTCGCCCGCATCGGACGGCCGATGAAATCGGAGGGGAACATGAGCCCGACCATCTGGCGCCGCCCGTCGACCATGGTCTTGGACAGCGCCACGACCCCCTCGACCACCGAGCCCAGGATCGTCGTCTCCTCGCCGGCCGCCACGATCTCCTGGCCCGGCTCGTAGCTGCGGTAGGATTTGATCCGCTCGAGCAGCGAAAGCTCGTCACAGGAACAGTAGGTACAGATCGCACGTTCCCGAATGGGGCACGTACTGCACCGCTCGTTCATCGGCCGATCCGGTTGGGCGCGCATGGCGACTCCGTTCCTCCCTTTTCGAGACGAAGGATGGGGAAGGGGTTGATCCCGGTCAATGAGATTAGGTGCCACATCGCGGACAAGGGGCGACATGACCCAGTTCGATCCCTTCTCGCCAGACGCGCTCAGCCGCTCGGTCCCCCGGTACACCAGCTACCCGACCGCGCCGCACTTTTCCGAGGCCGTCGATGAGACGGCCTATCGGCGCTGGCTGGGGGCGCTGGAGCCCCAGACGCCGCTGTCGCTCTATGTCCATATCCCCTTCTGCGACCGTCTCTGCTGGTTCTGCGCCTGCCGCACGCAGGGCACCAAGACCTATAAGCCCGTGGCCGAGTACCTGGAGCCGCTGTCGCGCGAGATCGCGATGGTCGCCGAGGCGACGACGGCCGGTGCGGTGGTCAACCAGATCCACTGGGGCGGCGGCTCGCCCAGCGTTCTGAGCGCCGAGGATATCCTGCGGCTGAAGGAGATCCTAAGCGCGGCCTTTCCCGGGGTGGCGGACGCGCGCCTGGAGGTCGAGCTCGATCCCCGCGACATGACCGAGGCAAAGCTCGATGCCTTCGCCGCCGCGGGGCTCTCGCGGGCCTCCATCGGGGTGCAGGACTTCGCGGCCTCGGTGCAGGCGGCCATCGGCCGGGTGCAGGGCGAGACGGTCACGCGCCAACTGGTCGAAGGGCTGCGGGCCCGCGGCGTGGCCAGCGTCTCGATGGATCTGGTCTATGGCCTGCCGCGCCAGACGCTCGAGAGCCTGGAGCGGACGGTGGAGGCCGTGATCGACCTCGCCCCCGACCGGCTGGCGCTCTTTGGCTATGCCCATGTCCCCTGGATGGCGCGGCGCCAAACGCTGATCGACGCGGCGACCCTGCCGGATACGGCGGCGCGGGTGCTGCTGGCAGGGCGCGCCCGCGAGATGCTGATCGAGGCGGGCTATGTCGCCGTGGGGATCGACCACTTCGCCAAGCCGCATGACACCATGGCGCGCGCGGTGGCGGAGGGGAGGCTGCGCCGCAATTTCCAGGGCTATACGACGGATCAAGCGGCCGCGCTGATCGGTTTCGGCGCCTCGGCCATCGGCTATGTGCCGCAGGGCTATGTGCAGAACATCCCCGCGACCGCCGCCTGGCGCGCGGCGGTGGAGGACGGCCATCTGCCCATCGCCCGCGGGGTCGCCTTCAGCCTGGATGATCGCATGCGGGCGCAGGTGATCTCGGATCTTCTGTGCCGTTTCACCGTCGACATCGGCGGGCTGCGCGCGGCCTTCGGCGATATGGCGGGGCCGGTGGTGCGCCGGGCGACGGCGCTGAGCGAGCGGGCGCCGGAGGGCGCCTTGACCCCCCTGCCCGGTGGCGATGGTTTCGAGATCGCGCCGGCCTGGCGCGACCGCACCCGTCTGATCGCGGCGGCCTTCGACGCCTATCTTCCCACCAGCGACAAGCGCCACAGCCTGGCGGTCTGAGCGCGCCAGGCTGAGTTCAATCAAGCGGTATCGCGGCTGGTCGCCGCGATGAGTCTTCGGGATCGCGGCTGGGCGGTCTCGGGAGCGCCCGATCGACGGGACGCGTTTGGCGGGCGGCGCGGGAGGGGCTGGGGAGAAGCCCGAGGGGCTTCGGGTCGAGCGTTTCGCAAAGGCCGGGTCGCCTCAAGGGCAAGCGGGCGCAGCCCGTCGCCTGCGGCGACCCTTGACCCGACCCGGCCTTTGCTCGGTCGATGGTGACGGTTAGTCCGTAAAGAGGGCGGCGTGGGTTTCGCGCAGGGCCTTCTTTTGGACCTTGCCCATAGTGTTGCGGGGCAGGGTGTCGGCGAAGATGACGCGCTTGGGCTGTTTGAACTTGGCCAGGCGATCCGAGAGCGGGGCGATGATCGCCTCGGCCTCCCGCGCGGCACCGTCCTCCGGCACGACGACGGCCACGACACCCTCCCCGAAGTCGGGATGGGGGACGCCGATCACCGCACTCTCGATGACGCCGGGCAGCCGGTCGATCTCGCTCTCGACCTCCTTGGGGTAGACGTTGAAACCGCCGGAGATGATGAGGTCCTTGCCGCGTCCGACGATCTGGACGTAGCCGCGGTCATCGATCAGGCCGAGATCGCCGGTGATGAACCAGCCGTCGGTCGACAGCTCCTCCGCCGTCTTTTCGGGCAGCTTCCAGTAGCCACGGAAGACGTTGGGGCCCTTCACGCGGATCATGCCGATCTCGCCCTGGGCCAGATCCGCCCCGCTCTCGGGGTCTGTGACCTTGAGGGACACGCCCGCAAGCGGGAAGCCGACGGTGCCCGCGCGGCGCTCACCGCCGTAGGGGTTGGAGGTGATCATCGAGGCCTCGGTCATGCCGTAGCGCTCGAGGATCGCGTGGCCCGTGCGGGCCTGCCATTGGCGGTGTGTTTCGGCCAGGAGCGGCGCGGAGCCTGCCACGAAGAGGCGCATGCTGCGGCAGGCCTCGGGCGTCAGGCCCTCCTCTGCGAGCAGGCGGGTGTAGAAGGTGGGCACGCCCATGAGGGCCGTCGCGCCGCCCATGGCCTCGATCACCGGGGCGGGCGCGAACTTGGCCATCCAGATGAGCTCGCCGCCCGCGGCGAGTGTCACGTTAGAGGCCACGAAGAGCCCGTGCGTATGGTAGATCGGCAGCGCGTGGATCAGCCTTTCGTCGGCGGTAAAGCGCCAGGTCTCCACCAGCACTTTGGCGTTGGAGGCGAGGTTGTCATGGCTGAGCATCGCGCCCTTCGACCGCCCCGTCGTGCCGGAGGTGTAGAGGATCGCGGCGAGATCGTCGGGCCCGCGCGGCACCGTTACCGGCGCCGCCGTCTGGGGCACATGGGCGAAGAGGCTGCCGTGGTCAGCCCCGTCGGCGGCCCAGATGCCCATGGTCTCGAGCCGCGCGCCGGTCTTGGCGGCGACCGGGGCCAACGCCTCGGCACGGGAGGGATCGCAGACCAGAAGGGCGGGCTCCGCATCCTCGACGAAGAAGGCGACCTCGGTGGGCGTATAGGCGGTGTTGAGCGGCAGGAAGACAGCGCCTGCCCGGATGGTACCGAGGTAGAGCATCAGCGCTTCGATGGATTTTTCGACCTGCACGGCGACCCGGTCGCCGGGTTTGACGCCGAGCGCGATTAGCGCTGTCGCGAAGCGTGAGGAGACGTCGTCCACCGCGCCAAAGGTGTAGTCGCGCCCGTCCTCCAGCGTCGCGAAACGGCGATCATGGCGGGCCGCGTCGTCGAGGCCGAGCGCCGCGGCGAGATGGTTGGTCATGGTGTCTTCTTCTCAAAGCTGGCTGCGGCCGCCAGCGCGGCACCGGTCCGCGCGAGCCTGCGCACGGCGGAGGATTGGGCGATCTCGCCGCGCCCGGCAAAGGCCTCGTGGTTCTTCTCGATGTAGGGCAGGTCGTAGAGGTAGTTGACCATCACGCCGTGGCTCTCGGCCTGGCCGCGGGGGGAGAGATCGGCGCATGCGTGCACCCGCTCGAGGCGCGCGCCGTTGCCGAGGTGAAAGCGCGCGACGGCGTTCTCGGGCAGCCCGTTCGGTCGCTTCGCCTCGGCAAGATAATGCGCGCAGAGGGCGGCGAGGCGGTCGTCGCGCGCGGCCTCGGCCTTCTTGCGCTCGGCCTCCTCCGCCGGGGCGCCGTCGGTCTCGGGCGGGTGCGCCGCGGCTTCTTCCGCCATCCCCTCCCGCGCGAGCCAGGTGGCGAAGCCGGGGACGGGGGAGAGGGTCACGAAGGTCGCGAGACGGGGGAAGGCGGCGCGCAGATCCTCGACGACCTGTTTGATCAGGAAGTTGCCGAAGCTGATGCCGCGCAGCCCCTTTTGGCAGTTGGAGATCGAATAGAAGACCGCGGTGGTGGCCCTGGCCGGGTCCACGGTGTCGCGTGCATCCGTCAGGATGGGGCCGATGGCGCCGGGGATCTCGGCGGTCAGCGCGACCTCGACGAAGATCAGGGGATCATCGGTCAGCGCGGGGTGGAAGAAGGCAAAGAGCGCCCGATCCGGTGCCGCCACCCGGCGGCGCAGATCGTCCCAGTCGGTGATCGCATGCACGGCCTCATAGGCGATGATTTTCTCGAGGATCGAGGCCGGGGTGTCCCAGTCGATGCGGCGCAGCGAGAGGAAGCCGCGGTTGAACCAGCTGCCGAAGAGATGCTGGAAATCCGCATCGAGCCCCGAAAGGCGCGGTTCCTCGCGCAGGATGCCGAGTAGATCCTCGCGCATGCGGACCAGCGCACGGGTGCCGCCGGGAGCACGGTTCAACAGGCGCAGCAGTTCCTGGCTGCGGGGCTCCGAGACGACATGCAGGCGCCGCGCGGCCGCGGGGCCCGGGTCGGCCTGATAGGCGGCGATCGCCTCGACCAGTGCCGTCTCGTCTGTCGCCATTCGCTCGGCCAGGGCGCGCAGAAAGGCGAGGCGCGCATCTAGGTCAAGGGCGGCGTAGTCCTCCAACAGGCCCTGGGCGCGGGCGGTGCCGGTCACCTCGCCGTTGGAGGCGAGCAGCGCCTCGGCCCGGTCGATCAGGGGCTTGGGTTCCTCCGCCCCGATCAGCGCCCGACCGCTCTCGGCGATCCGCGCGAGCATGTCGCCCAGAAGGCCGGTGCGTGGCGGTGCCTCTGGCTCTGGCTCAGGGGCGGCGGGCAGGGGCACCGGGGGCACCGGGGGCACTGAAGCAGAGTCCGGCTCCGCGGCCTTCTTCGCGTCCGTCGCCTCGCTCATCACCGCCTCCTCCATCCCGATCGCTCAGCCGATGACCGGGCCCATCACCAGTTCCGGCAGCCAGGTTGCCAGCCCCGGGAAGAGGCAGAGTATCACGATGGCGATCACCATACAGGCGACATACGGCAAGGATCCCAGCAGGATAGTCTTGAGCGGGATGTCCGGTGCGATGCCGTTGATGACGTAGAGATTGAGCCCCACGGGTGGGGAGATCAGCCCGATCTCCATGTTGATCGTGAGGATCACCGCGAACCAATAGGGGTCGAAGCCCGCCGTCGTGACGATGGGCAGCAGGATCGGGGCGGCCATCAGGATCACGGCCACGGGGGGCAGGAAGAAGCCCGCGATCAGCAGGAAGAGGTTGATCGCGCCCATCAGCACCCAGCGGTTGACGTCGAGGGTCCCGATCCACTCCGCGATCGACTGGGTGATCTGGAGCGAGGAGAGCATGAAGCTGAACACGCCTGCCGCGCCGATGATGAACAGGATCATCACGCTCTCGCGCGTCGAATCCCGCATCACGACCCAGATCGAGGAGACCGACCACAGCCGATAGATCACGATGGCGATCAGCAGGCAGAGAAGCGCGCCCACCGCCGCCGTCTCGGACGGGGTCGCGACGCCGCCGTACATGGCATAGAGCACGCCGAGGATGATGAGCAGGAACGGCAGGACCCGCGGCATCAGCTCCAGCTTCTCGGCCAGGGTGAAGTTGCGCGGGCGCAGCGTCGCCGCCCCGCCCTGCGCCCAGGTCGAGTAGAGCGACCAGACCATAAACAGGCCCACCAGCAGCAGGCCGGGGATCACGCCCGCCAGGAACAGCCGGCCGATCGAGGTCTCGGTGGCGATGCCATAGACGATCATGGTGACCGAGGGCGGGATCAGGATGCCGAGCGTGCCGCCCGCAGCGATGGAGCCCGCGGCGACCCCGTCGGGGAATCCGCGCTTGCGCATCTCGGGGATGCCCATCTTGCCGATGGCCGCACAGGTGGCAGGACTGCTGCCGGACATGGCGGCGAACAGCGCACAGGCGCCGAGGTTCGAGATCACGAGCCCCCCCGGCACCCGCGTCAGCCAGCGGTCGAGCGCCTCGTAGAGGTCGCCACCCGCGCGGGTCGAGGCGATGGCGGCCCCCATGATGATGAACATGGGGATCGAGAGCAGGGCGAAGTTGTTGAGCTTGCCGAAGAAGACCTCCGGCATCAGCGAGAGCGCCTGCGCGCCCTCGAAGGCGATGAGGAACATGGCCGAGACGATCAGCAGACCTGCCGCGACCGAAACGCCGGAGAAGAGAACGACGATGGTGACAATGGCGACGAGGGCGCCGAGGACAAGCGGATCCATCAGTCGGCCATCCCGGGCACGGCGGCCTCTTCGCCCTCAGTCTCCAGCCCGAAGGGCTTCTCGACCCCCGTCAGCATGGCGTAGAGATCGGCGGCGAGTTGCAGCAGGTAGAGGCCGAAGCCGATGGGCAGCGCCAGATAGGGCACCCAGAGCTGCGGGTCCCAGGGCGTGTTCGACCGCTCGCCCCAATCCCAGGCCTCGTACCAGAAGTGATAGCCGTGCCAGAGCATGATGGCGACGACCGCCAGCGTGAGGCCGAAGGTGATGACCGCCAGCCCCTTGCGCGCGGCCATGGGCAGGGCCAGCGGCAGAAGATCCACGTTCACATGTCCGCGCAGATACTGCACATAGGGCAGCCCGAGCATGGTAGCGGCGATCATCATGTAGGTGACGGCCTCGGTCTGCCAGATCGTGCTCTGGTTCAGCACGAAGCGCACGAAGATCATCTGGCAGGTGATGCCCACCGCCGCGACGATGGTGAGCGCGGCGACCAGGCCGCAGAGCCGGCTCAGCAGGCCCACGGCCATCAGCACCGGGTTGCCGCCGTGACGCGCGGCGGGAATGGCATGGGCGGAGCCTGACATGGAATTTCCCTAGCGGCGGGCCGGTCGCCGTCCTCGGATCCTCCCCCTCGATCCCCTTCCAAGGCGGAGGGGGAGGCGCCAGCGGCGCCGTTCGCGCCCCCCTCCTCCGGGCGGAAGAGGGGTCGGGGGGGGAAGGGCATGCCGCCGGATAGCGGCATGCAAGGTCAGGTCAGTCGACCGAGAGAGCGAGATCCAGAAGGCGCTGGCCCTCGGCGTTGCCCTCCAGGAAGGCCTTGTAGGAGGTCTCCTTGGCGATCGCCTGCCAGGCCTGGAAGTCGGCCTCGGACATCTCGGCGATCTCGACGCCGTTGTCGGCAAAGACCTGGGCGGCGTTGCCGTCCTGCTTCTTCGCTTCCTCCAGATAGAAGGCCTCGGCCTTGGCCGCGCCGTCCATCAGCGCCTTCTGCTGCGCCTCGCTCAGCCCGTCGAAGGTCGATTTGTTCATCATGAGCGGCTGATACATGAACCACAGCGCGTAATCGCCCGCAGGGGTGAAGCATTTCACCTGCTCGTAGATGCGGTAGCTCACGAAGCTGGAGGACGAGGTGTTCGCCGCCTGCAGCACGCCGGTCTGCATCGCGTTGTAGATCTCGGAGGAGGCCATCGAGGCGATAGAGGCACCGGCACCGGCCAGCATCTGCTCAAAGGCCTTGCCGGCAGCACGGCTCTGCAGGCCCTTCACATCATCCGGGCTGGTGATGCAGCCGTCCACGCCAGCGAAGCCGCCGGCGAGGTAGCCGTGCACCAGCACCTTCACGTCATCCTCGGCCATGATCTTCTCGATCTCGGCCATGAAGTCGCTCTCATTCAGCCGCGCGGCGTGGTCGTGGTTCTTCACGAGCCCAGGCATCAGCGTGAGGTTATAGGCCGGGCGCAGGCCGCCCGCATAGGCGAGCGGGAAGACCGTCATGTCGAGCTGCCCGCGGGAGAGCGGCTTGTACTGCTCGCGCGGCTTGAACAGCGACTTCGACGGGAAGATCTCGATCTCCAGCCCGACGCCGGCCTCGGCGACGTGGTTGGCGACCATCTCGGCGACCTGGTGACGGACGTCGGAGGTGGACCACTGGTGGCTGAGGCGGAGCTTGTCGGCGGCGGTGGCGGAGAGGGCGGACAGGCCGAGGGCCACGCCCGCAATCGCGGCGATCCTGGTGAAGCTGGTCATTGTCACTCCCTTGCGGCGCCGGTGGCGCCCCTGTTTTGGTTGCCGCAGGGTGCCTCTTCGGTCCCCGCGGTGATGCCCTTGCTGTGACGCCCGGGGCAAAGACTGTCAAGCAGATTGTATACAATCGCCGCCACCGCTATGGTCTCGCTCGCCTGGGAAAGGCACCATGGGGTGCACGAGCTGGGCAGGCGGAGAGAGGCAGATGGGCCTTCGGCGCACCGCACATTTGTTGGACGAGATCGAGGATTTGATCCTGACCGGCACGCTGGCCCCCGGTGACCGGCTGGACGAGATGTCCTTGGCCAGCCAGTTCGGCGTCTCCCGCACGCCGGTACGTGAGGCGATCCGGACCCTGGCGGCAACGGGCCTGATCGACCACCGCCCGAACCGGGGCGCCGTGGTCCGCGCCGTGGGCCCCACCGAGCGGGCCGAGATGTTCGAGGTCATGGCGACACTGGAGGCGTTCTGCGCCGAACGGGCGGCGCGCGCAGGCGATCCCGCGAAACTGCCGGTGATCGCGGAGGCGCACCGGCGTTGCGGTACCGCTGCGCGCGATGGCGACGGGGATGCGTACTACTACTGCAACGAAATCTTTCACGAGGCCATCGACGCCGCCTCGTGCAATGGCTTTCTCAGCGAGCACGTCCGCGCCCTGCGCAGGCGTCTCAAGCCGTATCGCCGGCTGCAGCTTAGGGCGCCCGGCCGCCTGATGGCCTCGCTCGCCGAGCACGGGCGGATCGTCGATGCGATCGTCGCAGGCGATGCAGCCGCGGCGAGCCAGGCCATGTACGACCACGTCGCCGTGCAGGGCGCGCGGTTTGCCGATGTGGCGGGGCTGGCCGGCTGAACCGCTTGAACCGCTCCGGCGCCTCGTCTTTGCTGATGGCGCCTGGATTTAGGGAGGAGTGCTGCATGCAGGGGTTTGCGTTCCGGACCACGCCGGCGCTGGAAATCGGCGCGGGGCGCGCAGGCATGGCCGGTCCGTTGGCGGCGGAGCTTGGGATCCGGCATGTCGCGCTGATCAGCGATCCGGGGGTGCGGGCGGCGGGTCTCCTGGGCCCGGCGGAGGCGAGCCTGCTGGAGGCCGGCATCTCGGTGACGCCCTGGGACGACGTGCGGGCCGACCCGCCGGAGGAGGACATTCTGCGCGCCGTGGAGGCCATGCGCACAGCGGGCGTCGACGGCGTGATCGGCATCGGCGGGGGCTCGCCGATGGATACGGCCAAGCTGGTGGCGCTCCTGCTGGGGACGGATCAGCCGCTCGCGTCGGCCTATGGGGTCGGCAATGCGAAGGGGCCGCGCCTGCCACTCATGCTGGTGCCGACGACGGCCGGCACCGGGTCGGAGGTGACGCCGATCGCCATCGTGACGACCGGCACGACGGAGAAGATGGGCGTGGTCTCGCCCCATCTGCTGCCGGATACGGCGATCCTGGATGCAGCACTGACCACCGGCCTGCCCTCACGCGTGACGGCGGCGACGGGGATCGACGCCATGGTCCACGCGATCGAGGCCTTCACCTCGGCCCACCGCAAGAACCCCCTATCGGACATGCTGGCGCGCGAGGCGCTGCGGCTGCTCGGCATGCATATCCGCACCGCCTGCACCGTGCCCGACGACATGGCGGCGCGCGAGGGGATGCTGCTGGGCTCGGCGCTTGCGGGCATGGCCTTTGCCAATGCGCCGGTGGCGGCGGTGCATGCGCTGGCTTATCCGCTGGGCGGGCATTTCAAGATCCCGCACGGCCATGCCAACGCCATGGTGCTCGCCCCGGTGCTGGCCTTCAACCGGGTCGAACCCGCGGCGGAGGCGGCCTATGCGGCCCTCGCGCCCATCGTCTTTCCGGCGCTCGCCGGACAGGACCCGTCGCTGATGGTGGACAGCTTCATCGAGGAACTCGGCGACCTCGGCCCCGCCCTCGACCTGCCGGTGCGCCTGTCGCAGAACGGCATCGGCCCGGACGATCTGGGGATGCTCGCACACGATGCGATGAAGCAGACGCGCCTTTTGGTGAACAACCCGCGCCCGCTGACCGAGGCTGACGCTCAGGCGATCTATGCCGCCGCCCTCTGACACGCAATCGCGCTGGGCTGCGGCACGCGACAGCGGGCGTGACGGCTGGGGGCGCGCCGGGGCGTCCAAGCGACGGGGATCTTTGTCGGACAGGCTCGCCGCTTCACTGCGGATCACGCAGCGGCTCGTCCTGTGCCTGCTGTGCGGCGGCTTGCTCGCGGCACTGCAAGCAAGCCCCATCGGCCAGCGGATCGAACACGGCTGGGGGCTGGCCGCACTATACACGCTGCGCGGCCCGGTACCGGCGCCCGAGGGCGCCTTGATCGTGGCGCTCGACGATCTGGGGGCGGAATGGCTGGCCTTCGTGGCCGATGACCCCGGCCCGGCCTCACGGCGCCTGGAGGCCTGTCTGAGCGCCGAGGATCGGCGCAGACTGGTGGCCGTGACCGACACGCTTCAGCTGCCGCGGGCCATCCACGCCTGTCTGATCGACGCTCTGGCAGCACGCGGTGCGCAGGTTCTGGTCTTCGACGTGGTGTTTCGCCTGTCCCGTGAGGGGGATCGCGCACTGGCCGAGGCCTTGGCGAACGGCCCACCCGCTATCCTGCTCGAGGGTGTGGACACGCCGACGGGAACCCGTGCGTTGCGCCGCGAACGGCCCGCGCCGGTTTTCGTCGAGGCTGCCGCTGCCACCAGCTTTTTCCAGGTGGTCACCGATACGACCGGGCTGATCCTGGGCTACCGGCGACATCTGCCCGTCTTTGCGGATCTTCAGCCAATGCCGCAGGTGGCCGCAGCACTGGCGGAGCGTGAGGGCCTGGCACCCTTTCCGCAGCAGGCGCCGGGGGTCACGCCATTCTGGTTCTATGGCCCGGCATTGAGTGTGCCCACGGTCCCGATCCGCGCCGTCTTCGACGACAAGACACCCGAGCACTTGCGACTGCCCCAGGATCTCTCGGATACGGTCGTCTTCATCGGGATCTCGGATCCCGGCCGCCAGGCGGAGACCGATCACTTCCGGACCGTCGCCTCCGGGGAGGAGACGGACACAGTCGCCGGGGTCGAGTTAGCAGCCACGGCCTTTTTGAACGAGATCCACAACCACCGGCTGATGACGGTACCGCCGGCAAGCGCGACGGTCATCACGGCGGTCGTCGGCGCCCTGGCCGCCTATTGGGTCATCATGCTTGGCGGCTGGCGTAGCGCAGGCCACGTCGCGGCCACGGCGCTGCTGCTGGCGATCATCGCAGCGGTGATCTTCGTGCAGATACGCCTGTGGGTGCCGCTCGCGGTGCCGGTCGTGCTCGGCTTGCCGGTCCTGTTGCTCGTCGGCCTAGCCAACGGCTACGCGCGAACCCGCGCAACCCTGCGCCGCCGCCTGGTGCGCCCCGTCGCCGACGTGGTGCTCGACACCGACGGCAGCGTGCCGCTGGACATGCGCGAGCAGGCCGCGACGGTGCTGTTTGCCGATATCGTCGGATCGGTGCTGATGTCGGATCGCCTTTCGACCGTGGTCTACAGCACGCTGCTGAACCGGTTTCAGTCGGACGCCACTGTCGCGGTGGAGGCGCAGGGTGGCATCGTGGTCGAGATCGAGGGCGACGGCCTGTTAGCGGTCTTCCCCGATGAGCCCGGCGCCGAGCCCCATGCCTGTCGCGCGTGTCGCGCCGGCGCTGCCCTGGCCGAGGCTGCGGCCCGGGCCCTGCCCGACCAGCGCACCGTGAGCGTGCCCGTCACACTGCCGGAAAGCGGTGAACCGATGGCCTTGCGCCTGCGCATGGGGTTGGAGACCGGGCCCGTTATGCTCGGCGAGGTCGAGGCCGGGGGCCGCTTGGGGTTCCGCGTCATCGGCGGCGTGGTGAACACGGCGAAACGGCTGGAGGAGGGCGCGCGGCCTTTCCTCGATGGCGCAGGATCCGTTGCCCTCGTCTCCGACGCGGTGCAGACGGCCGCGGTGAACCAGTCGGACCTGTCGTTCGAGTGTCTCGGACCGCAGCAGCTGGACGGCAAGGCGACCCCGATCCTTGTGTGGCGAATGATCCTCGCGAAATAATAATACAGAAGACAGTTCCATACCTGCACTCTTCTTGCCAAAGATAGCTCTGCCCGAAACGATCGCGCCGTTCGGGTGAATGAGGATTATTGTGAAACCTTTGTTGGTCATGGCTGTCGGGACGACCATCATGCTGTCGTCCGGTTGGGCGGCGACGGCACAGGAATTGTGTATCGGTCCCGCGCCAGCGGTCGTCGTGGCGGTGGATGGCACCGTCGAGGTACGCGCCACCGACGGCACCATGCGGACCCTGCGACTTGGCGATCAGGTTTGCGCTGGGGACACCGTCATCACGGGCGGCGCCGGTCGGGTTGAACTTCGCCTCGCCGGGGTGGAGACGACGCTGGGGCTGGCCGCCAATGCTCAACTCAATCTGCCTGCCGTCGTGGATGGCATGCCTAGCGAACGGGTCAGCTTGAGGAGCGGCGTTCTGCGCTTCCTCTCCTCCGTGCGGGCCGTGTTCTCGGTTGAGACGCGGTACGCCACCGCCGGCATCGACGGGACCGAAGCGGTCGTGGCAGCCGGAGCGGACGGTGCCGTCGTCGCCGTGCGTGAGGGCGATGTGCGTTTCAGCCGTGGTGACGACGTCATCGTGTTGTCCCATGGCGAGGCGGGTTTTGCACCCGCCGGCACCGCGACCCTGGCCGCGCTGAGCGAGGCGGAGGCCGAGGCCCTGCCCCCGACGCTTCGTGCCATCGCGGTCGATCCCGCGGGCGCATCGGACTGGGCGATCTATTACCCGCCCGTCCTGCTGGCGGGCGAGGATGCGCCGGCCGCGGTTCGCCGGGCGGCGGGCGCGCTGGCCGCAGGCGAGCCGGATCGGGCGGAGGCGCTGCTGCGCGAGGAGGCGGAGGCGCCCTCTGCCCTCGCTCTCGGCGCGGTCGTTTCCCTGGCCCGGGGGCGGACGGAGGAGGGTATGGAACGCGCGGCGGCCGCGATCGCAGCGGCGCCCGACCTGCCGTCGGCGCAGCTGGCGTCGAGCTATGCGGCGCAGGGCAGTGGCGATATTGCCGCCGCGCGGGCGGCGGCCGACCGGGCTTTCGCGCTCGCGCCGACCGATGAGTTTGCCGCCGCGCGGGTCGCCGAGCTGTCCTTCGTTGCTGGCGACGCGAGGGGCGCCGAACGGCAGGCGCGCCGGGCGCTGGAGGTGGGGCAGAGTTCGCTGGCAGAAGCGATCCTTGGTCTCGCGCGCCTCGCCTCCAACGACTACGACGCGGCGCGGTAGGCCTTCGAGCGCGGGATTGCGATCGACAGCGAGGACCCGCTGCCACGCCTCGGCCTCGGCCTGCTGCTTGTCCGTCAGGGTGCGGTGACCGAGGGGCGCCGGGAGCTTGAGACGGCTGCGGCTCTCTCTCCGCGCCGCGCGGTGTTTCGCACCTGGTTGGGCCGCGCATATGCGGCGGAGGGGCTGAGCGACAAGGCGCTGGCGCAGTACGCGCTGGCGCGGGCGGCCGATCCGGACGATCCCGCGCCCTGGCTTTTGGAGGCCGAGACGCTGTTTCTGGAGAACCGCGTGGTGGAGGCGCTCGCGTCCGTCCGCGCCGCACAGGATCGCGCCGACGGCCGGGCCACGCTGCGCAGCGAGCGCGGCCTCGACGAGGATCGCGCGGTGCAGGGCGCGGTCCTTGGGCGCCTGCTCCAGACCCTGGGATTTGATCAGGAAGCCCTGCAGGTGGGCGCACGCGGCGCCGAACAGGACGCCACCAATCCCGCAGCC
Organism: Pseudomonadota bacterium; assembly: GCA_039822785.1. Lineage (GTDB taxonomy): Bacteria > Pseudomonadota > Alphaproteobacteria > Rhodobacterales > Rhodobacteraceae > Thermohalobaculum. Next base: position 345,078 of record JBCBMO010000003.1, on the reverse strand, counting down.
CATGGCATCGTCGCCGACCTGTTGCGCAGGCGGGAGCGTCAGGAGATCGCCGCCGTCTCCGCCGCCCTGGCCGAGCAGGTCTGGCGCAGCCCCTCCAAACAATCCCTCGATCCGACCCGTCAGGAGACTTCGCTGGCCGCCCTCGACGGGCCCGCCGCCGCACGGCCGAGCTTCGCGGAACTCGGTCCCTACTTCGAGAGTGACGGATTTCGCGGCGCGGTCAGCGGCTTTGGCGGCACGCAGGAGCGTTTTGGCGGGCAGATCAGCGGGGCCCTGCTGCACGAGGGTTGGTCGGCCTCCGCCGCCGTCAGCCATGAGCAGGATCAGGGTTATCGCTTCAACAACGAGGCCTATACGACCATCGCCGGCGCAGAGCTGCGCGGCACGCTGGACGCCGGCACCGATTTCTTTCTCGAGTACCGCTATCGCTCCTCGGATTTCGGGGATCGGGTGCTGGAGTTCGACACCTCGACCGGCAATCCCGTGACCGACCAGAGCCTGGAGCGCAACGTGATCCGCGCCGGCATCAAGCGGCGGATCGGGGCGGATCACGACATCGCCGGGGTCATCACCTTCACGCAGGAGGACGAGAGCCTCGCGACCACCGCCGATTTCTTCAATGTGCCATCGCTGACCACGGCCGAAGGGGAAGGGGTCGATGTCCAACTGCAGCATGTCGCCAGGGCTGGCCCCCTTTCGTTTGTGAGCGGCTTGGCCTTTGCCGACGCGACCACCGACGCCGTGAATGCGCTGGACTTCGGCTTCTTCGTCTTTGAGACGCGCTCGAGTGCGGAGAGCTTTCAGGCGACGGCCTACAGCTATGCGAACGTGCTCTTCGAGACCGTGCCGGTGGTGTCGAACGTGGAGTTTACCCTGGGTGCTAGCGTCGATTGGTTCGATCTGGACGAGCAGGACGTCTTCGGGATCACCGAGACTGTCACCACCTTCAGCCCCAAGGTCGGCGGACGGATCGGCGTGACCGACTGGCTGGATCTGCGCGGTGCCTGGACGCGCAGCGTGATCCCAGCGGCGCTGTCGCCGCAGCGGCTGGAGCCCGCCACGGTTGCAGGGTTCTCGCAGATGACGGACCAGCCCGGCGGCAGCCGCGTCCAAAGTGCCGGCGTCGGGCTCGACCTCAGGCCTTTCGACCCGTTCATCGTGACGTTGGAGGCGCAGCGCTGGCGTGTCACGCGCCCTGGTTTCGGCCCGACCGACTTTGAGGCCGTGGTGCGGGAGCTTCGTGGCAGTGCGACCTATGCGCTGTCGCCGCAGGTCGCTGTCAGCCTCGAAGGCCTGCGCATCGATTCGGACGGCGATCCGCGGGTGATCGACCTCGATCGATACGAGGTCGGCGAACTGGCGGGCTCGGTCGTCTGGTTTCACCCGAGCGGTTTTTTCGCCAGCGCCCGGGGTGGCATGGTTTGGCACGAGTTCGAGGACAACGGTGCGAGTGGTCGCGACACCTTCCCGATGCTGGACGTTGTTGCGGGATACCGCCTGCCCGATCGGCGTGGGGTGCTTACCGTCGAGTTTCAGAACACCACCGATTCCTCATTTAGTTTTGCCGATCGACCAACACTGCTGAACGGTGAAGTTGCCACGCCCAGATACGCGCGTGACTTCACTGCTATTGGCCGTTTTACTTTCGGATTCTAAGTATTATTATAATTTAAATTCCCAAATCAGTACTTCTAATATCTCAGTAGATGTAGTTTTTATTCCGGTGTCGGCAAAAGTCCGACAGCACTCGGTAAAAGTGTGTGATTTGGAGAAACCGAATGAACCTTCCGAAACGTCAAACCCTTGGCTTGGCAGCGGTTCTTTGCGTCAGCTTACCCGCAATGGCCTTCGCCTATCATCCATCTTGCGCTGGTGGTCGGGTCATCTACCAAGACCAGTGTGTATCCCAGGGCGAGTACAGCATCATCACCGACTCTGGTGCTGCAGCCATGCATATCTGCCCGGCGAGCAATGAGCAGGCGAACACGGTGCAGTACGACTACTTGACCGTTTGGGGTGGGCAGTACCGCTACGTCTGCTCGCACTACCACCACTGCAGTCAGGTCCAGGCCGCCGACCCGTCTTCCTATTCGAAGTTCTGTGATTGATCTTCCTCGCCTTCCCCCCCACCCGGAGCGGGGAAGGCACGACCACCAAGCAGCCTGACGCGAGTTACTCCGCCGCGCGCGCCGGCGATGGGGGCGCAAGCGGCAGGGTCACCCGGAAGAAGCTGGTGCCATCCTCGCGGAACACGACGGCCAGCGTACCGCCCATCCGCTCCGCCATGGCGCGGCTGATCGGCAGGCCCAGCCCGGCGCCCCGGTCCAGCGGTGCCCGCGTGCCGCGGGTGAATTTGGCGAAGATGTCCTCCGCTTCCTCCGCCGTCACGCCGCCGCCATTGTCGGCGACGTCGATCTCCACCCGCCCGGCCTCGGTCCGGGCATGGAGGGTGATCCTGGGCTCGGCGTGGCCGTTGTACTTGATGCCGTTCGACAGCAGGTTGATCAGGATCTGCAGCAGCCGGTCCGGATTGGCGGCTGCCGCGACCTCGGGCACGGCATCATCGATCGTCATCCGCACGCCGCGCTCGAAGGCGAAGCCTGCCACACAGTCCATCGCCGTGCTCAAGACACCGGCGATGGGGACCTGCTCGATGGGGATGTCGGCATAGCCGCTCTCCAGCCGGCTGATGTCCAGGATCTCGTCCAACAGGCGGGTTAGCCGGATGCTCTCGGCATGGATGATGGCGGTGAAACGGGCGCGCTCCTCGGTCTCGACCTGCGGCTCGGACAACAGGATCTCGGAGAAGGAGCGGATCGAGGTCATCGGCGTCCGCAACTCATGGCTGACCTGGCTGAGAAAGTCGTCCTTTTGCCGGTCCAGCCGGCGCAGGCGCTGGTTGGCGCGGCGAAGCTCGTCGGCGGTGCGCTCCAACTCGGTCGTCTTGTCCGCCAGGCGCTGGGTGGTCTCCATCAGCTTCTGCGTCTCGTCCGCGATGTCGATCAGATCGGTGAGCGAGACGATCTCGCCCCCGGTGGCCCGCATCACCATGGCATGGGCCGAGGCGCCGCCGACCGAGCCCGCAAGCTCGCGCTCCAGCCGCTCGACCATGGCGTCGTCGGCCTTGGGCAGGCCGGAGCCGCGGCCCTGTGCCCGAGCCATGCGGTCGAAGAGGCGCTGTGCCGGGACCGCCCCCAGGATCCGCTGGGCAAGGATAAAGAGATCCTCCGCCGCCGCCTCCCGGCGCACAAAGCGCGGGCCGTCGCCGGCGGAGGTGCGGAAGACGTCGACGAAGAGCGCCGCCTGCAAGCGCTCCAGCGCCGACATGCTGGTGGCCATGGAGACCGTTACGAAGAGCAGTATGTTGGTGCCGAGGCTCCAGACCGTCGCATGGACCAGCGGGTCGAGCCCCGCGAGGCCGAACAGCGCCTGCGGCCGCAGCGCTGCGATGCCGAAGGGCCCCGCCGCCATCCAGTTTTCGGGCAGGACGCCGCCGAGTGCCGGCAGAAACAGCGTGTAGAGCCACAGCACCGCCCCGGCCACCAGGCCCGCCAGCGCCCCGGCCCGGGTCGCCCCGCGCCACATGATCCCGCCCATCATCGCCGGCAGCACCTGGGCCACGCCCACGAAGGCCGTGAGCCCCATGGCCGCAAGCCCCGCCCCGCCGTCGGAGACCGTAAGATAGAGAAACCCCAACCCCAGGAGGGCGGCGATCGTCACCCGCCGGCTGGTCAGCAGCAGATCCCGCATGTCGCCGGAGGCCGCGCGCTCGCTCAGCATTCGGTTCAGCGCCAGCGGCGCCACGACATGGTTCGACACCATGATCGACAGGGCGATGGAGGCGACGATCACCATGGAGGTCGCCGAGGAGAAGCCGCCGATGAAGGCGAGCAGCGCCAGTTCCTGCTGATCGAATGCAAGCGGCAGGGCAATCACGAAAAGATCGGGGTTCGACCCCTCCGGCAGCCAGGCGAGCCCCGCGATGGCGATGGGCAGCACGAACAGGCTGATGAGGAACATATAGAGCGGGAACAGCCAGCTTGCCGTCAGCAGGTGCCGCTCGTCGGTGTTCTCGACCACGGTCACATGGAACTGGCGCGGCAAGCACAGGACGGCGGCCCCGGCCAGAACCACCATGGTGAACCAGCGGCCGTCGAAGGTCTCCTGCGGCACGACCATCTCGGCCGGCATGCGGTCGAAGATTGCCTCCACCCCGCCGGCGACACCCCAGACGGCGAAGATGCCGACCGCGACGAGCGCCACGAGCTTGGTGACCGCCTCCACCGCGATGGCGGCGACGACGCCGTGATGGCGCTCGTTCGCGCTGATGGAGCGGGTGCCGAAGAGGATGGTGAAGGCGGCAAGCCCGCAGGCGACCCAGAAGGCCGTGCGGCTGGCGTGCTGCGCGCCGGAGATCGCCTCGAAACTGGTGGTGATCGATTTGAGCTGCAGCGCGATGTAGGGGGTGGTCGCGATCACCGCGATCACGGTGACCACCACCGCCAGCGCCGGCGACTTGCCGTAGCGCGAGGAGACGAGGTCGGCGATGGAGGTGATGCGATGCACCCGGCCGATCCGCACCAGCTTGCGCAGCGTCCACCACCAGCCGATGAACACCAGCGTCGGTCCGAGGTAGATCGTGGCGAACTCGAGGCCCGAGCGGGCGGCCAGCCCCACGGCGCCGTAGAAGGTCCAGGCCGTGCAATAGACCGACAGGGCGAGGGTGTAGATCGCCGGTGACTGCAGCCAGCTGCCCCGGCGCATGCCCTGGCGGTCAGCCGTGAAGGCGACGACGAACAGAAAGACGACATAGCCGAGGGCGACGGCGAGGAGGAGGTCCTGGCTGAGCACGCCGCTCGACCGTTCAGCGCGGCGCCGGCGGGGTCGCCCCCAGAGCGCTGTCCGCGTCGGCCACGGGGCGGGGCGCGATCCTGGCTCTGGCTTGCGGGGGCTCGTCGAGCTCCGAGAGCATCCCCCGGGCGACGAAGCGCGCGATCAGGATCAGCAGACCCCAGGCCCCGAAGACATAGGCGACCTGCACCGGGATCCCGAAGACGCGCCCATCGACCGCGAAGACCTGGGCAAAGGGCGAGAGCAGCAAGACGATCCCGGCCATGGGCAGGCCCATCGCCGCGTCATGCCATCGCCGTGCGGCACGCTCCGGCTCCGGCGTGCGGCTCACGCAGTACCTCCACTCCCGCTCGTCGCACCCGCCGCCCGGCCCGGCAGGGCGCCCGGCACGGTCTCGCCAGCGGCTGCGCCTTGGGCCAGACGGGTCACGGCGTTGACGACGTCTGCGTTGGCGAAGGGTTTGGTGATGAAGGCATCGGCGCCCAGGCGCGCGGCGGTCTCCCGATCCTCTCGCTGGCCCTTTGCGGTCAGCATGACGATGGGCAGGCTGGCGCAACGCGGATCGGCGCGCAGGCGGCGCAGCGCCTCGAACCCGTCGATCCCCGGCAGCATGACGTCCAACACCAGCAGATCCGGCGGCGCGGCGAGGGCGCGATCGACCACGGCCTCGCCGTTGATCTCGACCTCGACCTCAAAGCCGGCGCGGCCCAGCAGGAAACGCAGCGACGCCACGATGCTCGCCTCGTCCTCCGCCAGCAGCACACGCCCGCGTTGGCCGTCCATGGTTCATCCCTCCCGCCCTTACCGGCCGATTTGTCTTGTGGCGCGCCTTGGTGGCCGGTGCGCTTAGGCTGAGTATCTGCCTCGGCCCATCGTTGCGCAATCCAGAAGATTGGACCGCCCCAGACCGTCTCGGACGGCGCGCTAGCCCGCGAGGCTGTCCAGCACCCGCTGATCGCAGCCCGCGCGCGGGCAGATCCGGCAGGACTGGCCGACGGGCTCGGGCGTAAGCTGCCCAGCGGGGTCATAGACCGTCTCGCCCGCGGCCTGTGCATCGAGGACCAGCATGTCGATCACCGGCAGGCCCGTGCGCCCAAAGCCCGCCTGACGCTGGCGCCGCGCGCGGGCGACGAACAGGAACGACAGGCCGGTGGGGAAGGCCGCGATCTGGCGCAGCGCCTGATCCGGCTGGGCGGCGGCGCGATAGTTCACCCAGATGGGGCAGGGCGCGCCGTGGCGGGGGGCGACGAAACCGGGGATGCCCCGATATTCGGTCGCAACCCCGGCGGCGTTCGTCTCGAGATAGCCAAAGCGCGGACGCCCGGGCGCATGGGGCAGGCTGGCGAGCCGGCGGAAGGCGGTATCGACCCCCGTCCCCAACCGCTCGGCGATCAGCTCCACGTCATAGCGTTCGGCAGCGGCGGTTTCGGACAGGGGGCCAAGGGGGGCGGCGGCGGCATCGGCGGCATAGCGCTTGAGCCGTGCCTCGGCGAGGGCGCGCCCCTCCTCCGAGGTGATGTCCTCGGCGGTGTCGATCACCTCCTCGATCGCGGCCTCGCCCTCGGCTTCGATCTCGGCGAAATGGTTGGCGCGGCGCTCGAACATCGCCTCCACCTCATCGCCCGGGGTCAGCGCCTGCGCGGCGTCGTGGGCGCGGTCGAAATAACCCGCGAGCGCGGTGCCCACATCCGAGAGCTGGGCGCTCTCCTCCGCCACCATCTCGGTGAAGCGCTGGCGGTCGCCAGGTTCCAGGTCGGGCACATCGCGCAGGATCTCGGCGCCGGCGCGCAGGGCGGCGGTATGCGTCAGCATCCGGTGCACCGCCTCACCCAGAAAGGGGTCGTGGGTCAGCCGGTCAGACAGCGCCCTGTTGAGCGCGGTCACATCCCGCTCCGCCCGAAACAGCGTGCTGAGGGCGCGGGACCAGCCCGGATAGCGGCCGACCAGATCACCGACCTCGCCCTGGGCGAGGGCGAGGCTCGCGAAACGCGGATCCGCCGCGATCTCCGCCACCTCGTCGAAGAGCCGGCGTTCGGAGGCGCCGTCCAATTCCTCGCGCCGCACGTCGAGTTCCCGCGCGACCGTGCCCAGCAGCTTTCCGGCGATGCCGCGTTTGTTACGCTCGATCAGGTTGAGATAGCTCGGCGAGATGCCGATGCGCCGCGCCAGTTCCGCCTGGGTGAGGCCGATGGCCCTGCGGCGGGCGCGGATACGGGCGCCGACGATCCCCTGCGGCATGGGGAAAACCTCTCCGAGACAACCGCTTACCGCGGTGCAGTGTAAAATTCACACAATCTGAGCGTGTGCAGCAAACAGTTGTTTACAGAAAAAGGCAATCATGTCAATCACTTGTTGATCGGTTGACATCCCCCGCCATACTCCGTGGCGCCGGACAACGCCCGGGCGTAACGGCGTGCACAACAGGCGACGGCCCCAGCATGCCGTCCGGCCAGATCAACGGGAGGTCTCTCAATGACAAAGTTTACGTTCAACCGTCGTGGCGTTCTACGCACCGGCGCCGCGCTTGGCGCCGGCCTGGCGGCGCCGACGATCCTCACGCGCCCCGCCTATGCCTTCACGAATGAGCCGACCGGCGGTGCCGTGACGCTGGGCTTCAACGTGCCCCAGACCGGGCCCTACGCCGAAGAGGGCGCCGACGAGCTGCGCGCCTACCGGCTGGCCGTGAAGCACCTCAATGGCGAGGGCGACGGCGGCATGATCAACACCTTCAGCTCGAAGGCGCTGCAGGGCAGCGGCATCCTCGGCAAGAAGGTCGAGTACGTCACCGGCGACACGCAGACCAAGTCGGACGCCGCCCGCGCGTCGGCCAAGCGCATGGTCGAGGCCGATGGTGCCGTGATGGTCACCGGCGGTTCGTCCTCGGGCGTTGCCGTGGCCGTGCAGTCCTACTGCCAGGAGGCCGGCATCATCTTCATGGCGGGCCTGACCCACGCCAACGATACCACCGGCAAGGACCGCCGCGCCAACGGGTTCCGCCACTTCTGCAACGCCTACATGTCCGGCGCCGCACTCGGCCCGGTGCTCGAGGCGCAGTACGGCAAGGACCGCAACGTCTACATGCTGGTCGCCGACTACAACTGGGGCTGGTCGGTCGAGGAGACCATGAAAGAGGTCTCGGCGAACGTTGGCTGGAACACCGTGGCGAGCGTGCGCACGCCGCTGGGTGCGGGCGACTTCTCGCAGTACCTGACGCCGGTGCTGAACTCCGACGCCGATGTGCTGATGCTCATCCACTACGGCGGCGACATGGTGAACTCGGTCACCCAGGCGGTGCAGTTCGGCATGCGTGACCGCGTGGTCAACGGCAAGAACCTCGAGGTTGTCGTCCCGCTCTTCAGCCGCGTCATGGCGCAGGGTGCGGGCGAGAACGTCAAGGGCATCTTCGGCACCACCAACTGGCACTGGTCGCTGCAGGACGAGGGCTCCAAGGCCTTCGTCAAGAGCTTCGGCCAGGAGTACGGCTTCCCGCCGAGCCAGGCTGCGCACACCTGCTATGTGCAGGCGCTGCTCTATGCGGATGCGGTCGAGCGGGCGCAGTCCTTCAACCCCTGCGCAGTGGTCGAAGCCCTCGAGGGCTACGAGTTCGACGGTCTCGGCAACGGCCCGACGCTCTACCGCGCCGAGGACCACCAGTGCTTCAAGCCGGTCCTGGTCGTGAAGGGCAACGAGAACCCGACCTCGCAGTTCGATCTTCTCGAGGTCGTCGACACCGCCTCGACCGAGGACATCACCTACGCCCCGGATCACCCGATGTTCTCGGGCGGCAGCCTGGGTCAGTGCAACTCGGGCGCCTGATCCCGGCTTGATCTGACCTCAACCCGGGGCGCCCGCAGGGCGTGCCCAGGTGACGAGACGACCGGGGGCGCCACGGCTGCGCCCCCGGCTTAACCATCCGGGAGAGAAGGCCATGGACGCCATCCTGCTTCAATTCCTCAACGGTCTCGACAAGGGCGGCGCCTATGCGCTGATCGCCCTCGGGCTCACGCTGATCTTCGGCACGCTCGGCGTTGTGAACTTCGCCCATGGCGCGATCTTCATGCTCGGCGCCTTCTGCGCGGTGACGACCCGCTACATCCTCACCAAGGAGCAGGTGACGCTGGATCCGACCCAGACCACCGCGTGGGGAACGCCGCTGGAAGTGCGAACGCCCTATGTCGAGCTCTGGTTCGGCGACACCGGCACCTGGATGGTCGAGTACTCGGTGTTCCTCTCCATCTTGCTCGCGATCCCCGTAATGATGCTGATCGGCATCGCGATGGAGCGTGGGCTGATCCGCTACTTCTACAAGCGCCCGCATGCCGAGCAGATCCTGGTCACCTTCGGCCTGGCGATCGTGCTGCAGGAGATCGTCAAAGCTTATTTCGGCGCGAACCCGATCCCCCAACCTGCGCCCGACAGCTTCAAGGGTGCGGCCGATATCGGCCTGCTGCTCGGGTATGACCCCGGGATCATCGTCTATCCGTGGTGGCGGGTGACGTATCTCTTCTTCTCGCTCTTCGTGCTCGGCGCCGTCTTCGCCTTCCTGCAGTTCACCACCTTCGGGATGGTGGTGCGCGCGGGCATGGCGGACCGGGAGACCGTGGGCCTGCTCGGTATCGACATCGACCGCCGCTTCACCACGGTCTTCGGCCTCGCCGCCGTAGTCGCGGGGCTGGCGGGCGTGATGTACACGCCGATCCTCTCGCCCGACTACCACATGGGCATGAACTTCCTCGTCCTGTCCTTCGTGGTCGTCGTCGTCGGCGGCATGGGCAGCCTGGGCGGCGCGGTCGCCGCGGGCTTCCTGCTGGGGATCCTGCAGAGCTTCGCCTCCATGAACGAGGTCAAGCAGCTGCTGCCCGGTATCGACCAGATCATCATCTACCTGGTCGCCGTCATCATCCTGCTCGTCCGGCCGCGCGGCCTGATGGGGCGCAAGGGCGTCATGGAGACCTGATGCGATGAGCACCACCACCCTTTCCCCCGCCGGCGTGCCCGCCATGCCATCCGCCACCTCGGCCGCGGCCAAGGACTGGGCCCTGCTGCTCGTCTTCTCGATCTGCGTCCTGCTGGGCCCGATCCTGCTGGCGCCCTTTGGCGCCGGCTACCCGGACCTGTTGCAGCGCTTCGCGATCTTTGGGCTCTTCGCGATCGGCTTCAATCTGCTCTTCGGGCTGACGGGGTACCTCTCCTTCGGCCATGCCGCCTTTTTGGGGGTCGGCTCCTACTCCGCGGTCTGGATGTTCAAGCTCTTGAGCATGAACGTCATCCCCGCCCTGATCCTGGCGATCCTCGTGTCCGGCATCTTCGCCGTCGTCATCGGGTTCATCTCGCTGCGCCGGTCGGGGATCTATTTCTCGATCCTGACGCTCGCCTTCGCGCAGATGTCCTATAGCCTCGCCTACTCGGTGCTCACACCGATCACGAATGGCGAGACGGGGTTGCAGCTCAACCTCGCCGATCCGCGCATCCTCGACCCGGTGAACGAGACCGGGACGCTGCCTTTCCCCAGCCTGTTCGGCCTGGAGATGAACCAGACCTGGGAATGGGCGGCCATGGGCTACGAGTTCCAGTTCAACACCGGCTTCTACTTCTGCGCGCTGATCCTCATCCTGGGCTTCTACCTGTCGATGCGGATCTTCCGCTCGCCCTTCGGCATGATGCTGCGGGCGATCAAGACCAACCAGAACCGGCTGAACTACACGGGCATCCACACCCGGCCCTACACGCTGGCGGTCTTCGTGATCTCCGGTATGTATGCGGGTGCGGCCGGCGGCCTGCTGGCCGTCACCGACCCGCTGGCGGGTGCGGAGCGGATGCAGTGGACAGCCTCCGGCGAGGTGGTGCTGATGACGATCCTGGGCGGCACTGGCACCCTGCTGGGCCCGGTCCTGGGGGCGGGCATCATCAAGTATGCCGAGCAGATCATCTCCTCGCTCAACAAATCGCTGCTGACCGACACCTTCTCCTTCCTGCCCGACTGGCTGGTGGAGCCCCTGGTCTCGGTCATGTCGCTCTTCGTGGGCGAGGGCTGGCACCTGCTGCTCGGCCTCGTGTTTATGGCGATCGTGATCTTCCTGCCCGGCGGCCTGATCGAAGGGTTCCGGCGGATCGCGGGGCTGTTCGGGCGGCGGAAGCGCGGCGGCACTGCCCCGGCCCAGCCGACCCCGGCCGAGTAAGGGAGGAGCGATCATGGCCATCCTCGAGGTCCGCAACGTCAACAAGAGCTTCGGCGGCCTGAAGGCGCTGAACGAGGTCAACCTGACGGTTCAGGAGGGCACCGTTCACGCCATCATCGGCCCCAACGGTGCCGGCAAGTCGACGCTGCTCAACTGTTTCGTCGGCCGCCTGACCCCGGACACCGGCACCGTCACCTTCGACGGCGGCTCGCTCTTGGGGCTGAAGCCGCATGAGATCAACCAGCGCGGCGTTGCCCGCGTCTTCCAGACGCCGGAGATCTTCGCCGAACTGACGGTGCTGGAGAACGTGATGATCCCCGCCTTCGCCAAGCGCGACGGCGCCTTCACCATGAACGCCTGGAGCGGGGTGCTGGGCGAGGCCTCGATCATGGCCCAGGCGCTGGAGACGCTGCGCGACATCAAGCTCGACGCCAAGGCGAACGAGGTCGCGGGCCAGCTCAGCCGCGGCGACAAGCGCCGGCTGGAGCTTGCCATGGGCCTGGTGCAAAAGCCCAAGCTCCTGCTGCTCGACGAGCCGACAGCCGGCATGAGCCGCGCCGACACCAACAACACCATCGATCTGCTGAAGGAGATCGGCCAGACCGGCATCACCATGATCGTCATCGAACACGACATGCATGTCGTCTTCTCGCTCGCGGAGGCGGTGAGCGTGCTCGCCCAGGGCACCGTGATCGTCGAGGACGAGCCGGAGAACATCAAGGGCAACCCGAAGGTTCAGGAAGCCTATCTCGGAGGAGCGCACCTATGAACGAGCAGGTACAGCAGCGGATCATGGATGCCTCCCAATGGGCCGAAGCCAAGGCGCCCGGCGTCGAGGCCGTGCGCGGCAAGGGCGGGGCGCGGGCCTTCTTCTCGGTCTGGGACCTGCATGCCTACTACGGCGAGAGCTACATCGTGCAGGGTGTCAGCTTCGACATCCGCGAGGGGGAGATCGTCGCGCTTCTGGGGCGAAACGGGGCGGGCAAGACCTCGACCCTGCGCACCCTCGCGCGCCTCGACAGCCCGGCCATCACCCATGGCGAGATCTGGCTCGACCACCAGCCGCTGCACGAGATGAAGGCGCACCAGGCGGCCCGTGCCGGCATCGGCCTGGTGCCGGAGGATCGGCGGATCATCCCCGGCCTGACGGTGGAGGAGAACCTGAAGCTCGCACAGATCGTCGAGCCCCATGGCTGGTCGCTCGAGCGCCTGTACGAGCTGTTCCCCCGCCTCGGCGAGCGGCGCAAGCAGGAGGGGGTGACCATGTCGGGCGGCGAGCAGCAGATGCTCTCGGTCGCCCGGGCTCTGGCGCGCGACGTGAAGCTCCTGCTGCTGGACGAGCCCTACGAGGGCCTGGCCCCGGTCATCGTGCAGGAGATCGAGAAGACGCTCGAACAGATCAAATCGCTCGGCATGACCACGATCCTGGTGGAGCAGAACGCCATCGCGGCCCTGCACCTCGCCGACCGCGCCCTGATCCTCGACATGGGCCAGGTCGTCTTCGACGGCACCGCCCAGGAGGTCCTGGACAACGCCGAACTCCGCCAAGAGTACCTCGCGATCTGACCTGCCACGTGGCCACCGGCCGGCGGAACAGGGCGCTGTCCAAGGCGGGCGGCGCCCTTCCTGCTTTCTGAGACCGCCTCTCCCTGCTCAGCGTGGTGTCACTGCACCAGCATACAGGATGCGGACAAACCGGCCATTTGAGCGCATGGATCAAATGGCCAGAACTGCGCTATAGCTGACATCCAGCGCTCGAATGCACTGCGTCAGGCTCGAACTCAACTTCCACATAGTTTCTTCGGATTTGCTCTCGCTTGAAAGTCGAACGCGAATAGGCGTCAAAGGCGTCAACCAGAGCGCCGTCGTCCGGCATAGTGCCTGTAGGTGCGGGATGTGGCCAATCCGTATCCCAGACCGCGCGCTCGGGGTTTTTTTTGAGATGAGCGCGCGCGCAAATAGGATGACGTACTCGAAGCCGGGCGCCTGCGACGACATGCGAAAGTTGCCGGACAACTTCACCCATTTGTTTCCCTCGGAGATCAGACGCAAGAGCGCCAAGAAGCCAGGTCGATCGATCCCGTCAGCAGTCTTGATGTGGCCCTGTGGTCGATGACCACATTGACCGGAAGTGCGCGCAGCGACGGCGCTAACTCTGCCAGTGTCGGTTCGTCGATCAGAAGCTAGCGGTGCCATCCGACCTCGGCAATGCAACTGGCCAACCGATCGAGATCGTCTAAACCAATTTCGCCTCTGAAGAGCAGGTTGATACGCGCGCCGCGCATCCCGCCTTCGTCGAGCCTTCGGAGTTCCGCCGCGCTGCAATCCGCTTCCGCGACGGCAATGCCCCGGGCGTCTGGGCCGTAACCCGCGATCGCATCCAGTGTCACACTGTTGTCGGCTCCATAGACCGAGGGTTGAACGATCACGGCCCGCTCTATACCGAGCCACGCATGGAACTCGCGAGTGTCGCGGGCGGCGGTGTGTAAGACTGGTTCGGTACCAAGGTATGTTCAGCCTCAGGGAGGATTACATGTGCATGGCAATCGCAGATCCCCTTGGGAATTGGCGTTGTAGGCAGACTCGGTTCGGCGATCGGGGCAAGGCAGGGTAGGGTCACTAGGTCCTTCTTTTTTTTGCACCCAATCTCACGGGTGTTGATCCAGAGTTCTCCCAAAAAACAAATGCTTGTCACACGTGCGCCAAGTGGCAGAATGTGTGAGCTATGGCATATTTCTGCGGTGCCCTTGGCTTGCACCAGGACCTAGCATCCAGTCAACCAAGACTAAAAAGGAACAAGATGAACACTTCGGATAACCTACAAATCGGTCTCGCAGACTCCGAAAGTCGGGTTATGCCTGGGACTGGCAGAGCCGCATCATTCGGCAATCTGCTACAGGATCTGTCCTTGTACATCTTGACTGGGGCATCACTGTTCGTTTTGCTGATCCATAGAATCTTTCCAACATTAGCGTGTCGTAACGGTGTCGAAGCCCAGCGATTTGAGATGTTGCGCCAAAAGCAGATCGCGATGGATATATCCTTGTGCTGTCAGCAACGGCAATGTCTTCGCTTCGATCGCTACACGCGGTAGGCTAACTTTGATAGCTGACAGTGATGCAATCCATAGTTGCTGAGGGAGCCATGAGTGATTCAAATAAATTTATCTTCAATCGGGAATTTTTCTTTACCGATGAAGATGCAACCAAGCTAAAAAAAAATCATCCGCATGTATGGTTTGCTTTCCATGACAATGAAGCTGGTCCTCTATTTTTTGAAATTGATCAATCGTCGAAGTCTGCGAAAACTGCATTTCGAATTGCTGGTCTAGCAGCCGTTGGGATGGCGTGGATCGCCCTTGTCTTAGCGGCTGCAGAGCCAATTTTGATCTTACCGTTGGTAAACTCAGGTCCACAGGACAGTGTGTGGAAGTTCTTTGCTCTTGCAGTCGCCGGATTAGCAGCCATCATGGGTGTCGCCAGTTTTGTAATCAGTTTCTTCGGGCTGGGGACAGGACGGCGGAAAACCGATTGGTTATGCAACAGGCTCGTCTGTGAACGCCTACGGCAGTGGCAAGGTCAGTACCTCACAGCTAAATTCACCCAAATTGTCGAAGCTGCCCGTACGGGAGAAGGAATTTCAGCATACCGAACACAGCGCAAACGCGACTTTGCGCTCTTCAAGGACAGGTTTGTCACCAACAGCGTTGCGCAGTTGTCGCGACATCTCGCTGTCGATAAACTCGACCCACAGGACCAAATATGGATACACAGTGAATTGATCCCGAGTGCTCAGAGTAGAAGAGATATTGCGTTGTGTGAAAAAAATATCAATGAACTTGATAAGCTAACAGTTGGTGACTTCTTTCGTGCGTACGAAGCGATCCGCTTCAATGGTCAGATCGAGTATAGTGAATACAAGTCTGAAGATCTCGGGCTTTCTGCGCACTCTAAGACCCAAGAGCGTTGGCTGTCTGGCTTTGGAAAAGCGATGATAGTGTTTATTGCAGTGCTACATGTCGGAGTTTTGATTGGAGTGTTCGGCGGACCGAGCTGGCTAAAAGGTCCAGAAGTGCATTTCCTAGCAATCGTTGCCGCATTGACTGGATTAGCTATCAGGGTCTTGGAGGATGGGCTCGCTCCGTCGCAAGAAGTCGCGAGGCTGGAAGCGTATTTAGATGATATCCGAAGCGCTCATCAGAAGTTTGTTGCCGCTTCAGACTTCAGCGAGAAGCTTGAGTCGATGCACCAATTTGAAGAGGCAGCGGCCCGCGAGATGCTCAGCTTCTTAAGAACAACAAATTCATCAAGATTTATACTATGATTGGTCGTGCGCAAGTCGATCATATGGATCACATTCTTATAATTTCACATTTGCCTTAGTGCGTATATACTCTGAAGTAACTCCATAACTTCGTAGTCCTCTTCGGAAAACCCGACTGATCGAGTGTGTAAGATCTTGCTAAGTCGCAGGAGAAAGTCGAGGCGACCGCCGTTACTGAGAGGTATACCTGCAAAGGATTGAGGCGCATCGGAGTATTTCTCAACAATCTTTGCGAGATTCCGAGGATGTCTTCCGTAGTGCTCTAGGTCTTCGTTCCTGGAAAATCTTGGGACTACAAAAGGTTTGCCCCTCGTTGCTGAGTAACCTGTAAGTCCATCGCGAACATCAACCGCATAAGATCTTGCGCCTGTTGTATACAGGAGATCTTGAACGGTGGAACGGATAGGGAAAAGGCGGACGCGTCGATCTGGAGTGGTTACCGCAGCGAAGAGGGTTGCATTGTCACATCCCCAAAGACGGCATGCTAAGTTGGGCAGTTCGGAAATAGCAATGTCGATTTCATCATGTACCATGGTTGAAATCAATCTGTCTCGGGCATCACGCGACCGCGCAAGTCGAGCATTCTTGAGTCTCAAAGACGCTAATGCACCGAGACGGTCGACTGTCGCCAACTCATTTACACCGAACCGTGAACTCTGCTCGACTATCACGAGACCCTCCCTCACGCCTGAAACTCGTACTTCACACGGATAGAACCAGCTTCCACGGTCTTCCCATTGTTCACTAGTATGCCGATCATCCCAAGATAAATTTGGAAAGCCCGCTATCCGAAGATCCACCGAGGGACTCAAGAATCCAAGAATTCGAGATGTGGGAAGCACCTGCCGAAGCTCGTCAGTCAATCGCGCACCAACGTCGCTCAGTATGTTAACGACAGGTTCACTCCGCTCAGAAATCACCGAGAGTTCGTTCAACGCTCGGCCCACCACAAACTCCGCACCGAGCCTATTTGCATCTAGCGTCTGCCTATACGACGCGACGTGTTTTAGGAGCTCGTCCCTGCAACGCTCAATAGCAATTCGCCGATGCTTCCGAAAGTTATTTAGACGAGTGGCCTCGAGATTAAGCACTCCTATCACAGAGCCATTAAATTGAAATGGAAGTACAATCTCCGATTTTATTTCTTGGTCGGATGAAATATATTTAAAAGAAGGCTCGCCATTGTGTATGAGTTGGGGCGGTGCGCTTGTATTCTTTATATAGATGGCCTTGCCAGTCTGAAGAACATACCCACACACACCATCATTTTCTGACAACGATATGAACACATCGGTATTATCGCCGACTTCGATCGTAGAAAGGGAGCTGTCCCAGTCTTTAATAGCAACGTATCCGCGTATTGCGCCAGTTTTCTTCAGAAGGTCGTTTAGCTCCCTTCGAATCTTTTGTGTAATGTAGCTCTTCCGACAAGCCTCTAGCACGTCCGACAGGGCCTGGGTTACGTTGCGAAATTTACTCCGGAGCTCTTCGAATTCTTCTGGTGGATCATCGTCTTCAGTGAAAAGATCTGAGAAAAGTGCGGCACAAGCCGCGTCTTGGAACAGCACAGGTCCAGCGATTTCAAACCGAGTCCTATCGTCAACCGGCAAGTAGCTCTGCTTGGCATCGACAGAGTGGGGATAGATTACGATCTCCCCTCGTCTGATCGTCAGGCCCAGCAAACCTTCATGGACGCTAGCTTTCTGAAACTTTAGCCCTGGGTCTGTATGTAGGACACGATTGTAATCGAACTGGCCCTCCTCATCAAAGAACGCGAGCGAGAGCCTCGGGACATTGAGCTCAGCAAGAGCCTCCTCCAAAGATCTTTGAAGCTGCTCTCTGGCAAAGGCAAAAACATCAATAGGACAGTAACGCCGAGAGTCCATCAAATCCTCTCTGCGAGACGATTTAAGTTATCCATGCCGACAAAACCGGGAAGACTATAGAGACGCGGTCCTTCGTTTACACCGAAGAGCCGCAGCCTAAGTTCGGATTTGTTCTTCTCGTCGAGCTTTCCAAGTTGGAGGATGTACCGTCGCTTTTCACTCGATAGAATGTCCTTAATCCAATTTTGGTTCCTACTCTGCCGCAATCTGCCAATTACGTCAGCGCTGACAACAAACAACGGAATGAGTAGAACGACATCACGCCATCTCGATAGCTCTTTGCGATCGCCAGCCCTCAGCATTCGCGCAAAACTCTGCCTTGCTTCTATCGGCAGCCTATCAGCAGAGATTCGTGAAACAAATGAGTGAAGCGCCGACGCAGACGCATGGATGAGTATCCTTCTCTCCCACTTGTGGATTGATTTCTCACTGATCAATTCGCTGGAAGTCACTCGGTCTAAGAAATCCAGGTCCATTCTTGAAGAAACATGAGCATAAAACGCCTCAATCCCATACCGGCATAGTATAGAGAACGAAGTAGAAAAAGTGTCATTTGCACTAGAGGAACCCGGAAACATACCGTAGACAAACATCGCAGCGATTGCTTCGGGTAGATACGTTGCCTTAACTCTCATACCAGCAACTGTCGGCGCTCCGAATCTCTTGGAGTACGGACGTGCGTCTTTATCCAGCACTTCACCGAAGTGAGTAAACACGAGCGGCGCGTGTAATGGAAGGGGTCGGCGCCTTACCTCAACGTGCTTAGCGCTTTCATCCATTATCATCTTTTCCAGCTCTACCCGCTTCTCTGTGTCGCTTGTTTCGAGAGCCCGTCGGATCATTGAGCCGATGTAAACCTGTCGATCGGTAAGCCCTTGGATCAATTGATCGCGACCTCGAAACACGTGAGATGTAAACAACACATCATCGACGGCGCCGGTGAGCTTGTACCGCGCACTCCCATCCAAATTCGCGATGTCGAGCGACAACGGAGTGCCATCCTCTTGTGTAGGCGAATGACCCCGTCTGATTATGGGCCCCTTCTTCAGATCAAGCCAGAAAGTGTAGTGTTCGGGTGGTGGATCAATGATTTTCGTGTTCTGTCCATTTTGCTCTGTGAAGTGAGCTGAATTGAGGATAGATAGAAAGCATTCGTAAACTTTTTGTTCACTGGATTGCCTTCTCACCTGCTCATCTGGAATGTTTATTCCGAACCATGCTAGGTCAGACCTGATTGTTTCGTAGTGCTCTTCCGCCACGCGAGTAGGATCAGTGTCGTCGAAGCGGAGCATGAAACTCCCACCATCTCTTCGAAGTGCATATAGGTATGGGATCAAGGCCGCTTTGAGATTTCCGATGTGCAGAGAGTTTGATGGCGTCGGGGCAAACCGAGTATACATCGGTAAATTTGTGATCTGCTGCCAGATGATATCCTGCCGCCAAGGGGAAGACGAGCAGTGAGCAAATTCTACAGACTCGCTCCAATAATCTTGAAGTGCGCGAAAAAACGAAGACATGGAGACGGTCGCTTTACGTTTTGGCTCTTTGTCTGGAACAATAACTGGGCTGTCTGGGAACATCAGCGCCTGAAACAGAATATTCGCATCTAGTATTATCAATTTCACACTGCCACTAACTGCGCGAAACATGGGGTGAACTTCGTTGCCGCAAAAACCCATCTCACCAAGGTCTAAATCCGCTTTTCGTCTAATCATCCTATATTTATCACTCTGAGAGCTTAAGCGTGACAGATCTATTTCTGATTTATTATCCAAGATTATCAGGCAATAGCTCAATTTTTCGCTCATTTCATAGAGCATGAATTTTGGTTCGCGTGTTCGTCCATCTGATTGATTAAGCTGGTCGAACTGTTTGTCTGAGGTTCTGTTCTGCCTTCTGAATAGTCTTTCTTCGTGTCGCTCCACGTACGCATGAAACAAGTCTCGTTCTTCCCGAATTTGCAATTTCGGTTCAGATTGAGAGTGGCGAACTGACCTAGTCGATTGGTGATAACTGAAGGCCTTTAGTTCAGATACAATCCTCGGACCTATATTCGCCACGTCATTCTCGTTCGAAAAGCTCACATTTAAGCTTGCGAGCATTGGATCTGCTGGCGGTGGATCAAACCAAAGAGGCAAGATCGAAATCTGCCCTCCTTGCGCCTTTAGCTCCAAGGCCGTATTAAATTCGAGCGCACTCCAAAAACCATTAAAATACTCGGAAGTTCCGATTACGACAAATATATCTGTGGCGCTTAGCTTTGCTTTAATTGCTTTACTAACAATTGCCTCCTCTTTTATTGATATCGGATTGTCTCTATCGCCAGCAAAGTAGACGCTACAGTCGTACTCCCTAAAGAAGCATGCAACAGATTTCGCGATTGCAGTATCTCGATTGTTAGAGTTGTAACTTACAAAAATCTCTGCCATGGATTCTAGCTGAAATTGGATGACGGGGAAGGTTTCGAACCCTCACATCCTGCACAACAGGATGACCTGGCTCCAAAGGCCAGTGCCCTACCAGTTGGGCGACCCGTCATTGATCTCCCGACCCCGTTTCCGATCAGAAAACCATCGACGGAGTGGCGCAAATTTGTCAAGCATGTCAGAATAACTCTTGATGGGAAGACGTACGACCTACGCATACTGAGCTTGCCTTCTGAAGCCGGACTGAGGGCATATCCACTATGCTGCTGCTGCGGGTGTCATGTCGACTCTGGCCTGTATCGGCGTTCGGTAGCCGATGCGGCTGCGCGTCAAGCGATCGATCATCGATCCTTGGCATGTTGCTTGAACAGCCGCCATCGACCCCTGTATCGAACGTTTGCAGAATGTCCGTACAGGCGCTTTTCCGAACCTTCGTGCCGGCCGCAGCATCAGTCACTATGGGCTCAGAGCCGACGTTCGCGGTGGCGCGGGATGTGTGATGAAGCTGACTGCTCTTGGTTGTGATGCAGGTGTTTCGTAACGGAACGCCGACCGTTCGCCCGACCTCAGAGCATGCCCCCTTTGGGGACAACTCCCTCAATTTGCTGGTTAATTTCCGGTGGCTCTTTTCTCGGGGGCGTTAGTGGATTAGTAACACCTTCGAGGGCAGCCGCGCGCTGCCGGTCGGAGAAGCCGACGCCTGGACCCATACATCGTGAGAGATATCCATGCGCTTGGCTTTCCTGGCCCGCGCGGCGACGGCCGCCTGCGCCCTGAGTTTTCTGCCCGCCGCCGCCGAGGCGGCCACGCTGGGCTTCGACCTGACCATCGACGGCAGCGCGAGCAGCGTGATCGGCTCGACCAATGTGCCGGTGCTGACCCTGGTCAATACGGGCGACCACGCCCTGATCGGCTTTAGCCTGACGATCGGCGATGCGGCCTTCAACTTCGACGGGCTAGTCAACCTCGTCGCCCCGGTGGGCGCCACGGCCCTGGTGATCGAGGGCGACAATAACATCAACGGGATCGACGGGGTGAACACCGACCGCGTCGCCCTGACGTTCGACAGCCTGCAGCCGGGACAGAGCGCGAGCTTCGCCCTGGACGTGGACTCCGATGCCGGCGTCTTCCAGCAGGACTACCGCACGATCCTGTTCAACAACGGTGCGGCGGAGAACGCGTTGGCCGAGGCGACCTTCGCCTCCGCCTCCGGCCCGACGACGCTGGCGCTGGTGCTCGACGATCAGCCGGCGACGGATGGGATTGCCCGTTTCAGCGCGGAGCAGGCGATCTCGGCGCCACCCTCGGTCCCGCTGCCCGGGACGCTGCCGCTGGCGCTGGCGGCGATCGCGGGCTTCGGCTTTCTCAGCCGCCGCCGCGCGGGCTGAGAAGCCAGCGCCCCGCGCCACAGCACGTGAAGGCACGGCCGGCTGCCGGGGGGCGCGTCGGTCGGCCTCATCAGGCGACAGGATGCCTCGCGCTTGGTCAGCGCTTGGCCGTCGCCGCCGGCGCGGGGCGCTGTGCCAACCAGATGCCGCCCAGGACCAGCACTAGGGCGGCGGCATGGTACCAGCGGAACACCTCGCCGAGCAGCAGCACGGCGAGGCATGCGGCAAGCACCGGCACAAGGTTGATATAGACCCCCGCCCGCCCCGGGCCGATCAAGTCCACCGCGCGCAGGAAGAAGAGCTGCGAGAGGCATGAGGGGAAGACCGCCACATAGGCGGCGACCAGCCAGCCCGTGGCGGTGGGCCAGCTGCCACCGGTCACCAAGGCCTCGCCCACCGCGAAGGGGACCGAGGCGACGGCGGCGATGGGGCACATCAGGGTGAAGAAGGCACGCCCGGGCATATCCGGCCGGCCACGCAGCGCCACGGTATAGGCCGCATAGCAAACACATGCCATGAGCATCATCCCGTCGCCCTGGTTCAGCCCCAGGGCCAGCGCGGTCGCCAGATCGCCGCGGGTCGCGACCAGAACGACGCCGACCAGCGTCACCGCCACGCCAAGCGCCTGGATCGGTCCCACCCGGTCGCCATAGATCAGGAAGGTGCCGATCAGCACGAAGATCGGGATCGCGCCCTGAAAGATCCCGATGTTCACCGCCCCGGTGCTGAGCGAGGCCACGTAAAACAGCGCGTTGAACACCGTGAAGCCGGTCAGCGCCGTCAGCACGATCCGCCAGAACTTCGGCCGGGCGACGTGCCAATAGGCGCGCACCTCGTGCCCGAACAGCGGCCAGAGCATCAGCGCGACCGCCACCCAACGGACAAGCACCAGCATGAAGGGTTGGATCTCGCCCTTCGCGAGCTGACCGGCGATGGCATTGCCGGCCCAGAACAACGCGGTGAGAAACCCCAGCAGCGCCGGGATCTCGTAGAGGCGCGCCGCCAGCGTGCGGGGGCGCGCGTCGTCCGCGGGATCGGCCATGGGGGCTCCGGTTGCCGTGGGGCGGGAACTCTGCCTCTATCACGCTAGGCCGTGCCCGACGATCCGGGGCGGCGCCTGAGGATGCAACCGCTGACGGGGCCACCGTGACTCACGATGCGACACGCACGCCCTATGTCGCCGCGCTGCCCATGTACGCCCTGCCGGGCACCGCGACCGCCCATGAGACCCTGTGGCAGGCGCTTCGCGGGCATATCGCGGCGCAGGCCCAGGCGGTGGGGGGCCTCGACCCCGAGCGGCTGCCGGCAGCGTTGAGCAGCGGCGCGCCGATGGCCTTGGCGCAGACGCCGGGGCTGCTGCTCTCCCAGACCTGCGGCTATCCCTACGCCACCCGGCTGCGCGGCGCGGTGCGTCTTGTCGCGACGCCGGTCTACGATGCGCCGGGGTGCGAGGGGGCGCTCTACCGCTCGGCCATCCTGGTGCCGGCGGCGGATCCCGCGGCGGATCTTGCCGACTGCGCCAGCTACCGGCCCGCGATCAACGAGGCCGGGTCGCAGTCGGGCCATCATGCCCTGCGGGCCGCCCTCGCCGGGGCCGGCTGCCCGGCGGGACACCTGGGCGAAGCGCTGGAGACCGGGAGCCATGCGGCCTCGGCGGCGGCGGTGCTGGCGGGGCGCGCCGATGTCGCGGCGCTCGACTGCGTGACCTGGGCGCTCCTGCAGCAGGCGGCGCCCGAGCGGATGGCGGGGCTGCGCCGGATCGGCTGGGGGCCCGCCGCCCCGGGCCTGCCCCTGGTCACCGCGCTGCCGGAGGCGGTGCTGACCCTTCGCGCCGCCCTCATCGCCACCCTGCATGACGGCGCGGCGGCGGCAGCCCTGGCCCGGCTCAGGATCAAGGGGATCGAGATCCTGGACGATGACGACTATGGCTACCTGCCGCGCATGGCGGCCGCGGCAACCGAGGCGGGGCACCCGCCCATGCTGCGCGCCGACGACCCGCCCGCGGTCGCTCAGAAGTCGTAGGCGATGCCCTTCTTCTCCCAATCGCCGTATCGCACGGCCTCGGGGCCATCCTCGCGACCGCCCAACTCCTTGGGCAGATCCAGCGGTTTTTCATCGGCACGGCGCGCGGTCGCCTCCGCCAGGGCACGCTCGGCGGCGGCACGGACGCGCGCCGCGCGCTCTTCCTCGGAAAGGGCCGTGCTCTCTTCTGGCGCTGCCTCGTCGCGCATATATCCCTCCTCGATCATCTATGATGGACATAGGGCCTGCGGCGCCGACACGGCAATGGGTGCGGCAACGGCCTCTGAGCGACGTGAGAGGACGCGATGAACTACACCAAAACGGCGCTGCTGCTGGCGTCGATGACGGCGCTGTTCCTGGGCGTCGGCTTTCTGATTGGCGGCGCAGGCGGCGCGATGATCGCCTTCGTGATCGCGCTCGCCATGAACGCCTGGGCCTTCTGGAACTCGGACAAGGCGGTGCTGCGCATGCATAACGCCCGCGCCGTAAGCCGCCAGACCGCGCCCGATCTTTGGCAGATGACCGAGGAGATGTGCCGCCGGGCGCAGATGCCGATGCCGGCGCTCTACATCATCGACGATGCGCAGCCGAACGCCTTTGCCACGGGGCGCGACCCGGGCAATGCAGCGGTGGCGGTGACCACGGGCCTGCTGCGAAGCCTGAACCGCGACGAGGTGGCGGGCGTCGTCGCGCATGAGCTTGCGCATATCCAGAACCGCGACACGCTGATCATGACCGTGGCCGCCACCATCGGCGGCGCGATCTCGATGCTGGCGAACTTCGCCTTCTTCTTCGGCGGGTCGGGCAACCGCAATCCGATCGGCATCATCGGTGTGATCCTGGCGGCGATCCTCGCGCCCTTTGCGGCGATGATGATCCAGTCGCTGATCAGCCGCACGCGGGAGTATTCGGCGGACAAGGCGGGCGGCGAAATCTGCGGCAACCCGCTGTGGCTCGCTTCGGCACTGGCGAAGATCGCGGGATCGCCGGCGGATCTGGAGAGCGCGGAGCGTAATCCGGCGACAGCGCATATGTTCATCGTGAACCCGCTGCACCGGGGCGGCATCGACAACCTCTTCTCGACCCACCCCAAGGCCGGCAATCGGATCGCGGCGCTGCAGGCGCAGGCACAGCAGATGGGCATCCGCGGCGGTCCCCAAGGGCCGGCCTTCGGCACCGCATCGCGGGCGCAGCCGGGCATCACCCACCCCAGCCGTGTGCCGTCGTCGCGCCCGCGCTCCTCGCGCCGCTTCTCGCCCTGGAGCTGAGGATGGGCCGCGCCCGGGAGGCAGCATCGCCGCGCCAGGGGCGCAAGGGCGGGGCCGGGGAGGAACCCCCGGGTCTTGGACAGCGCCGCGGCGCGCTGATGCTGCTCTCCGGCGTGCTGGACCGCGGGCAGATGCTGGAGGAGGGCGTGCTTGGCGACCTCGCCCCGGCAGAGCGCGCCGCGGCGCATAGCCTGGCCGACCTCGCGCTGCGTCGCCTGGCGGATATCGACGCGGCTCTCGCGGTCTTCGTGGCCGACCCGCCGCCGGCGCCCGGTGTGCACATCCTGCGCGTCATGGCGGCGGAGGTGCTTTACGGCGGCACCGCCCCCCATGCGGCCGTGGATATGGCGGTGCGGCTTGCCCGCGCGACGCCGCCTGCCGCCCGCCTTGCCGGTCTCGTGAATGCCGTGGGCCGTCGACTGACCACCTCCCCGCCGGCGGAACGGCGCGGGGCCGCGGGCATGCGCAACGCGGCGCCTTGGCTGCTCGAGCGCCTGCGCGCCGACTGGGGGCGCGCCGAGGCGGAGACGATCCTGGAGGGGCATCTCACGCCGCCCCCCCATGACCTCACCCTGCAGCGGGAGGATGACGGTCCAGCACTGGCGGCGGAGGTGGAGGGGATGCTGCTGCCGTCCGGCAGCCTGCGCCTGCCGGGTAGGCCGCAGATCTCCGCCCTGCCGGGCTATGCAGACGGTGCGTGGTGGGTGCAGGACGCCGCCGCAGCCCTGCCCGCCCGCCTGCTTGAGACGCAGCCGGGGGAGCGTGTCCTGGACCTTTGCGCCGCGCCTGGGGGCAAGACGCTGCAACTCGCCGCCGCCGGCGCCGCGGTGACCGCGCTCGATCTGTCGGAGCGGCGGATGGAGCGGCTGCGGGAGAACCTGGCGCGCACGGGCCTCACCGCCGAACTGGTGGTCGCCGATGCCCTGACCTGGCAGCCGGAGGCACCTTTCGACGCCGTTCTTCTGGATGCACCCTGCAGCGCCACTGGCACGATGCGGCGCCATCCAGACCTGCCCTATCGCTTCGACCCCGAGAGCCTCGGCACGCTCTCGGACCTGCAGGCGGCGCTCCTCGACAGCGCCTGGCGCTGGGTGAAGCCCGGCGGCCGGCTCGTCTATGCCACCTGTTCGCTGCTCAAGGCCGAGGGCGAGGCGCAGGCCGAGGCCTTCCTCGCGCGGACGCCAGACGCAGCACGGGTTGCCCTCAAGGCCGTCGATCCGGCCCTGCCGCCCAATGCGGTGACAGACAGCGGCGACCTGCGCACCCTGCCGTCCATGCTGCCTCAGATCGGCGGCCTCGACGGGTTCTTCGCCTGCCGCCTTCGCCGCGCGGCCTGAGCCGCCATGCAGCAGCGTGGTCCGAGATGGCCTCAGATGACACCGGAAGGTGTGGGACGGTCTGGCATCAGCGGCGCTTTCGGGTCATCACAGACGCTCAAGTCCGTTCTGACCGGAGGATCGCTTCGCCGTGCCGACGCCCCCTGCCGATACCGATGGCATCGTCCCGGTGCGCCGCGCGCTCCTCTCGGTCTCCGACAAGACCGGGCTGGAGGGGTTGGCGCGCCGCCTCGCCGCCGCGGGGGTTGCCCTGATCTCGACCGGCGGCACGGCGCGGGCGATGCGGGACGCGGGCCTTGCCGTCACCGACGTGGCTAAGATCACAGGCTTCCCGGAGATGATGGACGGCAGGGTCAAGACGCTGCACCCCATGGTGCACGGCGCGATCCTGGCCGAACGCGGCAACGCCGATCATGAGGCGGCGATGGCCGAGCATGGCATCGCGCCCATCGATCTGGTGGTCGTGAACCTCTATCCCTTCGAGGAGACGGTGCGCCGCGGCGCGGGCTACGCGGAGACGATGGAGAACATCGATATCGGCGGGCCGGCCATGATCCGCGCGGCGGCGAAGAACCACGCCGGCGTCGCGGTCGTCGTCGATGTGGAGGATTACGAGGCCGTCGCGGCGGAGATCGAGGACAAGGGTGGCCTCAGCCTCGCGACCCGCCGGCGCTTGGCCGCGATCGCCTATGCGCGGACCGCCGCCTATGACGCAGCCGTCGCGACCTGGATGACCCGCACGACCGGGGAGGAGACGCCCCGTCGCCGGGTCTTCGCGGGCACCCTCGCCCTGCCCCTGCGCTATGGCGAGAACCCCCACCAAGGCGCCGCCTTCTATCGCGCCACCGGAGAGCGGCCTGGGGTCGGGACGGCGGAGCAGCTGCAGGGCAAGGCGCTCAGCTACAACAACATCAACGACACCGACGCGGCCTTTGAGCTGCTGGCGGACCTGGACGCGACGCTGGGGGGGAACCAGGCGCTCTGCGTGATCATCAAGCACGCCAACCCCTGCGGTGTGGCCACCGGCCCGACGCTGGCGGAGGCCTATGCCCGCGCCTATGATTGCGACCGCACCTCGGCCTTTGGCGGGATCGTCGCACTCAACCGGCCCATCGACGCCGCGGCGGCGGAGGTGATCACCCGCATCTTCACCGAGGTGGTGATCGCACCGGGTGCGGATGCCGCCGCGCGCAAGGTGCTGGCCGGCAAGCGCGATCTGCGGGTGTTGCTGACCGGGTCCCTGCCCAAGGGCGCCGATCCGCGCCCCCATGTCCGCCAGGTCGGCGGTGGGTTTCTGGTGCAGGACGCCGACAGCGCCGGGGCCGTCGCCGAGAGCCTGCGCGTGGTCACCAGCCGTGCGCCGAGCACCGCAGAGACCCGGGATCTGTTGTTCGCCTGGGCGGTCGCGCGGCACGTGAAGTCCAACGCCATCGTCTATGCACGCGACACCGCCACCGTGGGCATCGGCGCGGGGCAGATGAGCCGGGTCGACAGCACCCGCATCGCCGCGCGCAAGGCCGCCGATATGGCGGAGGCCGTCGGTCTGGCCGCCCCGCCCACCGAGGGGTCGGCCGTGGCCTCTGATGCCTTCTTCCCCTTCGCCGACGGGCTGATCGCAGCGGCGGAGGCGGGGGCGACGGCGATCATCCAGCCCGGCGGGTCAATCAGGGATGCGGAGGTGATCGAGGCGGCGAACGCCCGGAACCTGGCGATGGTCTTCACAGGCCGCCGTCACTTCCGACACTAGGGCCGCTCAGCGCGGCACGGCGCGCCAGGCCTGGATCAGCACCGCAGCGGTCAGGATCGAGACGGCGGCGCTGCCGATCAGCAAGAGCCCGTCCACGACCAGCCCGAGGGGGCTGAGGTGCGCGGCCCCCGCCGCCGCGATGCGATCCGGCAGACCCAGCCCGTCCGCCGTACGCTCGACGGCAAAGACCGCGAGTTCCGCCGCCGTGGGCCCCGTCAGCATCAGGGCAAAGACCGGCAGGAAGCGGCCCTCGCTGCGCGCCATGGCCTCGCCCGCGTCGCCGCTGCCGCCCTGTGCCAAGTCGGTGAGCATGGTGCCCAGCATCGCGAGGACGCCCGCCTGGATGGTGAGCCCTACGATCACGCCGGCGAAGAGGGCGACATCCCTGCCGACGTTCTCCACCAGCAGCCCACCCACCATCAGCAGGCCGAAGATGCTGGGCATGCTGAGCAGGAGCGCGCGGAACAGGAAAGGCCAGGGCACGGTCCCGTCGGGGCGCAGGGCACAGGCCAACCCGCCAACCGCGCCGCCGCTCAGCATGGTGCGCAGCGCGCCATGCATGACCAGGGCACCGAACATGAAGTTGAGCAGGATCCGCGGCGCGCCGCCGAAGAGCACGATGAAGAGCCCGTCCAGGAAGAGAACCAGCACCACACCCCAAGCGATGAGCTCGAGGTTGACGGCGGCGGTGCCGGCGGCCAGCGCATAGGTCTCCCTGGTCTCGCCCCGCATGCCCTGCCCGCGTGCCGCCTCGCCCTCAGGCACCCTCTTGGCGGTCTTTACCCCCGCGCGTCAAATCCCGTCGCAGGTGCGCAGGCGATCCGCCGCGCGGGCGACAATCAGGCCGCGGGGCGGGCGGCGTCGTGGCGCGCCCCCTCCCAGGCCAGCAGGGCGCGTTTGACGCCGAGGCCCCAGTGATAGCCGCCAAGGGCGCCGTCCTTGCGCATGGCGCGGTGGCAGGGGATCAGCCAGCTGATCGGGTTGCGCCCCACCGCCGTGCCGACCGCGCGCACGGCCTTTGGGTGGCCGATGGCCCGCGCGATCTCGGCGTAGGTCGTCACATGGCCGCTGGGGATGGCGAGCAGCGCCTCCCAGACCTTGAGCTGGAAGGGCGCACCGTAGAGCGCGAGGCGCAGCGGCACGCCGGGGTCGGTGGTGCCTAGGGCCCGGCGAACCTCCGCGAGGGCAGCCGGATCATGGACGAAGCGCGCCTCGGGCCAGCGGGCGCACATGTCGGCCATCGCCGCCTCCCGCCCGGTCTCGGCGGTGAAGGCGAGGCCGGCAAGGCCGCGCGGGGTGGCAAAGGCCAACGCCTCGCCGAACGGGGTGTCGATGCGGTCCCAGGCCAGTGTCAGCCCCGCGCCGCGGGCGGCATAGTCGCCGGGGGTCATCGCCTCCCACCGCAGAAACAGGTCGTGCAGGCGCGAGGGACCCGAGAGCCCGGTCTCAAAGGCCGTATCGAGCACCGTGAACCGCTCCGCCAGCAACTGTCGGGCGTGGTCGATGGTGAGGTACTGCAGATAGCGCTTGGGGCTGACCCCGACCCAGGCGGAGAAGGCGCGCTGAAAATGCGCGGGGCTCATGCCCATGGCCGCCGCCACCTCCTCCAGCCCCGGCTGCTCGGCGCGGTGCTCTTCGATCCACGACAATGCCTCGGCCATCAGCGCATAACGCGCGGGATCCGGGGTGGTGATTGGGCGGTCCAAAGTGGTCTCGGTCATCATGCTGCTGGCTCCTTCGCCTGATCGACAGGACCATGGCGAATGAACAGCGAGCAAGCGACCCGGATCTTGCGTCGACGCAAGAGAAGGTCACAGGACGGGCAGCCGAAGCCGCCCGCCCGAGGGATCGGTGGCCTATTCGGCCGGCGCAGGCGAGGTGCGGACCACCCGCCGCTCGTCCGCGAGACCCTTGATGATCGCATAGCAGCCGAGCAGCAGTACCACGGTGAAGGGCAGGCCCGTGGAGACCGCCATGGCCTGCAGCGCCCCAAGCCCGCCACCGAGCAGAAGCGCGATGGCCACCAGCCCCTCGAAGGTGCACCAGAAAACCCGCTGGGCGACCGGGGCATCGACCTTGCCGCCGGCGGTGATGTTGTCGATCACAAGGCTGCCGCTGTCCGAGGAGGTGACGAAGAACACGATCACCAGCACGATGCCGAGCGTCGCCGTGATCGTCGCCAGCGGCAGTTCGTTCAGCATCACAAACAGCTTCAGCGGCAGGTCGGCCTCTCCGATCTGGGCGGCGCCACCCTCGATCAGCGTGATCGCCGTACCGCCGAAGGCGGTCATCCAGAGCACCGAAACGGTGGAGGGGATGAGCAGCACGCAGATGATGAACTCCCGCACCGTGCGGCCGCGGCTGACGCGGGCGATGAACATGCCGACGAAGGGCGACCAGGAGATCCACCAGGCCCAGTAGAAGGCCGTCCAGCCCTGGCTGAAGTTGGCGTCCTCCCTCCCGATGGGGTTCGACAGCGCGAGCAACTCGCTGCCATAGGCGCCGAGGTTGGTGAAGAAGCCGCTCAGGATCGACAGGGTCGGGCCCATGAGGATGACGAACAGCAGGAGGATCATGGCCAGGACCATGTTGACCTCCGACAGGATCTTCACCCCGCCGTCGAGCCCGCGCAGCACCGAGATCAGCGCCACCGCGGTGATGCCGATGATCAGGATGGTCTGCGTGTTGGCGCTGACGCCGATGCCGAAGACGAACTCGAGCCCCGCGTTGGCCTGCTGCGCACCGTAGCCCAGGGAGGTGGCGAGGCCGAAGAGCGTGGCGAAGACGGCGAGGATGTCGACGACATGGCCGGGCCAACCCCAGGTCTTCTCCCCGAAGATCGGGTAGAAGATCGAGCGCATGGTGAGCGGCAGGCCCTTGTTGAAGCTGAAGAGGGCCAGGGCGAGGGCCACGATGGCGTAGATCGCCCAGGGGTGCAGGCCCCAGTGGAAGATCGTGGCCGCCATGCCGAGCTGGCGCGCAGCCTCTGCGTCGCCGGCGGCAGCGCCGAGGGGGGCCCAGTCGGTGCGCACCCCATCCTCGCCGACGGCCACGCCGCCGAGCGAGGAGTTGTAGTGGCTGATCGGCTCGGAGACGCCGAAGAACATCAGCCCGATGCCCATGCCCGCGGCGAAGAGCATCGCGAACCAGCCGAAGTAGCTGTAGTCGGGCCGCGCATCGACGCCGCCGAGGCGGACCGAACCGAGCGGCGTCACGATGAGAAACAAGCAGAGAATGACGAAGATGTTGGCGGCGCCGAGGAAGAACCAATCGAAGCTGGAGGTGATCCAGCCCCGCATGTCGTTGAAGATGGGGCCCACACTGTCCTGGAATGCCATGGTCAGGAAGGTGAAGGCGACGATGGAGAGGCCGGAGACCAAGAAGACCGGGTTGTGGATGTCGAGGCCGAGGAACGTCAGGTTGTCCTGGCCGATCTCATAGTCCGTGTCGATGGTCTCAACCGGGCCTTCCGGTTCGGGGATGCTGGTCGAACTTTCGGTCATGACGTCTCCCAGGGCTGATCGCGTGGGATCCACGCGTTATCGCTGCGGTTGATTTTTGTTCCATCAGACAACCGTGACTCCCGCGCATCGGGATATAAAGCTCGAATCCGACCCTTTGCGGCGGTTTCTGGACCAAAGGGCAGCCTGCGCCGGGGCCGGCGCGCAGGATCCGGGTTGTGCCGCGCGGGGACCTGGGGCACCGCTGTGGCCATGCCGAGTTTGAGCTATCATGACATCAGAGAAGTCTTTCGCCGCCTGGCCGAGGAACGCCCGGCGCCGGAGGGCGAGCTTCACCATGTGAACGCCTATACCCTGTTGGTTGCCGTGGCGCTGTCGGCGCAGGCGACGGACAAGGGGGTGAACCGGGCGACGCGGCCGCTGTTCGAGATCGTCGACACGCCCGAGAAGATGCTGGCCCTGGGCGAGGAGGGGCTGATCGAGCACATCCGGACGATCGGGCTGTTCCGCAACAAGGCCAAGAACGTGATGAAGCTGAGCCGTATCCTGGTCGAGGACTATGCCGGTGCGGTGCCCTGTTCGCGGGAGGCCTTGGCGTCGCTGCCCGGGGTGGGGCGCAAGACGGCCAACGTGGTTCTGAACATGTGGTGGCGCCATCCGGCCCAGGCGGTCGACACTCATGTGTTTCGGATCGCCAACCGCATCGGCATTGCCCCCGGCAAGGACGTGGTCGCCGTGGAGCGCGCGATCGAGGACCGGGTGCCCGCGGATTATGCCCTGCACGCCCACCACTGGATGATCCTGCACGGGCGGTACACCTGCCTCGCCCGCTCGCCCCGCTGCTGGGACTGTGTGCTGGCCGATCTCTGCCCCCATGAGGACAAGACGCCGGAACCGGGCTCGGCGGAGGCTAAGGCGGCGGCGAAGTTTCGCGCGGCCGCCCGCAAGGCGGAGAAGACGGCAGAGGAGCGGCCCGCCCCCAAGCGGAAGGTCGCGAAGGGTTGAGGTTAGCGGAATCGCGGCTGGTCGCCGCGATGAGTCTTGCGGGAGCGCGGCTGGGCAAGCCGCGGATAGTGCGTCGGGGTCCGCGTGCGGTGGCCAAGATCGCAGTGGGGGCTGGGGAGAAGCCTGAGGGGCTTCATGCCAAGCATCTGGGAGAGGCGGGCCGCGTCAAGGGCAAGCCGGCTGCGCCGGGCGCGGGCGCGCCCCTTGACCCGGCCCGCCCCTCCCGCCTCTGGCGGTGTTAGCGGCGGATGAGAAGGCGGCTGTGCCGTGTCCAGTTCGTGAGGATCCAGGCGAGGTCCGATGGGGCGAAGGCGACGCAGCCGGCGGTGGGAAAGCGCGGGCGGCGCCAGCAGTGCAGGAAGATCGCGGAGCCTGCACGGGGCACCACCGGATCGGCGTTGTGGTCGGTCACGGCGCAGAGGTCGTAGAGCCCGTCGCCGCGCGCCATGCGGTCGGCGGGATAGGGATGCGGGTGGCTAATTGGGTGGTTGTAGGCGGGATCCGCCGGATCCTCTGCCCAACCCTGCTGCGGGCCGAGCGGGGTTGTCGGCAGGCGCGTTTGCGGTCGGGGGCGGCGGTCGGCCCGCCAATAGAGATGGGTGAGCCGCCAGAGGCCCGCTGGCGTGGCGCCATCACCCTCTCGCTTGTCCGCGGCGGCGACGATCCCGCCGCGGCCGATGGCGCAGGGCAGGTCGCGGCCGAGAAAGCGCGCACCGCAGGCGGTGACGACGAGGTCCGCCGGGCTCACAGCAGGTGGCCGGACTTTGCGGCCTTGACCGCCAGGTAGCGCTGATTGAGGGGGTTCTCGCCGACCTTGAGCGGCACCCGCTCGGCCACCGCCACGCCGCAGGCCTCCATCATCGCGAGCTTGCCTGGATTGTTGGTCATCAGCCGCACGCCGGAGAAACCGAGCGCCTTCAGCATCTCGGCGCCGAGGCGGAAATCGCGTTCGTCGTCCTCGAAGCCCAGGCGGTGGTTGGCCTCGACGGTGTCGAACCCCTGATCCTGGAGCGCATAGGCGCGCATCTTATTGGCAAGCCCAATGCCGCGCCCCTCCTGGTTCATGTAGAGGAGCACGCCGGCCCCCGCCGCCGCGATCTGGGCCAGCGCGGCGTCGAGCTGGGGACCACAGTCGCATTTGAGCGAGCCGATCACATCGCCGGTGAAACAGGCTGAATGGAGCCGCGACAGCACCGGGTCGGCGCGCGGGGGGCTGCCGATCTCGACGGCGTAATGCTCCTCCGCGCCGTCGTCAGGGCGGAAGACATGGACGCGCCCGGCCTCCGTCAGGCGCAGGGGCACGCGGGCGGCAGAGACGGGGCGCATGCGCAGCGCCGCCTCCTCGGCCTGGTCCAAGGTCGCCTGGTCGAGGCAGCTCAGACCGGCTGCCTCGGCGATCGTGCGGGCCTCGCCGCCGGCGGGCCAATGCAGCACCAGAGCGGCCGGCAGGATGCGGGCCTGCTTGCAGAGCGTGAGTGCCAGGCGATGCAAGGCGGCGGAACCGTCGCGCCGGGTGAGATACGGCCCCTTGAGCGGGCTGCCGAGATCGGCGCTGGGATCGGCGGTGGCGCGGACCCAAGGCAAGGCGGTTCCCTGCGGCACGGCAATGCGTGCCACGTCACCATCATAGGCGCGGGCGCGCAGCGTCTCTGCCCGGCGGTGGGTGATGGCAAGATCGAAGGTCGCGCCCTGGTCCTGTGCGAGGGTGGCAAACTGGGCCAGCCGATGCGGCGCCGCCGTCTCCGCCGCGAGGACCAGGGCGCTTTCCTCACCGGCACAGAGGGCGATCGGCGCGCCCATCCTGAGGTCGGCCCGCGCGCGGGCGACGCGTTCCTCGTCGGAGAGGGAGATCAGGGGCGGTGTCATGGTCCTGCCTGTGGTTGTCCGAGCGGTGGCGGTCCTGCGTCGGCGTCGCATGGTCCCCCGAGGGAGAGCGGCATCCAGGGTTTCAAGGGCGGCGGTAGCCATGGCGACTGCTACACGCACAAGACACAACCGGGTGAACGGCTGACAAATAAGCGGCATGTCCTGACGCGCCTACCCATTTGCGCCATGCTTGTCACGCTGAGCAGCGCTCAATCCTGCGCTGCTGGGCCGAAGGAGGAGGACGACCCATGTCTGTGCAGCGAAAAATCCTGATCGTCGATGACGACGATGACCTGCGCGAGGCGCTCGCCGAGCAGTTGATGATGATGGACGAATTCGATGTCTACGAAGCGTCCTCAGGCAACCAGGGCATCGACCGGGCCAAGAACGAGATGCACGATCTGATCATTCTGGACGTGGGTCTGGAGGATATGGATGGCCGAGAGGTCTGCCGATTGATGCGCCGCCAGGGGGTAAAGGCGCCCATCGTCATGCTCACCGGCCACGACTCGGACGCCGATCAGATCCTCGGTCTTGATTCGGGCGCGAACGACTATGTGACGAAACCCTTCAAATTCCCGGTTTTGCTGGCGCGCCTGCGCGCACAGCTGCGACAACATGAGCAGTCCGAGGATGCGGTCTTCGTCATCGGCCAATACAGTTTCCGGCCCGGCGCCAAGCTGCTGGTCGACGAGGCGGAGCGAAAAATCCGCCTGACCGAGAAAGAAACTAACATCCTCAAGTTCCTATACCGTGCGGGTGGACGCACCGTAGACCGCGATACGTTGTTGCGAGAGGTCTGGGGATACAACGCCGGGGTGACGACCCACACGCTGGAGACGCATGTCTACCGGCTGCGCCAGAAGATCGAGCCGGACCCCGGTCAGGCCCGGATACTCCTCACCGATACCGGAGGTTACCGTCTTGCCCTGTGAGAAGGGTGTGACGTGTGACACACCAGGTCTTGAAGACTCTGAGCTTCACGACTTATTGTGATGGTGGCAGCGGATCCCCCCTCATCCCGGCTGCCTTTGGGACGAGAGCCCCCTCTGCTCGTCCCCAGGCCTAACGGCCGACGCCCGACGCTCCCCCCAAGCGTCGGGCGTTTCCGTTCAGGATGACCCCCGTCACACCCGCAATCTGTGGTTGCCGCGGAAATGCGGCGTCTCTAGGGCTGGGAGAGTGAGATTTCTTGGCATCTCCGCGCGCCAGAGCCGCGGCATGCCCCATCGGGAAACACCTGCCATGCCTGCGCTGACCATCGCCACCTGGAACATCAACTCGGTGCGCCTGCGCCAGGAGTTGGTCGCCGCCTTCCTGACCGAGGAAGCGCCTGACATCCTATGTCTGCAGGAGACGAAATCGCCGGTGGACAAGATCCCCGCCGAGCGCTTTGCCGAGCTTGGCTATCGTCACCTCGTGGCGCGGGGCGAGAAGGGCTACAACGGCGTGGCGATCCTGGGCCGCGTGGCGCTGGAGGATGCGGGCCATGCGGACGTCTGCGGCAAGGGCGATGCCCGGCACGTGGCCGCGCGGCTCGAGGATGGGACGCTGATCCACAACTTCTACGTCCCCGCCGGCGGCGATATCCCAGACCGTGAGAAGAACGCGAAGTTCGCGCACAAGCTCGATTTCGTCGCCGAGATGGCGGCGTGGCAGGCGGAGGCTGGGCCGCGCGCCGTGGTCGTCGGCGATCTCAACATCGCGCCGCTCGAGATGGACGTCTGGGACCACAAGAAGATGCTCAAGGTCGTCAGCCACACACCCATCGAGGTCGAAGCCTTCACCGCCGCCCAGGCCGCCGGCGGCTGGACCGACGTGGTGCGCGCCGACAAGCCGGAGCCTGAGCGGGTCTATTCCTGGTGGTCCTACCGCGCCAAGGACTGGGATGCCGCCGACCGCGGGCGCAGGCTTGACCATATCTGGGCCCGCGGCATCGACGCGGTGCCGGGATCGTCACGCCTGTTGAGGTCCTGGCGGGGGCGCGAACAGCCCTCGGACCATGTGCCGGTGATGGCCGAATTCGCCCTCTGAGGGCGGCGCCCCTCAGTTCAGATCTTCGATGAAGAACATGTTGGGGTCGATCGCCACGTTCGAGCGCAGCTCGGACAACGCGATGGTGGTCGTCAGCCCCTGGGCGTCGATCACCACCCATTGGCGCAGCTCGAGCGGGTTGTCGGCGAAGATCATGGTGATCGAACCCTGATCCGGCGCGTCCGGATCGATGGCCGTCACCCGGATGCGCCCGTCGCCGCGCTCCACCGCCGTGACCGCTCCCTCGTCGCGCAGGTTCACGCGCTCACGCAGCAGCAGGTCGAGCGGGGTCTGCGACAGCGGATAGCGATCCAGCGTCTCGGACTGGCGGTTGGTGATGCCAACCCAGGTGCCGTCAGCGACGATCAGCACCGGGTTGGGCAGATCGTACTCGAACCGCACGCGCCCGGGGCGGCGCAGGAAGAAGTCGCCGGTGGAGACATCGCCATCGGGGCCGACTTGCACGAACTCCCCCTCCAGCGTCTCGGTGCCGTTCAGGTAGTTGGTGATCCGCGCCAGATCCCGCGCCTGCGCCCCGGTCATCTGCTGTGCGGCCGCCGGCATCGCGCTCGGCAGGACCATCGTCAGGCTCAGCGCCAAAACACTCAGGATACGTCGCATGGGGGCCTCGCCCGGTTGCACTCACTGCGATCAGGAACGACGGGCTTGCCCGCCTCCGTCGTTCGCCGTGCAACCCATACGCGGGATCGCCTCCGCCCGCAAACCGCGCCTCAGCGCTCGGCAACGAGGATCTCGCGTTTGCCGACGGCGTTGGCGGGGCTGACGACGCCCTGGTCCTCCATCATCTCGACCAGGCGGGCAGCCTTGTTGTAGCCGATGGCGAGTTTCCGCTGGATGTAGCTGGTCGAGCACTTGCGGTCGCGCGCCACGATGGCCACCGCCTTGTCGTAGAGCTGATCGTCCCCGTCGCCCGCCGCGGCCAGGCCCAGCTTCTCGTCGACCAGGGACTGGGTCTCCTCGTCCCCTCCCTCGGTCACCGCGTCGACATAGGAAGGCGCGCCGAGGGACTTGAGGTGGCGGACGACCTCCTCGACTTCCTCGTCGCTCACGAAGGGCCCGTGCACGCGGCGGATGCGGCCACCGCCGGACATGTAGAGCATGTCGCCCATGCCCAAGAGCTGCTCCGCCCCCTGTTCGCCCAGGATCGTGCGGCTGTCGATCTTTGAGGTCACCTGGAACGAAATCCGCGTGGGGAAGTTCGCCTTGATCGTGCCGGTGATGACGTCGACGGAAGGGCGCTGCGTGGCCATGATCAGGTGAATGCCCGAGGCGCGCGCCATCTGGGCCAGGCGCTGAATGCAGGCCTCGATCTCCTTGCCCGCGACCATCATCAGGTCGGCCATCTCGTCGACGATGACGACGATCAGCGGCATCTCCTCCGGCGCGAATTCCTGGGTCTCGTAGACGGGCTCGCCCGTGGCCTCGTCGAAGCCGGTCTGGATGGTGCGGGTGAAGGCCTCGCCCTTGGCGATCGCATCGCGGCAGCGGGCGTTGTAGCCGTCGATGTTGCGCACGCCGAGCTTCGACATCCGCCGATAGCGCTCCTCCATCTCCGCCACGACCCATTTAAGGGCGACGACCGCTTTCTTGGGGTCGGTCACCACGGGGGCTAGCAGGTGGGGGATGTTGTCGTAGACGCTGAGTTCCAGCATCTTGGGGTCGATCATGATCAGCCGGCACTGCTGGGGGCTGAGGCGGTAGAGCAGCGACAGGATCATCGTGTTGACCGCCACCGACTTGCCCGAGCCGGTGGTACCCGCGATCAAGAGGTGGGGCATCTTGGCGAGGTTGGCGATGACCGGCTCGCCCTCGATGTCCTTGCCAAGCGCCAGCGCCAGCGGGAAGCGCGCGTCGCCATAGGGGCGGCTTTCCAGGGTTTCGCGCAGGAACACCGTCTCCCGCTCGGGGTTCGGCAGTTCGATGCCGATGACCGAGCGGCCGGGGACGGTGGCGATGCGCGCGGAGAGCGCGGACATCGACCGCGCGATGTCGTCGGCCAGGCCAATGACGCGGGAGGCTTTGAGCCCCGGCGCGGGCTCGAGTTCGTAGAGGGTCACGACCGGGCCGGGCTTAACGGCGACGATTTCGCCGCGCACGCCATAGTCGTCGAGCACCGTCTCCAGCATGCGTGCGTTCTCGGCCAGTGCGGCCTGGCTGGCGGTGGGGCGGACGACGTTGACCGGTTTGGTGAGCATCGAGAGCGCCGGCGCCTCGTAGGGGTCGGTGCCGAGGCCTGCGTCGAAGAGGCTGGGCTGGACTTCCGCCTCCGCCCGGCGGCTGCGCTTGGGCGTGCCGCGCTTGGGGGAGGTCACCGGCGGCTCGGAGAGGGGATCGACCGGGGTCAGATCGATCTCCGCCTCGGGCATCACGAGGGCGTCGGGGAAGGGCGCGGGGATCTCGTCGGCCTCCGCCCAATCCGGCCGGTCGCCTTCTTCGCTGAGGGCCCGCATGGCGGCGCCAAGGGCGGGGTCGCCGCCGGATGAGGCCGAGCTCAGCCCGCTGAACTGCGGCTCGGCGCCGTGACGGGGGCTTGGGTTGTCTGCTTCGCCGAGGCGGGGCGTTTGCAGGTCTTGCGCCGCGGCGATCAGGCTGCCGGCCCGCGCGGTGCCGCTGTCCAAGGCCCGGCGCGCGGCATCCCCCAATCCGCCCGTCAGGCTGCGGATGAAATGGCCGGTGCTCGCACCGATGCTGGGCCGGGCGGGTTCCGCCATGGGCTCGGGGTCGGGATCGTGGAGATCCTCCTCCGCCAGCCGCCGCGCGCGGCCCACGGGCTCCGGCGGGTCCAACCGTTCGGAGCGGGGTACCTGGCGCCCCGCCAACTGCTGCGCCAAGCCTCGGCCCGCAGCCGAGAGTGCCGGGCGGAGCAGGCGGCTAGTGGACAGCGTCAGCCAGCGCAGAAAGACCGTCACCTCGGTCAGCGTGATCCCAAGGGCGAGGCCCAAGCTGAGGGCTGCCGCGCAGCCGGCGATGATGGTCGCCTGCGGCAGTGCCTCCAGCGGGGGGGCGGGCAGGGTGCGCAACAGCACCTCCGCCCCGCGATCGCCCATCAGGCCGCCGAGGCCGGCGGTGATCTGCCAGCTCTCCCAGGGCAGGTGCAGCGAGGCGAAGATCGCCACGGCGCCTACCGCGACCGGGATCGCAAGGAGCCTGGACCAAATCCGCTCATCGCCGCGGAGCATCAGCAGGCGCCAGCCCCAGACCGCCACGATCAGCGCCAGCGCCTGGGCGCCGAGGCCAAGACCCCGCACCAGCGGGTCGGCGAGCATGGCGCCCGGGGCGCCGAGCCAGTTCGACGGCGCCCGTCCGGTCGCGGTCAGAAAGCTGGGATCGGCGGCGTTGTAGCTGACAAGCGACGCGAAGAGCGCAAGGCCGATGATCAGCGCGCCAAGGCCCGCCGCCCGGGCTGCGAGATCGGACAGGAGCCCGGCCGCCACCAGATCGCCGCCGCCCGCCATCACCGCCTCGCCCGCCGCGATGGGGTCGGGACGGGGCGTGCGAACTGACGGTCGCGGTGAGACCGGCCGCGTCGCCGCGTCCAGCACGGGCTCCGCCCGGTCGGTAGTTCCCGTCGTCTCGCCCCAGAACAGCGCCATGCCGCCTTACCCTCGTCTTCGCTCCCTCGCGGCGCGCCGGCTTTCCCCTTCAGCCGCCGTACCGCGCTACCCTTCGGCCGCTTAGGCCAGCACTTCTCGGACCGCCTCCAGGCCCCGCCGCACGTCCGCCGCGGGTGCCACCAGCGCCAGGCGCAGGTACCCAGCACCCGGATCGCCCGCGAACCCCTCGGCGCGCAGGAAATCCGGCGTCTCGCGCGACAGGAAATGCCCCGGCAGCGCCTTCACCCCGGCTTCGCGCCACAGCGTCAGCGTCGCCGCCTCGCCCTCTGCCGCGGTCTCCCCGATCCGCAGCCACAGGAAGAACCCCGCCTGGGGCGAGGCATAGCCGGGCAAATTGCCGAGGATGCCGTCAACGATCTCGAACTTTTCGGCGTAGAGCGCGCGGTTCGCCTCCACATGCGTCTCCTCCGCCCAGACGGCCGCGGCGGCATGCTGGGCCGGGATCGGCATCGGGGCGCCGGCGTAGCTGCGCAACTGCAGCAGTTCACGCCGCGCCGCCGGCCCCGTGACGCAGAAGCCGGAGCGTAGGCCCGCCAGGTTCGAGCGCTTGGAGAGCGAGTGAAAGGCGACGAGCCGTTCTGGGTCGACCCCTTCGGCGCTCGCCACCTCCAGCGCGCCGGTGGGGGCGCTCTCGCGGTAGATCTCGGCGTAGCACTCGTCGGCGAAGACCAGGAAGTCGTGCCGCTCGGCCAGATCGAACAGGGCCTTCCACCAGGCATGATCCGCCGCTGCCCCTTGCGGATTGGCGGGCGAGCAGAGGTAGACGATGGCGGTCCGATCGAGCAGCGCCTTCGGCAGCGCGGCGAAATCCGGCAAATGCCCCGTCTCCGCAGTCGCGGGCACGTAGACCGGCTCCGCGCCCGCCGCCAGGGCCGCGACCGCGTAGCACTGATAGAAGGGGTTCGGCAGCAGCACCGCCGGCCGCTCACCGTTCTTGGTCTCGGGGCACAGGGCGAGGCAGGCGTTGAACAACCCCTCCCGCGTACCGTTCAGCGGCAGGATCGAGCGCTCCGGATCGCGATAGGCCGGCGCCGCGCCATAGCGCCGATCCAGCCAGTCGGAGATCGCGCGGCGCAGTTCCGGCAGCCCCTCGTTCGGCGGATACTTCGAGAACGCGGCCGCATGCTCCGCCATGACGGGCATGACGAAATCCGGCACGGCGTGCTGGGGCTCGCCGATCGACATCGGCGTCTCCGGCGCGCCCGGCTCGATCCCCTCGAGCAGCCGGCGCAGACGCGGAAACGCATACTCCGGAAGGTCGCCGAAGCGCGCCGGATGCTGCATCACTCAATCCTCAACCGCGGGATGTCTTTGCCGCATCCTCGCACATGTTCCGAAGATAGCGGAGAGAGAAGCCGAAGGCCAATCGCTAAGTCCTTGACGAAGCGGCCCTCCTGATCAGACGTGCGCTTTCGGCCACGCTCGCTGTCACGATGCTCAAGCAGGCGGCAGTCATGACGCAACGCCGCGCTAGGTCCCGGCCCGTTTCCGCCCCATTTTGGGGGAAGGTCCAGCGGATAGCGCGGCACGCGCCCTGCAACGGCCATTGATTAATGGATTGAACGCCATGGCTTTGAAGTTTCTCGCTGCCGGGACACTGATCCTGCTCGGCCTGCTTTGCCTCTTGCCCGGTTTCTTCGTGATCCGGTCGCTGGGGCTGGATTACGGGTTCGAGGAGCTGCCGACCCCAGCGTGGGCTAGCCTCATGGGCGCCGCCGTCGTGACCATGGTCCTGGGCTATCAACTCATCATGGCGAAGCCTATCGCTCTCTGCGTCATGCGCCACCGCTCCGGCGTGATGGCATGGTTCTTCTGCTTCTTCGTCGGTCTGGCGGCGGCGCTTTCCGGCATCTACGGCGTCTACGCCTTCAGCCAATACGGTCCGCTCCGAGACTATGTTCACCTCTACGCCATCGCGATGGCCGTCGGTCTTGTTCTTTACGCCATCCTCTTCGTCGTGCCGGGAACGTATCGCGCTGTCCTTCGTCATCGGGAATGGCCGGGGGAGGAGCGGATCGAAGCCGCCGAGGCGATCGCGCGCCATGGGCGCATCACCGGCGGTCGGGCGATCCTCGCCGACATGGCCAGCCTGGTCGTCTTGGTCGTTCTTCTCGCGCCGGCGGTGATAGCGGTCTACGCGGATCGCGCGGCCCATGTGGTTCCGGCAAACGCGATGTACGACATCGGCGCGCGCTACGGCTTGGCGCTGGGCGCCGGCATGGTCGGGCTGCTGGTCGTTTTCCTCGTGCTGCGACGGCTGGCCGAGGCCGGCCGTGCGCAGAAAGCGGCGCCGCCCAAGCGCTGGGTCGAGGTCTCATTCGTCGCCTTCTTCGGTGGGCTGTACCTCGTGTTCGGGGGATACGTCCTGTCTCACGGCGTCACGGTCGCGCATGCGTGGGTCGCAGAGGGTGAGGCGGGGATGATGCCGATGACCGTGGTCGAGGTGGAGGCGATCCAGGGCAGGAACAAGCGGTGCTATGCGTCGGTCATCGCCCGGACACAGGGGTATGGCGGCCCTACCGGGCGACGACTGTGCAACCTGCCGGCCAGTGTACACCGGGACATCCGCGTGGGCGATACGGTCGTGCTGGAGGGCGCCCATACCGCGCTCGGCTTTCGCTACGACAACATCAGGCGTTGAAGGCGCGCCAAGTGGCTGCTCCGTGCCGACATCAAAGTGTCGGCAGGCCGTGGTACCGACCGCGGCCCGGTCGAGAGGAGCCCGCCCGATGAACACCTACCGCATTGTCGTCGACATGACGGATTGTGCCGCCGACTATGGCGCCGTCGGGCTGCTGGCACCGCCCGGCATCGATACCGACGCTCAGCGCTTCGGCGCCTTCACACCGCCGCCGGGTTGGGGCGTCACGATCCTGGCCGAGGCGCGCTCGGGCCAGCGCGCAGCGCTGCTGACGCCCCCCGACGAACAGGCCAAGGCGCGCGTGGAGCATATGTTCGAGGCGGTGCCCGGCGGGCTGTCGCCCCAGGCCTTCGAGCCGGAGGGGACACCGCTTGCTGCGGCGGC
This sequence comes from Pseudomonadota bacterium, assembly GCA_039822785.1. Classification (GTDB taxonomy): domain Bacteria; phylum Pseudomonadota; class Alphaproteobacteria; order Rhodobacterales; family Rhodobacteraceae; genus Thermohalobaculum. Next base: position 302,625 of record JBCBMO010000003.1, on the reverse strand, counting down.
TGAGGAGATGGCGGAGGACGCGCGCGCCATCGCCGAACGGGCGGGCGGCGGCCTCGCCGGGATCGCCGCCCTCGTCGCCGACACCAGCGCGCGCTTCGACTATGGCAGCGTGGCGCAGGAGGACCGGTGGTACTATGGCCAGGACGCCGTGCCGCCGGTGGTCTGCGCCATCGGCAACTGCATCGACATCAACACCTATCTGATGGCAGCCCTGCGCGCGGCAGGCTACGAGGCCGCGTATTTCACCTGCTACTACTTTGACGACGATCCGGCGGGGATCCCTAGCGGGATGCACTGCTGGGTGCGAACCCGCCACGACGGGGTCACCCAGGACTGGGACATCGCGCACTACAAGAAGGCTGGCCGGGACGATGTGGCCCCGGCGCTGAACCCGGTCCCGGGCAAGCGCTTTGCACTCGCCTTCGGGCGCGATCACCACTTCCGCTGGGGCGGGATCGACATCCAGGTGCCCACCCCCTCCCGCCCCGTTTGGGTGCTGGAGGACGGCCGCGTGCACTGGGGCGAAGGCCCCATCGTCCAACTCCTCCAGGACTGACCTAAGATCGGTGCGCGGATTAGCTCTGTGTCGCAGCGGATGGCAGGGCGATCTGCTGCAATCTTGATGGAAGCAAAACATCCCCGGTTTGTCCGGTAAATCACCCCTGTATTGGCTATGTCCCTTTTCACACAGACTTTCAGCAGCCTTGTTACGCGCTTGCTCGGCCTCCTCTGCCTGGTGCCCTTTCTGCTTTTGATGCGCGTCTACGGGCTGGGGATCGGCCTGGAGCATATCGGCGAGGGCCAGACGCTTCGCTTCGTGGTGAACAGCCTGGTGCCGGCGGTCACGGGCACTGTCCTGCTCCTGCCGTCCCTCGCCAACCCGCTGCTGGGGCGCTGGCGCCATGGGGGCACGGCGCGCCTCGTCGCGATCCTGGTCCTTCTGCCGATCCTGTTCAGCGCCCTGGCCGGGTTCGGGACCCTCAGCGGGATGGGCTTGCAGGCTTTGGCGCGCGCCTATGCCATTGCGACGCCGCTGCTGATCCTATGCTTCGTGGCGTTGTACATCGTACCGGGCGGCTATGGGCGCCACCTCAGACGGCAAAGCGCCATGCGCCGCGGGGAGATCGATGCGACGGGCCGTCCGCCACCCCGGACGGAGGCTGAGGCCTTTGCAAGAGAGATAGAGGATCAGCGTCGCCCCCGGGCTGCAGCGTTCGGCGGTAACAGCCCTTCCGGGTCTCACGGCGGGAGAGTGGCACGGGCGCCTTCGGGCGTGGCCGCCGCAGCACCGGCGCCTCAGACGCGCCGCCCACGACCGCCCCGCCGCGCCCTGTCGGCCGCCAGGCTGATCCACCACCTTCTGATTCTGCCTACTGGGGCGATCTTTCTGGGTGCGATCTTCGGTTCGCTCTATGCCAACAGTCACGCCATGTTCATTCCCAAGTCGGCGCAGTACGACACGGCGGCGCTGTTGGGACCGCCGGTCGCCATCGTCCTTACCTGTGTCTTGACGCTGATGATGATCGCCAATCACCGAAAGGAGGAGGAGGACGGTCGGCCGAGGATGTCGATGGGGCGTCGCTTGCTTGCGCTGCCGTTCATCGCAGGGGCGCTCTACCTCGTGTCGCCCTATCTCCTCTCTCACGTCGGCCCGGCTTTGCACGCCTGGGTGCATCAAGGACCGCGCACGGAGATCCGCGTGCAGGTTCTGCAGAAGGAGCGCTTCGATGCCAGGCGGCGCTGCGACGGCGCCGTGATTGCCCGCAGCAAGACCTATGGTGGCCCCCATGGGCGCCGGATTTGCGGGCTCGACGAGGACCTGCATCGCCGGCTCGTCGTCGGTGACAGCATCACCTTGAGCGGGGTCGAGACGCCCTACGGCCTGTCATACGACAGCGTCAGGCGATAGCGCCGCTGCCCAGGGCGCTTTCGACGGCGTGGCCGGCGCGTAGGAGAGTGGCCTCGGCCAGGGGTGGGCCGATCAGCATAAGGCCCGCGTGGGGCGTGCCGGTGGGGATGGTGATCGCGCTGAGGCCCAGCAGGTTGACGACCCGCGTGTTGCCGAGGGCGCGGAGATTGCGGCTGATGTAGTAGCTCTCGTCGGTTAGGAGCGCCGTCAGCCGCGGCGGCGCGAAGGGCACCGTCGGCATCACGATCAGGCCACGATCGCCCATCTCCCCCACCGCCCGGTCGCGGACAGCCTTGAGGCGTGTGAGGGCTTCGGCGTGGTTCTCCGCACTGACCTTGGCGCCCTGGCGGAAGCGCGCCTCGATCATGGGGTAGAGCGTGTCCGGATGGGCCTCGATCGTCTCGCCCCAGCATTGCCAACCCTCCACCGTCACGACGGGCGAAAGGGCGGCGGCGATCTCCAACGCCTCGGCGAAGGCCGTGAAGGGGCCGCGGGTGACGGTGGCGCCGGCGGCGGAGAGGCGGGTCAGCGCCCCCTCGATACCCGCGGCGATCCCGTCCTCGATCCCATCGAAGCCCAGGGTTTCGGAGACGTGGAGGGTCAGGGAGGCAGGGTCACCCTCGCCGAGCACGGGCGCGGCCTTGCCCGACAACAGGCCGAGGGCGAGCGCCGTATCCTCCACGCTGCGGGCCAGCGGGCCGACGGTGTCGAGGGAGGGGGCGAGCGGGACACAGCCGGTCAGCGGCAAGAGCCCGGCGGTGGTCTTTAGGCCCACCAGATCGTTCCAGGCCGCGGGGATCCGCACCGAGCCGCCCGTGTCCGACCCCATGGCCAGGGGCGCGAGGCCGAAAGCCAGGCTTGCCGCGGCGCCGGAGGAGGAGCCCCCCGGCACCAGCGCCGCGCCGTGGCGGTTGGGTGGCGTCGCCGTCATCGGGTTCACGCCGAGGCCCGAGAAGGCGAGTTCCGAGAGATGCGTCTTGCCAAGGCAGACGGAGCCCGCCGCGGTCGCCTGCGCGAGCACCGCCGCATCCGCCGCGGGCGTGCGGCCGGCCAGCAGCCGCGATCCGGACTCCGTCGCGACGCCCGCGGTGTCGAACAGGTCCTTCCAGCTCACAGGCACCCCGTCGAGGGGGCCCAGGGTGCGGCCGTCCAGCGCCCGGGTGCGCGCCGCCTCCGCCTCCGCCCGCCCACGGTCGGGGGTGAGGCGGGCATAGATCAGGCCGGCAGCAGGATGCGCGATGATCGCGTCGAGGTAGGCCTCGAACAGAGCCACGGGATCGAGCCTGCCGGCGGCGATGGCGCGGCCCTGATCTGCAGCGCTCCAGCCCCGTGCGGCATCGGCAGTGGCATCCATGATCGGCTCGCCCCTCAATCCCCGTCGTCGTCCAGTCGTCGTCCCGGTGCGGCCAGGCGACCGCGCGCTGCGACGTGATGGCCCGCCGCCTGCGTGGACATTCGACAGGGTGGCGCCATAAGTCAAAGCCATGACGCCCCCCGAGACAGAACCGCCGCCGCAAACCGATATCGCCATCGTGGGCGGGGGCCTTGTGGGGCCGGCACTAGCGCTGGCGCTAGCGCGCCTCGGCCTTCGGGTGGTGCTGGTCGACCGTCTGGCCGAGCCGGTGCGCCGCGATCCCGCCTTCGACGGCCGGGCCTATGCGGTGGCGCTGGGGTCCTCGCGGGTGCTGGCGGCGTTGGGGCTGTGGTCCGAGCTCGAGCCGCTCGCCCAACCCATCGCGGATATCAGGGTCAGCGAGGGCCAGCCAGGCGCCTATCCCGGTGCCGCCCTGCACTTCGACCCGCGGGCAAGCGACGAGGGCCGCGTGGGTTGGATCCTGGAGGATCGCTTCCTGCGCCGCGCCCTGCTGGAGGCCGTGGCGGCGGAGGAGGGGATCACCCATCGCGCCCCGGCCGAGGTCGTGGCGGCGGATCTGGAGGGGCCGGCCGCGCGGCTCACCCTGTCCGATGGCCAGGTCATCGCGGCGCCGCTGGCGGTGGGGGCGGACGGCCGACGCTCACCGCTCGGCGCCATGGCCGGGATCGGGCGGCAGGTGCTGCGGTACGATCAGGTCGGCCTCGTCGCCTCCATCGAGCATAAGGGCGACCATGAGGGCGTGGCCCGTCAGAGCTTCTTTCCCGGCGGCCCCTTTGCGGTGCTGCCGCTGCCGGGCGGCCACCGCTCCAGCCTGGTCTGGTCGGAGCGGACGCGGGCGGCGGAGGCGCTGATGCGCCTGGACGACGCCGCCTACACGAAGGCGTTGCAGGCCCGGATCGGCGCAGGGCTCAGTACAGGGCTCGGCAAGATCGCCCTTGCGGGGCCGCGCCGGTCTCACCCGCTCGACCTCAGCCTTGCCGACAGCTACGCCGGGCCGCGTGTGGTGCTGGTGGGCGACGCGGCGCATGGCGTCCATCCGATCGCCGGGCAGGGGTTCAACCTGGGCCTGCGCGATGTGGCGGCGCTGACCGAGGTGCTGACCGAGGGTGCCCGCGCCGGGCGCGATCTAGGCGAGCCTGCCCTCCTGCAGGACTACGAGCGATGGCGGCGGTTCGACAATGTCTCCTTCGCGCTCGGCATGGACGCGCTCAACCGCCTCTTCTCCAACGCCAATCCGCTGGCCCGTGCGGTGCGCGGCCTGGGCCTAGGCCTCGTCGATCGCTGCCCGCCCGCGACGCGCTTCTTCATGCGCGAGGCGACGGGCCTGTCCGGACAGACGCCGGCCATGATGCGCGGCGAATTACCCTGAGAAACCCTATCACTGCCTTACGTTTCGGTAAGGCGGGTCGCGAAGAATACCCCGGAATCCGCCGTCCTTTCGCCACCGACTCCCTGTTCCTTTTCAGGGTGTGCGTGGTGTTGGTTTTTCGAGGGTGTCGAAGTGTTCAAGAGGCTGGTGACGGCCTACCCGGAGCGGGCGATTTTGGCCGCGGTGGCCCTGGCCACGATTGCTGTGCTCGCGGCGCTGCCCGCGCTCGACCGGGGCGAGGTCGAAGAGGTTGGCTATGCCGACCCCGCGTGGGAGCGTTCAACGATCGCCCCTCGCGAGCAGGGCGAAGAGCGCCGCTAACCCGCACATGGCGATCGGGAACATCGTAAAAACGCCGAACCCGAAGCCGTGGAACATGCCCACCGCAGATCCGCCCAGCAGCGCTGCCCCCAGGATCTTTTGGCTGTGCACCATGGCGCCGCCGGCGATCCCCGCGATGGGCGCGAACAGGCTGATGAGCTTGGTGACGATCGGGTCGTCTTCCGGGGCGACCCGGGCCGCGGCCTCGGGCGAGACGTCGGAGAGCATGGCCGAGAACCACGCCCAGAGCTCGCCGAAACCATAGCCGAAGAAGCCGACGACCATGCCGACCACCCCGCCGATCACGCCCAGCACCATCGCTGCATTGCCCATCGCCCGACCTTCCCCCGAAACTGCACCCCAGACTGCACGCTGAACGGAGGGGTCGCAGAAATCCGCCGGGCCGAAAAGAGATCACGCGCTGCGTCCGGTCCGGCGGGGCAAGGACGTTGCGCCGCGCGGACAGTGCCCCGCTTAGCCGTTCACAAATCGGGGCAGCGGGAAATCGCGTCGCAGGCCCACGCGCCGCACCCCGGATAGTTGCGCCGCATCAATGGCTCGTTAGGGTACTCGTTAGACGCCTAATTCACTCCAGCGAATGCCAGAGTCGGGCACGGGAGCGGCCATGTTCGATGAAATGACCCGCAACGACGGCTCGATCCGTCCGGCCTATGAGCGGGTATCCGCCTGGATCGACCGCGCGGGCATCGACACCCTGCGCCAGCGCTCGGCGGAGGCCGAGGCGATCTTCCGGCGCATCGGCATCACCTTCGCGGTCTACGGCGAGGGCGGCGACCCGGAGCGGTTGATCCCCTTCGACCTGATCCCCCGGGTCTTCGCGGCGGCGGAGTGGCGGCGTCTGGATCGGGGCATCCGCCAGCGGGCGCGGGCCCTCAACGCCTTTCTCTACGATGTCTATCACCGCGGCGAGATCCTGCGGGCCGGGATCGTGCCGGAGGGGCTGGTCTACAACAACGAGGCCTTCCAGCCGGCCATGGTGGGCGTCGAGCCGCCGGGGCGCGTCTACTCCCACATCGTCGGCATCGACATCGTGCGCACGGGCGAGAGCGATTTCCTGGTGCTCGAGGACAACTGCCGCACCCCCTCGGGCGTCTCCTACATGCTGGAGAACCGGGAGATCATGATGCGCATGTTCCCCGACCTCTTCTCCGGCGGGGCGGTGGAGCCGGTGGACCGCTACCCCGACGATCTGCGCGCGACGCTGGAGGAGGTGGCGCCGCCCGCCTGTAAATCGAACGCCCCCACGGTGGTGGTGCTGACGCCGGGACCATTCAACTCGGCCTACTACGAGCACTCCTTCCTGGCCGATCTGATGGGCGTCGAACTGGTCGAGCCCAAGGATCTGTTCGTGGACGACGGGCTCTGCTGGATGCGGACCACGCGCGGGCCACAGCGGGTCGATGTCATCTATCGACGCATCGACGACGATTTCATCGATCCCCTCGCCTTTCGCCCCGACAGCGCGCTGGGGGTGCCGGGGCTGTTCAACGTCTACCGCGCGGGCGGCGTTACGCTCTGCTCCGCGCCGGGCGCCGGCGTGGCGGACGACAAAGCGATCTACGCCTATGTGCCCGACATGATCCGCTTCTACCTGGGCGAGGTGGCGGTGCTGGAGAACGTGCCCACCTACCGCTGCGGCATCGCGGCGGATTATAAGCATGTCATGGACAATATCGCGGATCTCGTGGTGAAGGAGACCCATGGCTCTGGCGGCTACGGCATGCTGATCGGACCGAAGTCGACGGCCGAACAGTGCGAGGCCTATGCCAAGCGGGTGCAGGCCGATCCGGATCTGTTCATCGCCCAGCCCACGCTGGACCTTTCCTCGACGCCCACGCTGGCGCGGGATGGCATCGGCCAGCGGCACGTCGATTTCCGCCCCTTCTGCCTGGTCGGCAAATCCATGCGGCTGGTGCCGGGCGGCCTGACCCGGGTCGCGCTCAAGGAGGGGTCGCTGGTCGTCAACTCCTCCCAGGGCGGCGGGGTCAAGGACACCTGGGTTCTGACCGAATGAGCAAGCGGCGCCGCCCCGTCAGCTCGGGCACCGCGCGGATCGTGACGGGCGTGGTCCTGGCGATCTTCCTGGTCGTCGGGATGGCCGGCTGGCAGGCGGTGGCGAAGTTCAACACCATCGATGCCTGCCTGGACGCGGGCGGCGCCTGGCATGACCCCAGCGACCGCTGCGCGATGAGCGAAGCGGATTGGACCGCCTTCGAGCGCGAAGGCTCCTGAGCTACTCGGTCTGTCGCGTCGGCGGGCCGTAGGTGACCGGCACCTCCACCCCGCGCAGCGTCAGCGTGTCGTCGCTCAGCGGCGCGTCATAGAGGACCCCGATCCCCAAGACCGCCGCGTCGCCCTTGCCGTCGCGGGTTGTGTAGAAGACGTCGCCCCGCGCGCTCGCCTGATCGAAGACCGCGAAGGTATTGCGCCCGACCGGGAGGGATACCCCGAGGCTGCGCAGCGTCGGCCTGTCGGTCTCGATATGGCCGACGAAGGACGTGTGATCCCGTCGCGCCAGACCGGCGGTCGTACGCAGGGTACACGCCCCCGCCGACAGCTCAGCGAAAGGGACGTCCGGCGCATCGGGCGCGGTGAAGGTGATCTGCAAGGTGCAGCTTCCACCGCCGCAGTACCAAACCCCGTCGCCAGTGGTGTGGATCAGCCGATCCGCCGGCGTGTCCGGCGGCGTCATGCCCAGCCTTTCCAGATCGGCGCGGTCGCACGGATCGTGCCCGTCGACATAGGTGATGAAGCGAGGCTCCTCGACAAGGCGGCCCTCCAGCGCCCGGACCGCATCCGTGCCGGCAATCCCCGCCACCACGACGCCGATGACGATCCCCGCGATCAGGACCCCGACGATCATCCCCACGATCACGATGCCGAAGACAAGTGCCCCAGGCGCGGCCATTCGTGCTCCCCCCGCTGCGGTGCTTGCGCTGCACCACACTGCCGGGAAAGACTACGCCCACGCGCCCAGGCATCAATCGCAAAGCCAAGACGGCGGCGAGAGAGGAAGATCGACGTGCTGAGCCGGAACGCCGAGAGCCTGTACTGGACGGGCCGCTACATGGAGCGGGCCGAGTGCACCGCGCGACTGATCGAGATGGGCCACCGCATGGCCATGCTGCCCGGCAACTACAGCGACCGCGAATGGCGCTCGGTCGCCAATGCCTCCGGCTCGGCGGAGTACTTCGAGGACGAGGCGGTCATCAGCGACACGGCGATCATCCGCACGCTCATCTTGGACTCCGAGAACCCCTCCTCGATCCGCTCCTGCCTCGCCTCGGCGCGGGCCAATGCGCGGGCGGTGCGCACCGCGCTGACGCGCGAGATGTGGGAGAGCCTGAACGACGGTTGGCGCCGGCTGGAGGAGGTGGATACCGCGAGCGTGCAGCGCGACCTGCCGGCGATCCTGGACTGGGTGAAGGGGCGCGCGGCGAACTTCCGCGGCGCCACCATGACCTCCATGCTGCGCCATGACCGCTACGACTTCCTGACGCTCGGCGCGCATGTGGAGCGGGCCGACATGACCCTGCGCCTGCTCGACGTGAAGTACTGGGTCCTGCTGCCCGAGACCGAGGTCGTCGGCGGCGGGCGCGACCACCACCAATGGACCTCGGTGCTGCATGCGACCTCGGCCATGCGGGCCTTCCACCATGTCTACCGCGGCGACTATAGCCCCTGGAAGATCGCCGATTTCATGATCCTGAACCGCGGCTTCCCGCGCTCGATCGCCTTTTGCTACGATCAGATAGGCGATTGCCTCGACCGGCTGGCACGGGGTTACGGCGAGCGGCACCGCTGTCATGCCACCGCCTCCGAGATGATCGCCCGCCTTGGCGATGCGGAGATGGGGGAGGTGTTCCAGGCCGGTCTGCACGACTTCATCAGCCATGCGGTCGGCCATACGCGCAGGCTCAACTCTGAGATCTACCGCGCCTATCACTTCTGAGCCCGCGGGAGGGGCCGATGCTGCTATCGATCCGCCACGAGACGACCTATCGCTACGAGCCCGCGGCGCGGGATCTCGCCCTGCGCCTGCGCCTCTATGCCTATGACACCGTCCAGCAGCGGGTCTTGGATTGGGCGGTGAGCGTGAACGGCGAGCGGGTGGCCCCGCTCCTGCGCACGGCGCTCGGGAATGGCGAGGGGATGTGGTTCGCCAGACGCAGCGGCGAGCAGGTCTCCATCGTCGCGGAAGGGACGGTCGAGACCAGCGATCAGGCCGGTGTGCTGGGCCGCATGGGGTCGTTCCGGCCGGGGATCTACCTGCGCCACACCCCACTGACAGAGCCGGGGGAGGCCGTGCAGGCCCTGTCGGAAACCGTGAGCGGCGACGATCCGCTGGGCAGGATGCATGCGCTGAACGCGGCAGTGCACGAGGCGCTCGACTACAAGGCCGGGGTGACGGACGCCACGACCACCGCAGAGCAGGCGGCCGCCCTGGGCGGTGGCGTGTGCCAGGACTTCGCGCATCTCTTCGTCGCCTGCGCGCGCCATCTGGGCGTGCCGGCCCGCTATGTGGTGGGCTACGTCCATGTGCCCGACGCGCCGGAGCATGAAAGCCATGCCTGGGCGGAAGCCTACCTCGAGGGGCTCGGCTGGGTCGGTTTCGATCCCGTCCACGAGGTCTGCCCGGCGCTGGACCATCTGCGCCTGCTCACCGGTTTCGACGCGGCAGATGCCGCCCCGCTGCGCGGCACGATGCTGCCGGGCAGCGAAGAAGAGATCGACGTGGAGGTGACGATCAAGGCCGGCGGCCAGAGCCAGTCACAGTCCCAGGGCTAATGCCCTTGTCAGCTGCCTGCCGCGGCGACGTGGCGGGTGAAGGCCCGGGTCAGCTCCGCACGGCCGCGCACCCCTTGCAGGACGTTCACGACCTCTCCCTGACCATCGACCAGAAGCAGGGTCACGTGCCCGACACCGTGCAGGCGGGCATAGCGCGCGCCCTCTGCGGTCTTGATGTTGGCGACGACGTAATCGAGCGCGCCGGGATCCATCGCGTCCATCGCGGCCCGTGCCTCCCGCTGGAGGGCGGCGCACTGGGGGCAATTGGGATCGTGGATCTGCACCACCGTCGGCACGCCGTTGCCGATGCGCGAGAGGTCCTGTTCCGACAGCGTGGTCATGGTGGAGGAGACCGCATAGTAGCCCACGCCACCGAAGAGCAGCGCCGCCCCCCCGCCGACCTGCAGCCATCCGAGCAGTGCACGGCGATCCATGCCGCCCTTCGCCTTCGCCGCCGGAGCGGCGGCCTTGGGGTGGGCCTGGGCCTGATCCTTGGCCGCCGTGCCAGCGTTCGCCTTGGCGCCCGCCGCCCGTTGCGATGCCTTGCGCTTGCCGGATCTCTTCACTGCACCGCCCTCCAGCCATCGTGTGGTGGGCCGACGATGTTGCCAGGCGGCGTTCACGCGCAAATCACGGTGACGTGTTGGCGCGTGAAGGCCGGCCCTGGGCAGCGCCCCCCATGCGCGCCCCGCACGCGCGCCCATGCGGCGCCCGCAAATGCAGCTCCCCGAATCCCGCCGCCTGGTATAGCCCGGCGACGCGGGGGCCTGGGCAGGAGCACGGCATGACCTATTGCGTGGCGCTGAAGCTGGGGGCGGGGTTGGTGTGCCTGTCGGATACCCGCACCAATGCGGGCGTCGACAACATCTCGCGCTTCACCAAGATGTTCACCTGGGAAGTGCCGGGTGAACGGGCCGTCTGCCTCATGTGCGCAGGCAACCTGTCCATCACCCAGGGCGTCGTCACCGCGATCGAGACCGCGCTCAAGCGCGCGGCCGCGGGCGACGAGGTCGAGACGGTGCTGAACGCCCCCTCGCTCTATCGGATCGCCGAGATCGTGGGCGAGGCGATGGGGACCATGCAGGGCCGCTATCGCGACGCGCTCAGCGAACAGGGGCAGGCGGCCGATGCCTCCATCATTCTGGCGGGGCAGCGCGCCGGCGGCGATCACCGACTGTTCATGATCTACAGCCCCGGCAATTTCATCGAGGCGACGGCGGACACGCCCTATCTGCAGATCGGCGAGCACAAGTACGGCAAGCCGATCCTAGACCGGGTCATCACGCCCGAAACCCCGATCGCCCGGGCGCTGAAGGCGGTCTATGTCTCGATGGACTCCACCCTGCGCTCCAACCTCTCGGTGGGCATGCCGCTGGACCTGGCGGTGATCAGGACCGGGGAGCAGGCCTTTGCGATCCGCCGGCGGATCGAGGAAGGCGATGCCGAATTCACCGATATCTCAGAGCGTTGGTCCGCCGCCCTGCGCGACGCCTTCGTCGGGATCCCGGATATCGCGGGCGTGTGATCGGGCCGAAAGACGGGTGACGGCGGTCCTGTCACGGGGCATCCTGACCCCTTGAGGCCGGGGATGGGACATCCCGGCCAATCGGTCCGGGAGAGGATGATGACAGCGAGGTCGATCCGGTGCGGGCGCCGTCTCGCGCCCCTGCTGCTGATGCTGGTGCCCCTTGTCGCCTTCGCGCCGACACCGGCGCTGGCCCTGCCGACCGCACCGGCACCGGAGGTGAGCACCGACGGGGCCTGCGAGGCACCCCAGGACCGATGCACCTGGGAGCGCACCTTTGGGGCCGGGACCGAGGACAAGGCGCGCGGTGCGGCCACCCATGCGGGCGGCGAGATCACCGTGGTTGGCACCACCCGATCCCCGGCGGGCCTGGCCTATGCGGCCTGGGTCCTGCGCCTGGCGCGCGACGGCACCCCGATCTGGCGGCGCGAGATAACCGGCGAGGCGGGCGAGAACCGCCGCGGCGCCTTCAAGCTGACCGACGTGGCCCCGGCCCCTCAGGGCGGTCTGGTGGCGGTCGGCGATCACCGCGTTCCCGGCGGGCGGGGCAGCGACTTGCGCATCCTGCGCTACGACGCCGACGGGGGCGTTCTGGGTGACCGTACGCTGGGTGGAGCGGGCAACGACCGGATCTTCAGCGTCTCCGCCATGCCGCGGGCGCCAAACGCCGCCTCGGCGTCGGGGTTCTGGGCCGCGGGCTACACCGATACACCGACCCAAGGGGCGGCGACCGCGGATCAGGATCTCTGGGTCGTCCGGCTCGCTTCCGACGGTTCAGTGCTGGCCGAGCGGCGCTTTGGCGGCGGCGGTGGCGATGCCGGCGCGCTCGACATCGCCGGGCTGCCCGACGGCGGGGCACTGGTCGGAGGCTATCGCGCCGCCGCCGAGGGGCGCGGGTTGGATGCCTGGGTCCTGCGCCTCGATCGCCGCGGCGAGATACGCTGGGAGCGCCGCTTCGACCGAGCACGGTTCGAGGCAGCGACGGCCGTGACCCTCTTGCCAGGCGGCGACATCGCCGTGGTCGGCATGGTGGGGGTCGAGGACAAGCTCAGCGAGGATCTCTGGATCACGCGCCTCAGCCGTGATGGCACGCTGCTCTGGCACCGCCGCATGGGTGGATCGGGGCGCGAACGCCCCTCCGCGGTGACGCCGCTCGCGGGCGGGGGCCTCGCAATCGCCGCGATCCGGTGGTTCGAGCCCGAGGACGCCGGCGATGCCTGGCTCATCGGCATGGACCCCGACGGCGCCACCCGGTGGGAGCGACGCTTCGGCGGCCCTCTCTGGGATCGGCCGACCGGTCTGGTCCCGCTCGAGGGCGGACTGCTGATGGTTGGCCATACCTCGAGCATCGGCGCGGGTTTCGAGGACGCCTGGCTCCTCCGCCTTGATGCCGAAGGGCGGTTCTAGCCGCCCTTCCTTCGTCCCCCTAGCGCGGGCTGCGCTTGGCGAGAATGCGCTGCAGAGTGCGGCGGTGCATGTTGAGGCGCCGCGCGGTCTCAGAGACATTGCGGTCGCAAAGCTCGAAGACCCGCTGGATATGCTCCCAGCGCACCCGGTCGGCCGACATGGGGTTCTCCGGCGGCTCGGGCTTGTCCTCTGGCTGGGCCAGCAGCGCCTTCTCCACGTCGTCGGCATCTGCTGGCTTGGCCAGATAGTCCACCGCGCCGATCTTCACCGCGGCAACCGCCGTGGCGATGGCGCCATAGCCCGTCAGCACGACGGCACGACACTCGGGCCGGGTCTCATGCAGCGCCTCGACTACGTCGAGCCCGTTGCCGTCTTCGAGGCGCAGATCCACCACCGCAAAGGCCGGGGGACGGCTCCGCGCGACGGTCAGTCCTTCCTCGACGCTCTCGGCGAGAACGGGAGCGAAACCGCGCTTCTCCATCGCGCGCGACAAGCGTGTCCGAAACGCCTGATCGTCATCAACGATCAGCAGCGAGTTATCCTGTCCGACCACGCCCTCGGCCATCGGCGTTCTCCCGAAAACAAAACATCCAGAAGTAAGATGACCGATAAATCGCGACTGTCAAATAAGTCGCGTTTCCGAACCAAAATTCCGGGTGTTTTTCGGAAAGCGACGCTGCGTCAGCCAGATAATCCGCGCATTTTGAGCATGGTCCGAATCTCGCCCGCCATCTCCTCGGGCGTTTGATCATGGCGGAAAAGGCGGACCACACCCTCATCGGGTAAGACGAAATACGTAAAGCTCGTATGGTTCATCAGGTAATGGCCGTCGCTGCCGCCCTCGTCTTTTGGAATGTCGACGCGCTGGAAATAGACCTTCCAGTCATCGGCCAGCCGGTCGAGTTGTTCTGCATCGGGGCGCAGGCCGATCATGCTGGGATGCATCGCATCGACGAAGTAGCCGAGCTGCTCCTCCGTATCGCGCGCGGGATCGATGGTGACGAAGACCGGCGTCACCTCCACCCCGTCCTCGGCCAGCATGTCGGCCACATCGGCCATGTCCTGCGTGTCGAAGGGGCAGACATCCGGGCAGAAGGTGTAGCCGAAGTAGAGGAGCGTCGGCCCGTCGATCAGCTCCTCGGAGCGATAGATCCGCTCGTCGTGGCCGCTGAGCGCAAAGTCGCCGCCGATGTCCGCTCCGATCGCATCGATCGAGCGGGCGCCGGCCAGCGGATCCTCCACCGGGCGTCCGCTGCCCAGGCTAAGCCAGGCGGCGGCACCGAGGGTGACGATAACGACGCTGGCCGCGGCGGCGATCATGGTTCGGGTCATTGGCGCTCCCTCCCAGGTCCTGCAGCACAAGGAAGGTATCGCAGGGCCGCTTACAAGAGGGCTCGGCGCGGTCCCGCGCCGCAACCCATTGCCTTTGTGATCGCCACGGCCATGCTTGGGCCATGAACGGCGGCAGCAGTCTCTTGTTCGACATGAGCGCGCGGGGCGACTGGGTCCGGCTGCGCACGCTGGTTCTGTTGCGCTGGATCGCGGTGATCGGACAGTCGGCGGCGGTGCTGGTCGCCGCGCTCACCATGGGGTTCGAGCTGCCGCTCACGCTCTGTGCGGTGCTGATTTCGGCCGCGGTGCTGGCGAACCTGCTGGCCGTCACGCTGTTCCCGCCCGAGACGCGGCTCAGCGAGAACGCGACCATGGCCTCGCTGATGTTCGATCTGGTGCAGATCGTGGCGCTGTTGATGGCGACGGGCGGGCTCAACAACCCCTTCGCGCTGCTGGTGTTGGCGCCGGTGACGATCTCGGCCTCGACGCTGCGGCTACAGCCGACGCTCTGGCTGGGGACGGCGGCCATCGGGCTCATCGCCCTCATGTCCAGCCTGCACCTGCCCCTGATCGGGCCGGAGGGCAACGTGATGGAGCTGCCGCTGGTCTTTCGCGCGGGCTTCGCCGCCGCGCTGGCGGTCGCGATCGGGTTTCTCTCGCTCTACGCCCGGCGGGTGACGGTGGAGAGCTATGCGATGTCGCAGGCTCTGTTGGCGACCCAGATCGCTTTGGCCCGCGAACAGCGCCTGGCCGCCATCGGGGGCATCGCAGCGGCGGCGGCGCATGAGCTCGGCACGCCGCTGGCGACGATCAAGCTGGTCGCCAAGGAGTTGGTCCGCGATCTGGAGGATCGGCCGGATCTGGCCGAGGATGCCCGTCTTATCCACGCCGAGGCGGAGCGCTGCGGCAAGATCATGACGGGGCTGTCGAGCGCCAAGAAGTCCGAGGGTCATATCCGCAGCGCCCCCATTGCCGCGGTCGTGGAGGAAGCCGCAGCCCCCCATGCCGAGCGCGGGATCACCGTCGTCGTGATGCTCAACAGCGTGCGGCTGGACGACTGGCCCGACGAGATGGAGGCGATGCCCATCGTCGAGCGGCGCCCGGAGCTGATCCACGGTCTGCGCAATCTGATACAGAACGCGGTGGATTTCGCCGAGACCACGGTCTGGATCGACATCGCCGTGGACGAGTTCCGCCTGACCTTGTCCATCGCCGACGACGGGCCCGGGTTCAGCGCGGAGATCCTGCCGCGCCTCGGCGAGCCATATATCTCCAGCCGGGGCCGCGATGCGCGCGCCAAGGGTCCATGGCCTCAGGGTCAGCCGGACGACGGCTACGAGGGGATGGGACTTGGCGTCTTCATCGCGCGCACCCTGCTGGAACGCATCGGCGCCGAGCTACGCTTTGCCAATATCCCCAAGGTCGCCCTGCTGCCGCCCGTCGCCCATGTCATCGCCAAGGGATCCAAGACCAAGCACAAGCAGCGCCGAACGAAGGGGGCCGCGCGCCCGACGACATCAACCGCAAAGAAGCCTCAGGCCTCGGGCCAGGGGGTGGAGGGGGCCCGCGGCGCGATCACGCGCGTCTCCTGGGCCCTGTCCACGATCAGACAGTCCAAGGCGGAGGGGCGCCGCCTGTCCGGGCCAAACGAAGAACAGGGACCGGCAACGGCCATTTCATCGGCATAGCGACGCGCCAGATCAGCCTCAACCGTCAATTGCCCTGTTTTGGTAACGGACCGTTTGATACGCTCTGGCTGCCAGGGTTTGGCGCGGCCGCAGCCTAGGGGTTGAATTTGTGTTCGAGATGACGGGCCTGTTGGCCCTGATCGCTGCCGGTGCGGCTCTCTGGCTGGGACGCCGAGAAAGGCAACTTACGGCGGCGCTAACGCGGGAGCGAGAGCGCAGCGAGGATCTCGCACATTCCATCGTGTTCCGGACCGAAGGCGATCGGATTCTGGACCTCAGCGCGATGGCAGTGGAGCGTTGCGAGGCGGCGCCCGGCGACGGGCTGGCCGATGTGCTGGGCCATTTCCTCCGCGACGGGCGGGAGGAGACGCTGGCCGCCCTCGATCTGTTGATCCGGCGCGGGCGTCCCATGCGGCTCTTGGTGACCGACGGCGCCGGCATGCCCTGGGAACTGAGCGGCAGGCCGCGCGGCGGGGAGCTCTTGGTCGCGCTGACCGATGCCTCGCTGGTCGTGACGGAGCTGCGCAAGTCGGAGGCGCGGATCCTGGCGCGCGAGCGTGCGCTCGATGCGGGTTGGCACGAAAGGCGCACACTCAGCTCTCTTCTGGAAGCCGGATCGATCATCGCCTGGCAGCGCGCCCCAGACGGCGGCCTGCTGTGGGCCGCCGGCACCGTCGCAACGCGGGAGGGGGCGGTGACCGCGCAGCAGATCACCGCGCTGGTCCGCGCGCGCCCTGACGACAGCCCGCCGGACGAGGCCGGGGTGATGCGCTCGCGCCTCGAGATCCTGCCCCCCGGGGCCATCGAACCCCTGCCGCTTCAGGTGATCGAGGTGCTGGGCGTCGACGGCACCATCAGCGGTGTGGCGACCGACGCCACCGTGGCCGCCCAGGCGGAGCGGACGCTGGGCCGCTTCGTGCAGACGATGACCGAGACCTTCGCCCACCTGACCGCGGGGCTCGCGATCTTCGACCGCAACCAGAAGCTCGTGCTCTTCAATCCGGCCTTCGCGCAGCTCTTGCAGCTCGACCCCTCCTGGTTGGCCAACCGGCCCAGCCTGCGCGATGCGCTCGATGCCCTGCGCTCGAACCAGCGGATCCCGGAGACCGGCGATTTCCACGCCTGGCGGGCGCGCCTGCTGAACCTTTTCGAGAACCCTGAGCGGGCGGACTTCGACGAGGTCTGGCACCTGGCGGACGGGACCAACATGAAGGTGCTGGCCCGGCCGCACCCGCACGGCAGTCTGGCCTTCGTGTTCGACGATATCTCGGACCGCGTGCGGCTGGAGCAGCGCTATCGCCAGTCCATCGACCTGCAGGTAGCCACGCTCAACCGGCTGGAGGAAGGGCTCTGCGTGTTCGGCGCCGATGGCCGCCTGCAGCTGGTGAACGCCGCCTTCCACCAGATCTTCGGCACCGACGACAGCACCGTGCACCCGGATCTGCACGCGCGGGAGGTCATCCGCCTCTGCCGCGGCCTGACGGTGGAGACCGAGGTCTGGGAGCGCGTGAACAAGTTCATCACCGCGGAGGGGGCGCGCGGCGCCTCGTCCGACCGCCTTACGCTCGGCTCGAACCGCGCTCTGCGCCTGCGCCTCGCGCCGCTGCCGGGCGGGGCGACGATGATCGTGATCGTCGACGTGACCGACAGCGAGCGGTTCGCCGATGCCCTGCGCGAGCGGAACGAGGCGCTGGAGAACGCCGAGGAAATGCGCTCCGCCGTGCTCGACCAGATCTCGCACCGGCTGCGCACGCCGCTCAACACGATCTTCGGCTTCGGCCAGCTCCTCAACGATCCGCGCTTTGGGCAGTTGAGCGGGCGGCAGGCCGAATACGCCGCCGGCATCCTCGAAGCCTCCGGCCAACTGCTCGACACGATCGACGAGGTGACCGACCTCGCCTCGCTCCAGCCCGGGCGGCGGCCTGAGAGTGAGAGCGACGAGAACCTCGACGAGATCGTTTCGCTCGCACAGTCACTGCTGGAAAAACGCGCGGCGGAGGCGGGGATCATCCTGCGCTTTACCCCCACCGATGAAACGCTGCGGGCCGCCTGTGACGGGGCCACGCTGCGCCAAATCGTCTTCAACATGATGGCGGGCGCAGTGCAGCGGGCCGTGGCCGGTAGCACCGTGACGGTGGAGGTCGGGGGCGTCGGCGACGACAAGCTGGAGATCGCCATGCGCGAGCGGCCGCGCCCCGCCGGGCAGCCGAACCTCCTGTCGACCGGAGAGGCGGCACAGACCGATGGGCTGGCCGCGCTGTCGCTGACCCAGCGCCTGGTGGAGGCGGAGGGCGGCAGCTTCGGTTACGGCCCCGCACCCCAGCGCCCAGGCGATGCCGCCACCGACATGCTCACCACGGTCGTCTTCTCGGCAGAGCGCGAGCGTGCCGGCGATCTTCCCGCGTTACCCAAGGCCGTCCGCTCCTGATCCATCGAAACGGCCCCTGCCGGGCTGGCCCCCCTGGGGGCTGGCGCGCTATGCGGAACCGGTAGGATCACCAAAGGCGGGAGAGCATCGGCAGAATGGCCGGTTTGGCGGAGACTGACGGGGCGCAGGCGTCCGGCACGATCGTGCCGGCGTGGCTGCGCAAGCTGGTGCTCTCCGGCCCCCCGGCCACCGATCGGCTGGGCAGGGCGATGGCCCCCTTTCTCGGCACCGATGGGCCGGTTCTGCTGAGCGGCGATCTAGGGGCGGGCAAGTCGGCGCTCGCCCGCGCGGTGGTCCGCGCCCGCCTGGGCGATCCCGCGGCGGAGGTGCCCTCGCCGACCTATACCCTTGCCAATGTCTATGCTCCGCCAGAGGGGCCGGCGATCTGGCATGCGGACCTCTACCGGTTGTCCGGGCCCGATGATCTGCTTGAGCTGGGGCTGGAGGAGGCCTTCGATACCGCCGTCACCCTGGTTGAATGGCCCTCGCGCCTGGGCGCACCTCTGCCCCGACGGCGCCTGGAGATCACCCTGACCGATACGGCGGACGGCGCCGCGCGGGACGCCGCGATCCTGGCCCTGGGCGAGGGCTGGACCGGGTTCGCCGCTCGGCTGGATAGGCTAGTGGCGGAGGGCGGGGGCATCGTGCCCGCCGGACCGGGCCCATGAACCGCCGCCCTACCATCGAAGGGGCGTCGGGGCGCGCGGCCTGTATCGACGCCTTTCTCGCCGCCGAGGGCTTTGCGGGCGCGACGCATGCACCGCTGGCTGGCGATGCCTCTAACCGCCGGTATCGGCGGGTGAACTGGCGCGGCAAGACCTGGGTGCTGATGGATGCCCCGCCCGCCACGAACGAGCGCATGGATACCTTCGTCGAGGTCACGCGCTGGCTGCGCCGACAGGGCCTCTCGGCGCCCGAGGTCGTGGCGGCACAGCTCGACGGCGGTCTGCTCCTGCTCGAGGATCTGGGCGATGCGCTCTTTGCCCGGGCCATCCCCCAGGGCCGCGCGACGGAGGAGGGGCTCTATGCCGCCGCCGTGGACCTGCTGGCGGATCTCGCATCGGTGCCGGATGCGCCGGAGGGGATCGGGCCCTACGACGGCGCCGTCCTGTACCGCGAGGCCCGGCTCGTCACCGACTGGTATGCGCCCGGCGCAGGGGCGCCGCTTGGCCCGGTCGCCCTGGCGGAGTTCGACGCCGCGCTGGACGAGGCCATGGCGCCTCTGGCCGGGGCGCGCGCGGTCACCGTCCTGCGCGACTATCACGCCGAGAACCTGCTGTGGCTGCCCGGGCGGGCGGGTCATGCGCGCGTCGGCCTCCTCGACTATCAGGACGCGCTGCTGGGCCACCGCGCCTATGACCTCGTCTCCCTGCTCGAGGACGCGCGGCGCGATACGCCGCCTGCGCTGCAGCAGGCCATGCTCCAGCGCTACCTAAAGCGCCGCGGGATCGCGGGCGAGGACGCTGCCGCTTTTCGCACGGCCTACGATGCGCTCGGTGCGCAGCGGAACCTCAAGATCGTCGGCATTTTTGCGCGCCTCGCGCTGCGCGATGGCAAGCCGCGCTATCTGACGATGATCCCGAGGGTCTGGGCGCATTTGCAGCGGGATTTGACCTCGCCTGATCTCGCACCCCTGGCCGGCGCCGTCGCGCGACACCTTCCGGCGCCGACCTCCAAGGTCCTGGCGCGGATGGCCGAGCGTTCGGGTGCGGGGGCCGCGTGAGCGGTCTGCCCGTGGCGATGGTGCTGGCGGCGGGGCGTGGCACGCGCATGCGCCCGCTAACCGATAGCCGCCCAAAGCCGCTGATCGAGGTGGCGGGCCGCCCCTTGATCGACCACACCCTCGACCGGGTCGACGCCGCAAGGATCGCCCGGGCCGTGGTCAACGTCCACCACCACGCGGATATGCTGGCCGATCACCTGGCGGGCTGTACCCGCCCCGCCATCGCTCTGTCGGACGAGCGGGCGGCGCTGTTGGAGACCGGCGGCGGCGTGGCAAAGGCCCTGCCGCTGCTGGGGGCGGAGGCGTTCGCCGTGCTCAACAGCGACGCGATCTGGGCGGGGCCGGAGCCGCTGACGACACTCGCCGCGGCCTGGCAGGCAGCACCGGCGGGGACCGCCGCGCTCATGCTGCTGGTGCCGCGCGCGCGGGCGCTGGGCTACACTCGGCCCGGCGATTTCTTCCTGGAGGAGGAGGGTGGCATCCCCCGCCGCCGCGGCACGGCCGCCGAAGCGCCCCTGGTCTACGCCGGCGCGCAGGTTCTGACCGCGGCAGCCATGGCGCATCCCGCGGCCGGCGCGCCGGGCACTGCCTTCTCGCTCAATCCGCTTTGGGACGCGCTGATCGCGGAGGGGCGCCTGCGCGCTGTCACTTGGCCCCCCGCCGAAGCGCCGGGCGAATGGGCCGATGTCGGCACCCCGCCCGGCATCGCGGTGGCCGAGGCGATGCTCGCCCGCCACGCCCCCATGGCGCGGCGCCCCTGACGATGGAGGGCGCGCCGCCACTGCCATGGCCCGAGCTGCCCGCGGTGCCTTCGCTCTTCGAGCCTTCCCTTTTGCCCCGGGTCTTCGCCATCCCGCCGGGCGCGGACTATGCCGCCGTCTTTGCCGAGGGGCTGATCCGCCGGCTCGAAGGCGCGCCGCCGGAGGCGATGCTGGGCATCACGGTCCTGGTCAACGCTGCGCGGACCCTGACGGGGTTGGAGGAGGCGATTGCCGAGCGCCAGGGCGGTGCGGGTTTTCTGCCCCGCCTCCTCCCGATCGAGACGGCGGCCAGCGGTCCCGCGCTCGGCGCTCCCGCACCTGGCGCCGTGGTGCCGGAGCTGCACCGCACCCTCGCACTGACCCGGCTTGTGGAGCGGTTCCTGGAGGCTGTGCCGGGCCGCGCACCCCGCGCCGCCGCGCCGGATCTGGCCGCGAGCCTCGCCGATCTCCTGGACCTGATGGACGAGGAGGGGGTGGCGGCAGCGGCCCTGGCCGCCGCGGTGCCCGAGGAGATGGCCACGCATTGGCAGGAGGCGCTGGCCTTCCTCGACATCGCGCGCACGGCCTGGCCCGCGCTGCGCGAGGCCGAGCATGCCGGCGCCGCAGATCCGCAGGCCGCGCGGCGGGACGCAGCGCTGACGCTTGTCGCGGCTTGGGAGCGGAAGCCGCCACAGGGCCCGCTGCTGGTGGGCGGCAGCACCGGCAGCCGCGCGGTGACGGCGCTGCTGATGGCTGCCATCGCGCGGCAGCCGCAGGGCGCATTGGTGCTGCCGGCCTTCGACCCGCAGATCGATCCGGCGATCTGGCGCGCGGCCGGGCCGGATCACCCCATGGGGCCCTTTCGCCGCCTGTTCGATCTGCTGGGGATGGTGCCGGCGGGCGTCCTACCCTGGCTGCCCGAGACGCCCCCGCCCCGCCTGAGGGCCCGGCGCCGCCTGCTGGCCGAGGCCCTGCGTCCCGCTCCGGTCACCGATGCCTGGGTCGCCGCGCGCGAGACCCTGGCGGAGACGGCCGAGGCCGCCACCGCCGACCTCGGCCTGATCGAGGCGCCGAACCAGCGGGCGGAGGCCGCGGCGGTCGCCCTGGCGGTACGCGAGGGGCTGACCAAGCCGGGCCAGAGCATCGCCGTGGTCACGCGCGACGCGACGCTCGCCCGGCGCATCACCGCCGAGCTCGACCGTTTCGGCATCCTGCCCGACGACAGCCTGGGCCGCCCGCTGACGCTGACCCAGGCCGGGGGGCTGGTGCTCGGCACCCTGGCGGTCGCCCGCGCCGCAGCCGCCGCCGATCCGGTCGCCCTGGCCGCCCTGATGGCCCATCCGCGCGTGACGCTGGGCCTGCCCCGGGCCGAACACCGCCGCCACGCCCGGCGCTATGAGCAGCTGGCCCTGCGTCAGCGCGGCGTCACCGGGCGCCCGGGTCCCTTCCCCGACTGGCCAGGCGGCGTGGAGGCGACCGCCGAGGACACCGCATGGCTCGCGGCGGCGTGTGAGGCTCTGGCGCCCCTCGTGGCCTCTCTTTCGGGCCCGGCGCCGCTCGACCGGCTCATCGCGGCGCATCGCGCGAGCCTGGCGGCACTCACGGCGTCTGCAGCGGAAGAGGCACCGCCCGCCGATGGCCCGGACGACCTGGCGCTGGCCGCGCTGTTCGACGGCCTCGCCGATGCCGCCCCTGCGCATGGCGGCGTGATGGCAGCCGCGGAATACGCCGTCCTGCTCGAGGGGCAGATACGCGCCGAAACGCTCCGCCCCCAGGCGGCGCGCCCGCATCCGCGCGTCGCGCTCTGGGGGACGATCGAGGCGCGCTCGGGGGCTGCGGACCTCACGATCCTGGCGGGGCTCAACGAGGGGAGCTGGCCCGGCACGGCCGATACCGGCCCCTGGCTGAACCGCCCCATGCGCGCGGCGCTGGGCCTGCCGAGCCCGGAGCGGGAGATCGGTCTCGCCGCCCATGACTTTCAGCACGCCGCCTGCAGACCCGCGGTGATCCTGTCGCGGGCGCGGACGGTGGAGGGCACGCCGCAGGTCGCCGCCCGCTGGCTGGTGCGCTTGGAGACGCTGTTGAACGGCACGGCGCCCGCTGCGCTGACCGCCATGAAGGGCCGGGGGCAGCGGTATCTGGACCTGGTCCCCGCCCTCGACCGCGGCGTCACCGACCCCGCCCTGACGCAACCGGCGCCGCGGCCGCGCCCGACCCCGCCGGTGGCGCTGCGCCCGCGGCGGCTCTCGGTGACCGCGATCGAGACGCTGATCCGTGACCCCTATGCGCTCTATGCACGCGCGGTGCTTGGGCTGACCAAGCTCACGCCCCTCGGCGCGCCGCTCGATGCGCGCGACCGCGGCGAGGCGCTGCACGAGACCATGCGCCGCTTCGTCGAGGCCACGCGCGCAGGTCTGCCGGCCGGGGCTGCCGATCATCTGGCATCGCTGGCGAGGCGGGTCTTGGCGGAGCGGCAGACGCCGCCGGATTTGGCCTCGCTCTGGGCCGAGCGCCTGGTCGAGGCCATGGACGAGGTGATCGAGGTGGAGGCGCGCCTGCGCGCCGCCGGCACCCCTGGCCCGCTGGAGGTCGAGGGCCGCATGACCCTGACGCTACCCGCGGGCCCGGTCACGCTGACGGCACGGGCCGACCGCCTCGACCGCCGCGGCACGGCGGGGGCCTTTGTGATCGACTACAAGACCGGGCAACCACCCTCGGCCAAGCAGATCGGGGAGTACAACCATCAGCTCCATCTTCAGGCGCTGATCCTGGCGGCAGGCGGGTTCGAGGGCCTGCCACCCCTGCGCGCCGAGGGCGGGGCCTATGTCGGGCTGACCGCCGGCAAGCAGTCGGGGGTCGAGGCGGGCCTGGCCGAGGCGCTGGCGGCCTATGGCGACAAGCTTGCCGCGCTGATCGGGGCCTACGACGACCCCGCCCAGGGGTATCTGTCGCGCCAGGTCCCGCAGCGCCAGGACGAGGACGGCGACTACGACCACCTGGCCCGCCGGGCGGAGTGGGACGGGATGGTCCTGCCTGACGCGCAGGGGGGAGAACCGTGAGCACCACGGCCCAGGCGCCCCGGCGTGTCGTCGCCCCGACCCAGGCCCAACGCCTGGCGGCAGCGCCGGGCGGCTCGGCCTGGGTCAGCGCCAATGCGGGTTCGGGCAAGACGCGGGTCCTGATCCACCGGGTGGCGCGGCTGCTGCTGGCCGGCGCCCGACCGGAGCGGATCCTGTGCCTCACCTATACCCGCGCCGCCGCGGCCGAGATGCAGACCCGGCTTTTTGCCGAACTCGGCACCTGGGCCATGCTGCCGGATGCGCCCCTGGCCGCCGAGATCGCTGCGCTGGAGGGGGCCGAGATCGCCGCCACGCCGGAGCGGCTGGCGCTCGCGCGCCAGCTTTTCGCCCGGGCGCTGGAGACCCCTGGCGGGCTGCGCATCCAGACCATCCATGCCTTTTGCGAACACCTGCTGCGCCGCTTCCCGGTCGAGGCTGCCGTCTCGCCCCGCTTCCAGGTCGCCGACGAGCGCCAGAGCGCGGCGCTGGAGCGGGCCCTACGGGCGGGGCTGGCCGGCGATCCGGCGGCGCGCCCCGTGTTTGACCGCATCGCCGGCCGGGTGGCTGAGACGACCATGGACGGGCTCATCGGCGCCATCGCAGCGGCGCGCCACCACCTGCCCCGGGACCCCGCCGAGGTCATCGAGCGCCTCGCCCCGCATTTCGACCCGGCGGTGCTCTCGGGCGATACGGCAGCGATCAAGGCAGCCGCGGTCGCGCGCCTGGACAAGCGGGAACTGCACGCCCTGGCGGCGAGCTTCGCCGTTGGCGGGTCCAAGGCTCAGGCCCTCGCCTCCCCTCTCGCGGCCGCGGTGGCGGCGCAGGATCCGGTGGCGCGTTTCGACCATCTGGCCCAGGTGGCGATGACGCAGAAGGGCGACGCGCGCACGGCCGAGCGGCTGATCACACATGCCATGCAGAAGTCGGAGCCTGCGACCCTGCTGCGCTTTGAGGCGATGCGGGCCACGGTCGTCGCGGCGCAAGGCGCCCTGCTGGCCATGAGCGCCGCGGAGCGGGCGCGCGACCTCGGCACCTTTGCCGCGCACTACCTTCGCGCCTTTGAGGCGGCCAAGGCCGGGGCCGGGCTGCTCGACTTCGACGATATGATCGGGCGCACCGCCGTGCTGCTGACCCGGGCCGAGATGGCGGCCTGGGTGCTCTACAAGCTGGACGGCGGCCTCGACCACATCCTGGTCGACGAGGCGCAGGACACCGCCCCCGCCCAGTGGCAGGTGATCGGGGCGCTGGCCGACGAGTTCTTCGCGGGCAAGGGCGCGCGCGAAGGGGCGACGCCGCGGACGCTGTTCGTCGTCGGCGATGAGAAACAGTCGATCTATTCCTTCCAGGGCGCCGACCCGCAGGTGTTCGGCAGCATGCGCAGCCGCACCGCCGACCGCCTCACGGCCCTGGGCACACCCATGGCAGCGCCGGCGCTCGATACCTCCTTCCGCTCGGCGCCGGGGATCCTTGAGTATGTGGATGCGGTCTTCGCCGCGGAGGCGGGTGCGGGGCTGACGCTAGACGGCGCGCCGCCGCGCCATGTCGCCAGCCGGCAGGGGGATGCGGCGACCATCGAGCTGTGGGAGCCGGTGCTGAAGGAAGCGACGCCGGAGCCGCCGCCCTGGTACGCGCCGGTCGATGTGCCCTCCCCCGCCGATCCGCGCCTGCGCCTGGCGCGCACACTGGCCGCCGAGATCGCGCGCATGCTGCGGGAGCGGGAGGGCCTGCCGCCCCGCGACCGCAGGGCCGGCCGCCCCATCGGGCCCGGCGATATCCTGGTGCTGGTGCGCAGGCGCGATCTGCTGGCCCGCGCGCTGGTCGCGGCCCTCAAGGCGGAGGGGGTGCCGGTCGCGGGGGCCGACCGGCTGCTGCTGTCGAAGTCGCTCGCGGTGCAGGACCTGATGGCAGCACTCAGGGTCGCCGCCCTGCCGGACGACGATCTCTCCCTCGCCGCCCTCCTGCGCTCACCCCTGGGCGGTGTCAGCGACGAGGGGCTGCTGTCGCTTGCCGCCGGGCGCACGCCGGGCGAGCGGCTGTCGCAGCGCCTGGCGACGCAGGCCGCGGAGTACCCCCAAGCCGCCGCCCTGATTGCGGATCTGACGGCCAAGGCGGGCTTCCTGCCGCCCTATGAGATGCTGGAGCGGGTGCTGATCCATCACGGTGGCCGCGCACGCCTTCAGGCCCGCCTGGGCGCGGAGGCCGAGGACGCCATCGACGAATTGCTGTCCCAGGCGCTCCTCTACGAAGGACAGGGAGCGCCGAGCCTCACGGGGTTCATCGCCTGGTTCGACGCCGCCGAGGTCACCGTGAAGCGGGAAATGGAGGGCGCCGCCGGCATGGTCCGCGTCATGACCGTGCATGGTGCCAAGGGGCTGGAGGCGCCGCTCGTCATCCTGCCCGACACCACCGGCCCCGCGGTGACCCGGCCCCCGGGCGCGCCGCTGCTGCTGACCGTGCCCGGCGGGGGCAACGCGCAGGACCTCGTCCTCTGGGCCGGCTCGCGGGGGGCGGACGATGCGCTGACGGCCGCGGCACGGGCAGCGCGCGAACGCCGGGAGATCGCGGAGCACAAACGCCTCCTCTATGTCGCCCTCACCCGGGCCGAGAGCCGGCTGATCCTCTGCGCCGCGGGCGACCCGGATCGTGGGTCCGAGCCAAAGTCGGGAGAGGCGGAGGGTGACGAGGCATCACTGCTGAAGGCCGACAAGAAGGCCGCCATCTGGTACCGCATGCTGCGCGAGGGGATGGCGGCGATGGAGGCCGTGCCCGCTGAGCCGCCCCAAGGGATCACGGGCCTTGTCCGGCTCGGCCCGGTCCCTCAGCGTCTCGGCCGTATGGACGCGGCGACGCCACCAGCGCTGACACCCGGCTCAGCCCTGCCGGCCTGGGCCGGTCCCGCACCGCCGGAAGCGCGAGCGCCGAGGATCAGCCCCTCCCGCCTGGTACCGCACGATGAACTGCGCACCGTCGCCGCGCAGGCCGAGGCCTTCCCGCCCGCGGACCCCAAGGCCTATGGCCTGGCGGTGCATGCGCTCTTGGAGCATGGCCCGACGCGGGATGCGGATGCACGGGCCATCGCCCTGGCGGCCGCGCCCAAGCTGACCGAGCCGGCGATCCTTGCGGCGATGCGGGAGGCCGCGGCGGCCCGCGCTCTGCCGCAGGCGGCGGCGCTCTTCGCACCCGGTGCGGTGGCGGAGGCAAGCTTGGTGATCCCGGTCCCGCCAGAGCATCGCGCCCGGGCGGGTGCCCGGATGACCGGCCGGGTCGACCGCCTGCTGATCACGCCCCAGGCCATCGTCGTCGCCGATATCAAGAGCGACCGGGGCGTGCCGGTAAACGCCGACGGGGTGCCCGCTGACTATCTCGCTCAACTCGGGGCCTATGCCGGGGCGCTGGAGGCGGTCTATCCGGAGCGCGCTCTGCGGGTCTGCCTGCTCTGGTCCGCCGAGCCGCGGCTGATGGCGCTTGATGTCGAGGAGTGCAAGAAAGCGTTTACCGAGGCGCTCGGCAGCCTCCCTTGATGTGTGCTGGGGTGGCCCATACTTTGGCCGCTCGCAACGAGAACGGCCCGGCGCGGTGCCAGGAGCCAAGGATAAGGAAGACACCCATGGCGACCATCAGCGTGAACGACGCCAACTTTGAAAGTGATGTGCTGAACTCCGACCTGCCGGTCGTTGTCGATTTCTGGGCCGATTGGTGCGGGCCCTGCAAGCAGATCGCCCCTGCGTTGGAAGAACTTGCGGCCGAGTTTGATGGTAAGGTGCGCGTTGCCAAGCTGAACATCGACGAGAACCCGAACGTCCCCTCACGCTACGGTATCCGGGGTATCCCCACGCTGCTGATGTTCAAGGGCGGCGACGTGATCGAGCGAAAGGTCGGCGCCGATTCGAAGCGGGGAATCGCCGGCTGGATCGAGGACGCGATCTGAGTCGACCCTGATATAATGAACGATATCCCGGCGTGCCTTAGCCGTGCCGGGCCAGAACTGCCCCAGCCAGGTAGAGCGAGCCGCAGATCAGCACGCGCGACCCAGCCGGAAGCGGACCCAGGGCGGCCAGCCCCTCCTCCAGGCTCTCGGCTGGCTTCGCCTCAATCCCCACCTCGCGGAAACGATCCGACAGAGCGGCCGCCGTCAGGCTGGCGGGCGCCCCCGGGATCGTAAGCGTGGCAGCGCGGCGCACCAGCGGCGCCAGCGGTCGGGCGAAATCGCCCGCCGCCTTGGTGTCGAGCATGCCGGCGATGAGGTAGAGCGGTGCGCCGTCGCCAAGATGCGCCGCGATCGCTGCGCCCGCCGCGGGGTTGTGCCCCCCATCAAGCCAAAGCGTGACCCCCTCGGGCAGTGCCTCGACCAGGGGGCCCGACGTCAGGCGTTGCAGTCGCGCGGGCCAGGACGCCCCTGCGACTGCGGCCGCGGTGTCCCCGGTACCGAGCGTCCTGAGCGCCGCAACGGCGACACCGGCATTCTCCACCTGATGGGCGCCGGGCAGGGCGGGTTTCGGCAGCGTCAGGCGCCCGGCGGCGTCCTCGAAGATGTTTCCGTCGGCGGTCTCGGCCATGGCGAAATCGCGTCCGGCGATGGTGAGGGGGGCGCAGACCTCCGCGGCGCGGGCCTCGATGACGGCCATGGCCTCGGGCGCCTGAGGGGCCACGATGCAGGGCACGCCCGGCTTCAGGATCCCGGCCTTCTCGAAGGCGATCTTGGCCAGCGTGTCGCCCAGGTACTGCTCATGGTCCATCGACACCGGGGTGATGATCGTGAGCCTTGGGCGATCGATCACGTTGGTCGCATCCAGCCGCCCGCCGAGGCCGACCTCGAGCAGGGTCCAGTCCGCCGGGGTGCGCGCCATGGCCACCAGCGCCGCGACGGTGGTGATCTCGAAGTAGGTGATGGGCTCGGGCCCGTTCGCGGCCTCGCATTCCTCCAGCACCGCCATCAGCGCTGGCTCCTCGATCAGCTTGCCTGACAGGCGGATGCGTTCGTGAAACCGCACCAGGTGCGGCGAGGTATAGGCATGGACGCGCGCGCCCCTGCCCTCCAGCCCCGCACGGAGCATCGCCAGCGTCGAGCCCTTGCCATTGGTCCCGGCGATATGGACGACGGGCGGCAAGGCCTGCTGCGGTTTGTCCATGCGCGCGAGCAACCGCCAGACGCGGTCGAGCGTGAGGTCGATGATCTTGGGGTGCAGGCCCATGAGCCGCTCGAGCACCGCATCGCTGCCCGCGGCATGCCCCTGCTCAGGGCCGTCGGCGGCGCTCAAGCGCTGTCCGCGGGGTCGGTGGCGGCCGCCTCGGGCGCTACCTCGGCCGGCGCTTCGACCGGCTCCTCCGCGTCCTGCCGCTCCAGCGTCCCGCGTACAGGCGCCGGCAGCGACAGCAGGAGCCGCAGCAGACTGCCCAGCTCGGCCCGCTGCTGGGCGCGGGGGATGACCGCGTCGATCATGCCGTGGTCGAGCAGATACTCGGCCCGCTGGAACCCCTCCGGCAGGGTTTCACGGATGGTCTGCTCGATGACCCTCGGCCCTGCGAAGCAGATCAGCGCATCCGGCTCGGCGATCTGCACGTCGCCCAGCATCGCATAGGAAGCCGTGACGCCGCCGGTGGTGGGGTTCGTCAGGACCACGACATAGGGAAGCCCCGCCTCGCGCAGTTGCGCCACCGCAAGCGTGGTGCGGGGCATCTGCATGAGCGACAGGATCCCCTCCTGCATCCGGGCACCGCCGGCGGCGGCAAAGACGACCAGGGGCGCGCGCAGGCCAACAGCCGCCTCCGCCGCCGCGATCAAGGCATTGCCCACATGCATGCCCATGGAGCCGCCCATGAAGCGGAAGTCCTGGGCGGCAGCGATGACGTCCAGCCCGAAGATGCCGCCCTTGGCGACCAGCATCGCTTCGTCCTCGTCGGTCTTGCGCCGGGCGTCGCGCATGCGGTCCGTGTAGCGCTTCTCATCGCGGAACTGCAGCGGATCGGCGACGGGCTGCGGCACCTCGATCTCGGACCAGGCGCCATGGTCGAACAGGTCGTCGAACCGGTCGCGCGGCGACAGGGCGTGATGGTGGCCGCAGTTGCTGCACACGTTCAGTGCCGCCGCGAAATCGCGGTGGAAGATCATCTGACCGCAGCCGTCGCACTTGTGCCAGAGGTTCTCCGGCATCTCGCGGCGCTGGAAGAACGACTTGATCTTGGGCGGAACGTAGTCGGTGATCCAGTTCATGGGGCCTTCAGCCTCTGCGGTCCGCGTCGGGTTGCGGAGACATAGAGGGCAGCGCCCCGTCAGGCAATCGTCTCTGGGTACCCAGTGACGGGGCCGCGGCCGCGCTATTGCATCAGCGCGGCGATCCCCTGGCGCGGGTAGGCGAGCGCCGATGCGGCGAGCGTGCCGTAGATCTCCGGCAGCGGATGCGCGCAACCGCCGGCCTCGACGGTGCCGGCCACGTGCAGTGCCTCGCCCGCTTCGATCGAGACCCCCCTCATGCGGGGCGCGCGCGCCAGATGCGGGGTTCTGACGGAGACGGTCTCAGACGCGACGGCGATCACGCCATCCATCTCCGCCACACCGTCGAAGCGGATGTCCTTGCCGAAGACATAAACCTCGCCCGAGCCATCGCTGCAGTAGTCGTCGCCCAGCGTGGTGCCGGGCCCGAGGTCCACCAAACCGTCGCGGCTGAAGAGGAGGACGTTGCGCAGCCGCACGCCCGGCGAAAGCGTGATATCGCCCGTCGCGATGATCACCACATCCTCGATCCAACCGCCGCGCGTATGCTCAAGCCCGAGGGTCACGGCGCCCTCGAGGACGTAGCGCGTCGGCTGTGTCTCGATCCCACCCGTCCAGGCGGTCGCCGGCGTGCCGGCGGCATCCTGCGCCCAGGGCGGCAGCAGCGAGGGATCGATCCAGTGGCGACGCGACAACAGCTCGAAAAGCCCGCCATTGGGGAAGCCATAGCGGCACCAGGCACCCGCCAGGGTCGGCGGCGCATAGGCACTGGCTGGCACCGGGTTCTCCAGGCAGAAGAGCTGGTCGACCATGTCGGCGTTCTTCACCTTGGGGTAGATCACGCCGCGCCGGGTGCTGAGATCGGTCGCCCAGCTCGCCTTGGCGCCAAGGCCGCGAATGGCGCGCCCCTCGGACACGCCGCGGAGCGCGGGGCCAAGGCCATCGATGCCAGCCTGGCCATAGGCGCAGAGGTTCCAGGGTGTCTGCGACGGCGGCATCTGAATGCTGCCGTGCGATAGGAAGGCGTTATTGCATTGCATCGAGCGGTGACCCGCCGCCGCCGCGGTGGCCTCGACCGTCATCAGATCGGTGGGCAGGCCCAGCATCCCGAGCATGAACTGAGCGATGGTGTTGCGCGGGGCACCATCGTCCGACAGGTACATCCGCACGGCATTCGCGGGCCCCGCACCGGTGACGAAGCGGTCGGTGCCGGTCTTGGTCGTGTCCCAGACGCCGAACTGGATCTCGCTGCCCTTGATCGCAGCCTCGCTGATCGTGCCTTCCTCAAGCCGGAGGGACGCGATCCGGAAGGCCATCGCCTCCGCCGCTGCAAGGTTGGGCAATTCCGCCGCCGCCGCCGCGGCCGAGGCGTCCGCCGCCGCCTGCAGGATCGCGCGCTGGCGGTAGCTGTCCGATAGATTGAACGCGAGGACGCCGCCCGCGACCACGATCGCGGCCAGGCAGGTATTCATCACCGTGAAGGCGCCCGCCATATCGCGCAGGAAACCAGACGACCGTGCCCGCTCGCCGGAGCCGGCCCGCTGTGATGGTCCCACGCCATCAGCGACATCGCATTTAGGTCTCGACATGAGACAACCCATTTCGCCGCAACCAATCTTTACCGCGACTAGACTGGACTCTAAGGCGACTTTGCCACAGCCGTCTCGTATAAGTAGTAATCACCTTGTCGCGATGCGGAATTTTTTCCGCGTTGCAGACCGTAAGCGTCTATTTTTAGACAGTTTTATCCTAATTGGTTGTGCGTGGCACATCCGCACACGGATAACGATAGTCGCCTTTGAGGCGACCTTAACGAAGGGGTAAAGGCCCTGAAACCGAATCGCGTCGCTCTTGCTCTTGTGTCGTCGCAAACGCCCGCGCAGTGTCGCGCGAGAGCAGGAGGACGACATGGCGGCGCGGCGGATCTGGACCTGGTGGCAAGGCGATTGGCATGAGGGCAACGTCGCCGTGTTGGGGGCTGCCGACCATGGCACATGGCTGGGTTCCGTCGTCTTCGACGGCGCCCGCGTCTTCGAAGGGGTAGCACCCGATCTCGACCTCCACTGTGCCCGGGCGTTCCAAAGCGCCGAGCGGATGGGCCTGCTGCCCCCGATCACCGCCGACGAGATGACCGCCATCGCGCAGGAAGGCATCGCCCGCACGCCGGCAGGCACCCCGCTCTATGTGCGTCCGATGCTCTGGGCGACCGAGGGCGGACCGCTGATGGTGGCGCCCGATCCCGCCTCCACCGTCTTTTGCCTGTGTCTGGAGGAGCGGCCCATGCCGCCCGGCAATGGCATCACGCTCTGTTCGACCCGCTTTCGCCGGCCGACCTTCGACAGTGCGCCGACGGATGTGAAGGCCGGCTGTCTTTACCCCAACAATGCCCGGATGCTGCGCGAGGCGCGGGCACGCGGTTTCGACAATGCGGTCTCGCTCGATCCCATGGGCAACGTGGCGGAGACGGCGTCGTCCAACCTCTTCGTCGTCACCGACGGGGTGGTTCGGACACCGATCGAGAACGGCTGCTTTCTCGCCGGGATCACCCGCAACCGGGTCATGCAACTGATGCGCGACGACGGCTGGCAGGTGGAGGAAGCGGTGCTGACGCTAGAGGACCTGAACCGCGCCGACGAGGTTTTCACCACCGGCAACGCAGGCAAGGTCGTGCCGGTAATCCGCTACGAGGACAGGCATTTTCAGCCTGGCCGCGCGGGAGAGCGGGCACGAACGCTGTACTGGGAGTTTGCGCACGGCGCTTAGAGCGCAGCGCCCTCAGGCCGGCGGCGGCGCAGCCACAGGAGCCCGGCCGCCCCCGCCAGCAACAGACCGCTGGCCGGCAGCGGCACCACCGGCGCGCCCGAGGGGCTGAAGGCCACAGCCTCGATCGCGCCGGAGATGCTCTGGAACGTGATGCTGATGCTGCGCAGGTTGTTGCTGTCCTCGCGCACGAAGAAGAAATCGCGCAGCGAATTGTCGTTCTCGCAGACATTCGCGGTCGGCCCGTCGTTGTCCGCGGCACAGCCGTTGGTCGATGCGGTCACCGGCTCGTTGAGCAAGAGCGTCTGGCTGAGTGGCAGGTTGACCTGCTGCCCCGCATCAAACAGCGCCGGAAGATCTGCGCGAACCCCGGTAAAGGTCACGCCGGTACCGACCAGGTCCTCGTCCAGATCGAGGATCGTGATCTCGTCGAGGCCGACGCCGAAGGGATGGATCGTCTCGTCGAAGGTGAAGGTGATCGTGCCACCGTTCAGATCGTCGTCCGGGTCCGTAAAGCCGCGCGTCGTGCCACCGCCCGGCAGGGAGAGATCGGTCTCGGTATCGTTCTCTTGGATGATCAGCACGCGGCCCTGTGGATCGGTGCCGAAGCTGGGACCTGTCGCAAGGTCGCCGTCATCGCCAGTACAGCCGTTCGAAAAGGTCCCGCCGCACTCGGAGTCGTAGAGGACGAGCGGCAGGTCCGCGCTATCCGCGCGCGACACGCTGATCGTGACCCCGAACTCCGCGAAGAAGAGACCTAAGTCCTCGCCGGCCGCGTTGGTCACACTCTCACCGCCGATGGTGGCGCGATTGCCGAAGGCCTGGTCGAAGTCCAGGCGCAGCACCTCTGCCGCGGCCCCCATCGGAACCAGGCAGACCAAGGCCGTCAGACCAACAACACTGCGCATGACCACCACTCCCCTCACGCGACACGTTACCTAACCGCGACGTTGCAGGCGGCGGTGGTGGGAGTTGGGCAGAAGGACGGTAATCCTGCCCTAATTCGGGGCATTAACCCTAATCGCGGGGTGAAGCGCCATGGGCGCCACGCGCCAGGGCGGCCACGAAGTCCAGGACCTGCGCCGTGGGCTCGCCCGCACCAATCCGCTCCACGATCGCGGAGCCCACGACGACGCCATCGGCGACGCGGGCCATTTCGGCCGCGGCCTCCGGCGTCTTGACGCCGAAGCCGACACAGACCGGCAGGCCGGCCGCTTCACGGATCCGACCGACCTCGGGCGCGACGCGGGCAGCATTGGCCTCGGCGGCGCCGGTGATCCCGGTGATCGACACATAGTAGACGAAGCCACCGGTGTTCCGGGTCACCGCAGGCAGCCGCGCGGCGTCGGTGGTCGGCGTGGCGAGGCGGATGAACTCGATCCCCGCCGCGCGGGCGGGCAGGCAGAGCTCCTCATCCTCCTCCGGCGGCAGGTCGACGACGATCAGCCCGTCGACGCCGGCGGCCTTGGCCTCCGCCAGGAAGGTCTCCACCCCGCGGCTGTAGATCGGGTTGTAGTAGCCCATGACAACAATGGGCGTGGTGGCGTCGCCCTCGCGGAACGCACGGACCATGGCCAGCGTCCCCTCCAGCGTCATGCCGCCCGCGAGCGCGCGCTGACCGGCGGCCTGGATGGTGGGCCCGTCCGCCATGGGATCGGTGAAGGGAAGGCCAAGCTCGATGATATCGACGCCCGCCGCGGGCAGGCCCTTCATGACCGCCAGTGCGGTCGCCGCGTCCGGATCGCCGGCCATGATGTAGCTGACGAAGGCGGCTTTACCCTCGCCCTTCAGGCGCTCGAAGGTGGCGTCGATCCGGCTCATGCGTCAGTCCTCAGTCCGTCTGGCCTCATTCCGTGGGGCCTCAGTTCGTCGTCGTGCCCGAGGCGGCACTGCCACCCGCACCCGGATCGCCGGTCAGGAAGGACACGGCGAGCCAGGCGAGGAGCCCGTAGCAGATGATGGTGAGCGCCACGTGCAGGATGACCAGCCCCGGGCTGCCGGCGCGATAGCAGTCCATCAGCCCCATGCGCTGGTCTTTGTCGCCGCGCAGCGCGAAGCCGTGGCGCTCCTTCAGCGTCATCCGGGTTACGCCTACACCGATGCCCGCCGCGATGACGGCGGCCGTGACGACGGTGAAGGCCCAACCCGTCAACATGCTCAGTCGTCCTTGCGGAAGTACTTCTTGTCGCGGGGCTTGCCGTCCCAGCCGGTCTTGCGCGGCTTGTCGTTCCAGCCGCCGCGGCCCTCGCCGCCGCCGTCGCGGTCGCCGCCCCGGTCGTGCCAGCCGCCCCGGTCACCGCGATCACCACCGCGGTCGCCGCCACGATAACCGCCCCGGTCACCGCCGCGGTCGTTGTTCCAGGCGCCGCGATCGCCCCGATCGTTGTTCCAGCCACCGCGGTCGCCCCGATCGCCGCCGCGGAACCCGCCGCGGTCGCCACCCCGGTGGCCGCCGTGATCCTCGCGCACTTCCCATTTGTTGAGCAGCGCCACGTCGAAGCGGTCGCGGCCGATAACGCCCTCGTGGCACCACACCACCTGGACCGCCGCGTCCTCCACGGTCTCGACCGTCATCCGCATCGAGCCAGACTTGAGGACTACCAAGTCCCCGATCTCATACGTCGCCATTCCTGGCCCTTTCCTCGCGGATCTACCGCGTTTTCACCCCCGCTCCGTTGCGGGAGCGCGGGCTATACGCGCGCGCCGGGCGGCTGTCGAGTCATACCCGCTTGCCGCGCAAAGGGGCCGCGTCGCCGCGGTTTCAGCCCTCGATCTTCTCGCCCAGCGCCTCTGCCACCGTGAAGATGTCCTTATCCCCGCGACCACACATATTCATGACCATCAGGTGGTCGGACGGCAGGGTGGGCGCGAGTTTCGCCACATGCGCCAGCGCGTGGCTCGGCTCCAGCGCGGGAATGATCCCCTCGGTGCGGCAGCAGAACTGAAAGGCCTCGAGCGCCTCCTGGTCGGTCACCGAGACGTATTCGACCCGGCCCATGTCGTGCAGCCAGGCATGCTCCGGGCCGATGCCGGGATAATCGAGCCCGGCGGAGATCGAGTGCCCCTCCAGGATCTGGCCGTCGTCGTCCTGCAGCAGATAGGTGCGGTTGCCGTGCAGCACGCCGGGCCGCCCGCCGGTCAGGCTCGCCGCATGCTCCATCCGGTCGTCGACCCCGTGGCCGCCGGCCTCCACGCCGATGATCCGGATTTCGCGGTCGTCGAGGAAGGGGTGGAATAGGCCCATGGCGTTGGAGCCACCGCCGATACAGGCCACCAGGCTGTCGGGCAGGCGACCCTCGGCCTCCATCATCTGATGGCGCGTCTCTCGGCCGATGATCGACTGAAAATCGCGCACCATGCCCGGGTAGGGATGCGGCCCCGCGACCGTGCCGATGCAGTAGAAGGTGCTCTCGACATTGGTGACCCAGTCGCGCAGCGCCTCGTTCATCGCATCCTTCAGCGTCGCGCGCCCGGCGGTGACCGGCACGACCTTGGCACCCAGCAGCTTCATGCGGAACACGTTGGGCGCCTGGCGCTCCACGTCCGTGGCGCCCATGAAGACGATGCACTCCAGCCCGAAGCGGGCGCAGACCGTGGCCGTGGCCACGCCGTGCTGACCGGCGCCGGTCTCCGCGATGATCCGCTTCTTGCCCATGCGTCGCGCCAGAAGGATCTGGCCCAGCACGTTGTTGATCTTATGCGCGCCGGTGTGATTGAGCTCGTCGCGCTTGAGGTAGATCTTCGCGCCACCCAGCTCCTCGGTCAGGCGGGGCGCGAAGTAGAGCGGGCTCGGCCGACCGACGTAGTGCTTCCACAGGTCTTCCATCTCCGCCCAGAAGGACGGATCGGTCTTCGCCCTCTCGTACTCCGCCTCCAGGTCCAGGATCAGCGGCATCAGCGTCTCGGACACGAAGCGCCCGCCAAAGAGGCCGAAGCGCCCCTTGTCATCGGGGCCGGTACGGAAACTGTTCGGGGCGGCGTCGTTCATGGCGATCTCCTGCTGTCGGGATCGTCATATGCCGCAGGGTGGGGCGCTGTCGATGGTAGTGCGCTGCGACGCAAGACCGATAGCGGCGGATCAGAGCATAAGCTTCATGCCGAGGTGGGAGGCCGTAAACCCGAGATCGGCGTAGAAGCGATGCGCATCCGTCCGGCTCTTGTCGGTGGTGAGTTGAACCAGTCCGCAGCCTGCCGCCCGCGCCCGGCGGATCGCCTCCTCCACCAGATGGCGTCCGATCCCTTGGCCCCGCCCCTCGGCGGCGACGCGCATCCCCTCGATCTGTGCGCGGGCCATACCCCGGCGGGACAGCCCATGGATGATCGTGAGCTGCAGGCAGCCAAGCAAACGACCGTCCTCCTCCGCCAACAGGATCACGTTGGCACCTTGGCGGGCCATGGCGGCAAAGGCTGCATCGTAGGCGGGATCGCCCGGCGCCTCCCGGCGCGCGCCAAGCACGTCGTCGGCGAGGAGGGCGACGATCGCCGCCACGTCCTCGGCGGTCGCTTCGCGCAGGCGCATCAGGTGGTGAGCGCCCCGATGAAGGCGCGCATCAGGCTCTCGTCCTTCACGCCCGGGGCGCTTTCGACACCGCTGGAGACGTCGAGTTGGCGGGCGCCGGTGCGGGTCACCGCCTCGGCGGCGTTCTGGGGCGTCAGACCCCCCGCGAGCATCCAGGGCAGGGGCCAGCGCCGACCCGTCAGCAGCGACCAGTCGAAGGCCAGGCCATTGCCGCCGGGCAGCACCGCGTCCTTGGGCGGCTTCGCATCGATCAACAGCTGGTCCGCGACGGTGGCATAGGCGGCGATGGCGTCGAGGTCGCCGGCCTCCCGCACGCCGATCGCCTTCATGACCGGCAGGCCATAGCGCGATTTGACCGCTGCGACGCGGCTGGGCGCCTCCCCGCCATGGAGCTGGATCATGTCCAGCGGCACGGCGGCGATGATCTCGTCGAGCAGCGCATCGTCGGGGTCCACGAAAAGCCCGACCTTCACCACGCCCGGGGGGGCGGCCAGCGCGGCCTCTCGCGCCGGGGCCGGCGCCAGGGCACGAGGCGAGGGAGGGAAGAAGACGAAGCCGACATAGGCCGCGCCGGCGTCCGCCGCCGCCTCGGCCGCGCCGGGCGTGGTGAGACCGCAGATCTTCACCCGCACTGGACCGGCGTCACCCGGTCGTGGGCTTGGCGTCAGATTGGGCACCGTGAGGGTCATGGCCCCCTCCTCATACGCCGAGGCCCCCCGCGACAGCAGGGGGCGCAAAGCAGAGACGGCTCGCGCTGGGCGGTCCTACTGGACAGCGCTACTGGGCGGCGATCCGCGGCAGGTCTTCCTTGGGGTCGGAAACCTTGGTCTTCAGCCGGGCGTTCTCGGCGCGCAGCTGCTGGATCTCCTTGCCGCGCGTGCGCACCTCCTTGCGGTGCTTGGCCTCGCGCACCCACTCGAAGACCTCGCCGACGATGAAGCCCAGCAGCATCGCCGCCAGGATCACAACGCTCAGCGGCATGTTCGGCAGGCTCGGCGCCGCATCGACGATGCCGGAGGGCAGCAGATGCAGCGTCACCGGCTGCATGTTGGCGACGCCGAGCACGACCAGGGCCGCGCAGATGACGAAGAGCACGGCGTAGCGGACGATCCGTACGATGAACATTGGGGGTAGACCTCTCTGCAGGAGAACCGTCCGCCGCCCAGGTCAGGCGACGTCTGCGCCGTTGTTCATGCGCTCACGCATGTCCTTGCCTGCCTTGAAGAAGGGGACCTTCTTCTCCGGTACGGGCACGGCCTCTCCGGTGCGGGGATTGCGCCCCGTCCGGGCGTCGCGCGTCTTGACCGAGAACGCGCCGAAACCGCGCAACTCGACCCTGTCCCCCCGCGCGAGTGCGGAGGTGATCTCTTCGAAGACCGTCGAGACGATACGCTCGACATCCCGCTGGTAAAGGTGCGGGTTCTCCTCGGCAATCTTTTGGATGAGCTCGGATTTTATCATTGCTTCCTCCCTGCCGTTTTCATCCGGCTTTGTAGGGCCGGGATGATCGTCCCTGCTCACACGGTCGTCAACCGGCGCAAATCGAAACGGCCTCTCAGTGCATGATCGCGTAGAGCCGGAAGCCGGGCTGCAAGCGTGCTGCCGCCGGGGCCAATCGGTCGATCCAATCGCCGAGGCCCAGAGCCGCGGCGCCGGTGCGCAGGAACCACGGCACCTCGGGCTCGCGCCAATCGCGCTCGCGCCGCTCCAGATCCGAGTCGATCTCATGGGTCTCTTCGAGCCAGGTATCCACCTCGGCCCGGGCCCCGAGCGCATCGACCAGCTTCGCCTCAAGCGCAAGACGGCCGGTGAAGATCCGACCGTCGGACACCGCGTCGAGGGACGCGCCCTCAAGCGACCGGCGTTCTCCGACCAGGCCCTTGAACCACTGGAAGCTGTCGGCGATCAGGGCCTGCTGCGCCTCGATCGCCCCTTCGGCCGGCGGGGTGAGAAACCCGGGCTCGGCCTTCAGCGGCGAAGACTTGATCCGGATTACGTCGATGCCGTTGTCGGAGAGGAAACGCGCGATATTCGGCGCCTCCGCCACGACGCCGATGGAGCCGGTGATCGAATTTCCGCGGGCCACGATGTGGTCGGCCGCAATGGCGGCGATGTACCCACCGGAGGCCGCCGCATCGCCCATCTGCGCCACCACAGGCTTGTTCTCAGCAACCTTGCGGAGATTGTCGAACAGATCCTCCGAGCCGGTGACCGTGCCGCCGGGGCTGTTGATCTGCACCACCAGGGCCTTGGCGGTGTCGTCCTCGGCAATCTTACGCAGCTCTGCCGCGCGCTTGGCGTCCGACAGGATAATCCCGTCGATGCGGACCACCGCCACATGGTCGCCGCTCTGGCGCTCGCCGCCCAGACCGAAGCCCGAGCTCGCGATACCGGTGATCACGGCGCCGATCACGGCCACGATGGCGAGAATACGCCAAAGCGCCAGACGCCTGCGCATCTGGCGCCGTTCGATAATCAGATCTGCGGTGGCGGTCATGCCGTCCTTATCCTCACGTTTCCCCATGGGGCGGAGCGGGCGGATGAGGCATCGAGCGGCCACCGCCCCTCCGCGTCTCCCCGACGTGGAACGCCGGGGAGTACGTTGCGGGCGCGCTTAGTCGTCGCGGCTCTGGCTCTTGAGTGCGGCACCCAGGATATCACCCAGCGACGCACCGCTGTCCGAGGAGCCGTACTGCTCGACCGCTTCCTTCTCTTCGGCCATCTCGCGGGCCTTGATCGAGAGGGTGACGCGGCGCGCGGCCTTGTCGATCGCCGTGACCTTGGCGTCGATCCGGTCGCCGACCGAGAAACGCTCAGGCCGCTGCTCGGCCCGGTCGCGGCTGAGGTCGGAGCGGCGGATGAAGGACTTCATCCCGTCGACCTCGACCTCGATCCCGCCGTCCTCGATCGCGGTGACGGTGGCGGTGACGATCTGGTTGCGCTTCAGGCCCTGCGTCGCCTCGGCGAAGGGGTCGCCGCCAAGCTGCTTGATGCCGAGCGAAATGCGCTCCTTCTCGGTGTCCACGTCGAGCACCACGGCGCGGACCATGTCGCCCTTCTTGAACTCCTGGATGACCTCCTCGCCGGAGCGGTCCCAGGACATGTCGGACAGGTGAACCATGCCGTCGATGTCGCCGTCGAGGCCGATGAACAGACCGAACTCGGTGATGTTCTTGACCTCGCCCTCGACCTCGGTGCCCGAGGGGAAGTTGTCGGCGAAGTTGTCCCAGGGGTTGCCCATGCACTGTTTCAGGCCGAGCGAGACGCGCCGCTTGATCTGATCCACATCCAGGACCATGACCTCGACCTCCTGAGAGGTGGAGACGATCTTGCCCGGGTGCACGTTCTTCTTGGTCCAGGACATCTCGGACACGTGGACCAGACCCTCGACCCCCGGCTCCAGCTCCACGAAGGCGCCGTAGTCGGTGATGTTGGTGACACGGCCGCTCCACTTCGAGCCCGAGGGGTACTTGGCCGCCACGCTCTCCCACGGATCGGCCATTAGCTGCTTCATGCCGAGGCTGATGCGCTGGGTGTCCTTGTTCACCTTGATGACCTGAACCTTGATGGTCTCGCCGATGTTCAGGATCTCGGAGGGGTGGTTGACGCGGCGCCAGGCCATGTCGGTCACGTGCAGCAGGCCGTCCACACCGCCGAGGTCGACGAAGGCGCCGTAGTCGGTGACGTTCTTGACCACGCCGTCGACGATGTCGCCCTCTTTCAGGCGCGCCACGATCTCGGCGCGCTGCTCGGCGCGGCTCTCCTCGAGCACGGCGCGGCGGCTGACGACGATGTTGCCGCGGCGGCGGTCCATCTTGAGGATCTGGAAGGGCTGCGGCACGCCCATCAGCGGGGTGACGTCGCGCACGGGGCGCACGTCGATCTGGCTGCCGGGCAGGAAGGCCACGGCGCCGCCGAGGTCGACGGTGAAGCCGCCCTTGACGCGCCCGAAGATCGCGCCCTCGACCCGCTCGGCGTTGTCGTTGGCTTTCTCCAGCCGGTCCCAGGCCTCCTCGCGGCGGGCCTTCTCGCGGCTGATCGCGGCCTCGCCGCGGGCGTTCTCGACGCGGTCGAGGAAGACCTCGACAGTATCGCCGATGCCAAGCTCCGCCGGCTTGCCGGGCGAGGCGAATTCCTTGAGGTCGACGCGGCCTTCAACCTTGAAACCGACGTCGATGACGGCTTGGCCGTTCTCGATGGCGATGACTGTCCCTTTGACGACCGACCCTTCTTCCGGGGTCGCATTTTCCAGGCTCTCGTTCAGGAGAGCTTCAAAGTCTTCCATCGAGGCGAGTGCGCTCATGCAGTCTGGCTCCTAATGCATCATTGCTGGCCGACCGGTTGTCTCCGGCGGTCTTGTCCACGGTTACGCTGAGCGGGTGGAGAGAGGTCTGGCGGCCCGGCAAGCACAAAAGCCCGAGCGAGATCCCTCTCAGGACTCGACCCGGCCGAGCACAGCCTCGACGATCTCAGCCGCCCGCGCGGCTGCGGCGTCTATATCCAGATCGGTGGTGTCCAGCAAGTGCGCGTCCGACGCCCGTTTGAGGGGGGCATCCTTGCGGGCGCTGTCCTGCGCGTCGCGTGCGCGGATCTCCGCCAGGACCCGCGGCAGGCTCGTGTCGGCCCCGGCGGTCTGCAGCTCGGCAAAGCGGCGGTGGGCGCGTTCCTCGGCACTCGCCGTCACGAAGAGCTTCACCTCGGCCTTGGGCACCACCACCGTGCCGATGTCGCGCCCGTCGAGAACCGCGCCGCCGGGGCGCCGGGCAAAGCGCTGCTGAAACTCCAGCAGTGCCTTCCGCACGCCGGGGATGGTGGCGACCTTGCTGGCCGCGCGCGATGCAATCGCGCCGCGAAGGCCAGGCAGGTTCACGTGCTCGGGCTTCAGATCCTTGGCAATCAGTTCCGCCAGACCCCGGTCGATCACGCCGCGCCCCTGATCCATCGCGATCTTGCCCACCGCGCGATACAGCAGCCCGGTGTCCAGATGTGCGAAGCCGAACCGCGCCGCGAGGCGTCGGGCGATCGTGCCCTTGCCCGCGCCCGCTGGCCCGTCAATCGCGATGGTGAACCTCATGACGTTCTGTCCTCAGCCCATCCGCTTGGGGATGCCTTCCTCAACGGAACGCTCGTGACCTGGATACACAGCGGCCGTGTCATGGCCCGGAACGTAGTAGTCGCCTGCCTCTGCGGCGAAGATATGCGCCTGGATGTTCAGGCCCGTGGGCGCATCAAGGCAGCCCGCCATAATCGATATGGCCTCGGACCCGTCGCGCTGCCACAGCATAAGCGATCCGCAGGTCCGGCAGAACCCACGCCGTGCGTCCGGCGTCGCCCGCCACCAACTCAGGTTTTCCGCGTCCTCGATCTCGACATCGTCGCGCAGGGCCGCGGTCGCGGCGACGATGTGGCCCGACTGGCGACGACAGCTCTCGCAGTGACAGGCAATGACGGGGCGGAGCGGTCCCGTGATCCTCAGGCCCACCGCGCCACAGGCGCAGCGACCGGTCACGGTGCGGGTGGTGCCGGTCGCGTCGGGGGCCGTCATGCCCTTGCCCCGATCTCAGCACCGAGCGCGGTCATCAAGGGCAGGAAGCTCGGGAAGCTTGTGGCGATGGGCGCCGCATCGTCGATGGTGACGGGTGCCGCGGCGCCAAGCCCGAGGCAGAGCGCGCTCATGGCGATGCGATGGTCGAGGTGCGTCTCCACGGTTCCGCCGCCCGGCACGCCATCCGCGCCTTGCCCGTGCACGGTCATGCCGTCCTCATGCTCGGTCACCGCGACGCCATTGGCGCGCAGCGCTGCGACCATGGCCGCGATGCGGTCGCTCTCCTTCACGCGTAGCTCGCCGATACCGCGCATGATCGTGTCCCCCTCGGCATAGGACGCCAGCACCGCCAGGATCGGGTATTCGTCGATCATGCTCGGGGCGCGCTCCGGCGGGACCTCGACGCCCCTCAGGGCACCATGGCGCGCGCGCAGGTCCGCCACCGGCTCGCCGGAGGCATCGCGCGGGTTCTC
Source organism: Pseudomonadota bacterium (assembly GCA_039822785.1). GTDB lineage: Bacteria > Pseudomonadota > Alphaproteobacteria > Rhodobacterales > Rhodobacteraceae > Thermohalobaculum. The sequence continues at coordinate 259,432 of JBCBMO010000003.1, read as the reverse complement.
GTGGATCAGATCCGCGCCCATTTCCGCCAGGGTGCGGTAAAAGCCGTCGCGGGTGGGGTTGAGGCAGATGCCCGGCACCAACACCTCTGAGCTCGGCGCGATCAGGGCTGCGGCCACCGGAAAGGCGGCTGAGGAAGGATCGCGCGGCACGACGACGTGAGAGGGCGTCAATTCCGGCTCGCCGATGACGGTGATCGCCCGGCCCTCCTCGGTCTCCTCGACCCGGACCGTCGCGCCAAAGGCGCCGAGCATGCGCTCGGTGTGGTCGCGGGTGGCCTCGTCCTCGATCACCGTCGTCTCGCCCGGCGCGTTCAGCCCCGCCAGAAGCACCGCCGATTTCACCTGGGCGGAGGGGACCGGCAGGCGGTAGGTCACCGGGATCGGCACCGGCGCGCCCTTCAGCGTCAGCGGCAGCAGCCCGCCGGCGCGCCCCATCGAGGTGGCCCCGAACTCAGCGAGCGGCGTCAGGATCCGGCCCATGGGGCGACGGCGGAGGGAGGCATCGCCGGTGAAGGTCGCACTGATCGGGCAGGTGGCCATCATCCCCATGATCAGCCGCACCCCCGTGCCGGCGTTGCCGCAATCGATCACATCCGCAGGCTCGAGCAGCCCCACGGTGCCCAGGCCATGGACCGACCAGGCCCCCTCGCCCGTGCGGGTAACCGTGGCCCCGAAGGCGCGCATCGCCTCTGCCGTGCGGAGGACGTCCTCACCCTCCAGCAGTCCCTCGATGGTCGTCTCGCCCACCGCCAGGGTGCCGAAGATCAGGGAGCGATGGCTGACCGATTTGTCGCCCGGCACCGCCGCCGTGCCCTTGAGGGGACCTGCGGCGCGGACGGTCGTGGGGCTGGGCGTGGCGGCGGTCATCGGCTTCCTCCGGCGGGGTTTGCCGCCTCTTAGCGCTGGCCCGCGACAGCGTCCACCGCCGGTGTATCGGCACCGCGGCTCACGCCTACTCCATCGCCGGCAGGGTTTTCTTCATCGGCCCGATCGTCGTGTTTCCGGTGGCGGGTGCCTTCTTGCCGGTGAGCCATTCCACCGGGTTGGCGACGGCGATCCGATGGAATAGCGCATCGCCGATCCCGTGGCGCAGTTCGATGGAGACCTGGCGCTCCGACTTCGCCTCGATCTCCGCCATGTAGTAGTCCGAGCCGAAGAGCACCCGCTTGGCCACCAGCTCGTCCTGCAGGAAGACGTTCAGCGCGGGGATGTTCTGGGTGGTGTTGAACATCGTGTAGGAGACGTCGGTCCAAAGGTTGGGGAACTTCTCCTGTCGCAGCCAGTCCAGAATGCAGGTCAGCCAGTTCTCGCCGCGAAAACGGGGCTGGCCGAGCGGGCCGGGATGCGGCTTGCCGAGATAATCGTTCCAGTCCGCCTCGCCCCCGAAATGCGCCAGGCAGACACGCAGACCGGGGAAGTCGTGGAGGATGTCCTGAAAGGCGATAGGGCCCGTGACGGCGGCCTGATCTGAGTCCGACATCCCCTTCTGCCGCAGCCCCCCGCGGGAGCAATGGGTCATCACCGGCAGGTTGTTGGCGACGCAATAGGGATAGATCTGGTCGCGCAGCACCGGGTCCCAGGGCTTGAAGCCCAGCGGCGGATAGAGCTTCACGCCGTGAAAGCCATGCTCCTGGTGGCAGCGCTTCAACTCGTCCAGCACCCCCTCGCGCCGGGGGTCGACAGCGCAGAAGGGCATCGCCTTGCCACCGGTCTCCTTCGCGATCTCCGCCAGTTCGTCGTGCTGCTGCTTGAGCGTTGTCGGCGCCTCCCCGCCCGCCATGATCGCCATGTCCATGGGCAGGACCACAAAGCGCGTATCCTCCGGGTAGTAGCCCGCCACCACGTCGAAGACCTGGCGCTGCGACAGGTCACCGGTGATCCGCGCAAACCGCATGGCGCGCTGCAGGTTCTCGCCGAACATCCCGGACTCAAACTTGCGGACGAAGTGCCGGCGCAGCCAACCCTTGCGCAGCAGCGACATCAGCGGCGTCGGCAGGATCCCGTCGGGAATACAGTCGAGCGTGAAGACATGGGTGTGGCAGTTGACGATCGGCTGGCGCTCGTCGGTGGTTGTGTCGTCCAAGGCTACGCCTCCCAAATCGCTAACGAATGCTCCATCAGCGTAAGGTGATGCGTTGCAACTGTCAGGTGCGTACGAACGTAAGGTAATGGGGCCGGCGCCCTTCGCGCAGGGCCTTGGCCTCGTAGCGGGTGCCGGGCCAGTCGGGCCAGGGATCGCGCCAGTCCGATGGTCGCTCGGCGGTCCAGGCGAACCGCGGGTCGCGGGCGGTCTGCTCCAACGTATGGCGCACGTAATCCTCGATGTCCGTCGCCACGCGGAGGGCCGCGCCGGGGGCGAGGACGCGCGCGAGTTGGTCAAGCTGTGCGGGGTTCACGAAGCGCCGCTTCCAATGCCGCTTCTTCGGCCAGGGGTCGGGATAGAGCAGAAAGGCGCGGTCGATGCTGCCCTGGGGCAGCACGTCCATCAGATCGCGCGCATCGCCGGCATGCAGCCGCAGATTGCCCACCCCCGCCTTCTCGATCGCCGTCAGCAGCATCGCCACGCCGTTCACGAAGGGCTCGCAGCCGATCAGGCCCACCTCGGGGTTACTTGCTGCCTGGGCGATCATGTGCTCGCCCCCGCCAAAGCCGATCTCCAGCCAGATCTCCCGCTTGCCGGGGAACAGCGCGGCCAGGTCCAGGGGGGCGCGCTGCGGGTTCTCCTCCCACCCCACGCCGGGCAGCGCCAGGCGGTCGAGTTCGGTCTCCAGCAGATCACGCTGGTGGTCCCGCAGCCGCTTGCCATGGCGCCGGCCATAGAAATTGCGCCAGGGCGCGCCGTCCTCTCGCGTGGGCCTCTCGTTCATGGCGCCGTCCTAGCCGGGCGTCCGATCATGGCCAAGGGGCGGTGGCGGGTTCGACACTGCCGTCAGGCGCGCTCGACCCCGTTGAAGCGGACGACGAGCACCGTTGGGACGGTGACAAGGGGGACACCGACGATCACGAAAATCGGCCAGCGGTCCACGTAGCTACCCTCGTAGGGCACGCCGTGTTCCATCGCCAACCAGACCGCCGGGAAGATCAACCCCAAGGTAATGGGCACGATGGCGAGGGCGAAGAGCCAGCACTGCCAGGCCTGCGAGCCCGCCACCCGCAGGCGGGTGGCGCAATGGCGACAGCCGGTGTCGTGGCGGTATCGCTTGTAGCCGCCCCAGCGGCAGCTCGGCAGCCAGCCGGTCAGCACCAGCGACCAGGCGGAGTTGCCCCCGCCACAGGCCGGGCATCGCCCCCCCGCCAGCCGGGACAGCAGGCCCGGGAAGGGCCCGCGGGTGCCGACCGCCCCGCTCAGACCGCTGCCTTCAGTTCGTCGGCCAGATCGGTGCGCTCCCAGCTGAAGCCGCCGTCCGCGTCCGGTTCGCGCCCGAAATGCCCATAGGCCGCCGTGCGCCGGTAGATCGGGCGGTTGAGGCCAAGGCGCGTGCGGATGCCCCGCGGGGTGAGCGACATGGTCTCGCGGATCGCCGCTTCGATCTTCGCGGGGTCCACCGTCTCAGTGCCATGGCCGTCGACATAGACAGCCAGCGGTTCGGCCACCCCGATCGCATAGGCGAGCTGAATGGTGCACTTCGCGGCCAGGCCCGCGGCCACCACGTTCTTGGCCACATAGCGCGCGGCATAGGCGGCGGAGCGGTCGACCTTGGTGGGATCCTTGCCGGAGAAGGCGCCGCCGCCATGCGGTGCCGCCCCGCCGTAGGTGTCGACGATGATCTTGCGGCCCGTGAGGCCCGCGTCGCCATCGGGCCCACCGATGACGAACCGGCCCGTCGGGTTCACGTGCCAGATCGTCTTGTCGTCCAGGAACCCCTCGGGCAGGGCGGCGCGCACATGGGGCTCGACGATCTCGCGTACCAGGCCGGAAGTCAGCTCCCGCCCCTCCGCGTCGCGCTCCAGGTGCTGGGTCGACACGACGACCGTGTCGATGCGCACGGGCTTGCCGCCGCGATACTCCACCGTCACCTGGCTTTTCGCGTCCGGGCCCAGCAGCGAGCGCGCATCGCTGTGCCGCGCCTCGGCCATCAGGCGCAGGATCCGGTGGGCATAGAGGATCGGTGACGGCATCAGTTCGGGCGTCTCGTTGGTGGCGAAGCCGAACATGATGCCCTGGTCGCCGGCGCCCTCGTCCTTGTTGTCGCCTTCGTCCACGCCCTGGGCGATATCCGCCGACTGCTCGTGGACATAGGTGTCGATGGAGGCAGTCTTGAAGTGAAAACCCTTCTGCATGTAGCCGATCTCGCGGATCGTCTGGCGCGCGGTCTCCACGATCTCCTCGTCCGACACGGCGTTGTCGGGGCTGATCTTCACCTCGCCCATCAGCACGACCTTGTTGGTGGTCGCCGCGGTCTCGATCGCGATCCGCGCCTCCGGCTCCCGCGCGACGATCATGTCCACCAGGGCATCGGAGATCTGATCGCAGACCTTGTCCGGATGCCCCTCCGAGACCGACTCCGATGTGAACAGAAAATCCTCGCGTGCCATGCCGTTCCCTCTGCGTCCAGCGGGCGCCAAGGGCGGCGCCGGCGCGTCAGGTGCCCGGTTTTGGCCACCGGGTCAACGGATGACGGTATCAGCCGCGACGCGGCTCGCGGACCACCGAGAGCACCTCGCCATTGGGCCGCGTCGTCGAGCCAGGTGTCGACTCGCTGTCGGCGATGGTGCGAACCAGCTCGATGAGGCGCGAGCGGGTATGGGCACTTTCGATGCGCGCGAAGGCACGGCCCAACGCGCGACCTTCGTTCGAGGAGAAGAAACGGACGATCGCTCCCTCCTCGCCCTGGTCGCCCTGCTGACGGCGCACCAAGCCCTCGTAGAAATAGCTGACGTCTACGCCCAGAACCTCGGCGATATGGAACAGACGGCCGGCGCCAATGCGATTCAGGCCCTTCTCGTACTTCTGAACCTGCTGGAAGGTCAGCCCGATCTCATGGCCAAGCTGCTCTTGGCTCATGCCCTTGGTCTGGCGCCGCATTTTCAGACGCGCCCCGATGTAGGCGTCGATCTCGTCAGGCGCTTTCGTCATGCCCACGCTCCCCTTAGGCGTGACGCAGTAGGCCGGCTCGCCCTTTCTGGGACTTGCCACCGTCCGCATCGTCTACACGTGCCACCCCTGCACGCGCGGCGAGAGAGGCCGGCCCGATTGGACGGTCCTCTCAACGCACTCGGGCACTAGGCCGTACAAACCGGGCAACAAAAAGGAGAAAGGCAGTCACAAATGACGGCAGATCGCCGAGATCGGCGTACAGCGTTTGGCCGATATCGACCGGGAGCCGCGCGTCCAGATACCCATGTTGGCCAAGGCCGAGGGAGGCTGTGACCCGGCCATGGGCATCAATGACGGCCGAGATCCCCGTGTTGGCGGCCCGCACCAGAGGCAGTCCTTGCTCGATCGCGCGCAGGCGCGCCTGTGCCAGGTGCTGCTGCGGCCCCCCCAGCGTGCCGAACCAGGCGTCGTTGGTGATCTGCAGCAGATAGGCCGGCCGGCCGGCCTCGCCCGTCGCCACGGCGGCGGCGACCTCGCCAGGGAAGATCGCCTCATAGCAGATCAACGGCACGAAGCTGGGCATGCCCGGCAGCGACAGGCTGCTGGGTCCCGGCCCGGGCTCGAAGCGCCCGCGCTGGGCCAGTTGCTCGATCCCCAGCGCCGCGAAGACCGAGCGTAGCGGCATGTATTCGCCGAAGGGCACGAGGTGGTGCTTGTCGTAGCGCGCGTCGATCCGCCCGCCCTCGCCCAGCACGAAGAGCGCGTTCGAGAAGGCGCGTCCGGTAGCGTCCTCGGCGGCATGGAGCGCGCCCAGGATCAGCGGCGCGCCGGCGGCACTGACCATCTGAGCCCGCGCCGCCGGCTGCTCAGCGGGCAGGAAAGCGACCGCCGTCTCGGGCCAGATCACCAGATCGGGGGCGCCGAGGGTCGGGTCCGCCGGTGCGGCGCTGCCCTCCAGCAGCCGGGCATAGAAGGTGGGGATCCAGTCGCGCTGCCACTTGAGGTGCTGGGGCGCATTGGGCTGTACCAGCCGGATGACAGTGGCATCGGGCGGCGCATCACCGGCCGGGGCGGCGTTCATGCGCCAGCTGCCAGCGCCCCAGGCCCCGGCGAACAGGAGGACGCCTGCCATCGTTGCGACCATACCGCTGCGCGGGTGCCGGGCGATCTGGGCCGCGCCGAGCCCCGGCAGGGCAGCGCCGATCAGGGTGACCAGCGTCAGGCCATAGGGGCCGATCCAGGCGCTGAGTTGCGCCAGCGCCGTCTCGGCCCAGAGGTACCCGGGCAGGGCCCAGGGAAAGCCGGTCAGCACATGGCCGCGCAGCCCCTCGGTCAGGGTCAGCGCCCCCGCCAGCACCAGCATCAGTCGAAGATCGGCGCCGAGGCCTCCGTCGGCAGGGCCGGCGACGCGCCGCGCGATCCAGCCCGCCAGGGCCCAGAACAGCGCGAGGCCCGCCGGCAGCAGCGTCACCGCCACGGGCAGCAGCCAGGCGTAGGCATCGGCATCCACCAAAAAGGCATGCCCGACCCAATGGAGGGAGACTATCAGATAGCCAAAGCCCACCGCCCAGGCCGCCAGCGCAGCGCGCCCCGCCGTCTCGGCCCGGCCCACCAGCCAGACGATGACCGGCAGGGCGAGGAAGGCCGTGGCGGGCACGCCTATCGGCTGATGCCCTGCCGCCAGCACCGCCCCCGTGGCGATGGCCAGAACCAGGCGCCGCCACCCTTTAAGGGCTGCGACGCGCGCCGCGAGATCACCAGGCGCCGCTAAGCGCGCCCCCATCTCTGTCATCGCTGCCGCCCCCGTTCGCCGCGCCCCATCTGGCGGGAGGGATAGCGACGACGACCCGGGGCGCCAAGCGGCCATCGTCACAGCCGCTTGAACCGCCCGACGCCGGAAAGCCGTCATTGCCGGTGCCAAAGTCCGCGCTCACTGCCAGCATCGCCGCTGGCGCCTACCCTCCGCGACGGAGGGGAAGCCGTGATCCCGGCGAGACGTGTGAGGGTTACTCCGCGGCGCGGCGGCTCGCGGCGCTGATCATCGCCGTGGCGCGGGCACCCGCCCGGGTCAGGCGCAGGCGCTTGATGCGGCGCGGGTCCGCGTCGATCACCTGGAACTCGTGGCCATCGGGGTGGGCGATAACCTCCGCGCGCACCGGCACCCGGCCCGTCAGCGTAAAGACCAGACCGCCCAGGGTGTCCACCTCGTCCTCCCAGTCCGCCGGGCGCAGGGCGATGCCGGTAGCCTCCTCGAACTCGGCGATATCGGCGCGGGCGTTCACCTGCCAGACGCCGGGCGCCTCCTCGCGCCAGAGGCTCGCCTCGTCCTCATCGTGCTCGTCCTCGATGTCGCCGACGATCTGCTCCACCAGATCCTCGATGGTGATCAGCCCGTCGACACCGCCGAACTCGTCGATCACCAGCGCCATATGCACCCGCACGCCCTGCATCTTTTGCAGGAGCGCTGCAATGCGCATCGAGGGCGGCACGAACAGAGCCGTGCGCAGGTGGCGCTTGAGGTCGAAGGCGGGCGCCTCGCCCTCCGCGCCCTGGTCCTCACCCCTGCCGCCGACGCCATAGGCCAGCGCCAGGTCCTTGAGGTGCACAAAGCCGATCGGGTCGTCGAGGGTCTCGTGATAGACCGGCAGGCGCGACAGCGAGCCCTGACCGAAGGCCGCCATGACGCTCTGCAGATCCGCCTCCTCGCTGACGGCGACGATATCGGCGCGGGGCACCATCACATCGAGCACCCGCAGATCGCGCAGGCGCAGGATGTTCGTGACCATCCCGCGCTCGATGTCGGTGCTGTCGGCAAAGGCGGGGCCGAGCGCTTCCTCGTGCTCGCCCTCCTCCTCGTCGCCGCCATTGCCAAAAGCACCGGTCGCGCGGCGCACCAGACGACCGAGCGACCAGCCGCGGCGGCCGTTACCGTCGCCGGCCTGGGGCGCCGGGTGCTCCGGCGCCGGTTGACTAGATGCGGGGTCGTCGTCGGGGGCGCCCGCCGTGCCATCGGCAGCAGGCGGTGCGGCCTCCTGTGCGGGCGGTTTGGTCGAACCTCGGTCCATCTATGTGCTGCGGGGCAGTCCCGCGTCTCCTTCGCCATAGGGATCGTGCAAGCCGAGCCGCTGCATCGCGCGGCTCTCGATCCCTTCCATCAACCGCGCATCGGCGTCGTGCTCGTGATCATAGCCCAACAGATGCAAGCACCCATGCAAAATCAGATGGAAAGTGTGGTCTTTCAAGGTGAGACCGGCCGCTGCGGCCTCGGCGGTGCACACGCCGTGGGCAATTGCCAGATCCCCGAGCGGTCGATCGGCCGGCGCGGGTGGCGGCGCCTCTCCCGGCACGCCCGGTGAGAGTGCCTGCGCCGGCCAGGACAGCACGTTGGTGGGCGTCTCCTTGGCGCGAAAGCTGGCGTTCAGCGCGGCGATGCGGGCGTCGTCGCAGGCGAGCACCGCGATCTCCTGCCCTGCGGGCGTCTGGCCGGCACCCTCCAGGGCGGCGCGGGCGGCCGCTTCGGCGATGTCCTCCAGCGCCGGCAGGGCCGCGGTCCAGGCCGGGTCCTCGACGATCACCTCGGTCAGCGGGGCCCCTTCTGGCATGCGGTGCTCAGCTCGGTGTCCCGGTGGCGCGGTCATAGGCCTCGATCACCCGCGCCACGATCGGGTGGCGCACCACATCGGCGGCCGCAAAGCGCGTGAAGCCGATCCCCGGCACGCCATCCAGGATCCGCAGCGCCTCCACCAGGCCCGAGGTTTCGCGCGGGGGCAGGTCGATCTGGCTGGGATCGCCCGTGACGACCATGCGGCTGTCCTCGCCGAGGCGGGTGAGGAACATCTTCATCTGCATCGCCGTCGTGTTCTGCGCCTCGTCCAGCACCACGAAGCTGCGGCTGAGCGTGCGTCCGCGCATGAAGGCGAGCGGGGCGATCTCGATCCGCCCCTCCTCGCGCAGTTTCTCCACCTGCTTGCCCGGCAGCATGTCCTGCAGCGCGTCGAACAGCGGTCGCAGATAGGGGTCGAGCTTGTCCTCATAGCCGCCGGGCAGGAAGCCGAGGCGCTCGCCTGCCTCCACCGCAGGGCGACTAAGGATGATCCGGTCGACCCGGTTCTCGATGAACATGGCCACCGCCGCCGCGACAGCGAGATAGGTCTTGCCCGTGCCCGCAGGCCCGATGCCGAAGGTCAGATCGCGGCTGAAGAGTTCCTGCACATAGGCCGCCTGGGTCTTCGAGCGCGGCTGGATCAGTTTCTTGCGCGTGCGGATCTCGATCCGGCCACCGGGGAACATGTCGAGCTGCGCCGGCGCGCCGGCCTCGGTTTCCGCCTCCGCCGGTGCCGGGGTGTTCGGCTCCGGCAGTTTGCCCATGCGGATCAGCGCCTCGACATCGCCGCGCTCCACCGGCCGGCCGCTCTCGAGCCGGGCATAGAGCGCCTCAAGCGCGGTGACGGCGCCGTCTCGGGCCTCGGGCTGGCCATAGACCACCACCTGGTTGCCACGGCGCATGATGTTGACGTCGAGCCCGTTTTCCAGGATCGACACATGGAGGTCGGCTGGGCCGAACAGGTCGATCAGCAGGCGGTTATCGTCGAAGCTGACGACGCTTCCTTCCAGCGTCGCGCTCATGCGGCTCGGTGCATCCGGGTCAAGCGGCCTCAGCCTCCCTGTCTTGGTTCTGTTCCCCTCGGAAACCGTGAGATAGCGTGGTCGGGTCATCAAGCGAAAATCCTGCGACAGGGCACGATCAGGCGTCGATGCGGCCGGGGCAGGCCAGGTCGAGGCGCCAAAACAGCGGTTTCTTGCTGCGCCGCAGCGCCCGCAGCGCCTTGATCCGGGCCTCCTCCAGAAAGCGGGGCGCGTCCTGCGTGGGCTCGAAACAGAAACGCCGCGGCAGCGTCGTGTAGAGCGAGACCGGCGGCTGCGCCCCGGTGATCCCCTTCAGGACCGCGCCCGTCGCGGGCTGGGGCAGCCACAGCCGCTTGATCCCCAACTCGCGGCGGGCAAGCTCGATCACCGCCATCAGCGTCGCCGCCGCCCAGTCCCGGCGATAGGGCGCCAGGTAGTGCCGGCGATAGTGCTCGTGGCGCTCCAGCCCCGCCCGAAGGCGGTCATCGGTGGCGGCTTGCGTGGCCATCCATTCGGCCGCTGCGTCCACCTCGCCAAACCAGTCGGACTGGATCTCCTCGACCAGCAGATCCTCCTCCCAATCCGCATCTAGCCTGCCGCCCTTGAAGTGGAGCGACAGGCGGGCCCAGGCCATGGTGATGGCCCCCTCGGTCCGGATGGGGTGATGGGGGCATTCGAAGTCGCCCCGCCGACAACGCCCGAACAGGCGATAGAAGGCGGCGTCATGGTCCGCGGGAAATCCGATCTGCAGCACCAGGTTGGCGCCCGGGCGGGACATCTGGCGCCACCGCCAAGACTGCCGATCCCCGTGCCAGACCGCGAAGCTGCGGCGGAACCATTGCCAGGGCCGCGCGGCGGCAATGGTCTGTGCCGCTTCGCCCAGGCGGCTGCACGGCCAGATCGCGTCAGGCCGGGCCAGGACCGCCAGCGCATCGGGTTCCACCACGCCGCCGCCTGCGCGACCGATCAGCTCGCGCACCGGGGCGCGGCCCGCCATCTTGCCGAAACGCCCCTGGCGGAGCGCCGGCACGGCAGTGGGCGCCTGCACGACCTGGCACAGGAGCGCCGCCGCCTCCCGGTTGGGATAGTGGAGAAATGGGTCCTCGCCCGCCATCATCTGGCAAAGCGCTTCGATCTGTCTGTTCTGCATCGGTCACAGCTCCGGGCGCGCGGCCCGTCACCATGACGGGCGCGATCAGGTCGCTCTCGGGCCCCTTAGGCCTATGGGATGCAGGTCAAACATCGGTCCGCTCCTGTGATCGGAGGTGGGTGTGTCGCCGAATCGCCAGGGGTAAGTCAACGCTTACTTGATGAGCGGCAGCAGCGCCTTGAAGGCCGGGGTGCCCGCCTTCCCCAGCCATTCGAAGACGACCATCTCGGTGGTTACGATCCCCGCACCGTTGGCCTGCAGGCGGTCGAGACAGGCCTTCTCGCTCTCCAGCGTGCGCGAGGAGGTGGCGTCGGTGACCACGAAGACCTCGAAGCCCGCCTGCATGAGGCCGACGGCGGTCTGCATGACGCAGATATGCGCCTCCATCCCCGCGATGATCGCCTGGCGCCGCCCCGTGGCATGGAAGGCCTCGGCAAAGGCCGGCTCGGCGAAGGAGGAGAAGTGGATCTTCTCGATCACCGTGGCCGCCGCCGCCTGCCCGGCCTGCGCCAGCTCCGGCACCGTATGGCCCAGACCCTTGGGGTACTGCTCGGTCATCAGCACGGGGATCTCCATCTCGCGCGCCGCGGTGATCAGCGTCTTGGCGTTCTTGATCGTGCGCGCCGGCGCCTGCATGGCGGGCACCAGCCGCTCCTGCATGTCTATGACGATCAGCGCGGCTTTCTCAGGATCGATCAGCATGGCGGCCTCCGGTCGTTAAGTGATGCCAGAGTGATCTGCTCACCGGGGGGCGCAAGGCGTGTTTCCGCCTGTCGGCGCGGTGTGCCCATCGCACGTCACGGATCGTGATCGGCGATACCGTCTTCTATCCCACAGCCCCCGAAGCGACCTGGCCTCACCTCGAAAGCGATGCTCTCGAGCGCCGGGGGCCCACCGACTGGCATCGGGCTGTTCCAGACGGCTCTCACCTCATTCAATTGGCCGGTCGCGAGCGTCTGAAGTCCGTCGATGCGCCACCCATCCGCCAGGCGATAGGCGCGGCGCAAAGCGGGAAGGATGACGTCGCTGGGACTTTCACCGCTCTCGTTCTGATAGGTGACGAGGCGGATCAGGCCGGGGTTCTCCTCCTCGGTGAAGATCTCCCAGCGAAAGTCCAGCCTCTCCAGCGCGGCCTCAATCGATGGCAGGTGGGTCTCCTTCAGTTTCCGTCTGTCGCGGGTGCGGACGTAGAGGCTCCACCAAACATAGGCATGGATCATCGGAGCTAGGCAGCCAGGTGGGCGGCGAGGGAGTTGGCGCGGGCGGCGGTGATCTCGACCTCGACGATCTCGCCGCGGCGGGTCGGGTCGGCGTCGAGGTGGACGGCCTGGAGCCAGGGGGACCGGCCGACCATCTGGCCCGGGTGGCGCCCCGGTTTCTCCAGCAGCACGCCCATGCGCGTGCCGACCTTGGCCTGCTGGAACGCCGCCTGCTGTTCGGCCAGGAGAGCCTGGAGGCGCTGCAGACGCTCGGATTTGACGTCCTCGGGCAACTGCTCGGCCTCCGCCGCCGGGGTGCCGGGGCGGGGCGAGTACTTGAAGCTATAAGCCTGCGCGTAGGTAACCGAGCGCACCAGGGCGAGCGTGTCCTCGAAATCCGCCTCGGTCTCACCCGGGAAGCCCACGATGAAGTCGCCGGACAGGGCCAGGTCAGGCCGGACGGCGCGGATCCGCTCGATCAGGCGCAGGTAGTCCTTAGCCGTATGCTTGCGGTTCATTGCCGTCAGGATCCGGTCGGACCCCGCCTGCACCGGCAGATGCAGATAGGGCATCAGCGCCGGCACCTCGGCATGGGCCTCGATCAACCCGTCGTCCATGTCGTTGGGATGGCTGGTGGTGTAGCGCAGCCGGGCGATCCCCTCGATCTGCGCCAGCCGGCGGATCAGACCGCCAAGCCCCGGCGCCATCCCCGCCTCCCGCTCCCCGTGCCAGGCGTTGACGTTCTGGCCCAAGAGCGTGATCTCGCGCACGCCGCGCCGGGCGAGCGCCTCAGCCTCGGCGATGATCCGCGCGGCGGGGCGGGAGACCTCGGCCCCCCGGGTATAGGGCACCACGCAGAAGGCGCAGAACTTGTCACAGCCCTCCTGCACCGTCAGGAAGGCGGCCGGCGCGCGGGCAGGGCGCGCGTCCTCGGGCAGGTGGTCGAATTTGTCCTCCGCCGGGAACTCGGTATCGACCTGCGCGCCCTCGCCGCTGCGGGCGCGGGCGACCATGCCGGGCAGGCGGTGATAGGCCTGGGGGCCGACAACGACGTCGACCAGGGGTTGGCGGCGCACGATCTCCTCACCCTCCGCCTGGGCGACACAGCCGGCGACGGCGAGGGTCATGGTCCCGCCCTCGGCCCTTTTCGCCGCAGCGAGCGGGCGCAGGCGGCCAAGCTCGGAGTAGACCTTTTCCGCCGCCTTCTCGCGGATATGGCAGGTGTTGAGGACGACGAGGTCCGCGCCCTCGGGCGCATCGGCGATGGCATAGCCCTCGGCGGCGAGCTGTGCTGCCATGCGCTCGCTGTCGTAGACGTTCATCTGACAGCCGTAGGACTTGATGAACGCTTTCTTCGATTGCTCGGTCATCTGGCGCGCCTCCGCAGGGTCCGCGCGCCAGATACGCTGCCGGGTCGCCCCGTGCAACTAGGGGCAACTAGGTGCAACCGGGCCTGATGCGTCGCGCCGGCGGTCGGGCAGACCGCCGATCGCGGCTCAGCTGGCCTTCTTGCGGCCCAGGCCGATCTTCTTGGCCAGTTCCTGGCGCTTGGCGGCGTAGCTCGGCGCGACCATCGGATAGTCCGCCGGCAGACCCCACTTCGCCTTGTACTCTTCCGGCGTCATGTCATAGGCGGTCTTCAGGTGGCGCTTCAGCATCTTCAGCTTCTTGCCGTCCTCAAGACAGATGATGTGGTCGTCGGTGATCGACTTCTTCACCGGTACCGCCGGCTTCAGCTCGATCTCCGGCTCCGGTGCCGGGGTGCCCAGCTTCGACAGCGTCTCATAGACACTCTCGATCAGGCTCGGCAGTTCCGGGCTGGGGACCGGGTTGTGGGATACATGCGCTGCGACGATGTCCGACGTCAGCGACAGCAGTTCCGTATGCTCGATGTTATCGTCAGCCATTTTGATGCCTCTTCATATCAGGCTGTTTCCCTGAGGCCGCTACCGCAACGACTTAACGATTCCAACATCGCGGCACGCCCTTCGCTCAAATCGCTATTTGTCAGATACTATCACATATCATCAAGATCAATAATAAGACTCATTCAGTATCGGATATCTCCGCCACTTTTTGGAACAACCCTGCTTCAGAGCGCGATAATCCTGCGTCACTCCGCCCACTTCCGAACGAGTCCGGTCATACCGGACATGGAATTCGGGATGAGTTCACGCGCCAGCAGTCGGTCTAAGTTGATGGGTCGGGGAAAGTCCAAATCCCTGGTCAATGCCCGTGTAAAACCGAAACGGGAGTAGTAAGGTTCATCCCCGACCAGCAAGACGCGCGCCCATCCGAGGCCGCCGGCACGGTCTAAAGTCTCCGCTATCATAAGTGCGCCAAGCCCCTCTCCCTGGCGGGTCGGGTGGACGGCGACGGGCCCCAGCAGCAGCGCGGGCGCGCCCAGCGGGCCAAGGCGGACCGGCCAGTACCGAATTGCCGCGACCACCGCGTCGTATTCGTCGCGCGCGAGATAACAGAGATCCGCCACCGGCGGCACGTCCGCCCGCAGCTGATAGGACGACAGCGCGCCCCGGCCCGGCGCAAAGGCGAGGTCGTAGAGCGCCTCGACCTCGTCGAGGTCGGCGGGCCGTTCCTTGAGCAGGCGAAACATGGCGCGGTCGGGTCGGGTGGCTCTTTCTTGCGCGCATCAGCGGCGCGCGGCAGGGGATGGGGCTTCGGGCGGGCCGGGCGCCGCTTGCGCAGCCGCCGGCGCGGCCTACCTCGCTAGCACGCCCGGCCCATGCCCTCCACCCCCGGCCCCAAAGGCGCCTCTGCTGCGGCTGAACAGGGCCCCTGCGCCGCTCACGACGAAGGATCCCCCGCATGTTCTACCGCCCCGCCGATGGCCACGGCCTGCCCCACGACCCCTTCAAGGCGCTCGTCGTACCGCGCCCGATCGGCTGGGTCTCGAGCCGCTCGGCGGAGGGGCGCGACAACCTCGCCCCCTATTCCTTCTTCAACGGCTGCGGCGATGCCCCGCCGCTGGTGATGTTCGCCCAGACCGGCCGCAAGACGCGGGAGACGCTGAAGAAAGACTCGATCGCCAACATCCAGGCCACCGGGGAATTCGCCTGCAACATCGTGCCTTACGCACTCAAGGACGCGATGAACCTCTCCTCCGGCAGCTATGAGCACGACGTGGATGAGTTCGAGGTGGCCGGACTGACCAAGGCCCCCTGTTCCGAGATCGACGCCCCCCGCGTGGCGGAGGCCCCGGCGGTGCTGGAATGCAAGCTCGTGCGCATGGTCGAGGATCTGCCGACCTGGAAGGACCATGCCCGCAACATCCTCGTCATCGGGGAGGTCGTGGGCGTGCATATCGACGAGGCGATCCTGGAGGACGGCATGGTCGATGTGCTCAAGCACAACCCCCTCGCCCGCATGGGCTACATGGACTACACCGCCGTGCGCGAGAAATTCGCGCTGAAGCGGCCGGGTCAGTGATCGCCACCCGCGCCTTGTGAGCTGAGGCAAGAGGGGCGGGCCATGTCTGACGCGATGATCGGGGTGATCGGGGGCTCGGGCCTCTATGCGATCGAGGGCTTGGAGGACGCGGCCTGGGTCGCGGTCGAGAGCCCTTTCGGCACGCCCTCGGACGAGGTGCTGACGGGGCGTTTGGGTGGGATCAACCTCGCCTTTCTGCCGCGCCACGGCCGGGGGCACCGGGTCGGTCCGTCGGACATCAACTACCGCGCCAATATCGACGTGATGAAACGGGTCGGGGTCACCGATCTGCTCTCCTTCTCCGCGGTAGGCTCGTTCCGTGAGGAGATGGCGCCCGGCGATTTCGTCATCGTCGACCAGTTCATCGACCGGACCTTCGCGCGCCAGAAGTCCTTCTTCCGGGAGGGCTGCGTCGCCCATGTCTCGGTCGCCGATCCGGTCTGTCCGCGCCTCGGCGATGCCCTGGCCGCCACCGCCGGCACGCCCGGCGTGCCCAGGATCCACCGCGGCGGCACTTACCTGGCGATGGAGGGGCCGCAGTTCTCAACGCTCGCCGAGAGCAAGCTCTACCGTGAGAACTGGGGCTGCGCGGTCATCGGCATGACCAATATGCCGGAGGCGAAATTGGCGCGCGAGGCAGAGCTTTGCTACGCCACCGTCGCCATGGTCACAGATTATGACAGTTGGCACCCCGACCACGGCGAGGTCGATATCCAGTCGATCATCAAGACCATGCATGGCAACGTCGACGGGGCAAAGGCGATGCTGGCGGCGGTGCTGCCGTCGCTCGGCGGGCCGCGCGACCCCTGCCCCCACGGCTGCGACCGCGCGCTCGAATACGCGATCATCACGGCGCCCGAGGCGCGCGACCCGGCGGTGGTCGCCACCCTCGACGCCATCGCGGGCCGGGTGCTCTGAGGGGAACGTTGCGCCGTGGTGAAGGGGCGGCTACCGCTTGGACTGACCTGCCGTGAAGGATCCCGACCCATGAGCGCGAAGCAGCATCTGGCTAAGCACATCCGCACCGTGCCCGATTTCCCCGTCCCCGGCGTGCAGTTTCGCGACGTCACGACCCTGTTCGCCGATCCCGCGGCTTTCGCCGAGGCGGTGGATGCCATGGCCGACCCCTTCCATGACCGGGGGATCGAGGCGATCGCGGGCATGGATGCGCGCGGCTTCATCCTGGGCGGGGCCATGTCCTACCGGCTCGGCCTGCCCTTCGTGCCGATCCGCAAGAAGGGCAAGCTGCCGTATCGTACCATCAGCGAGGCCTATAGCCTGGAATACGGCGAGGCGATCGTGGAGATCCATGAGGACGCGGTCAGCGAGGGCCACAAGGTGCTGCTGGTCGACGATCTGTTGGCGACCGGCGGCACGGCGTCGGCGGGCGTCAACCTGATCCGCCGCCTGGGCGGGGAGATCGTGGCGGCAAGCTTCCTGGTGAACCTGCCCGACTTGGGCGGCGAGGCGCGGCTGAAGGAGATGGACGTGGAGGTGCTCAGCCTCTGCGCCTTCGATGGCGACTGAACGCGCCCGTGGCGGCGTCCGCCTCACGGCAGCGTTGATCCCTGAAACCGACCCTTTGCCGCGCTGCGCCCGGCCCGCTATGCCCATGGCGCAGGCGGAAGCGGGAGGGCGGCCATGGATGCGGCAGGGACGATCACCACGACGGGCGCGGATATCCTGGCGCAAAGGCTCCATGCGGCCGGGGTACGCCATGCCTTCGGCATTCCCGGCGGCGAGGTGCTGGCGCTGATCGAGGCCTTGGAGCGGGCCGGCATCGCCTTTCACCTGACCCGCCACGAGAACGCCGCCGGCTTTATGGCGGAGGGGGCCTGGCATGCGACTGGCGCGCCCGCGGTGCTGGTGGCGACGGTGGGTCCGGGGATCGCCAATGCCTTCAACGTGATCGCGAACGCCGAGCAGGATCGGGTGCCGCTGATCGCGATCTCCGGCATGATCGACCGGGCGGAGGCGGCGAGCTACACCCACCAGGTCTTCGACCACGGCGCGGTGATGCGCCAGGTCTGCAAGGCCGCTCTTGAGCTGGTGCCGGGCGCCGTGGGCACGCTGGCGGACAAGGCCGTGCGGCTGGCCCTGGCGCCGCGCAAGGGGCCGGTGCACCTGGACCTGCCGATCCGCGTCGCCACCGGCGCCGAGGCGCCGACGGGCCGTCCGGTGCCGGGCCAGGCGCCCCTCGGCGCGCCCGCGGGCCAGATGCTGGCGGCGATGACGGCGCGCTGGCAGGCGGCGCAGCGCCCCGTGATCATGGCTGGGCTCGATGTGCTGGAGGAGCCGGGTGGCCCGGATGCCCTGCTCGCCTTCGTCGAGCGCCACCAGGTGCCGCTGGTGACGACCTACAAGGCCAAGGGTATCCTGCCGGAGAACCATCCGCTGTCCCTCGGCGGCCATGGGCTGTCGCCCAAGGCGGACAAGATCGTGCTTGAGGCCTTCGGGGCGGCGGATCTGATCCTGTCGCTCGGCTACGATCCCATCGAGATGCGCACCGGCTGGCGCGACCCCTGGGACCCAGCCAAGGTGATCGAGATCGCCCATGCGCCCAATACCCACGACATGCATGCGGCCGAGGTATCCTGCCTTGGCTCGGTTACCGGG
Source organism: Pseudomonadota bacterium (assembly GCA_039822785.1). Taxonomy (GTDB): domain Bacteria; phylum Pseudomonadota; class Alphaproteobacteria; order Rhodobacterales; family Rhodobacteraceae; genus Thermohalobaculum. Next base: position 241,356 of record JBCBMO010000003.1, on the reverse strand, counting down.
CTGCTGGCGGCGCTCGACGCCGCGGCGCCGGCGCCGGTGCCCCGCGATCCGGCCTGGGCTGCGCCAATCCGCAGCGATCTGCTGGCCGCCATCGCCCCGGGCGAGGGCTGGGGCCCTGACCGGGCCATGGCGGAGATCCTGGCCGCCCTGCCGGCGGGTGCTGTAACCACCGTCGACAGCGGGGCGCATCGCATCCTTCTCAGCCAGCACTTCTTCTGCGACCAGCCGCGGATGCTGATGCAGTCGACGGGGCTCTGCACCATGGGCTGCGCCCTGCCGTTGGCCCTGGGCCATGCGCTGGCCGCCCCCGCGCGCCCGGCGGTAGCCTTCATGGGCGACGGCTGCGCCGAGATGGTGCTGGGCGAATTCGCGACGCTGCGCGACCTGAGCACTGCGGCCCGGGCCGGCGGCCCGCCGCTGAGCCCTGTGATCGTCGTGGTCTTCGTCGATGCCTCGCTGGCGCTGATCGAGATGAAGCAGCGGCGCGACCAGCGCCCGAACGCCGGGGTGGATTTCGGCGCCGCCACCGACTTCGCCGCACTCGCCGGTCTGTTCGGCGGCCATGCGGAACGGATCACGGCAGCGGGCGAGGCAGCACCTGCCATGGCCCGCGCCCTCTCGGCGACCGCAGACGGGCGCTTTGCCCTGATCGAGGTCGCCCTGCCACGGCGTGCCTACGACGGCCTGCTGTGACTCCGACTAAACGGAATCGCGGCTGGTCGCCGCGATGAGTCCTACGGGAGCGCGGTTTGGGTGATCGCGCGGCGCTGGCCTGGGGGAGGCGCTTGTGGTCGGCGGCGTCGTTTGGGGCTTGGGAGAAGCCCGAGGGGCTTCTGATCGAGCGTTCGGCGAAGGGTGGGCCGCGTCAAGGGCAGGCCGGCTGCGCCGGTCGGTACGCGACCCTTGACCCGGCCCACCCCTCGCCAGGTTTGTTTGTCGGGGGTTTAGGGGATCAGGAAGGCGCGGAAATCGTTGACGTTCGTCAGCGTCGGGCCGGTCAGGATGCTGTCGCCCAGGGTCTCGAAGAAGCCATGGGCGTCGTTGCGGGCCAGGGCGTCGTGCGCGCTGTGCTGCGCGGCGGCCGCGCGGGCGAGGGTGTCGGGGGTCGCGATGGCGCCTGCGATCTCCGCCGCGCCGTCGACGCCGTCCGTGTCGGCGGCCAGGGCCCAGACCTGGCGGCCATCGAGCGCGAGGGTCGCGCCCAAGAGGCACTCGACGTTACGGCCGCCCCGCGCGCCCGGGTGAGGGGTCGCGCTGAGCGTCACGGTAGTCTCCCCGCCGGAGAGCAGGACGCAGGGCCTAGGCAAGGGCTGGCCGTGCTGCAGGACCTGCGCGGCGATGCCGGCGAGGACCTGGCCGACGTGCCGCGCCTCCCCCTCAAGACTATCGCCCAGGATCATGGGGGTGAGGCCGGCCGCGCGGGCCGCCACAGCAGCCGCCTCAAGGCTGAGCTGCGGGGCCGCGACCACGGTGTTCCGCGTCGCGCTCAGGCGCGGATCCTCCGGCGCGGGGCAGCCCTCGGCGCGCGCGAGGTGGGCCGCCACGCTCGCCGGGGGGTCGATGCCGAAACGCGCCAGGATCGCCGCGGCCTCCGCCGGGCGCGTGCGCTCCCCCACCGTGGGGCCCGAGGCGATGGTGCCCGGGTCGTCCCCCGGCACGTCGGAGATCAGGAGCCCGTGCACCGGGGCCGGAAAGGCTGCCGCCGCCAGCCGACCGCCCTTCACCCGGCTGAGGTGCTTGCGCACGACGTTCATCTCGCCGATCGCAGCGCCCGAAGCGAGGAGCGCCCGGTTGACCGCCTGTTTCTCCGCGAGCGTGATCGCCCCCGCAGGCAGGGTGAGCAGCGCCGAGCCCCCGCCGGAGATGAGCGCGATGACCTGATCCTCGGCCCCAAGCCCGTCGAGGAGCGCCAGCATGCGCGCCGCTCCCGCCGCCCCTGCCTCGTCGGGCACGGGATGGGCGGCCTCCACGATCTCGATGCGCGAACAGTGACGGGCGTGGCCGTAGCGGGTGACGACCAGGCCGCTCAGCCGCTCTAGCGCCGCCGCAGGCCAGGCGGCCTCCAATGCCTCGGCCATTCGGGCGGAGGCCTTACCCGCACCGACCACGATGGTGCGCCCAGGCGCGGGCGGCGGCAGATGCCCGGGCAGGACGGCCATGGGGTCGGCGGCGGCGACTGCGGCATCAAACAGGCTGCGCAGCAGGGCGCGCGCATCGGCATCGGTCATCATGCTGCGGTTATTGGCCGCGCGGCCCCACCTGTCCACGCCCAATCCCATCGGCCGGAAGGGGGCACGGCATGCCTCGCCGGGGCCTGCGTGCTGCACTGCAGCATCAGGAGGCACCCCAAGAGCACGGCCGAGATGACCTTGGGGCGGCGACGGGCTTGACGGCGCCGGTCGGTCGGGCCATGACGCCCGCGCCTCCGGACCCGTCCGCCGTGCATCCGCCCATGATCAAGGGCCGCGCCGCCACGCAGCCGTGCGTCGCGCCCGCCGCTGCCGCAGAGGAACCTGTAGGCCATGACGAACCTCGCCCCGGTCTCCGAACTCTTTGTCTCGCCCGAAAGCGCGGTGAAGCTGAAGCTCGAGGCCGGCGGCCTGCCGTCCTGGGACCTCACGCGCCGCCAGCTTTGCGATCTCGAGCTCCTGATGAACGGCGGGTTCGATCCGCTGAAGGGCTTCCTCTCGGAGGCCGACTACGACCGGGTCGTCGAGGAGATGCGGCTGGCGAGCGGCGCGCTCTGGCCCATGCCGATCACGCTCGATGTCTCCGAAGCCTTTGCCGAGAAGATCGAACCCGGCCAGGACATCGCGCTGCGCGACCCCGAGGGGGTGATCCTGGCGATCCTCTCGGTCACCGACAAATGGGTGCCGAACAAGGCGCGGGAGGCCGAGAAGGTCTTCGGCGCCGACGACAAGGCTCATCCGGCGGTGCGTTACCTGCACGACACCGCGGGGCCCGTGTACCTCGGCGGGCCGATCACCGGGCTGCAGCAGCCGGTGCACTACGACTACAAGGGCCGGCGCGATACGCCGAACGAACTTCGGGCCTTTTTTCGCAAGCTGGGCTGGCGCCGGGTGGTGGCCTTTCAGACCCGCAACCCGTTGCACCGCGCCCACCAGGAGCTGACCTTCCGCGCCGCCAAGGAGGCGCAGGCCAACCTGCTGATCCATCCCATCGTGGGCATGACCAAGCCCGGAGATGTCGATCACTTCACCCGCGTGCGCTGCTACGAGGCGGTGTTGGACAAATACCCCACCTCGACCACCCAGCTCTCGCTGCTGAACCTGGCCATGCGCATGGCCGGCCCGCGGGAAGCCGTGTGGCACGGGCTCATCCGCAAGAACCACGGCTGCACCCATTTCATCGTGGGCCGCGACCACGCGGGGCCGGGCAAGAACAGCGAGGGGCATGATTTCTACGGCCCCTACGATGCGCAGGACCTGTTCAAGGAGTACGCGGCCGAGATCGGCATCGACATGGTGCCCTTCAAGCAGATGGTCTTCGTGCAGGAGCGGGGCGAGTACCAGCCGGCCGACGAGGTGGCGGAGGGCTCGACCGTCCTCAACCTCTCGGGCACCGAGCTTCGGCGGCGTCTGGCGGAGGGGATCGAGATCCCCGAATGGTTCAGCTTCCCCGAGGTGGTCACCGAGCTGCGCCGCACCCACCCGCCGCGCGGCAGCCAGGGCTTCACGGTCTTCTTCACCGGCCTCTCGGGGTCGGGCAAGTCGACCATCGCAAACGCGCTGATGGTCAAGCTCATGGAGCTGGGCGGGCGCCCGGTGACGCTGCTCGACGGCGATGTGGTGCGCAAGCACCTCTCCAGCGAGCTCGGCTTCTCCAAGGAGCATCGCGACATCAACATCCGGCGCATCGGCTATGTCGCCTCGGAGATCACCAAGAACGGCGGCATCGCGATCTGCGCGCCCATCGCGCCCTATGAGGCGACCCGCGCGGCGGTGCGCGAGATGGTCGAGAGCTACGGCGCCTTCGTCGAGGTGCATGTCGCCACCCCGATCGAGGAATGCGAACGGCGCGACCGCAAAGGCCTCTACAAGCTCGCGCGCCAGGGCAAGATCAAGGAGTTCACCGGCATCTCGGATCCCTATGAGGCGCCCGAGACCCCGGAGCTGAGCGTCAATACGGTGTCGGTCACGCCGGACGATTGCGCGCATGAGGTCATGCTCAAGCTGGAGAGCCTCGGCCTCTTCGGCTGAGGCGTCCAAGCACTGCGAACACATCTGCAAGCGTAGATACCACGACTTACCCGCCATTTAGGCCTTTGGGGCAGAGTACCCGCGCGATTGGGTGTGGGGCCGCTGCGATGAATGGCAGACGTCGGCCCGGCAGACGTGGGACCGACGATGGGCAGTCGACAGAACGGCGAGCAAGCGCTCTTCGGATCGCTTGATGCGGAGGGACAGGCGCGCGTGATCGAGGACCTCGCGCTCAGCCTGCCGGGCGCGATGTTCCAATACACGCTCACGCCAGACGGACGTGACGCCGTCCATTACATGAGCCCGGGCTGCAAAGAGATCTGGGAGTATGCGCCGGAGGAGATCGGCGAGGATCCCACCCGGCTCTGGCAGACGATCCACCCCGACGACCTGCCGGCGATGCAGGCGTCCGTGCTGCACTCCAAGGACACGCTGACGCCCTGGAACCACCGTTGGCGCATCGTCACGCCCTCAGGCGTGCGCAAATGGGTACACGGGCGCGGGCGCCCCAGGCGCCAAGCGAACGGCGACGTGCTCTGGAACAGTATCGTTCTGGACGTCACCGAGCAGATGCGTGCCCAGATCGCGCTGGAGGAGAGCCGGGAGCGCTTTCACCAGTCGCGCAAGATCGAGACCATCGGCAAGCTCACCGGCGGGATCGCCCATGACTTCAACAACTTCCTCGCCGTCATCCAGGGCAACCTGGAGATCGCGGCCGAGAAACCGCACGAGGAAATGACCGCCGCCTGCCTCAGCGACGCGCTCCGCGCCACGGTCAATGCCTCGGAGCTGACGGCGCAGCTTCTCAGCTTCAGCCGCCGCGCCCCGATGGAGCGGCGCGCGCTCTGCGTCGACAAGACCCTGCACGCGCTGACGACCTTCCTCGGCCGGACCTTGCCGCGCTCCGTGACCATGCGCTTCAGACCGGGCTCACGCGCCGCACACCTCTGCCTCGATCGCGCGCAACTCGAAAGCGCCGTCCTAAACCTGGTCCTGAACGCCCGGGACGCCATGCCGAATGGGGGCGTCCTGACGATCGAGACCGCCGCCGCGGACGGGCATGTCCAGATCCGCATCAAGGACACCGGCCATGGCATGACAGCGGCGGAGAAGGAGCGTGCCCTCGACCCCTTCTTCACCACCAAACCACCGGGAGAGGGGACCGGGATGGGCCTGAGCACGGTGGAGGGGTTCGTGCTCCAGTCGGGCGGCACGTTGAACATTGCGACGGCGCCAGGCGACGGGACGACGGTCACCCTCTCCTTTCCCGTCGAGGATGCGCAGACGGGACATGTCGAGGAGGAGATGCCGGAGCCCGCGATGAACTGCGGTCGCGATCACATCCTGCTGGTCGACGACGACGACGCGGTCCGCTTGACCCTTCAGCGCCTGCTGCAAAGCCTCGGCTATGCCGTCACGGCGATGCCAGACGGCACCGCGGCCCTCGCGTTCCTCGAGCGGGGGGAGCGCGTCTCCATCGTCATCTCCGACATCGTCATGCCGGGCGAGATGGAGGGGACGGCACTGGCGCAGGAGATCCGCGTGCGTGAGCCCGACCTGCCGGTCATCCTGATCTCCGGCTACCCTTCCTCCGGGCGAAACGCCAAGGTCGAGGAGATCGCCGAGACCTTCCTGCCCAAACCGGTATCGCGGGCGGTGCTTTCCGCCGCGGTCGAAAACGCCCTCTCTGCCAGCCGGCAAGGGGTGAGGGACGCGCTATGAACCTGGCAATCGTCGATGACAACGCCGACTTCCGCCATCTCGTCCGCCGCGTGGCAGAACCGATGGGCTGGAGGGTGGATGAATACGCCGATGGAGCCCTCTTCAGGGCGCGCCTCGGCGATCCGATCGCGCCGGATCTCGTCTTTCTGGATGTGCTCATGAAGCAGGAAGATGGGATCGAGGTGATCGCCGGCATGGCGCAGCATGGTTTCGCCGCCCCGGTGGTTATCGTCTCCAGCGCCGACCCCACCTATGCAAACGTCATGTTCGAGCTCGCGACGGCCGCGGAGGTGACGATCCGAGAGATGGTGCGCAAACCGCTGCCACTGGAAAAGCTCCGCCACCTGCTCACCCTGCCGGCGTGAGCGGTCCTATTCCGCCGGGCCGACCGCGATGTCGGCGACATTGATCACGGGCTCCTCGTCGGGCGCCTCTTCGACCGTCGGCAGGCTGAGCGTGAGGCGCAGGAGCGGCGGGACCAGCAGCAGCGTCAGCACGGCCGACATCGACAGCCCGCCGACCACGACCGAGCCCAGGCCGCGATAGAGCTCCGAGCCCGCGCCGGGGAACACCACCAGCGGCAGCATCCCCATCACCGAGGTGAGCGTCGACATGAAGATCGGGCGGATGCGATTGCGCGTCGCCTCTTCGATCGCCTGGTTCACCCCCATGCCGTCATGGCGCAGGTGATGCAGCGACTGGTGCACCAGCAGGATCGCGTTGTTCACCACGATCCCGATGAGAATGACGAAGCCCAGCAGCGTCAGCATATCCAGCGGCTGCGTCTGGTAGAGGTTGAGCACCGCGAGCCCCGCGACGCCGCCCGCCCCCGCCACGGGCACCGAGACGAGGATCACCAGCGGCAGGATGAAGCTCTCGAACAGCACCGCCATGACCAGAAAGACGATAACCAGCGCCAACAGCAGGTTGATCTGCAGCGCCTCCCAGGTCTGGGTCAGCTGGTCCGCCGCGCCCGAGACGCTGAAGCGGACATCGCCCGGGATCCCCTCTGCCTGCAGCGGCGCGATCACCCCCTCCTGCACCATCTCCAATGCGGTCTCCAACGGGACCGCGGCGGAGGGGCGGAGTTCAAGCGTGATCGTCCGCAACCGTTCGCGGTGGCGGATCTCCGTGGGCCCCGCGGTCAGCACGATGTCCGAGAGGGCCGAGACCGGGATGATCCGCCCGTTCGGCGCCACCACCGGATAGCTGCCGATATCCTGGGTCCTGAGCGCCTCGTTGGTCGCACCGAAGGCATTGCCGCCCTTCAGGGTCAGGTCGCGCCGTTCCGCGCCGATGGTGATCTCCTCGACGCGCACCCCGTCGTTATAGGCATCGACCGACAGGGCCAGCGCCTCGGCGGTGACGCCGGCATCGGAGAGCCGCACGCGGTCGGGCACCAGCCGCACCTCCGGCGCGCCAAGCTCCAGCCCCGGGATCGGGCGGAACTGGTTGCCCTGTTCGCGCGGGAACAGCGCGTTCATCTTGCCCGCGGCGCGCTGGGCGACGCCCACGATCTCCGACAGGTCGTTGCCCGAGACATTAAGCTCGATGGCCCTGCCCCCGCCGATCCCGCGCCCAAAGAGCGAGCGCTGGTTGATGAAGCCGAAGGTGCCCGGCTCGGAGAAGATCGGGCCGGAGAGGATCGGGATCAGCTCCATCACCCGCGTGGGGTCAGAGGCAGCGCCGCCCAGAAAGGTCGTGCCACGCAGCGCCACGAAGAAGAAATGGCGGATGCCCGGCGCCTCCGCCGGTCCCGCATCGCCCTGTTCCCACAGCGGCCGGGCCACCCCCTCGATCCGCTCGGCGATCTCCGAGGTGGTCTGCAGGTTGTAGCCAGGCGGCGGCAAGATCACGCCGAAGACCAGGTTGCGGTTGCCCTCGGGCAGATACTCGAGCTTTGGCAGATAGGTCACCGCGCCCCAGATCGCCGTCGCCGTGATCGCGCCCACCGAGATCAGGCCGAGCAGCCGGATCCGCACCGTCAGGCGCGCATAGGTACGGATCAGCCAGCTAAAGGCGCGGCCGAAGTGGTCGATCACCGGCACCGGCACGACCGACAGCTTGGCGCGGCCCCCGCCGAGCAGCTTGGCCGCAAGCGCCGGCAGCACCGTCACCGCGACCACCAGCGACAGGATGACCGAGACCGAGATCGCCACCGCGATATCGCGGAAGAGCTGCCCAGCCTCCAGCTCCATCACCAGGATCGGCAGGAAGACCATGACCGTCGTCAGCGCCGAGACCAGGATCGCGCCCCAGACCTCGGACGCGCCGCGATAGGCGGCCTCCTTGGGCGCCATCCCCTGTTGGCGCAGGCGATAGATGTTCTCCAGCACCACGATGGCCGCATCGACCACCATGCCGACGGCAAAGGCGATCCCGGCAAGCGAGATCACGTTGAGCGTGCGCCCCAGCATCGACATCGCCACGAAACTCGCGACGATCGAGACCGGGATCGCCAGCGAGATCACCAGCGTCGCGCGCGGCGAGCGCAGGAAGATCAGCAGCACCGCCGCCGCCAGCAGCCCGCCGATCCAGATGTTCGTGATCACCAGGTCGATGGCGCCGTCGATGTAGACGGTCTCGTCATAGACCTGCTCGATGTTGAGCCCGGCCCGCTCCAGCTCGGTCGCCCGCAACTCGTCCAGCGCGCCGCGGATCCCCTCCATCGTCTCGATGACATTAGCGCCGTTCTCGCGGATCGCGTTGATCGCAATCGAGGGTTCGCCCTTCTGCCGGATCCGCGCCGTGGGCTCCTTGTAGCCAAAGCGCACCTCGGCGATGTCGGAGACGAAGATCCGCCCGCCCGGCGTGCCCGCCAGCGCCACATCCGAAGAGCCCGAGCGCAGCACGACGCCGTTCACCGCCTCGATCTCATTCAACTCGCCCTCGGCGCGCACGACATAGCGGCGCTTGCCCTCGTCGATATCGCCGGCGGACAGGCTGATGCTCTCGGCGCGTAGTTTGTTCACGACCTCGGGGATCGTTAGGCGGTACTGGGCCAGCCGCTCGGGGTCGATGATGATCTGCAGCTCACGCTCGACCCCGCCGAAGACGTTGACCAGGGCGACGCCCTCGACCCGCTCCAGCCGCTCCTTGATCACGTCTGTGGCGAAGTCGCCGAACTCCTGCATGGGCTTGGTGACGCCCGCGTCGCGCTGGAGGATCATCCAGGCGATTGGGTTGTCGTCCGAGCCGGAGGTATCCATCGTCGGCTCGTCCGCCTCCTCCGGATAGCCGGAGACGCGGTCCAGGCGGTTGGCCACCAGCAGCAGCGCGCGGTTCATATCCGTGCCGATGGCGAATTCCAGCGTCACCCGCGCCCGCCCGGTCTCGGAGCGGGAGATCATGGTCTCCAGCCCCTCCAGCCCGCGCAGCTCGTCCTCCTGGGGGTTGACGATCTCCCGCTCGACCTCCGCGGGGGCGGCGCCGCTCCAGTTCGTCTCGACCTCGATCACCGGCTTGCGCACGTCCGGCGTCAGCTGGATCGGAATCTGGGTGAGCGCCAAGGCCCCGAACATGACCGCCATAAGGACGGCGGCCACGACGGCGATGGGCCGGTCGATGGCGACGCGGATCAGGTCCATGGGGTCCTCAGCCGTCGGTTGCGGGTCGGGTCGCGGCGCCGGCGCTGCCCGGCGGCACGTCGAGCGCGGTGGGCGAGGCCGCACCCAAGGCCTCCTCGGCCGGCGCCGGCTCGGCCTTTGGCGCAGCCTCGGCCGGCGCAATGGGCGTGCCGTCGGTCAGCACCGGTGCGATCGGCTGACCGGGGCGCAGGCGCTCGTTGCCGCGGATCACCACATGCTCGCCCAGGCTAAGGCCGGAGAGGATCTCGATCTGCGAGCCTGCCGACTGACCCAGCCTGACATCCCGCGGTTCCGCCGTGCCGCTGTCGGCCACGAAGACTGACCAGCCCCCGCGCCCCTGCACCAGAGCGTCCTTGGGGATCGTCGGGGCCGCGCGCGGCGCGCTGATCGGCACCTGCAACGTGACGGAACGCCCGGTCGCCGCGCGATCCGCCGAAAGCGCCTCGTCGCTCAGGCTGAGGCGCACCAGCCGCGTGCGGGTCGAGGTCGTCTCCACCGGCAGCAGCGTCCGGACCACGGCCGTGGTCTCGAACCCGCCGTCGAAGACCGCGCGCATCTCGGCACCCGGCACGATCCCGCTGACCAGATCGACCGGCACATCCGCCTCGATCTCCAGGCTGGCGGTATCCAAAAGCTGCGCCACCGGATCGCCGAGCGAGATGTATTCGCCGGGCTGGGCCATCCGCTCGGTCACCACACCGTTGAAGGGCGCATAGACCAGGCTGTGCTCCACGTCGTACTGCGCGCGCGACAGCGCGGCCCCCGCCACGCCAAGCTGCGCCTCCGCACGGGCGATCTCCGAGCGCGCCTCGGCGGCAGCCTGCTGCAGATCCTCGAAGGTGCCGCGGGAAAACGCGGTGGAGCCACGCAGCCCCTCAGACCGCGTCAGCGCCTGCTCGGTCTGGCGGGCGCGGGCCTTGGCCACCTCAACCGCGGCGCGGGCGGCGGACACGGCGGCGGCGGCATTGCGTTCCTGGATGCGCGCAAGCTCGTCGTCCAGCCGGATAAGGGCCCGGCCGGTGGTCACCCGGTCGCCGGCGTTGAAGAAGACCTCGGCCACGATCCCCTCGGCGCGGGTCGCCACGGCGCTTTCGCGCGTGCCCACGAGCCGGGCGATGACGGGGGTGGTGTCCGCAATCGCGCTCTCGATCACGGGGGCCGCGATAACACGCGCAGGGCCGCCCTGGGCCTCCGCGGTCATGGGCGCCAAAAAGCCTGCAAGGGCAAGCACCGCCACGAAGGCGCCTGTCCGATCACGGCGCTGATCACGACGCTGGGGCATGCGCCTCTCCGTCCTTCGGTGCTTTAAACGATGGTGCTCAAGTATGATAACGCCTTGTGGCGTCAAGCGCATGCCTGGGTTGCAACACCCGGAGTTGATACTCGCCACGAACGCCGCGTGACCGGCGCACGGCGGCGAACCCATGCTGCCCTCCCGCCCCGCCCGGGCTATCTGAGGGCGCTACGGACGACCGAAGGGCGGGGGTGCATAGCATGCGCTGGTGGGACTGGTTGATGGGGATCGCGGGCCTCGCCGCCGTTCTGACGGGCCTCTGGGCGCTGGAGAACGGGCGCGCGGGCCTCGCGATCGAGGAAACCAGGCTGGGTGACACGCCCGCCAGCATCGTCCGCGCCGCAGGGGGCGAGACCGCGGGCATCGTCGTCATCGCCCATGGCTTCGCAGGCTCGCGCAAGCTGATGGAGCCCTTCGCCTTCACCCTCGGCCGTGCCGGCTATCTGGTGGTCAGCTTCGATTTCATCGGCCACGGCGAGCATCCGACCCAGCTTCCCGCGCGGATCGAGGGGGAGGGCGGCGCCGCCGCTGTGCTGATCGACCAACTCGGCGAGGTCGTGACGGCCGCGCGCGGCATCGCCGGCGACCCCGGCGCCCCCTATGCCCTGCTCGGCCACTCCATGGCGACCGACCTGCTGGCCCGGGCGGTGGCGGAAGGGCTGACACCCCAGGCCACCGTCGCCGTCTCGCTCTTCTCGCCCGAGGTCACGGCGACCAACCCGCCCAACATGCTGATCGTCACCGGCGGCTGGGAGGACGGGCTGACCGACGAGGCGCTGCGCGTCGTGGGCCTCACCAAGGATTACCTCGATCGCGACCCGGCGGGCGAAGCGGTGACCGCCAGCCCAGTCGGGGTCGGGGTCGGGGTCGGGGAGACCATCGGCCGGTTCGAGGATGCCACGGCACGGCGCGCCATCTTTCCCGACGGGGTCGAACATATTGGCGTGCTCTATGACCCGGTCAGCCTCCAGGCCGCGCGCGCCTGGCTCGACCGTGCTTTCGACCGGCCGCAGGCGCTGGCGGACGGGGGGATCCCCGACGAGCCCGCCTCGGTCGAGGTTCGGGGACCCCTGCTCGCCGCGGTCTTCTTCGGCATGATCGCGCTCGCCCGCCCCCTGTCCTTCACCCTGCCGCGGTTGGGGAACGGGGTGGGGGCTGCGGCGGGCTGGTGGCGGCTGGCGCTCTTGGCAGTGGCGCCGGGGGTGCTGACGCCGCTGATCGTCACGCAACTGCCCTCGGGCCTTATGCCGATCATCCTGGGCGACTACCTGGCCAAGCATTTCCTGGCCTATGGGCTGATCACCTGGATGGCGCTTTGGTGGGCGGCTGGGCGCGGCTGGGTCGCCCTACCGGATCGGGCCGCCCTCGCGCCGCTGGCGCGCCCGGCCCTGATCGCCGCCCTCGCCGTCGGCCTTTGGACCCTGGCGGCCTTTACCGTGGCGCTCGAACGCTATGCCTTCTCCTTCGTGCCGACGCCGGGACGGGCGGTGCTGATCCCGATCTTTGTCGTCGCCTTCCTGCCCTGGTTCCTGGCCGATGAGTGGCTGACGCGCGGCGGCACCGCAACGGGCGCGCGCGCCGGCGCCTATGCGCTCACCAAGGTGATATTCGTGATCTCGCTCGGCATCGCGGTGGCCATCGACCCGCCGCGGCTGTTCTTCCTGTTGATCATCGCGCCGGTGATGCTGGTTTTCTTCGCGGTCTACGGCGTGCTCAGCCACTGGGCCATGCAGCGCACGGGCCACCCCTGGGCCGCCGGCGCGGGCATCGCGGTCGCCCTCGCCTGGTCGGTCGCCGTCAGCTTCCCGCTCTTCGGCGCCTGAGGCCGCGCGCGCTACCCCCTCGACGCGACGGTGGCCTTGGCCCACACTGGTCCCCGGGGGAGAGTGAGAGGATCAGGGAACGGAGCCATGGCCGATAGCGCGCCCTGTGCGTTTCATGACCTGTCGTCGATCGTCTTCGTCGGCCTAGCGGTCTATGGCGGCTGGCTGATGGAGCGGCGGCGCCAGCGCGAGATGCAGCTCAGCCCGTCGGCCCGCACGCCCACGCCCTGGAAGCAGATCATCCTCTATGTCTGGTTTACCCTGGCCGCCACCTACACGGTGGAGTTCGGGCTGCGCTGGCAAAGCGGCTGCGTGGCATGAGGCCCAGCGTCAGGTTCTTGGGCGCCCTGCTCGCCGTGGTCGCGGCCCTCGCCACCCCCGCGGCGGCGGAGGAGCCGGTCGATCTCGAGCTGGTCCTGATGACCGACGCCTCCCGCTCAATCGACGACAGCGAGATCCGGTTCCAGCGTGAGGGCTACGCCCGCGCCATCCAGGACCCCGCGGTGCTGGAGGCGATCCGCTACACCGGGCGCGGGCGCATCGCCATCGCCTATGTCGAATGGGGCGATGCCGCCTCCCAGGACATCGTCGCCGATTGGATGGTGGTCGAGGACGCGGTGAGCGCCGAAGCCTTCGCCGAAGCCATCCTCGCCCCGCCGCGGCGGGTCCGCTCCTCCAACGCCATCGGGGCGGCGCTGCTCTTCGGTCAAGCGATGATCGAGAGCAATGCCTACCTCGGCACCCGGCGGGTCATCGACTTCTCCGCCGACAGCGCCAACAGCTTCTCAGGCCCCCCGGTGGAGGCGTCGCGCGACCAGATCCTGGCCGCAGGCACGACGATCAACGGCCTCGCCGTCCTCTGCCGCATCTGCACCAGCGGCCGGCCCATCGGCTATGACCTGGAGGCGGCCTTCGTCCGGCGCATCGTCGGCGGGCCCGGCCATTTCGTCGTCACCGCCGACGGGGCGGAGAGCTTCGCCCGCGCCGTGCGCCGCAAGCTGATCCTGGAGATCACGGGCCTTCCGGAGCGCAAGCTCGCGGCCCTCGGGCTGTTGCGCTAGCGGCGATAGCGCGAAGGCGGCCCCGGCAGCCAATAGGGCACCCGCGCGCGATAGGCCGCGAAGCGCTCCCCGAAGAGCCTGGCGAAGCGGCGTTCCTTGTGCAGCGGCGCGAACAGGCAATAGGCCGTGTAACTGATTGCCAGCGCCAATTGATCGGGTGTCCAGACCGGCACCAGCCAGAGCGTCAGCGCAAAGCTCACGTAGATCGGCTGGCGCACCAGGCGAAACAGCCCCGTCGTCGGCATGTCCGGAAAGACCGGCTTCACGCCGCGCAACAGCGAGAACCACCCCAGCAGGCCCGACTGGACCTCCGCGCCCGCATCGAGGGAGGCCTTCATCAGCAACAGCCAGGGCAGCGCGAAAAGGGCGGTCATCAGCCACAGCGCCTCGCCCTCCGCCTGCCACCAGACGATACCGCTGGGCGTCCACAGCGTGAACAGCGCCAAGAGCTGGGCGGAGGCGATGGCGGCATAGGTCGTCGTCGCCAGCGTCTTGCCATGCCCGCCGGGCGCCAGCCGCCCCAGTAGCCGGCTGCCCCGCGGGGTCAGCAGCAGCGAATGCGCCAGCGGGAACTGGAGGATCAGCAGCGCGTTCGTCACCGCCGCCCAGGGCCAGGGCACCGTGCCCCAGGTCGCGCTCATCCCGTTGTACAGCGCCCAGATCATCGACAACACGCCCAGCCCAAAGAGCGCGTGGCAGACCCCGCCATAGGCAAGCGCGATGGCAATCCGCCCCATCATCACCGTCTCCTCCGTCGTCCGCGGGAACTAGGGCAGGCCGGCCGCGCGGGCATGCGACACGCCGACCGCGGCTTTCGGCGAGAAGACAGGTGCCTATCTGCCTCGTGTTGAAGGTTCTTTACGCGAAGGTGTTTGGGGGAGTGCCGCCGTCGCGCTACTCTCGTCCTCGTATAACCGTGCGGGGGAATGGTGCGTAGGCCTGTGGCGATCTGGAAGCAGCTTATCCTGTCGCTCGCCGTTGCGGCGGGTGCCGCGGGCCTGTGGCACGAGCAGGAAAGCCTGCGGGCCACCCTGGGCCTCTCCGCCGCGGTGGGACAGGCAGCGGCCCCCGCCCCCGCACCGCCCGGCGTGCCCGTCATTGTCGAAGCCGTCCGCATGGCCCGCGACGCGATCGTGTTCGAGGCCGTGGGCACCGGCCGCGCGGAACGCTCCATTACCTTGCGCGCCGAGGATTCGGGGATCGTCACCGCCTCCGTCCTCGGCGCGGAGACGCGTTTCGCCGCCGGCGACATCCTGCTGGAGCTTGAAGACCGCGACGAGCGCATCGCGCTTTCGCTGGCCGAGACGCGCTTTGCCGATGCCACGCGAACGCTGCAGCGCTTCGCGACCCTGCAGGGCCGCGGCGCCACCTCGCTCGCCACCCTCGACGAGGCCGAGACCGCCGCCGCCGTCGCCCGCCTGACGGTGGAACAGGCGCGCGAAGCCCTGCGCAACCGCCATATCACCGCGCCCTTCGACGGCGTCTCCGGCCTGCCCATGGTCGAGGTCGGCGACTGGGTCGAAAGCGGCGATGCCGTTGCCAGCTTCGACGACCGCCGCCGCCTGCTGGTCGAGCTTGACCTGCCCGAGACCTTGCTCGCCCGCATAGGCCGCGGCGACCCGGTGGAGGCGAGCACCCCCGCCCATCCCGGCCGGAGCTTCGAGGGCGCGGTCGTGGCCATCGACAGCCGCGTCGACCCTGAGAACCGCACCGCACGGTTGCGCGTCGGCATCCCCAATACGGCCGATCTCCTGCGCCCGGGCGCCTCCTTCCGGCTACGCATCACCGTGGCGGGCGAGGAGTTCCCCACCGTGCCGGAGCTTGCCCTGCAATTCTCCAACGGCGGCCTGCGGGTCTGGACGGTGCAGGACGGGCGCGCCCGCACGGTGCCCGTCACCATGATCCGCCGCCGCGCGGGCCTGGTCCTGGTCGATGGGCCGCTCAGCCCCGGCGATCTCGTCGTCGTCGAGGGCACACAGCGCCTGCGCGAGGATCGCGCCGTGCGCCTCGTCGGGGATCCGCTGGAGGGGTCGTGACCGAGATCGCCCGTCAGGCCGCCGCCGCCGCGACCGAGGGTGGCGGCATCGCGGGGCTCAGCGTCCGCCGCCCCTATCTCGCGACCGTCGCTAGCCTGCTGATCGTCATCGCCGGCATCGCCGCCTGGTTCGGGATCGAGGTCCGCGAACTGCCGAAGAACGAATACCCCGTCGTGCTCGTGCGCGGAAACTACCCGGGGGCCTCGCCAACCACCGTCGACGCCCGGGTGACCGCGGTGCTGGAACGCGCCATCGCCCGGATCAGCGGCCTCTCCTCGATCCGCGCGTCTTCGGAGGAAGGGTCCTTCCGGCTCAACGCCGTCTTCCTGCCGGACTCGGACCTGAACGACGTGGCCAACGACGTGCGCGAGGCGGTGAACGGCATCGTCCACCGCCTGCCGGACGATCTGGACGATCTGCGGGTCTTCAAGGCCGACCGCGACGCCCGATCCATCATCACCGTCACCCTCACGGCGCGGGGGGGCGAGCCGGTCAGCAGCCTCGCCCGCGCGATCGAGGACGAGATCGTCCCGGCCCTCTCCTCCATCGACGGCGTCGCCGAGGTCCGTAGCTGGGGTCTGCGCAACCGCGTGCTACGCGTCGCCGTCCAGCCCGAACGCCTGTCGGCCTATGGCCTCTCCGTGGGCGAGGTGGCGACTGCGCTCAGGGCGGCGGAGTTCGACGTGCCCGTTGGCAGTTTCGAGGCGGATCAGCTCTCGGTGCTGGTGCGCGCCGACGCCAGCGTCGTCGAGCCCGGGCGGATCGAGCGGCTGATGATCCGCGATCCGGTGCGCATCGGCGACGTCGCCTCGGTCTTCTTCAGCCTGCCCAAACCCGAGAACGTCTCCCGCCTCGACGGGCTGGAGAGCGTGTCGCTCGGCATCGTCCGCCAGCCGCAGTCCAACACCGTCGCGATCTCCGACGAGGTGCGCCAGACCGTGGAGCGCCTGCGCCTCAGCTATCCCACCATCGGCTTCGATATCACCGACGACGGCGCGGTCTTCATCCGCGGCGCGGTGGCCGAGGTGCTGGCAGCACTGCTCACGGCGCTGGGGATCGTCGTCCTGGTGATCTGGCTATTCCTCGGCCGCCTCGGCGCAACCCTGGTCCCCTCCGTCACGATCCCGGTCGCCCTGATCGGCTCGCTCGGTGCGCTTTGGTTGCTGGGCTTCTCGATCAACCTGATCACCCTTCTGGCGCTGGTGCTGGCGGCCGGGATCGTGGTCGACGACGCCATCGTGGTGACCGAGAATATCCAGCGGTGCCGCGACAAGGGCCTGGGGCCCCGGGCGGCGGCGGTGATCGGCACGCGCCAGGTCTTCTTCGCCGTGATCGCCACCACCGCGACGCTGATCGCGGTCTTTCTGCCGATCTCCTTCGCCCCCTCCGGTGCCGGCAGGGTGTTCACCGAGTTCGGGGCCGTCCTCAGCGTCACGGTGATCCTGTCCTCCTTCGTCGCGCTCACGCTTTGTCCGATGATCGCGGCGCGCTTGCCCAGCCTGGGCCGGCCCGGCGGCGTGGCGCCTGCGGTCGGGCGCGGGCTGGGTGCGCTTTACGGCGCGCTCATCCTGCCCTCGGTGCGACTGCCGCTCGTCGTGCTCACGCTCGCCGGCATCGGCGCGGTGGGTGCCGTCGGGGTCCACCAGCACCTGGGCGAGGAGATCACCCCGCCCGAGGATCGTGGCCGTATCCAGGTGCGCCTGCAGGGCCCCGACGGCACCGGCCTCGACTACACCGACCGCCAGGTCGCCCGGATCGAGGCCGCCTTCGCGCCTTATGTGGACAGCGGCGTCGTGACCGCGCTGACCTCGGTCACGGGGCGGTGGGACCCCAACCGCGGGCAGATCCGCGCCATCCTCGTCCCCTGGGAGGAGCGGACGGTCACCCAGCAGCAGATCGAGGCAGACCTGGGCGCGGCCCTCGATGCCCTGCCCGGCGCCAGGGCACGCTTTGCCGGCGGCAACAGCCTGGGGCTGCGGGGCGGCAGCGGCGGTGGGGGGCTGCGCATGGCCGTCGTCGGCGCCGATTACCCGGCCATCGCCGAGGCCGCCTTCGCGCTGGCCGAGCGGCTGGCCGAGATCCCGGGGCTGTCGGCGGGTCGGGTGCAGTACCAGGCGACGCAGCCCCAGCTCTCGATCCAAATCGACCGCGCCCGGGCGGCCGATCTGGACGTGACCATGGACGAGCTGTCGGCAACGCTGCGTGCGCTGATCGACGAGGATCGGCTGACCGAGTTCACCGTGGGCGACGAGGCCGTGCGGGTTCTCTTGCAATCTGCCGCCGGCGCCGTGCGGGATCCCGCGGATCTGCTCAACCTCTCGGTGCGCGCGGAAAGCGGCGCGCTGATACCCCTCACCCAGCTCGTGACGCTCGAAGAACAGGGCGTCGCCGCCGAGCTCGACCGTCACCGCCAGCGCCGGGCGGTGGAGGTCTTCACCAGCCTTTCGCCCGAGATCACCCTGGCCGAGGCGGTGACCGCGGTGCGCGCGCTCGCCCAGGAAACGCTGCCGCCCGAACAGGGCCTCATCTTCCTCGACGATGCGGCGGCGCTGGAGGAGAACGCCCAGCAGCTGCGCATCGTCTTCGCCATCGCGGTGATCGTGGTCTTCCTGGTCCTGGTCGCGCAGTTCGAGAGCGTGACCTCGGCGCTGGTGGTGATGGTCACTGTGCCCTTCGGCCTGGCGGCGGCAGTCTATGCGCTGTGGCTGACGGGGACAACGATCAACATCTACAGCCAGATCGGGGCGCTGATGCTGATCGGCATCATGGCCAAGAACGGCATCCTGCTGGTGGAGTTCGCCGATCAACTCCGCGACGAGGGGCGGGCGGTTTGGGAGGCCGCCTATGAGGCGGCGCGGGTGCGGCTGCGTCCCATCGCCATGACCCTGGCCTCGACGGTCCTGGCGGGCCTGCCGCTGATCCTGAGCGAAGGTCCGGGCGCGGAGGGGCGGGAGGCCATCGGCTGGGTCGTCTTCGGCGGCCTGGGTATGGGGGCGCTGGTGACGCTGTTCGTCACCCCGGCGGCCTATGCGCTGATCGCCGGCTGGTCGAAACCCCGTGCCTCCGCCGGCGCCCTGCTCGAGCGGGAACTGGCCGAGGCCCGATAGGGTGCGTGCTCGGCACGCACCGCGCCGACCGGATGGTGCGTGTCAAGCACGCACCCTACGAGACAGGGCCGGGCGTAGGGTGCGTGCTTGGCACGCACCGCCACTGCGCAGGGTGCGTGCCGAGCACGCACCCTACGGATCACCCATAGCGGCCAGAACGATCTCGCCGTCCCAGACCTGCCGTAACGCCGTCGCGGCCTGCCAAGCGCGTAGCCCCGAGCGGCAGACCATGACGGCGCGCTGCGCTTGGCCGGGCACATGCGCCGCGGCCATCGCTGCCTCCGCCCGCTGCGCATGGGGGGCTACCGGCACCGGCGCCTCGGCTTCACCCCGCAGCTCCAGCACGAAATCCGCCGCCTCGATCTCGCCGGGGGCGATGAAGCGAAAGGGCGACTTGGGTTCCGCCGCTCCGTCGAAGCGAAAGCTCTGCATCCTGGCCGGCACCCCGGTGACCTGCGTGAGCTGCCCAAGGGGCGAGGGCGCATGCCCCAGCAGCGACCAGAGCGCCATCTGCGCCTGCAGCGCGCCGACCATCCCCACAACCGGCCCCAGCACACCGGCGGTCGCGCAACTGGCCGCGCGCGCCGGCAGGTCGGAGAAGACCGCGCGCAAAGAGGGTGCGCCGCCGCAGAAGCCGCCGGCATAGCCCTCCATCCCCAGGACCGAGGCGCCGATCATCGGCACGCTGGCGGCGAAGCAGGCATCCGACAGCGTGTAGGAGGCGGCGAAGCTGTCGGCACAATCGAGGGCGATATCGACCCCGCCAAGCAGCCGGTCGGCGTTGGCCGGATCGAGCCTGGCGACGACCGGGCGCACGGCCACGGCGCCGTTCAGGCGCTCGACGAAAGCCGCCGCGGCCTCCGACTTGGGCTCGCCTACCTCCTCCTCGCTGAACAGGGTCTGGCGGTGCAGGTTGCTCAGATCCACCCGGTCCGGGTCAACGATGGTCAGCATGCCGACCCCGGCGCCCGCAAGGTACTGAAGCACCGGCGCGCCGAGGCCGCCAGCCCCGATCAACAGGGCATGGGCGGCACCCAGACGGGCCTGCCCCTTAGCGCCCACCTCCGGCAGGATCATCTGGCGCGCGTAGCGGGCGGCGGGGTCCAGGCTCACCGGGTCGCCTCCACCCAGGCGCGAACGCGGCCTTCGGGGTCGTCGTTGAGGGTGATGTCGGTGACCGCGGCCACGATGTCGGCGCCCGCGGCCAGCACGCCCGGCGCCCGCTCCAGCGTCACACCGCCGATGCCGACCAGCGGGGTGTCGCCCACACGCCGCTTCCACTCGGTCACATTGTCGAGACCCTGCGGGGCAAAGCGCATCTTCTTCAGGATCGTCGGATAGACCGGGCCCAGCGCCACATAGTCCGGGTCATGCGACAGCGCCCGCTCGAGCTCGGCATCGTCGTGGGTCGAAAGGCCGAGGCGCAGGCCCGCGCGGCGGATCGCGGGGACATCGGCCTCGTCCAGATCCTCCTGCCCGAGGTGGACGAAGGTGCAGCCCTCCTCGATCGCAACCTGCCAGTAGTCGTTGACCACCAGCACCGCACTATGGGTGGCGCAGAGGTCACGGGCCCGGCGAACCTCAGTTTGAACCATGTTCAAATCGGCGTTTTTGATCCGCAGCTGCACCAGCTTCACGCCGAGCGGCAGCATCCGCGCGATCCAGTCCGCGCTGTCGAAGATCGGATAGAAACGGTCGAGGGTCGTTGTCTTGCGGCCGGTCATTCGAGGAAGGCCTTGCCGATGACGGGGGTGGAGGGGGCGGCCATGTCGCGCGGCTCCATGGGATCGGCGGCGCTGGCGAGCAGCCCCGCCTCCACCGCCCGGGCAAAGGCCAAGGCCATCTGCGCGGGGTCGCCCGCCTTGGCCACCGCGGTATTCAGCAGGATAGCGTCGAAGCCCATCTCCATCGCCTGGGCGGCATGGCTCGGCAGACCGATGCCGGCATCGACGACCATAGGGATGTCCGGGAACCGCGCACGCAGGGTCCGCAGGCCGTAGGGGTTGGTGAGGCCAAGGCCGGTACCGATGGGCGCGCCCCAGGGCATCAGGACCTCGCAGCCGGCCTCCAGCAGGTGCTCGGCCAGGATCAGATCCTCGGTGGTGTAAGGAAAGACCTGGAAGCCGTCCTCGGTCAGGAGCCGCGCGGCCTCGGGCAGGGCAAAGGGGTCGGGCTGGAGCGTCTCGGCGTTGCCGATGATCTCGAGCTTGATCCAGGGGGTCTGGAAGACCTCCCGCGCCATCTGGGCGGTGGTCACCGCCTCCTTGATCGTATGGCAGCCGGCGGTGTTGGGCAGGACGTGGACGCCAAGTTCGCGGATGAGGCGCCAGAAGTCGTCGCCCGCGCGCCCGCCGCCCGCAAGCGCCCCGCCCTCCCGCCGCAGCGAGACCGTGGCGACCGAGGCGCCGGAGGTGCGGAAGGCCCCCGCCAGCACCGCGGGCGAGGGGTAGAGCGCCGTGCCCAACATCAGCCGGGTGGCAAGCGCGGTGCCGTAGAAGGTCGTCATCGGCCGGTCAGCCCCCCTGCCGCGGGCTGAGCACCTCGACCCGGTCGCCGGGGTTGAGGGCCGTGCCCTCGCGCGCCGGGGCCGGCACGAAGGTCTCGTTCAGCGCGGTGGCCACCGGGCCGGCCTCGGCCAGGCCCAGCTCACTCAGCAGCGCGGAGAGGGTGGTCGCCGTCACCTCGGTCGCCGCCCCGTTCACGAAGATCATCATGCAACAACTCCGGTCTTTCGTCTTTGAGCCACAGGTCCGCCGCCTGCATCGCCAGGGCGGGCGCAAGCAGGAAGCCGTGGCGGAACAGGCCATTAAGGTGGATCACGTGCCCCTGTCGTATGATCCGGGGCAGATTGCTCGCAAAGGCGGGGCGGGCGTCGACGCCGATCTCGGCCACCTCGGCCTCGCCGAACGCCGGGTGCAGGGCATAGGCGGCCGAGAGCAGTTCGAGCATGGAGCGGGCGGTGATGCGTCCCCGCTCCGTCGCCTCGATCTGGGTGGCGCCGAGCATGAAGACCCCGTCGCCGCGCGGCACGATGTAGAGCGGCATGCGCGGGTGGATGAGGCGGACCGGGCGGGCGAGCGAGACGTCAAGGCAGTTCAGGACCAGCATCTCGCCCTTAACGCCCCTCAGCCCCGGCAGGTCGTCGCGCGCGGCGAGGCCGCGGCAGTCGAAGACCGTGCCGGGAACGTCTTGGGGCGCGATCTCGTCCTGCTCCAACGTCACCCCGGCCTCGGCGAGGCGGGCCAGGAGGCGGGCAAGAGTCTGGCGCGGGGCCAGGTGGGCCTCAGTCGGAAAGTAGAGGGCGCGCTGGAAACGCCCGGCGAGATCGGGTTCCAGCGTGGCGATGGCCTCGGCGTCGAGGAGCTCATAGCCCTCGGTCCGGCGGGCGAAGCGGTCGATCTCGCGGCGGTCCCGGGTGGGAGCGATGACCAGAGAGCCCTGCCGCACCACGCCGCCGGCGTGGCGGTCCCACCAGTCTGCGGCGAGGGCGCCGAGGCGGACGACGGGCTCCTCCGCGCTTTCGCGCTCGCAATGCGGTGCCAGCATGCCGCCGGCCCACCAGGAGCAGCCGTGGGCGCCGGGCGCGCCGTGGCGGTCGATGAGGCGGGCAGCGACGCCGCGCGCCGTCAGCTCCGCCGCGAGGGCGAGGCCCACGACCCCGGCGCCGACGATGGTGGCCGATGGGGCAGCGCCCTGGGCCATGCGCGATCCTCCGCCTCTCAACCCACAGGGGGGGACGGCGGACAGACGGGCGCTGTTGGCTGATCCCCGTTCCCTCCGCCGGTTCCCCGGATCAGGTTCGATGGGTTGGGCCGCGCCCTCTCAGCCGCACAACCGGGGTCAGACCCCTCGCCCTGCGGCACCCCAACGGTTGCATGTCACTTAGACCCGCCCCCGGCATGATGCAAATCCGGCGTGCGGCAAACGGCTTGCCGTCAGGCGGCGGTGGGCGCGGCGATCTCGACCACCGTGATCTCGGGCGGGACGCCGAAGCGCAGGGGCACGATGGAGCAGCCGAGCCCGCCGGAGACGACGAGATGGCGCCACTCTTCGATGACATGCCCATAGGCGTAGCGGTTGCCAAAGCGCGAGGGCACCAGCGGCGACCAGCCCAAGAGGCGCACCTGGCCGCCATGGGTATGTCCCGACAGGGTGAGGGCCACCCGCTCGGGCACGCGGGGAAAGATATCCGGTTCATGGGCCATCAAGATCACAGGCGCGTCGTCCGTGACCTGCGCCAGCGTGCCAGGCAGGTCGTCGACGCCCTGCCAGGCCGTCCGCCGACCCCTGCCCGGGCGCAGGGCGATCTGATCACCGAGGCCCGCAAGCCAAAACGCCCCCTCCGGCGCTTGCAGACGGATCGCCCGGTTCTCGAGCACCGTGAGGCCCGCGTCAGCGAAGGCGCGGTGGACGAAGGTCGGTCCCTGACCGCTCTCCTGGACCGCGGGGTCGTGCCACCAGTCGTGGTTGCCCATCACCGCAAAGGTGCCGAGGGGCGCGCGCAGGCCCGTGAGGACCCGGGCGACATCGCCCATGGGCACGCTGGCGGTGCGGAACGGGTGGCCGGCCTCATAGTCGCCGAGGAGGAGGGCGAGATCCGGCCTGAGGGCGTTCATACGCTCCACCACCCGCTCCAGCCGGCCGAGCGTGACCGTGGGCGGGCCGATGTGGATGTCGCTGAGGATGGCGAGGCGAAGGCTGAGCCCCGCCGGCCAGCGCCGCGGGCGCACGGACCAGTGCACCGTCGACAGGCGGAGCGCGGGCTCCACCGCGCCCGCATAGGCGATCCCCGCTAGCCCTGCCGCCGTCAGCCCCGCGAGCCAGCGCAGGAAGGCGCGGCGGGTGATCACCCGGCCTTACCCTCATCGCCGGGCAGGGGCAGGCTCGCCAGGTGGTATTCCCGCAGGAACCGCACCGTCGGCTTGGCGGCGAAACAGCAGGAGCCGATCAGAAACAGCCAGGTCCCGGTGTAGGTCCATGCCTCGCTGAAGAACATGATCGAGCCCAGGACGAACAGCCAGGCCGCCGCCACGTCGATGCAGGTGTAGGTCAGCTCATAGAGGCCATAGACCTCCGCGTGGCGGGGGGACGCGTCGAACAGGTGCGGTTGGAACATCGAAGCCTCAGCGCAGGTGGGGCCCCGCACGCTCGCGCAGCAGGGTCACGAGCGAGGGGTCCATGAAGGTGTAGTTGTCGGGGATGGCGAGGTTGATGACCTGCCTGCCGGAGAGCGCGCGGCCGTAGCGCTCGGACAGGCGCGTGCGGTGGCGCTGTTCCATCACCATGATGACGTCGGCCCAGTCGAGTTGGTCGGCGGAGAGGACGTCGTCAGCATCGGGGCTGATGCCGCCGAAATCGGTTTTCACGCCAGGCCACTCGGCGAAGACCTGGGCTGCAGTGGGGCTGCGCGACCGGGCGCGGCCACAGATGAACAGGACCCGTTTCACGCCGCCGACCGGTGCGCGCCGATGGCCAAGTCCACGGCCCGGTCGCAGTGGATGAGCGTGGTGTCGAAGACCGGCAGCGGGCTGTTCTGGGGCGACAGCAGCAGACCGACCTCGGTGCACCCCAGGATCAGGCTGTCGGCCCCCGCGGCCGCGAGGCGGCTGGCGATGCCCTCATAGGCGGTGCGGCTCTCCTCGCGGATCACGCCCTTGCAGAGCTCGTCGTAGATGATCCGGTGCGTCTCGGCCCGGTCGTCGGCCTCGGGCACCAGGGGATCGAGCCCCGCGGCGCGCAGACGATCGAGGTAGAAGTCCTGCTCCATCGTATAGGCCGTCGCCATGAGGGCGGGGCGGCGATGGCCGGCGGCGGTCAGCGCCTCGGCCGTGGCGTCGGCGATGTGGATGAGCGGGATCGCAACACCCGCCATCATCGCCTCGGCCACCTTGTGCATGGTGTTGGTGGCCAGCAGCAGGATCTCGGCCCCCGCGGCCTCCAGCCGCTGCGCCTCGCGGTTCAGCAGGGTGCCGGTGGCGGCCCAATCGCCCGAGGCCTGCAGATCGGCGATGGGCTGGAAGTCGACGGAGCGCAGGATCACCTCCGCCCCATGAAGGCCGCCGAGGCGGTGGCGGGCGGTGGCGTTCAAACGGTCATAGTAGAGCGCGGTGGAGGCGGCGGACATGCCCCCCAGCACGCCAATGGTCGCCATGGCCGGCATTCTCTCCCCCTGCGTTAGAGCGCGCGCTCCATAAACACGCTTGAGCCGTTATCGACGTAGTGGCCGAAGGGGCCGATGCGTGCATAGCCGAGCTTGGCATAGAGCGCGAGGGCGTCGGGGCTCGCTTCCCCGGTCTCAAGGCGCATGAGCGCATAGCCGGTGGCCCGGGCACGGCCCTCGAGGTTGTGGACAATGGCAGCACCGATGCCAGCACCGCGGGCGGCGTCGGCGACGTAGACGCGCTTCAGCTCCGCAAAGCCGTCGAAGGGGGCGTAGCCGCCGCAGCCGATGGGCGCACCGTCGCAGTAGCAGACGACGAAGGTGACCCCCGCATCGATCAGCTCTTGCGGGTCGAGCGCGTTGCGATGCTCGGGCTTGTAGAGGGAGGCGAGCTCCGCCTCCGACCCCGCGATCATCGCGAGGGCGTCCGGGTGGTCGACCGGGCGGGCCAGGATCTCCAGCGTCATGGCGCGGAACGGGCGCCTCTCGCGCAGCCCGGGACGGCCCGGGCCGTCGCCCTCAGTCGCCTTGGTCACGCACTGACCTGCCGGGTCGCCTCGCGCTCGGCCCTTTGGCAGGCATCGCAGAGGCCGATCACTTCGATGACAGTCCGCTCGACCTGAAAGCCGGCGCCCTGCGCGACCGCATTCAGGTCGACGAGGCTGCCCGTGCAATCCTCCGTCACCAGATGGCAGCTGCGGCAGACCAAGAAGGCGGGGCTGTGCTGGCCGCCAGCGCCCTCGTCCGGATGCAGGCAGGCGACATAGGCGTTGAGCCGCTCGATGCGATGGACCAGCCCATGGCGCATCAGGAAGTCCAGGGCGCGATAGGCCACCGGCGGCTGCGCCGGCATCCCCTCCGCCCGCAGCCGGTGCAGGATGTCATAGGCGCCGAGCGCGCATTGGGTCTCCAGCAGGATCTCGAGCACCCGGCGGCGGGTAGGGGTCGCCCTGCCCCGACCCTGGCGCTCGAGGGCTTCGAGCACGGCCCGACTGCGCGCCACATGGTCGTGATGATCCTGGCAAGGCAGCGTCTTGGGTGGTCCGTCGGCGTTGCTCATCGGCGCGACACGATCCCGGTAGAACTGGAATACTATACGGTCTACCGGGCAGGCGTCGGCATGGCAACCGCGCTGCCCCGTCACGTCCGACGGCGAGGGGCAAGGGCCGCGGCTATCCGCGTTTGCCGCGAGTAGGATACCCTTGCGATAGCTCGGCCTAGACCGCGCCGCGCCGCGCCGCAGCGTCAGGGCGCGATCTCCATCCCGTCGTGGCCGATCTCCCAGCCCGCCTGTTCGACCGACGCGCGTTCCGGGCTGTCGGGGCGCCAGACCGGGTTGGTGTTGTTGATGTGGATGTAGATCTTTCGCGCGATCGTGAGGGGGGCAAAGGCCTGCAGCGAGCCGTCGGGCCCTGCCATGGGCATATGCCCCATCCGCCGGCCGGTCTTTTGGCCGACCCCCTCGCGGATCATTTCATCGTCGTGAAAGACCGTGCCGTCGAAGAGGACGAGCAGCGCGTCGTCTAGCCGCGCAGCAAGGCTGGCGGGCAAGGTGGCGCAGCCGGGGATGTAGAACAGGCGTTTCTCGCCCGCCTCGACCATGACGCCGACGGTCTGTTCGCCGATGAGGTCGGTCTGAACCTCCTCACCCTCGAGGTAGAGCGGGACCTTACCGGGCACGGCGAACAGCGTCGCGGTCAGGCCGGGCAGGAGGTCGAAGGGCTGCTCCAGCGCCACGGTGCGGCGGGCAACCAGCGCGGGGTCAAGGGCGGCGAAGATCGGGTTAGCGGCGATGACGCTCGCGATCTCGGCGGTCATGAACAGGGTGAAGGGGTGCTTTTCGCGCAACGTAAGCAGCCCCGCGACATGGTCGATGTCGCCATTGGTCAGCAGGACCGAGCGGATGGGGCTGTCGCGCAGGCCAAAGCTGGCGGGATCCCGCGGCTGCAGCGCAGGCGTCGCCATGATCTGGGCGCGGATATCGGGGGAGGCGTTGATCAGCGCCCAATCAGCCTCCGCCCCCGGTTGGGCGGTCACGGCGAGGGAGGATTGGGTGGCCGGCGCCGGCGGCTGGCCGCGCCAGAAGCGGGCGCTGTTGGTGCCGTTGCAGTTCCATTGCGGCAACCCGCCCCCGGCGGCGGCGCCGACGACAAGGGCGCGAAGGCTCATCCCCCCGCGCCCCTGCAAAACGGTTCCGACGGGATCATCCCGCGGCCGTCAGAAGAGCTCGCTGTCGTCCTCTTCGGCGGGGAAATACATGTTGATCTCCATGCCGCAGGTCAGTTCTTCGATGATCGGTGCCGTCCAGGCCATGTCGTTTCCTCCCAGATTGAACGTGGGCTCTGATAGCACGGATCTAGGCGGGGCGGCACCCCGGGCCAGCGGGCGATGGCGCAGACGTGAGGTGACGGCGGGGCTTTCCGCGACCGCCCATGCTCTCTAGGCTCCGGCCAAGGCGAGGGTTGGGGGACAGGACGGTGAACACCTTGACGGGCCGCACGGTCCTCTTTGTGCTGATCTGGTCGATCATGGTCGGGGTGCATGCGGTCTTCGCACTCGGCGACAGGCTCGACCTGATGTTGGCGGCGCTGGGTGCCGCGGCGGGCGGGATCGTGCTGGCGCTGGCGCTGAGGCGGCAGGTGAGTTCGCTGGTGCGCGATCTGATTGCAGCCCTGCTGGTGCCGGTGACGGCGGGCGTGGCGCTGGTGCCGCTGGCGCCCATGCTGTGGCAGGCGGACGGCGCGATCGAGACCTTGAACGACGTCATCCTCTGGCCGGCGATGGTTGTGCTGCTCGCCGCCTCCCGCGCGCTGGTGAGCCTGGCGGCGCTGTCGGCCGCTTCGTCCTGGCACGGGGTCGATCCGATCGCGGCACAGGGCAACGGCGGGCGGGGGCAACCGCTGGCGCCGGCGCTGCAGGATGCGGCCAGCGGGGCGTCGACCCGGATCGGCGGGCGCAGCCTGTTCGGCAGCGTCTTCCTGGGCGGGTTCCTGACCATGGGTCTCTATGCGGGTGTCGCCGCGGCGGGGCTGAGCGCGGAGAACCCCTTCGCCCAGCCGCTGTTGGGCGAGACCCCGGTGAACGCGTTGGTCGTGCTGCTGTTTGCCATCGTCCTGGCGGAGATCGGGGAGGCCTGGCTCGCCGTCCTGCGCGACCGGGCGGTCCTGGAGGGGTTGGCGCGGCGCGACGAGCCCCTGGTCCCCGCGCTCGGCGGTTTGACCGGGGAGGCGCGGGCGACCATGGCGGCGCGGCGGCTGTCGGCCCAGGTCGCCGGCGGGGCGGCGGGGGCAGCGGTGATCGCCGCCGATGCGACGCTGGAGCGGGCGGCGCGGCGCTACGTGCGCACGCTGATCGCGGCGCTGCCCATGACGGGGTTCGCGGGCACGGTCATCGGGCTCACGGTCTCCCTCGGCGCGCTGCCGGCCGTGTTGGATCAGGTGGCGGAGGCAGGCGGGCTGGGCCAGGCCTTGTCGGGGGCGCTTGCGGGCCTCTCGACCGCCTTTGAGACGACACTGCTGGGGCTTGCCGGCAGCCTGGTCGCCACGGTGCTGTTAGCGGGGCTGGAGCGCGCGGAGGCGGCGACCGTCGCGGCGGGCGATCTGATCGCGGCCGGTGCCGGCGCGGGCGATGGCGCCCCGACGGTTGCGGGGGCGGGTGCGTGAGCGCGCCGCCGGAGGCCGAGCCGAGTGCGCAGGCGGCAGCCTCGGGGCCCCTGTCGGATATCCTGTTCGGGCTGCTCGCGACCCTCCTGGCGCTGGTCTTCCTGCTAATCCCGCTCGCCGGGGTGACGCCGGAGGGTGAGCCGGTCGAGGTCCAGCTCATGATCGACGGGCAGGAGGCGCCGGTGATCGTGCTGGGCAGCGAAGGCGTCTATCTGGGCGATGCGGGCGGCGGGCGGACGGTGCCGACGGATCTGGTCCATCAGGATCCGGCCTTCGGCCGCCTGCTGCGCGGCTGGGACGCCGCCGGTCAGGTACCGATCTTCGTCATCGCGCCGGAGGGGCATGAGGCGCTGTTCGTGGCCGAGGCACGCGCCGCCGACGAGGGGGTTCGCCGCATCGCGACCATGCGCCTGTCCGAGGGGGCCGAGGCCTGCGCCCATGTGAAACCCGCTTGGCGCCAGGCGGCGCCGCAGCTCTGTTCCGTCGGGCGGAACCAGCCGTGAGCCGCCGATGACCCTGGGTGTCGAAGAGCGCGAGGACGACCCCTTTCTGGTGGCGACCGCCGATCTTGCGGCGAGCATGCTGGCCATCGGCATCATGCTGCTGGCCATCGTGCTGGCCCATCGCATCACCACGACCCCGGCCGAGCCCCAGGCGGAGGTGAGCGAGACCCGCACGGTGCCGGTCGAGGCGGCCTCTGCGCTCAACCTGGCCGTGGGGGCACCGCTGTCGGCCGAGCTCTCGCTGCGGGCGATGCGCCTGCGCGCCGCCGATCCGCCGCTGATGCCGGTGCTGGATGTGCTGGGCGGCGGGCAGGGGTTGCGCGCGGGCGCGCCCGGGCGGGCCATCGCCCCCCTGCAAGGACCGGCGGAGGAGGCGACGCGGCGCTTTCTCGCCTCCCTACCCCCGGGCGATCCGGTCGTGCTCTTCGTCTTCGACCATGCCGATTACGCGCCCGTGCGTAGGGCGGTGAACGCGACGGGCCGCGATTGGGTCGAGTTCAGCCCACCCGAGGCGCTGCGCAGCGGGGACGGCAGCGATTGGACCAGCGCGTTCGACGATCTGGAACGGGCCGCCGAATCGTCCGAGGCGCGATTTCGCGGCGCTTTCACCGACCTTTTGACGCAACAGGCGGCAGAAGAGGCGGAGGCAGCGGCCGAGGAGGAGAGCCTGACCCGACCCGACCTCCTGGCGCGGCTGACGCGTTGGTTTGAACGGATCTTGGCGGCGATTGCACTCATAGGTGTGACCTGGGTCACCCTCTCCCACGAGAGGCGCCGTATCTTCGATTGCAACGGGGACTGAGTGCGTTGCAGGAACGTCACGTAAGGCGCATTCTGGGCGGAACAGTCAAGGAGTGAGAAAATGGTTGATTCAATCGGCAATCCGATCGGCGGCCTGCCGCCGAATGGCGGCGTCCAGAACACCTCTGACCCTGAGAAGGCGATCGCGCCGACGCAGATGTCGACGCGCGAGCAGTCCATCGAGAACTTCGAGCAGATGATCAACCAGTCGACGATCACCCAGCTCGATCAGCAGCAGTTCACCGCTGAGGTCGACGTTGCGAACGACATCAGCAAGACGAGCGTCGGTATCGACCTCGGCCAGAACACACCGCTGTAAGGGCACCATCGGTGGGCGCTCGCCTCAAACCGCCGCTGCCGGTCTTTGCACCGCAGACGCCCTTTGCGGGGCTGTCGCCGATGGCGCGGGCGGCCATGGGGGAGAGCTTTATCGATCGGGTCTATGAGCCCAATGCGGTGATCTACCTGCAGCACGACGATCCGGAGGGGCTGTTCCTGGTCATCTCGGGTCACGTGCGGCTGGCGAATGTGCTCGACGACGGCAGCGTGCTCCTGACCTCTGTCCTGGGACCGGGTGCGGTGTTCGGCGAACTGCCCTGTTTCGATGGCGGGCTACACCAGGACGCGGCGACCGCGCTTGGCCGGGTGCGCATCTCGGTGCTGACGCCCCCGCGGCTGTCGCGCCTGCGCCAGGCCCACCCGTCGGTCTGCGATGCCCTGGGGCGGCATGTGGCGGATCGCAGCCGCGCCTTCGTGGATGTGGTGACGACGATGTTTTTGCCCTCTCTGGCCGCCCGGCTGGCGCAGGTGCTGCTGCGACTGACCCGTGAGGTCGGGACGATGACGGACAGTGGCGTCGATATCGTGCCGGTGATCACGCAGTCCGATCTTGGGGCGATGGCGCGGGGCAGCCGGGAAAACGTGAATAAGCTCTTGAAAGCATGGGAGCGCGGTGGCTTCCTGCAACTGAAGGACCGACGTATCTCGGTTCTCGATATCGAAGAGCTGAGCAGAATTGCCGAGGAAGGCTGACGGTGACTGAGACGACGGGTCCGGAAGTACCAGAGGCAATGACCGAGCTTCAGGAGAAGCTCACGGGAGCGGAAGGGGCTTTGGCGCGACGTGCGCTCAAGTCCCGGATGGAGAGCCTGGCGGCTGCGGTTGAAACGCAGGTTGAGGCCGGGATGTCGCCAGAGGCCTATGCGGATGCGCAGAAAGCCCTGGCAGCGTTGAGAACGGCAGCCGGAATGCTCGGCTAGAGGAGTGGGAACCTAGAGATGGCACTTACCAACACCTTTCTTTTGTCTTCGTACGGCGTAGATGACTCTGCAGGATATGTCTCCGAGGGTATCGGTGCCGCAACCGAGGCGCGTGACGGCTTCGACCTGATCTTCCGGCAGGCCTTCCTGCAGGATCAGATGCAGGCGATCGAGCAAGACATCGCGCAGATCGAGCAGAACTCGAACCTGTCGGACACCGAGAAGATGTTCGCCATGCAGATGGCCATGAACACCTGGTCGGCGGTCACGAACCTGCGCACCAACATGATGAAGTCGGTCTCCGACTCGCTGAAGACCATCGTGCGCAACGTCGCCTGATCCGGCGATCAGCGATCGAAACAAAAGGCCCGGGTGCTTTGCCCGGGCCTTTTCTGTTGAGGGCCGTTCCGGCGCTGCGCGGCGGTTCCCTGAAGGACCGCCGCGCTGCCGTCGTCAGAGGCCGAGTTTCAGGCGCTCCCCCATGTCGGTCGTCTGGCCGGTCGAAGGCGGGGCCTCGAGCGGCACGAACTCCGCCTGGTTATCCGACTTTTGACGCAGCGCCTGCAGCTGGCTCTCGGTCAGGTTCGCCGCCGGGTTGCCCCCGCCGACAGCATCGGCGCCCTCGCCCTTGGTGGTGTTGCCGCCGGCAGGGCCGTTAACGCCCTCACCCTCCTGGTTGAAGGCCTGCGGGGAGACACCGGTGAGGTTTCCGAGTTCCACGATCAAGCTAACGAGCAAGAAGGTGAAGACCTCCTTTTGAGAGACGTAGGCCTCGTCATCGTCCTTGCGGTTGAAGGCAGTCTCCGTGTCGGTGATGGTCTGCGTCAGACGCGTATCCTCGTCGCTCTGCTCGATCTGCAGGAAGTCCAGGAGCCGCGCTGTCGGTTGCAGTTCGTTCTCCTTGGCCTCCTCAGTCTTTAGCTGTTCCTGCACGAAGTCCGGCAGGAGCTCGATGTCGAAGAAGGCGAAGAGGAACAGAATCTGCGCGATGAAGTTGAGAAGCAGAGCCGTCTGAAGCTGAGATTGCAGGCCACTGATCGTGCCTTGAATATCGCGCTCGTCCTCCTCAAGCTCGCCGATCTCGGCTTCTTTATCGCCGATCTGATCAGTTAACGAGCTGATCTCACCCGTCAGCTTGGCTTGCTCGGTCTTCAGATCCTGGAGCTGCTTCTTCTGCGCATCCGTCGGATCCTCAACCCCCTCTAGCGTCTTGATCTGTGTATTGACCGTGTCCAACCGGTCTTGCTTGCCCGCCCGGGTGTTTGTCAACCCGGTCAACTCTCCGCGTGCTGTCCCGAGGTCGGACTGCACTGTTTGAAGCTTGCCCTGCTCGGTTGCGATACTCTCATTGATCGCCGTAACGTCGGTGAGCGCTGCAAGGAACCGCTTCAGCTCGGTCCGCTGCTCTTCCGCCTGGGCGTTGATCTTCTCGCTGGTGTTTTCAGCCACCTTGTCGGCGAGCTGAGACTGCAGCTCCTGGAGCAAGGCCTCGGTGTCACCGAAGTTCCCGGGCTGTGTGACGCCAAGGGCCACCAGCGACAGGCGCGTGCCAAGTACCGAGGTATAGAGACCCGGGCTCTGGCCCGGGGCACTCGTGAGCGCTGGGCTGGTGAAGCTGCCAACCGCGTTCGGGTTGTTCGCGGTGTTCGCTTCCTGAGTCTCATCGGTCGTCGGCGTCGGCAGGGTGCCGAGAAAACCAACGTTCGTATTGAAGTCGACCATTGTCTGCCTCCTCTTCTGCCCGGCCTTACAGCGTCAGCCGCCGGCGGTTGCCTGCGTGCTCGAGCGGTGCGCCGTCGAGCGGGTCGAAATCGCGGTAGAGTTCCTGTTCGATGGCTTCCTTGGCCACCGAGAGCGCTTCGCCGACGGTGACCACCAGGGCCTCGAGCGCGCCGAGAAGACCTTTGTCGGGCGTGTCGTCGGTCGCCATCTTCTTCAGCAGTTTGCGCAGCGCCTTGCGCGCCGCAGCGAAGGCGGCGATGTGCTTGGCCATCTCCTCCGCCGCCTTTTTCGGATCCTTCGCCGCCTCGGCCTCGGCCTGGGCCTGGCGGGTCTGGGTGCTATGGCCCATCGTCCCCTCGATTTTTCGCTCGAAGGGCCAGCCGGGGATCATCGCGGCGTTCAGCATCACCGCCGCCCCCATGGAGCGCGCCCCCTGGTCGCTGCCGGTGAGCTGGTTCACCAGGCTCTCGGCGAAGGCGGCGCCCATCTCGGCGGATTGGGCCGCACCGCCGGCTGCGGCGGCCGTCATCATGGCAGCGGCGGCAGCCGTCTGGCCGGGCGTCTGCGCGACCTGGGTGGCCAGGGCCTGCTGCGGCATGCCCTGCGACGCCGCGTTCTGCTGGGCGCGGGGCTGTGCGGGATCCTGCTGCGGTAGGGCGTTCTGCGGCACCGCCCGCTGGTCGGTGGCAGCACCGCTCTGCGCCGCAGTCGCCTGCGCGTTCATCGCGGCGGCGGTCTGGGCCGTGGGGCTGCGCGCCGCGGTCATCGAGGTCGCCACCATACCAAGCCCCACTTCGCCCAGGCTCGCGCTGCGCGCGGACTGCGCCGTCATGGGTGGGGTGAGGGTCGCGAGACTGCGGGCGAAGGACTGATTGCGCGGCGTGCCCTGCGCCGCGAGATCGCCCAGCACCGCCGGCGCTCCTGCCGCCTGAGCCGTGGCTGCCTGTGCCGCCTGGCTCATGCTGGTGGCCGGTTGCCCGGGGGCCAGTTGCGGCGTCTGCGCCCCGGTCGGCAGGCCCGCCCCCTGACCCGGGGCCTGACCGGGTATCTGGGACGGCACGGCCGCCTGAGCTTGGCCGAGGATCTGGCCCGGTATCTGGCCCGATATCTGGCCCGATATCTGGGTCGGTATCTGGGTCGGCGTCTGGGCCGCCATCCCCGGGGACATCGTCGGCGTGGGCTGGGTCGCCGCCTGCGCCGGGGGTGCCGTCGTCGCCTGGCCGGGCGCCGTGGTCTGAGCGCCTTGGCCAGGGGTCTGAACCGGGTTCTGCAGCGCGCCGGGCGCGACCGTCGTGGGCTTAGCGGCTTGGGCGGCACCATCGGCGCCGCGCGCCTGGGGCGCGCGGGCATCCGGGGTCTGTGCGTTCTGGCGCGGCGCCTGGCGTTGGTCGGTGCTCCCGCCGTCGTCGGGACCCAGCGGCGGTGGGGAGAAATCACCCCAGCCGTTCTCCATCATGTGCCGCTGCGTGGCAGCGAACATGGACTGAAGACCGGAGAGCCCGCCGAGTTCGACCATTAGCGCACCCTAGGATCTGGCGGCGATGGCCGCGCGGTACCGGTCCATCTCGCCCTTGATCGGGGTCGGCAGGCCTTTGTCGCCTCGGGCGGTGCAGGCCTCGGCGGCGGCCTTCGCCGCGGGGACGTCGTCCTCGGACAGGGCCAGTTCGACCAGGTGGAAATGCGGCACGGCGCTCTGCGGATCGAGCGTGGCGGCAATGTTGAACAGGTCCCGCGCAAGCGCCTGCTGACCCGTCTGACGCAGGCAGATGGCATAGCCCAGCCAGTGGTCGGGGTTGCCGCCATCAAGCATGGTGAGCACGCGGAACAGCTGCTCCGCGCGGGCGACGCGACCGGCCTGAAAGGCCGCATGCGCGCGGGCATAGATCAGCGGCACCGTCCCTGCCGGCAGGTCCAGCGCCTCGCCGATGGAGGCCCCGCCCGACAGGCGCTTGGCCACCTTGTTGGCGTCGAACCCCAGGTCGCCCGCGACGGCGGCGATCAGACCTGCGAGGGCTTCGCGGTTGGCTTCGGTATCCGTGGTGGCGGAGGGCGATGCCATGATCAGTTTGCCGTCTCGTCCAGGATTTTGATCAGGCGATCAGCTCGTTCGAAGATCTTGGCATTGCGCTGCTCCTTCGCATAGCGCAGCGCGTCCTCCAGATCTTCGCGCGCCTCGGCGATCTGGCCGAGCGCGAGGCAGGCGGCGCCAGACAGGAAGTACCCCTCCGGCCGCATCGGGCGCTGGGCCACGTAACAGCAGGCAGCCTGCACACAGAGCGCATATTCGCCCATCTCGAAGGCAACGTCCGCAAGACCGAGCTGATAGTCGGGCTCGTTCATGTCCATCAGGGCAAGCGTCGCGTAGAGACCGAGCGCCTCGCCAAGCGCACCGGCCGAACGCCGGGCCTTGGCCAAGTCGACACCGATCCGCAGGTTCGCGGGATCGACACCCATGATCGCGGCGATGCCGCCGGCTTCCGCCAAAACGGTCAGCGCTTCATCCGCGATGTCGACGGGCTTCGTATCGGTCATCGTCATGGCTCCGTCCTACCTCGTTCTCTCGTTACGCCAGTGCCGTCCAGGGCGCCGTCCAGGCGCGCCATTCAGGGGCGCAGGATCAGCATGTTGTCAAAATCGTCGTCATCGTCGGCCGGGCGGCGCGTGACGCCCTGCCGGAAGTCGCTCTCCAGGCGCGTGCCCTCCGGCGCGATGACGGCCAGGTCCAGGACCTGGTCCACCATGGCGTCGAAAGCCACGGGTGTCGCGTCCAGATCCGCATGCCCCTCGGCGAACACGGTCCGGGTCGCGGGGTCGAAGTGCAGACAGGCTGCGTTCGTCAGCAAGAGACCCGTTGCCCGCTGCAAGAGCCGCTCCAGATCCCTTTCGCCCGCGCCGCCCGGGGCCACGGCGCCGAGTTCCGCCGAGATGCGGATCCCCGTCCCGTCCGGGCTGGGGCGGAGGTCGAGGCTGCGGCCATCGACCCGCAGCACCGCCTCCCCTCCCGTCGGCGCGGTCCCGAGATCCAGACGCTTCCAGAGAGCCGCGATCGCCTCGCCGAAGTCTCGGGGTCTGGCCATGCCTCTCTCCTTCGTCGTCTAGAACGCGAGACGATCGTCATCAGCCCTTGGTGACCGCCGCCATCTGCTCGACCTCAGCATCCTTCATCTCTTTGATGAACTGAATGATCGATTTGATGACCTCGGCGAGCTGACTGAAGATCTCCTTCTCCATGTCCGCGTCGGCGCGCTGCTGCTCCGCCTCGGCCGAGTGTGCGGTGGCCTCGGCCTCGTCCTCTTTGGCCTTAGCTTCGTCCTTCATCCGCTCGGACTGGCCGGCACTCTGCGAAATCCCGCCGCCCATCTCGAAGGCCTTCTGCGTCGCGTTGGCGTTCGCTGCCGACTTGCTGGCGTTGATCTGGACTTCGGTGATCTCCGGCATTTTGCTGGCGTGCTTGGCCGCCTCTTTCTGATTGGCCAGCTGCTCCATGCTGGCGTCTTTGGTCTTCATGGCGCCGTACATACCCACACCGGCCGCGATGCCCTGGACGGCGGCGCTGATGATGCCGGTGACGAGAACCTTCATCGCCGCGCTCTTCATCTCCTTGGCCGCGTCTTCGAGCTTGCCGACCTGAGCTTCGATCATCGCCTTGACGTTGTCGCGCAGGTTGAGGCGGCTTTGCATGGCCTCTTTGCGCTGATCCGTCGCCGTGATGATCATCAGCTCAGCGATCGAGATCGAGCTGCCCGAAGGCAACCTCAGCGTCACCGACATCATGGCCTCGGCGTTCACTTCGCCATTGTTCTTGTTGCCTTGCTGCGTCGCGGCGACGGCCCCTTCCATCAAGGTCAGAAGAGCACTCAGCTTTTTCTCGGCCGTCTCGAGCTGCTCCATCGTCATCTTCGACGGAGCGAGGTCGATGCCCATGTCCGCGAACATGTTCTTGAAGGCTTGGCGAACCTCGGGCGCGACGTCCGAGCCCTCGCCTAGACCGCTCGACATGATCTCTTTGTACTCGCCCACAAGATCTTTAACGTCTTGGAGCTGTTGGGTGTAGGCGGCACCGCCTGTCTTTCCAACTTCAGCCATAATCGTACTCCGATCTTTGAGAAGTCAGGCGCCAAAACGGGCGGAGGCTGCGGTCTTGCCGCGGTCCATCGACATCTGCACGGTCACGTCGAGCATCCCGTTGAATGTTTCGAAGGTCTGCATCAAGCGTTGCATGGCCATGTCAATGGCTTCGTTCAGCACCTCGAGGATGGCCTCCAGCTGCTTGGCCTCGGCGCTCTTATCCATGCTGTCGCCCTGCAGCTCCAGCGCATCAGCGCGGAAGCTGGCGCCCACACCGGAAGCGACGGCGCCGGTGACGTTGTTGGCGGCTTCCATGCACTCGCAGGCCATCAGGAACTTCGCCCCTTTGTCCATGGCCTTGGAGAGCAAGGCGGCCGTCGAACCGACGTTGCCTGCCACCATGGTGGCGATCCCGATGGTCAGCGAGACGCCCATCATGACGTAGCCGAACACCTGGTTCATCTTTGCCAGCGCTTCCTCATCGGGCATGGGGATCAAGCCCCCACTGGAGAAGCTTGCAGCGATGGCCATCGCGCCCATCAGTCCTCCCACCTCTGGGGCGAAGTGCGCGATCATGGCGTCGGTGAATTGGATGGCTGAGGCAACGACGCCCGCAATCAGGAGCGCGCCAAGCGCAAAGCCGACGCCGGATGCGATCAGAACCGCGGCAGCGACAGCAGCAAGCGCCAGACCGATGCCCTGGACGGCGAGCTTGATCTTGTCCCAGAAGCTCGCCTTCTTCTCCTTCTTTTGGGCTTCCTCGCGCTTCTCGACGGCCTCGTCTTCCTTGGCCTGCTTCTGCGCCGTGGCGTTCTTCTTCTGCTCGGAAGTAAGCTCGATCTTCTCTTTCTCGGTCTTCTCGACCTTCTCCTTCATCTCAAGCGTGACGGACGCGATGAGAACATCGAGATCCTCGCCCGAGACGTTCGGCGCGAAGCGTACGTTGACCGTCACGCTCAGCTGCATCGTCGCGACGCGGCCGACATCGGGCGAGATATAGCCCATGTCGATGTTGCCGCTGCCGACGCTCGGGCCCGCCTGGTTCTGGTTGTCGACGTTCTGGTTCTGAAGGTAGTTGATGGCGTTGGAGTTGTTGGTATTGCCGACGTTCGAAGCGCCCATGGGACCGATCCTCTCTTAAAGCGATTTGTTCAGCTGCGCGCCGCGAGGCGTGCGTCGATGGCTTCCAGAAGTTTCGTCGCGTACTCGATCACGTCGTCGTAGCCTTCCTTGTGGAATTCCTTGGCTGCGGTGATCGAAAAGGCGATCGCTTCGCGGGCATGCTCCAGCTCATCCACGGCCAGGTGGCACTCGCCGAGGCGCAGGTAGCCGTCGGGGTTCTGGGCGTCGAACGACAGGAAGGCGGCATAAGCCCGGGCGGCCAGCTTGAAGTCGCCAAGCATCTGGTTCGCGACACCGAAGCCGAAGTAGAAGCGCTCTTCCATGTAGTCGACCTGGATCAGCGCCAGAAAGGCATCGGCCGCCTGTTTGGCGTTGCCGCTGCTCAGAAGGCGGTGCGCCTGGGCGTACAGCACTTCCATCTGCTCGTCGGAAAGTTGGAGGACGTCCTTGAGCGACAGCCCCTCATGCAGCTGCTGCATGATGTGGCTCTTTTCGCAGAGCTCCTTGAGGAAGGTTTTCTGGAAGATCTGCTTGTAGGCCTCGGTTCCGGCCTTGAAGACGAACTCCATGTCTTCGTCGGATTTCGGCTGCCCCTCGAAGAGAGAGCTTACGGGAAGGCTGTTTTCGGGCTGCATGGCATGTCCTCGTCAATGATGAAGACAAACATACGGGCAGGAGCAGGGCGCGGTGTGTTGTACACCACATTGCAGCCACGAAAGTCGCCAGGCGCCTATTCCGAGGAGGGCGCTGGCAGGCTCTTGCGTTTTTTGCGGCCGTCAAGCGGCGCGGGCTCGGCACTGCGCGGCGCGGTCATGAGGTACCGCGCAAGGGCGCGCTCCGCCTCCTCCGGCATGTCGAGCTGGCGTGCGCAGCGCGCGCGCAGGTAGCTGCGCATACGCTCGCGCTTGGTCGGCACCACGTCGCCGAAGCTTTCCAACGGATCGATCCGGTCGAGGGCGACCAGACGCTCGCGGCAACGGCGCACGCGTCCGCGCAGAAAGTCGATGACCGCCACCGTGAACAGCGTTGTCTTGGTGGGTCCGTCGATGACCAACAGCGCCTCGGCCAGCGCGCTTGCCCGGTCGAGCCGTTCTTGGCGCGTGTAGACATAGATCGTGAGCAACAGGAAATCGCGGTGACGCTCCCCGAAGGGCCCCTCCGTGCTCGGCCCGCCGCCGAAGCCGTCGTGCGGGGGAAAGATGCCGCCGGTATCGCGCACTGCCGTCTCTCCTCAGCCCCGCAGCAGCGCTGCCAGCGCCGTTCGAACCTCGTCGTCGAGTTGGATGTCCTGTTCCAGCACCGCCGCCGCCTCGCCCAGGACAGGATCGGCGCCGTCGCGCCCATCGGTGCTGCCGGCCCCCATGGCGCGCATGTGCCGCGCCACTTCCTCGCGCGTTGCCGACATCACGGCGGGCTCCAGCAGATCGGGCGTCAGCCATTCCGGGATCAGCAGGCCGGGCAGCCGCTCGTCCAGCGAGGGCGGCTTCAGGATATCCGCCAGCGGCCGCTCGACCTTGTTGAAGGCCGGCGACAGGCGGCTCTTGGTCGGCAGGTGGGTCTCGTCGCCCACATGCCAGGTCGAGATGCCTGAAAGCCCCCGGTCGAGACGGCCGATCCCCGACATCTCAGATCACCCGCGCGATGTTCTGCAGCGTATCCGCCAGCTTGCGCTGGGCGTTGTTCGCCAGGTCGAAGTGCCGGTTCTTCTGCCGATCCTGCGAGCTGATGTCGTTCTGCTTGAGCTGTGTCTGCTGGTTAAGCTGCGTCACCGCATCCGAGATCCGGTTGTTCAGGTTGGAATACTCCGACTGTCGCCTGGACACGGTTGTTACAAAAAACCCATCGAGTTCGTTTAGATTTAGATTCGGTCTGGTCGTTATGCCTGCAATTCGCTCGACAGGGTGAAGCGTAGTACTGCTTGAATCGTCAAAAAACTCCGTAGCCCGAATCTTGTTCGTATCGTTTCGTATCACGCCGTCAAAATCCCTTGCATTGTCGTCTTCAATATTCTTTTGAGTGTAATTTCCGAGAGCCTCGTTAAGCACATCCTGAAAGGCGGAATAGGTGTTCAAGAGAGCGTTCAACGCGCGAACTTCCTCTGTAGCCGCGTTCACCGACGCTTCGAGCTTCTGGTTATACATCTGCTGGAAGAAGGTGATGATCGCCGGTAGGTCAAGACGGCGCTGCGCAGCGCTCTGAACCGTCCCGCCACGACCCTCTGGCGCGAGGAAGTAGACCTGATCGGCGAACTCCCGACGGCGCTCCGCAAGCGAGGTAATGACCCGTTCCTGCTCTATCAGGTTCTGAAACGTGCTAAAGACCTGCGAACCTTCCTGAGTTCCGCCGATATCCGTGACGCCGACCTGGTGAAACGGCCCCGAACTGTTGAACCAGCGCTGGGCGTTCTGGGAAGGGGGAAAGTTAACCTCGTCCCCGAAATACCGCGCGCGGATGTAGCGATCTGCGATCTCGTCCACCTGCGCGATGATATCGTCCGTCGAGAAGATCGCCATGTCGGAAAGCTGTTCCTCGATCAGGCGGACCTGTCGATTGAAAAGCCCGGAGGGATCGACGCCGCCATTTGCTGAGTCAGCAGAGCTGCTAAAGCCCGGGAAGTAGTTGACGCTGGTGATGGGGCGCGCCGTGACCTGGACCTGCGTCTCAGTGTTATTGCGGAGCACGGTGATGGTCTGGGTGACCGTCGTGCCAGCCGTGATCGAGCTGCCCACCGTCGTGGAACTGGCCAGGTTCGACTCGCTCAGCTTGCGCTGGATCGCCTGGGAGATCAGGTTGCTTGCGTTCGTTGTCCGAGAGAATCCCGGCGGCAGGATGTCGCCCGCCTGAAGATTGCTCTCGTCGATAAGTTCGAACTTGAAGCCGTTGCCGATCGCCTGGCGCGTTGCATCAACGAAGGCCCTGTCGCTGACGTTCGAGGTCTTGTCCGAGGATGGCCGCAGGTTTTGCCCCAGCGCTAGCGTCTGGAAGGCGGGCAGAACAGCGATCCGCTCCTGCTCAAGCACGGAGAGCTTGGCATAGTCGTTCTTCGTCATCGTCTGGAGGAGGTAGACCTCCCGGCTCGAGAAGTTGAACGGTCCGTCTCCGTTATCCTCCAGCACCGCCGTCAGTTCCGGCGATCCATCGGTGGAGGTGAAGGTGATCGCGTAGTTGTAGGTCTCGCCCTGGCTGTTCACCTCAAAACTGACGTTGGGATTCACCCCCGGCAGCTGACCCAAGATGAGCTTCTGGAAGTTCGACGAGAGATTGGCGAATTCAGTCGCCGTCATGGTCGCAAGATTGACGACCCCATCGGTGATGTCCTGCAGCGCTTGGGTGATGATCGGATCTTGGTAGATCTCCTTGTAAGCAGCATCGACGGCGGTATCCTGGTAAATGAAGGGCGCGACAGGGTTCGGCTCGTCCGGCGGGGCGACCAGATCGGTCCGGATGTACGGAATGCGCCCGCGTGGATCGGTCGGCGCTCCTGTCGTGTCGTTGACCCGGCTCGCAGCCAGCTCCCCGTCCGTCCGGATCAGTTCCCCCGTTTCTGGATCGGTGGTCGGGCTAGCGGTGAAGGAATTCACCGTCGGGAAAAGGTTGGGCCAGTTCGTCATGCCGTCATCCCTGTCTATAGCCGGTGGCGCGCCCGTCGGGCACCATCCGTCAGGCCTTTTTTCGCCTCATGCGCCGCACGTCGCGCACGCTCCGCCGCTTCGCCCAGCAGGATCGGCGCCTTCTCGGCCTGCCCGGTGTGCACCGCCACTGCGGCGCAGAACAGGTCGATCCGGTGGTCCATCTCCTCCGGGTCCGGTGCGATCATCGCCTGCACAAGGAGCTTCATCAAAGCCGGCTCCCTGCGGATCACCGGATGCTCCATCAGATCCCGGAACTGCTCCGAGATCTCATGGTACACCCGCGCGAATTGCGCATCGGTGGGCACGGCCCTTTCGGGCTCCACCCCTCTCTCTAATTGCTCAAGAATGCGGTCCGCCGTGTGATCCTCGTCACCCGCCATGTCGGATCGTCGCCCTCTACGCCCTTGAGTTTCCACCTTTCAGCGTAAACCTTGGTGCCGTGGCTGTCATCAACGGTTCTATGCCGGGGATCACAGGCTTGTCAGCGACCTTGGGCGCAACTGGGAGACGAGGAGTTCGACGATGGGCGGCGAGGTCAGCGGCGTAAAGAACAACTTCGCGGCGCAGACCGCGACCACCTCGACTGCGGTAGAGACGGGCGCCGAGGCGCGTGGCTCCCGCCGGGGCGAGGGGGTGGTGGTGCAGTCGGCCACCTCGAAGATCGCTGACATGGCCGAGGAAATCGGCATGTCGACGGCCCACCGGGCGAACAAAAAGGACATGGGCGAGCGCGTCGAGAAGCGCGGCGCCGCCACCGATTTCGAGGCGCTTTCCCGCATCATCGAGCACCTCGACCGGCTGCCCGACATGCCGCGCGACGATAAACTGCGCGAGCTCGTCAAGAAGATGAACACCTATGAGCAGCTTGCCGCCGGTGGCGAAGGCGGCGGGATGCTCACGGGCGAAGACATCCTGGAGATGCTTCGGGAATACGACGGCGATACCACGCATCAGCTCGCCGCGCTCGACAGCATGGTCAAGTACCTGAAGGCCGCCGGCGGGAGCGAGCAGTTCCTCCAGATGCTGGCCACGGTGCGCGAGAAGACCTTCGAGACGCCGGAGATGCGGCGCGAGGTCATGGCGGGCCTGGCCGCGGCCGAGGCTGCGTCGGAAGCCGCCAAGACCCTGGGGGTCGATCCCAAGACCCTGCGCGATGAGTATCGCGCGGCGGTCCAGGGCACGCCCTCGATGGCGACGCTCTTTGCGCGCCTGGGCCCGCTGGTCGATCAGATCCCGGCGGACAAGGGCGGCACCCGAACGGACCGGGAGCGGACCGTGATCGAGACCCTGCTGAGCGCCGCGGCGCGCGATCTGGAACAGGCCGAGGGGACGAACGAGAAGACCCACATTGGCCTGCTGATCACCGAGCTTGGCCGCCTGAAGCAGCTGCGCAGCGTGATCGACATGGTCGCGGAGTCCTACGACACGATCATGGACAAATACGGCGACGCGGCAAAGGACGTGACGGGCGTCCCAAGCCAGTCGGAGTTCACCGCCCGCCTGGTCAACTTCATCTCCAAGTCCACCGTGACCGAGGCGATGGCGAAGGAGTTGATCGCAGGCTTCGACGACATCAGCGAGGAGGCCGCGGTCTTCGCCGGCAACGCGCTGCGCGTGGTGCTCTCCACGGTTTCGGATGCCATGGTCCCCTCGGCGGAGGCACGGCTGCAGCAGAAGAAGTCCTTCATGGACATGATGACCAACCTGGTCGTG
Organism: Pseudomonadota bacterium; assembly: GCA_039822785.1. Classification (GTDB taxonomy): domain Bacteria; phylum Pseudomonadota; class Alphaproteobacteria; order Rhodobacterales; family Rhodobacteraceae; genus Thermohalobaculum. The sequence goes on along the minus strand of JBCBMO010000003.1, from coordinate 197,864 downwards.
GCGGAGGAGACGGCGGCGGCTGGCGGCAACAAGGTCGCAGAGCCCGGCGCCGACACCGCGACGGTTTCAGGAACGTCAAACAGCGTGAAGCCGAGTGCGCCGCCGATCGACGAGACCTGGGCCGAAGGCATGCCTCAGACCGGCGTTTCGGCCCAGAAGGACACGGCCGCGGCCGATCCCAACCCCAAGCCGAGCGCGCCGCCGATGCCGGCAACCTCGGCAGAGGGCAGCGACGAGGGCGTGATCGCGAATACCGGGACGGCCGGCGGCTCGGCCGGCGGGACCTCGGGCGCCACCACTACCTACCAGTAAGGACGGATCATGGCCCGTTTCGACGCAAAGAGCCTGCGCACCGTGCAGGACTTTGGCGGTGCGCTCAGCCTCGTCCCGGTAGAGGGGCCCGACGGCTCCTTCACCTTCATCTTCGAGAAGATGGGCACACTCACCCTGGTCGCCAGTGGCGAGGACAGGCTCGGGGCCGAGGGGCCGATCATGATCTCGCTGGCGCGGACACCGGGGCGGGTGGATGGCCGGCTGATGGAGGCGCTCTTTGCCGCCGCAGGCTACGAGTCCCAGTCGAACCTGTCGATCCATGCGGGCCTGGCGCGGGACGGATCGGCGATCCTGACGCTGGCGGTGCCCCGCGACCGCTTCGACCTCAGCACGCTGGAGGGCGGCATCGACCGGCTGTCGGCGTTGTTCGACAAGGTGCAGGCCAACGCTTGAGCACCGCAGCGCCCCTTGAAGCGCTGCAGCACCCAGGTTTCGTGTCGTCAGATCACTCGAAGACGTACCAGGACAGGCCGCCGTCGTAGAAATCGACGGCGCTGCCCTCGGGCGTGCCCAGCAGGATCCCGAACTCGCCGATCGACAGCACGCGCTGGCCGCCGGTGCTGGCCGCACCCTCGATCACCAACTCGCCGCTCGACAGGCGGACATAGCGGTTGCCGCTGAGGTTGGCACCGATCGGCGTCAGGCCGGCGGTGGGGAAGCCGCGCAGCAGTCGCCGCGGCGCCTGGGGGTTCCGCTCCGCATCGCGCAGGTAGAGCGAGGCCGCCGCCAGGATGTCGCCCAGGGGCTGCGGCATGGCGGCGACGCACTCGCGCAGCCAGCTGGGGCTGAGGGCCGCCTCGCCGATCAGGACCTGGTCGTTGGGCGACATCTGCGCCAGATCCGCCGCGTCCTCGCGGTGCAGCAGATCGAGCCAGAAGATCGTCACCGCCAGATTGTCCTGCGTGACCGAGGCATTGGGCCAGCAGGGCTGGGTCGAGCCTTCCTTGCGCAGGAAGAGCTCGAGGAAGGTGGTCGCCATGTCCTCCCCGGAGCCCGGCTCGCGCCCGGTGCCGTTGGCGACATTGCTTGCCCATTCCTCCAGCAGCGTGCGGACGCGTTCGTCCATGTTCGCATCGCCGGTACCCGTGCTGGTCTGCCACTGCACCAGCATGCGGTCGGTCGCGGCGCGCAGGGCTTCGGCGGCTGCCCGCCGTTCGGCCTCCTCCTCCTCCGCGGTCTGCGCGTTGCGCTGCAGCCCCCGGGCGCGGTTCGCCGGGACCCGCTGCCCGAAGCCGGCATTGGTGCCGGCGCGCGGCCCCTCGCCGGTCCGCGGTGTGCCGCGCCGACCATCGCCGGTCGTGCCCGAGGCCGTGGGCGCATTGTACGGCACGGTGCTGCCATCGCCGGAAGACGTCCCGCCCCCCTCGCCCTCGGAGAAGGTCACGTAGGACGCGAGACCCACGCGGCCCTGCGAGATCCGATCGAACTCGCTGCGAAAGGCTTCCCAGTTGGCCTGTGCCGCCGCCGGAAGATCGCCGCGGACCTCGACGTTGCCCTCGACCAGCCCCCACCGCAGCACGTCCTCGCCAAGGCCGTAGCGGTCGGCCATCTCCATCAGGCCCTGCCAGCGGGGATCGTTCTCGGGCTGGGGCAGGTGGTTGGCGAAGGCATCGTCAGCATCGCGGATCGCGGCAGGCTCGAGCTGACGCTCGTTCTCGGCACCAATCTGCGCGTCCTCGCCGATCACGACCGGGCTGGTCGGCGCGTAGTTCCCGGACCCATCGTCGAGCACGACATAGGAGCGCATGGGGACGATGGAGGCGATTTCGCGCGCATAGCCGCGCAGGAACTGCAAGAACTCCCCGCGGTCAGCGCGATCCACGATGCCGATCGCCTCGATGTAGTACTGAACCGGCGTGCCGGTCCGCTGGAGCGTCACCGACTCAGCGATTCGCGGGTATTGCCCGAGCAGGGCCTCCGTGTCGCTGAGCACGGTCATGATCGTGGTGACATCGGAATTCACCGCCCGCGCCTCGGGCAGGGCGCGTTGCAGCGTCAGCACCGCATCGTCGGCGCCCGCCGGATCGAGGTGCAGGCCCGAGATCAGGACCACGCCATCCGGTGCGACACCGACCGACAGATCCTCGCCACCCGGGGCACGATCCAAGACCGCGCGGGCCTCGCGCTGCATGTCCTCGCGCACGAAGACGTTGAGCTGCATGGGCGCGCGGGTCTCGGTGAGGGCCTGCACAAGCGCACGCCGCTCCGCCGGGGTGCCGACGAAGCCCTCGACGTGGAACATGCCGTCGACCTCGCGCCGCCAGGCCACGTGCTGGGTGAAGTCGAAGCGGTCGATGGCGCCGCCCACCAGTTCCTGTGGGTCCTGCTGCTCTGCTGTCGTGACGGTTTCCTGAGGCCCGCCCAGGGAGACGAGTACATACACAAGTGCCGCGATGAGCCCAGCCTGCCCGATGATCAGCCAGCTGCGAAAGCTACCAAGGCCGGTCGAAGCGGCGGCGGGGCGCGGCGGGGCTTTCTTCTTCTTGCCGGCCGTGCCGGCCCCCTCCTGCAGGGTATGCCACTGGGCGTTGACCGGGCCGGTGGCGAAACGGCTGGCACCCGCCTCCACGATCGCCAAGGGCTCCAGCATGACATAGCTGTCCTCGCCGGCCTCGACGTCGCCGATATGCTCCTCGCCCGCAAAGATGCGCGCGCTGCCCGTGCCCCCGGCGATCTCGACGCTGGTCTCCGTCACCCGTAGCCGCAGATGCCCGTTGCGCAGGCTGATATCGTGCAACTGGAAGTCATCGTCGTCGCCCGAGCCAATCGCATAGTCGCCGGGCGGCAGGCGCGCATCGACGCCGGCCTGCTTACCGTTCAGGATCTTGAGGATCTGGGTCACTTCGATGCCTCTGAGGTCTCAAGTTATGCCAAGACAGGGACTTAGGATATGCGGATACGGTCGAGCGGCTGGATGTTCACATCCGGCGACAACTCTTGATACGACAGTACGGGTAGGCTGGGGAACTCACGCTCCACGACCTTGCGCATGAACCGGCGGATATCCATCGGCGCAATCAGCACCGGCGGCACGGCCGCCTGATCGATGCTGCCGATCGATTCCTTAAACGACTTCATCATCGTGCGGTGGGTCTGCGGATCGAGGGCCAGATACGACGCCCCAGAGGTCTGGCGCACCGCACTGCGCACCGTGTCCTCCACGTCCTTGGCCAGCAGGTAGGCGGGGATCATGTTCTGCCCGGCCGAGAACTTGTGGGTGATGTAGCGGTTGAGCGCGCCCCGCACGTGCTCGGTCAGCATGATGGGGTCCTTCTCGCGCTGACCCCATTCCACCAGCGCCTCCAGGATGGTGCGCATGTCGCGGATCGAGATCTCCTCGGACACCAGGCGCTGCAGCACGTCGGTGATGGTGATGGTGGGCAGGGCCCGCATGACCTCGCGCACGAGCTCGCCAAAGCTCTGCTCCATCTGGTTCATCAGATACATGGTCTCCTGCACGCCGATGAACTTCGGTGCCTCCGCCTTCAGCACATGGGCCAGGTGGAAGGTGAGCATGCTGGAGAGGGTCATGATCTGGATGCCCGCGCGGATCGCCGCGTCGCGATGCTTGAGGGCGACCCAATAGCTGGGCGTGTTGGGCAGGAAGTCCTCGCCATGCTCGAAGGGGATGTCGAACATCTTGAGGTTGGTCTCGCTCTCGCGCGCGATGAAGAACCCGGGCCGGGCGGCGCCGTTCGCGATCGGGATCTCGTTGACCAGGATGCGGTAGTGCCCCTCCTCCAGGTTGTCGTTCAGCCGCAGGTGAACGCCCGGGAACGGCACGCCGAGGTCGAAGTAGAGCGCCCGGCGCACGCGCGCGATCTCGTTGTCGAGCTTCTCCGGCTTGATCGAATTGCGGACCGTGGAGGCGATGTCGATGATCAGCGGCACGGTCGGCGCGAAGGTAACGGCCTCCACCGGCTCGAAGCTGTCGTCGTCCTTCGCCTCGGGCATCTTTGGCGCCGGCGCGTCCTGCATGGTCTCCGGCGCAAGCGCTGGCAGGGTCTGGGACTTCTTACTCTTGGCCTCCTTTTCTCGCTGTTTCGAGATGTAGAAGCCGCCGAGGCCGCAGATCGCGGCAAGAACGACGAAGACGACCGTCGGAAAGCCCGGGACCAGGGCAAAGCCGAAGAGGATGCCGCCGGCGATCATCAGCGCGCGGGGCTCGCCCACAAGCTGCCCGCCGATGTCGTTGCCCAGGTCCTGGCTGTCCTCGCTGCTGACGCGCGTGACGATAAAGCCAGCCGTGATCGAGATGAAAAGGGCGGGAATCTGGCTGACCAGACCGTCGCCGATGGTGAGAATCGCATAGCGGTCCAGCGCCTCGGCGGTCGTCATGCCGCGCTGCGTGGTGCCGATGATGATCCCGCCGATAAGGTTAACGGCGATGATGATCAGGCCCGCGATGGCGTCGCCCTTCACGAATTTCATCGCGCCGTCCATCGCGCCGTAGAGCTGACTTTCCTTCTCCAGCTTGCCACGGCGGACCTTCGCCTCGTCCATCTCGATCAGGCCGGCGCGCATGTCGCTGTCGATCGACATCTGCTTGCCGGGCATGGCGTCGAGCGAGAAGCGTGCAGCAACCTCGGCCACACGCTCAGACCCCTTGGTGATCACCATGAAGTTCACGATGGTCAGGATGAGGAAGATGACCGAGCCGACGACCAGATTGCCCTGAACGACGAAATTACCAAAGGTTTCAACAATTTGACCGGCATCGGCCTGCAGCAGGATCAGACGCGTGGTCGTGATCGAGAGCGCCAGGCGGAACAGCGTGGTGAGCAGCAAGATCGACGGAAAGGCCGAAAGCTTCAACACGTCCGACAGGTAGACGGCCACCATCAGCAGCACCGCCGCCAGCGTCAGGTTGATGCCGATCAGCAGGTCGACGAGTTCCGTGGGCAGCGGCAGGATCATCATGAAGACGATCGCAATAAGCAGGAACGCCAGAACGACGTCGTTCCGCTTCGCGAGCGTGTTCAGCACTTTGGTCATCATGCCGGTATGTGCTCCTGCAACATCGTTCCGTTTGGAGACCTTGTCGACTTGTAGCTACGTCTGTCCACCCGTTAGGATTGTGCCGCAGATCACTAGGAGGGGGCGGTCGGCAGCAATCATGGCGTCACTGCACGAACTCGTAACCGCCGAAGACCGTCAGGCGCTTGCCGACCTTGGCTTCATGGCACTGGGACAGGCCCGCCCGGATCTGGCGGTACCGCTGTTCGAAGGGCTCGTCGCGCTGTCTCCGCCGGGTGGCACCGCCATCGAGGCAGCGGCAATCGGCCTCGGGATGGCGCATGTCGGGATCGGTGAGCCAGAAAAGGCCGTCGGCATCCTTCGCGACGCGCCGCCCAGCGAAAGCGTCACGCTCTATCTCGCCATCGCTTTGGCCGGCAGCGGCAAGATCGCCGAAGCCCGCGAAATGCTTGAGGATTTGCTGGCCCTCGGCGCGGATCCGGCCCATGCGACCTTGGCGCGGGAAACGCTCGAAGGGCTGCCAACCTGACGGTGGGTGTGACCTACAGCACGTCCCGTGATGGGGCAGGCGGATACATCGTGCCGTAAGGTTTGAGATGAACCGATCGGCGTGTTGTAGTGCACAAAGTAGGGTTTACCCTTTAGTCACCGGCGGAGGCGACGTGAGCATTGAGCCAACAGTAAAAGCCGCAGGGTTCGAGCCACAGGCCGACCTGTTCCAGCAAGACCTGATGTCGCCGCCGAGTGCGCGCAGCATGATGCAGTTCGAGCATGCGATGCGGACCGCCGCGTCGGAACAGCCGGTGGAGCCGGTGCAGGTCGCACAGGCCGGCGGCACGCCCCCGGTTGAGCGGAACGACGCGCTGTCGCCGACCGAGCGTGCGCTTCAGGTGTTCGATCCGACCGCGGTCCAGGCTGCCGGCGCTGTGCCGACCACCGGCACGACGATCCTCGAGGGTCTCAAGAACCTTCGCGGTGCCTTCGACGCCCAGACGACCAACCTGGCTGCGCTGCAGAACAGCAATGAGCTGAACAGCGGTCAGATGCTCGGCCTGCAGGTGGAGGTCGTGAAGTACGGTCTGCTGATCGACGTCACCTCAAAGCTGACGGGCAAGTCGACCCAGGCCTTCGATACGCTGCTCAAGGGGCAGTGACGCTGAGCTTTCCCCCGGTCCACCCCCGGGGGCGCATTGCGGATCGAACACACGGATAGAGCGGGCATGACCCTCAAGATCTTCAATCGCCGAACGACTGCGCCCCTGGTGCTGCTATGCGCGATGGTGCTGGCTGGCTGCCGGGCGGATCTCTACAGCGGCCTGACGGAGAAAGAGGCGAACGACATGCTCGCCGTGCTGCTCGCCGCCAACATCAGCGCCGAGAAGGTGGTGATCGACGATGGCGTGACGCTCCAGGTCGACGAGGAAGATCTGCTTGCGGCGCTCGAGGTGTTGAACGCCAGCGGCTATCCGAAAAAGACGCATGACACGATGGGCCAGGTCTTCGCGAAGTCCGGCGTCATGTCCTCGCCCTTCGAAGAGCGCGTGCGCTTCGTCTATGCGCTGGGCGAGGAAGTCAGCCAGACGCTGTCCGAGATCGACGGCGTCCTGACGGCGCGCGTCCACATCGTGATGCCCGAGGACGCCGAGCTCGGCCAGGAGGTCCAGCCCGCCTCGGCCTCGGTCTTCATCAAGCACGAGGCCAGTAACACCCCGGTGGTGTCGCAGCGTGAGATCACGGAGTTCGTGGCCAATGCGATCGAGGGCCTCGCCTTCGACAACGTCGCGGTGATGATGACGGCGGCACAGCCGTCGGAGCCCACGCTGCAGGTCGCGAGCGTCGAGACCGAGACGGTGCTGGGGGTCGAGGTGGCGCGCGGCTACGCCGACGACGCCTGGCTGATGGTTCAGGCCGCGGGTGCGGTAATCGGTATCTTGGCGCTGGCGCTGTTGGGCGCTGCGGTCGCAGTGATGCGCCGGGGCGGCACCCGCTCGACCTCGACCGAAGTCGAAGTGGCGGGCGAGTGACGCATAGCGCGCGGTACCAGCGTGAAGAGAAAGGCGAGCGACGATGACCATCCTGGGGAGGACGAGCGATGCCGGCTGATGGTGCGCCGCACGCCCCCGGCGCGTCGGTCTCTCCGGATGAGCGCAGCTTCGGGCTTCTGGCGATGGTCGGCGCCGCACTCTCGGCGCCGGTGCTCTCCCGCGACGATGCCGCTGGCGCGATCTCGGATGCTACAGCCGGGCGGCTGAGCGCCGAGGCCTGCCAGGCGCTGATGGGCGATGCCACCTTCGGTCGCCATATGGCGCTGATCGCGCGCCCGGGCCCCAGCGTCGCGGCGCCGCTGGATGATAGCTTCGTAAGCCGCCTTGCGGTCACCCCGCTCTCGCGCCTGGCGGTGATCCTGGCGACGGCGCCGCGCGACCACTTGGATCGTGTCGTCGCCCTGCTGGCCGGGGCCGCGCTGCAGCGCCAGTTCATCTGCGCCGTCACCAAGGCGGAGCGGGCAGCACTGAAGGCCGCGCTGCCGCCGGAGGCCCAGGCTTTGGCCGTCGACGAGGCGCCGGTGCTCTACCCCGAACTCGCAGACCTGCGGACGCCGGAGAGCGTGGACAACGAACATGCCATGGCGCTGGGGCAGCGGATCCTCTTCGCCTGGGTGCGCGAAGTGGAACCCGCGCTGGCGCCGCTTCTGCTGCAGCGCCTGTCGCTGGCGGGCCAGGCGGCGATGCCCGAATGGTCGCTCGATAGACGCAAGCTGCGCCTGGTCGAAAAACTGATCCTGAGAAAGTGCCCGGAATGGACAACGGTCGTTTCGTAGTGCCAGGCGGCCTTGCCGCGCTCGGGGCGAGCCTTGGCCCGGATGCTCAGGTCATGCCTGCGGCAGAGGCTGAGGGGCTTGCCAGCGCCGCCGCCGTGCTCAAGGCGGCGCAGGACAAGGCGGCCGAGATCGAGTCCGCCGCCGTGCATGCCTTCATCACCGAAAAGGCCCGCGGGCATGCAGAAGGGCTGGCCGAGGGGCGTGCCGCCGCGCTGGCGGAACTGCTGGCCGACCAGGCCCGACTGGATACAGCACTGGCGGAGATGGAGAGCGGCCTCAAGGATGTGGCCATGACCGTCGCCCGCGGAGTGATCGGTGCGGCCGCCGATGCCGATGTCGCCGAGGCGCTCATCAAGGGTGCGCTGACCAAGATGCGCCGGGAGGCCCGGGCCGAGTTGCGCGTTGCCGCCTCGGTCGCCGAGGAGATCCGTGGCCGGCTCGACGGGATCGTCGCGGGCTTTCCCGAGATCGAACTCATCGACCTGATCCCCGATCAGGACCTGCAGCCGGGCGAGATCATCCTGGAAAGCCGCATCGGCCGCGTCGATGCGGACGTCGAAGCGCTGATCGCCGCCTTCGACGGTCTGCTCGAGCGCGGGGTGCAGGCGCGTCGCCACGATGCGCCAGTGCCCGAGGCCATGGCCATGGCGACGCCGGTCGCGGCGCCAAGCGGCGGCGGGGAGACCTGGCCCGCCGACGGGTCTACGCCATGAGCCCGGACGATCGGACGGCGGAGGGTCTGGCGACGGCGGGGCCCGCCACGTCGCCGCACGATCCGAACTATGGCCATGCCCATCGCACCCACTCGCTGGACGAAATCCTGGGACGGCGCCGGCACGTCCGCGAAATCCGGCTGAAATCCCTGGCAAACGCCCTCGACCACGCCGCGCGGCGCGCCGATCCGGTGGCGCTGGTCGGCCGGGTCCGCCGCGTCGTCGGCACCATCATCCATGCCGCGGTGGCCGATGTGCAGGTCGGCGAGATCTGCGAGCTGGTCACCCGCGGGCCGAACGGCAAGACGGTCGGCCAGCTGATGGCCGAGGTCGTGGGCTTCATGGACGACGAGGCGCTGCTTTCGCCCATCGGCGACACCTACGGCGTCACCCCCCGCACCGAGGTGCGGCCCACCGGCAAGGTGCAGGAGGTGCCCGTGGGCCCCGGCCTGCGCGGCCGCGTGCTGGACGGGATGGGCAACTTCATCGACGGCAAGGACGAGGTCTTCGTCCCCGAGACGACCTATCCGGTCTATGCCCCGCCGCCCGATCCCATGACCCGCAAGGTGATCGAGGACGTCCAGCCCCTCGGCGTGCGCGTGCTGGACGGCATGCTCACCTGCGGCGAGGGCCAGCGCATGGGCATCTTCGCCGCGGCCGGCGGCGGCAAGTCCACGCTGCTCTCGATGCTGGTGAAGGGCGCCGACGTCGATATCACGATCCTCGCTCTGATCGGCGAGCGCGGCCGCGAGGTGCGCGAATTCATCGAGCACGATCTCGGCCCCGACGGTATGGCGAAGTCGGTGCTGGTCGTCGCCACCTCGGACCGCAGTTCGATGGAGCGCCAGAAGGCGGCCTTCGTCGCGACTGCCATCGCCGAATACTTCCGCGACCAGGGCAAGCGCGTGCTGTTCCTGATGGACAGCGTCACCCGCTACGCCCGGGCCCAGCGCGAGATCGGCCTGGCCGCCGGTGAGCCGCCGACCCGGCGCGGCTTCCCGCCCTCGGTCTTTGCCAACCTGCCCAAGCTCATGGAGCGGGTGGGGATGAACGAACATGGCTCGATCACCGCGCTCTACACCGTGCTGGTCGAGGGCGACGACATGAACGAGCCGGTGGCCGACGAGACCCGCTCGATCCTGGATGGTCATATCATCCTGTCGCGCAAGCTGGCGGCTGGGAACCACTACCCCGCCATCGACGTGCTCCAGTCCAAGAGCCGCGTGATGACCAAGGTCGTCTCGCGCGAGCACCAGGACATGGCCGGCAAGATCAACGCCTGGATGGCCGCCTATGCCGAGGTCGAGCTGCTGATCAAGATCGGCGAGTACAAGCGCGGCTCGGACGCCAAGACCGACGAGGCGGTGGAGAAGATCGACGCCATCAACGATTTCCTGCGCCAGCGCACCGATGAGTTCGACGACTTCGACACGATGATGGCCAAGCTGAAGCAGGTGGTCGGATGATCGACCAGCTTCGCACCCTGAGGCGCATCAAGAAGATGCGCGAGGAGAAGGCCATGGCCGCCTTCCTCGCCGCGCGCGACAGCGTTCGGGCGGCGGAGGCGCTGCGCGACAGGGCCCAGGCCGCCGTGGACGAGAGCGCGCTGACGCTGCGGGACCGTGAGCAGGCGTGCTTCACCCCGATCCTGGGCAAACCCGTGGAGCAGGCGGATATCGACGAGGCCAAGCACAACGCGGCGGAGGTCGAGGCGGAGCATCAGCGCCTGATCGACCGCGTGGCCCGCGCCGAGCACGTCATCGTTGAGCGCAAGCAGGCCATGGAAGAGGCGCGCATCGCCCACAAGCAGGCGGAGCAGGCGGTCGACAAGGTGGATATCCTCATCGAGGAGGAAATGGCCGAGGTCACCCGCGAGGCTGAGGCCAAGGAAGAGGTCGAGCTTGAGGATCTGGCCGGGCGCAAGGCGCCCGAGTTCGCAGGATAGGGACGGGCGGAGAGCGGCATGAGCATCAACGGCATCGGCGATCAGGCGAATATGTTCGTCCAGAAGAACAACGAGATGGAGACCCAGCGCGGGCAGGAAGGGCGCCGCGAGGCCTTCCAGCGCGATCCCAAGGGCCGCCATCAGGGCAACAACTGGGGCGCAGGCTCCGACCAGGGGCCCAAGGGTGGCTTCGGCCAGCAGCAGGGCGGCGCCTCGGCCGGAGCGGCGATGAGCGCACGCCAGGAGAAACTGTCCGAACTCATGGGCGATCCCTTCGCGCCGGCCCAGGGGGCTGCCGGCGCCGCGGGCCTGATGGCGGGCGAGATGGCGGACAGCCGTGGCACGATCCTGCCCGGCGGCGCGCTGGTGCTGGCCGAGCGGCCGGCGCTGAGCCCGGAGGTCGATCCCCTGCGCGCAGCCGAGGTCGGCGCGACGCTGACCGGCCAGCCGGCGGCCGCGACGAACGCCGCCGCGGCGCCCGTGGCCGCCGCCCCGGTCGAGGCCGGGCGCGGTGCGGATGCCGCGCAGCGGGCCGAGGCGCTGATGACGCAACTCCAGCCCCATATCGACCGGGCCCTCGCCGGGCCGCGCGGCAGCGGCCAGGCGATCAGCGTCGCCCTACCCCTCGACGCGGCGGCCTATGGGATGGAGGGGGTGCGCATCACCCTCTCCGGCGTGGGCGCTGCGGCGATGATCGAGGTCAGCCTGCAGGGCGTGCAGGCCGCGCAGATCCAGGGCCTCGGCGCCGCGGCGCAGGCGCTGGCCGACCGGCTCCAGGCGAAGTTCCCCAAGCGTGCCTGCCGCATCGTGGAGGGTGGTGAGGCGCCGAAGCAGGAGGCAGCAAGCGGCCAGGCCGCCCTCTCGGCCCTCTTCGGCGGACCCCAGACCGTAGGGGACGATCGGTGAGCACGGAGCCGCTCGACCTCAGCGACCACGCGATGCCGGATGGGCCGCCCCCCATGGCAGAGATGCCAGGCGCGGACACGGCAGCGGCCAAGGTATCCGTCTCGGACCCCACCTATCCCGCGGTCGCCCTGTCGGCCGCGCTGAGCCCGGTGTGGAACGCGGCGCTGAGCTTTGCCGGCGCGCCGATCGGCCTGTCGGGCGGCGGCGAACTGACGTTCAACCGCGCGAAACGCCCCTCGGGCGAGCATATGTGTCATCTGGTGACCGTGGATGCCGGGCAGGGCCATGCCTCCTGCCACGCGCTCCTGGTCCCGACGGCCTATCCCTTCGCTGCGCGGTTCAACGCCGAGCTGGCGATGGAGGATCTTGAGAACCTGCCGGAGGCGGTTTCGGGCGCGCTGCATGCGGGGGTGCGCGACAGCTGGCTGACGGCGGTGGAGCCCTATCTGCCGGTCAATGCCGGCCCCACGGCGCGGCTGGCCGAGATCAATCCGCCGACGGCCCTGACGTGGTTCGAGGCGACGCTGGGCCAGGCTGGCACTCAGAGCAGCGCTTTGATCGGCATAGCACCTGGGCAGCTCTGCAGCCTGCTGTCGGCGCATAAGCTGGTGGGCCGCGGGGCAAGCGGCCGCGCGCGCTTTGCGGGGCTTGCCGCCCGCGTGCCCGTGCCGATCGCGCTTTCGCTCGGTGCCATGCCGATTGCTCTGGACGGCCTGCGCCGCCTTGCGCCCGGCGATGTCCTGATCATGCCCACCGGGGTCGAGGGCCAGCGCTTCATGCGCAGTGCCAACGCCATCTTCGAATGCCAGCCAGCCGAGGGGGGGTGGGCGGTTACGCGCCAGCTTGCCGCCGTGCCCATCCCCGAACGGCCAACCGCCGAGACGCCGATGACCGATGCGATGCAGACCGATGCGATGCAGACCGGGGCGCCCGAGGGCGCGCCCGAACCCATGGCGGCAGCGCCGACGGTGCCGCTCGACCTGGATATCGGCGCCGTCGAGATGTCGCTGGCCGAGCTGGAGGCGCTCGCCCCGGGGGCCGTCGTCCCGGTGGAAGCGGGCGTCGAGGATGGGATGGTGGTCACCGTGCGTCTCAACGGACGCGCCATCGCCACGGGGCGGCTGGTCCAGCTGGAGGATCGCCTGGCGGTCCAGCTGACCGACGTCATGCTCTGAGCCGCCAAGGGACACCCTGGCCACCGCACAAGGGGCGCCTGACGGCCGATGACCGATCCGCTTAACCTAATCCTGCTGCTTGCGGCTGCAGCGCTGCTGCCCTTCCTGGCGGTGGTCGCGACGGCCTTCATCAAGATCGCCGTCGTGCTGCTCTTGGTGCGCAACGCGCTCGGCGTGCAGCAGATCCCGCCCAATATCGCGCTGAACGCGCTGGCCCTGATCCTGTCGGGCTATGTCATGGCGCCGGTCATCGTGCAGACCTACGTGATCCTCAGCTCCGGCGACTTCAGCTTCGCCAACGTCGAGGACCTGGAGGCGACGTATAACGCCGCCAAGGGCCCGCTGATCGAGTTCCTGGACCGCCATGCCTCGAACCGGGAGAAGACCTTCTTCCTGGAGGCCGCCAAGGAGCTTTGGCCACCCGAACTGGCCGAGGGGCTGACGGCGCAGAGCTTCGCGGTGGTCCTGCCCGCCTTCACGGTGACCGAGCTGCGCGAGGCCTTCGAGATCGGCTTCCTGCTTTATCTGCCGTTCATCGCCATCGACCTCATCGTCTCCAACATCCTGCTCGCCATGGGCATGATGATGGTGTCGCCGCTCACCATCTCGCTGCCCTTCAAGCTGTTCCTCTTCGTCATGGTCGACGGATGGTCGCGGCTGATCCTGGGGTTGGTGCAGACATACGCCTAGGGAGGCCGTCGATGTCGCCGGAAGACGCCGTCCACTTCATCACCGAGGCCATGGTGCTCACCATGATCCTGTCGATGCCGCCCATCGCCGTGGCGGCCATCGTGGGCGTGGTCGTCTCGCTCCTGCAGGCGCTGACGCAGGTGCAGGAACAGACGCTGTCCTTCGCGATCAAGCTCATCGCCGTGGCCGTCACGATCGCGGCCATGGCGGGCATCCTGGGCTCCGAGCTTCTCTCCTTCACGCTTCAGGTCTTCGACGACTTCCCCAAGGTCGTGGGCTGAGGTCGGGCGCGGAGCGGGGCCGTGGATCCGGATGCGATTATCGAGCTTCTACCGGACGAGGGCACCTCGGCTCCGGCATCGCTCTATCTCGCCTTCGAGATCTATCTCGTCTCGCTGCTCATCACGCTGCCGCGGATGTACGCCTTTCTCACCTACTCTCAGCTTCTGACCTCGAACGCGGCGCCGCGGATGGCGCGCCAGGCGATCATCCTGGTGCTGGCGGCCGCCACCAGCCCGATGAACCTGCAATACGCCAAGGAGATCCCGACCGAGCTGCCGCTTTTCGCGCTACTCTTCTTCAAGGAGTTCGTGATTGGCTTTCTCATGGGCTATGCGGTCGCCTGGCTGTTCTGGTGCGTCCAGGCCGCCGGCGGGCTGATCGACAACCAGCGCGGCGCGGCCATCGCCGCCAGCATCGATCCCTTGCAGGGCCACGAGAGTACGCCCATCGGCAACGTCCTCAGCCAGGCCTTTATGACCTACTTCCTGGCCTCGGGCGGTTTTCTGATCCTGCTGATGATCATCATGCAGTCTTACCTGGCGCTGCCGGTGAACGTCTTCATCCCCGCGCCGCCGGCGGAGCTGCCGCGCATGGCGCTGGAGATCATCGATCTGGGGATGGAGGCGATGTTCGTCCTGGCGGGCCCGGTCCTGGTGGCGATGTTCCTGGCCGAGCTCGCGCTCGCGCTCGTCAGCCGGTTCGCGCCGCAGGTTCAGGTTTTCATCCTGGCGATGCCGATCAAGTCGGGCATCGCGATCATCATCCTGATTTTCTACATCCAGACCTTCATGATCTACGCCATGGGCCAGGAGAGCCTGCTCGATGGCTACATGCTTCTGCTCTATGAGATGCTCAACGATGGGCCGCCGCTACCGGGGGGTGAGTGATGGCTGGACCGACGGGTGAAAAGACCGAACAGCCGACGCCGAAGAAGCTCCGCGACGCCCGGGCGAAGGGTCAGGTGGCGCGCAGCCAGGAGGTCGTGACGACCGTCTCCCTCATGGCCGTGATCGCCTATATCTGGGTCAACGCCGAGGCCTTCTTCGACGACATGGTCGTCATCATCGATCTGATGGCCGCGCTGGTCGTCGCAGACGATCCGACAGCGATCCAAAAGGGCATGGCGGCGGCCTTCGAGCAGATCTCGGACACGCTGCTGCCGATCATCGGCGTGACGATCCTAGCGGCGGTCGCGGGGAACTACCTGCAGATCGGCTCGGTCTTCGCGATCGACGGCGTGATGCCGAAGCTCGAGAAGATCGACCCCATGGCTGGCTTCAAGCGGGTCTTCTCGAAGAAGCAGCTCTTCGAGGTGCTGAAGTCCCTGTTCAAGATCATCTTTCTCTCCGTGATGCTCTACTTCGTGATCGAGGGGGCGATCCGACCGCTCATCCTGTCGGTCCACTGCGGCATGGCCTGCCTGACCTCGATCACCGTGGTCATGCTGGCAACCATCCTCGGCATCACCGCCTTCGCCTTCATCGTCGTCGCCGTCTTCGACTTTTGGTTCCAGCAGCAGACGCACACCAAAAGCCTGATGATGACGAAGGACGAGGTGAAGCGGGAGTACAAGGAGAGCGAGGGCGATCCGATGATCAAGGGCCAGCGCAAGCAGCTGGCCCAAGAGCTGATCATGGGCGACCCGGTGCAGAAGACCAAGAAGTCCTCCGCCGTGGTCGTGAACCCCGTTCATTTGGCGGTCGCCATCGATTACCGCCCCGGCGAGACCCCGCTGCCCATCGTCATGGCCAAGGGTCGCAACGTGATGGCCCATGCGATGCGAGAGGCGGCGGAGCTGGAGGGCGTGCCGATCTTCCACCACAAGCGCTTGGCCCGCAGCATGTATGCCGAGGCGCGGGTAGGCGAATACGTACCCGACGAGTTCTTCGAATTGCTGGCCGAGGTGCTGACCTGGGTCGAGCGCAACCGCGACGATCTCTACAAAGGCCCTCTCGACCACGGAATGATCGATCTCGAAGGCCCTAGAAGGTGACCGTGGTGACACGCATCACACACGTTCCAGTCGAACCAGATATTTCTCTTTGCCCGTAGAAAGCGCGCCGCCTTAGCGTCCGTTGGGGAAAGGGTGAGGGGATCATGATCGCTAACGGGAATCTCTTGCCAAGGGCGTCGGTCGTCCTGCTGGCGGCTCTCCTCCTGGCCGGATGCGAATCCTACTTCGATGCGGAACGTCCCACCGACGAAGAGCGGGAGGACATGAACGCCGCCGAGCGCTTCCTGTCGCCTGAGCGCCAGCGGGCCGGGACCCTGCCACAGCGGGTCGACACGCTGATCGACACGCCGTCACGGCCCATCGACGGGCCGCGCGTGCGCTCGACCGATCCGCGCCAGCGACCGCTCACGGGGCAACAGCGGCCGCCTGTCGCCTTTCGCTTCGGCTCTGGCGGCCGGCCGGATACCGAGATCCTCGACGAGGACGCGGCTCAGGTCACGACCTTCGACGCGGATGGCGACGGCGAGCCTGAGACCCGCCGCGTTTCGCTGTCCTTCGACGGCGATCCTCTCGACTTCGTGCTGCAGCAGATCCTGAACGGCATCCTGCGCGAGAACTACCTGCTCAGTGCCGATGGCTCGACCCCGATCACCTTCCGCACCGAGCGCCCCCTGCCGGTGACCGAGCTTCTGCCGCTGCTGCGGGGGATCGTGGCGCGTGAGGGTCTGGAGCTGCGCCGGATCGAGGGCGTCTACCACGTGGGCCCGCCGGACGTGATCGCGGCGATCGCCGAAGCGCGCGGCACGCTGGGCGGCAACGGTTTCGTCACGGAGGCCATCCCGGTCGGCGAAGGGCTCGCCCTGGAGATCGCGCCGGTGATCCAAACGGTCCTGGGCACGGAGGATACCGCTGTGGTCGCGGTACCCTCGGCCGACCGCATCGTGATCCGCGCGCTGCCTGAGGAAGTGGCCTCGGCGCGGCGTCTGCTGGCCACGATGTTCGGTCAAACCCTCGGCAACCGGGTCGCCGCGATCCTGCCCGTCCGTGCGGCTACCCCGGCGCAGATCGCGCTGGAGGTCGAACAGGTCCTGGGCGAGGAGGAGGGCGAAGCCTCCAGCACCGGCGTGACCATCGTGCCGCTTTCGGCACAGCAATCGGTGCTGATCGCGGCGCGCAGCGATCGGCGGCTGCGCGACGTTCGGCGGCTGATCGCCGAGCTCGACAACGACATCCGGGAGCGGCCGCAGGTCCGCGTGGTCGCGCTTACCTATATCGATGCGACCACGGTCACCGAGCAGCTGCTGGAGCTGCTGCTGGGGATCGTGCAGGCCCCCGTCGAAACCATCTCACAGGGCGCTGAGCCTCAGTCCTCCCGCATTCTCGCCGCGCGCGATATTCGCCAGCAGGTGGGGCCGAACGCGGGGGCTGCGGATATCGCGACCTTCGAGGCGGAGCAGGAGCAACAGGGCGGCGGCGGCGGCAATGGCGGGACTTTGGGCGGCCGGACCACAGGGCCCGGTCTAACGGGCGCGCCGGCGCAGGTGAGCGGCGCCGACATCCCGCCGGGCGGCGAGTCGCGGCGGCTGCAGCAACAGGACTTCTTCCCCGGCAGCGGCCTGCCCGATCTGTCGATCGTGCCGGACGTGCGGAACAACGCGCTTCTGATCCGCTCGAGCTACGAGGACTTCTTGCAGATCCGTGAGCTTGTGATCGCGCTTGACGTGCCGCAGCCCCAGCTGGTGCTGGAGGGGACGATCCTGCAGGTCGATCTC
Organism: Pseudomonadota bacterium; assembly: GCA_039822785.1. Lineage (GTDB taxonomy): Bacteria > Pseudomonadota > Alphaproteobacteria > Rhodobacterales > Rhodobacteraceae > Thermohalobaculum. The sequence continues at coordinate 180,296 of JBCBMO010000003.1, read as the reverse complement.
AACGACACGCTGGAGTTCGGGGTGCAGTTCTTCCTGCAGGAGAACGGGCTGACCGTCCGTAACTCGGAGTTCGCGGGCGGCCTGATCACGCCGGATGGCCTTGGTCTCACGGCGCTTGGCAACGTGGGTGCGATCAGCGGTCTGGGGCTCGAGATCCTGGTGAGCGCGCTCCAGCAGGTGACCGACGTCAAGGTGATCTCCTCGCCTTATCTGTCGGTCGTGAGCGGACAGACAGCCTCGTTGACGGTGGGTGACGAGATCCCCTTCCTTACCGCCACGCAGGACTCGGCCCAAACCGGCGAAGTCGTCGTCACCAACGAAGTCGAGACCCGGCAGACCGGCATCACCGTCGAGGTGACGCCCCAGATCCGCCCCGACGACAGCGTGCGCATGCAGATCATCACCAATGTCAGCAACGCACTGCCCACCGTCGCCGGCGCCGAACTGACACCGACCATCGCCCGGCGCGATTTGCAGTCGGAGGTCACCGTGCGCTCCGGCGGCACGATCGTTCTCGGCGGGCTGATCTCGGGGACGCTGACCCTCGACGAGGGCGGCATTCCCGTTCTTCGCGAGATCCCGATCCTGGGGAACCTCTTCGGCGTCACCGACAGCGAGGTGCGCCGGTCCGAGTTGATCGTGCTGATGACCCCGCGGGTGACGCGCACGGCCTTCGAGATCGAGCGCATCACCGAGCAGGTGCGTGCACAGATCGCCATCGACTGAGTTCGTGAAGGGGTGACCTATCTTTCGCTGTGATTTGGACCACACCTAAGGAGCCCTTACTTTCTTACGGTGAAGATCGCAGCAGCAGGATGGCCATGTCGCAGAATGTCGAACAGACAGCCGGCGCAGGGCAAAGGGTGAGCGACACCGCTTTGTCCGACGCGATCGATGCGCTGGGGCGTTTTCTGCCCGGCGGGAGCGATGCCTTGCGCGCGCTCGCCGGCGATGCGCATGCGCTGACCCATGCCGTGATCACGGTGGTGGGCGGCGAGAAGGCCATGCTCGAGGGGAAGGTTCCCGCCGATGTCGCCGAGGCCGCGGCCGAGGTGCTGAAGCAGGGTGCGGGGCGGAGTGCGCCGGCGCGCTGCACCTTGGCGATCGGTGCCTTGATGCTCGCAGCGGGAGAGTCGGACGAGGCACAGCGCTGGCTCGCCCGGGCCAGTCGCGCGGCGCGCAGCGACCCCGCCGGGCGGGACCTGCTGCGCAACGCCCAGAAGCTGCTGCTGCGCCGCGCCCTCGGCTAAGTGCCCCTCAGTCGCTGTCGAACAGGCTGGCCAGCACCGCCGCCGCGGCGGTGTTCGGTCCTTCCGCCGCCGCCACCAGGCTGAGCCGGCGCGTGAGCGGCGGGTCGGCGAGCTGGCTCACCGCGGCGCGGGCGGCGTAGCGCGCCGCATCCGGTTTCGGCAGCACGGCGAACCCCAGCCCCGCGTTGACGCAGCCCATGACGGCCTCGACCGAGTCCAGCGTGACGGTCTCGCGCACCGTGCCCGCATGCGCCTGCAGGTAGCGGTCGACCAGCAAGCCGATGCCTGTCGAGGGCAGAAAGCGGATGAAGGGCAGCGCCGCCGCACAGCGCTGTAGCGTCCAGCCCCGTGCCTTGGCCGGGGCAGCGAGGGCGAACACCTCCTCTCGCAGCACCTGCGTGCTGAGGGCGGGGGGCAGATCCGGGCTTTCGGTCACGACCGCGGCATCGAGATCGCCCGTGGCGACGCGGCGTGTCAGATCGGCGGAGACCCCGCTTTCCACCGTGAAATGCGCCTTTGGCTGGCGGGCCGCAGCCGCGACCAGAAAGGCCGGCAACAGCCGCACGCTGGCCGTCGCGACGAAGCCGATGCGGATCTGACCCTTCAGCACCCCGGGCTCCTCGCCCATCGCGCGCAGCTCCTCGACCTCCGCCAGGATCCGCCTGGCATAGGCGGCCACCTCGCGGGCGGCAGGCGTCATCGCCGGGGGGCGGTGGCGGCGGTCGAACAGGGGGAACTGCAGCTCCTCCTCCAGCGTGCGCATCTGGACGCTGACGGCCGACAGGGTCATGCCCAACCGCTCCGCCACCGTGGCGAAGGAGCCGACGCGGTCGATCTCGACCAGGGTTCGCAAGGCGCGTAAGTTCATTTCTCTTCAAGTTAAATCGTATCTTTCTTCGATTGACCAAAACTAAGGGCACTGACATCCTCACAAACCTGTGATCAAGGAGTAGCGTGATGCGCCCAGAGACCGCCCGAGAGACCGCCCTGGGCACCGCAACAGCCACTGCCGATGCCCTGGTCGCCACGGCGCGTCATCTGGCCGAGACCCGCTTCGCCGGGCGCGCCGCCACCTGGGATCGCACGCGCGAGTACTGCTGGCAGAACGTCGAGGAGATGGCCGAGGCGGGGCTCATGGGCATGTCCATCCCCGTGGCCCAGGGCGGCCGGGGCGCCTCGTTCCTGACCGTGTGCCGTGTGGTCGAGGAACTGGCCCGCCACTGCACGCTCACTGCGCGCATCGCGGTCGAGGCCAACATGGGCGGCATCAGCGCCGTCATGGCCTACGGGACCGAGGCGCAGAAAGCCCTTTGTGCGCCCATCGTGCTGGCCGGCGACAAGCCCGCGATTTGCATCACCGAGCCCGGCGCCGGCAGTGCCGCGAGCGAAATGCAGACCATCGCGCGCCGGGTGAAGGGCGGCTTTCGGCTGACGGGCACCAAGCACTGGATCACCGGCGGCGGCGTCTCGCGCCTGCACCTCGTCTTTGCCCGCGTGCTCGACGAGGCCGGGCGCGAGGAGGGGATCGGCGGCTTCCTCGTCCTCGCCAACCCCCGCGCCGACGCCTACCCGGTCGGCTTCACCGTCGTACGCCGCGAGCGGACCATGGGCCTCTGCGGCATGCCGGAGGCCGAGCTGCGGTTCGAGGATGTCTTCGTATCGGACGAGATGGCGCTCAACCCACCCTCGGGCTTTGCGCGGGGCTTTGCCGAACTGATGACCGCCTACAACAGCCAGCGGGTCGGCGCCGGCACCATTGCGATGGGCGTGGCGGCCGGGGCGCTTTCGCGGGCGACCGACTACCTCAAGGAACGCGAGCAGTTCGGCCGCCCCCTCGCCGAGTTCCAGGGGCTGCAGTGGATGCTGGCCGACATGGATACCGGGGTGGAGGCGTCGCGGATGATGCTCCATGCCGCCGCCGCCTCGGCCGAGACCTCGGGCACCGGTTTCCCGGACAAGACCATGGCGGCGCGGGCGAAGCTCTTCGCCTCCGAGACCGCGATCAAGGTGGTGAACGATGCGCTGCAGATGTTTGGCGCCCGCGGCTATGCGGATCAGGAGCCCATCGAGCGCATGGCCCGCGACGTGCGCATGTTCACCATCGGCGGCGGCACCGCCCAGGTGCTGCGCACCCAGATCGCGGGTAGCGCCCTCGGCATGAAGACGCCGCAGACCCGTGACGGCTATACCCGCCTGGCGGAGGCCGCCGCACTGCGCACCGCCGCCGAGTGATCCTCAGCGCTGCGCCGTCTGCCACCGCGGGGAGATCCAGGGACGGTCATTGGCGGCGGGCAATGGGGCGCGGCCAAGGATATGGTCCGAGGCCTTTTCACCGACCATGATCGAGGGACCGTTGAGGTTGCCGTTGGTGATCCGCGGGAAGATCGAGCTGTCGGCGACGCGCAGCCCCTCCACCCCGATCACCCGACACTCAGGATCGACCACGGCGTGGGGATCGTCGCGCCGGCCCATCCGGCAGGTGCCGCAGGGGTGATAGGCGCTCTCCGCATGCGCGCGGATGAACTCGTCGAGCGCTTCGTCCGACTGCACCGCCTCCCCCGGCTGGATCTCATGGGAGACGAAGGGGGCGAAGGCCTCCTGCGCGAAGATCTCGCGGGTCAGCCGGATGCAGGTTCGAAAGTCCTCCCAGTCCTGCGGGTGGGACATGTAGTTGAAGCGGATCGACGGTGCCTCCGCCGGATCGGGCGAGCGTAGGGTCACCGCCCCGCGGGAGGCGCTGCGCATGGGACCCACATGGGCCTGGAACCCGTGCCCCTCCGACGCCGCCTGGCCGTCGTAGCGCACGGCGATGGGCAGGAAGTGGTACTGGATGTCCGGATAGCGCACCCCGGCGCGCGAGCGGATGAAAGCGGCACTCTCGAACTGGTTCGATGCGCCGTGACCGGTGCCGGTGAACAGCCACTGCGCCCCGATCGCCGCCTTCCCCAGCAGGTTCCAGTAGCGATAGAGCGTGATCGGCTGCTTGGAGGCCATCTGGATGTAAAGCTCGAGGTGATCCATCAGATTGGCGCCCACCCCTGGGCGATCCGCCACCACCTCGATCCCCTGCTCCGCCAGATGCGCCCCCGGCCCGATACCGGAGAGCATGAGCAGCTTGGGCGAGTTGATGGCGGAGGCGGCGAGGACGACCTCGCCCGCCTCGATCACCTCGACCTTGCCCCCGCGCTCGACCTCGACCCCCACCGCGCGGCCCTCGCGGATCACGACGCGGCGCACCAGGGCGCGCACCAGGCGGCAGTTGGGGCGCTTGAGTGCCGGGCGCAGGTAGGCATTGGCGGCGGACCAGCGGCGGCCGCGCCAGACCGTCGCCTCCATCGGACCGAAGCCCTCCTGCTTCTCGCCGTTGTAGTCGTCGGTGACCTCATAGCCCGCCTGGCGCCCCGCCTCGACGAAGGCATGGAACAGCGGGTTCCTGCGCGGGCCGCGGGTGATGTGCAGCGGGCCGTCCTTGCCGCGCCACGCCGGGTCGCCGCCATGGCCACCCGCATGCCACTGCTCCATCCGCCGGTAATAGGGCAGCACATCGGCATAGCCCCAGCCCTGCGCCCCCTGCTCGGCCCAGTGGTCGAAATCGCCGGCATGGCCGCGCACATAGACCATGCCGTTGATCGAGGAGGAGCCGCCGATCACCTTGCCCCTGGGGCAGGCGAGCCTGCGCCCGCCAAGGTTTGGCTCGGGCTCCGAGCGATAGCCCCAATCGTAGCGCGCCATGTTCATGGGATAGCTGAGAGCCGCCGGCATCTGGATCAGCGGCCCCGCGTCGGTGCCGCCATGCTCGATCACCGTCACCGGGCGCCCAGCCTCGGACAGCCGATAGGCCATGGCGCAGCCGGCTGAGCCCGCGCCGACGATCACGATATCGCCTGCCATGCCGCGGCCCCCTCATCAGCCCATCGCCCGTTGCGCGGGGACGCTTCCATGCGTGCTGGCCCGCTGTCAATCGACCGGCGAAACGAGCGCGCGCGGGGATCCTCACGACCACCGGTTGAGAGCGTCACACCCCGTCGATAAGGTCCTCGTCAGAACACGAAAAGCGAAAGGACAGGGCGATGAACGACGAGCTTGTGGCGCGCCAACAGGCGATCCGCCTATCGGTCGATATCTTCATCAGCCTCGGGGTGATCGTCCTGATCGCCTATCTGGCGCTCAGCGTCATCGCCCCTTTCCTGTCGGTCGTCATCTGGGCGCTGATCATGGCGATCGGCGTCTATCCCTACTTCGTCATGCTGCGCCGCCGGATGGGGCCGGCGGGCGGCTGGGCCTCGACGCTGATCGCGATCATCGGGCTCGTCGTGCTGATCATCCCCACCGTGCTCGTGGTCCAGGGGATCCTCGAGTCCCTCGGGCCCTTCGCCCGGTCGCTAGCGGATGGCTCGATCCATGTGCCCCCGCCGAACGAGGCCATCAAGGACTGGCCGCTGATCGGCGAGCCGATCTACGCAACCTGGGCCCAGGCCAGCGACAACCTGGGCGCAGTCGCCGCGCAATACGCCGGGCAGATCCGCGAGACCGCGAGCCGCATGCTCGCGATCAGCGCAGGCCTGCTGGGTGGGGTGTTCCAGTTCGCGCTGTCCATCGTCTTCGCCGCGGTCTTCATGAGCTACGCCGACCCGCTGGTGAAGATCACCGATCAGCTGGCCGAGCGCATCGCGTCGAACCGCGGGTCGGCGATGCTGATGATGGCGGCGCAGACCGCGCGCAATGTCACCAAGGGCGTGATCGGCGTCGCGGTGATCCAGGGCGGGCTGGGGGCGCTGGGGATCATGGCGCTCGGCATGCCCTTCGCCGGCGTGGTGGCGGCGCTCATGGTCGCCTCGACCCTGGTGCAGGCGCCGGTCTTGGTGATCGTGCCCACGATCATCTACGCCTGGACCGCCGAGCCCACCTTCGCGGCGCTGATCTTCACCGTCTACATGATCCCGGTGCTGTTGTCCGACAACGTGCTGAAGCCGGTGCTCATGGCGCGGGGCCTCGAGACGCCGATGGTCGTCATCCTGATCGGGGTGATCGGCGGCACGCTCTCGGGCGGGCTGATCGGCCTCTTTACCGGGCCGGTGATCCTGGCGGTCTTCCACAAGATGCTGCTCATGTGGCTGCAATCGGTCAGTGCGACGGTGGCGCAGGCCCCCCTGGGCGAGGGCGATGCGCCGGCGGAAGCAGCGGCCGAACCCGCCGCGACGCCAGCGCCTAAGGCCTGATCGACCATGGGAAAGCGCCGTCGCCTGGTCGCGCTGATGGCGGCGACGGTGGACCGTTGGCGCTTCTCGCTGCTGTTGACCTTGCTGATCGGGGCCTTTTTCTTCGAACCGGTCGTGCAGGTCTGGGGCCAGTGGGAGCGCCCGCAGCTCGTCCTCTACGCGGCGATCTTCGCCGCGGTGGTGCATCTGTCGCGTGACACCATGGGGTACGCCCCGCTCGGCTTTCTCACCATCGGTGCCTGGCTTGCGGCGACGGCCGTCGCGCAGGTCAGCGAGGCACCGGCGCTCTGGGCCCTCGCGCTTGCGATCACCATTGCGCTGGTTGCCTGGATCACGGCCTGCACGATCAGCCTGCTGCTGCTGGAGGCGAAGGCCGACGGCGATGCGCTGGCCGGGGCGGTCTTCGGCTACTTCCTGATGGCGCTGCTCTGGGCGGTGCTCTACGTCGCCCTGCACTTTGTGGCGCCGGGCGCGATCAGCCTGTCCGACGAGGCGAGCGTCAGCAACGACCTGCTGTACTTCAGCCTGGTGACCCTGACGACGCTGGGCTACGGCGACATTCTGCCGATCGCGCCGGTGGCCAAGATCATGGCCGGCATCCAGGCGGCCATCGGCACGCTGTACCTTGCGATCCTGATCGGGCGCATCGTCGGCGCCCTCAAGGGCCCGCCGGCGATCCGGCAGCGCCGCCATCACGATCCGCAGGCAGGCGCCGCCGCAGATACCGCGCCACCAGGGGCGAAAGAACACTGACCGCGCCCAGGGCATAGAGCGCACCGGCCACCACCATGAGGGCGCGCTGGGTCACCGAGACATCGGTCGCGTCGACATAGGGCGAATAGACCAGTCCATAGAGGACGACGAAGGCGACCATCCCGGGCACCATCATCCCGCGCCAGAGCGGACCCAGCGCACTCAGCCAGGCCAGCACCAGGGAGCAGGCGAGGGTCACCGTGATCATGACCGCGCCGGACTGTTGCGTGGCGACCAGCAGCATCGCGACTGCCGCCACGGCAGCGCCCACCAGGTTCCCCGCAGCGAAAGAGATACTGTAGCGGGCCGAGGCGCTGAGGCCGGGCTGGCGCAGCATGGTCGCAGTCGTCATCAGCACCAGGATCGACCCGGTGCCGAGCGAGAAGAGATAGACATGCGCCGGCAGGATCACGAGCGTTGCCACCACCGCGCGCAGCGTCGGCGCCAGGTGCGCGATGCGCGCATCCGTCATGTCGCCCCCGCCCGCCGCTTTGGCGGCAACCACGGGGGAAGGCAGCACCGCATGCGCCAACAGCACGATGAAAAGGCCGATCACCACTGACTGCACCAGCGAGATCATCACGCCGAAGGCCAGGCCGGTGGAGGCCGTGGCGATCCCCGTGATCACCACGGTCATCGTGATCACCATGGCGCCGACCGGGGCGAGGCGCGGCGTGAAGGCCAGCGTGAAACCCCAGAGGTACAGAAGTCCCACGCCGATCAGATACAGCAGCGGATCGTCCACCGTCAGCGCCGCGACCGCATAGGCGAGCGCCGAGGCGACGGTGATGCTGATCGTCAGCATCGCCATCACCTTCGCCCCCGGCGGGCGTGGCAGGCCAGCCAGAAGCTGCAGCGCAATGATCGGCCCCAGGGTGGGCAGCGCCGCGCCGCGCGCCGTCTCGACCAGCAGCCCGACGGTGATCGCAAAGGCCAGCCGCAGCGCCGCGTTGCGCCGCGACAGGGCCTCAGGAGACATAGGTCAACAGCGCGATGAGCCGGATCCTGACCCAGGCGATGGCGTCCATGACCACGTTCGGCTGCGCGTAGACGATGACGGCAGCGCGGGAGCCATAGCGCACGCCGCGCAGCCCCTCCGCCTCGCTGAAATCGAGGATCACGGGGAAACGCTGCGGATCCGTCAGCCAGCCCGTGGCGCTCGTGTCCTTCGGCAGCCCGGTGTTGGGATCCACCGGCTCGTTCGCGATCCCCCAACCGATGGAGCGCACGGTCGCCGGAAACACCCGCCCCGGCAGGGTGTCGAAGACGACCTCCGCCGCCTGACCGGGCGCCAGCACGCCCAGGCTGTTCTCGCGCATGGAGGCGAGGAGCCAGGCGTCCTCGTCGCTGATGAAGGTCATGGCCGGCTGCCCGGCGCTGACGGTCTGGCCGCCGGCAAGCTGAAGATTGGTGACCACCCCGCGCGACGGGGCGATGACCCGGGTCCGCGACAGGTCGTAGCGCGCGTTCTTGAGGGTCGCGATCGCGTCCAGGATCTGCGGGTTGTCGGCGCCCTGGGGCCCGAGTTCCTCGCGCGCGCGCTCCAGGTCGGCCTCTGCGCTGGCGACGGTGGCGCGTGCCGCATCGATGGCCGCCACCGCATCGTCCTCGCGCGCCTTGGCATAGACACCGCGGCGCACCAGCTCCAGCACGCGGGCCGATTGCGCCCGGACGTTGGCCTCGTTGGCCCGCGCCTCGGAGACCTGCGCCTCGGCCACCTGGATCGCGGAGGTGGAGGCATCAACGCTCTGGCCCGCCTGGTCGAGCCGGGCCGAGGCCTGGTCGACGGCAAGGCGGAAGGGCGTATCGTCGATCCGGAAGAGCTCGTGCCCCGCCTCGACGACCATATTGTCGGTGACGCCGACGGCCTCCACCCGCCCGTTGAGCTCAGTGGCGATCCGCAGCACGAAGGCCTGGGCGCGGGCATCGCTCGCAAAGGGCGTCATCCGATCGGCGACGACGGCGTAGAGGAAGACCACGAGGGCAATAACGAGCGCAGTCAGCGTAATGCGGCGCAGGCTCGCCAGTTCGCCACCCTTCTTGGCCGGCGCGCCCTCTGTATCAACCGCCGCCTCGGCCGGGGTTGCTTCCGCCTCGGGGCTCTCCGTCTGGTCCTTCACGCCTTTGCCTCCCTCTCGGCGGATCCCGCTGGGGTGCGAGCGGCGCCAAGATGCGCGGCTTGCCCGTAAGGCACAATAGCGTGGGGTGCTCAGCGATAGACGAGAATGGGGACCCGGGCGGCGCGGATCATCTCCGCCGTCGTGCTGCCGATCACCAGCGTGCGCAGGCGGGAGTGGCCATAGGCGCCCATCATCAGGATATCGCCACCGTCTGGGTTCAGCGCCTCGGGGATCACGCTGTCGGGGGGGCCGGCCACGATCCCGCTTTCGACGCTGAGGCCGCCGGCGGCAAGCTGCGCCGCCGCCGCCTCGATCTTGCGCCGCCGCTCCGCAGTCTCCTCGGCGGCCATGACCAGCAGCACCGGCAGATCGCGGAACAGCGGGGAGCGGGACATGGTATCGACGGCGCGCTGGACCGTGGTGCCGCCATCGAAGGCGACGACGCAGCGCGTGATGGGCTTGAAGGCGCGGGAGGCGACCAGCACCGGGCGCTGCGCCGCCCGCAGGATCCGCTCCAGGTTCGAGCCGAGGTGGAGCTTGGCGAAATCCGCCGCCTCCCCCCGCTTGCCGATGACCGTGAGCGCGGCGGTCTCCTCGATCACCTGCATGGTCTCCAGCAGGTCACCGTGGCGCAGCAGCGTCGTCACATCCTCCACCCCGGCGCGGGCCAGATGCGCGGCCACCTCCTCCAACTCCAGCCGCGCTTCCTCGCGCAGCAGCTTCGCGCGCTCTGCGTCCAGGGTGGCGAGCTGTTCGAGCAATTGGCGCCGCGCCCCGGCGACGATGCGCCCAGAGCGGTCGGCGGAGCTGGCATCCCGCCGGCCCAGCACCTTGAGCAGTTGGACCGAGGCGCCCAGGCGCCGCGCCGCCCAGGCCGCGTGGTCGGCGACGCTCGCCGAATAGACCGAGCCGTCGATGCAGGTGAGGATGGTCGCGGTCACGCGCGTCACTCCGTCGGTTCCGGGGGGCCTCAGTGCGCCATGGGGTCGTGCAGCGCCCCCGGTTTATCGTGCACGCCGAGTTTGTCGACGATGGTCTCGCTCGCGGTGTTCAGCCCGACAAGCTCGACCTCCGCCCCCTCGCGGCGGAACTTGAGCACGACGGCATCGAGCGCGGCCACGCTGGAGATATCCCAGATATGCGCGCGCGTCAGGTCGATGACGACCTGATCCAGCACTTCGGTGAAGTCGAAGGCAGCGAGAAAGTCGTCGGCGGAGGCGAAGAAGACCTGCCCCTCCACCACATAGGTCCGGATCCGCCCGTCCTCCGACAGCGTGGAGGAGACGCGGAAGATCTGCGCGATCTTGCCGGCGAAGAAGATCCCCGACAGCAGCACCCCGATCAGCACGCCGATGGCGAGGTTATGCGTGGCGACGACCCCGACCACCGTGGCGACCATCACGACGCTCGAGCTGGTCGGATGCTCCCGCAGGTTGCTGAGCGAGGTCCAGGAGAAGGTGCCGATCGAGACCATGATCATGATCGCCACTAGCGCCGGCATGGGGATGATGCTGACCAGATCGCCCAGGAACACGACCAGGATCAGCAGCAGGATGCCCGCACTAAACGTCGACAGCCGCCCGCGCCCGCCGGACTGCACGTTGATGATCGACTGGCCGATCATCGCGCAGCCCGCCATGCCGCCCAGAAACCCGGTGGTGACGTTGGCCAGGCCCTGGCCTACGCACTCGCGGTTCTTGTCCGAGGTCGTGTCGGTCAGCTCGTCCACGATCGAGGCGGTCATCAGGCTTTCCAGCAGGCCCACAGTAGCGACACCGACGGCATAGGGCAGGATGATCTGCAGCGTCTCCAGCGTCAGCGGGATCTCGGGCAGCAGGAAGATCGGCAGCGAGTCCGGCAGTTCCCCCATGTCGCCCACGGTCCGGATCTCGATCCCCAGCGCCAGCACGACGCCGGTGATGACGATGATACAGACCAGCGGCGCCGGCACCGCCTTGGTCGCCTGCGGCAGCAGGTAGAGGATCGCAAGACCCAGTGCGACCAGCGGATAGGTCGCCCAGGGCACGCCGATCAGCTCCGGGATCTGGGCCATGAAGATCAGGATCGCGAGCGCATTCACGAAGCCCGTCATGACCGAGCGGGAGACGAAGCGCATCAGCCGCCCCAGCCGCAACAGCCCCGCCGCGACCTGCAACAGCCCCGCCAGCACCGTGGTCGCCAGCAGGTATTGCAGCCCGTGCTCCTTCACGAGCGTGACCATCAACACGGCGGTGGCGGCCGTGGCCGCCGAGATCATGCCGGGCCGCCCACCGGTGATCGCGCAGACCACAGCGATGGAGAACGACGCGTAGAGCCCGACCTTGGGGTCGACACCGGCGATGATCGAGAAGGCGATGGCCTCGGGGATCAGGGCGAGCGCGACGACAAGCCCCGCGATCAGATCCGCCCGTGTGTTGCCCAGCCATTCGGCGCGCAAACGGTCCATGGCAAAGGCCTGCGCGAACGGCGTCGATGTCATGGCCAAGGGGCGCCCCTCCTGTTTCGATCCGAGGCAGATAGCGCAGGCGGCGCGAGGATCGCGTGTCTTTCCACAACCCATGCTGCACTGCACCCAAAACCGGGGCCGGGTGATGCCGCGAAGCCGCAGGATGGGTTGATCGGCACCGGCATCTCCGCCAGCGTCCGCGCGGCGGCGCTGGGTCGCCACTGATCGCCGCTGATCGCCACGGGGGGCGCGAGGTCGAGATGCCGCCGGATCTCGATGATTTTCCCGCGCTGCAGGCAGCCCGGGCGCTCTGGGATCAGGGCGCCACGGACCGGGCGCTGGAGTCCTTCGACGCCGCCGTGCGGGCGCGCCCCGGCAACGTCAAGGCCCTGCTGGAGGCCGCGCGGGCCTTCGGCGGGCGGTTCGAGATCGCGCGGGCGGAGGCACTGCTGGACCAGGCGGTGCGGCTCGCGGGCGACGATCCGGCCATCGCGCCTCAGATCGCCGCCAGCTATGGGCGCATCTTTCGCGAACAGCGGGCGATTGGCCGGCTCGAGGCCATCGCCCAGCGCAGCCCCCAGGCGCGGGCGGAGCTGGCGGCGCTCTATGAGCGGGCCCACCGGCTGGATGCCGCGCTCACCGAGATCGACGCCTGCATCGCCGCCGCGCCGGGGGCAGCCGAGCCGCGCCTTGCCCGCGCCCGGCTGCTGCGCCGCCGCGGCGAGGACGACGAAGCGATGGCGGCGCTGGAGGGGCTGACGCGCCCCGATCTGCCCGCCGCACTGCGGGCGGAGGCCTGGACCGAGCGCTGCTATCTGCATGATCGCGCCGGAGAGGCGGCAGAGGCCGCCGCCGCCATCGACCAGGCCCATGCGATCCTGCGCGCCCTGCCGCAGACCGCGGCGCTCCTCGACCGGGCCAGGGCCAACAATCGCGCCATCGCGGCGATGGCCCGCGATTTCATCGCCCAGACCCTCACTGACTGGCGCCGGCGGGAGGGCGATCCGGCGAGCGTAGCGCATCTGACCGGCTTCCCGCGCTCAGGCACGACGCTGCTCGAACAATGCCTCGATGCGCACCCGGGCCTCGTCTCTTCGCCGGAGCGGGTGGTGTTCACGCGGGATATCTTGCCGAGGCTCTGTCAGGCGGGCGGCGGACCGCTCACCGTCGCCACGCTCGACCGGGTGTCGCGCACCGCGCTGCGGCGTGAGCGGCGGCGCTATCAGTCGTTCATGGAGGCGGCCTTGGGCGAGCCCCTGGCGGGGCGCCTGCACCTCGACAAGAACCCTAATCACACCGGGCTGTTGCCGGGCCTTTTGCGGCTGCACCCCTCGGCGCGGATCGTCTTTGCCCTGCGCGATCCACGCGATGTGGTGACGAGCTGCGTGCTGCGGACCTTTCGGCTGACCGAGTTCAGCGCGATGCTGCTCGACTGGGGCACCGCGGCCGAGCTGTACGCCGCCGAGATGGGCGCCTGGCTCCGCTATCGCGCGGCGCTCCCCGCCGAGACCTGGGTCGAGACCCGCTATGAGGACATGGTCGCAGACCCGATGGCCGAGACGCGGCGGGTCCTCGGTCACCTCGGTCTGCCCTGGGACGATGGCGTGGCGCGGTACCGCGACCGGCTGGCGAGCAAGATCGTGAACTCGCCGACCCAGACCGAGGTGCGCCAGCCCATCTACGGCCATGCGGTGGGCCGGTGGCGCGCCTACAGGCACCACTTGGAGCCGCATCTACCCGTGCTCGCGCCCTTCGTCGAGGCCTTCGGCTACCCGGCTGACGAAGGGTAAGCGGGCTTCACCCTGCCGCAGCGGCACCCAAGGCGGGAATGTAAGCAAATCTTCATCAACCTAGAGGCGAAGCGCCAAACTCATCCACCACAAGCGATACCGGGCAAGCGTTTTATAAGGCGGTATCACCATGGTACGGGACCTGGGCACAGCCTCGCTGACGACGGCGAGCGAGGCGGGCATCGATCTGATCGGCGGCGTTGACACCGCCCTCCTGCAGTTCCCGGCCTTCACCAGCGACGAGGCCCTTCGGCTGGTCCCGCAGACCCGCTCGGACGCGCCGATCACGACCTATGCCCTCGGCGTCGACATCTTCATGCCGCAACCGACCGAGCCTTTCGTCAGCCTGCTGCAGGCCGGCGACGGCGATGGCGATGTCTTCCTGCGCGACAATGGCGACGGCACCGCTGGGATCGGGATCAACGGGGTGTATGAGGGGGCGGTGCCCTTGGACGCCTGGACTCGCGTCGTCCTGACGGTGACGCAGGAGAGCGGCGAGACGGTGCTGCGCAAATACGTCGACGGCGCGCTGGTGGGCACCCAGACCTTTGCGGCCGAGACCCGTTTCGACATCGACCCCGCGACCGGCTTCAAGCTGTTCAACGACAACGACGGCGAGACCGCCGCGGGCTTTGTCTCCTCGGTCTTCTTCACCACTGACGTGCCGACCCCGCCGGAGGTCGCCGGCCTGTTGGCGACGATCCCCGCGCCCGATCCCGCTGGCTTTTTCGCGGTGCAGCCCACCGGCGGCGCGGTCGAACTCGATTTCGAGAACGAGGACGTCACCCCGCGCTATGGCGCGGCCGATGTCTTCCTGGACGGCTTCGGCTTTCGCTCGGTCAACGTGATCGACGACAGCGCGGTCGGCTTTGCCACCCAGCTCGGGGTCGAGGGGCCGGACGGCGACGACATCCCGGTGCTGGACTACGCCGCCTATGGGCCCGACGAGGGCCTTTTGCTGGGCCTGCCCGCGGTCACCGGCGATCTGTCGAGCTACACGGCCGTCTGGGACATCAACCTCGACGCGCTGACGGGGTTCCAGTCGCTTTTGCAGACCGACGTGAGCCAGCAGAGTGACGGCGAGCTCTTCATCCGCAGCGACGGCGGGATCGGCATCAATGGCGACTACGACGGTACGGTCGCGGCCGAGACCTGGCACCGCATCGCGATCACGGTGGAGGATCAGGGCGACGGCACCTCGACGCTGACCAAATACCTCGACGGTGCGCTGCTCGACAGCCAGACGGTGGATGCCGAGCGCTTCACCCTGGATGCGACCACGGGCTTTCTACTGCTCTCCGACAACGACGGGGAGACCGGCACCGGCTTCCTCGGCCACTTCGGCCTGTCGGAGGAGGTGCTGGACGCCGCTGCCATCGCGACCTTGGGCGGGGCCGACGGCACGGGCCCGTTCGAGGCGGGCGCGGGCATGGGGACCATGCCGCTGCCGCCGGTAGCGGGCGATACGCGCACCCTGACACTGAGCTTCGACTCGAGCTTCCGGCCCTATGACAACATGACCGGCGAGGTGCTGGTGTCGGTGGACGGCGGCGATTTCACCTCGCTGCTGACCCTGGACACCGCCACCGTGCCCGGGGGCGCCAGCTCGCTCGCGCGGTCGAACGAGACGGTGATGCTGCCCTTCGAGGTCGCGGCGGACGCGAGCGACGTCGCCTTTGCCTTCAATCTGCGCGATGGCGGCAACGACTGGTGGTGGGCCATCGACAACATCGCGCTGACCGACGAGAGCGGTGCGACGATCTTCGCCGAGAGCTTCAACGGCCTGACCGACGACCTGCAGCCGGCGGTGGACGAGAACATCGGCATCCTCGGCTGGACCGATGGGCCGCCGGAGGGTTGGTCGCGCGAGAACGCGCCGACCATGCCCCAGGGTACGACCGAGTGGCAGGGCTGGTCGTTCGCGACGCCGGAGTTCTGGACCTCGGCCGACGGGCAGAACCGCACCGATTTCACCCTGGGCACCGGCGTCATCGCCATCGCGGACCCGGACGAATGGGACGATTTCAACGACGGCTCGGCCACCGGCGATGATTTCGACTCGACCCTGACCACCCCCACCATCGCGCTGGAGATCCCGGCGACCGAAGGCACCTACCAGGTCGGCTTCGACGACTACGACGCGACCATCGAGACCGGGTTCGAGGTCGCCGAGGTCATCGACGCGGTCGAGGAACTCTCCCGCCAAGACAACATCAAGGACCTGCTGCTGCAGGACGATGGCACCGCGGTCGAGATCGACCTGATCGCGGCCTTCGGCGAGGGGGCGACCGATTTCATGGTTACCACCGCCGACGGCACGGTGGTCGACGCCGCCATCGACGGCAGCACGCTCAGCCTCAGCGGCCTCGCCCTCGGCCATTCGGACATCACGGTGACGGCCCTCTCAGCCACGGGCGAGGCGCTGACCGAGAACTTCCGCGCCATCGTGGCGGGCGAGAACGCCTATGTCTCCGCGATCATCCCGGACACGCAGGACTACACCTCCAACCCCAGTATCGCGGCGACCTTCGGGAACATGACCGACTGGCTGCTCGATCAGCAGGACAGCCTGGCGATCCAGCACGCGATCCACGTGGGCGACATCGTGCAGTTCGGCGCGGTCGACCAATGGCTGATCGCCGAGGATGCGATGGAGCGGCTGGACGGTCAGCTCTCCTATACGCTGGCCATCGGCAACCACGACCAGCAACGCCCGGGCTTCGCCTCCTCCTTCAGCTTCGAGAGCGACGTCGACGCCTACTTCACGCCAGAGCAGGTGGGCGCGACCGAGGCGCAGGGCGGCGGCACCTACGACGGCTTCGACGTGGGCGAGGATACCTTTGCCAACGGCGACACCTATGCGGACTCCATCCGCAACCACTACACCACGCTCGAGACGCCGGACGGGACCAAGTGGCTGATCTTCAGCCTCGAGATGGGGATGCCCGACGACGTGCTGCGCTGGGCCGGGGAGGTGATCGAGGACCATCTCGACCACCGGGTGATCATCGACACCCACGCCTGGAACGGCGGCGACGGCCGGGTGGGTCCGACGACCGAGCCGCTGACGACCGACAACGACGGCTGGGGCTATGCGATCCGCGAGAACCCGCGCGGCATCAACGGGGGTGAGGACGCCTGGCGCGAGTTCGCGTCGAAGTACCCGAACATCACCTTCACCTTTAACGGCCACAACTTCATGGGCGGGGCCGAGACCGTGGTCAGCTATGGCGCCGGCGGCAACCCGACCTTCCAGACCTTCGTGAACTATCAGAACGGCGCCTGGTTCGGGCCGGAGGGCGTGGGCACCAATGGGGGCAACGGCGCGCTGCGCCTGATGGTGATCGACCCGGACAACGACCGGATCACGACGCACACCAAGCTCACGGAGCTCGACACCTTCTACAACGACTTCCCCGACCACGAGGAAGTCTTCGAGGGTGTCGATCTTGGGGCGCCCGAGCAGATCGCCATCGCCAAGGCCGGCGAGACCATGATCGTGGAGGGCGACGGGATCGCCGCCACCGTTATGCTCGACCCAGCCGAGACCATCGGCGACACGACCGGTGCGACCTTCGAGTGGTTCGCGGCGGACGGAGAGAAACTGGGCGAGACCGACGGCGCGCCGCTCGAGGTCAGCCTCAAGACCGGCACCAACCGCGTGACGCTTGTCGTGACCGATCAGAACGGCAACGTCTCGACCGACGACAAGACCGTCATCGTCGAGGCCACGCCGGAGCTGCCGCTGGTCATCGCGCACCGCGGCTTCAGCGCCGATCGGCCGGAGCACACGCTTGAGGCCTATCAGCTCGCGATGGAAGCCGGCGCCGACTTCATCGAACCCGATCTCGTCTCGACCTCCGATGGCGTGCTGATCGCGCGCCACGAGCCCTGGCTCGCCACCGTCGAGACCGACGAGGACGGGGAGGTCGTGCTCGACGAGAACGGCGACCCGGTGATCACCTTCGCCTCCACCGACATCGCCGAGGTGGCGAAGACCAACCCCGATTTCATGGCGCGGCTGGCCACCAAGGAAATCGGCTTCAACTCCGACGCGCTCGGCTTTGGCAGCGTAACCGGCTGGTTCGCCGAGGACTTCACGCTGGCCGAGATCAAGACCCTGCGCGCGGTCGAGGACCAGCCGGAGCTGCGGCCCCAGTCGGCGGCCTTCGACGGCCAGTTCGAGATCCCGACGCTGGAGGAGATCATCCAGCTGGTGAAGGACTTCGAGACCGACACCGGCCGCCAGGTGGGGATCTACCCCGAGACCAAGGAGCCGAGCTACTTCGACGCCATCGGCCTGTCGCTCGAAGAGACCCTGATCCAGACGCTGATCGACAACGCGTTCACGGACCCCGAGCGGATCTTCATCCAGAGCTTCGAGGTCGCCAACCTGCTGGATCTGCAGGAGAACGTGATGCCCGCGGCCGGTGTCGACCTGCCGCTGGTGCAGCTCTTGTTCAACGCGCCGACCTTCCCGACCTTCGACCTGTTGGAAGAAGGCCTCACCGGTGGCGACTTCTCCGAGTATGCGAGCCTCGGCTTCGACGAGACCACAGTCTCCGGCGATCTGTTCTCGCCCGAGGGGCTGGCGCTGCTGGCGGATGTCTACGCCGAAGGCATTGGCCCGACCTTCAGCCTGATCGACAACGGGGATGGTACCTTCAGCGACCTGGTGGACAACGCCCAGGACGCGGGCCTGCTGGTGCATGCCTATACCCACCGCGACGAGAGCGGGCCGTCCTATGAAACCTTTCTCGCCAGCGGCGTCGACGGCGTCTTCACCGACAACCCGGACACCGGGCGCGCCGCGACCGATGCCTTCACGCCGCGCCTCACCGAGACCTTCGACGACGGCGATCTGGTGGGATGGGGCTCGCCCGGGTCGGATCCGGCCGATCTGGTGGCGTTCGGCACCGATCTCGGCTTCTCGCTGCCCTCCATCGACGGGGTCGCGCAGATCCCGATCACGCTGAGCTTCGACTCGAGCTTCCGCCCCTACGACAACCAGACCGGCGAGGTCCTGGTCAGCTTCGACGACGGCGCGACCTTCTCGACCTTGCTGACGCTCGACACCTCGACCGTGCCGGGCGGCTCCAGCTCCCTTGACCGTGCGAACGAGGCGGTGACGCTGGAGATCCTGGCGCCCAACAGCGCCGACAACGTGCAGATCGCCTGGCGCATGAGCCAGGCCGACAACGACTGGTGGTGGGCGATCGACAACATCGCCGTCAGCAGCGCCGAGGTGACGCGCTCGACCATCTTTGCGGAGGATTTCGAGGGCCTCGCCCTCGACCCCTTCTTCAGCCCCAGCGAAAGCGGCGGCGACGGCACGGACTTCACCACCACCCCGCCTGCGGGCTGGACGCGTGACCTCGGCACCACGCCCGCCGGCGTGCCGGAGTTCGAGCCCTGGGCTTTCCTCGATAAGAACAGCTGGATCGCGACCGCCGGCAACCAATCGCGCGATACCTTCACCCTGGGGACCGGCACGATCGCCGTCGCCGATGGTGACGAATACACCGACGCCGGCGACTTCGACGCCAACGAGGTCAGCGTCTTCCTGGAGACGCCGGAGATCGACATCACCGGGTTCGACCCGGCGAGCCTGGAGCTCAACTTCAACTCCAGCTTCCGCCCCTATGCGGACCAGACCGGCACGGTCGAGGTCTCCTTCGACGGCGGCACGACCTTCAGCACGCTGCTGACGCTGGACACCAGCACCGTGCCGGGGGGCGCCAGCGCGCTGACCCGGGCGAACGAGGCGGTGAGCCTGGCTATGGACGCCGGGGCCGAGGACAGCGTGATCGTCCGCTTCAGCTACGCCGACGCCGACAACGACTGGTGGTGGGCGATCGACGATATCGAGATCACCGGCGAGACCTCGACCGGGACGATCCTGCTGGAGGAGGACTTCGACGACCTGCCCCTGCAGGGGGTCGTCGATGAACCTGCGCCAGACCCGGATGTGCCTGTCTGGACCCCGACGCCGCCCGCGGACTGGCAGGTCACGATCGCTGAGACCACGGCCCAGGGCTCGACCGAGTTCCAGGGCTGGACCTTCATGGACCAGGACTTCTGGATCGACACGGCGGGCGACCAGTCGCGTTCCACTTTCACGCTGGCCAGCGGCAACGTCGCCGTGGCCGACCCGGACGAATGGGACGATTTCAACGATGGCGCATCAGGCCCGGACGAGTTCGACAGCACCATCAGCACCCCGCTGATCGACATCACCGGTGTCGGCGGCGGCCAGGCGGCGGGGACCGCGGCGGGCGTCGTCAACGTCCCTGCCCTCAGCGGCGACGAGGGGATACTGGTCACGCCGACGGGCACCAGCGGCACCATCGACAGCTACACGATCATCTTCGACGTGCTGGTGCCGGAGACGACGCAGAGCTTCATCGCGCTGTTCCAGACCGATCCGGCCAACGCAGACGACGCCGACATCTACCTGCGCAACGACGGGGAGACCGCGAGCATCGGCATCTCCGGCGACTATGACGGGGCGCTGAACTTCGGCGAATGGAGCCGCATCGCCCTGGTGTTCGAGACCGATGGCGACGGCGTTCAGACCCTGACGAAGTACCTCGGCGGCGTGCTGCTCGACACCCAACAGGTCGATGCCGATGTCTCCGACGGGTCGCGCTGGAGCATCGACGCGGACGCGGGCTTCCTGCTCTTCTCCGAGCCCAACGGCTTCACCGCCGAGCTCTTCGCCAACGCCTTCGCCTTCACGCCGGAGGTATTGGACGAAAGCGCTATCGCAGCACTCGGCGGGGTGGACGTGGACGGCCCGCTCGATGGCAGCACCGACGCGGGTGCCTTCCAGCTCGACTTCGACGGCGCGCTAGACGGGCTCGACTTCGGCACAGCAACGGTCGAGCCGATCAGCCTCGCGGGGCCGGACGACACCTCGTACCTCGTCAAGGGCTCGATCTTCGGGAACCCCGACGGCGAGGGCGAGGCCGCGCTCTACCAACAGTCCAACGGTGCCGACGAGCGGCTGATCTGGCTGGACGAGAGTGCTGCGACCTGGCGCGACTATACCTTCGACCTGGTGGTGGAGCCCGCCGACAACGATACCGTGGGCGCGATCTTCTACTATCAGGACGACCAGACCTTCTATCAGCTCACCCTCAACCAGCAGGACGACACGCGCACGCTGTCCCGGTTCGTCGATGGCGAGGAGACGGTGCTGGCGACCGAGACAGCGTCCTACCGCCACTATGCCCCGCAGGACCTGCGGATCGCGGTGCTGGACGGTGAGATCACCATCACCCTGGACGACGAGCTGATGTTCGACGGTCCGGTCACCGACGCCGAGCCGCTGTCGGGGGGCTCGGTCGGCATTCTCTCCCAGGGGATGGACCGGGTGATGTTCGACAACATCTCGGTCAATCCGATCACGCTGGCGGCCCGCGCCCTGACGCCCGAGCCGGAGGATCGCTGGGCGGTCGACCTCGATGGCAATGGTACCGAGACGGTCGAGGTCACGGCCGCGGCCAGCCTCTCCGCCGCGGGGATCGAGACCTTCGAGTGGCTGATCGATGGCGCGGTCGTTGCGACGGGAGAGACTGCGTCGCTCGAACTGCCGCCCGGCGAGACGGTCGTGACCCTGCGCGTCACCGACGTCGACGGCGCGGTGTCGGAGGATCAGATCACCCTCAAGGTCGCCGCCAATGCCTCCATCCTGGCCGCCGACGACTTCGAGGACGGCGCCTTCGACGGCTGGACGATCGTGGACGAGGGGACCGAGAACGGCCCCTCCGACTGGCAGGTGGTGGGCGGCGCGCTGGTGCAGGCCAGCGACATCGCCTCGCCCCAGCAGGGCACCGGCAGCACCGCCTTCTCGGTCGAGGGCGACGGGCCCTTCATCCTGCGCGACGGCACCTACGCGCTGTGGGATGACCCGGAAGCGGCCAGTTGGACCGACTATGTGCTCGAGGCCATGATCACGCCGAACGATGATGACGGCATCGGCCTGCTGTTCCGCTACGTCGACGCCGACAACTACTACAAGCTGGAGGGCGACGCCGAAACCGGCCTCATCATGCTGACCCGCCATCTGGAGGGGCGGGAGACCATCCTCGCCCGCGGCTACTATGAGTACACCCCGGGCGAGGCGCAGCACTGGCGGATCGAGGCGGAGGACGGCGTCCTCACCCCCTATATCGACGGCAAGGCGGTGTTCGGCACGGTCATCGAGGACCGGACGCTGGAGAGCGGGACCGTCGGCCTCTACGGCTGGGGGTCGGAGGATCTGACCTTCGACGACGTGGCCGTCACGAGCATCGAGGAGGCGCTGGCGAGCCTGCCCGAGGTCACCGACGACAGCTACGACACGACCGAGGACGTGACGCTGACCGTGGGCGCAGAGGCCGGCGTGCTCGCTAACGACAGCGATCCCGAGGGCGATGCCCTAACCGTCAGCCTGACGACGGATGTCACCGACGGCACGCTCGCCCTCAACGCCGACGGCAGCTTCGAATACACGCCGGATGCAGGCTTCTTTGGCACCGACAGCTTCGAGTACGAGGTCACCGACGGCATCGGGATGGTGACCGGCACAGCGACGATCACCGTCGCCGAGTTCCAGGACCAACCGAGCGCGGGCCGGGACCGGTTCGAAGGCCGCGAAGGGATCGACGATACCTTCGTCTTCGAGGAAGGGGAGACTGACCTCTTCGCCCGGGACCGCATCGCGGGTTTCGAGGCCGGCGACACGATCGATCTCAGCGATCTCGGCTTCACCTCGGTGGTTGAGGGGCGGAACTTCCCGCTGGTCGAGGGCGCGCTGAACGTCATCGACTACCCGGGCAACAATGCCCACCTGATTGGCCGCACAGCGACGGCCGATGTGTCGATCCTGGTCGAAGGAACCGTCGCCGATATCCTGGCCGGCGTCCTGATCTAAGCAGTGTTCACGGTGGGGCCGGCCAGCGTCTTCCGGCTCCGCCAAGAAGCGCAGGTTCAGGGCGGCGCATGGGATTCGGGACCACGCTGCATCAGAGGGTTAGCGGTTGAGTGCCACTCACCCATAGGTTGAATTACGCCAGTACAGCAGCGCAACCAAAAGACATAATTCCCAATTCATTGCATACTAGAAGTTGAATAAGGCGACAATAATTTAAACGATGGCGGTTTCCAATTGATCATGCCCCATAAGCAACGGTAAATCAGTTTCAAGACGGGTCGTTTTTCTCCCTGTATCATGTGTTCGGCAGCAGGAGTGCAACTTCTGCGCGCGCAGCAATTGACGGTCGGAGACGGTGATGCAGGATATTCTTTGGTCCGATTTTCGTATGGAAGACGGATCGCGGCCAAGCCCCGATGACGTCGTCGTCGTCGACAGCGATGTCCGGTTGATCTTCGACACCACCGACCCCGTCACCATCGAAGGGCTGGTCGTCTACGGCTGCTTCGAGGCTGCCGATGACGGTGCTGCGCATGCGCTGACCACCGACTGGGCCGTGGTTGCGGGCGACGGCAGTTTCCGCGTCGGCACGTCGGAGGAGCCCTACGCCAGCGAATTCACCCTGACGCTGGCCGGCAAGGACAACACCAACGACGTCGATCTGCGCGACTTTCCCGACGGGGCGGAGGGCGATGGCGGTTGCCCCATCACCGGCGGCGAGACCTGCAACTGTGCCGACACCGATAGCGAAGGGCACAACGAGCACTTCGAGATCAACGACAACAACGCCTTCCTGATGGCCATGGGCCACGGCGCGTCGATCGAGATCCATGTGGATGACGCCGCCAAGGAGAGCTGGACCCAGCTCGATGGCACCCTCGCCGCCGGCGAGAACACCATGACCTTTACCGAGGCGACCGGCTGGGAGATCGGCGACCGCATCTCCGTCGCCTCGACCGATTTCGACCTGAACCAGGCCGAGGAATTCACCATCGTCGACGTCTCGGACGATGGCATGACCGTCACGCTCGACCGCCCTGCCGCGTACATGCACTACGGCGAGATCGAGTACTACGACGGCGGCACGCGGGAACTCGACATGCGGGCCGAGGTCGCGCTGCTGTCGCGCGACGTCACGATCCAGGGCGACATCGACTACGACGAGGACGTCGCCCACAACCAGCAGGTCGACCAGTACGGCGGCCACACGATGGTGATGCACGGCGGCGAGATGTACATCTCGGGCGCCGAGTTCGCCTATATGGGGCAGGCAGGCATTCTGGGGCGGTACCCGGCCCACTGGCACCTCGGCGAGGATGTCTCCACCGGCAACGTGAAGTCGGACGGCGGCCAGTACATCGTCGACTCGTCCGTCCATCACAGCTTTAACAACGGCATCACCGTGCACGGCGCCGAGAACGCGCTGGTCCAGAACAACGCGATCGTCGAGACCATCGGCCACGGCGTCTTCCTCGAAGACGGCTCGGAGATCGGCAACGAGATCATCGACAACCTGGCCTTCGGTCAGCGCCACCCGGGCCGTTTCGAGGGCTCGCCCGGCGGTGATCAGAACCAGCCCTCGTCCTTTTGGTTCGAGAACGGCGACAACACGATCCACGGCAACCACGCGGCAGGCTCGGAAGGCACCGGCTTTTTCTTCGACGCCAGCGGCGGGGTGGACCGGCCGTCACGCCAGGTCGACAGCCTGGAGGATAACGGCAGCCGCGAGGGGCCGACCGACATGGTGGACAACGTCGTCCACAGCTCGAACCGCGGTTTCTTCCTGAACCATGCGGGCCTGGTGCAGGATAGGAACCCCTCGGGCGACGACGAACAAAACCAAAAGGTGGCGCCCTGGGAGGTCGAAGACCTCACCGTCTACAAGGTCGACGGGCGCGGGATCTATGTGCGCGGCGTCGAGGGCGAATTCACCGACGTAACCATGGCCGAGGTGGGTGAGGGCACGCGCTTCCGCCTCAACCAGGGCATCGAGGACGGCCTGATCGTCGGGCGCAGCCAGGGCAACATCGGCACGCCGACCACCGAGGCGGAGATCGCCGAGGGCCGCTCACTGCCCAATGGCGACGGCAACTTCTCCGGCCACCTGCTCTATGACGGCCCGGGCGGGGTCAAGGACGTCCACTTCGACGGCTTCTACGACGAGCGCGACTACGCGATCGACATGACGAACGCGATCCACAAGTCGTCGCTGCACTACGTCGAGGGGCTGACCTGGGGCCCGGAGGAGACCATGCCCTGGGAGCAGCGGCTCGACATGGGCACGAACTCCTCGGAGAACCAGGCCGTCGCCGAGATGCTGGTCGATATCGACGGCAGCCTCACGGGGATCGAGGGCGGCGCGATCCTGACCTACGAGCCGAACAATCCTCAGCGCCGCGAGAACGACGACGACAACGACGGCCCCTACGCCGACGCCTACGGCTTCAACAGCTCCGAGAACCGTGTGGTGTTCGAGGAATGGGGCGCGGTCGCGAGCCCCTTCACCGACGTCGGTTTCGTCGGCAACATGAACGTGCGCGTGGTCGACGAGAACGGCGACTACAAGGGCGGCACGCCCTACGACATCTCCGACTTCAGGGTCGACGTGGAGCGGTCCGACGGCCTGGAGGTCGACGGTCTCGGCGTCGGTGCGGGCACCGGCCACCGCCAGATTCCGATCGTCGACGGCTATACCTACGCGATGACGCTGCGGGGCGACCCGCCGCAGTTCCACTTTTGGATGACCGACATGCCTGAGGGCGCGAGCGTCATCTACCAGATCAACGGGCTGCGCGAGGACAGCTACTTCTACCTCAAGAACCCCAACACCCGCGAGATCACCGAGATCCGCGAGGTGACCTCGATGGACATGCTCGAGGCCTCGCCCAACACCGCGATCTTCCGCGACCTGGAGAGCGGTGAGACGCACATCAAGTTCGTCACCGAGATGTTCCACGGCTGGGACTTCGCCAAGCCGCAGGAGACCAAGGACGACGTGCTGACGGGCGGCGTGATCGTCAACGTCGACCAGCGCGCCGAGAGCCGCGTCGATCTCGACAACCTGCCCTACAACGACCCGACCCCGGCCGATCTCCCCCCGGACCCGGAGCCCGACCCCCAGCCTGACCCCGAGCCCGACCCTGAGGGCGAGATGGTGATGGTGCACGTCGAGGAGGGCGGCCAAGTCCTGATTGAGGCAGAGTCCCACGGCGATCTGCCCGATGGTTGGGTGACCCGGGCCAACTACGACGATCAGGCGGCGCCCGACCTGGGCGCGCTCGGGGGTCGGAACGACTTCGTCATGTGGCAGGGCGAGGACCAGTCTGCGGCGCCCGGCGACGCGGTGCTCACCTACTACGTGATGATCGAGACCCCGGGCCTTTACGAGTTCGAGCTGCGTGATCAGCCGGCGACCGACCGCCCCGAGGTGGGCGGCGACACCTGGGTCAAGATCGACGGCGCCAGGTTCTACGGCATGGACGGCGAGAGCACGATGTACCCCGAGGGCGCCGACCCCGGAAGCTTTCCGCCGGGATCCGAGCCCCTGCCGGCCGCGGACGGCGAGGACGGCTGGATGCGCTATCAGTCGACCAATCGCTCCACCCACTGGGGCTCGGGCGGGCATGTGAACGACACGGGCGAGCGGAGCGACCGCCACGACATCGTCGTCGAGTTCGACACGCCCGGCATCTATTCGATCCAGCTTGCGGGGGCCACGCCCTCCTCGCACGCCATCGGCGCCATCGGGTTGGTGAACCGCGAGGTCGCGTCGGACTACAGCCTCCAGGGCGAGGTGTCGCAGCAGGTAGAGGTACCCATGGACGAGTTGGAACCGGTCGAGCCTGTCGCGCGCGATGACGAAGTGACCCTGAACTTCAACAGCGGGCAGCGCGTGCGCGTGGTGGAGAACGACACGCTGCCCGAGGGGGCGAGCCCCAGCGTCGAGATCATCAGCGTGACCGAGGGCCTGGTCGCCAACGTGCGCAACACCGACGAGATCCAGGTCCGCGCCCAAGGCAGCATCAACCGCGGCGGCGAGGGGACGGTCGTCTATCGCGTCAACGACGGCCTTGGCGGCAGCGACACCGCGGAGATCGACGTCGCGGTCCTGCCCCGCCCCAACACCCCGCCGGTGGCCGTGGACGACACCGCCTCAACGCTGGTCGGTGACTGGGTCCAGGTGAATGTCGATGCCAACGACACCGATGCCAACAACGACCGCCTGACCGTGACGATCATCGACGGGCCGGACAACGGTCAGGTCGAGGTCCGCGGCAACCGCGATATCCGCTACACGCCCGACGAGGGTTTCGTCGGCACCGAGGTCATCACCTATCAGGTCGACGATACCTTCGGCGGCACCGATACCGCGACGCTGACGATCGACGTGCGCCTGCCTGAGGTGCCTGCCGACGGGCCCGTCTATCTGGCGAACGAGAACGGCAACTACGTCTTCGAGGCGGAGAGCGCGATCGACCAGGATCGCTCGGGCGGTTGGGTCTTCCGCGACGCCGACGAACTGCCGAACGGCCATGCCGCGCCTACGGGGACCGGCTACATCCAGGCAACCTCGGGGAACAGTTTCGGCGAGCACCGCGATCCGGAGGAAAACCCGGAGTCGGTGCTCACCTACAAGTTCCGCGCGGCCTCGGACGGGTTCGTCCAGATCAACCTGGTCGCCAGCAACATCGGCGGCAATCCGACCGAGCACAACGATACCTGGACCGGCATCCTCAAGGACGGCGTGCCCGTGCCGGCCGTGCCGATGCAAGGCAACGCAGAGCTTGAGCCGCGGGGCAGCCTCGGTCTCTACAAGACCTACCAGTCGGGCGGCACCAGCGACGATTTCCGCGTCGCCAACCGCAACATCGACAATGTGGGCCGCGCCATCGTGGTGCCCGTCGAGGAGGGCGAGGTCTACACCCTGGTCCTGATGGAGCGCTCGGCCGGCCATGAGGTCGACCGGATCGTGCTGACCTATCACGAGGTGGGCGAGGGCGTGTCCACGGGCCCCGCCGGCGGCATCGAACCGCTGCAGGCCGAGCCGCTGTCGCAGCCAGAGGGGGATCCGCCTGCTGATCCCCCAGCAGACCCTCCGGCAGACCCGCCCGCACCGCAGAACCGCGCCCCGGTGGCGGTCGACGACGAGACCTCCCTGGCCCACGGTGGGCGGGTGACGCTGGACGTGCTCGCCAACGACAGCGACCCCGACAACGATCCGCTCAGCATCACCGCGGTCGATGCGGGCAACGGCCTTACCGCAAGCCGGGTCGAGGGCGGGCTGTCCATCCGCGCTGCCGAGGGCTTTTCGGGGACGAGCACTGTCACTTACACGATCGCCGATGGCGAGGGTAAGAGCGACATGGCCACCGTGACGGTCACGGTTGCTCCGCCGCCGGTGGAGGTCAGCCTCGACCTGGTGTTCTTCGACGCCCTCAACGACCAGGCGCTGGAGGCGATCGAGGACGGCGCCGAGATCACGCTCAGCCCGGAGATGGTCGGCAACCTGACGGTGGAGGCGCTCACCGAACCCGGCAACGGGGTCGAGAGCATCGCCTTTGCGCTCGACAGCGGCCACACCCGGGTGGAGAACAGCGTGCCCTATGCCCTGTTCGGCAATAGCGGCCAGGACTTCGCGGGCGGGCCGCTGGCCCCCGGCCAGCACACCCTGACCGTCACCGCCCACAGCGGCAATGGCGCCACTGGCACGGTGCTCGCGACCGAGACCGTGACCTTCACCGTCGCCGAGGAGGCCCCCGACCCCTCCGAGACCATGCCGGCTTTCGACGTGGCGCTGCATGCGACCGAGGGCGACCAGGCCCAGCTTGCGGTGCTGGAGGACGGCGCGGTCCTGACGGCAGAGATGCTGGGCAACCAGCCCATCACCATCGTCGCCACGACCGAGGAGCCCTTCGACGGCAGCCTCTATGTGGCGGTCGAGGGGCTCGGCGGGCGCATCGAGAACCTCGCCCCTTATGCGCTCTTCAGCGACAACGGCCGCGGCGATCTCTTCGGCGGCGCGCAGCTCAGCCCCGGCGAGTACACCTTCACCTACGAGGCCTTCAGCGGGCGGGGCGGCAGCGGCGAGAGCCTTGGTCGCGAAAGCATGACCTTCACCGTCACCGACCCCGAGCCGACGACCTATTTCGAGGCCGCCCTCTGGACCACCGACGCGCGGCAGGACCGCATGATCGCCGAGGTCGAGCACGGCGCGGTGCTGGACGCCGATCTCCTGGAGGGTGCCGGACCCATCACCCTGGCCTTTACGGCGACCGAAGACGCGCCCGATTTCGCCTCCGTCGCCCTCAGCTACAACGGCCAGACCCAGGTCGAGAACGTGGAGCCTTACGCGCTCTTCAGCGACAACGCCCGCGGCAACTTCTTCGGCGACGCGGGCTTCGAGGAAGGCGCCTACACCGTCGACATCACCCTCTACGCCGACCGCGACGCCCGCGGCGACGTGGTCGAGACCTTCACCTACGAGTTTGAGTTCACCTGAAGCCAAGCGCAGAGGCACTTTGCGGATCTGGAGACGATTGGGAGCAGCGCCTCGGCCGAGGCGGGCTCACGCGTGGTGCCGGTGAAGGGACTCGAACCCCCGACCCCATCATTACGAATGACGTGCTCTACCAGCTGAGCTACACCGGCGCCGGGCGCGTGGATAGCGGGTCCCCCCGAGCAGCGCAAGGCCCCGCCGAGGCATCTCGGACGGGAACCTCAGCTCCAGAACGTGCGGCGCGGCGAGATGATCTCGACCACCCCGGCGGTGAGCCCTTCCACCCAGGGCAAATCCGTGATGGCGCAAGTGGTCGGCTGACCGACCCAGTCGTCGTCGTGGTTGAAGCCGTTGAAGAAGGAGACGTTCTGGAACGCACGCTGACCATCCACCTCAACGATCATCCCTGACAGGATTTCGGGCGTGTAGCGCACCACATTGGCCTTCAGCCCCTCGGTGGTATAGGCGCCGCAAACGGCGATCTTACCGTCACGCTCCATCGCCTTGGCCACGACGTAGACGCCGCCGCCGCCCTGCCAGCGCATCCCACCCACGGTGTAGCTGTTGTCGACGGTATCGCCGCCTGCGACGACCCGGGCCGTTGAACAGCCGCCAAGCATCAGCGCGGCGGCAAACAAGATCAGAAAGTGTTTCGTCATGCTGCGAGGCTGGCACGGCGGTGCGGCACGATCAAGAACCGTACCGCCGACTACCGCAACGTCAGTCTTTCTTCAGGTGGCGCCGACCCAGGAGTTCGGCGATTTGAACGGCGTTCAAAGCGGCGCCTTTGCGCAGGTTGTCGCTGACGCACCAGAAGGCGAGGCCGTTCTCCACCGTGGGGTCGGTGCGCAGGCGCGAGATATAGGTGGCGAACTCGCCCACGCACTCGACTGGGGTGATGTAGCCGCCGTCCTCGCGCTTATCGACCATCATGATCCCGGGCGCCTCGCGCAGGATCTCGCGCGCCTCGTCCTCGTCGAGGGGCTCCTCGAACTCCACGTTCACCGCCTCGGAGTGGCCGACGAAGACCGGCACGCGCACACAGGTCGCGTGCACCTTGATCTTCGGATCGACGATCTTCTTGGTCTCGGCGACCATCTTCCACTCCTCCTTGGTCGAGCCGTCCTCCATGAAGACGTCGATCTGGGGGATGAGGTTGAAGGCGATCTGCTTCTGGAACTTCGCCGGATCGACCTCCTGGCCCGGGACGTAGAGCCCCTTGGTCTGCATCCAGAGTTCGTCGATCCCCTCCTTCCCGGCGCCTGAGACGGATTGATAGGTCGCGACGACCACCCGCTTGATCCTGGCTCGGTCGTGCAGCGGCTTCAGTGCGACGACCATCTGCGCGGTGGAGCAGTTGGGGTTCGCGATGATGTTGCGGTTGGCATAGGCCGAGATCGCGTCGGGGTTCACCTCCGGCACGATGAGCGGGATGTCGGGCTCGTAGCGGTAGAGCGAGGAGTTGTCGATCACCACCGCGCCGGCCTTGGCGGCGCGCGGCGCGCTCTCCTTGGTGCCGTCCGAGCCGATGGCGAACAGGGCGATGTCGATGCCCTTGAAGTCGAACTGGGCCAGGTCCTTGGTCTTGAGTGTCTCGTCGCCGTAGCTCACCTCGGTGCCCAGCGACCGGCGCGAGGCGAGTGCGATGACCTCGTCGGCGGGAAACTCCCGCTCGCTGAGGATGTTGAGCATTTCCTGACCGACGGTGCCGGTGGCACCCACGACGGCGACGCGATAGCCCATGGTCCCTTCCTTTCACTGGGTGCTGCAGCCGGGCGGCGGCGCCCGCTGCAAGCGCGAGCGACCTAGACGGTTTTGGCGGCGGATTAAAGGGGCATGGGCGGCGCACCCCTCGTGCCTTGGGTTAACATCTCTTATGTTTCACCCATGGCGAACGCGCGAAGCCTATACGTGATCGACGACCGGGTGGACTGGGAGGCCGGCGCCGCAGGCGCGTTCTGGGGCCCCTTCATCGCGCTGACCACGATCGGCGAGGTCACCATGACCTCGGCCGAGAGCATGGTGGACAACGTCATCGATGCGCTGCGCCCGGGCGAACGGCTGGCCGCGCTGCGGGTGGTGGATCATGGCTGGCGCAACGGGCTGGAGCTGGGCGACGATATGGTGACCGAGCGGAGCTTCGACCGCCTGGCGCCGGTCCTGGCGGCGCTGCATGGCCACTTCGCCTGTGGTGGTTTCGTCCACTTCATCGGCTGCCATGTCGCGCTGAAGCCCGGGCTGATGCACCGCTTCGCCCGGCTCTGGGACGTGCCGGTCTATGGCGGCACGGGCACGACGAACGGCTATCGGATGAACGGCGGCGACTGGGTCGAGGTCCGCCCCTGCGGGCGCAGCGCCCGCGCCCGCCGCTGGCCGCGGGCGCGGGTATAAGCGCGCGGTCTCAGCCCCGAATGCCGATACCGGCCGAGGGCGAGGTGCCGCTTGTGGGCCGGTCGCTGGGCGGGCGGTTCCAACGGGCCGGCTTGCCGGTCAACGTGACCTCGACCGAATAGCTGTTGGTCGTCCCCTCGTCCGAGAACCAGTTGCCCGTCGCGCCGAAGTTGAAGACATGCGCCTTGGGCCCGACGCTCAGCCGCATGCTGGTGCTGCGGCCTTTGCGGATGTCGTAGCGCCCGGCGATGCTACCCCGCGGCACGTCGGTCGGGATCGGGACGCCAGCGGGAAAGACGTCGAAGGACGCGTTGCTGGCCCCGCCGCCCACTTTGATCGAGAGCGTGAGCTTGCCACTGCCGGGCTGTGCGAGCGTCTCGCCATAGGCCTGGCCGCCGGCGCCGATCAGATAGCCGGGCACGACGATGCAGGTCACCTCATAGCGCTGTTTGCGGTAGCCGGGCGCGATCAGGCGGCCCGAGAAGCGCGCCGAGGCGGTGAAGGTCCCGGGCTCTGCGCCCCGCTGCGGCTCGAGGATCACCGTCCGGCCCGCGGCGCAGCCGTCGCCCGCCGTCAGCCACTTCGCCAGGTCCCGCAGGCGATCCGGCAGATTTGACAGCTCAGCGAAGGCGTCGGAGACGGCGCCCGCGCCATCGCGCACGATCTGGTTCAGCGCCTCCGCCAACCGACGCCGTTCCTCAGCGTCGAGGTCGCGGTTCTCGGCGGAGGAGACGAGCGACTCCATCCAGTAGAGCTGGTCGTAGGTGATCGGGCTCGGCAGGTCGCGCGCATCGAGGACATCGAGCGCCTCCAGCATTGCGTCGATCTCCTCCCCGGTGATCACGCCCTGACCGCGGAGGGCATCGAGACGCTCCCGAAGATCGGGGATCTTGTCCTCCATCCAGGCGACCTCCGCCGGCGTCAGGGGGTCAAGGTCATAGGAGCCGTCGAAGACCGTCGTCGTGTGGTCGTCGGCACTTTGTGCTGCTGCGGTGCTGAGGGTCAGGGGAAGGGCGAGGGAAATGGCCAGAAGCCCGGTGCCGAGAATGCTGTGAATACTCTTCATGCGATGTCCTCCACGCTAAGACGATCCTTTCACGCGATGATGACCATTCTCCGGCGGCGAAGAATGCGTTTTGCGGCCTGGTCGGGAGCGTCGGCCTCAGGCCATGAGGCGGCGATAGGCGACGGCTTCGGCGACATGGGGGCGAGCGACGGCAATCGCCCCCTCCAGGTCGGCGACCGTGCGGGCCAGGCGCAGGATACGGTGGTAGCCCCTTGCGGAGAGGCGCAGCTTCTCCGCGGCCTGTTGCAAGAGCTGGCGGCCCGCGTCGTCGGGGCGGGCGGCGGTGTCCAGCGCCTCCCCGTCCAGCGTGGCGTTGATCGCACCCTCCCCGGCGCGCTCGGCCTGGGCGCCCCGCGCCTCCGCGACCCGGGCAGCGACGCGGTCGGTGGACTGGCGGTGGGGCGGCAGGGCGAGGGTGTCGGCGCTGACCGCCGGCACCTCGATGCGGATGTCGAAACGATCGAGCAGCGGGCCTGATATGCGACCGCCGTAGTCCTCTCCGCAGCGGGGTGCGCGCCCGCAGGCCCGGGCGGCATCGGCCAGGTAGCCGCAGCGGCAGGGGTTCATGGCACCCACCAGTAGGAAACGCGCGGGAAAGGTCACATGGCTCTCGGCGCGGGCAACCACGGCCTGACCGGTCTCGATGGGTTGGCGCAGCGCCTCCAGCACCTTGCGGTCGAACTCGGGCAGCTCGTCGAGGAACAGGACGCCGCGGTGAGCGAGGCTGATCTCGCCGGGCTTGGCCTGGCGCCCGCCGCCGACCATGGCGGCTTGGCTCGCGCTATGGTGCGGTGCGCGGAAGGGGCGCTCGCGGCACATGCCGCCATCGCCGGGCTCGGCGGCGAGGGAGTAGATGGTGGAGACCTCCAACGCCTCCGCCGGCGAAAGGGGGGGCATGATGCCGGTCAGGCGGCTGGCGAGCATCGATTTGCCGGAGCCTGGCGGCCCGACCATCAGCACGTTGTGGCCGCCGGCCGCAGCGACCTCCAGCGCCCGGCGGGCGGTGTCTTGCCCCTTCACGTCGATCAGGTCGCCGGCGGCGCGGCGGGCGCTGACGGCACCGGGTTCCGGCGGTGGCAGGACCGCGTCGCCGCGCAGGTGATTGACCAGCGACAACAGGCTGGGCGGGGCCACGACCTCGCAGCCGCCGACCCAGGCGGCCTCCGCCCCGCCGGCCGCGGGGCAGCACAGCGCCTTGTCAGAGGCGGCAGCCATGAGGGCGGCGGGGAGGACGCCCTGGACCGCGCGGATCTGGCCGTCGAGGGTTAGCTCGCCGAGGGCGACCATGCGGTCGACCTCCTCAACCGGGATCGCCTCCGTGGCCGCCATCAGGCTGAGGGCGATGGGCAGGTCGAAATGCGCGCCGCTCTTGGGCAGGTCGGCGGGCGAGAGGTTCACGGTGATCCTGCCCGCGGGCAGCGCCAGGCCGATGGCCGAGAGAGCGGCGCGCACGCGCTCCCGGCTCTCGGAAACCGCCTTGTCGGGCAGGCCGACGATGGCGAAGGCGGGCAGGCCGGGGGTGACGGCGCATTGCACCTCCACCGGGCGGGCCTCAACCCCCAGAAAAGCGACGGTATGGGCGGTAGCGATCATCAGGGTCTGGGTGGTCGCAGTCTCTGGCGCGTCATGGTCTCTGACATCGATCTGGCCAGGACGTGGTTAAACCCGAGTAAAGACCCCGGCGGAAACAGAGCCGGTCAGGCGCTGGCGACCACGCGCAGCGTGAGGTTGATGCGCCCGCCCTTCGGCAACAGCGGGCTCGCGCCGTGCCAGACCCGGTCGATGCCGTGGTAGGCGAGGCGCGCGGCCCCGCCCATGACCGCCACATCGCCGGAGTTCAGCATCACGCTGGCCGTCGGGCCCTTGCGCGTAAGCCCGCCGATCCGAAAGCGCGCCGGGTCGCCGAGGGAGATCGAGACGACGGGGGCGGCGAAGGCTTCCTCGCCTTCGTCCGCGTCGCGGTGCAGGCCCATCTTGGCGCCCTCACCGTACCAGTTGATCAGGCAGCAGTCGGGATCCGCGGGCCAGGCGGAGACGGCACGCCAGACCGCGAGGATATCGCCCGGAATCGGGGGCCAGGGGGTGCGTGCCTCCGGGTGGCGGTCGGCATAGCGATAGCGGCCCCGGTCGATCACCCAGCCCAGGCGCCCGGCGGCGGTCATGCGCACGGTCATCGGTTTGCCCCAGGGCGTGACGGGGCGCACCAGGGGCGCGGCGGCGATGACCGCGCGCAGCCCCTCGACCATGGCCGCCTGTGCCGTGCGGTCGAGGTGGCCGGGAAGGTGGCGAAACCCCTCCGGCAGCGGCACCTCGGCGCTCATGGCGTGCCCTCGACCGCCCTGCCGGCAACGCGGAGGAGGCGGCCCCGGGCGAGCCAGGTGCCCGTGACCCTCCCGCGGATCACCCAGCGCCCGGTGCGAACCGCGAGCGCATCGGCCGAGGCGACCCTGGGCAGCCAGCCGCGCCGGGCCGCGGCAGGCAGCGTGGCGGGCAGCGGGAGCGTGAAGGCGCCACCAGCAACCTCTCCCGGGGCGAGGGTGACAGGACCGCAGACCGCGGCGGTATCGCGCCATCGCTCGACATAGGTGCCGCTGGGGCGCGGTTCGCTGAGGATCAGATCGACCTCGATCCCCCGGGCGGTCAGCGGGCGCCGGGCCGTAACCGTGAAGCGCCCGGTGACCGGAGCGCCCGGCGCCACCGCCGGTGCGTCAAGCACCAGCTCCAGCCGGGCCTGGCGCCGCTGCCAGACAAGCAGCCCGACACCGACGCTGAGGATCGCAGCGACGGTCACCAGGGCCAGGAGAACCGAATTCTCGAGCATCGCGTCGTCCGCGCCGATCAGTCCCCGCCACCGCCACCATCGCCGTCGCCGCTGCCACTGCTGCTTCGGCTGCGCAGCAGCGCCGCCGCCGCATTGGTCGCCTTGCCCGCCACGCTGAGCGCCACCCAGTCCTGGTAGGCGCCCTTGATGTCGTGGCGCCACATCTCAAAGCCGTTCTGGGCGTCGAGGCAGATCACATAGCCATTGGCACCGATGAAGAGCAGCCCGTTATGGTCGATCAGGCTCATGTCCGCGGACTTGAGATGGCCGAGCATCCCGCCGCTGAGCGAAAACGTCCAGTGCACCCGGCCCGTGCGCTCGTCGAGCGCGACGATCTCCCCGCGGCTTCCGGCGTAGATCATGACATCCCCCTCCCTCGTCTTCTTCGCATCAGTGTCGCAAACCCGATTATGCGGCGGGATCATCCGCTTGCGATGTGCCGGGCGTCCCCTTATATCGCCGCGAGCCGTGGAGTCCCTGCTCCGCGCGCTTATCCGTTTCGGGAGGGGTGACCGGGGGCCGCCGACGGACCCGCCACCCGTATCGCCAGCAGGAGGATTTTCATGGCCAAGGTAATCGGGATCGATCTCGGCACTACTAACTCGTGCGTTGCCATCATGGACGGCAGCCAAGCCCGCGTGATCGAAAACGCGGAGGGCGCGCGCACCACGCCCTCGATGGTCGCGTTCACGGAGGACGGCGAGCGCCTGATCGGCCAGCCCGCCAAGCGCCAGGCCGTCACCAACCCAGAGAACACGCTTTTCGCCGTCAAGCGCCTGATCGGGCGCCCGTTCAAGGACCCGACGGTCGAGAAGGACAAGGGGATGGTCCCCTATCACATCGTCGAGGGGAAGAACGGCGACGCCTGGGTCGAGGCGCGCGGCGAGAAGTACAGCCCCTCGCAGATCTCAGCCTACATCCTGCAGAAGATGAAGGAGACGGCGGAGAACTACCTGGGCGAGACCGTCACCCAGGCGGTCATCACCGTGCCGGCCTATTTCAACGACGCCCAGCGCCAGGCCACCAAGGACGCGGGCAAGATCGCGGGCCTCGAGGTGCTGCGCATCATCAACGAGCCGACCGCGGCGGCGCTCGCCTATGGCCTGGACAAGGAAACCACCAAGACCATCGCGGTCTATGACCTGGGCGGCGGTACCTTCGACGTCTCGATCCTGGAGATCGACGACGGTCTGTTCGAGGTGAAATCCACCAACGGCGACACCTTCCTGGGCGGTGAGGATTTCGACCTGAGGCTGGTCGAGTACCTGGCCGATGAGTTCAAGAAGGACCAGGGGATGGACCTGCGCGCCGACAAGCTGGCGCTGCAGCGGCTGAAAGAGGCGGCCGAGAAGGCCAAGATCGAGCTGTCGAGCGGTGCTCAGACCGAGATCAACCTGCCTTACATCACCGCGGATTCGAGCGGGCCGAAGCACCTGACGCTGAAGCTGAGCCGGGCGAAGTTCGAGAGCCTGGTCGACGACCTGGTGAAGCGCACCATCGAGCCGATGAAGAACGCGCTCAAGGACGCCGGTGTCTCCACCGGTGAGGTCGACGAGGTCGTTCTGGTCGGCGGCATGACCCGCATGCCGAAGGTCATCGAGACCGTGAAGAACTTCTTCGGCAAGGAGCCCCACAAGGGCGTCAACCCGGACGAGGTCGTGGCCATGGGTGCCGCGATCCAGGCCGGCGTGCTGCAGGGCGACGTCAAGGACGTGGTGCTGCTGGACGTCACGCCGCTCTCGCTCGGGATCGAGACGCTGGGCGGGGTCTTCACGCGGCTCATCGACCGCAACACGACGATCCCGACGAAGAAGTCGCAGGTCTTCTCCACCGCCGATGACAACCAGTCGGCCGTGACGATCCGCGTCTTCCAGGGTGAGCGCGAGATGGCCACGGACAACAAGCTGCTGGGCCAGTTCAACCTGGAGGAAATCCCGCCGGCGCCGCGCGGCGTGCCGCAAGTCGAGGTGACCTTCGACATCGACGCCAACGGCATCGTCAACGTATCCGCCAAGGACAAGGGGACGGGCCGCGAGCAGAAGATCACCATTCAGGCCTCGGGCGGGCTGTCGGACGACGACATCGAAAAGATGGTGCGCGAGGCTGAGGAGAACGCCGAGGCCGACAAGGCCCGCCGCGCGCTGGTGGAGGCGAAGAACCAGGGCGAGAGCCTAGTGCACTCGACCGAGAAGTCCCTGGCCGAGCACGGCGATAAGGTCGGCGATGAGGTGAAGACCGCGATCACCACTGCGATGACCGAGCTCAAGACCGCGCTGGAAGGCGAGGATGTCGAGGACATCAAGGCCAAGACCCAGGCGCTGGCCGAAGCCTCGATGAAGCTGGGCGAGGCTGTGTATCAGTCACAGGCCGAGGGTGCCGAGGCGCCTGAGGGCGGTGAGGAAGCGCCGCAGCAGCAGGACGACGACGTGGTCGATGCCGACTACGAGGAGGTCGACGAGAACGGCAACAAGCGCGCGAGCTGACCCCTTGGACGCCGCGGTCGCACCAAGCGAAGCGCCGGGCACCGCCCCGGCGCTTGGCCGTTTCGCCCTCCCGCCGGCGTTGGAGGGGCTGCGCCGCCTCGCCGCCCGGCTGGGGCGCGGGCCGGTCGCGCGGCGCGCCGTGTCTCTCCTGCGCAGGATCGTCTGGGCGGGGCGGCCCGACCCCTTCGACGTGGAGGTCTGGCCCGGCCAATGGGCGCGGCTCTATCCGCGGGACAACCTGTCGGAGAAGCGCGCCTTCATCGCCCCGCAGTTCTGGGACGCGGAGGAGCGGGCGGCCCTGGCCGGCGCGATCCTGCGCCATCTCTCCGAGGGGCGGGGACCTTTCGTCTTCGTCGATGCGGGCGCGAACGCCGGTCTCTACAGCCTCGCCGCCCGCTCGGTCGCGGGGCCCGATGCCGTGCGCATCCTCGCCATCGAGCCCGAGCCCGAGACCTGTGCGCGCCTGCGCTTCAACTTGGGCGCCGGCAGCGATGCGCCGGCGCGGGTGGTGGAGGCAGCACTGGCGGGCGCCCCGGGCACGCTGCACCTGACCGTGGCCGGCGTTAATCGGGGCGAAGTGCGGATCAGCGATGACTGCCGCGACGGGGTCGCCGTTCCGGCGCGCACCCTGGCGGAGGTGGTCTCGACGGAGGGGTTGCCGCGTATCGACGCCCTCAAGATCGATATCGAGGGGGCGGAGGAGCCGGTGCTGGCGGCCTTCTTCGGCGCGGCGGACAGGGCGCTCTGGCCCGCCTTGGTCATCATCGAAGCGCCGCGGGGCGCCGAGACGCCTGCCCTCGCGCTTCTGCGCGAGACGGGCTATGCGGTGCACGCGCGAACGAAGTTGAACGCCGTGCTGACGGCGCCTGCGCCGGCAACGGTGCTGGGGCCGGGCGGCGGTCCCGGCGATGGACGAGACGAGGCTGAACGAACCCGGCAGGGCACGACGGGCAGCGACGCTGCCGCGAAGAGGTAAGCCATGGCGAAGCGTGACTACTACGACGTGCTGGGTGTCTCGAAGGGCGCGTCCGATGACGAGCTCAAGAAGGCCTATCGCGGCAAGGCCAAGCAATTCCACCCCGATCGCAACAAGGACAATCCGGACGCGGAGGCCAAGTTCAAGGAGGTGAACGAGGCCTACGACGTCCTCAAGGACCCGCAGAAGAAGGCCGCCTATGACCAGTTCGGCCATGCGGCCTTTGAGGGCGGCATGGGCGGCGGTCCGCGGGGCGGCCCCGGGGCCGGGCCGGACTTTGCCTCCGCCTTCTCGGACGTGTTCGAGGATCTCTTCGGCGACTTCATGGGCGGCCGGCGCGGGCCCGGCGGTGGCGGGCGCGGCGGCGCGCGGCGGGGCGGCGATCTGCGCTATAACCTACGGGTCACGCTGGAGGACGCCTTCAAGGGCAAGCAGACCACGATCACCGTGCCGGGCTTGGTGAAATGCACGGCCTGTAACGGCACTGGCGCCGAGGGGGCGGCGGAGCCCACGACCTGTCCCACCTGTGGCGGCATCGGCAAGGTCCGGGCGCAGCAGGGCTTCTTCACCATCGAACGCGTCTGCCCGACCTGCCAGGGCCGCGGCAAGGTGGTCAAGAACCCCTGCCGCGTCTGCGGCGGCACGGGCCAGGTGCGCAAGGAGCGCACGCTGAGCGTCAACGTGCCCCCGGGCGTGGAGACCGGCACGCGGATCCGCCTGGCCGGCGAGGGGGAGCCGGGCGGCGCGGGCGGCCCGCCGGGCGATCTCTACATCTTCATCGACGTGGCCGCGCATCCGATCTTCGAGCGTGACGGCATGAACCTCTACTGCCGCATCCCCGTCCCCATGGTGACGGCGGCGCTTGGCGGAGAGATCGAGGCGCCGCTCCTCGATGGCGGACGCACCCGGGTGAAGGTGCCGGCGGGCGTGCAGTCGGGCAAGCAGCTGCGCCTGCGAGGCAAGGGCATGCCGGCGCTTCAGCGCCAGGGCACCATGGGCGACATGTACATCGAGATGTCGATCGAGACGCCGGTGAACCTGACGGCCAAGCAGAAGGAGCTGCTGCGCGAGTTCGAGGCGGCCTCCGCCGACAACTCGCCGACCTCCAAAGATTTCTTCTCCAAGGTGAAGAGCTTCTGGGACGGCATGACGGGCTGAGCCGGTAGGGTGCGTGCTGGCGCGCGGTGTGCGCGTGACACGCAAGGGTGATGAGCACGCACCCTACGAGAGCGCCGTGCCCGATCGTCATGACGAGGCGCGAAGGCTGTCGATGCGCTCGTTGGCTTCTGTCGTGTAGAAGCTGAAGAACTGTCGGGCCATCCAGTTGGTGCGGTTATGCGCCTCCGGCACCTGATTGTAGAAGTCCTGGATGCTGTCGAAGCGGCCCCAGATGTAGCCGCGAACTTGCGGCGCGGCGACGAACTGCGAGAAACCCGGGAAGTCGATGCTGCCCATCACATGCGTGCCATAGCCGATCCGGCGCCCCTCCGCCGCAAGCCGTCCCTGGGCGGCGCGAAAGAGCGCGGTGTCGAGGGCGAAGCCGTCGAAGCAGAGCCAGCGACCCTGGATCTTCACCTCCACCATGCCATGGTCGATGCGCGGCATGGGCGGCTCCATGAACCCCTCCAGGATCGAGGCGTCGATCTCGGCGCAGACCAACCGCGCGTCGAAGCCCGCCTCGCGATAGCGATGGACCAGGGCAGCACCCTTGGTCAGGGCATAGCCCCGGGCGCGGGTCAGCGTCTCAGCCGGCGTCTCGTCCCAGAAATGCGGCCCCCAGCCGAAGAGCACGCCGTCGCGGATCTCGTCGTGGATACGGCGTGCGGCCTCCATGGCGCTGGGCTCTGCTACAGGCGCCGCGGGTGCACGGCCCCTAAAGCCCGCGCCCGCCAGGCCCGCGCCCGCCAGTCCGACAATGACGTCACGCCGTGTTGCGCGCATCGCTCGCCGCCGCTCCTTGCCGCGGCGCGGAAGCCCCTAGGAAGCGCCCCGCAAGGCGGTGGCCAGCCGCGCCGACCTGTGGTTCAACACCAGCTATGGGGCAAGACCACGGCCAAACCGCGAAGACTGGACGGCAGGAGCAAGGTCATCGCCCGGAATTGAGGCGGGGCGTGGTATGACGGAACCCATCGATGTGGCCATCACCGGCGTCTCCGGCCGGATGGGGCAGATGCTGGTGGCGGCGGTGGCCGAGGACCCTGGCCTGCGTCTGGCCGGCGCGACGGAACGGCCGGGCAGCGATTGGGTCGGGCGCGATCTGGGCGAGGCGATGGGCGCGGCCCCGCTGGGTGTCATGGTGGAGGATGATCCGCTTGAAGTCTTCGCCCGGGTGCGCGCGGTGATCGACTTCACCTCCCCCGCCGCGACGGTCGCCCACGCGGAGATCGCGGCCCAGGCGCGGCTGGCCTTTGTGATCGGCACGACCGGGTTCACCGCCGGGGAAATCGCCGCCATCGATGCCGCCGGCCGCCATGCCAGCATCGTGCGCGCCGGCAATATGTCGCTCGGCGTCAACCTGCTGGTCGCCTTGGTCCGCCAAGCCGCCGCGGCGCTGGGATCCGACTACGACATCGAAGTCATGGAGATGCACCACCGCCACAAGGTCGACGCCCCCTCAGGCACTGCGCTGATGCTCGCGGAGGCCGCGGCGGAGGGGCGGGGCATCTCGCTGGAGACCCATGGCGTGCGGGCGCGCGACGGGATCACCGGCGCCCGGGAGGAGGGGACGATCGGGATGCAGGCTCTGCGCGGCGGCGATGTGGTGGGCGAGCACTCGGTGATCCTGGCAGGCCCCGGCGAACGCCTTACCCTTGGCCATATCGCGAGTGATCGCATGCTCTTTGCCCGCGGCGCCGTGCGCGCCGTGCATTGGGCAGTCGGCCAGGGTCCCGGGCACTTCGACATGGACGATGTCCTTGGTCTCGGCACAGGTGTGAAGGGTTGCAAATAAGTGTCTGATCCTGCGGCCTCCCCCTCTATTTCTCCACTCTAGGGTCAAAGCGTCATGGAGCAGACAGGAAGCCAAGCCGCTCTGAGCCTCGTGAAACTGTGTGTCGGTGTCGACACCATCGAGGATCTCGCGACGTGGCAGTCCAGTCGGACCGAGCTGAGGCGGCACGCCGGTGCCGACCCGCGACCGCGACATGTGACGCGCATGTGGCCCCGACGCGTGGAGGAAATGCGCCTAGGCACCGAAGAGGCCGGGTCGCTGTATTGGGTGATCAAGGGACTGATCCTGGTTCGGCAACGCATCCTCGCCTTGGAGGAGGTTGTCGGCGAGGACGGTATCAGCCGCTGTGGCCTGGTCCTGGATCCCGCGCTGGTGCGAACCGAGAGCCGGCCGCGGAGGGTTTTCCAGGGCTGGCGCTACCTGCCGGCTGCCGATGCCCCGCCGGACCTGGGGCCCTGGCAGGCCGGTTCCGGCGGCGGGGAGTATCACCTTCCCGTCGAACTCGAAGCGGCGCTGGATGCCATCGGGGTAGGCGCCGCCGGGAGGTGAGCGCATGAACCGCCTGGATGCGCGCCTGACGGACGTGCTGGTTCCGGTGCGCGACATCGCTGTCGGTGAGATCCTCGAGGCCATGGCCCGCAGCCTCGACCGTGGCTATGACGTGCGCGCCGAGCCCAAGCGCCGCGATGCCACCGGCCATGTGACGCGGGAGGGGGAGCTGATGCTGCCCACCCGCGGCGATCTTCAGGTCCGCTACAATGGCCACGACCTGACCGAGGAGGTGCGCACCCGCGGCTCGCTCGCGTTCGAGCCGGTCACCCTGGTGGAGCCGGACGGCTTCGTTTGCGTCCTCAGCCCGTTTCAGTGGGACAATGCCAAGGTCCTGGTGGAGCGCGGCGAAGACCAGCCGGACTGGGGCCCGGTCCGCCGCTGGTTCCTGGAGTGGTTTCAGTCGCGCTTCTCGGCCGAGGCGCCGGATCTGGACGGCGCGGTGCACCGCCTGCAGGGGCCCGACGAGACCGGGGCGGGGTGGCTCTTTACGATGGACCTCGGCTCTGCGCCGGTGGAGACGCTGTCGGACATGATCGGGGCCTTCGCCGCCACAGGCGCGGCGCGCATCCGCATCGGCAATCTGAACCTCTAGGCCGCGGCCCTCGTCGTCAGCGCTGCTGGGCGTCGGGCACGGGCAGGTGCAGCGCCCGGAGATCCGCCACCGTATCGACATCGGCGAGCGTGCCGGCCAGCGCGGCGCGCGCGGCGCCGGGGAGGCGTGACAGCCGCGCGAGGGTCTGGGCCCGCGCATGCTCGGTGGACCAGGCGACGCCGTCGAGCAGGTGTTCCGGCAATCGCAGGCCGACCCGGCGGGCGATCAGCCAAAAGCCGCCGTCGGGTGCCGGGCCCAGCACCGTATCGGCGCTGCCGAGGCGCTGGAGCGCCGCCATGACCGCGGCCGCCTCCAAGCCCGGCACGTCGGAGCCGATCACGGCGGCCGGGCGTGGTCCCGCTGCGTTCAGCGCGCGCAGCATGCGCCGGCCGAGATCGCCGCCGCCCTGCGCGAGGCGGGGTATCCCGGGCTGCCAGACCCGGCTGGCCAGGCCAGCCCTGTCGGGCGAGACGGCGAGCCACAGCTCGAACCGCGGGTCGCGCCCGAGGTGCCGGATAAGCCGCGCCGCCTGGTGGCGGAACCACCAGGCGGCCCCGACGGTGCCGATGTCCCGCGCCAGCCGGGTCTTGACGCGCCCGGGCTGCGGCTCCTTGACGAAGACGATGACGACGGGCCGCGGGCTCACGAGCGACCCCGGCGATAGCGGTCGGCCAGCGCGACGGGGTCAGCGCCGAGCCGCCAACGCAGGAGCATGGACAGGTTCAGCGCCCCGCGCCGCCACCAGCCGTCGCGCCGGTAGCGCTCCGCCGAGGTGACGACCGTGCCCGGCAGCCGGCGCAGCGCCCCGCGCCCACCGATGGCGACGATGGCGCGGACGAGGCTCACGTCCTCCATCAGCGGGATCTCCGGGTAGCCCCCGGCGGCCTCGTAGAGCGCGCGGGGCACCAGGAGCGCCTGATCGCCGTAGGGCAGCGCGAAGAGCCGGGAGCGCAGGTTGGCCCAGCCGCCGACGATCCGCGCCTGCCAGCCGGGGTCGTCGAAGGCGAGGCCGAAGTAGCCCGCCGACCCGGGGTGTTGGCGCAGATGGGCCATGACCGCGTCGGGCCAGTCCGCCGGCAGCACCGTGTCGGCATGGACGATCAGGAGCCAGGGCGCCCGGGCCGCGGCACAGCCCGCGGCAAGCTGTGTGCCCCGGCCCCGCGGCGCCTGGATGAGGGTCGCGCCGAGGTCCTCCGCCACCCGCCCTATCCCGTCATCGGACCCGCCGTCCGCAATGATGAGCTCGGCGACGAGACCGGCCATGAGACCCTCGCCGATGGCGCCCAGGCAGGGCCCCAAGGCCTTGGCCGCCTGCAGGGTGGGCACGACGATGGAGAGCGGGGCGCCGGGCGCTCGGGCATTGGGGGAGGGGCTCGCTGACATGGCGGCGGGGTAGCACGGCGGGGCCGCCCATGCAGCCCCGGCGACGGCACCGCT
Organism: Pseudomonadota bacterium; assembly: GCA_039822785.1. GTDB lineage: Bacteria > Pseudomonadota > Alphaproteobacteria > Rhodobacterales > Rhodobacteraceae > Thermohalobaculum. Next base: position 136,037 of record JBCBMO010000003.1, on the reverse strand, counting down.
GGCCCCGCCGCGGCGGTCGGCTTAGACTGACGCAGCGCAGCAAGATGAGGCAGGCGATGACGGGAACGACGGACGCCGAGGGCGGGGCCGGGGCGAGTGAGGCCATGGGGATGCCGGACCCCTCCCGCGTGATCCTGGCCATGGCCGGGGCCGATGCGCGGACGGTGCTGCAGGATGTGGTGACCAACGACGTGAGCCGCCTTGCCCCGGGCCAGCCGGTCTATGCCGCGCTGCTGACGCCGCAGGGCAAGTATCTGTTCGATTTCCTCCTGCTGGACCCGGCGGATCTGGGGCTGCAGGGGGACGCGGCCGTCCTGATCGACGCCGATGCGGCGCAGGCACCGGCGCTGGCCAAGCGGATCGGCATGTACTGCCTGCGCCGCGACGCGCGCGTCACCGGGTCGGTGGATGGATGGGGTGTCGGCCTGGTCTGGGGGGCCACGCCGATGGCGGGCACGGCCGCCGTCTTGCCAGATCCGCGATGCGACGCGCTGGGGCATCGGGTCTATGCGCCTGATGTGGCGGCGGCGCTGCAGGCCCTGGGCGCCGGCCCGGGCACGGCGGAGGCCTACGACGCGCTGCGCATCCGCCACGGCGTCCCCGCGAGCGGTGTCGAGCTGGTGAGCGACGACAGCTATATCCTTGAGGCGGGCTTTGACCGGCTGAACGGCGTCGACTTCCGCAAGGGCTGCTATGTGGGCCAGGAGGTGACGGCCCGCATGCGCCACAAGACCGAGCTCAAGAAGCGCCTGCTTGCCGTACGCGTCGAAGGCAGCGCTCCCGCCGGCACCCCGGTCACCACGGAGGCGGGCAAGCCCGCAGGCACCCTGTTCACCCAGGCGGGCGGCCGGGGCTTGGCGCATCTGCGGCTGGATCGGGCCAAGGGTCCGCTCATGGCGGGCGAAGCCTCGGTCATCGCGGAGCTCTGAGCGCCCATTCCTTCGGTCGGGGCCTGCCTGGCCCCGCGCCCTCCCGCGTTAGGATAGACCCGGATCAGCGAATATTCGGTGAAGGGACGGGTCCGATCGTCTCGACCAACTGTTTACTACTCTTCGGTATTCTGACGCAGGAGGGCGCGGGGCGCAGCGCGGGGCGCAGCGGCGACAAGGGCGCTGCCCCTCAGGCCATCTGACGCTCCGCCGCCAAGACCGCCGCCAGACCGGCGCGGTAGTCGGGATAGGCGAGCGCCACGCCCAGGTCGCGCTTCAGGCTCAGGTTCGAGCAGCGCTTGCACTCGGAATAGAAGCTGCGGGCCATGGGGCCCATCTCGGCCTCCTCGAAGGTCACCGAGGGGGGCGCGGGCAGGCCCAGGAGTTCGGCGGCATGGGCCAGCACATCCTCCGGCGGGGCGGGCAGGTCGTCGCAGACGTTGTAGATCGCACCGGGGCGCGGCTGCGCGATCGAAGCCTCGAGCACCGTCGCGATGTCCTCCACATGGATTCGGCTGAAGACCTGTCCCGGCTTCAGGATCCGCCGCGCGGTGCCGGCCTTGACCTTTGAGAACGGGCCGCGCCCGGGGCCATAGATGCCGGCGAGGCGAAACAGATGCACCGGCAGGCCATGACCGGACCAGAGGGCGCGCCAGGCCGCCTCCGCCGCCACGCGCGCCTGTCCACGGGCGGAGGCGGGCGCGAGCGCGGAGGTCTCGTCCACCCAGGCCCCACCGCGGTCGCCATAGACGCCGACGGTCGAGAGATAGCCGACCCAGGCGAGGGCACGGCCACGGGCTTCGAGGCGATCCCCGATCAGCGCGAGGGCGGGGTCGGCGACCGCCGCGGTGTCCTCTCCCCCATCGCCGCGGGGCGCGATGGAGGTGACGACATGGGTGGCCGCGCGGACGGCATCGGCGACGGCCGGCGTGCCCTCACCCGTCACGGTATCCCAGATCAGCGGCTCGGCGCCCTCGGCGGCCAGGGCTGCGGCCTTGTCCGGGCTGCGGGTGGTCGCGAAGACACGCCAGCCGCGCGGGATCAGCCGGGCCGCCAGCGCGCGCGCCGAATAGCCATGGCCGAGGGAGAGAAGAACAGGGGTGCTCATGCCCCCGGTCTCGGCCAGGGCCACGTCCCGGTCAAGCACCCCACGCGCACCACCATCAGTCGCCCCGGTCGAGCGCCTCGATCAAACGCCACTCAAGCGCCGGTCTCGGGACCCGAGGCGAACTGGCCGGCCGGCGACAGCGCCGCAGCCCATTCCGCCGCGACCATCGGGTCGGCCTCGGCGGCAGCCTGAGCGCCGAAGCGCGCCCCGAGCGCTGCCGGGCCCAGCAGGCGGCCGAGGGCCCAGACGGCATGGGCGCGCAACAGCGGTTCCGGGTCGGCGGCCAGATGCGCGGCGGCGGGGACAAGGCTCGGATCACCGCTGTTGCCGATGGCGACCGCCACATTGCGCAGGAACCGCACACGGCCCGTCCGCTTTACCGGGCCGCCTGCGAAGAGCGCCCGGAAGGCGGCATCGTCCAGCAGGGCGAGATCCGCTAGCGCTGGGGCCGCCCGCCCCGCACCCGCGGTATAGGCCTCTCCCGCAGCAACGGCGAAACGGTTCCAGGGGCAGACCGCCAGGCAGTCGTCGCAGCCATAGACCCGGTTGCCGATCAGCGGGCGCAGATCGCGCGGGATCGGCCCCTTGAGCTCGATGGTCAGATACGAGATGCAGCGCCGCGCATCGAGGCGATAGGGCGCGGGAAAGGCATCGGTCGGGCAAACGTCCAGGCAGCGCCGGCAGGACCCGCAGTGATCCTGCGCCGGCGCATCCGGCGGCAGCGCCAGGGTGGTGAAGAGAGCACCCAGGAAGAACCAGGAGCCGCCCCGGCGCGCAACCAGATTGGTGTGTTTGCCCTGCCAGCCGAGGCCGGCCGCCTCGGCCAGCGGTTTCTCCATCACCGGGGCGGTGTCGACGAAGACCTTGATCTCCGCCGCCTCGCCCGCCGCGGCGGCCCGGTCGATGAGCCAGCGGCCAAGCCGCTTCAGCCGCTTCTTGACCACGTCGTGGTAGTCGCGCCCCTGAGCATAGACGCTGATCGCGGCCCGGTCGCGCTGGGCGAGCACGGCCAGCGGATCCTCCTGCGGCGTATAGGGCTCGGCCAGCATCACGACGCTGCGCACATCCGGCCACAGCGTGCGGGGATCGGCACGCCAGTCGAGGCGATCCGCCATCCAGGCCATTTCCCCGTGGTGCCCCTCGGCCACCGCCTGACGCAGCCGCCGCCCCGCTTCCACGACCGCGCCAGGGTCCGCCACCCGGCAGTCGGCGAAGCCCAGCGCCGCGGCCTCGGCCTTGAGGGCCGCGCCCAAGCCCGCAAGGGTGTCGAGGGGCGCCGCGCGGATCACCACCGGATCGGCGGGCTGCGCTGCAGGGCCCGCTCAGCCATGTCAGAAATCCAGGTCGGCGTAATGCGCCGGCGGTGTCGGGAAGCCAGGCAGGTGATCGGCCAGGATCGACCGGAAGGAGGGGCGGGACTTCAGCACCGCATACCAGTCGCGCACGGTCGGATAGTCCACCCAGGGCACATCGGCGGTGTAGTCGAGGCAACTGAGATGCGCCGCGGCCGTGATATCGGCGAGCGTTATCTTGGGCCCGGCCAGCCAGTTATGCTGCTCCAAGAGGTAGGTCATGTAGTCGAGATGCACCCGGATGTTGCGCGCCCCGGCCTTGAGGCAGGCGCCATCGGGATAGCCCAGCCGCGCCAGCCGCTTGGTCACCCGCTCGAACAGCAGGTTCTCAGTGACCTCGCGGTTGAACTTGTCGTCGAACCAGCCGACCAGGCGCAGCACCTCAGCCCGCGCGACGGCGTCCTGGGGGATCAGCTCCGGCTCGGACATGGTGCTCTCGAGGTAGTCGACGATGGCCGCGCTCTCGCAGATCACCCGGTTGGGCGTCGTCACCAGGACGGGCACCTTGCCCGCAGGGTTGAGCCTCAGAAAGTCGAGGCGGCTTTCCCAGGGGCGCTCCTCGATCAGCTCCGCCTGCAGCTTCTTCTCCGCCAGGACGATGCGCACCTTGCGGCAGAACGGCGAGAGCGGCAGGTGATAAAGGCGGTGCATGGTCGTCGGAACCCCTTGGATCGAACCCTCCCTCTCCCATACCGCCCGAGGCGGCAGGCGCAAGGCTTTGCATCAAGTGGCGGCCAAAGCATCCATGGGGCCATCAGCCAGTAGCTGCGCCAGACGGGTCATCCCATCGCTGAGCTCGCCGCGGTCCACCCGCGCGCCAAGGGCGATGCGCACGAACTCCTCAGACCGCTCGACGCGATAGGCTGAGGCGGGGGGAACGAGGACCCCCTCGCCCGCCGCGGCCGCCACGAATTCGGCCGAGGTCCAGGGTGCGGGAAGCGGCAGATAGACGAAGCTTGCCGCGGGGTGGGTCACCGCGCCGTGCGGGCCCAGGATGCGCGCGGCGATCGCCACGCGGGCCTGCGTCTCCGCCATCACCTGGTCGCGCACCGCCTGGGCAGCACCGGTGCGCACGAAGACCGAGGCAAGCGCCTTCACCAGCCACGGCGTGCCGCAGGCGAAGGCCTGATAGGCGCGCAGAGTTGCCGCCAAGCGCCCCGGCGGCACGATCAGAAAACCCGCCCTGAGGCCCGCCGCGACGCATTTCGAGAGGCTGGTGATGTAGTACGTCCGCTCCGGCGCCAGGGTCGCGAAGGTGGGCAGGGGGTCGGGGATGAGCTGGCCGTAGACGTCATCCTCGATGATCGCGACATTGCGCTGGCGGGCAACCGCAGCAATCGCCTGGCGCCGCTCGAGCGACATGATCGACAGCGTGGGATTGTGCAGCGTGGCGGTCAGTTGGATCGCATCCGGATGCAGCCTGGCGCAGGCCTGGTCGAGCGCGTCGGGCAGGTAGCCCTCATCGTCGACCGCCACGGCCTCGAGCCGGGTGCCGAGGGCAGCCGCCACATCGCGCAGCCCAGGGTGCAGCGTGGGGGTGACGATCATGACGCCGGACCCGCCGCGCGCGAGCGCGGAGACCGCACCCATCACGGCGGCCTGGGCGCCGGTGGTGATCAGGAGCCGGTCACTTTTGACCTCGATCCCGCAATGCCGCAGCCAGGCGATGAAGGGGTCGAGGAGATGCAGATCCTCCTCCCGCCGGCGGTAGACGGTCATGGGCGGGGCACCGCCCGTCTCCGCTACGAGGGTCGCGAGGGCGGTGCCGATCTGCTGGTCCTGGCCGACGTCGGGCGCCTGGTTGCCGCGCAGATCGATCGCGCCCTCCCCGACCCCGCGCGGCGTATCCAGAAGGAAGTTGGCCATCCGCGGGGCCGAGGGCGGTGGCATCGCCGCGGCGCCGGCCTGCGCGCCCGTTCGGTCAACGCGCCGCCCGGGCACGCGGGCGAAGGTCCCGCGCCCGACGGTCGCCTCCAGCGCGCCGCGTTCGACCGCCAGCTTGTAAGCGCGGGCGACAGCACCTGGGCTCATCTTCAGGGTCCAGGCCAGATCGCGCACCGGGGGCAGCTTCTGGCCGGCCGGGATCTCGCCGGAAGAGACACCGAGGCAGATGAGATCCGCGAGCGCCCGAAAGCGCGGCCGCGCCTCGGGGTCCAGGTCAGCGAGGAATTTTGTATCCATTACAATTCTCCGCTCGCCGATTGTACCGCATTGTGTCTATATATCCTCAACAAGAGCCACAGACAAGGCAATTGTAACCAGTACAATCGAGGATGACATGGCACATCGTATCGAACAAGACTCGCGCCTTCCAGCCGGCGGGATGCAGGCGATCAGCACCGTGGACCTGCCGCGTCTTGGCACGCGCCTCGGCCGTTTCCTGCAGGTGATCGGGACCTGGTATCTGCGCGCCCGGAGCCGCGAAGCCCTAGCGATGCTCGATGATCGCGGGCTGCGGGATATCGGCCTCACGCGGGAGGATGTCTCGGATGAGCTCAGTAAACCCTTCTGGCGCTGAGGCTTAGCGGAAGCAAAGATCGAGGCCCTGCGCCTCGATCGTGCCCACCCCGGCCGCGATCCTTCGGGCCCGCCGCTCCAACGTCGCGGACAGGGCCTTGGGGTTGCGGCTCTTGGGGGCCGGCAGCAGGGTCATCATGCGGGCCATCTGCAGATCCGTCAGCGCCGCCGCGGGCACGCCGTAGTAGTGCTTGGCCCCGGCCTCCAGCCCGAAGACACCTTCGTCGAACTCGGCGATGTTCAGGTACATCTCCAGGATACGTTCCTTACCCCAGACCAGCTCGATCAGGCCGGCCATGGGCACCTCGAGGGCCTTTCGCACCATGGTACGACCATGCCAGAGGAATACATTCTTGGCGGTCTGCTGCGTGATGGTAGAACCGCCGCGCAGACGGCCCGACGTTACGTACTCATCGAGCGCAAGCTCGATCGCGGCCCAGTCCAGGCCCTTGTGCTCGCAGAACCGGGCATCCTCCGCCGCGACGGCCGCCTGACCGGCGCGCAGGCCGAACCGGCCGAGCGGCAGCGGCTCGTAGCGTAGCGTGCCGAGCCGCCCGAACTCCCCGATCATATAGGGCCCGCCAAAGGGCGGATCGACGAAGCGCAGCAGCCCCACCCAGAGCAGCAGGAGCACCACGAAGACCGCGGCCGCCCGCAGCAGATAGCGAAAGGTCCAGCGCAGCGCCCATCCGATCACGGACCGGCGGGGTGCGGCCTTGGCGACGCCCTTTGCGCTGGGCTTCGCTGATCCCTTGGCGGGCTTTTTCGAGGACGCCGGCGCACTGCGGCGGACGCGGCTGCGCGTCGCCGGCTTGCCGGTCATCCTATCGGCACCCTCGGCCATGTCCCCCCATGCCTCTGCCTCAAATCCCCGGGCTGCCTGGACCAAAGCGCAAACGATCGGTCCGTCCGCTCAGCAACGCGCGGCCATAAGCCTTGAAACCATGGCGATAACGTAGCGTGAAAGGGGAGTGCGCCGAAGACCGCCTCAGAGGGGTTTGGGCGCGACAGGGCGGGGGGCGGTCGACGGGCAACACCCGCCACCGCCCCGGTCGTGTCAATCAGGCCCGCTGAGCCGCCGCGGTATCCGACAGGGGATGGGCCAGCCGGTCGATCATCTCGCGCGGCGTCGCCTGCCAGAAGCGCCCGATCACCAGGTCCCAGTCGCGCAGCAGTTCCGCGGCCAGGGTCGAGGCGGTCTCGGCCGCATGCGCCTCCACCAGGTGCTCGAGCACCCCGGCCCAATGGACACTGTCCAGCCGGTTGATCACCAGGCTTTCGGGGTTGAGGCGCGTGGTGAAGGTGTCCTCGGCGTCGTAGACGAAGGCCATGCCCCCGGTCATGCCGGCGCCGAAGTTGTCGCCGACCTCGCCCAGGATCACCGCGACACCGCCGGTCATGTACTCGCAGCCGTTGGAGCCGCAGCCCTCCACAACCACCTCGGCGCCGGAGTTGCGCACGCAGAACCGCTCCCCGGCCCTGCCCGCGGCGAAGAGTTTGCCAGCGGTGGCGCCATACAGGACCGTATTGCCGATGATCGTGTTCTCATGCGCTACCAGCGTCGAGGTGCGCGCGGGGCGCACGGTGATGAACCCACCCGACAGCCCCTTGCCGACATAGTCGTTGGCATCGCCAAAGACCTCGAGCTTGAGCCCAGGGGCGGCGAAGGCGCCGAGCGACTGCCCGGCCGAGCCGGTGAGGCGCACGGTCAGATGCCCCTCCTGCAAGCCGTTGTCGCGCATGCCGAAGCGGCGGACGATATGGGACGAGACCCGCGTGCCCACGGTGCGCTGCGTGTTCTCAACGGTGTAGTCGAGCTGCATCTTCTCGCCATGGGCAAAGAACGGCTCAGCGTCCTTGACGATCTGGGCGTCCAGCGTGTCGGGCACCTCGATCCGCGGGCGGTCGAGCTCCAGCACCTGCGCCTCCTCCTCATCGACCCGCACCAGCATCGGGTTGAAGTCGAGATCGTCGAGGTGGGAGGCGCCGCGGCTGACCTGGGTGAGCAGATCCGCCCGGCCGATCAGCTCGTCGAAGGAGCGCACGCCGATGCGGGCCATGATCTCCCGGATCTCCTGCGCCATGAGGGTGAACAGGTTCACGACCTTGTCCGCCGTGCCCGTGAAGCGGTCGCGCAGGTCCTGGTCCTGGGTGCAGACGCCGACGGGGCAGGTGTTGGACTGGCACTGGCGCACCATGATGCAGCCCATGGCAATGAGCGCGGCGGTGCCGACGCCATACTCCTCGGCCCCCATCATGGCCGCGATGACGATGTCGCGCCCGGTGCGCAGGCCGCCGTCGGTGCGCAGTTTCACGCGCCCGCGCAGGTCGTTCAGCGAGAGGACCTGATGCGCCTCGGTCAGCCCCATCTCCCAGGGCAGGCCCGCGTATTTGATCGAGGTCTGGGGCGAGGCACCCGTGCCGCCGTTGTGGCCCGAGATCAGGATCACGTCGGCCTTCGCCTTCGCCACGCCAGCCGCGATGGTGCCAACGCCGGTGGAACTGACGAGCTTCACGCAGACCTTGGCGCGCGGGTTGATCTGCTTGAGGTCGTAGATGAGCTGCGCCAGGTCCTCGATCGAGTAGATGTCGTGGTGGGGCGGCGGCGAGATCAGTGTCACCCCAGGCGTGGAGTGGCGCAGCTTCGCGATCAGCTCGGTCACCTTGAAGCCGGGTAGCTGCCCGCCCTCGCCGGGCTTGGCACCCTGGGCGACCTTGATCTCAAGCTCCTCGCAGGCGTTCAGGTACTCGGCGGTCACGCCGAAGCGGCCCGAGGCGACCTGCTTGATGCGGGCCGAGGCGTTGTCGCCGTTCGGCATCGGCTTGAAGTCCTTGGGGCTCTCGCCGCCCTCGCCCGAATCCGACTTCGCGCCCATGCGGTTCATGGCGATGTTGAGCGTACGGTGCGCCTCCGGGCTCAGCGCGCCGAGGCTCATGCCCGGCGTGACGAAGCGCTTGCGGATCGAGGTGATGCTCTCCACCTCCTCCAGCGGCACGGGCTTGCCGGCGGCCTTGAAGTCGAGGAGGTCGCGCAGATGGATGGGCTGCAGCGCCCGCATCCCGTCGGAATAGGCCTTCCACTTGGTGTAGCTGTTCGCCGAGACCGCGTTCTGCATGGCGTGGATCAGCGTCGCCTGCCAGGCATGCGCCTCACCCTGACGGCGGGCCTTGTAGATGCCGCCGATGGGCAGCACCTCGGCGCCCGGCTTCCAGGCCTTGGCGTGCAGCGCGCGCAGCTTCTCCTCGATCCCCGTGAGCCCGATGCCGGAGATGCGGGAGGTCATGCCCGGGAAGAACTCACCCACCATCGAGCGGCTGAGGCCCACCGCCTCGAAGTTGCAGCCGCCGCGGTAGGAGGAGATGACCGAGATGCCCATCTTCGAGATGATCTTGAGCAGCCCTGCATCCACCGCCTTGCGGAAGTTGGCCATGGCCTTCTCGGCGCTGAGGTCGTCGAGCAGCCCGCGGTCGAGCCGGTCCAGGATCGATTCCTGCGCCAGCCAGGGGTTCACGGTCGTGGCCCCGGTGCCGATCAGCACGGCGAAGTAATGCGGATCGATGCACTCGGCCGAGCGGACGTTGAGCGAGCAGAAGGTCCGCAGCCCCTGCTTGGTCAGCCAGCTATGCGCGGCCGAGGTCGCCAGGATCATCGGCATCGCGATGCGGTCGGCGCCCGCGGCCTCGTCGGTCAGCACCAGGTGGCCGCACCCGGCACGCACGGCCTGCTCGGCCTCCGCCCGCACCCGCTCCAGATGGCGGCGCAGCGCCCGCGGCGCCTCCTCCTTGCCGAAGGTGCAGTCGATCACGCAGTAGCTCTCGCCGAAGGCCTCCACCATGCGCGCGTATTGCGCGTTGGTGACCACCGGGCTTTCGAGGGTGATGATCTCGGTTTGGCTCGAATCCTCGTCCAGCACGTTCTTGAGGTTGCCGAACCGGGTCTTGAGGCTCATCACCCGGCTTTCGCGCAGCGGGTCGATGGGCGGGTTCGTCACTTGGCTGAAGTTCTGGCGGAAGAAGTGGCTGAGCGGGCGGTACTTGTCCGACAGCACCGCGACGGGCGTGTCGTCGCCCATCGAGCCGATGGCCTCCTTCGCGTCCTCCGCCATGGGGTGCAGGATCGCCTCCAGCTCCTCGATCGAATAGCCGGCGGCGATCTGACGGCGCCGCAGGGCCGCGCCCTCCAGCGTCCGACCCTCACGCAGCCCGTCGAGGTCAGCGGAGAGGTCAAGGATCTTCTGGGTCCAATCGGCATAGGGCCGCTCGGAGGCGAGCTGGCTCTTGATCTCGGCGTCGTGCATCAGCCGCGCCTCGGCCAGGTCGACGGCAAGCATCTGGCCGGGGCCGAGGGCGCCCTTCTCCACGATCTGGGTCTCGTCGATGGGCACCATGCCGACCTCGGAGCCCGCGATCACTAGGTCATCGCGTGTCACCACATAGCGCATGGGCCGCAACCCGTTGCGGTCGAGGCCCGCGACGACCCAGCGCCCGTCGGTCATCGCCAGCGCCGCGGGCCCGTCCCAGGGCTCCATCACCGCGTTGGAATAGGCATACATCGCCTTCCAGGCATCCGGCATCGCCTCGGCCGAGGACCAAGCCTCCGGCACCATGAGGGTCTTGGCCATGGGCGCGCTGCGTCCCGTGCGGACCATCAGCTCGAAGACCGCATCCAGTGCGGCGCTGTCCGAAGAACCGTCGGCGACGATGGGTTTAATGTCCTCCGCCGCCTCGCCCAGGAAGCTGGAGGCGAGCCGGATCTCGTGGCTCTTCATCCAGTTGAGGTTGCCCTTCAGCGTGTTGATCTCGCCGTTGTGGGCGAGCATGCGGAAGGGCTGGGCCAGCCACCACTGCGGGAAGGTATTAGTCGAATAGCGCTGGTGGTAAATCGCGAGGGCGGAGACGTACCGGTCGTCCTTGAGGTCAGGATAGAACTCCGCCACCTGCTCGGCCAGCATCATGCCCTTGTAGATGAGGGAGCGGCAGGACAGCGAGCAGATGTAGAAGCCGGTGATCAGCGCGGCGGCCACCGCCTTCTCGATCCGGCGACGGATGATGAAGAGCTCGCGCTCATAGGTTTCCTCGTCCACGCCCTTGGAGTTGGCGATGAGGATCTGCTCGATGGCCGGGCGCGTCGCCTTGGCCTTTTGGCCGAGCACGGCGATGGTCACCGGCACCTGGCGCCAGCCATAGATGTAGTAGCCCTCGCGCAGGACCTCGCGCTCCACGATCCCGCGGCAGGTCTCCTGTGCGCCGAAATCGGTGCGGGGCAGGAAAATCTGGCCCACCGCGATCAGGCTGCCGTCGGGCTCGTGGCCCGTGCGGCGGATCTGGTCCTCGAAGAAGTCCACCGGGATCTGTGTGTAGATCCCTGCACCATCGCCGGTCTTGCCGTCCGCATCGACCGCGCCGCGGTGCCAGACGGCCTTCAGTGCCTGGATGCCGTTCTCCACGACCGACCGGCGCGGCACGCCGTCGATGGCACAGACCAGGCCGACACCGCAGGACGCGTGCTCTTCCTCCGGCAGGTACATGCCGGTCTCGGCCAGCTTGGTGGCACGATCCTCAAAGGCGGCGGTCCAGCGCTCGATATCGGTCTTCGGTGCCATGGTCGGCTCCTCGGTAGGGTGGGTTTCCAACCCACCGTGGTCGCGTGATCGGAAGGTGGGTTGGAAACCCACCCTACCGCTGCTCAGGCGTTCTTCTTCGCCATGTACTCGGCAATGACCTCCTCGCCGGTGAGGCGCGGCGTGTCGTTGGCCAGATCGTAGAGCGCAGGCTTTTCCTCGATGAAGATCTGCTTGTTCAGCGTCAGTTCGTTGCCATCGAAGAGGCCTGCCGAGATCGAGTGGTAGTCATCCTCGATGAAGCGGTACCAGATCGGCGTGCCGCAGATCCCGCAGAACGCCCGCTCGGCCCAGTCCGACGAACGGTAGACGCGCAGCGCCGCCTCGCCCTCGATGCACGGGCGCCTGCCGTCGCCCTCTACCGCGAAATGCGGCCCTCCGCCGCTGAGTTGCCGGCACATGCTGCAATGGCACGCATCTGCCACGGCCGCGGGCACGGCGAGCGTGACCTTGATCGCGCCGCAGAGGCAGCGCCCCTCCTGCACGCCGCCGGTCATTCGGCGGCGACGGCGGCGCCGGTCAGGATCCGGTCGATCATCGCATCGGCCGCCTCGCGGCCGTCGCGGATCGCCCAGACCACCAGCGAGGCGCCGCGCACGATGTCGCCGGCGGCATAGACCCCGGGCAGCGAGGTCTCATGCGTGCGGAAATCGGCCTTGATCGTGCCCCAGCGGCTGACCTGCAGCCCGTCGACCCCCCAGAGCGTGGGCAGATCGTCGGGCTCGAAACCAAGCGCCTGGATGGCGAGGTCGGCAGGCTCGTCGTAGTCGGAGCCCGCGATCTCCTCCGGCGCCTGCCGGCCGGTGGAATCGGGCGCGCCGAGGCGCATCCTCACTGCCCGCACCGCCGTCACCTGGTTGTCGCCGATGAACCCCTTGGGCGCGGTCAGCCACTCGAAGACGACGCCCTCTTCCTCCGCGTTCGCGACCTCGCGCTGGCTGCCGGGCATGTTGGCCCGGTCGCGGCGGTAGAGGCATTTGACCGATTTGGCACCCTGGCGGATCGCGGTGCGCACACAGTCCATCGCCGTATCGCCGCCGCCGATGACGACCACGTTCTTGCCAGCGGCGTTCAGCGTACCGTCGTCGTAGTCGGGCACATCATCGCCAAGCCCCTTGCGGTTTGAGGCCGTCAGATAGTCGAGCGCCTGCACCAGCCCCGCCATACCGACCCCGGGCCCCGCGACCTCCCGCGTTTTGTAGACGCCGGTCCCGATCAGCACCGCATCATGCTTGGCACGGATCTCCTCGAAGCTGATGTCCTCCCCGACCTTGCAGTTGAGGACGAAGGTGACGCCCGCCTTCTGCAGCTGCTCGTTGCGGCGAATGACGATGGGCTTTTCCAGCTTGAAGCCGGGGATGCCGTAGATCATCAGCCCACCGGAGCGGTCGTAACGATCATAGACCGTCACCTGCACGCCCGCGCGGCGCAGCCGGTCGGCGCAGGCCAGGCCCGCGGGCCCCGCGCCGATGATCCCGACCGAGGCCTCGAGTTCCTGCTCGGGCGTGGGGACATCGACCCAGCCCTCCTCCCAGGCGACCTCGGTGATGTATTTCTCGACCGCGCCGATGGTGACCGTGCCGTGGCCCGACTGCTCGATGACGCAGTTGCCCTCGCACAGCCGATCCTGCGGGCAGATGCGCCCGCAGATCTCGGGGAAGGTATTGGTGGCCGAGGACAGCTCATAGGCCTCGCGCAGGCGCCCCTCGGCGGTCGCCTTCAGCCAATCGGGGATATTGTTGTGCAGCGGGCAGCCGGACTGGCAGAAGGGCACGCCGCACTGGCTGCAGCGGGCGGCCTGCTGTTCCGCCTTCTCCATCGCGAACTCGCGGTAGATCTCGCCGAAATCCTGCGTCCGCTCCTCGGCATCACGCTTTTCGGGCGTGACACGGTCGAGCTTGGTGAACTGCAGCATCTTCTGCACCATGGCGGACCTCCCTTAGCAGGTGCCGGCAGACCGGCCCCGTGGCTGAGCGCGCTGTCTACACAAAGCGCGCGGGGATGAAAAGTCAGTATTGGTTACCTTTTGCCAGCAAAATTGGCCGGCATGTTGCGGCGCGGCGCCGCGCCGGGCGGCCCACCTGTGTATTTATGACAGCTATTTTGACCTTCTTTTCGCATTGCACTCTGCCGATGGGGAAGGCAGAGCAAACCGGCCCAAGTGCGGAGTTGCCCGATGCCCCTGCTCGACCTCGTGATCCTGGCCATCATCCAGGGCATCACCGAGTTCCTGCCGATCTCCTCCTCCGGTCACCTGATCCTCTGGCCCCTGCTCACCGGCCGGCCGGATCAGGGCGTCGCCTTGGATATCGCCGTGCACCTGGGGACCCTGATCGCGGTCTGCCTCTACTTCCGGGCGGAGACGGCGCGTCTGGCCATCGGGTCGGTCCATCTCCTCACCCGGCGGTGGGAGACCGCAGATGCCCGCCTCGCCTTTCTGGTCGGCATCGCCACCGTGCCCGCGATCGCCTTCGGGCTCGGCCTCAAGCTCTCGGGGCTGATCGAGGACCTGCGCGCCATCGAGGTCATCGGCTGGGCGACACTGATCGGCGGTATCCTGCTCTGGCTCGCCGACCGTTATGGGCCTGAGCGGCGCGCAGAGCTGCCCCAGAAAACGCCCGAGGGCGACGTGCCGGGCTGGCGGCTGCAGGATGCCGTGATCATGGGCCTCGCCCAGGCCCTGGCCCTGATCCCCGGCACCTCCCGCGCCGGCATCACCATGACCGCCGCCCGCGCGCTTGGCTTCGAGCGGGAGGAGGCGGCGCGCCTCTCCCTCGTCATGGCCATCCCCGTCATCCTCGCCGCAGCGGCGGTGGAGATCGTGAGCATCGAGACCACGGGCGTCAGCGCCGCCGTCGCCGCAACGCCCGAAGGGTCGCTCGCCCTGCGCAGCGGCCTGTACCTCGACATGGCCATCGCCGGCGGGCTGTCCTGCATCGCCGCCTTCATCGCGATGATCGTCATGTTCCGCATGTTCCGGGCACGGTGGACGATGACACCGTTCGTGCTCTACCGACTGGCGCTGGGCGTCGCACTCCTCGCGATCGCCTATAGCTGACCGCAGGAAGAGCGCCATGCAGGGCCAGAGCCTCATCGTCGCCGCCATCATCGGGATCGTCGCAGGCTGGCTCGCCAGCTTCGTCGTGGGCGGCGGCGGGCTGATCAAATACCTGATCTGGGGCGTCATCGGCTCCTACGTGGGTGCCTTCCTGATCCCCATGACCGGCATCACCATCGAGACCGGCTTTCCTGTGGTGAACGCGATCATCGTCTCGACCATCGGCGCCATCGTGCTGGTCCTGGTCGCGCGCCTGATCACGTAGGGTGCGTGATCTCACGCACCCTACCTTGCCCGGTCACTCGGTGATCAGGCAGGGGGTGAAGCCGATGTCCCTGATACCGGCCTCGCGGATGGCGCTGACGAGGCGGTCGGAGAAGAAATAGCCGTTCGCCACCCCAGGTTCGCGCCAAAGATCCGGACCGTCGAGGGCGGCACTGGTGAGTGCCAGCTCTGGGTCGTGCGCGCTGGTCAGGACGGCTGGGGCATTGGACTGCTTGAGGAAGCCGGCGGAAAGCTCCCGTACGAAGCTGTCCTTCTCCGTCGCCACATAGAGCATGATGTAGTCGTCGATGTGGGTCGTCTTGTCGGCGGCCCGCAGCTCGATGGGATAGAGTTCGACGCGGCGACGCCCTGGCCCCAGCTCGGGCGGCTCACCCAGATCGAACTGCCGCAGAACATCCGCCAGCCGGACAGAAACGACGTGGACGTCGTTACTCACCACCCGGAAATCTCTGATCGGCTTTGACCTGTCGGTCTGATAGAGGAACTTTGGATACTCATTGGCTCCTAATGGCACGCCAGTCAGAGCCTTCGAAAGAAAACCTCGATGGTCGTCCGGATACTCGTACCTAACCGCAGCAATGTGTTTGAGGTTGGTGTGGCAATCACCGAGCCAAAGCTGTCGTTTCATCACGCCGACCCCCAACCCAACTGACACCGCCGTGCTTGGTCCCCGCCGCCCGGCAGTTTCGGATCGCAGCGACCGTGTCCCATCGCCTGCCTGATCGCGTAGGGTGCGTGAGATCACGCACCCTCCATGCCGCCTCAGGACTGGCGGGACTTCGCGGCCTCGATCATCTCGTCGTATTGGCCGCGGGGGCGGAAGCGGACGAGGTAGCTGTCGATGATGCCCTCCGGCGCCTCGGGCTCGATGCCGAGGTCGGCGAAGCTCTTGGCGCCCTCGCTCACCACGTTGTCGGCGCCAAGCAGCTTCACCTGGTCGTCGGTGATCGGCGGCTCGGGCAGATACTTGAGCACCGCGCCCTGGATCCTGGCGATCGGCACCGGCAGGTCGATGATCAGCCGCTTGCGCCGCACGGTGGACAGCGTGAGCCGGATGAGATCGCGGAAGGTATAGACGTTGGGCCCGCCAAGCTCGTAGACGCCCGGCGCCGCCTCGCCGACCACGGCCTTGGCCGCCGCCTCCGCCACGTCCTGCACATAGACCGGCTGGAACTTGGTCGCACCGCTCACGATGGGGATCGCCGGCGACAGACGCGCCATGCTGGCGAAGCGGTTGAAGAACCCGTCCTCCGGCCCGAAGACGACCGAGGGGCGCAGGATCACCGCATCGGGAAAGTACTCGAGCACCGCCGCCTCGCCCTCGGCCTTGGTCTTGGCGTACTCGGCCCCGGTCGCCGGATCGGCGATGGCGGAGATCAGGACGAAGCGTTTGACGCCGGCCTCCTTGGCGACCTCCGCGGCCAGGCGCGGCCCCTCGGCCTGGGTGGTGCGGAAGGTGTTCTTGCCCGAGTTGAACAGAACGCCGACCGAGTAGACGACGGCCTCGGCCCCTTGGATGGCGCGCGCCAGGCTGTCGCGGTCGCGCACGTTGGCCTGGACCGGCTCGACCTGGCCGACGACGCCGTAGGGTCGGATGAACCCTGCCTCGTTCGGCCGCCGGCAGGCCCCGCGCAGGCGCCATCCCCGCTTGGCGAGCACCTGGCAGACGTAGCGCCCGACGAAACCGGAGGCACCGATGACCGTGGCGATGGGGGCGTCTGGCTGCATGGGGCTGTTCCTTCCGGCGCGCTCGATCCGTGTCGAGCAATGACGCCGCGACCGCGCTTTGTCGAGGGGACGCCGCGCCGCTGCCAGGCCCGCCGATGCGCACCCAGAGCGGACTTCAAGGCATCTTCATGATTTCGCGTCAGAGCATGGTGGGAGACGTTGACAGCGGCAGTGCCCCTCGCTTACTTCCCCGCCACCGCCGGCCGGCCCTCATCTGAGACCGGCTGCTGACCATGCCCAGGTGGCGGAATTGGTAGACGCGCCAGTTTCAGGTACTGGTTCCTTAACGGGAGTGGAAGTTCGAGTCTTCTCCTGGGCACCAGCCGCCTCACGATGTGAGTGGCGGAGGGAAAATGACGATCACGCTGCATGCGGGCGACCTGCCCGATGACCTCGACCTCGGCCCGGTGGTCGCCATCGACACGGAGGCGATGGGGCTGATCCCGGGGCGTGATCGGCTTTGCCTGGTCCAGATGTCCTCTGGCGACGGCACCGTGCACCTGGTGCAGGTCGCGCAAGGCCAGACCGAGGCGCCAAACCTTACGCGAATGCTCGCGGACCCTGCCGTGCTGAAGCTCTTTCACTACGGCCGCTTCGACATCGCCATGCTGGCGCAGACCTTCGGGACCGTCACCCGCCCGGTCTACTGCACCAAGATCGCCTCCAAGCTCACGCGCACCTACACCGATCGCCACGGGCTCCGGAACCTCTGCGCCGAACTGCTGGGCATCGATATCTCCAAGGCGCAGCAGAGCTCCGATTGGGGCGCGGCGGCGCTGAGCGAAGCGCAGATGGAATATGCCGCCTCCGATGTGCTCTACCTCCATCGCCTGCGGGAGGAGTTCGACAAGCGCCTTGCGCGGGAGGGGCGGACCGAAATCGCGGCCGCGTGCTTTGGCTTTCTGCCCGACCGCGCGATGATCGACCTGGCCGGCTGGCCCGAAATCGATATCTTCGCCCACTGACGCCAGCAAGTCGGCCGCCGCGCCACCGGGATCCCGGCGCTTTTGCGTTCAGACGGCGAAGCGCTTACCTGAGGGGGGCGCCAGCACCGCAAAGGCCCAGACCCGATGGCAGACGACGCCCCGCCGAGCTTAGACGCCGCCCAGCGCGCCGCCGATATGGCTGCGGGCCGTCGCGTGCTGGCGGCGGAGGCGGCGGCGCTTGCGGATTACGCCGACACCCTGGGCGAGACCTTCGCCGAGGCGGTGGCGCTGATCATGGCAGCCCGCGGCCGGGTCATCGTCTCCGGCATGGGCAAATCCGGGCATGTGGCGCGCAAGATCGCGGCCACCTTGGCCTCCACCGGCACGCCGGCACATTTCGTCCATCCCGCCGAGGCGAGCCACGGCGATCTCGGCATGATCACGACCGACGACGTGGCGCTGGTGCTCTCCAACTCCGGGGAGACGCGGGAGCTGGCGGATGTCATCGCGCATACGCGGCGCTTCGGCATCCCGCTGATCGGCGTTGCCTCGCGCCCCGGCTCGACGCTACTGCGCGCCGCCGATGTCGCGCTCACGCTGCCGCAGGTGCCGGAGGTCGGGCCGGGCGCTGTCGCCCCCACGACCTCGACGACGCTGACCATTGCGCTGGGCGATGCGCTGGCCGTCGCACTGATGGAGCGGCGGGGGTTCACGGTCGAGACGTTCCGCCAGTTCCACCCCGGCGGCAAACTGGGCGCCCAGCTGGTGGCCGTGGCGGACCTGATGGCCAAGGGCGACCGGCTGCCGTTGATCGTGCCGGACACCCCGATGCCGCAGGCGCTGCTCGAGATCTCGGCCAAGGGCTTCGGCGTCGCCGGGCTGGTCGGTCCGGACGGGGGCCTCTGCGGGATCATCACCGACGGTGACCTGCGGCGCCACATGGACGGGCTGATGGAGAAGCGCGCAGCCGAGGTGGCAACGCCTGCGCCCCTGACCATCGCGCCTGACCGATTGGCGCAGGAGGCCCTGCGCCAGATGAACGAGCGCAAGATCACCTGCCTCTTCGTCGCTGCCACCCCGGGCGGGGCGCCCTTGGGCCTGGTGCATGTGCACGACTGCCTGCGCGCCGGGGTCGATGCTGGCCCCGAGACCGCGGCGGCCGAAGGGAACTGACGGGGCCATGGTCCGCATCCCACCCCCCACCGCCGCCGCAGCCCGCCAGATCAGGGCGCTGCGCTACAGCCGCTTCGTGCGCGCCGCCAAGATCGTGCTGCCGATCGGGGCGCTGCTGCTCGTCGCCTCGATCTTCTTCTCCGGCGAGGAGCGGGGCGGGATCGAGGATTTGTTGAGCCCCGAGGAGATTGCCCGTCTCGGCGCGGGCCTGCGCCTGGATCGGCCGCGCTTTGCCGGCACGACCGACGGGGGCGAACCCTTCGAGTTGAGCGCCTCCGCCGCCCTGCCCGACGGGGCGATGCCCGAGGAGATCGGGCTGGAGGAGCCGCGCGGCCGCCTGACCCTGCGCGAGGGCATCGTGATCGAGGTGGAGGCGGATGACGGCACCGTGCAGCGCACCGCCGAGACGCTCACCCTGCAGGGCACCGTCACGATCACCACCTCCGACGGCTACCGCTTCGCCACCCAGGAGCTGACCCTGAACATGCGCGACAAGGACGGGGTTGCCCCAGGCGCCGTGCGCGGCAGCGGCCCGCAGGGAGAGCTGGAGGCTGGCCGCATGACGATCCTCGACGGGCAAGACGGGCTCGCCACGGCGCGCGTGATCTTCGAGGGTGGCGTTCGGCTGCTGTTCACGCCCGACCAAAATGACTAAGTTAACCCAAGCGCTGCTCCCGTTGGCCGGGCCGCCGCGTGCCCACGTCAGGAGATCGCCGATGCCCGCTTTGACTGAACGGATCGCGCCGGCGCTCCTGGCCTTCGCCTTGGCGGTCGCCGCGCCCGCGGCGCTCACCGCCCAGGACAGCCCCTTCGGCGGCTTCCAGCACGACAGTTCGCAGCCGATCGAGATCACCTCCGACACCTTGGAGGTGCAGCAGGCCCAGCAGCGCGCGATCTTCACCGGCGACGTGATCGCGGGGCAAGGGACGCTGCGTCTGAGGGCGCAGCGGGTGGAGGTCTACTACGACGCCGAGGACACCTCCGGCGACACGGGCGCGATCAAGCGCATGCGCGCCGAGGGTGGGGTGCTGCTGTCCAACGGCGCGGAGACGGCACGGGGCGCCTGGGGCGAATACGACGTGGTCGCCGGCACCATGCGCATGGGCGGCAGCGTGGTGCTGACCCAGGGCGAGAACGCGATCTCCGGCGAGAGCATGCTGATCAACCTCAACGAGGGGACCGGCCGGATGGAAGGCGGCGGCGGCCAGGGCGGGCGCGTCAAGAGCGTCTTCCGCCCCGGCAGCACGCCCCAAAACTGAGATCGCAGAAGGGGTCGCGTGCGTGAGGCGACCCTAGTCGAACAAAGGAACCCAGCGTGAACGTCTTGCGTGCCGTCGAGGACGGGCTGGTGATCCGCGGTCTGGGCAAGGCCTACCGCCGCCGCCCTGTCGTGCGCGACGTCTCCTTTTCGCTGCACCGCGGCGAAGTCGTCGGGCTGCTCGGCCCCAACGGCGCGGGCAAGACCACCTGCTTCTACATGGTCATCGGGCTCGTCGCCGCCGACACGGGCGAGATCCAGGTCGATGGCGTCGATGTCAGCCAGCTTCCCATGTACCGCCGCGCGCGCCTCGGCCTGGGGTACCTGCCGCAGGAGGCCTCGATCTTCCGCGGCATGACGGTGGAGGAGAACATCCTCGCCGTCCTGGAGCTTGGCATCCGGGACCGCCAGCTTCGCCAACAAGCGCTCGATGCGCTGCTCGGGGAGTTCTCGATCACCCATCTGCGCCGTGCCCCGGCCTCCGCGCTCTCGGGCGGTGAGCGGCGCAGGGTGGAGATCGCCCGATGCCTCGCCTCCGACCCTCGCTACGTGCTGCTCGACGAGCCCTTTGCCGGCGTCGATCCCATCGCCGTCGGCGACATCCGCGATCTGGTGGCGCATCTCAAGGACCGGGGGATCGGGGTCCTAATCACGGACCACAACGTCCGTGAGACACTTGAGATCATTGACCGGGCATACATCCTGCATGACGGTCACGTTCTGATGAGCGGTTCGCCACGCGAGGTCGTCGAGGACGAGAACGTGCGGCGTGTGTATCTGGGAGAAGGCTTCCGGATCTGATCGCCGCTCGTGTCTGAACGGCGGAGCGGACAGCATATGCAGGGCCTGCGTCTCGAACTGCGCCAAAGCCAGCAGCTGGTGATGACCCCCCAGCTGCAGCAAGCGATCAAGCTCCTGCAGATGACCAATCAGGAGCTCGAGGCGCATCTGGCCGACGCCATGCTCTCCAACCCCCTGCTGACGACCGAGGAGAGCGGCGGCCCCGACGTGCCGACGCCCGAGCCGCCGGCCCCCGCGAGCACGGCCGAGGGTCCGCCCGGAGAGGACCCGGCGGCGGCCGAGCAGGTCTTTGACGCCGGCGTCACCGAGAACCTGCGGGAGGGCGCCCCGGTGCCCAGCTTGCCGGCCCAGGGTGGCGCGGCCAACAGCCTGCCCGATGCCGCCGATCGTGCCGCCGTGCCACAGGACCTGCGCGCGAGCCTTGAGCGCCAGATCGGCGAGATCGTCGCCCCGCGCGCCGTCACCCTCGCCGCGCGCTGCCTGATCGCGGCGTTGGAGGACGATGGCTATCTGCGCGAGCCCCTGCCGGCCATCGCCGAGCGCCTGGGCGTGGCGCAGGATCTGATGGCCCGCGGCCTCGCGCTGCTCCAGCGTTGTGAGCCCACCGGCGTCGGGGCGCAGACCCTGGCGGAGTGCTTTGCCCTGCAACTCGCCGAACGCGACCGGCTGGATCCGATGATGGAGCGGCTGCTCGCCAACCTCGACCTGATCGCCAAGGGCAACCGGCGCAGGCTGGCGCAGATCTGCGAGGCCGACGACGAGGATCTAGACGACATGCTCGCTGAGCTGCGCCGTCTCAACCCCCGTCCCGGCGCCATGGTGGAGGCACCGGCCCCAGCACCCAGGGTGCCGGACATCCTGCTCTCACGCAGGGCCGATGGCGGCTGGGACATCGCCCTCAACCCCGAGACGCTGCCCCGGGTTGCGGTCGACGAAAGCTACTGCCTCTCCCTCTCCGCCAGCGGAGAGGAGACCGACCGATGGTTGGCCCGCCAGCGCGCGGAGGCGCATTGGGTCCTCCGCTCGGTGGCCAAACGCTCCGAGACGATCCTCAAGGTCACGGGCGAGGTCGTGCGCCGCCAGGGCGCCTTTTTCGACGAGGGGCCCACGGGCCTACGCCCGATGACCCTGCGCCATGTGGCGGAGGAGACGGGCCTGCACGAATCGACCGTCAGCCGCGTGGTCGCCGGCAAGCTCATCCACACGCCCCGAGGCCTCTTCGAGCTCAAATTCTTCTTCACCAACGCCGTCGGCGAGGGTGACGATCTATCGGCCGAGGCGGTGCGCGACCGCCTGCGCGCGCTGATCGAGGCGGAGGTGCCCGAGAAAGTGCTGTCCGATGACGATCTCGTGGCCGCGCTCAAGGCCGAGGGCATGCCCATCGCCCGGCGAACGGTTGCGAAATACCGCAATGCCATGCGCATCCCCTCCTCGGTCGACCGGCGTCGTCAGAAGGCCTTCGCCTGAGCGCCACGTTCTCGGCCATTTCGTAACGCTACTGTCTCGCGCTAACCTGTTCCCTTAGCGAGTCGTGCGCAGACCACCGCTAGCGTGGCACGACCGCTGTCGCCCAGCCGTTCGGCCAGGGCGCAAGAGACAAAGCAGAAGGGTGGAAACACCAATGCACATAAAGGTTTCCGGGAAACAGATGGATGTCGGCGATGCGCTCACCACGCATGTGGAGGATCGTCTCGACGAGGGTGTCAGCAAGTATTTCGACCGCGCGATCACCGCCAACGTGGTTTTCTCGCGCGACGCCAAGAGCTTTTTCAAATGCGAGGCGATGGTGACGCTCGCCACCGGGCTGCACGCCCAGGCCCACGGTCAGGCGGCGGAGGTCTATGCGGCTTTCGAGCAGGCGGCGGAGCGGATCGAGAAGCAGGTGCGCCGCTACAAGCGCCGCCTCAAGAACCATCACCAGCGGCATCAAGATCCGATTGACGTGATCGCCGCGCAGTCTTACGTGCTGCCTTCCAGCGACGAGGAGGACGAAGAGGTCCTCGCCTCGGCAGAGGAAGCGCAGCCGGCCATCATCGCGGAGACCCGTCTCGATATTCAGACGCTCTCCGTCGGTGACGCCGTGATGCAGATGGAGCTGAAGCACGCACCGTTCCTGCTCTTTCGCAACACCGCGAACGGCAGATTGAATGTCGTGTTTCAGCGTGACGACGGAAACGTGGGGTGGGTAGACCCCGACATCGCAGCAGCCCCGGTAACGGCCTGATCGACAGGGCCGGTCCGGAAAACCTTTAGAGTACGGGTGGAAACCTCAGATGGAACTCAGTGACCTGATCCGGCCGGACGCCGTGCTGCCTTCGCTGAAGGCGAGCAGCAAGAAGCACGTCTTCGGCGATATCGCGAACCGGGCGGCGGACCTCACGGGGCTCGACCACCGCATGATTTGCGAGAAGCTGATTGCGCGGGAGCATCTGGGATCGACGGCCATGGGTAATGGCGTCGCGATTCCGCATGCCCGCGTCGAGGGGTTGGATCGTATCATCGGCGTCTTCGCGCGCCTCGATGCCCCCATCGAGTTCGATGCCGCCGATGCCAAGGGCGTCGACCTGATGGTCGCGCTTCTGGCACCGGAGGATGCGGGGGCCGACCACCTGCGGGCGCTCGCCAAGGTCTCGCGGTTGCTGCGCGACGCGGACCTGCGCACCAAACTGCGCCAGACCCAGACGGCCGAGGCGCTCTATGCGCTAATGACCGAGCCTTCCTCGGCCCGCGCCGCCTGAGCCGTCACCGCATTGCGAAGGTCAGAAAGGGCGTCCGCGGGGCGCCCTTTCCCGTTCAGGGGTTCCACACACCGACCCGCTCGCGACCTGCTTTGCCAAGGCTACCCATCGCCGAGGCCGACGTCCGTCATCCCCCGGCTTGACCGGGGGATCCACGCGGACGGCGCTGGATTGCCCGGTCAAGCCGGGCAATGACGGCATAGGCGCTGGGTGTCAGTGGACGCTGACGGGCGTCAGATCGTTGCGCTTGGCCAGCGCGAAGGCTAGGGAGCGCTTAGGCGCCACCGCCAGCACGTTCCCCGCTTCGTCGTGCAGGCTGTAGAAGCGCTGCTCCGACCCTTTCAGCTCATCCGGCAGGGCCTCGCGGCGAGCCTCGCGCACATAGACGATGCTGCTCGCCTTAGGCGTCGCCGGCGCGTTCGTATCGTTCTCCATGGATCCTCTCCCCTCTCTCAACCCTTGCCGGTGATGCTGATGGTCTCGACCACCGGCTGCGGCGCCTGGCGCTGCAGGTCGACATGCAACAGGCCGTTCTCCAGCGCGGCACCGGTGACGACCACATGCTCGGCCAGCACGAAGCTGCGCTGGAACTGACGCGCCGCGATCCCGCGATGCAGGTACTGCCGCTCCCCGGTCTCCGCCTGTTTGCCGCGGATCCAGAGCTGGCCATCCTCCACCGTGATCCTGAGGTCCTCCTCCGCGAACCCGGCCACCGCCAGGGTCACGCGATACCGGTCCTCGCCCGTCAGTTCGATGTTGTAGGGGGGATATCCCTCCGATCCGCCCTTGGTGCGTTCCAGCATCCGGTCGAGCTGGTCGAACCCCAAAAGGTGCGGATAGGAGCCGAAAGTCATCCTCGTCATGCGCGTCCTCGTATCCCAAGCGACAACGGTCGCGGACCCGGAATCGGCATCCGCCTGAGGATCATATGGGCAGACAGGGGATACCCGACAAGCGCGATATCAGACGGAGAGGCTGTGCTCCGCCCGCCCGCCGTGCGCCGCCGACCAATCGAGCGGCGCTTCGAGGAACCCGGCCAGGGCAGCGCGGGCGCGGGCGTCGAAGTAGCCGGAGGCCTCCGTCTCGGCCAGCACATCGCGCCAGGTGGACAGCGCATGCAGCGTGATCCCCCGCTGCGCCAGCCGCGCGGGCACCTCGGGGAAGATGTCGTAGTAAAACAGCACGATGGTGTGCCCGCACTCCGCGCCCGCCTCGCGCAGCGCCTCGACAAAGCTGACCTTCGAGCCGCCGTCGGTCGTCAGATCCTCGACCAACAGGGTCCGCGCGCCCTCCTCGAAGTACCCCTCGATGCGCGCATTGCGGCCGAAGCCCTTGGGCTTCTTGCGGACATAGAGCATGGGCAGGCTCAGCCGCTCCGCGATCCAGGCGGCGAAGGGAATACCCGCCGTCTCGCCCCCCGCGATGGCGTCGAAGCGCTCGACCCCCGCCGCCGCGGCAAGGCGCCCGCAGGCGAGATCCATCGCCATGGCGCGAGCCCGCGGAAAACCGATCACGCGCCGACAATCGATGTAACAGGGGCTCGCCAGGCCCGAGGTCAGCGTGAACGGCTCGTCCGGGCGGATGTCGATGGCGCCGATCTCCAGCAGCATCCGCGCCACCGCCCGCCCGGCCGCCTCGGGATCGTCGTTCAGATAGGTCACGTCACCACCTCCTCGACGCGCCACTCGAGCGCGAAACCCGGGTCGAACACGGTCACCGGGCCATCCCCGGTCTCCACCGCTGCGGGCGGCTGCCAGGGCTCGCCCTTGATCAGCGCGACCTCCCCCTTGGGTGGATGGGTCCGATAGAACCGCCAACCGTGCCCCGCCACGAAGTCCTGCAGGTTCTCCAGCGCGCCCTCCTGCTCGAACACCGCAGCCAGGATCGGGAGCGAGACCGGCGCAGTGAAGCACCCGGCACAGCCACAGGGCGCAAGCTTGGCCCCATCCGTATGGGGCGCCGTATCCGTGCCGCTGAAGAAACAGGGCTCGCCCCCGGTGGCCGCGGCGACCAGGGCCAGGCGGTGCCGCTCCCGCTTTGCAACCGGCAGACAATAGTAGTGGGGCCGGATGCCACCTGCGAGCAGGTGATTGCGGTTCAGCACCAGGTGGTGCGTCGTGATCGTCCCCGCGGTGTTGGGCCCGGCGGATCGCACAAAGGCGAGCCCGTCCTCGGTCGTGATGTGTTCGAGGATGATGCGCAGATCCGGCAGGCGCGCCCTGAGCGGCGCGAGCACCCGGTCGATAAAGGCCGCCTCGCGGTCGAAGATGTCGACATCCGCATCCGTCACCTCGCCATGGATGCAGAGCGGCAGGCCGATCTCTGCCATCCGCTCCAGCACGGGCATCACCCGCTCGATCTCGCGAACACCGGAGGCGGAATTGGTCGTCGCCCCCGCCGGATAGAGCTTCACCGCGGTCACCACGCCCTGGTGCGCCCCGGCGGCCACGTCATCCGGGTCGGTCGCCTCGGTCAGATAGAGCGTCATCATCGGCCGCGCCGTGGCATCGGCGGGCAGGGCGGCCAGGATCCGCTCGCGGTAGGCCGCCGCATCGGCAGCGCGCACGACCGGCGGCACCAGGTTCGGCATGATCAGCGCCCGGCCCAGATGCGCGAGCGAAGGCCCGGCGATCCCTGTCAGCATGGCACCGTCGCGCAGATGCACATGCCAGTCGTCCGGTCGCGCGATCACCAGCCGCTCGGTCATGATCCCTCCGTTGTGGTCAGTGGCCCGAGGCTTACGCCATTCCCCCCCGGGTGCAAGGGCAGGGCCGCGCATTGCGTCGCGCGGGTCATCGCAGTCTTGCCCTGACGGCGGCCCATGGCCGGTTGCGCCGCAGCGCCGTGCTCAACACCTAGCGCTCAACCGCATCACCGGGCGCCCATTTCCCACGCGCCCGGCCCATCGAAAGACCCAATCCCATGCGCAATATCCTGATCATCAATGGCTTTCAGCCCAATGACGTGTCCGAAGGCCGCCTGAACGCCAGCCTGGTCGAGCGTGCTGCCCAACGCCTGACCGACGCTGGCCGGAGCGTCGAGACCTCCGCCATCGCCACGGACTGGGACACCGACGTCGAGCTCGAAAAGCACGCCCGCGCCGATGCGGTGATCCTGCAGTTCCCGGTGCACTGGATGGGCGCGCCCTGGGGGCTGAAGCGCTACATGGATGTCGTCTATACGGCCGGCATGGACGGTCGCCTGGCCCATGGCGACGGCCGCACCCGGCAGGACCCGCGCCGGCAGTACGGCGCGGGCGGCACGATGGCCGGCAAGCCCTATCTGCTGTCCACCACCTTCAACGCGCCGGGCGAAGCCTTCGACGATCGGGATCAATACCTGTTCCGGGGCAAGGGCCTGGATGACCTGCTGTTCCCCATCCACATGGTCTATCGCTTCTTCGACATGCGGCCGCTGCCCACCTTCGCGGCGCTGGATGTGCACAAGAACCCGCAGGTCGAGGCGGATTTCGCGCGCTTCGATGCCCATCTCGACAGCGCCTTCGGTCTCACGTCGGTGCCCGCCTAACGGCCAGCGATGCCAGGGCGGCTCAGGCGGTCTCCGCCGCCAGGGCCGCGCCCAAGGCCGCCACCGCATCGCCCAGGCCGGCGGCGAGGTCCGGCGTTGTCAGCCTCTGGGTGTCGGCGTCGAAATGTGCGCCGAAGGGGCCGAAGTTGAAGCTGGCGACGACATTGCCCCCGAAGAACGGCAGACCTTCGACGGCGCCGCGCAACACATGCATGGCGCCGCCCTTGCCGACCGAGGTCGCCAGCGCGAGCATCGGCTTGCCCTGATAGACCTTCATGTCAATCCGGCTGGCCCAGTCGAAGATGTTCTTATAGGCGGCCGTGTAGCTGCCGTTGTACTCCGCGAACGACACGATCACCGCGTCGGCGCTGGCAATCCTTGCGAAGAAGGCCTGCGCTTCCGCGGGAATGCCGGTCGCGTCCTGCCGCTCCGGGCTGTAGATCGGCATCTCGAAATCGTTGAGGTCCAGGACCTCGATCTCGACCCCGCCCTCCGTCTGCTGGTTCAGGACATCGGCGGCATGCACGGCAAATTGCCGGTTGATCGATTTGCGGCTGTTGCTCGCCCCGAAGACGAGAACCCTAGGACGTGCCATCGGCAACTCCTCTTGAGGCATGCGGACGTCGGTCACTCACCATCGATGGTGTGGAACTTGCCGCGGAAGAACACCAAAGGGTCGTCGTCGCATCCCCGATGAAGCGCGATGACCCGACCAAGGGCGATATCGTGATCGCCCGCCTCGAAGACCGCATCGAGGTCGCAGTCGAGCCAAGCCAGGGCACCGTCCAGATGCGGCGTGCCATGCGCGGACTCGCCCCAGGCCACGCCGTCGTACTTTTCCGACGACGGCCGGGCGAAGGCACGGCAGAGTTCCTGCTGCTCCTTGCCGAGGATGTTGACCGAGAACTTGCCGGCATCCCTGATCCGCGGCCAAGTCTGCGAGCTCCTGGCGGGCAGGAAGGCCACCAGCGGCGGCTCGAGCGACACCGAGGTGAAGGCCCCGATCGTCATGCCCTGCGGCCCAGCCTGGCTGCACGCGGTCACGATGACGACGCCGGTGGGAAAGGTGCCAAGGACCGTGCGGAACTCTCTCTGGTCGAAGCTATCCGCCACCCACGCTCTCCTTCATCAGTCCTGCCACCGCAGCCGTCGCATTTCGCACAGGAACATGGCCCCGTTCATCGCCACGCCAAGCAACGAGAGGATGAGGCGGATCGCGAAGACGCCGCCCGTGCGATGGGTGCCTCACTACAGGCTAACCATGACACTCGAATTGAGGGGAAGGCTCCGGACGGTGCGTGGCCGGCAACAGGTGCAGCGATGTCGATGCGCGCTCAGATGGGCCAGGCGAACCGCTCCCTCCTCGGTCTCAACCTTGGCCCCTTTTTTGTGTGAAGCTTGCATTCTGTGCATTTGACACCGTATCGGCGATGCGCCGATTGTGCCGACGTGGCGCAGACCACTTTCCGCTTTGAAGGACAGCCGCATCGGTAGTAGCTTTCGCCGCCGCGACATGCCGGCATCCTGAGTGACGTCGCCCTGAGCATGAAGAATCGAGCTCTAGATCAACAGGTTGAGGCCTGCCCCTACCGAGAACTCGACCGTGGCTTGATGCGGATGCGGCGGCTGTGGCTGCAACAGGGGCGGCGGCGGCGCTTGATGGATGAGATCGGCCACCCGATCGCCATGTCGGTGCTGCGTGCCGTCTTCGCCATCGACGCCCTCGCCTCCGACGACACCAGCGTCGGCGCCGTTGCTGCCGAACTCGAGATCGACGCCTCCACCGCCAGCCGCCTGGTGGAGAATGCGGTGGCCGGCGGCTATGCCGTGCGAAAGCCCAGCGCTATCGACCGTCGAAAGTCTGTGCTCAGCCTGACGGAGACGGGACGCAACGTCCTGCTTCGGGCCCGCAGCGGGCGCGAGCGCTTGTTAGCCGAGATCACCCACAACTGGACCCGCGACGACATCGAGTTGATCGCGGAACTGCTCAACAGGCTGCACGACGACTTCGAGATCATCGACAAACCACGCTAGAGGTTCACCGATAAGCAACGGTGCCCTTGACCCCAGTCCATTGCTGCCATTTTATGTGCATGGTACACGCATTTTATCGTGCTTTCCGGAGGAGCGACAGCCATGAGTTGCATCACGCACCCGATGATCCAGGAGGCACTGGCCGACGTGATCTCGCCCATCGAGGCGATCATCGAGGAGGCGCGACGCGGCCGGCCGTTCATCCTTATCGACCAGGACAACCGCGAGAACGAGGGCGATCTCATCATCCCCGCGCAGATGGCCACGCCGCAGGTCATCGACTTCATGGTCAAGCACGGCCGGGGTCCGATCCGCCTGGGCCTCACCGCCGAACGCTTCGAAGCCCTCTGCCTGCCCCGGATGGCCAACCACGTATGCCAAGACACTGCCTTCACGGTCTCCATCGAGGCACGCGACGGGGTGACCACCGGCATCTCCGCCCAGGATCTCGCGCGCACGATCGCCGTGGCCATCGATGGCGCGAAGGGCCTCGCCGACATCGCCGTGCCAGGCCATGTTTTCCCGCTCTGCGCCGCCGACGGCGGGGTGCTGGTGCGTGCCGGCCATACCGAGGCCGCCGTGGACATCTCCCGCCTAGCCGGACTGAGCCCGGCCGGCGCGATCTGCAAAATGATGAAGGACGACGGCACCACGGCGCGGCTGAATGATATCATCTGCGCCGCCCGCCGCCATCAGCTTAAAATCGGCACCATCAGCGACCTCATCGCCTTTCGACGACACAACGACAACCCGGTGCAGATCAGCGATCGGCGGCCCGTCGAGGGGGTCTATGGCGGGTCGTGGGACATGATGGTGTTCACGGATCGGATCAACGGCGCCGAACACCTCGCCCTCGTGAAGGGCGACATCAGAGGCGGCAAGCCCGTGCTGACGCGGATCCATGCGCTCGGCCCGATGCTCGATGTGCTGGGGCTCAAGGGGCTGGCGCGCCTGGAAGAGACCGCGCGCGCCATGGAGTTGATCGCCGAGGAGAACCGCGGGGTCATCGTGCTCTTGCGCGATCAGACCATGAAGATGGGAGCCCCGAGCCATGCGTCCGGAAAGCCCGCCGCGGGCGTACCCCAACCGCTTCGTCAACACGGTCTCAAGGCACAGGTGCTCAGCTCGCTCGGCTTGTCAAAGCTCATCCTGCTGACCAACACGCCGGTCCCACAGACCACTGACCTCGATGCCTATGGTCTCCAGGTCACGGGAATCCGCCCCATTGACGACGTCTCGACGCATCGCCGCGACGACCAAGCATCGCGCTGATCAGACAGCACCTTGTCCTCGCCGGCCGCTCCACAACCTGTTCCGCAAAGGCAGCTTCGACGAGTAGTGCATCGAGCGTTGCCGACGCTTTGCTGCAAGGATAAAGTTGAGGAACAAAAAATAGGGAGGAATCGTTATGGCTTGGACAGCACCCAAGATCGAAGAAGTCACCTGCGGCATGGAAATCAACATGTATTTCCCGGCTGAGGACGACGGCGACCTTTTCTAAGGTAGGCCAGACGGGTTCCTTTGTGGGCCTGCACATCCTGATCGTCGGCGCGGCCGCCCATGGTGGCCCGCCACAATTCAGTTATCGCGGCCTGTGCCGCAGCGCTGATCTTGGCGTTGAGCCTCGCAAGTGACATCGACCAGGTGGCAGGATGGCAGAGCAGCCCCGCATCCAGGGATGGGGCTGAGCCCGCTGAAGGGAGATCTCGCGCCATGACGCGGACGCCTGATCAGATGGCGGCGGGCCTTCGCCAGATCGGCCCGGAGCGGTATCACATCCTCCACCCCTTCCACGCGCTGCTCCACTCGGGCGGGTGCACCAAGGATCAGGTGCGCGCCTGGGCCCTGAACCGCTACTGCTATCAGCGCATCATCCCCACCAAGGACGCCACGCTGCTCGCGCGGCTCGACGATGTGGAGATGCGCCGCGGGGTCGTGGGGCGGCGGATGCTGGCACCTTCCTCGGCCAAGTCGTCGGCCGACGCATGATCGAGATGGCGCCATGACCGCGGGGCCGGTGCCCGTGGCGCTCCTGGCGGAGCTGACGCATCGCTGTCCGCTCAAGTGCCCCTACTGTTCCAACCCGATCGAACTCGCGCGGCGCTCCGAAGAACTTTCCACCGAGGCCTGGATCGACGTCTTCCAACAGGCGGCCGCCATGGGGGTGCTGCACGTCCATCTGTCCGGCGGTGAGCCCGCGTCGCGCCGGGACCTCGAAGCCTTGACCGAGGGAGCGCGCGACGCCGGTCTCTACGCCAATCTCATCACCTCAGGCGTGGGGCTCACCGAGAGCCGGCTCAAGGAACTCGCGGCTCGCGGCCTCGATCACGTCCAGCTCTCGATTCAGGGCGTGGATGCCGAGACCGCCGACCGGCTGGGTGGCTATGAGGGTGGGTTCGCCAAGAAGATGCAGGTTGCAGATTGGATCGCGGCCGAAGGGCTGCCGCTCACCGTCAACGCGGTGATGCATCGACAGAACCTCGACCGGCTGTCCGAGACCATCGATCTCGCAGCGAAGCTGGGCGCCCGCCGGCTGGAAGCCGCCGCACTGGCCGAGGCCACGCAAGGCGTCGACAGCTTCGCCTACCGCAGTTTCTAGAGGGGGGTCGCAGCCTTGCCCCGAACGACCTCGGCTAAGCCGACGCGCACGCCATACAGAACCACCCGCCACGCTGTCGAGGGACCGTCTTCCGTCGTGCGCCTTGGGCACGACCTTGGTTCCTGGCGGTGGTCACGGTGGTCCGCGCCTAGCGCATGTCTCGCCGCAGCCCTCCTTCTCGGGTTCCCGGCCGCGGCCGATACGCCCTCCACGCCCACCGCCGACGCGGTTGATGCCGACCTCTACCGTGCGCCCGACGAGGGCGGCGTGCGGCGCTGGGAGGTACGGGCCAGCGGCGGGTCCGACCTCCGCAAGGTCCCATCGAGTGACGCGGCGATCATTGCCCCCCTTCTCGAAGGGGCGGTCCTGACGAACTACGGCTGCACCGATGCCGAGGGGGAGCAGTGGTGCGAGGTCCGTCCCTTCCGCGGCGGCGCCCGCGGCTTCGTGCCCGCTTCAGACCTGCTGCCGGCGCAGGGGCCGGACGGCACCGTCCCCCGCGGCGCGGACGACAGCAAACGCCGCGCGGGCCGCGGCGATTTCGACGCGAGAGACAAGGTCGCCTGCGCGCAGGAGCAGGGACAGGCCCTGGGAAGATGCAGCGCTGCGGTGGCGCGCGGCGACGGCGGCGACGCGACCGTGGTCGTCACCTTCTCCAACGGCTTCTCACGCCAACTCTACTTCGTTCACGGGGAGTTCGTATCGGCGAGCGCGACGATGTCTGGGGTCGGGCGCGACACGGACTGGAGCCTTGAAGACGGCAGCCATCATATCCGGGTCGACGATCAGCGCTTCCAGCTCTCTGACGGCTTCGTCTTTCACGACTGACGCGCCAGCGGGGGCCGATGGCGGGGTAGACTGCGCCACGGGCCGCGGCGCAGTCACTGTCGAGGCGTCTTACGGGGTGATCTTGTGGATCATGCCCTCGTCGACCGCCACGTAGAGGCTGCCGTCCGGCCCCATGACCACCGAGCGGAAGCGTGCGGGCTCCATGGGCAGATCCATGGTGGCGGCGTGGAGAAGCTCAGTGCCGTCGTCGGAGAGGTGCAGCACCTCGATGCGCTGACCGACCGGCGTGCCGCCGAAGGCGATCCCCATGATCCCGACGACCATGGCGCCGTCCATCTCGCCCCAGGCTTCGCCTTCCAGGAACGCGGCAGAGCCCGTGCCCTGCGACCAGCCGTTGTTGTTCCAGATGGGCGGCATGGCGCTGGGATAGGTGTCGAAGTCGGTCATCGGCATCCAGGAGGCGCGCGTGAACCGGTTCTCGCCCGTCATCTGGTTGGGGCTGTAGCCACAGTAGTTCCCCGGGCAATCACCCCGGCCTGCCATGTTCGGCCGCGGATCCCAGCCGCCGTTGCCGCCATTGCGCAGCACCGTCACCTCATCCGAATGCCATGGGCCATGCTCGGCCGCGATCGGCGTGCCGGTGCCGGGGTGGAAGGCGATGCCCTGCACATTGCGGTGGCCATAGGTGTAGGTCCGCTTGTCGAAGCCGACCGGCGGCGTGTTCCCATTGGCCGGCGAGCCGTCGGTATTGATGCGCAGGACCTTGCTGCCCATCATCGTCGGGCTTTGCGGCACCTCGCCGTTATGGGTGTCACCGGTCGTCAGGTACAGGAACCCGTCGCCCGGATTGAACCGCACCCGCCCACCGTTGTGCGCACCCGGCCCGCCGAAGGGGTGATCGGACGCCGCCATCTTGTAGGGCACGTCGTCGACGATATCGAGCCGGTCGGAGACCCCTGAGAAGTCATCCGCCACGACCAAACGCATCAGACGATTGGTATGCGGGCTCGACAGATTAGACGTCGAATAGACGTAGATACGGCGGTTGGAGGCAAAGTCCGGATCCACGGCGACGCCCATCATGCCCGCCTGACCTTCGCAGAAAAGATCGTCAGCGGTCGATGCGAAGCCCTCGCTCCCGGTCATGCCGAGCAGGCCCTTCGTCTCGCCCGACGGCATCATCACGGAAAGCCCGAGACACTTCTCCGTATAGAACATCGTGCCATCGTCGAGGAACGCCATGTCCCAGGGATTCTCCAGATCCTCCAGAACAAGCGTATGGCTGAGGGTGGTGTCCTGCGCCAGCGCGGGGGTCACGCAGAAAACGGCACCTACTGCGGCGGACAGTAACGCCTTAAGATGTGGACTGGTCATGTAGTCCTCCCATGGTTTATTTGTCTTTTTGTTCCAAACTGCCACCGACTCTCTGACGGAGCCCGGCGCTCGAAACATGTTCAGGGTAGAACGAATGAAGTGGTCTCACAACAATCAACTGGAAGTGGAAGGAAATCACTGATCGAAGCACCGATATGATGCGGTGCAGCAATGTGAGGGCGTCAATTACTATCCGCGGTCCTCAGGCAAAATAGGACAAGGGTCCTATCCTATTTGAATGTCTCGGCGACGTAGCTCGCGATGTTGGTGATGTCGTCGTCGGAAAGCCCTTGTGCTTGGGGTGCCATCAACATCGTGTTGGGCCCCAGCCGCTCGCCATCCCGGTATTGTTGCAGCCGCTCGGCGAGGTAATCGGCCTCCCGCCCCGCCAGTTTCGGGTAGCTCGACAGCCCCTTAGCCGTGCGGCCGTGGCAAACCCGACACTGCGCCTGATAGATCTCTTCGCCGGCTTGGATGTCCTGCGCTTGCGCTGATGGCGCGACCATCAACCCTGCCGCAACGAGTGCAATCCATAGCTGTGACTTCATCGGAGGTAGCCTCTGTCAGCCTGATCGATCCTTCACGATACCTAGGTCTGACACAGTCTCCCCGCGATGCCGAGAGAAAGAAGCGTACCGTTTCGGCAGTGGGGCACCATCGGCTCGTTGGCCTGCGGCGGGCTGGCGGCGGATCATCCAGCGCCCGTCGGATCGGCGGCGACCGCTTCGGCGAGGAGGTCGAAAACCAGGCGGATGCGCCGGCTCGTGCGCAGCTCCTGGTGGGTGACCAGCCAGACCGGCATTGGGATCGGCGGCAGGTCCGGCAGCACCTGCTCCACCTCCGGCGTGCAGGCGGCAACATCGCGCGACATGAGCCCCATCCCCAGGCCACGGCACACCATCTGCCAGTAGACGACGCCGCTCTCGGAACTCAGGCGGAACTGGCTTCGCGAGGCACTGACGCCAATCGCCTCGAGCGCGGCGATGATCCGCTCGGGCCGTCCGGTATAGATGAAGGTGGCGTCCCCCAAATCGGCCGGCGTCTTCGGCCGGCCATGGGCGTCGAGATAGCGGGTCGCGGCATAGAGATGCGCCGTCGTCTCCCGGACAAGGCGCGCGACAAGATCGGGCTGCTCGGGGCGAACGTGGCGGATCGCGATATCGGCCTCGCGCCGCTGCAGATCGCTGATCTCGTTAGCGGCGACGACTTCGATCTCGATCCCCGGCGCCTCTGCGCGCAGGCGTGCCAGAATCGGGGGCAGTTGGTGGACGGCGACGACGTCACTGGCCGAAATTGAGACGCGACCTTCGATGGCATCCGACCGGCCCGCCGCCACGAGAGAGACGCGCCCCGCGGCCTCGCCCATCGCGCGCACGTGCTCGACCAGTTCCAGCCCCGGCCCGGTCAGCGACAGCGAACGGCCGATGCGCTCGAAGAGGGCGACGCCAAGATCGGCTTCCAGCGCCGCGACCTGGCGGCTGAGCGTCGGTTGGCTGAGCCCGAGCGCCCGCGCTGCAGCCGAAAGCGACCCTGTCTCTGCGGTCGCGAGAAAGGCCTTAGCCTGGTTCCAGTCAAAGGCCACGCGCTGCCAATTCATGCATTTTTGTATATCTAGCCTGCGTTCTCAGACAATTCCTATTCGCATCATTGGGGCGTAGGTGGCGTCAAGGCACGGAGCCGCGGACCTGGCGTCACGCAGGCAGACCGGGCAGAGCATCGAAAAGGAAACGATATGAAGGATGCGCAAGCGTTCTGGGACGGCCTCGCCCGAGGCTATGCAAAGAAGCCCGTGAAGGACGTCGGTGCCTACGAGCAGACGCTCGAGCGCACGGGGAGCCATCTGGGGGCGACGGACCGCGTGCTAGAGATCGGCTGTGGGACCGGCACCACGGCGCTGCGCCTTGCCGGCGCCGTCGGCGACTACACCGCGAGCGACATCTCGCCGGCGATGATCGCGATCGCCGAGGAGAAGGCCGCCGCCGCGGTCGAGTCAGGCAACCTGCGCTTCGTCACGGCGCCCCTGTCGGATGCGCCCCGCGTCGAGGGGGGCTTCGACGCGGTCCTCGCCTTTCACCTTGTGCATCTCGTGGGCGATCTGCCCTCCGCCCTCGGCGCCATCGCCGACCGGCTGCGCCCGGGCGGGGTGTTCATCTCCAAGACCGTCTGCCTCGGTGAGCGCGGGGGCTGGAAGTTGCGCGCCTTCGTCCGGGTGATGCGCCTGCTCGGGATCGCACCGCCGGTGGCCTATCTCAGCGTCGAAGGGCTGGAGGCCGCCATCACCACAGCGGGCTTCGAGATCGTCGAGACCGGCATGTTCCCGAAGGTGCCGCCGAACCACTTCGTCGTTGCACGGCGGGTCTGATCCCCATGGCCCTCCACGATCCTCTCCCCACGACCACCGCCAGCACGGCATCTGCGCGTCCCGCACGGCGTAGGCCTCTGCGTCGCGCCCTTCCCGTCCTCCTCGTCGTGCTCGCGACGGCACCTTTCTGGTGGTCCCCGGCGGTCGAACAGGTCGCAGCCCTTGTCGACGATCCGGAGACGGCGATCGCCGCCGCCGGCGCGCTGGGCCCCGTCGCGGTTGTCGGGCTGATCGCGCTTGCGACCGTGATCGCGCCGATCCCGGGCGGCCCGATCGCCGTCGCGGCAGGTGCGCTCTACGGCGCGTCGACGGGTGGCGCGCTGACGCTGGCGGGGGCGGCCCTCGGCGCGGTTGTGGCCTTCGGCATCGCCCGCGGGCTGGGTCGCGACGCGGTTCGTGGCTCGCGTCTCAGCGCCGTCGCCTGGATCGCGCGGCCGCGCTCGCAGGGCCGGCTCATGGCGCTCGTCTTCCTGTCGCGGCTCGTCCCCTTCATCTCGTTCGACGCGGTGAGCTATGCGGCCGGGCTCAGCACACTGTCGGCCTGGCGCTTCGCGCTCGCCACCCTGGCTGGCATCGCGCCCATGAGCTTTCTGCTTGCGGCTGTGGGCGCAGGCCTTGTGGAGGAGCCCGAAGCCTTGGCCCCCCTCATGGTGCTGCTGGTCGGTCTGACCGCCGTGCCGTTCCTGATCGCCATGGCGATCAACCGCCTTCGTCGAGCCACGACGCCGACGTAGTCAAACCGCCCGCACGGCGCACACGACTGCGGGCCGTGCGGGGTCTCAATCGAAGCGATCCGATCACACCAAACCTCAGAGAGGTTAGGATACGTAGACCGGATCGCGCTGTCTGAGGCTTATTCCACCAAGAACGTGATCGTTTCTTGCTCTACGACTTCATCGTTTCGGTAAGCCTTGTACTCCAACTCATGGCTCCCGACACCGAGGCTCGTGCCCCCGAAGAAGTATCCATCACTGTCACCAAAGAGAGCGTAGGGCTCCACGCGCTCTGTCCGGCTGTGATCTCCCAAAGACAGCTCGACATAGTCGACATCTTCGTTTGCGTCGTTCAGCCAAAGGGAGAGGGTTACATTTTCCCCAAGCTCGCTCTTCGAAACTCGGTCCGACTGCTCCAACTCCGCAATCGTCTCGTTGCTGACGGTGTCAGCAAAGTAGACCGCAAACATCTTCTCCTCGACCGGCTTCTCCCCCGAGACCTGGACCTCGAGCATGCCTTTATCGAAAGCACCCTGACCGTCGGATACGGTGTATTCGATCTTCTCAACCCGCGCCTCGGTCGCGGAACTCATTGGATTGACCACGACCTTTCCATTCTCGATGGAAACGAAGGATGTGCTGCCCCCGTAGAACACGTCGGTCACCGTAAGGGTGTCGTCATCGGCGTCGCGGTCATTGGCCAGCACATCCACCACGATCGTCTTGTTGTGCACGGTGGAGGCTGCGTCATCGACGGCAACCGGCGCCTGGTTTTGCGGTGGGAGGGGCGCCACAACCCCCTCGCCGACCTGGACTTCGAGGGTGCCCTCGTCGGTCCCGCCCTGGCCGTCGGACACCGTGTAGGTGATGGTCTCCGTCCGATCATGGGTCGCGGAACTCTTCGGGTTCACCACGATCTTTCCGTCGGCGATAGAGACGAAGGACGTGCTGCCCTCGTACTCCACGTCGGTCAGCCTCAGCCTGTTCCCGTCGGCATCGCGGTCGTTGGCCAGAACATCCACCACGATCGTCTTGTTCTGCGCGGTCTGGGCACGGTCGTCGACGGCGACGGGCGGGGTGTTCTGCGGCCCTGACGGCGGCTCGACGTCGACCGGGTTCTCGACCATCGCCTTGACGTCCAGGGCCGTGCCGCGTTCGTCGCCGGTCAGCGCGTAGTAGAGCATGCCCGCATCCGAGGGGTCGTTGACCTTGTCCGGCCCGGCGAGCGCCATCAGGTCGCGCGCCTCTTGGACTGAGGGGTCGTTGGAGGAATCCATCCAAGCCCAGTCCTCGTTGCGGAACCCCTTGGTGTTGCGTGGCCCGTTGTTCTGGTCGGTGATCCGGACATAGTTCACGCCCGGAAGCTCGACCTCCATGTCCGACCACGTCGGATAGCTCCCGTTCTCGTTCCAGATCGAGTGGCTCAGCATCGTCACGTTCGAGTGCAGGGCCGGATCGACCGAGAGGAGCGCGCGATAGGTTGCATCGAGCCTGCCCCCTTCGATGAGCAGGATGTTGTCGCCAGTCTCGATCATGGCCACGAGGCGCGCGACCGTGCCGTCGATGTCTTCCTGGTACGAATAGGAGTCGATCCCAAGGCCGCGCGAAAACTCTGCCGATTGCTCGAGCAGAGGCAGCAGATCGTTCCTGGGGTTCGCCGAGTTGAGGGCGGCGTTTCCGTAGAAGAAGCTGGTTTTGACAGCGATGCCGGCGGCTTTCGCCATCAGCGCCGCGATCGGCATCGCGGCGATGTCGTCCGGGTCACCCTGGTTGCCGTCGTACTGAAAGACGATCTCATCCGCCCAAGCCGCCAACCCGTCCGGGTCGAGCTGCGGCACCGTCCCGTCGCCGGGCCTCGGCGGGAGGGGCTCGTCAGTCATCGTGAACGCGGTGGTTTGATCCACGACCTTGGTGCCGCGGGCATCTGCCCCGGTGAAGAGCTCAACCCGCAGGGATTGCGCGCCCAGCTCATAGGGCAAGCCCTCCGTGATCACCTGACCATTGCTATCGCCGAACAGCGTGTAGAACTCGGTGTTGTCGACGTGCTGGTGCAGGACAGCGCCCTGGTCGTCGATCCAGGTCAGCCGTGCCGAGGAGACATCGGTGCGCGTTGTCTCCACAGCCAGGCTGAAGGTGTCCCGATAGAGCAGATTAGCGCTGAAGCTGTCGCCGTCTTCGATCTCGGCCACGCGCGAGTTCACCGCGGCATCGAGCAAGAAGATCGAGACATCGCCTTCTGCCGGGGGCGTCGTGGTCCCGGCCCGGTCCGACTCCGGCAAACTCAGATCGTAGGGGTCGCCCTCATAGTCGACGTGATGCATCACCAGGCGATCGATGACATGGTGAGAGGACCGCGCGGCGATCTGGATCTCGTAGGTACCGGGCTCATCGAACTGAGCAAAGATGTCGTAGTAGCTGCCGTCGCTGGTCTTGGTCGACCAGGTCCAGTCGACCTTTGACGAGAAGACCTTGAAGAAGCCCTCGTTGTTGTAACCGCCATGGGCGGGGCCCGCTCCTTGCGGATGGGTGCTGGGATCGGGCGGCGGCCCCGGCGGATAGACGTAGCTTATCGATCCGTCTTCCTGCACCTCGCGGCCATAGAACATGTCGGCATCGATCTTCAGCCAAGAATCGTTGTGATCGGCTGTCTGCGTGCCTTGCCCGACCTGGCTGCGCCATTCGAACTGATAGAGACCAGGGGTTGTGATCTCGATCTCGTAAGTGAGCACGCCATTGGTGGGGTCGTTGAAGTGGTCGTCCCCTTCCCAAACGATAAAATCGCCGCCGGTGGCTCCGCCCGGGTTATCGATCGCACCGGACGAATTGGACTGTGATCTCGTCTTCCAATCACCAGTAAGTGAGTTGATCGACTCTGCTTCGATGATCAACAGTCCATTCTGTTCGACAAACATGATTAGCTCTCTCCATCCTTGTGTGATCGAGATTTCAGCGTTTTTGCTGATGCCCCGTGTATTAGACGAGCCAAATCACATATCTGCGGCGAACAACGTCAAAGGACCGACGAATTTAGATCGAACGAACAGGCTTCTTCACTGCCCGCGCTCACAAAAGGAGTACAGACAGGAAGTCTTATAATGCCACCAAGCTGATCGGGATTTTCTGGCGAGGGAAACCAAAGACAACGAGATTATAGCAACTTGCAGTACCAGCGTCACCGGACAATGGGCGACAAACGCCTGCGACTAATGTCCGGCTAAGGCTGTGCTGTCATGCTGCATGGCTCGGCTGAGGGTCGCGTGACTGCCGTCTCATACAAGACAATCCGCCCGCCTCCGGTTCCGGATGTCATGATTTCTTCGCTCAAGCGCGGTCCGCTGCGCCCCCCCCCGGAGTGCCTAACCCCAGACGACGCGCCGCGTACCCATCTGTCGCTATGACCCACCACTAGTCTTGCGAACAGAAGTCCCTTAACTTCCGGTCTTGTGTTCTTCGTTCGATATTCTTAAATAGCATTATTCTTTATCTACAATAATATTATATCGATTCTTTGAAAATTTCATCGATCTGAGTTGATCTTTCTAATTCTTATAGTGCTGAGTGGGCTGCCTTCGTCGTAAATGATCATGGTTTCATCTTCGATATCAATCACATCACAGAACACTCGCTCTGTTTCTTCATGAGTAACCTCGGCAATTTCGCCCCTCGCAAGTGAAACAGAATCGATTGGGATAGGCTCTGAATACAACGTCAAAGTGCGGGATGAGGAATTTCTTATACGATAACTACGCATGTCATCTGCACTCCACCGTATCACGTAGCAGTCCAAGAGGCAGCATACGTAGTAAGCCCCCTGGAAATGTATATGACGATAGCGCGCTGGCCTTCAGGAAAACGGTCGAGAAACCGACCTATCCAGGGCCGGAAATCCCGTTTCCGGTCAACGCCTTAACAAAGACCTTATCCCAAGAGGGTGGGGTGGTGGAGCCAAGGGGAGTCGAACCCCTGACCTCTTGAATGCCATTCAAGCGCTCTCCCAACTGAGCTATGGCCCCCAGGTCTTCGTGCGGCAGGGTGATAGTCCTTTGGCCCGGCCGGAGCAAGGGCCAACTGCAGCCCCCGCGCGGCCCATGGCGATGCTTTCCCGCCGCCGTGCGTCCAAGGCCTGACGGCCGATCGCAGAGACCGCGCCGGCAGCCGCCGGACGGGCGTCAGGTGTCGTCGTCGCCCGTCGCCTTGCGCTCGCCGCCCAGGTCCTCCAGCGCGTCGTCCTCTTCCTCATCGTCGAGCAGGACATCCGAATCGAAGTCGCCGAGTTCTTCCTCCTCGTCTTCGTCCTCGGTCTCGTCGCCGACATCGTCCGAGGTCGTCGGGGTCTCCGTATCCTCGTCCTCGTCGTCGGACATCTGGATCGGCTCTTCCTCGATTTGCGGCTCGTCCTCGTCCGCTTCGACGGTCTCCTCGTCGATGAGCTCTTCTTCCTCCTCGACGAGTTCCTTCGCGGCGACCGGGGCGGCGGCGGCGGCCCGGCTTGCCTTGCTGGGCTTGCGCTTCTCCACCCTCGACAGGTCCACCACCTCGCCGGAGTAAGGGCTGATGATCGGATCCTTGTTAAGATCGTAGAAACGCTGGCCGGTGGTCGGACAAGTCCGCTTCACGCCCCATTCCGGCTTCGGCATCTGGCATTCCCCACCATGAGAAAAAGAGGCGTAGCGCGTGCCACAGATGCGATGCCCTGTCAAAGTCATTTGCCGCCCGGTTTCCAGGCCGAATCCGCGGGCCAAATTCCCGGGTCGAACCGACACCCCATGCCACCGGCGCCGGCCCCAACGGGCTCGCCGAGTGCACCCCGCGCGCAACACTTCCCCAGGAGTGCAATTGTGCAGCGCAGCACAGCCTGTTGTTATACCGCCACGGAAGTCTTACGGTGACCGGGCTCACCGGGAAGACAGGATAATTCGGTGCTTTATCACGCCTACGAGATGACCCACGCCGCCATGGGCCCCATGCGCACCGCCGCGCGCTGGTCCAGCCAGGCGCTCCGCAGCCCGTTCTTTCCCTTCGCACAGACGCTCCCGGCCCGCGCCTATGCCGCCGCCTTCGAGATGTTCGTCGATGCCACCCGGCGCTACGGCAAGCCGGAGTTCGGGATCGAGGAGACGGAGATCTCCGGCGAGTTCCTGCCGGTCGAGATCGAGGTGGTAGCCGAGAAGCCCTTCTGCCGCCTGCTCCATTTCAAGCGCAAGACCGCGCTGGCGCATGTGCGCAACGATCCCAAGCTGCTGATCGTGGCGCCGCTGTCGGGCCATTTCGCCACCCTGCTCCGCGGCACGGTGGAGGCGATGCTCCCCGAGCACGACGTCTTCATCACCGACTGGGTTGATGCGCGCGACGTGCCGATCTCCGACGGCCGCTTCGATCTCTCTACCTACGTGGACTACGTCAGCGACTTCACGCGCCTCTTGTCTGCCGATGGCGAGCGCCCGTCGATCATGGCGGTCTGCCAGCCCGGCGTCCCCTGCCTGATCTCGGCCGCCTTCATGTCGGAGGACGGTGAGCCCGCGCGCCCCTCCTCGCTCATCCTCATGGGCAGCCCCATCGACACCCGCATCTCCCCGACCGAGCCGACCAGGCTGGCGGAGGAGAAGCCGATGTCCTGGTTCGAGAAGAATGTCATCGTCACGGTGCCCTGGCCCAATCAGGGGTTCCTGCGCCGGGTC
This sequence comes from Pseudomonadota bacterium, assembly GCA_039822785.1. Classification (GTDB taxonomy): domain Bacteria; phylum Pseudomonadota; class Alphaproteobacteria; order Rhodobacterales; family Rhodobacteraceae; genus Thermohalobaculum. Next base: position 93,466 of record JBCBMO010000003.1, on the reverse strand, counting down.
TATCCGGGCTTCCTGCAGCTCTCGGGCTTCATGCAGATGAACCTCGACCGCCATGTCGACGCCCATGTGGATCAGTTCCGCAACCTCGTGCGCGGCGACGGCGACAGCGCGGCCGCCCATTCCAAGTTCTACGACGAGTACCTCGCCGTCATGGACCTGACTGCCGAGTTCTACCTCGAGACCGTCGAAAAGGTGTTCCAACGCCACGACCTGCCCAAGAGCACCATGGTGGTCGGCAACCGCAAGGTCGATCTCAGCGCTATCCGCGATGTCGCCGTCATGACCGTGGAGGGGGAGAAGGACGACATCACCGGGCGGGGCCAGACCGAGGCCGCGCACGATCTGCTCACCAGCCTCGGCGAGGAGCGCAAGTTCCACTGGACCCAGCCCAAGGTCGGCCATTACGGCGTCTTCAACGGCTCGCGCTTCCGCCAGCATATCCAGCCCAAGATCCGCGATTTCCTGCGCGCCAACCGGCGCATGGTCCGCGGCTGAGCATCGGTCCGGGATGCTGCATCTCGCCCGCAGGGCGCTGGCCCAGCAGATCGCGCCGCCGCAGCTGCCGGCGCATCTCGATCTCGACGAGCCGCCTGTGCGCGTGGCGCTGCGCGTTTCGGCGCGGGCCCGCCGCTTCACCCTGCGTCTCGAACAGCGCGGCCCGGGGGCGGTGCTCACAATGCCCATCGGCGTCTCGCTCGCGACGGTGCAGGGGTTCCTGCACGAGCATCGCCGCTGGCTGACCCGCGCGCTAGAGAGCCGTCCCGCCGACATCGCCGTCGGACAGGGGACGGCCCTGCCCGTCGACGGCACACCGCTCACGGTCAACCTTGATCCCAACGCGGGCCGCGCACCGCGGATCCAGGGCGAGTGCCTGATCCTGGCGCCAGGCGGGCCCGTGGGGCCACGCCTTCAAGGCTGGCTCAAGACCCGTGCCCGCGCGCGGCTGGTGCCGGCGCTCCAGGCCTCTGCCGCCCAGCTCGGCCGACCGGTGGCGGCGGTCGCACTGCGCGACACACGTTCGCGCTGGGGCTCCTGCTCCAGCACCGGGCGCATCGGCCTCTCGTGGCGCCTGGCGATGGCCCCGCCAGCGGTCCAGGCCTATGTCGCCGCGCATGAGGCCGCGCATCTCGTCGAGATGAACCACAGCCCGCGCTACTGGGCGGTGCTCGAGGGGCTGATGCCGGACTATGCCATCCACCGGGCCTGGTTGCGCACCCACGGCCGCCAGCTCCAGGCCTACGATTTCGGCGTCACGAGCCGCTAACGCGATCCCATCGCCAGACCATGAGCAACTGCGGTCGGGCGGGCCGGGTCAAGGGTCGGCTTGCCGACCGGCGCAGCCGGCTTGCCCTTGACGCGGCGCGCCCGGCCCCACGCTGGTTGGCAAGCCCCCTGGGCTTCTCCCCAGCCCCAAAAACCGACCGCCCGCCGCAAAACCGGCTCTCACCAGACCACCGCGGGCTCCACCCAACAGCGCTCCCGAAAGAGCATCGCGGCGACCAGCCGCGATTCCGCTTGGCTTAGCGGTCGCTGCCGAACTGAAAGGACCGCGGCTCGCTCGGCTCGCCCCGCGGCGCTTCCGACCGGGTTTGCTCGGCGGTGTCACGACCGAGAACCGCCCCGATCAGCCCGCCGATCACCCGCTCCATGACGCCGGGCTGCTCGCGCCCCACCGGCTGGTTGGCCGCGATGCGCGCATCGGGCGGACGCACCCAATCCCGGCCCTCGGGGCGGGGCAAGGGCGTGAGCGGCCGGTCTTCATGGGCGCGCAGCATGGTCTCGCGCCAGATCTCCGCCGGCAGCCCGCCGCCGGTCACCCCGGTCAGGGGCGCGTTGTCGTCATTGCCCATCCAGACCCCGGCCACATAGTCGCCGGTGAAGCCGATGAACCAGGCATCGCGGGCGCCCTGGGTCGTACCGGTCTTGCCCGCCGCCTCCCGCGGGCCCAGCGCAGCACGCCGCCCGGTGCCCGTGGTCACCACATCGCGCATCATATCGATCAAGAGCCGCGCGGACCCCTCTGACAAGGCCCGCGCGGCCGCGGGGCTGTCGCCCTGCATGATGGGCTCGTCATCCCCGCGCAGGCGGATCGTGCGGATCGCCAGCGGCTCCGCCCGCAGCCCGAGATTGGCGATCGTCGCATAAACCCCGGTCATATCCACCAACGTCGCCTCGGAGGTGCCGAGGGCGATGGCAGGCCCCGGTGCCATCTCGGCATCCAGCCCCATGGCCCCGGCCAGGTCCCGCACGGCCTCCAGGCCCGCGCGCTGCGAGACCTGCACCGCCACCGTATTGATCGACTGAGCCAATGCCTCGCGCATGGTGACGGGTCCGCGAAAGGCGCGCGAGTAGTTCGCCGGCGACCACCCGGCCACCGTGATCGGCGCGTCGTCCAGGATATCCTCGGGGCGCATCCCCATCTCCAGCCCCGCGGCATAGACCACGGGCTTGAAGGCACTCCCGGTCTGGCGCAGCGCCTGGGTCGCGCGGTTGAACTGGCCGACCCCCGCCGCGCGCCCGCCCACCATGGCCCGCACAGCACCGGTGCGATCCATGATCACCACCGCGGCCTGGGCCACGCTGTCCTCGCGCACCTTGGTCTCGAAGACCTGGGCCACCGCCTCCTCCGCCGCCGCCTGCAGGCGCGGATCGAAGGTGGTCTCGATGGTCACATCCTCGGTGGTCTCCTCGGCCAGGAAGGCCGGCGCCGTCTCCATCACCCAATCGGCGAAATAACCCCCGGCCCGCGCCGCTGCCGCCTGGCTCAGCACCGCGGGCGCCGACAGGGCCGTCACCACCTGGGTCTCACTCAGATACCCCTGGGCCTCCATCAGCCGCACGATCACCGCCGCCCGGCCCTGCGCCCGCGCCAGATCCGTCGTGGGCGCATAGCGCGAGGGCGCGCGCAACAGCCCCGCCAGCATCGCCGCCTCCGCCGGGTTCACCAGCCGCGCCGATTTGCCGAAGTACCGCTGGCTCGCGGCCTCGAACCCATAGGTCCCCGCGCCAAGATAGACCCGGTTGAGATAGACCGAGAGGATCTCCTCCTTGGTGTATTTGAGCTCCAGCGCCAGCGCCATCGGCACCTCCGAGAGCTTGCGCTCCAAGGTCCGGGCATTCGTCAGAAAGACGTTCTTGGCGACCTGCTGGGTGAGCGTCGAGCCGCCCTGCACCAGCCGCCCCGCGCGGATGTTCACATAGATCGCCCGCGCCAGGCCGATGGGATCCAGGCCCGGGTGCAGCCAGAACCGGCGATCCTCCGTCGCGATCACCGCATGCACCAGATGGGGCGAGACATCGGCTGCCGAGATATCGCCGCCGTACTGCTCCCCGCGCCAGGCAAAGACGTCGCCATGGCGGTCGAGCATGGTCACCGAGCCGCCGCCGCGCCCGTCGAACAGCGCGTCCGAGGAGGGCAGGTGGCTGTAGCTGTAGGCCGTCGCCACCGCCAGGATCAGGCCGATCGCGATCGCAACCCGGCTACCCACCAGCCAGACGAGCCGCCAGGTGGTGCGCACAACCGAGCGCACGGCGCGCCCCAGCGGCCCGGGCTCGCGCCGGGGCCGGGCCGCTTTCGCAGCGCTTGCCGCCCGAGGCGCCGCCCTGGTCGCGGCCTGCGCCTTGGCGCCGCTTGTCTGTTTAGCGCCCGGTTTCACGGTCGGCTCACGCCGGGGGTTCTTCGTCCCGGTCTTCGAGCCGCTCGGCCTCTTGCTCATGTGTTACGCCTGCCCCATCCGCCCCTCTTGGTACCGGCTGGCAGAGCGGGATGCCAGTGGGATGCCGGTGCGATGCCCATCTTCGCACGCCGAAGGGGGCGGTCAGCGCCCGCCGGGCCGCCCGGACCTCTCCGTCACACCGGAATGATACGCGGGCCCCGCGCCGCTCCGTCGCTGCCGCTATTTCAAGCAATGCACAAAATATGCGCAGTTTGGTGACGTTGGGGGCACGTTGCGAGAGGCGAGACCCATCCAAACCTCCCGATTGCCTAGAATTTCGCCCTCTCCCGCACCGCGACAGTCTGGCACGGCATTTGTATGGCATGGATCCGATGCGGTCGGAACAGATCGCGGGACAGGTCGAGGAGTGAGATGAAACTAGTCATCGCCGTCATCAAACCCTTCAAGCTCGAAGAGGTCCGCGAGGCACTCACCGGGATCGGTGTTCAGGGCCTCATGGTCTCCGAGGTGAAGGGATATGGCCGTCAAAGCGGTCACACCGAAATCTATCGCGGCGCCGAGTACGTCGTGAACTTCGTGCCGAAGATCAAGATCGAGATGGTCATCCCCGACGACACCGTCGACCGGGTCATCGAGACGATCTCGTCCACCGCCCGTACCGGCAAGATCGGCGACGGCAAGATCTTCGTGGCTAGCGTCGAAAGCGCCGTTCGCGTCCGCACGGACGAGCGTGACGAAGACGCGCTCTGACTCGAGGGACAATCAGGGAATGAACATGAAAAAACTTACGCTTGCGACCTTGGCCGGGATGTCGGTGCTCGCCGCTACCCCGGTCTTGGCACAAGAGGCCGCGGTAGACGTGCCCGGCCACTCGGTCTTCGTCTTCAACACGCTTCTGTTCCTCATCGGCGGCTTCCTGGTCATGTTCATGGCCGCGGGCTTCTGCATGCTCGAGGCAGGCCTCGTCCGCTCCAAGAACGTGGCCATGCAGTGCACCAAGAACGTCGGTCTGTTCTCGCTCGCGGCGATCGCCTACTTCATTGTGGGCTTCAACCTCATGTACCCGGGCGACGGCTGGCTCATGCTGGGCGTGATCGGCAACCCGATCCCGACCGAGCTTGAGGCCGTGGGCGTCGCCGCCGATGCGGTGGGCGACATCACCTATGCCTCGGTCGGCTCGGACTTCTTCTTCCAGCTGATGTTCTGTGCGGCCACGGCCTCGATCGTCTCGGGCGCGGTCGCCGAGCGGATCAAGCTCTGGCCCTTCCTGATCTTCGTCGTCATTCTGACGGGCATCATCTACCCGATCCAGGCGAGCTGGAAGTGGGGCGGTGGCTTCCTCGACGAGGCCGGCTTCCTCGACTTCGCGGGCTCCACGGTCGTGCACTCGGTCGGTGGCTGGGCGGCGCTCGCCGGCTGCATCATCCTGGGTTCGCGCACCGGCAAGTACCAAGACGGCAAGATCAACCCGATGCCCGGCTCGAACCTGCCGCTGGCCACGCTCGGCGTGTTCATCCTGTGGCTCGGCTGGTTCGGCTTCAACGGTGGCTCGCAGCTTGCCATGGGCTCGGTCGGTGACGTCGCCGACGTGTCGCGGATCTTCGCCAACACCAATACGGCCGCGGCCGGCGGTGCGGTCGCAGCGCTGATCCTGACGCAGCTCCTCTATGGCAAGGTCGACCTCACCATGGTGCTGAACGGCGCCCTGGCGGGCCTCGTCTCCATCACCGCTGAGCCGCTGACGCCGTCCCTCGGCATGGCGACGCTGATCGGTGCCGTCGGTGGCGTGATCGTGGTCTTCACGGTGCCGATGCTCGACAAGCTGAAGATCGACGACGTGGTTGGTGCCATCCCGGTCCACCTCTTCGCCGGCATCTGGGGCACCATCGCGGTGGTCCTCACCAACGGCGATGCTTCCATCGTCACGCAGCTCTACTCGATCGTCGTCGTGGGCGTCTTCGTCTTCGTCGTCTCGGGCGTCCTGTGGTTCCTGCTCAGCATGACCATCGGTATCCGGGTGAGCGAGGAGGAGGAGATGGCCGGCCTCGACAACGCGGAGCTCGGCATGGAGGCCTACCCCGAGTTCGGCAAGGGCTCGCAGTTCGTCTGATGCGCATTGCGGCGGGGGTCAGCCCCCGCCGCTTCGATTGTCTTCCCGGGAGGGGCTTGCGGCAGCACCCCTCCACCTGACCCCGGCCCCTCCCGGCGCCGGGGTCTTTTTTGTCCGTCAGGCCGCGGTGCGCTGGGGACCGGGCCGCCGCCGGCGCGACCGGCGCCGCTTGGGCGCATCGCCCGCGGGCTTAGGCTCCGCCTTCGCATCAGGCTGAGCAGCGAGCTTGGGGCCCGCCTTGGCCGCCGGCTTCGGCTCGGGTTTGCCAGCCCAGCGCGACCGGCCCTTGCCCTGCTTCTGGGCAGGTTTGGCATTGGGTTTGGCACCGGGTTTGGTACCGGGTTTGCCGTTGAGCTTCGCGCCGGGGGCGGCCTCCGACGGGGCCTCACCCACCACGGTCATCTGCGTCCGGGTCAGCCGCTCGATATCGCGCAGATAGGCAAGCTCGTCCGGGGCACAAAGGCTGATCGCCACGCCGTCGTTGCCCGCCCGCGCCGTACGGCCGATGCGGTGGACATAGCTCTCCGGCTCGTTCGGCAGCTCGAAGTTCACCACATGCGTGACCGCGTCGACATCGATGCCGCGCGCCGCGATATCGGTCGCCACCAGCACGCGGATCCCGCCCTCGCGGAACCCGGCCAGCGCCCGCTGCCGGGCCCCCTGGCTCTTGTTGCCATGCAGCGCATCGGCGGTGATGCCGCGCTTGGCCAGCTGCTCCGCCACCCGGTTGGCGCGGTGCTTGGTGCGCGTGAAGACGATGGTCCGCTTCACCCCCTCGGCGCGCAGCACCTCCTCCAGCAGGCCCAGCTTCTCGCCGGCGGCCACATGGTGCACGCGCTGCTCGATCCGCTCGATCGGCGTCGCCTGCGGGGCGATCTCGACCCGCGCGGGGTTGTCCAGGATATCCGCCGCCAGCCGCGAGACCTCCTTGGCCATGGTGGCGGAGAACAGGAGCGTCCGGCGCTCCTGCGGCAGCCGCTCCAGCACCTTACGGACATCGCGGATGAAGCCCATGTCGAGCATCCGGTCGGCCTCGTCCAGCACCAGATGCTCGACCGCGCCCAGGCGCGCCGTCCCCTGCTCCAGATGGTCGATCAGGCGCCCAGGGGTGGCGATCAGCACATCGAGCCCCCGCTGCAGCGCGTTCTTCTGCGGCCCATAGCCGACACCACCAAAGATCACCGTATGCTTGAGGCGCAGGTGCACGCCATAGGCGGCCACCTCCTCCCCGATCTGGATCGCAAGCTCCCGCGTCGGCGCCAGGATCAGCGCCCGCGGCCCGGCCGCCGCCGGCAGCCGCTGGCCCCGCGACAGGGCATCGAGCACCGGCAACACAAAGGCCCCGGTCTTGCCGGTGCCGGTCTGCGCGATGCCGAGGAGATCGCGCCCCTCCAGCACCGCAGGAATGGCCTTGGCCTGGATCGGCGTCGGCTTGGCATGGCCGCGGTCGGCCAGCGCACGAAGAAGCGGATCGGCAAGGCCGAGATCCGTGAAAAGCGTATCGGTCAGAATAAAGTCCTCGACCACGTACGCGGCACGCGCAGCGCCGGCGTCGTGGATGTCGGGCAACCGGGCGCGGCCGGTGCGGGACGGATGATTGAGAGTGCCCGGGATCTCACCCACAAAGAGCGTGGGAGATCGCGCCATCGCGGGCGGTCGCGCAGACATGATGCACTGCGGGCCTTAAGTCAATGTTGCTGACGCTACGGATCGCCCGCAACCGCTTGTGCCGCCCCGCCGGCGCCCTATCCTGTGCTGCATGAAAGCCTTTCCGCTGTTCCTCAACGTCGCCGGAAAGCCCGTCGTCATCGTCGGCGGGGGCGAGCAGGCGGCGCAAAAGGCCCGCCTCGTCGCCAAGACCGAGGCGGCGATGGTCCTGGTCGCCCCCGCGCTGGTGCCCGAACTGGCGGACCGGGTGTCGGGCGGCGCACGGCACATCGCGGCAGTCTTCGAACCCGCGGCGGTCGAGGGCGCCGATCTCGCCTTCGTGTGCACCGGCTGCGCGGGCGCCGATGCGGCGATCTCGGGCGTGATCCAGAACCTCGGCACCCTGGTCAACGTCGTCGACCGCCCGGACCTGTGCGACGTCACCACCCCCGCCATCGTCGACCGCGATCCGGCGGTCGTCGCCATCGGCACCGAAGGTGCAGCCCCCGTCCTCGCCCGCCAGATCAAGACCACGCTCGAGGCCGGCCTCGAGCCCGCCTTGGGCGAGTTCACCGCCCTCGCCGGCGCCCTCCGCCCCCGGGTCGAACGCCACGTCGTCAAAGCGAAGCGCCGCGCCTTCTGGGAATGGTTCTTCACCGCCCCCCGACGCCGCTTCACCGCCGGCGACCGGGAGGGGGCCCTGGCGGAGATCGAAGACGCCCTTGCCACCGGCGGCCCCCCCACGGGTGCGCGCGGCAATGCCTATCTCGTCGACGTCTCGCACGGTCAGCCGGACCTGGTCACCCTGCGCACGGTCGCGCGCCTGCAGGCCGCCGATCTGATCCTGCATGACGAAGCTACCGCCTCCGGCATCTTGGAGCTTGCCCGCCGCGACGCGGAACGCGACCGCCACGCCGCCCGCGGCCTGGACCCTACGCCGGCCGTCGAAACCCTGACCGCCGGCGAGCGTGTCGTCATCCTGGTCACCACGGCACAGGACGCGGCGGCCGCCCGCGCGGCCTTCGCCGCCGCGGGCCAGCCGCTCGAGACCCCCGACACCCCCGCCAGCGTTCAGGCGGCAGAGTAGTCGCGCGCCCCGAAGATCGCCGAGCCCACGCGCACGCAGGTCGCCCCCAGCGCCACCGCCTGCTCGAAATCCCCGCTCATCCCCATGGAGAGCCCCTCAAGCCCATTGCGCGCCGCGAGCTTCGCCAACAGCGCGAAATGCAGCGAGGGCGCTTCCTCCACCGGGGGGATGCACATGAGCCCCCGGACCTCCAGGCCCAGATCGCGGCACTCGGCCACGAAACCATCGGTCTCGGCCGGCAGGACACCGGCCTTCTGCGGCTCCTCCCCGGTGTTGATCTGCAGATAGACCGGCACGCGGCGCCCGGTCTCGGCCATCAGTTCGGCGAGCTTGCGCGCGAGCTTCGGTCGATCGACCGATTGGATCACATCGAACAGCTCCAGCGCCTGGCGCGCCTTGTTGGTCTGCAGCGGGCCAATGAGGTGCAGCACCACATCCGGGTACTGCGCCTTCCAGGCGGGCCATTTCCCCGCCGCCTCCTGCACGCGGTTCTCGCCGAACACCCGATGCCCCGCGGCCAGCACCGCCTCGACGCGCTCCGCAGGCTGCACCTTCGACACCGCGACCAATTCGACCGCTCCCGGATCGCGCCCGGCCTCCCGCGCCGCCGCCTCGAGCCGCGCACGAATGTCCGGCAGCCCGCTCACGCGCCCGCCCGCCCGGCGATGGCATCCACTTCCGCCAACATCTCGGGCCAATACCGCTCGATCGTCGGGCCGAACCCCTCACGCAGGCGGCCGACCTGGTCCGGGCTCAGCGCCTCCCGCCAGGAGCCGACCTTGCCCTTGGCAAAGAAGGCCTCCATCCCCTTGGGCCGCTCGATAAAGCCCTTCGTCGCCTCCTCGCGCTTGAGGGTGTCAAAGGATGTCGCGCGGATCGCCCGGCGCAGTTTCCCGTCCTGCACCGGTGCACGCAGGAACCCCAGCAGCGCGCGAAAGGTCTTCTCGGTATCGGCAATCATGTCCTCATAGCGCATGACATGCACCGCCAGGCCCTGTGCCTCCGTCCAGCTCTGGATATGGCCGTCCCATCGCCCGGTGACCTCGAAGATATTGGCCGTCGTGTGGTTCATCCCCGCCGGATCCAGCATGCGCGCAATCGTGTCATCCAGGCCGAACGACAGATGCCGGCTGTAGGACTGGGCCACATCGAAGGGATTGCGGATCAGGTAGAGCGCCGCCGCCGTCACCTCCGGCGGGATCAGGAAATAGGGACCGATCCGGTCGATCCGACAGTGCGTCTTCACAAAGTGATGGCTGGGCTTCGAGGTAGCGATCAGGTGCAGAGCCTTCTGGCGAACCTTCAGCCACTCATCGAAATCCGCCGCGACAAAGGGTTTGCGCCCGGCCGCCCGTTCGAAGAAGTCGATGCGCACATCGCCGGTGGTGAACTCACGCAAGGCATTGATGTCCGGCGCTTTTCCCTGTGGCATGAAGTACTGCGCCAGGAACGATCGCAGCCAGGTGTTCCCGGATTTGGGGAAGGAGGCGAGCCAGATGATCCGCTGCGCATTCATCACAGTGTGTACCCCCGTGCGGCCATGGCCTTCGCATTCTGCTCCACAAAGGCCGCCGCCGCGGCCTCGTCGAGCTGCCCGCGCCACTTGCCCGTCCCGCCAGCATGGAAGAAGCGCTCGGCGTTGTCGCTCTTCTCGATGAAGCCGGCCGTGGCCTCCTGGCGCGCCACCTCCTCAAAGGCGGAGAACCGGACCGCGCGCACCAGACGCTCCTGATCCACCGGCACGCCGATATGCTTCAACAGCTTGGCAAAGGCCTCCTCCGGCGCGGCGATCAGGTCCTCATAGCGCAGGATCAGCACCGGAAAGTCGCGATGGCGGGTCCAGCTCCGCATGTGTCCCGCCCAGCTCCCCAGATATTGCGGCACGCTCTTGGCATCGCCCACGACGACATTATCCGCGCGCGTCATGTCCTGCAGGGCCCTCTCCGGCGTCATGGCGTAGTGCCGGGCATAGGAACAGGCGACATCCAGCGGATGGCGCACGATGTAGACCGCCGAGCGCGTCAGCGGCCGCGGGATCAGCGGGACGCCAAAGGCCGCCTCATCGGCGTTATGGGTCTTCACGAAGTTCACATGCGCATCGTTCGCCACGACGGCCTGCAACATGCGCGGCCTCAACGCGAGCGCCTGCCGATGGTCCGTGGGATCAAAGGGCCGCCCGCCAGCGACCCGGGCATAGGCGGCCGAGATCGCATCGCCCATGCCAATGCGATGCACCTCGTTGATGGGCATCGGCGTCTCGCGGTGAAATAGGTAGTTCGCCAGAAAGACGCGGGTCCATGTGTTCCCGGACTTCGGATAGGAGGCGAGCCAGACGAGGCTTTTCTGCGGCATGGCCCTTCACGTCGCGGGTCTGCGGGACCCCTGCGGCCTAGCCCAAACGACAAGGGGCGGCAAGCGGCCGCCCCTCAACGATATCTGCTAGGCGCCGAGATCGGAACGACAGCCCGATGCCCGTGCCAATGATGAAGCCGTCGAGGGCGGTGATTACCCGCTAATGAGCAGCGACAAACCGCCGAAAAAGAAAAAGGGACGGCGCGTTAGCACCGTCCCTGCGTCATTCCGGCCACGCTAGATAGCGTGATATGTCAGAAACTCAGCGCGACACCGGTCCCGATCAGGAAGCCGTCCACATCGTCGCCCGGGATTACCGGAGGACCGAAGGCGTTGTTCGGACGATTGTCCTCTTCGAAGTCCACGTAGGCGCCCACCAGGCCGAGGTCCACGCCCTGGGCCAGGGAGTAGTTGATGCCGGCGACGAACTTGTCGGCCGTCTCATCGCCACCGGCGATGCCGGCGCCGTTGATCGACTCGTCGTCGACGTTCTCACCGCGCAGGTAGGAGAACGACACGCCCCAGGGGCCGGTCTCATAGCTGATGCCCACGTCGAAGGCCGTACCGTCCGAGGAGGCGAAGCCACCCGGGTTGCTCGGGCCCGCGGCCACAGCCCGAAGGCTGTTGTTCTGCTCGGCAAAAGAGCCACCGACCGTCACGCCGGCAAAGCTCGCCGTCGCGCCGAAGGAGTAGACCGTCGGGTTGTCCGACGTGGCGGCGGGCGTCGTCGCGATGATGCCCCAGCGCGCGGAGACGCCGATGTCGACGCCGCCGAAGGTCTGCACGTAGTTCGCGCCGATATCGATGATGTCGCCGAAGTCATCGGCCAGGTTGGCCTGAGAGTCGTCGTCTTCGTTGAAGTCGCGCGCGTAGGAGAAGCCAAGCTGTGCCCCGGCGATCCGCGGCGTGAAGTAGGTGATCCGGCCTACGTCGTTGTTGCGGACGTTCTCGAGGAAGGTCGAACCCAGCGTGCCGCGGAAGGCGTCGCTGCCGGTGATCACGCCACCGCCGATAGACCCCGAGTAGGGAATGTAGGCCGTGAGCGTACCCGAGTTATGGCAGGTCAGCGCCACGCAGGGCGCCGCGAAGGTCATCAGGCTGCCGGCGGAGTTCTCGGAGCCGATCAGGACGCGGCCGAACGAGCTGTCGATCGAGGCGAAGCTCTCGTCGATCTGGTCGCCGCTGGTGTTGCCCTCGAGCTGGACCTGAACACCGAAGGTGATCCCGTTATCCAGCGTGATGGAGGGGCGGAAGATGATCTCGGTGTTCGACAGGGTATCGACACCGTCAAAGTCGTCGTCGGGCAGGGTTTCGGCATCCACACTCGCGTAGCCGACCATCTGGGTGGAGAACCCGCCCACACGCACATTCCACTCCGCCGCGTTGGCGGTACCCGTCGCGGCAATCGCGACACTGCTAACCCCAATAAGAAGCCGGTTCATCACTCTCCCCCGTTTCTTCCGTGACGGTTATGAATCATCTGGCTTTCCAAAAACAGTGCCACAAAGCAACAGGGGGGCCAAAATGGCCCCCCTGTCCAATGATTTGCAGGCTAAACTTATCAGAAGCCGAGCGCGACACCGGCACCGATGATGAAGCCGTCAACCTCTTCACCCGGGGCCAGAGCGACCTCAGAGGAGAAGTCCTCCTCGAAGTCGACGTAGGCGCCGTAGAGGTTCAGATCGACACCGTCGGCCAGCGCGTAGTTAACCGCACCCACGAAGACGTCCAGGGTCTCGTCGGCACCCAGGACCACGGCACCGTCAGCAAGACCGTCATCGACGTTCTCACCGCTGAGGTAGGAGAACGAGAAGCCCCAGGGGCCGGTCTCGTAGGCCACACCGATGTCGAAGGCGGTACCGTCATCCGCCGGCGAGTTGTTCTGCTCGGCGAACGAACCACCAACCGTGAAGCCGAAGGCGCTGACGCTAGCACCGAAGCCGTAGACGGTCGGGTTCTCGCTCTCGTCCTGGTTCAGGGTCGTGAGGTCGTCGTCCGGCGTCGTGGCGATGATGCCCCAGCGGCCCGACAGGGCGATGTCGATGCCGGAGAACGAGTTGGTGTAGTTGGCACCAAGGTCGATGATGTCGCCGTAAGCATCGGCGAGGTTCGCCTGAGCGTCGTTGTCTTCGTTGAAGTCACGGGCGTAGGAGAAGCCCAGCTGCAGGCCGAACAGACGCGGGGTGAAGTAGGTGATACGGCCCACGTCGTTGTTGCGGGCGTTCTCGAGGAAGGTCGAGCCCAGCGTGCCGCGGAAGGTGTCGTCACCGACCTCGGCGCCAGCCGCAGTACCCGAGAACGGGATGAAGGCGGTCAGCGTGCCCGAGTTGTGGCCGTTCAGCGCGACGCTCGGCGCAGCGATCTGGGTCAGCGAACCAGCCGAGTTCTCCGAACCGATCAGGATGCGGCCGAAGGAGCCGTCGATCGAGGCGAAGCTTTCGTCGATCTGGTCGCCCGAGGTGTTGGCCTCAAGCTGAACCTGAACACCGAAGCGCAGGCCGTTGTCCAGCGTGATGCCGGGGCGGAAGATGATCTCGGCGTTGGACAGGGTGTCCACACCGTCGAAGTCCGCAACCGAGTCAGACAGCTCGACGCCCGCGACGCTCACATCGCTCGACGCATAGCCGATGCTCTGGTCCATAAAGCCGCCAATGCGGACCTCCCACTCAGCCGCGCCGGCGGTGGTGGCGTAAGCACCCACGAGCGCAACGGCGCTGGTGCCAAGGAGAACTTTCTTCATTGTGTCCCTCATTAAGGTGTCACAGTTGGTTTCTTGCCGACGCGAAACCCGACGCAAGTGGCCGCGTCCGCCTCTGTCGTCGTATCGCGTCTTGCCCCGTGCAGTGCAATCGCTGCCCGCTGCTGGCGTTTCGGTCTGGGTTTGACGGTGCATTTTCGCAACAAGCCCGATCTGTGGCGTGGCGCAGCGATCCCAAGGTGGGCGGGCCGCCCCGACGGGAGGGGGTCTTCGGCGCGTTTTGCGGTTCAGTTTGCACGGGCGGACGCCTGTGCTAGACGCACCACAGCACGCGCCACAGGATCGGCGGCAGGAGCAGAAACCATGCATTTTCGGGCACTAACGGTCGGGATGGCGGCATGCGTCGCGCTCGCAGGATGTGGCGATCGCAACTTCACCCCTCAGGAAGACACCCTCAGCCCCGGCGCTCTCGGCCGCCAGCCGGAGCTTCGGCGCCAGAACCAGGATAGCCTCTTCGGCGAAGATGGCCTTGCCTTCGGCTCGGGCGACAACACGATCACCAACCTGTTGAACGACCAGGAGGAGGAAGCGCCCGGCGGCATCCCCGTCAACCGCTTCCTGTGGCGCGCCTCGCTCGACACGCTGTCGTTCCTGCCGCTCGCGTCGACCGACCCCTTCACCGGGGTGATCGCGACCGACTGGGGCGCGACGGCGGAGGCACCAGGCGAGCGCTTCAAAGTGACCGCCTACATGGTCGACGGTCGGCTTTCCGCCTCCTCCCTCCGCGTTGCCGTGTTCCGGGAGGTACAGGGCGAGCAGGGGCAATGGCTGCCCGCCGCCGTCGACCCGTCCACGCCGCGGCGGATCGAGGATGCGATCCTGACCCGGGCGCGCCAGATCCGCCTGGCCGAAAGCGGCGTCGACAACACCGGATAACCCGCGCCTCCTCGGCGCGCGGTCAAGGATCACGACCACGCGGCGCGGCTGGGCAGGCCCCGCGCGCCCACTAGAACGCGGGGATAAACCCATGTCGCGCTACAATGCGGCCGAGGCCGAGCCGAAATGGCAGGCCTTCTGGACAGAGAACCGCTGCTTCGCCGCCGAGGCCGATCCGGCGCGCCCCAAGTACTACGTGCTCGAGATGTTTCCCTACCCCTCGGGGCGCATCCACATCGGCCACGTGCGCAATTACACCATGGGCGACGTGATCGCGCGCTTCAAACGCGCCCGCGGCTTCAACGTGCTGCATCCCATGGGCTGGGACGCCTTCGGCATGCCGGCCGAGAACGCCGCGATGGAACGCAAGGTCCATCCCGGCACCTGGACCTACGACAACATCGCCGCCATGCGCGGCCAACTCAAACGCATGGGCCTGTCACTCGACTGGGGGCGGGAGTTCGCGACCTGCGACCCCGAGTACTACGCCCAGCAGCAGGCGCTGTTCCTCGACTTCCTCGAGGCAGGCTTCGTTTATCGCCGCGAGAGCGTGGTGAACTGGGACCCGGTCGACATGACCGTGCTCGCCAACGAGCAGGTGATCGACGGCAAGGGCTGGCGCTCGGGCGCCCCAGTCGAACGCCGCGCCCTCACCCAGTGGTTCTTCCGCATCGCCGACATGGCGGACGAGCTGCTCGCGGCCATCGACGGGCTGGAGAACTGGCCGGAAAAAGTCCGCCTGATGCAGGCCAACTGGATCGGCAAGTCCCGCGGGCTGCAATTCGCCTTCGACACCCTGGGCGCGCCCGAGGGCCACGAGCGGCTCGAGGTCTACACCACCCGCCCCGACACGCTGCGCGGTGCCAGCTTCGCCGCGATCTCCTGCGACCACCCCCTCTCGCTGGCGCTGGAAGGCACGGTGGAGGGTCTGGACGCCTTCAGCGCCGAATGCCGCCGCCTCGGCACGTCGGAGGAGCAGTTGGAAAAGGCCGAGAAACGCGGCTTCGACACCGGCGTGCGCGTGAAGCACCCGCTGATCGAGGGCGAGACGCTGCCGGTCTATGTCGCCAACTTCATCCTGATGGACTACGGCACCGGCGCGATCTTCGGCTGCCCGGCCCACGACCAGCGCGACCTGGACTTCGCCCGAAAGTACGGCCTGGCGGTGCTCGACACCTACCACCCCAAAGGCCTGGAGGATTTTCCCGAGAGCCCGGAGGCCGGCCACGCCGAGCCCTATGTGCCGCTGAAGTCCGAGACGGTCCGCTACGTACGCCCCGTCCAGGGCGCACACCGCGACATGACCGGCGACCGGGCCATCGCCGAGGCGATCGACTGGGCCGAACAGGCGGGCATGGGAGAGGGCGTCACCAAGTTCCGCCTGCGCGACTGGGGCGTCAGCCGCCAGCGCTACTGGGGCTGCCCGATCCCGGTGATCCACTGCCCCAACTGCGGCATCGTCCCTGTGCCGAAGGATCAGCTCCCCGTCCGCCTGCCCGACGACATCGATTTCGAGAAACCGGGCAACCCGCTCGACCGCCACCCCACCTGGGCCCATGTCGACTGCCCGGTCTGCGCCGCCCCCGCCCGGCGGGAAACGGACACCATGGACACCTTCGTCGACAGCTCCTGGTACTTCGCCCGTTTCACCGCGCCCCGGGCCGAGACGCCCACGGTGATGGAGGACGCCGCCTACTGGTTGTGCGTCGACCAGTACATCGGCGGGGTGGAGCATGCGATCCTGCACCTCCTCTACTCCCGCTTCTTCGCCCGCGCGATGATCGCCACCGGCCACCT
This sequence comes from Pseudomonadota bacterium, assembly GCA_039822785.1. Classification (GTDB taxonomy): domain Bacteria; phylum Pseudomonadota; class Alphaproteobacteria; order Rhodobacterales; family Rhodobacteraceae; genus Thermohalobaculum. The sequence goes on along the minus strand of JBCBMO010000003.1, from coordinate 77,162 downwards.
GCCCGAGGGCGCGGCCGAGCCCTTCGACGCCCTCTTCACCCAGGGCATGGTCACGCACGAGACCTACCGCAGCGCCGATGGCCGCTGGCTCACCCCCGACGAGATCCGCCGCGACGCCGAGAGCGCGACCGAGATCGCCAGCGGCGACGCGGTCGAGATCGGGCCTTCGATCAAGATGTCGAAATCGAAGAAGAACGTCGTCGACCCCGACGCCATCATCCAGCAGTACGGCGCCGACACCGCCCGCTTTTTCATGCTCTCCGACAGCCCGCCCGAGCGCGACGTCGAATGGACCGCCGCGGGGGTCGAGGGCGCCTGGCGCTTCCTCCAACGCGTCTGGCGGCTGGCGACCGAGCTTGGCGCAGCCCCCGCGGCGGAAGGCCCGACCGACCCGGCAGCACTCGCCCTCCGCAAGGCCACCCACAAGACCATCGCCGGCGTCACGGCGGATATCGAGGGCTTCACCTTCAACAAGGCCGTCGCCCGGCTCTACGAACTCGCCAACGCGCTCGGCAGTGCCGCACAGCAGGCCGAGGCATCAGGCATGGCCCAGGCGCGGCGCGAGGGGATCGAGACCCTTCTTCGCCTCATGAACCCCATGGCGCCGCACCTGACGGAGGAGCTGTGGCAGACCCTTGGCCACACCACGCCCCTGGTCGACATGCCCTGGCCCCAGGCCGATGCGGCGCTGGCCCGCGACGACGTCATCCTTTTGCCCGTGCAGGTGAACGGCAAGAAACGCGCCGAGGTCGAGGTGGCCCGCGACGCAGACAAGGACAGCATCCAGGCCCTTGTGCTCGAGACCCCGGACGTGGTCCGTTATCTCGACGGCAAACCGCCGAAAAAGGTCATCGTCGTGCCCGGACGCATCGTCAATGTCGTGGTCTGACCCCACCAACCGCCGGCGGGCGCTGAGACTGGCCGTCGCCGGCGGCGCGCTTCTGGCGCTGCCGGGCTGCCTGCGCCCCATGCTAGCGGAGACAGCACCGGGCGGTCAGATCGTCGGTCAGGTCGACCTGCCGCCCATCAAGGACCGCCTCGGCCGGGTCATGACCCGCACCCTGGAAAGCCGCCTGGGCCGCACCGGCGCCGATCCCCGTTTCCGGCTCGAGGTCGATCAACGCCTCAGCGAGCGCGGCCTTCTCATCGCCCAGGACAATGCGGTCACCCGCCGCCAGATCACGGCCCAGGCCCGCTTTCGCCTCTACGAGACCGGCAGCGCCGAACCGGTGCTCGAGGGCGAGGTCGTCAACGAGACCGGCTTCGACGAGACCGCCTCGCTCTTCGCCTCGCGCACCACGCGCCGCGCCATCGAGGAGCGGCTGATCCGCGACCTCGCCGAGCGCATCGCCCGGCGCGTCCAAGCCCGCGCGCCCACCCTGCTGGCCGCCGGCTGACCGTGCCGCGGGGGCGGTAACCTCATGAGCCCAGCATGAAGGTCCAGGGCGCGGCAGCAGAGCGATACTGCACCAGCGGCGACCTCTCCCACGGCGGCGTGCTGCTCTTCGGCCCCGATCCCGCCCATACCGCCGAGATGCGCCGCCGGCTGGTCGCGGCCCTCTCCAGCGCACTAGGCGATGGCACCGCGGGGTTCAGCCTGACCCGGCTCGACGCCGCCGAGGTCCGCCGCGACCCGGCCGCCCTCCACGACGCGCTCCGCGCCGGCGGCTTCTTCGCCGATCGCCCGCTGGTGCTGCTCACCGGTGCCACCGACACTCTGGCGCCCAGCCTCGCCGCGGCACTCGACGGCCTGACGCCGCAGGACGGCATCCTGGTAACGGAAGCCGGCGCGCTCACGGCGAAATCCGCGCTCCGCAAGCTCTTCGAGAAGGGCTCGGCCACAGCCTCGGTCGGCCTCTACCCCGATCCGCCCGACGGCCCAGCGCTGGCCGCCGCCCTGCGCGATGCGGGCCTTGCGACCGACCCCTCGCGCGAGGCCCTGGACCGGCTGGCAGCCCATGCGGCGGAGGCCGACCGCGGCAGCCTCGCGCGCACCGTCGAGCGCATCGCGCTCTATGGCCTCGACCGTCCCACGCCGATCAGCGCGGAGGAAATCGCCGCCCTCCTCCCCGCAACGGCGGAGGCGGAGACCGATGCGCTGATCGCGGCCCTCGCCGCGGGTCGCCCAGACGCGGTGGCCTACAGCCTCGGCAGGCTTGCGACCGCCGGCGTGAACGACGTCACCATCGTCATCCAGGTCGGCCAGTACTTCCGCCAGCTCCTCGCCGCCGCCTGTCACCCGAAGGGCCCGCAGGAGGGGCTGGCCACCCTCCGCCCCCCTGCCTGGGGCGCGCGCCGCGACGCCATGGCCGCCGCGCTGCGACGCTGGCCTCAGGCCTCGCTCGAGAGCGCGCTTCGCCAACTCCAGGACACCGACCGCCTCCTGCGCAGTGCGGGCACCCGCCCCAACCGCGCGATTCTGGAACGCTGCCTGCTGCGCCTGGCCATCGCCGGCGCCCCCACACGCCGCTGACAACAACACCCAACCGCTCCACATGGCGAGAGGCGCTCCGGGTCAAGGGTCGGCCGCCGGCCGACCGGCGCAGCCGGCTCGCCCTTGAGGCGGATCGCCTCTTGCCGGCACACTCGCCATGAAGCCCCTCGGGCTTCTCCCCAGCCCACCCGACGATCTCCGAACCCGCACGAACCACCGGCGCCCGTCCGCGCGGCAAGCCAAACGGCGCTCCCGAAGACTCATCGCGGCGACCAGCCGCGATTCCGCTTGTCTCAGGTGGCGAGTTTCTCGCAGAGCCGGTCGAGGTCTTCGAAGCTCTTGTATCGGATCCGGACCTCCCCCGCGCCATCGCCGAGCGCGACGATCTCCGTGCGCATCCCGATGGCGGCCGAGAGATCGCCCTCCAGCATCCGGGTATCGGCGTCCTTCTCGGGCTTGCGCGGCGCGGCGCGCGAACCATCCATCCCGGTGCCGGGGATGGTGACGCCCTTGCGCGCAATCGCCTCGGTCTGGCGCACGGACAGGCCTTCGATCACGATCCGCTCCGCCAGCGTGATCGGGGCGGGGGCCGACAACAGCGCCCGCGCATGGCCCGCCGACAGCTTGCCCTCGGCGAGCAGCTCGCGCACCCGCTCGGGCAGCGCGAGCAGCCGCAGGGTATTGGCCAGATGGCTGCGGCTCTTGCCGATCACCCGTGACAGCGCCTCCTGCGTATAGCCGAAGCGGTCGATGAGCTGGCGATAGCCCTCGGCCTCCTCCAGCGGGTCGAGCCCCTGGCGCTGCACGTTCTCGACGATGGCGATCTCCAGCACGAGCTGATCGTCGATATCGCGCACCACTGCGGGCAGGGCATGCAGCTGCGCCATCTGCGCCGCGCGCCACCGCCGCTCTCCCGCAACTATCTGATATTCCTTGTCTTTTTCAGGATGCGGCCGTAGCACCACCGGCTGGATCACCCCCCGCTCGCGCAGCGAAGCCGCCAGTTCCTCCAGCTCCGCGGCATCGAAGCGACGGCGCGGCTGCTCGGGGTTCGGGTGGATCAGCTCGATGGGGATCTCCGCCGTCCCGCCCGTGCCCGGCGCCCCTGCCGTCTCCTCCGCCGGCTCCTCGATATCGCCCAACAGCGCGGAGAGCCCGCGCCCCAGCGTCTTCGATCCGCCCTTGCCGCCCTTTGCCATTAGCCCGCCCCTTCCAGCGCCTCGATCGCCCGCGTCGCCAACATCTCCTCGGCCAGCCGCCGATAAGCCTTGGCCCCCGTGCTGTCGCCATCATAGGCCAGCACCGGCGCCCCATGGCTCGGCGCCTCGGACAAGCGGACGTTGCGCGGGATGATGGTGTCGTAGACTTGGCTCCCCAGGTTCTCCCGCACGTCGACCGCGACCTCGGCCGAGAGGTTGTTGCGCTTGTCGTACATGGTCAGCAGGATCCCTTCGATCCGCAACCTGGGGTTGAGTCGCTGCTGCACCCGCTTGATGGTGGAGAGCAGCTGCGTCAGCCCCTCCAGCGCGAAGAACTCGCACTGCAGCGGCACCAGCACCGTATCGGCGGCGGTCATCGCATTGACCGTCAAGATATTGAGCGAGGGCGGGCAATCGATGAGCACCGTATCGAAGCCATCGCCATCATAGACCGCCAGGCGCTGGCGCAAGCGTTGCCCCCGGTGCGGGTCCTCCGAGAGCTCCGCATCCAGACCCGCCAGATCGCCGCTGCCGGGCACGATCGTCAGGTTCTCATAGACGGTACCCGCGAGGCACTCGGCGAGGCTCCCTTCCTCGGACAGAAGCTCATAGGCCGTCGTCGTTCGGTTGCCGGGAAAGAGCCCGAGCCCGGTGGAGGCGTTGCCCTGGGGGTCGAGGTCGATGAGCAGCACCCGGTGCCCCTTCTCCGCCAGCGCAGCACCAAGGTTGATCGTGGTGGTGGTCTTGCCCACGCCGCCCTTCTGGTTGACCACGGCGATGACCCGACCCATCCGGGCAACCCCTCCAGCGCCTTCTCGGGCGTCCAGTCCTGCGCTCATCGGCGTCGCTCCAGCTGTCGGATCACCAGCAAGGCCGCGGCAGGATCCGTCACACTGGGCCGCGCCTCCGCCTCCATATGCCAATCGGCCGCCGCGGCGGTCAATTCGCTTCGATAGTCCTGACCCTTCAGAAGAAGCGCCACCCCCGCCGCCGTGCCATGGCGCTCGACATAGCCCAACAGCTTGGTCAAGGGCGCCAGGGCTCGGGCGGAGACGACGCCCCCATGGGCCGGCGGGGCCGCCTCAATCCGCGCCACCATGACTTCGGCAGTGACGCCTACCGCCCGCGCCGCCTCCCGCAGGAAAGCCGCCTTGCGGGCATCAGATTCGATGAGCTGCACGGCCAAGTCGTGGCCGGCGTCACGGGCCATGAGGGCCACGACGAGCCCCGGGAACCCTGCCCCGCTGCCAAGGTCGACCCAGCGGGCCCCCGGCGCCAAGGCCGGCGCCGCCTGCCAAACCTGCACGCTGTCCTGGAAATGCCGGGTCCAGACCGCCTCCAGGCTGCGCGGTGCGACCAGATTGATCCGGGCATTCCACCGCGCGAGCAGCGTGGCATAGGCTTCGAAGGCCCCAAGTGTTTCACGTGAAACACCCGCCCAGGCTCGGAAGGCGGCGGGAGTCACGCCTGTTGGCGCAGGCGCCGCGGCCGGGCCGCCGCCAGCAAGATTATCAGGGCCGCCGGGGTCATCCCCTCGATCCGCCGGGCCTGCGCCAGGGTCTCGGGGCGGTGGCGCGACAGCTTCGCCGCCAGTTCCCCCGACAACCCCGGCAACGCGCGATAGTCCAGGTCACGGGGCAACGGCTGGCGTTCCTCCGCCGCCAGTCGCTCGATCTCCACCGTCTGCCGCTCGAGGTAGGTGCCATAGCGCATCTCGGTCTCGATCAACTCGGCCAGGGCGGGTTCCACCGCCCCCAGCGCCGGGTCGATCCCGGCGAAACGCGCCACGGTGACATCGGGCTGCGCAAGCAGCGTCCGGGCACTGCGCCGCTGCCCGTCGCCCCGCAGCGGCAGGCCGAGCGCCGCCGCCTCCTGCGGGGTCAGGCTGATGCGATCCAGCCGTTCCTCGATCTCGGCCAGCGCCGCCGCCTTTGCCTCGAAATCCGCCGCCATCGCCGGCGGCACCAGGCCCGCACCGATCCCCAGCGGGGCCAGCCGCCGGTCGGCATTGTCGATCCGCAGGCGCAGCCGATACTCCGCGCGGGAGGTGAACATCCGATAGGGCTCGGTCACCCCTTGGCTCGTCAGGTCATCGACCAAGACGCCGAGGTAGGCCGTCGCGCGATCCACCGACAGCGCCGGCCGCTCCAGCACCGACAGCGCCGCGTTCGCCCCGGCGAGCAGGCCCTGGGCCGCCGCTTCCTCATAGCCGGTGGTGCCGTTGATCTGCCCGGCGAAATAGAGCCCGCCGATCTCCCGATGCTCCAGCGTCCGCTGCAGGCTGCGCGGGTCGACATAGTCGTACTCAATCGCATAGCCGGGTTGGCGTATCTCGGCGCGCTCCAGGCCCGGAATACTGCGCACGAAGACCTCCTGCACCGCCGCGGGCAGCGAGGTAGAAATGCCGTTGGGATAGACGAGATCGGTGGTCAGCCCCTCCGGCTCCAAGAAGATCTGATGGCTCTCCTTGTCGGCGAAACGCTCGACCTTGTCCTCGATCGAGGGGCAATAGCGCGGCCCGGGCCCGGTGATGCCGCCCGCATGCAGCGCCGATTGGTCGAGATGGGCGCGGATCACCACATGGGTCTGGGGCGCGGTATGGGTGATGTGACAGGGCACCTGCGCCGCCTGGGTCGCCTGTGTGGCGAAGGACAGGAAGACCGGATCCTCGTCGCTCGGCTGCGGCGTCAGCGCAGCGGTGTCGATGGTGCGCCCGTCCAGCCGCGGCGGGGTGCCGGTCTTGAGCCGGCCGATGGCGAAGGCGGCCTCACGCAGCCGGTCCGACAGGCGGGACGCCGCGGCCTCACCCATCCGCCCGGCGGGGAAGCGCTCGGCCCCGATGTGGACGACCCCGCCCAGGAAGGTGCCGGTGGTCAGGACCACCGCCGCCGCAGGGACGGTGGCGCCATCGGCAAGCCGCACGCCAGCGATCCGGCCACCCTCGACCACAAGATCCGCGACTTCGCCTTCCAGCACCGTCAGGCCCGGGGTCGCGTCCACCAGCCGTTGCGCCGCAGCCCGGAAGAGCGCGCGGTCGCATTGCACCCGGGGGCCGCGCACGGCCGGGCCCTTACGGCGATTGAGCAACCGGTACTGGATGCCGGCGGCATCGGCGAGCCGACCGATGGCGCCGCCGAGGGCATCGACCTCGCGCACCAGGTGGCCCTTGCCGAGGCCCCCGACGGCGGGATTGCAGGACATCTCCCCGATGCGGTCGCGGCGGAGCGTGACCAGGGTGACGGGCACGCCGACCCGGGCGACGGCAAGCGCCGCCTCCAAGCCTGCGTGGCCGCCACCGACTACCACCACCGAGGGGGACGATTGTTTCACGTGAAACATCCTACTTGCCGAGGCAAAACGCGCTGAAGACCCGATCCAAGACCGCCTCGGTATCGATCCGGCCGGTGAGCTCTTCCAGCGCCCGGACCGCGAGGCGCATCTCCTCTGCCATGATTTCGGCCTCGCCGCAAAGCGCCGTGTCGGCGGCGGTCGTCAGATGGCGCGCGGCGGCGGTCAGATGGCGGGCCTGTCTGACATGGCTTACCAAGCTGGCCCCGGCGGTGCGATCTGCCAGCAGGGCGCCCAGGTGGGTCCGGAGGGCGTCGATGCTCGCCGCATCCTTGATCGATACCCTGTGGTCGCGCTTGGTCGTTGCGCCATTGCGGTCGGCCTTGGTCGCAACGTCGAGATCGCCCGAGCGACGGAGGGCCTCGGCGTCGGCCGGCAGGGGAGCGTCCGGGGCATGGAGGAACAGGCGCAGGTCAGCGGCGGCCGCTCGGTCGCGCGCACGGTCGATGCCGATGGCCTCGATGTCGTCCGGGCGTGTCGCCAGACCCGCGGTGTCGACCAGGGTCACGGCCAGCCCTTCAATCTCCAGCGATCCCTCGATCAGGTCGCGGGTGGTGCCCGGGGTCGGGGTCGCGATGGCGAGCGGGCGGCGGACGAGGGCGTTGAGCAGGCTCGACTTTCCTGCATTCGGCGCGCCGATCAGAACGACGGTGAAACCCTCCCGCAGGCGCTCCGCCGCGGCCTGACCCTCGAGGAGCGTCGCGATCTCCGCCGCCAAACTGGCGAGGGTCGACCGGACCTCGGGGCCCACATCCTCCGGCACCTCCTCGTCGGCCCAGTCGATGGTCACCTCGGTCATGGCGAGGGCCTCGAGGAGGCGGGAACGCCATTCCTCGGCGCGGGCACGCAGCGCGCCGCTGAGGCCCCCGATTGCCTGGCGCCGCTGCCCCTCGGTCTCCGCCGCCAGCAGGTCGCCAAGCCCCTCCACCTGGGTGAGATCGAGCCGCCCGTTGCGAAAGGCGCGCTGGGTGAACTCCCCCGCCTCCGCCGGCCGCAGCCCCGGCATCGCCGCTAACGCCTGGAGGACGGCGGCAACCACCGCCCGGCCACCATGACAGTGAAGCTCGACCACGGTCTCGCCTGTCGCACTGGCTGGGGTCACGAAGCGCAGAACGAGCGCCTCGTCGAGCCGCGTGCCATCGGCACCATGGAGCCAGCGCTGGCTTGCCACGCGATGCCCGGGCAGGGGCCCAGCGATGAGCTGGCCAAAGGCTTCGTCCGCCCTGGGGCCCGAGACCCTGATGACCGCGATCGCGCTGGTCCCCGGCGGCGTGGCGAGGGCGAAGATGGTGTCAGTCACCAAGGCGGTATCCTCGTCTTGACCTGGCCGCACCGACGGCGTTCCGTCACCGACCAGACAACAGGGAGGAGATCATGGCCGAGATCGGCGCCATTCGGATGCAGGAGACGGGCGGTCCCAGCGTCATGGCCTATGGGACGCACCCGCTGCCACACCCCGGCGCAGACGAGATCCTCGTCCGCCATGAGGCCATCGGTGTCAACTTCATCGATACCTACCACCGCTCCGGTCTGTACGCCGTGCCCTTGCCGAGCGGGATCGGGCTGGAAGGGGCAGGCACGGTCGAAGCCGTCGGCGAGGCTGTCACGGACCTCTCCATCGGGGACCGGGTCTGCTACTGCTCCGGGCCCATCGGGGCCTATGCGGATGCTCATGTGATCAAGGCGGAGCGCGCCGTGCGGATGCCTGACTGGTTGGAGGCGGATACGGCGGCAGCGAGCCTGTTGAAGGGGCTAACCGCCCAATACCTCATCCGGCGTATCCATGCCTGCGGCCCACAAGATACGGTGCTGTTTCATGCGGGCGCCGGCGGTGTCGGCCAGATCGCGGTTCGCTGGCTAAAGGCGCTGGGGAGCAGGGTGATCGCCACCGCCGGCGGTGCGGAGAAGACGGCGCTGGTCCGCTCGCTGGGGGCGGATCATGTGATCGACTATAACAGTGAGGAGATCGCGCCGGCCGTCCGAACCGTCACCGACGGGGTGGGTGTCGATGTCGTCTACGACGGGGTGGGCAAGGACACCTGGCTCGCCTCGCTCGACAGTCTTAGACCGCGCGGGCTGATGGTGAGCTTCGGCAATGCCTCGGGCCCGGTGAAGGATGTCGACCTGGGGATCCTGTCGGCCAAGGGCTCGCTCTTCGTGACCCGGCCGACGCTGGTGCACTACACCACGGGCCGGCAGATGTTGCAGGAAGCCGCGGACGATTACTTCGCCGCCCTCGAAAGCGGTCAGGTCACCGTCGCGCCGCCGGCGGTCTATCCCTTGGCGGAAGCGGTCCAGGCGCATGAGGATCTCGAGGCCCGCCGGACGACGGGCAGCGTGATCCTGCGACCGTAGGTTGCCCCGGGCGCTCCAGCTGCAAACCTACGTCAACGGGTTCGATCTTGGCTGGTCAGTACGTCAGCAGTGTCAGTGTCAGTGTCAGTGGACCGAGAGAGCGGCGGACCGAAAGGCCAGTCGACAGCCGCTCGTACGAAGGCAGGTACGGCCGCACCCACCCACGACAGGTTTCTCACCATCTAACTACGATTCTATAAAGATGTTCGGCTCTCCCCCTCAAGGGACCCTTTACACTTCCCACCCTATCCTGACGCGGGAGGGCTCGGGAGCCAGTCCTGGAAAACCACGCCTTTCCTAGGCATTCATCGAGTCGAAGAAATCCGAATTTGTCTTTGTCTGTTTTAGTTTCGACAGCAGGAACTCAATAGCATCAGTCGTTCCCATCGGATTCAAGATCCGACGCAAGACAAACATCTTCGTGAGATCTTGCTTTGACACCAGAAGATCTTCCTTACGTGTGCCACTTTTCAAAATATCGATTGCCGGGAACACGCGCTTATCGGCTACCTTACGATCCAGGACGATCTCGCTATTACCCGTCCCCTTGAACTCTTCGAAGATCACCTCGTCCATCCGGCTGCCGGTATCGATCAGCGCCGTCGCAATGATCGTCAGCGATCCGCCTTCCTCGATGTTCCGTGCCGCGCCAAAGAAGCGTTTCGGCCGCTGCAGCGCATTGGCGTCGACACCGCCCGTCAGCACCTTACCCGAGCTCGGCACCACCGTGTTGTAGGCGCGGCCGAGACGCGTGATCGAATCGAGCAGAATCACCACATCGCGCCCATGCTCGGTCAGGCGCTTGGCCTTCTCGATCACCATCTCCGACACTGCCACATGGCGCGTCGCAGGCTCGTCGAAGGTCGAGGACACGACCTCACCGGCAACCGAACGCTGCATGTCGGTCACCTCCTCCGGCCGCTCGTCGATCAGGAGAACGATGAGGTAACAGTCCGGGTGATTGCGCTCGATCGAATGGGCGATGTTCTGCAACAGCACCGTCTTGCCCGTGCGCGGCGGCGCCACGATCAGACAGCGCTGGCCCATCCCGATGGGTGACACCAGATCGATGACCCGCGCCGAGCGATCCTTAATCGTCGGATCCTCGATCTCCATGTGGAGCCGCTGGTCCGGATAAAGCGGCGTCAGGTTGTCGAAATGGACCTTGTGGCGCGCCTTCTCCGGATCCTCAAAGTTGATCGTGTTAACCTTGAGAAGCGCAAAGTACCGCTCCCCGTCCTTCGGCGCGCGGATCGGCCCCTCCACCGTGTCGCCCGTCCGAAGGGCAAAGCGGCGGATCTGGTTCGGTCCGATGTAGATATCGTCCGGGCCCGGCAGATAGTTCGCCTCGGGGCTGCGCAGAAAGCCGAAGCCGTCCTGCAGCACCTCCAGCACACCGGAGCCGATGATCTCGACATCCCGGTCGGCCATCTCCTTGAGGATGGCGAACATCATGTCCTGCTTGCGCAGCGCCGAGGCGTTCTCGACCTCCAACTCCTCCGCCAGGGCGAGGAGTTCGGTCGGCGATTTCGCCTTCAGGTCGGACAATTTCTGCTGCTGGGTCATGCGGAGCCTAGGAATGACGACGGGTGGCGTAGACATGCGCGAAAGCGGGGGTCAGCCGCGCCAGTCCGGTAGGGGGGTTGGCGGGAGATATGGGAGGTGACATCGCTCTGTCAATTTCCGCCCGGCGGAAAACGACGAAAAAACTGCTTATTACCGGTCGTCGTGGGGGCAGGGAAACGACAGCCCACTCAAAACGGCTTCACGATCACCATGATCACGATGCCGATCATCAGGAGCGTCGGCACCTCGTTCATCAGCCGGTAATAGCGCCCGGGGCGTTCATTGGCATCGCCGGCGAAGCTGCGGGTCCATTTGACCAAGGCATGGTGGTACCAGGTCATGCCGATGACCAGTGCTGCCTTCACCCAAGCCCAGATGTCATAGGACCAGTCGATCACGCCCGGGGTGAATGCCAGCGCCAGCCCGAAGATCCAGGTGGCGACGCCCGCGGGGTTGATGATGACCTTGAGGAGCTTGTGCTCCATCACCTTCAGGGTCTCGGCCAGCTCCGTACCCGCGGTCGCCCGTTCTGCGTGATAGACGAAGAGGCGCGGCAGATAGAACAGCCCGGCCATCCAGGCGATGACCGACATGATGTGCAGGCTCTTGGTCCAGGGGTAGGCGAGCGCCAGGAAGTCTCCCATGAGCTATCCCCGGATCGCCTTCAGCAGTTGGTGCACATGCTCGGGATCGGCATCGGGCGTGATGCCATGGCCCAGATTGAAGATATGGGGGTGGCCGTCCATCTCCTCGAGGATGCGATGCGCCTCGGCCCGCAGGGTATCGCCGCCCAGCACCATCATCATCGGGTCGAGATTGCCCATCAGCGCCTTGCCGTTGGCCACCCGCCGGGCAAAGGGGATCGGCATGTGCTGGTCGAGCGCCATGCCCGCACAGGGCACCTCGAGTGCATAGGGCTCGTACATGGCGCCAGCGCCCTTGGGAAAGCCGATCATCGGGATGCCCGGGTGTTTGGCGGCGAGCGCCTCGGCAATGCGGGCGGCGGGAGCGATGGCGTGGCGGTGGAACAGCGGCGGGATCAGGCTGCCGGCCCAGCTGTCGAAGAGCATCACGACCTCGGCGCCCGCTTCGATCTGCTTGGACAGATAGTGGATCGTGGCCTCGGTCAGCAGGCCGATGAGGCGGTCGAAGCTCTCGGGCGCGCTATGGGCCCAATGGCGCGCCGGGGCCTGGTTGGGCGTCCCGCGGCCCGCCGCCATATAGGTCGCCACCGTCCAGGGCGCGCCGGCGAACCCGATCAGGGTCGTCTCAGCGGGCAGGGAGGCAGCGAGGCGGCGCACCGTCTCATAGACCGGGTTCAGGGTCGCATCGATCTCGGCGACGGTCTTGAGGACCGCCAGGTCGCGCTCATGCCCTGCCGGCCAGTCCATGCGCGGCCCCTCACCCTCGACAAAGCGCAGCTCCATGCCCAGCGCTTGGGGAAGGAGGAGGATATCGGCGAACAGGATCGAGGCGTCGAAGCCATAGCGCCGGATCGGCTGCAGGGTCACTTCCTCCGCCAGATGGGGCGTGTAGCAGAGGTCCAGAAAGCTGCCAGCTTCAGCGCGGGTTGCCCGGTATTCCGGCAGGTACCGTCCCGCCTGTCTCATCAGCCATACAGGGGGTGTGGCCAGCGCTTCGCCAGCCAGTACGCGCAGCAGGGTCTTGGTCGGGCTTCCCATGGTCAATCTTTAGATCTTTTGTTGTTGTGGTAGGCGCGGTGGAAAACGGGGATTATCGCATCGCCGGTTTTTCGCACAGGGTTATCCACTGGGCCATCCAGGGTCATAACGCCGCCACCGTCACATTTGTGATCATCGGGCTGACAAAGAGCTGTCAAACAGGCGTCATTTGCCTGCCGAGGGGTGAAATCGCCGCTCGCGGCCGTACCCAGCGTCAGCGCTGTGGATAACGGCGGTTCAGGACTGCACAGGTGGATAGACGAGGGGTCCGTCCACAGGCTCGCGCCCCGTGTTGCGGTGCACGCGGGTTATCCCCAGAATTACCACCCTTAGGGGATGGCGCCCTGTGGGCTCCCCAGGCATGGTATCGCCGATGAGCGAGGAGAGCACGAAGGTCCACATCGTCTCCGACGCCACGGGCGAGACGGGCTATGCCGTGGCGAAGGCGACGCTGGCGCGGTTCGCCCCTCAGCGCTTCAGTTTCGAGATTGCGGTCTTCATCCGGCAGGACGACGAGCTGGCGCGCGCTGTTTCACGGCTGGAACAAGCGCCGGGGCCGGTCTTCCACACCCTAACGAAGGCGGATCACCGGCAGCGGCTGGACCAGGTGGCGGCGGATCTGGGAATTCCGGCGATCAACGTGTTGGATGCCCCCTTGGCGGCCATCGGAGGGTATCTGGGGCGCGCGCCGGCGGTGCGCCCGGGCATGCAGTACATGGTGAACGACGCCTATTTCGAGCGGATCGCCGCCTTGGACTTCGCCATCGCCCATGATGACGGCGCGCTGGGGGAGAGGCTGAGATCGGCCGATGTGATCCTGACCGGTGTGAGCCGCACCTCGAAGACGCCGACGTGCATCTACCTCGCCTATCGTGGGATCCGCGCGGCGAACCTGCCTCTGGTGCCGGGACAAGCCGTGCCGGCCGCCTTCGAGGAGGCGCTCAGCGTCGGGGTGCTGGCGGTCGGCCTGACGGCGAGCCCCGCGCGATTGGCCCATGTGCGGGAGCATCGGCTGGAGGCCCTGGGTGACCGCGAGTTGTCCTATGCCGCGCAGGATCAGATCCGGGCGGAGGTGGCGGATGCGCGGCTCTTCTTCGAGCGCTACCGCCTGCCGGTCATCGATGTGACGCGCCGGTCGATCGAGGAGACGGCGGCGGCGGTCCTGGCGCTGTTGCAGGCGCATCGGACGGCCCGCGCGTCGGACAGCGCACCGTGATCGAGACGGAGACCGAGACCCTCGTTCTGGCGAGCGCGAGTGCGGTGCGTGCGGCCATGCTGACCGCCGCCGGTGTGGCCATTGAGGTCTTACCCGCCCGGATCGACGAGGAGGCCGTGAAAGCCGCCATGCGCGCCGAGGGGGCACCGGCGCGGGACCAGGCGGACAAGTTGGCAGAGCTGAAGGCGCTGAGGATTTCCGCGCGCCGGCCCGGGCAGTTGGTGCTTGGCGCGGATCAGGTGCTGGTCGCCGAGGGGGCCGTCTATGACAAGCCCGCGGATCGGGCTGGGGCAGAGGCGCAGCTCGGTTCCCTGCGCGGTAAACCCCATGAGCTGTTGTCGGCGGCAGTGATCGCGCTCAACGGCGCGCCGATCTGGCGGCATGTGGGGCGGGCGCGGCTGTTGATGCGGCCCTTCACGGATGCCTTCCTGTCAGGATATCTGGATCAGATGGGAGAGAGCGTGACCGAGACCGTGGGCGGCTATCGGCTGGAGGGGGAGGGCGTCCAGCTCTTCGCCCGGGTGGATGGCGACTACTTCACGGTGCTGGGTCTGCCGCTGCTCGAAGTCCTGGGGTTCTTGCGCGCCCGCGGGGTGCTGGTGGAATGAGCGAGGCCCAAGTGGATATGCGCCCGCTGACCGCCGGTGTCATGGGATGGCCGATCGTGCAGACCAAATCGCCGGTCCTGTTCGATCACTGGTTCGCGGCGGAGGGGATCGCCGGGCGCTACATCCCCTTGGCCGTCCGGCCCGAGGATTTCGACGCGGTCTATGCCGCCCTGCCGCGCATGGGCCTGCGCGGGGTGAACGTGACGGTGCCCCACAAGGAGGCCGCCCTGGCCCTGGCCGAGGAGACGACGCCAACGGCCCGCGCCATCGGGGCGGCCAACATGATCCGCTTTACGCCGGAGGGTCGGCGGATCGCCGACAACACCGATGCCTATGGCTTTCTCGAGAACCTGCGGGCGGGCGCGCCCGGTTGGGTGCCGGGGGCGGCGCCGGCGCTGGTGTTGGGCGCCGGCGGGGCCGCCCGGGCCGTCGTCCGTGCCCTGGCAGAGGCCGGGGTGACCGAGATCAGGCTGTCGAACCGGACGGCTGAGCGTGCAGAGGCCCTGGTGCCGCTGGCCGATGGCACGGGAGCGCGCGTGGTGGTGGTGCCCTGGGCCTTGCGCGCGGCCGCGCTGGAGGGGGTTGGGTTGTTGGTGAATGCCACCAGCCTCGGGATGACCGGCAAGGCGCCATTGGAGATGCCTCTGGGTGCCATGGGCCCCGGGACGGTGGTCAACGATCTGGTCTATGCGCCGCTGGAGACGGCCTTGCTCGCTGGGGCGCGGGCCGCTGGGGGCATCGTCGTCGATGGGCTGGGGATGCTGTTGCATCAGGCGCGTCCGGCCTTTCGCGCCTGGTTCAGGGCCGATCCGACCGTCGACGATGCCTTGAGGGCCGCCTGTCTGGGGTCGGGAGGGGCGTCGTGATCCGCCTGGCACTCACCGGCTCCATCGGCATGGGCAAGAGCACCACCGCCGCCATGTTCGCCGAGGAAGGCGTGCCCATCTGGGATGCGGATGCGGCGGTCCATCGGCTCTATCGTGCCGGGGCACCGGGTGCGGTCGCCGTAGCGGCCCTGGCGCCCGATGCGATGACCGAGGCGGGGGCAGTGGATCGCGATGCTCTTCGGGCGGCGATCACCGGGGATCCCACGCTGATGGGCCGGCTGGAGGCTGCAATCCATCCGCTGGTGGCGGCGGATCGGGAGGCTTTTGCCGAGCGGGAGGCCGCGCATGGGACCCGGGTCGCGCTGTTCGACATCCCGCTGTTGTTCGAGACCGGCGGGGACGAGGTCTTTGACAAGGTGATCGTCGTGAGCGCCCCGGCCGCAGAGCAGCGGCGCCGCGTCATGGCGCGGGGGCGGATGAGCGAAGCGGATTTCGAGCGCATCCTGGCGCGCCAGGTGCCGGATGCGCAGAAGCGCGCCCGGGCGGATTTTGTCATCGAGACGGGTGAGGGGATGGCGGCCGCGCGGGATCAGGTGCGCGCCGTCCTGGCGGCGGTGAAGAAGGGGGCGACCCATGCGTGAGATCGTGCTGGACACCGAGACCACGGGTCTGGACCCGAACGAAGGGCATCGGGTGGTGGAGATCGGGGCGGTCGAGCTGCGCAACACCCTGCGCACCGGCGGCGAGTTCCATGTCTACATCAACCCCGAGCGGCCCATGCCGGCGGAGGCGGAGCGGATCCACGGGCTGGGCGATGCCTTCCTGCGCAACAAGCCGGTCTTTGCGGCGGTCGTGGACAAGTTCCTGGCCTTCATCGGGGAGGCGCCGCTGGTGATCCATAACGCGGCCTTCGATATGAAGATGCTGAACGCGGAACTGATCCGCCTGGGCCGGCCGCCGCTGCCCATGGCGCGGGCGGTGGATACGGTGGAGATCGCGCGGCGCAAGTTCCCGGGGGCGCAGGCCAACCTGGATGCGCTCTGCAAGCGCTTTGGCGTGGACAATGGTGCACGGACCAAGCACGGCGCACTGCTCGACAGCGAGCTTTTGGCGGATGTCTACCTGGAGCTGATGGGCGGGCGGCAGCAGGGGCTATCGCTGGATGCAGCCGCGGGCCTGCCGGGCCATCATGCGGCGGCGGGGGCGGCCCGCCAGGCCGCTAGGGCGCGTCCGCGCCCGCTTGCCGGCCGGATCACCGAGGGGGAGGCCACGGCGCACGCGGGTTTTGTCGAGGGGATGGGCGAAGCGGCGTTGTGGCGGCGCTGGAGCTAGGCCGGCGCCGCCTCATGGTTCGACGGCTCGAGGCTGATCAGGCCTGGGCCTGACCCTCCTCGGCCTGCTGGCGGCGCAGCTCCTCGAGGCGCTGGCGGTAGAGCGCAACGAAGTCGACGTTGTCGAGGAGGAGCGGCGGGTAGCCGCCGTCGCGGGTGGCATCGGCCACGACGCGCCGCGCGAAGGGCAGCACCAGGCGCGGACATTCGGTGAAGCAGTAGATGTGCAGGTGCTCCTGCTGCACCTCGCTGAGGTCAAAGATGCCCGCATACTCCAGCTCGCAGATGAAGCGGGTGCCAGCGGGGTTTTTCGCCGTGGCGTTGATCTTCATGACCGACTGGTAGCGGCCCTCGCCAAGGTTGTTGGCCTCCAGGTTGACGGTGACCTGGATCTCGGGCTGGCCCTCGGCGCTGGTGCCCTCGCGCGCGCCCACGTTCTCGAAGCTGAGGTCGCGGACGAAATGCGCGAGCATCTTGACGTTGGGGGGGCCGGACGCCTGGGCCGCCGCCTGAGCGGCATTGGGGGCGGCGGCCCCGGTTGCGCCGTCGGTTGCCGTGTCAGCCGGCGCTTCGCCGTTGGCTGCGTCTTTGTCGCTCATCGCCCGTTCTCCGATCCCTGGCTGATGGGTCCGGCCCCCTGCGGCGCCGACGCCCCCGGACCGATACCCCGAATGAGTCCCTCTCGGGTTCGGGGGGCGCGTAACAGATGCGGGGGAAGGCGGCAACGCGCATGGCCGCCGCGCCCGTGGCTCACCGCTGCGGCAGCGGTGCTTGCGCGCCGCTCGGGGTGGCGATCATGCCCGTCTTCAGGGGCGGGCTTCAGGGGCGGTCGAGACGCTCGTGCGGCCGAGGGTCGGTCGAGGTGGAGGCTGCGTCGCCATCGGTGCTCTCACCCGGGGCGGCCTCATCCTCCACGCGCTCAAACTGCCCGTCGATGGTCGCGCCGCGTCCCGCAGCGGGACGGCGCCCCATGCCCTGGTTCATGCCCGCATGCATCCCCGGCCCCGCGCCCGGTCCTGTGCCCATGCCGCCCGTGGCGAAGCCCGCCCGCATGTGGACGCCGCGCATCACCACGCGATGGGCAGCGGCGCGGATCAGCGCCGCGCGCACCGGGGGGATGAGCAGCAGAAAGCCCAAAGCATCCGTGAAGAACCCGGGCGTCAGCAGCACCACGCCGGCCACCAGGATCATCGCCCCGTTCGCCAGCGTCGCGCTCGGGTCCTCGCCGTGCTGGAGCTTGGTCTGCAGCTCCTGCAGCACACCGATTCCCTGGGTGCGCAGCAGCCAGGTGCCAATGGCCGCCGTCAGCACCACGATCCCCAGCGTCGGCCACAGGCCGAGGGCGCCACCGACCTCGATGAACAGGCCGATTTCGATGATGGGGATAAGCACGAGCGCGATGAAGAGAGGCATCTGCCCTCCTGTTGGGCTTTCTCCCGAAACTGGTGGCGTGGCGCCACGCGGATCGCGGCACCCGTCGTGGACTCACCGGGAGGCCGGCCTTACATAGGCAGCCACGGTCGGGCGGGCTAGTTCTGGGGGCAGATGGCGCTGTCGGCCGTTGGAGCGCAGGAACGGGAAACATCATGAGCACCCAACTCGTCGAGTTGCTGATCCTCTTCGCCATCGCGGCCTTCGTGCTCTACCGCCTCAAGAGCGTGATCGGCACGCGGACCGGCTATGAGGCGCCGCCGGAGAATTACACCAACGGGGCGGCACCGGAGCAGCGCGAGGAGATGGGCCCGCGCCCGGTGCCCGAGCCGGAGGCGACCGCCGAGGCGGGCCTGCCGGAGCAGATGCGCGAGGCGGTCATGGCGATGCGCGAGGCGGAGCCGTCCTTCAACCTCGACGGCTTCCTTGAGGGCGCGCGCCAGGCCTATGAGATGGTGCTGATCGCCTATGAGGAGGGCGACCGGAGCCTGCTCAACGACCTGCTGGCGCCGGATGTCTATCGCGCCTTCGTCGGCGTGATCGACGAGCGCGAGGCGGAGGGACTGACCGTCGAAGCGCGCTTCATCGGGGTGCGCGACGTGAAGGTGGAGGCGGTGGCCTTCGACCCCGACACCAGCGAGGCGGATGTGACGCTGCGCTTCACCGGCGAGCTGATCACCGCCGTGCGCGACCGGGAGAACCGGATCGTGGAGGGCGACCCCAACGAGATCCGCCGCCAGACCGATGTCTGGACCTTCAGCCGCGTGATGGGCGCGCCGAACCCCAATTGGCTGCTCACGGCGACAGGCGACTGACTTGGGTTTGCCCGGGGCCTCGTCTGGAGGGCCGTCGCAAAGGCCTTATGGGTCGCTTCGGGCGGCGCCAGGCGGCCTGGACCGCCGGACGGTTCTGGCGGGGATCTCCGCAGGCTGCCTTTACACGGCGATGGGCGCGGGCATGAGCGCTGCGGCGACCGGCTTTGCCGCGCTGCCGGGCTGGGATGCCGCGGCGTTTCAGGCGGCCGCCCGCGCGCTGAAGGCCTATCCCCCCTTTGATACCGGCATCGCTTTGGCGGACTTCGAGGCTGCGTTTCGGCCCGAGCCCGTTGGCGGGCCCACCCATGTCACGGCCTACTACGAGCCGGTGATCCGGGCGCGGTTGAGCCCGGGTGACGGCTTCGACGTGCCGGTTCTGGGCCTGCCGTCCGGCGAGGGCCCATGGCCCGAGCGCGGCGCGATCGCTGCGGGAGCGCTGGCGGATCGGGCGCCGGTGCTGGCCTGGCTCGACGACCCGGTGACGCTCTACTTCCTGCAGATCCAGGGCTCGGGCCGGCTGGCGCTGGAGGATGGGCGGCTTCTGCGCCTGGGCTATGCCGGGGGCAACGGCCATCCCTACCGCTCGATCGGGCGGATCATGCGCGAGGAGGGGATCCTGGGACCCGGCGGCGATGGGCTGGGGATGCGGGCTTGGCTGCGGGCGGACCGGGCGCGGGGCCTCGCGATGATGGCGCGCAACCCGTCCTGGGTGTTCTTCGCGGTGCGCGGCGACCTTGACCCGGCCGAGGGGCCGGTGGGCGCCATGGGGGTGCCGCTGCCCGCGCGCCACGCGGTGGCGGTCGACACCGCGCATCACGCCTATGGCGATCTGTTCTGGCTGTCCCACCCGATGCCGGACGGCGTGGTCTGGGCCGGTCTGGTCATGGCGATGGACACCGGTGCCGCGATCCGCGGTGAGGCGCGGGTGGATTTGTTCCTGGGGACCGGCGATGCGGCAGGCGAGACCGCGGCGCAGGTGAACACCGAGGGGCGGCTGATCCGGCTGCGCCCGGTGGACGGCTAAGGGCTGGCGGCGCGTATGGGCCGGCGGCGATCCCGCCCCTTGAGTGCCGATGACCGCGCGGTCTGGGAGAGTGTGGCCAAGAGCATTCGCACGACCCGTCCCGCTGCGGTGGTGCCGGTGGCGGAACCGGCGAAGCAGCCCAACGACGAGCGACCGAGCCCCCCAGAGCGACCGGTGGAGACGCAGGCGTTTCTACGTCCGCCGGGCGGTGTACTGCGCAAGGGGGCCGGGCACGGCGGCCAGGGGTCAGGCTCTGCTACACCGGGGGCGGCAAGGCCCGCCTGGGCCGGTGTGCTGCGTGAGGGCGATGCGCCGCCGCGCCCCGTTGGCCGGCCCGAAGCGGGGCTCGACCGGCGCACGGCGGAGCGGTTGCGCCGTGGCGAGCGGGAGCCGGACGCCCGCATCGACCTGCATGGCATGACCGCGGAGCGGGCGCACCGGGCGCTCGATCGGTTCATTGGCGCTGCGGCCTCCTCCGGCGCGCGGGTGGTGCTGGTGATCACCGGCAAGGGGGGACGGCACGCGCCCCAGGATGCGCCCTGGCTGCCGCCGGGGCGGGGCGTGCTGCGCGATGCGGCGCCGCGCTGGCTGCGCCAGGGCACGCACGGCCATCGCATCCTGGGCATCTACGAGGCGCACCTGCGCCATGGCGGCGCCGGCGCCTTCTACGTCTATCTCAAGAAGCCCCGATGAGCACGGCGCCCGTCTGCGGGCGCCTGCGTTGCTGATGGCCAGGCTCAGTGGGCACCGCGACATGGGGTGCCTTGACCCTCGGCGCGCGTCCGACTATTTCGCCCATCTCGGCGCGCCACCCTGACTCGGGTGACGGAGCGACGGGCCATTAGCTCAGTTGGTAGAGCAGGTGACTCTTAATCACTTTGTCGTAGGTTCGAGTCCTACATGGCCCACCAACAATTCCAGAGGGTTAGGGCGTCATCCGGACTGGCTTGATCGATCGCTGAGCCGTCTTGAGGTCCACTAGGTAGACCGCGAAACGCCTCGTGGACGTGCCAACTTGGCTCAGGCATCCGCCATGGTGCCGGTCAGCATCCATAGCGCCATTGCGATCATGATGAGGTTTTCGGTCAGCGAGATGAAGCCGAGGGGCACGGTCGACGCGCCGCCGACGCAGGCGCATTTGAGCTCTCTCTTGTCGATGTAGACGGCCTTGAAGACGCTCACGGCACCGATGGTTCCAATGATGAGCGCGACGGGCGCGGCGAGCCATGTCAGGGCGCCGGCGAGCATGAGGAGGCCGGCCCCGGTCTCGGCAAAGGGGTAGACCTTGCCATAGGGCACCCAGCGTCGCGCGAGAAGATCGTAGCCGAGGAACATCGTCGAGAAGCCCTCGATGTCCTGGAGCTTCTGCAGGCCGAGCAGCACCATGGCGGTCGCGATGAACCACTCGACGGTCTGGACGGTGAGGAGCGTTCCCATCGTCGCCCAGGACATGGCGACGGCTATCAGTGCTGCCACCGAGAAGAGAGCGATCACCGGCTGGTAGGTGGTGCCGTCGTCATCGGCGCGGTCGATGCCGAGATGGACACGCAGATCGTCGTAGCCACCGATCCGCTCGTCCCCCAGCCAGATCTGCGGCGTGGTCGCGACCCCATGCGCGTGTTTGAACCGATCGGTCTCGGCGCGGCTGGTCAGGCGATGGTCCTCAACCCTGAAGCCCCGGCCCTCGAGGAGCGCCTTGGACTTCAGGCCGGATGGGCAGATGTGCCCCTCCATGTCCATTCGATAGAGCGTCGCCGTAAGCTCGGCATCCTTCGGCATATCTCCACGCATCCTTTCTCCAGGCCCCAGGGTTTGCTCAAGGCGCACTCATGACGCGCCGCACCAATGATGGTCATAGCTGGGTGGGGTTGGGCGCATCGCCATAGACTTCTTCCGGATCGAAGGTCTTTTCCTCTTCCAGGAATGTCAGGGGCTGGCCTGCCTCGCTGCCGACTGGCACCGCGCGGTAGAAGCAGGACCGATAGCCCACATGGCAGGAGGCGCCCGATCCGGCGACCTCCACCCGCAGCCAAATCGCATCCTGATCATCGTCGATGCGCGCCTCGACCACCCTCTGGACTAGGCCCGATGTGGCCCCCTTGTGCCAAAGCGCCTGTCGCGAGCGGCTGAAGTAGTGCGCCTCACCCGTCTCGATCGTCCGTCTCAACGCCTCCGCGGTCATCCATCCCAGCATCAGGACCTCGCCGGTCCGCGCATCGCTGGTCACGCAGGGCATCAGGCCGTCTGAACCGAATTTCGGTGCAAGCTCAGAACCTTCCTCGACCTGCTCTACCGATCGCCTTGTCTGAAACTCTAGCTTGGTCATGGCTGCCTTGTTGACTGTTACACTGTAACGTAAGGGACGTGGCGCAGCCCGGCGACAATGTAAAGTGGGCGCTTCCGCGAAGGAGACCAGAACGAGCGGGTTCCTGTGACCTTGCTCACCGGCTTTCCTGGAACGGGCAAGACGACGCTGCTCAACTATCTGATGCTGGGAAGCAGATCCCCTGGAAGGCTCACAATATCAAGGGTTCGAGAAATGATACGAGCGGCCATCGCCATCGCCATCGCCATTGCCATCGCGTCGTTCCACCTGCCGATGCCAGCGTCGGCAGAGCAGCCGCGCGAACCAACACCGATCGACCAGAGCGCCGATGCTTGTGCGCTTTGGGAGAGCGAACGTGATTTCACCTCGTTCTTCTTCGAGTCACGGCTGGAGGAAGGAAAACGGGTGCCGATGCGGATGCCGAGCGCCTACTTCTGCGGCAACGAGCGGCGAGATGGTCTTACGCATGTGTCTCAACTGTTCTGGGTACGCCTCTCGGACTTTACCCCCCTTAGCTGCAGCCCGAGCGAGCCGAGCGCTGGATCGGATGCAATGAGCTTTCTGCTGTCTGATCACATTCCACAACCGGACAAGCTGCGCGTGAGCCTGGGCGGGCACCGAGGAGCACCCGTAGAAACCTATGAAAGTGCCCCCTGGCAGTATGGTCTGACTCGATACTTTAGCTACCCTAATCAACGTCGGCGCGATGTCTATACTTTTGACTCTATAGAATCTCCTAGCGTTGTTCTGAGATGTCACCCGGAGGTGGCAGGAACGAGATCATCCTGCAAGATGCTCCTCGAGGTTGAGAATATTGATGTTACCATCCGAATAGCACGCTCCGAGTTGAAAAACTGGAAAATTATTGAAGGGCGAGCTCGCAAATTCATATCTTGTGGTTTGGAGAAGAACTGATACTAGCGTTTTCATGGACTGCCCATAAGACGGCATGGCGTTTCCGGGGCAGGTAGCGACCAGTGTAGTCTCTTTCCAGGTGGTCCAGGCGCAGGTTTAGTCGCTGCGCCTGGACGAGTTTCCGCCCTTATCTTGGGAAGAGGTTGCCGAGGTCGATGCCGCCGGGGATCGGGAAGGGGCGGACGATCCCTTCGAGGACAACGAGTTGATCGAGGTCGCGGACCACGAACTCTACGCTGTCGGGCGTGGCGGGTGCCTCGACGATGTTCTCGAACCAGATCGATGTCCCGAAGGTCACCGCGCCGGACGCGGACAGGGCCTCGATATGATCGCCGCCCAAGAGCGCATCCCCGCTGATCCGCAGGCGAAAGCGGGTCAGCCCATCTGGATCGTCATCGGCGCTCTCCAGGATCTCCATGCGATCGACGACAGAGACCTCGGCCACCCTGGTCACTGCCCCGCCCGGGTGGCTCATGAACAAGCCCTCAAACTTTGGGTTCACATAGGCGATGGACAGGCGCCAAAAGTCCCGGAGCATCTCGCCGTGGGTAACGCGACTGTCGGTTGTGACGGTCACCTCGATCTCCTCGATCCGCCGCGTGCCGAAACTCCCTCCTCCCAGGCTGTCCGGCAGTTGCGGTTGCCTGACCTTGGTCTCGACCCGGACGTGCTTGACGGCGGGCGTATGCAGTTCCGGCCAGCGGATCTGGGTCTTCATCAGCACGCGTGGCGATTGCTGAAGCACTGGCAGCGTGGCGGGATCACCCTCCGACGACGCGCCGCCGGTGGGAATTAACACCGGGCCACCGGGAAAATCCGCGGCGAAGTCGACGGTGATCTGCGCCTGGGTCCGTTCGTTGACCAAAACGACATTGCCATCGGGGAGCTTAACATCGGGCAGGTCGTCGTCCCGCTTGTCGGCCCAGACCAAGACCAGGCCGACATGGGGCCGGTTGAGGACCCTGAAACGCGTGTGATCGTTGAACCTGGACGCCGGTTCATACTTGTGCTCGGGCTCCAAGGCGCCGGACTCGATGGCAAAGACGAAGAGCGCGCGCAGGGGGTCAAGAAACTCGAGGACGTGCCAAAGGTCCGCAGCTTTGAGCGCGAAGTCCAGCAGCTTCTCGAAGTGGATCTTCGGCAGCGTGATGCTCAGGTCTGGGCTGTTCTCTGCCACGCGCCAGACGTCGCCTTCGGCGATACGGGCGTCCATTGGCAGTTCATCGAGGCTTCCGGACACGGGTTTCACGAGGAAGGCCTGGGTGCGGCTCTCAACCTCTCGGTAGACGCCGAAGTGCTGGAACTTCTTCGCAATCAGCCCCGCGCTGCTGCTCATGAACTTCCAGGGGTGATCCGCATATTCTGGCGGCGCCGCTTGAGCAGTAGCCGGCGCCGCGGGCATCTCCGCGTTGTAGGGGAGATACCGCTGATACCAGTAACCATCCACGACAACCCCGCCCACGGAGCGCGAGCCCGTCGCCATGAGGGTGAGGTCTTCGCGTAGCAACAGCGACTGCGGCAGCCAGACCGTGTCTGCCACCGGCTCGTCGTTCTGCAGGGCGACGCGGCGCGCATCATCCATGCTGGCCCAGGTTCTGTCGCGCCGTCCCTCACCAACCACCGCAGACCAGTTCCCGGGTCGGTTCTCCGGAAAGACGAGGGCGCGAACCGCAGCGCCGCGCTCATCCTTGAGCCGCCGCATGCGCCATGTCTTGTCCATCGTCGAATAGGTGCAGTTGACGGTGTAGATCACCCAGTCCCGCTCAGTGCCGGGCCGGAACGGCTCAAGCGCGGTCACGGCAGAGATCTGTTTTGCCGTCGCCAGGGCACTTTCACGCCGTGCAACGCCGACCGCGAAGGGGCACCAGAACTGTCCCTGCCGGAAGAGCGGTGTCCCCTTCTCATCCACGAAGTTTCGCGGTTGCTCGCCGGCGAAATGCTCATCGTTGGCGAGCTTGGTGAAGAGCAGGTTCATCACGTCCTCAAGGGGCCGCAGACCGCGCTTTGCGTCGCCGAATTGCTCCGAGTCCATGGGGTGCGCCAGGCGCCAGCGTCCGGTAGGCGCCGTCTGCTCGTCGATGAACATCAAACCGAAGCTCCAAGGAGCGTCCTTGCCGGGGCCGTGGTTGGTCTTCTCATCAACAAAGCTGACGAGCTTGTAGTAGTTCACCGTTCCGTCGTTGTAGCCGTCCTTGTCGTGCATCGGCCCGTGAACCGACTGGATGATGAACGACCCGACCCCACGGTAGTTCACGGGCCGCTGTGAGCGCGCGAAGCGGGGCCGCGGCGCGGTCTCGATGACGTCGACCCCTCCCGGCACAAAACCCGTCAGCCCGGAGATGATGTCCTGGAAGAAGGCGGTGAAGTTGTCGCCGATCTTGTTCCAACGATCCTCGAAAAAGTTCTCGACCCGGCCCTGCGTGAGGAGCTCGTGGAACAGCTCCTTCATGGCCGGATCGTGGAGGACGTAGTCCAGACAGCCGATTTCGCCGCCTGCATGCGGCGTCCAGTTCTCAAAGGGGAAGACATGGCCGACGCCCAGGCCGAGGACCTGTTCGACCTTGGCTTCCTCGGTGCTCGACACCGTCAGGATCCCGCCCTTCGTCCGCGTGTAGGTCATCGACTTCCGGGAGGGGATGACGTCAGGCGGCGCGGCTTTGTCGGGGGCGACGCGGGAGTCGATCCAATGCCAGACGTTCGGCGTGAACTCGACCGCTTGGACCCGCGACTCGATGATCTGAATCAGGAGCGGGAACTCCAGCCCGTGAAGGAAGGTGTGATCGCGCCAATAATCGGCAAGGTGGGGTGTTCTTGCCGCCTTGAACCTCTCGAGGAATTTCTCTCGCGTTGGGTTTGAACGCTCGCCATCGGGCACTCGGACCAAGCAGTTCTTAGTGTAGTGGGTTGGTATGCCGACGATTTCCTTCTGCGTCGGATCATCCATGCGAGACCGCACATGGTGGTAAACGTTGAGTTTGGAGAAGGCGAGATCGGGATCGGGCGGTGTCAGCGCCATGAAGTAGAAGCTGTCCTCCCGCTCGACCTTCGCGAGCAGACGGCCCGCGCTGCCCGCAAGCATGTCGAACCGCGGGGCTGGCTTGATGCCCTGGCCCGGCCGGACATGATGCTCGTAGTCGAGCGCGCTCGGTTTGCCCGACGCAGGGGCTACTAAGCGCTGCTGGTGAAGCAGGGTTTCGACGGCGGCGCCGTCGTCGTTCAAGGTGAAGAAACGGGCGAAACCACTGTCGCGGTAGCGCAGACCCGCATCGTCGGTTGCCACCGCTAAACCTGGGTCGAAGGCAATCGCCGCAGTAGACGGCTGCGGGGTACGGATCGAGACGGCCTTGCGCGTGTATCCGTCCACGACTTCGTAGTCGGCAGTAAAGTCCTCAGCGAGCGCCGCCAAGCTCTGTGGCGTTGGTCGAAGACCGGGGCGGAACTGCTGGCGCACGAGTTCTTGTACGGAGATCAGACGGAGGAGTAGGTCGAGCAGCGGGTGGGAAGTCGAGTCGGCCATTAATGCAGTGCGCCCCTCTTCGTTGTGGTCGTAATCCCAATAGTTGTCGTGGCGTAACGCTGCAGAATGCAACGGCTTTCTTTGATGTGGCCGTTTAGCCGCAAGCTGCGTTGGCCCCGGCGCAGACACGGTGTGCTCTCCACCAAGGGGGCAAAAGAGACCAGCCGCCTTTGGGATCGAACAGTCACTTATGCTTCATGCCTCAAGCGCGCGGAGGTCGGTGTCGGCGATCTGCGCTTCGGGATCCTTCGGAGAGCCGCTGCTTCCTGAATCGTGACCGTCGGTTTATCCACACCGGGCTGACCCGCGTCCCTCACCACGCAAGCGGATCGATCATGACGGCGGACCCTCTTACGCGCATCGTGAAGTCCCTCGATCTTACCGGCGCTGTCTTCTTGGAGGGCGAGCTTACCGCGCCCTGGGCCATCGAAGCGCAGGTGACCGCGGAAGACTGCCGTCCCTTCATGCCGGCACCGCGCCAGATCATCGCCTATCACGTGATGACCGAGGGCGAGGCGGTAGTGGAGATCGCGGGACACGAATGCTGCCGGGTCGCCGCGGGCGACGTGTTGTTCCTGCCGAGCAACCTGCGGATCGTGATGGCGAGCGCGCCGGGTCTGGCGCCCATTGCTGCCGACGATCTGCTGATGCCGGCCGGCGAGGATGGCCTGGTGCGGATCAGCAGCGGTGGCGGGGGTGCGCTCACCCGCATGTTCTGCGGCTTCATCGCGAGCAACGCGGGGCCGAACCCGCTCCTCAACACGCTGCCTGAGGCCTTGGTGATCAGCGTGAGCAGCCTCGCGACCCGGCGCTGGATCGAGGCCTCGATTGCGATGGCGGCACGGGAACTCGGTGCCGGTCGTCTCGGCTCCGGCGCGGTGACGGCACAGCTCTCGGAACTGCTTTTGATCGAGGCGATGCGGCTGCATCTGGAGCGCGATGCGCAGCCGAGCGGCTGGCTTGCCGGTATGGCGGACCCGCGCATCGCCAGAACACTGGCCCGGATCCACGCCGATCTCGCCTGTCCGCCCAGCGTGGTCGAGCTTGCCGAGTTGGCGGGCATGTCCCGCACGGCCTTCGTGGACCGCTTCGTGGGGATCATGGGGCAGGGACCCGGCGCTTATGCGCTGGCGTATCGGATCGACAAGGCACGGCTGCTGCTGCACGAGACTGACCTCGGCCTTGCCGAGATCTCATGGCGCGTTGGCTACGAAGCGCCTGAGTCCTTTTCTCGGGCCTTCAAGCGGGCGACGGGTCAGTCGCCCGCCGAATGGCGTATTCGACGCGGGACCGACAGCCACTAGCGCCCCGATGCCGCCGGCTCAGTTCGTGCTCGGTCGTTCGGTCAAGGTTCCCGGCGATCCGGTCATTCGCACACGCGAGGCACGGGGGTAAGCAACCCCGTCTCGACGAGAGGAGAGCGACAATGGCCGCTGCAACCGACCGTGCGTGCCTGCATCAGAGGCGCGCGACCCCAGCACTGACGGGGCGCAACATCTGGCTGACGAAACCGAAGGCTCGCCCGCTAGACCAAGATGGGCAGCTTGTTCTGTGCAGCGGTGCGCCGGCGCTCGCGGTAGCGCTTCGCGGGCTTGGTGTGTTCCACCAAGAGTTCGATGAAACAGCGCATCGCGGCATTGTCGTGCCGACTGGGCGGATAGACCACGAAGATGCCGCCATATTCGACCGTATAGGCGTCGAGCACGGTCGTCAGGCGGCCCTCCTCGACGTGGTCGAAATAGACGTACTCGGGCAGATAGCAGAGCCCCGCGCCGCCGATGACCAGGTCGCGCGCCGCAGCGCCGTTGTTCACGGAAAGATTGCCGCCAATGGCTTGGGCGAAGCGCATACCGTCGCTTTGCATCGGCCAGCGGTCGGCATAGGGCGCCGCGGTGTCGACGACGCAGTTATGCCGGGCCAGATCCGCCGGTGTCTGCGGGGCGCCATGGCGTTCCAGGTAGTCCGGCGACGCGATGACCCCGAGCTGGAGATCGAGGAGCTTCCGGGACTTCATCGAGGAGTCGCGCAGCGGTCCGACACGGATGGCGAGATCGAAGCCCTCCTCGATCAGGTTCGCGACGCGGTCGATGAGGACGATCTCGAGCTCGACCTCCGGATAGGTCCGCGAGAACTCGGCAATCATCGTACGCATCAGGATGCTGGACATGAAACGCGCGATGGTGATGCGAAGCTTGCCGCGCGGCGCGCCGTGTCTGTCGTGCTGCTGCCGGGTCATCCGTTCGACGTGGCACATGATGTTCTGACCGTGCTGGAGCACGTCTTGCCCCTCGGGCGTCAGGCGCAGGTGCCGGGTCGAGCGATGCAGGAGCTGCACGCCCAGGCTGTCTTCGAGGTTGCTGACATGCCGGCTGACCGAGGAGGTCGACAGGCCGAGCTTGATAGCCGCTGGGGCAAAGCCGCCGGCCTGCGCGACGGCCACGAAGACTTCGATGGCCTTCAGACGATCCATGACTGTCCCGTTTTCTGCAGCGCTCTCTTCGAGGCGATGGCGATTATCGAAACCGAGGGCAGGGAGTAGATCCGCAAGACGGGATGCAACCGCAAGATGCAACGCAATCCCATCACGCGGACGTGTAGAGCCGGCCTCAAGACCGGTGGTGACGACAGGCACGAGGAGTAGCCCACCGATGCAGCAGCACTGATCCCAAGGCCGCCCTAGGCGGCCAATGAACCCCAGGCCGCCCTAGGCGGCGGAGAACCCAACTCTGGTCTCGCGACAAGCCTCGCGTGGCGACCCCCCTGGTCGCCGCACCGGCGGAGGCGTGCCTGGAACGACGATCCCTGCGGCCTGCCATGCCGGCAGCTGCTTTCACACTCAGCACATGAGGAGAAGACGATGACGACTGAAATGACAACCATCGAGGCCCGCAACGGCGTTGACCTGCAGGCCCTGCTCGAGGCCCGACAAGCCCTGACCGATGCGCCGGAGGCCGCGCAGTTCACCTGGCGTGTGGAAAGCGCCTGGCTCGAGGGCACGCACTGCCGCACGAGCATGTCGGGGTTCTTCGGCCTCGGCGAGGAGCAGGCCCGCAAGCGGACCCATATCGTCGACGCCGATCATCCCGAGCAGTTCTCGGCCTCCGATGCCGGCGCCACGCCGGTGGAGATCGTGCTCTCGGGCCTGGCGACCTGTCTGACGGCGGGTGTGGCCACGGTTGCCGAGAACCGCGGCATCACGCTGCGCAAGGTGACCGCCATCATCGAGGGCGACATGGACCTGACCGGCATCATGGGCATCGACCCGGATGTGCGGAACGGCTTCAGCGATATCCGCGTCCGCTTCGACATCGATGCCGACGCCACCCCGGCGGAGATCGCCGGCCTGGTCGCCCAGTCGCAAAAGCGCTCGGCGGTTTTCGACATCATCACCAACCCCAGCGCCGTCCGCGTGACGGTGGCGACGCCGGGGTCGAACGGGAGTTTGAAGGATGCACATCGAGAGTAGCCCGGTCGCACGACCGCGCGGGCGTTCCCTCCTCGTGCAGATCCGCATCGCCGCAGATGCGCTTCTGCGCTGGCATGCCAATCGGCGCGCTTATCGCGAGCTGTGCCTGAAGGACGATCGGTCCCTCAGGGACATCGGTATCACCCGGGCCGATCTGGACGGCATGCTGTCCCGGCCGCCCTGGAGTGACGTCGACTGACGGCCAGGATCGCGGGCCCATGCCCGCGATCCACCCCCAACCCACTGCCAACAACCGAAACGCCGACCTGCCGAGTGCAGGCCGCTGAGGAAGGAGACGCACCATGAGCGTGCGGAAGGTGACTACCGTGGTGATCGGCGCCGGGCAGGCCGGGCTCGCCATGAGCCGTGAGCTGTCATGGCGGGGCATCGATCACCTCGTCCTGGAGAAGGGCAGCATCGGCAATGCCTGGCGCAAGGCGCGCTGGGACAGCCTGAAGCTCTTGACGCCGAACTGGGCGAACGGCCTGCCCGGGGCG
Organism: Pseudomonadota bacterium; assembly: GCA_039822785.1. GTDB lineage: Bacteria > Pseudomonadota > Alphaproteobacteria > Rhodobacterales > Rhodobacteraceae > Thermohalobaculum. The sequence continues at coordinate 46,605 of JBCBMO010000003.1, read as the reverse complement.
CAGTACTGGGGCGCAGATCCCCATGGTTTCATGGGCGTCGGCGCTTTCGTCGACCGTCTGGAGGATTACGCGCACCGCATCGCCGTGCCGATCGAGGCCGGTATCGAGGTGCTGAGCGCTCGCCAGATCGACACCGGCTTTCACCTTGAGACGAGCCGCATGCCGATCCGGTGCCGAACGCTGGTTCTGGCGACGGGCGGCTGTGCCCTGCCCGCGGTCCCCGCCATGGCGCAGGGGTTGCCTGGCACGATCGTGCAAACGACCCCTGCCGACTACAAGCGCCCGGGCGATCTGCCCGATGGCGGTGTCCTGATCGTCGGTGCCTCGGCCTCCGGCGTGCAGATCGCGCGGGAGCTGCAGGTGGCAGGCCGGCGTGTCACTCTGGCGGTCGGCAGCCATCTGCGCCTGCCGCGCCAGTACCGCGGCCGCGACATCGAGTGGTGGCTCGATGCCATCGGCGCGCTCGACGAGGGCTACGAGGCGGTCGACGACATCGAGCGCGTGCGCCGTACGCCCTCGCCCCAGTTGATCGGCGGGTCCGACCCCGTCGACATCGCGGCCCTACAGGCGCTTGGGGTCGAGATCGTCGGGCGTCTGTCGACGTTTCGCGACGGGCATGCGCTGTTCTCGGGCGGGCTCGCCCATGTCTGCGCATCGGCCGATCTCAAGCTTGAGCGGCTCTGCGACCGGATCGACGCCCACATCGCGGCGCGCGGATCGGCTGCCGCCGCCACCGCCCGGGTTCGAGCCGGTCCCACCCCGGTGCCGGTGGCGCCGCGCCTGTCGCTCAACCTTGGCACTGGCGAAGTCCGATCGGTGGTCTGGGCGACGGGTTTCCGGCCGGATCATGGCTTCGCGCGGGAACTTCCCGTCTTCGACCGTCGCGGCCGCCTGATGCACGACGGTGGCGTCGTGACGGGTGTGCCTGGGCTCTATGCCCTGGGTCTGCCGTTCCTGCGCCGGCGGCGATCGCTTCAGATCTCGGGCGCGGGACCGGATGCACGCGACCTCGCCCGCCATCTCTCGGAACACCTCAACCGGCGCCAGGCGGCCTGACGAAGGGCCGCCGTCGCCACCCATGACCGCGCCGCGCGCGCCTGCTTTATCGATAGGAGATTGCAATGACCGTTCAGCATACCCAGCCGGGCCGTGGGCCGGGGCCGCGCGCCTCGATCCTGGAGACCATCGGCGACACGCCGGTGGTGCGCATCAACAACCTGGGCCCTGATCACGTGTCGCTCTACGCCAAGCTCGAAGCGTTCAACCCGATGGGCTCGGTCAAGGACCGCATGGCCCGCGCGATGATCGAGGCGGCGGAGGAAAGCGGCGCCCTCGCACCCGGTCAGACCGTCATCGAGGCGACGTCGGGCAATACCGGCCTTGGCCTGGCGATGGTCTGTGCGCAGAAGGGCTATCCGTTGGTCATCGTCATGGCCGAGAGCTTCAGCGTGGAGCGACGTAAGCTGCTGCGGTTCTTGGGCGCCAAGGTCGTGCTCACCCCCGCGGCCGTGCGCGGGACGGGCATGTTCGCGCTGGCCGAGCAGCTTGCCGAGAAGCACGGCTGGTTCTTCTGCCGCCAGTTCGAGAACGAGGTGAATGCCGACATCCACTCGGCCACCACGGCGCGCGAGATCCTTGCGGATTTCAGCGCTACGGGTCTCGATGCCTGGGTTACGGGCTTTGGCACCGGTGGCACCTTCAAGGGTGTCGCGCGCGTCCTGAAGGCAGAAAGCCCGGGGACACGCATTATCGTGTCGGAGCCGGAGAACGCGCAGCTTCTGGCGAGCGATATCGCGCAGGCCCGGCGCCACGACGGTGCCGCGGCGCGGAGCCATCCGAACGCCCGCGCCCACCCGGTGCAGGGTTGGTCGCCGGACTTCATCCCGAAGCTGGCCGAGGATGGCCGGGAAGCGGGGTTCATCGACCGCTTCGAGCCGGTTTCAGGTGCCGATGCGCTGCGGGTGGCGCGCGAACTTGCGCGCCGCGAGGGTATCTTCTGCGGCACCAGCGGCGGCGCGACCATGGCCGCGGCGCTGCGCTACGCCGAAGCCGCCGAACCCGGGTCGCGGATCTTGGCGATGATCCCGGACACCGGCGAGCGCTATCTCTCGACGCCGCTGTTCGATGATGTCGAGGTCGAGATGAACGCCGAGGAGGAGGCGATTGCCGCCTCGGTCCCGCCCCGCCCGCGCGCGGCACAGCCCACCGCGCCCCATCCGGAACCCGCGCCCTGGGCCGTCGCCTACGTGGAGGACGCGATCATGAACGCGGAACAGCCGGTAGTGATGTTCGGCTTCGAGTGGTGCGAGTTCTGCTGGTCCGTCCGCAAGCTCCTCGAGCGTGCGGGCGTTCCCTTCCACGCCATCGATGTGGACAGCACACCGATGCGAGAGGACGACCGCGGCGGCGAGATCCTTCGGGCGCTATTTCACAGGACCAAGCAGCGCACGGTGCCTCAGGTCTTCATCGGCGGCTCCTTGGTGGGTGGCGCCACCGATGCGCTGACGGCCTTTGAGGATCGCACGTTCCACGCGCGGTTGGCCGGGACCGCGCCCTCGATCGCGATCGCGCCCGTCGAGAACCCGCTGGGCCTGCTGCCGAGCTGGGTGCGCCGCCGGCCAGCCAACCATACGCCCGGGCGCGCTACGGGGCCGTGACCCCTAAGTTCGTGCCTACCACCCGGGGGGCGGTGGAAAGGGGGGCGGGCGACGGCCGTGATGGTGGCGGTGCCTGAAGGCGGCGTGCGCACGCGCCCGGCGGCGGCGGAAGGCCGTGGATCGGCGGCGGTAGCGGGCCGGGCCGCGGCGCGCCCGCACGCCGCCGGGGGGCCGGCGCTGGGCGACCACGATGTCCGGCTCCTGCCCAGGGGCGTCGTCGGGGTGGCGCTCGCTCTTCTCCCAGGCAGGCGATGCCGAGGTGTCGGCTGGCGTGGCCGGTTGCCATGGCAGGCCGGCTGCGGCGGGGGTGCAGACCAGCGCGCAGAGGGCCCCGAGCACGCCGCGGCGGGTCGGTCGATTGATGAGATCGTCACTCATCGGCCGGCCCTGTCACGGTGCCCATGATCTCCAACGCGGAGGCCTGGGGGCTGTCGAGGCAGAGATCGTAGAAGGCGGTCTCGGCATCGATCAGGTCGTTGACCGTCATCTCGGCCGTGCCGATGCCCGCCATGACGAACCCCTGCAGAAAGGAGATCGAGCGGTCCCGGTCGCTGCCATCCTGTATCATGATTTCCTTGCAGGTGACCTCGGCGAGCACGATCGGCTCATCGAGGGCAGGCGCCCGCTCTTGCGCTGTGGCCAGCGCGGTCGTGGCGAGCAGGAGGGCACCGGCGACCGCTGCGGTGGCGATCAAGGTACCGAACATCGGGCGATGGGATCGTCTGGGCGAAGGGTTGGTCAGCGTCATCGTGTCGAGCCTTTCTACGAGGGACAGACGAGAGTGGCATGACAAGACGCTACGCAGAGGCAGGGCCTTGGCGAAGGACCGCCGCAACCCTCAAACGGACAGAAGCCGACAGGCTGGGGCGTCAGCGGTAGGTCGCGCGGTAGTCCGAGGGGCTTGTTCCGGTCCAGCGCTTGAAGGCCCGGCGGAAGGCCCGGTCGTCGGAGTAGCCCAGCATCGTCGCCACCGTTTCGATGGTGATGGTGGGATCGGACAGGAAGGCTTCGGCGTTCGCGCGACGGGCTTCCTCGATCATGTCCTGCAGCGAGGTGCCCGCCCGCGCGGCCACGCGTTGGGCGGCGCGGGGGCTCATGTCGGCGCGAATGACGGCGGCCGAGACCCGGTAATCGCCGCTTGCACCCCCGTCGGCGATGGCGCGGGCGAGGCGCAGGAAGGCCGGGACCTGGTTCTGCGCGTCGATCCGTCGCCGTAGCGCCGCGAAGTGGCGATCCGCGAAGGCGAAGAGGGCCGCGTTGCCGCCGGGCACGGGCGTGTCGAGCGCCTGGGTGTCGAAAATGATCTGCCGGCGCGGCTTGTCGAAGGCGACGGGGACGCGCAGGAAGTTCGCATAGTCGCTGATCGGGCCGAGGGGCGAGCCGGCGATCTCGATACGCCGGATCGCACGTCGCTGCTGCAGCACCTCGCGCACGACGCGGATCATCAGGAACATACCCACTTCCGACATGCGACCGCCGTCGATGGCATCGGCAGGATGGGCGCCGATGAAGGCGGTCTCGGTGCTACCCGATTGAATATTAAGCTTAAGTCGGTCCGCCAGCACCCGGCTGTGGCGCATCATGAACTCGAGCGCGTCGTGCAGGACGGCCGCATACTGCAGGCCATGCACCAGCCCGCCGAGGGCCGAGAGGGGGAGGGATCGCGCCGCCTCCACCGTCAGGGCGACGGAGCCGTCGGAGCGGCCTTCGAGGGCCTGCCAGAGCCGCGGGGGAATATCGGCGGGCAGCCGCGCGGCGGGGTCGCCGAGGCTCGGACCATGAAGTCCGGTAGCGGTCTCGATCTCCGCCATCGTCATCCCCTGCGACAGCGCGAAGCTGACCGTCGCGGAAGGGATGTCGATATGCGTCGCCCCGAGGTTGTCGTCTTCTGTCCGGTCTGTATCCCGCACTGTCCTGTTCGTTCCCCCTGGTCCTTCCTACAACCGCATAGGTTTGGTTTCTTAACGATCGCGACAAGGGCAGCAAGTCTCCGCCAGTACCATATAGGAGATCGGCTAAGGATCCCGAGCGACGATTGAAGGGGGCCAATCATCGGTTCGGTCGTTGGCACGGCCGGGCAGGACCTGGGAGCGTCGCTATGCCGAACTCGATCGGAGCCCTCGGAACGGAAGAAGTGCGTGCGCCGTGGCGTGCGCGATGGGCGCCTTGGGGCGCCGTGATGGTGCTGGCGGGGCTGACCGCCGGTTGCATCCCCGAGGAGAAGGAGGAACCGGTCCCCCCACCGATCCGTGGCCTGGTCACGGTAACGGTCGAGGAGACAAGCGATACGACCGTGCGGCGATATCCAGGCGTGATGGAGCCAGGCGAGGTCAACGTTCTGTCGTTCGAGGTCAGCGGCCGGCTGCAGAAGATCGACCTGTCGGTGGGCCAACGGATCACTGACGGGCAGACGCTCGCGACGTTGGACAGTGCGCAGTTCCGCACGACAGTGGAGAACCGCGAGGCGGCCATCGACCAGACCAAGGCGACGCTGGCGCAGGCGGAGGACGATCTAGCCCGCTCGGAGACGCTCTTCGCCTCGGGCACCGTCACCAAGGTACGCCGCGACGAGGACCTGACCGAGGTGCGCGAGCTGGAGGCGCAGCTACGCCAGAACCAGCAGGACCTGGCGGAGGCGCAGGAGGATCTGGAGGACACGGTCCTGACCGCGCCCTTCGACGGGATCATCAGTGCGGTGGAGGTCGACAGCTTCGCCACCGTCTCCTCCGGCGAGACGATCCTGACGATCTACGAGGAGGACGACTTCGAGGTCGACTTCTCGGTCAGCTTCGACGTTGCCTCGCGTCTGGTGGTGGGTACCCCCGCCAGTGTGCGCCTGGCGGACGATCCCACGATCGTGCTGGGTGCGGTGGTGACGGAACTTGGCGAGCGCGCCGATACGGTGTCGTCCTTCCCGGTGACGGTGACGCTGGAGGAGACCCACCCCATCATCAAATCGGGCATGTCGGTCGAGGTCGCCTTCGAGTTCGAGGTGCCGGCGGACCAGGGCTTCCTGATCCCGATCACCGCCGCGATCCCCGAGGGGCAGATCCCACAGGGCTCGGGGCCTGACGCGATCACCCCGCTGCCGGTCTATGTCTACGACCCAGCGACCAGCACGGTGACCCGCCGGATCGTCACCATGGCGGGTCTCAGGGGCAACCAACTGCTCATCATCGAAGGGCTCGAGCCCGGTGAACGCGTGGCCACCAAGGGCGTCGCGTTCCTGCGCGAGGGCATGGAAGTCAAGCTGATCGAGAACGAAGGCTGAAGCCTGAAGGAGGAACGACCATGGACTTCCTGACACGCTTCGGACTGGAGAAGTCGCGGTTCACGATCCTGGCGATGCTGGGGATCCTGGCCTTCGGTATCGCCTCCTATACGTCGCTGCCCAAGCGCGAGGACCCGGCGATCACGATCCGCACCGCGGTCGTGCTGGCGGAATTCGAGGGGATGTCGCCCACCCGGGTCGAGGACCTGATCGCGATCCCGATGGAGCGGAAGATCCGCGAGATCGGTGAGGTCGAGGACATCGAGACCATCATCACCTCGGGCCAGGCGCTCATCAAAGTCATCCTCTACGACGAGGTATCGACGGAGAGCATCGAGGACGCCTGGGAGGACCTGCGCAACAAGATGCAAGAAGTCCATCCGGAGCTGCCCGAGGGCACCTCCGAGGTCATGGTGAACACCGACTACGGCGACGTCTCCATCGCGACGGTGGCGATCACGGGGGACGGCTTCACGCTCGCCGAGCTCGACGACATCGCGGAGGATTTTCGCACCGCGATGTTCCGCGTCGACGGCATCAGCAAGCTCAGCTTCTACGGGCAACAGGACGAGCGCGTCTGGCTGGAGGTCGACACGGCGAAGCTCGCCTCGATCAACGTGCAGATGCAGCAGTTGCTGGACGATCTGTCGGCGCAAAACGTTATCCTGCCCGCGGGCGAGATCGATGCCGGCGGCACCAAGATCGTGCTGGAGGCGAACGGCGATCTGGAGGATGTCGACGAGATCCGCGGCGTGCTGACCAAGGTCACGGGCCTGTCCGGCTATGTGCGGCTGGCGGATCTGATGCAGGTGCGCCGCGGCTATGTCGACCCCAAGGAGAAGCCTGTCTTCTACAACGGGGAGCCCGCCATCGTTGCGGCCATCGAGATGTCGGACGGTACCGACATTCAGGACCTGGGCGAGCGATTGCTGGTCGCGATCCAGAGTTTCGAGAACAGCCAGCCCATCGGCGTGAGCTTCAACATCTCGACCTTCCAGGAGCGCAACGTCACCGAGTCGGTGAACGGCGCGCTGCAGAACGTCGGCCAGACCTTTGCCGTGGTCTTCCTGGTGATGCTCGCCTTCCTGGGGTTCCGATCGGCGCTGGTCATCAGCGCGATCGTGCCCTTCACGATCTGCTTCGCGCTTGCCGCCATGCCCTCGCTGGGCGTGGACATCGAGAAGGTGTCGATCGCCGCGGTCATCATCTCGCTTGGCCTGTTGGTCGATAACGGCCTGGTGGTGGTGGAGGATATCGAAGGGCGCATGCGCCGCGGCGTGCCGCCGGAGGAAGCGGCGAAGGTCGCGGGGGCGCAGTATCTGATCCCGCTCGGCGTGGCCTCGATCACCACGGTCTCCGCCTTTATCCCCATGCTGCTGATCGACGGGACCGAGGGGGAGTTCTCTTACTCGCTCGGCGCGGTCGTCGCGGCGATGCTGATGGGCTCCTGGATCACAGCGCTTTATGTGCTGCCGTTTCTCTGCGTGCGTATCCTGCGGCCCAAGGTGGAGACGACGCCGAAGCCGCGCGGGCGCTTCAGCCTCATCGGGATGTACGGCGGGCTCTTGCGCCGTCTGCTGCCCTTCGGGCTGCCCATCACGGTTGCCACGCTGGTGGTCGTGGGCCTAAGCGCGTCCCAATTCGCCAAGCTCAAGCCCGAGATGTTCCCCTACAGCGAGCGGGCAGACTTCCTGATCTACATGGATATGCCCAAATCCGCTGCGATCTCGGAGACCGAGGCCACGGCGCTTCGGGTGCAGGACTGGCTGACCGACCCGGAGATCAACCCGGATGTGCTGAACAGCACGGTCTACGTCGGCGATGGCGGGCCGCGCTTCAACCTGGGGCTGGACCCCGAGGATGCGGACCCCGCGGTGGCCTTCTTCCAGGTCAACACCCAGACGCTGGAGGGGGCCATCGACACCGGCGAACGGGCGCGCCGGGTGTTCATCGAGCAGTTCCCCGAGGCACGCTTTCGGGTGACGCGCCTGCCGCAGGGCGGCTCTGAGTCCAGCATCGTCGACATCGAGATCAGCGGGCCCGATGCCGAGGTGCTGATGGCGGCCGCAGCCTCGCTCCAGGCCGAGGCGGCGTCGATCCTGCCCCAGATCACCAAGAACGAGAGCGACTGGGGCGATAAGGTCGTCAAGGTCATCGTCGACATCGCCCAGGACAAGGCGCGCGAGTACGAGGTCACCTCGGAGGACATCAGCGAGGTGATGGAGGCCTACTTTTCCGGCACCCAGTACTCGACGTTCCGCGAGGATGACGAGCAGATCCCCATCGTCATGCGCGCCACCGTCTCGGACCGCGACAGCGTGGAGGATCTGGCGAACCTGTCGATCGCCACCGGCGGGTCGGTGATCTCGGTCGATCAGGTGGCCACCTTCGAGCCGACGCTCGACTACTCCGAGATCCGGCGGGAGAACCAGGTACGGCGCGTCGTGATCTCGCTGCGAAGCGATCCGTTGAGCGCCGAGGAGACCTATGCCCGCATGGAGCCCGCCATCGCGGCGCTGGGCTTGGGGCCGGAGTACGAGTTCTTCATCGGCGGGGAGATCGAGGACAACACCGATGTCCAGTCGCAGCTCGGCGGGAACTTGCCCTTCGCGCTGGCCGTCATGCTGGCGGCGCTGGTCTTCCAGTTCAACTCGATCCGGCGGTCCTTCGTTACCTTCCTGACGATCCCGCTCATCGTGCTGGGCGCGCCCTACTCGATGATCCTGATGGGCCAGCCCTTCTCCTTCTTCGCGCTGCTCGGGCTCATGTCGCTGATGGGGATCATCATCAACAACGCCATCGTGCTGATCAATCAGATCGACATCGACCATGAGACCATGTCGTTGGACGAGGCGATCATCAGTGCGGCACAGGCGCGGGCGCGGCCGATCATGCTGACCTCGCTCACGACGATCTTCGGTCTCGCCCCCATGGCCTATAGTGGCGGCGCGCTGTTCGAGCCGATGGCGACGATCATGATCGGGGGCCTGCTGGTGGCCTCGCCCATCACGCTGATCTTCGTGCCCACGCTCTATCGCTTCCTGATGCGCAAGCGCGGCAGGGCGGCAGCACCAACAGAGACCGCACCCATGGAGAGCGCCTCGGAGAGCCCGGCATGAGGGGCCTCGTCCTCGCGGCGCTGGTCCTCCTGAGCGCCTGCAGCACCGCATCGCGCTCGCCGATCCCCGAGGACCAGATTGCCCGCGGCGCGCCCTACGGCATCCCGGGGAACCTGCGCTCCTGGGGCGACGAGATCGGGGAGCAGGGGCGCGACGACGTGCTTGCGCAGCTGGTCGTGCGGGCCGAGCGGATGCATGCCGACCATATCGCGTCGCGGGAGAATTTCTCCGAGGTCGGTCTGGCGCTCTCGGGCGGCGGGGCCGATGGCGCCTTTGGCGCCGGCGTGCTGGCGGGCTGGTCTGAGCGGGGCGACCGGCCGTCCTTCGACGTGGTCAGCGGCGTCAGCACCGGGGCCATCATCGGCCTCTTCGCCTTCCTGGGGCCCGAGTACGACGCCGTGCTGCGGGAGTTCTATACCGAGTATGCGACCGACGATCTGCTGGAGCCTGCGATCTTTGCGGCCCTGCGCGGTGGCTCCTCGATCTCGGACACCAGCGCCTATAACGCGCTGATCGACACCTTCATCGACGAGGCGATCGTCGCGGCGCTGGCTGAGGAGGCGCGCAAGGGCCGGGTGCTGTTGATCGGCACCACGAACCTGGATGCGGCGCGCCCGGTCATCTGGAACGTGACCGCCATCGCCGAGACCGGCCATCCGGATGCCCTTGCGCTGATCCGGGATTTGGTGCGTGCCTCCTCCGCGATCCCGGCGGTCTTTCCGCCGGTCGTGATCCCCACCAATACCAGCGAGGGCGAGGAGCTCGACGAGCTCCATGTCGATGGCGGGGCCACGCAGCAGGTGATGATGTTCAGCCCGGAACTGCCGATCAGTGAGGTGGACCGGAGCCTCGGCCTGGAGATCGACCGGACGCTCTATGTGATCGTGAACAACTCGATCGAGAAACCCTATGAGCCGGTCGATCTCGGCGTCCTCAGCATCGCGGGCAAGGCCGTATCGAGCCTGATCGGCGGCTCCGCCTCGGGTGATCTGTTCAAGATCTACGCGATCACGCAGCGCGACGGGGTGGACTTCAACGTGCTCTGGGTGCCGAAGGACTTCGACCTCGAGGCGCAGGAGCCCTTCGACAAGGTCTACATGCGCGCGCTCTACGAGGAGGGCTATGCGCTGGGCCTGAACGGCGCCCCCTGGCAGGATGCCCCGCCCAACTTCGTCACCCACCAGGGCGGGTGACCAGGGGCAGCTGCAAAGAAACGCGCCGCTTGCTCAGCAAGCGGCACGGGAGCGAGGGTTTTTGCGATCGGCCTCAGCGCTTGCGGGCGGCGCAAGATCCGACTTGGCTCACCTGGCGGCGTCGAAGCGGGAAGCCGTGTCACCAACGTTCTTGTAGACTTGCCTGGAAGGAGCCTCCCTCCCGATACCGCTCACCTTCGCTTGCGGATCGGTCGGGTCACCAAGGGCGTCGATCAGTGAGAGGAGTTGGTCGCGGCTCATGGTGTCGATATCGTTTCGCAGATCGCTAAGTGAGTAATTGCCATCATGATTCATGACGTCCTTCATCTGCTTGATCAGGTTCTTCGAACCCCTCGAGCCTGCGTTGATCGACCCCGGCGTATACCCGACCTCGCTGTCGGTACCCGAAAGCGATTTCCGATCGACGACACCAGACGCACTGCTGTCGATACCGGCCATCAGCCGATCTGCCTTGGCCCGCAACTCATCCGTGCTGAAATTATCCTTGTTGGTCTGGGTTTGGTATAGATCGCGCAGCCAAGCAACGTTCTCGAAGTTCATCTCACTTTTTGCGAATTTATCGAAGGCGGCGTGAACCTGGGGATTGTCCTGTCTGACGATGCTGTGGCCTGCAATATCGCCCGCCGTATACCCTTTCGTCTGGTAAAGTGTGGCAGCGGTGTCAAACCTCTCGATCATCCTCTCGGCGCTCTGTGGCTCGATCTCACCACTCATGCTCTGAAGCATGCTCAGGTCTCCAGACATCTTCTCGAGCTGTCCCTTTCCAAAGGTCGCGTCGACGATGCCTAGCATCCGCCCGGTCGACATCGTGCCGCTGTCAATGTGGTTCTGCAGGATCGCCGTGCGGAAGGCAGGGAGAAGCATGCGCGTGCAGTCCTTTGCGGGATCTGGGCCTTCCATGCCCATGCGCCGCAAGTTGTTGAGGATCTTGGCCTCGTCTTCACTGAAGGGTGCCGTTCGGTAGGCATGGGTCATCTTCAAGCAGAAGGTCACCTCAAGCTGCTCGACGGCGGTTTTGTAACCCTCGGGGTCGACCTGCCTTAGCTTGTCCAGGGACTCGCTCAGGTTCTGCGAGATGCGCGCCTGGATCTGCTGATCCGAAAAACCCGCCTTCTTCAGCGTATCGACGTGCTGCTTCAGCCCGTCGAGCTTCATGCCAGTCTCGAAGCTGTGCTCCGTCTTGCCGCTCGCCGCCTTGCTGACGAAGTCGTTCACCGTCTTGTCGAGCTGGTAGCCGGCCTGGCGGACCTCGCGTGCTTCCTTGCGGGCCATGGCGGTGGTGCTGAGCTTGCCCAGGGTGGCGGCCCAGGGCTTGTCGAAGACGTTGGTCATCAGCCGCTTGAAGCCCGCCCAGCTGGTGCGTGCGCGGGTCAGGTTCGCGCCGGTGCGGATGTCGTAGGACACCGACTTGCCGAAGATGCTCTTGCTCTCCTTACGGTCGACCTCTGCCGTCGGCCGGTCCTTGGTGCCGTCGGCGGTGTACTGCTGAATGGTTTGGCTGGTGTGTCCGACGACGGAACCGACCATGGGAACCTCCTTTGTCTCTCGTGTATCTCTTGGGCTGGCCGGTCAGGCCGGAATGTGGACCGCGTCGTAATCGTCGCTGTCGCTGGGAGGCGTCTCAGTGCGGATCGCGCCGCTGCGCAGCTTCGCACCCCAGGTCTCGGCGGTGTTGACGAAGACCGTGATCTCCCGCTCGAAGGCCTCGAACGGCAGGTCGTCCTGCAGGATCGTGCGGCAGGCCATGACCTCGTCGGAGGCCTCGTTGATCGACAGGGCGGTACCGGACGTGTCCTCAGGCTCGAAGTTCGCCGCCAGGAGCGCGCGGTAGAACCCGGCCGGCGCGTTCGCAGGGACGGGTCCCAGGGAAGCGGTCAGCAGAATGCCATCGGGCATCGCCTCCACGGCCAGCGTGACCTCGCCCACGGTGAACTGCGCGCCCTGCGCGGGGTCATAGTCGATCTCGCCGAGCCCTGCCCGACGACCGACTTCGCTCACGAGTTCCTTGATCTTCATCGGCACTGTCCTCTTGTTCCGCGCTCCCCTGACCTAGGGGATAGCCCTGGGCGTGCCTGTGTCGCGGATAACAGGAGCGTGACGTTCTACCGCCAGGCCGGCGCCGGTCAGCACTGGTGGTATTGGCGGTACCAGGCGACGAAACGGGCAAGGCCGGTCTCCAGCGGGGTGGAGGGGCGGAAGGCGATCTTCGCCTCCAGCGCCGCGGTGTCGGCGGCGGTCGCCTCCACATCGCCGGGCTGCATGGGCAGCATCTCGGTCTGCGCAGTGCGACCGGTGAGGTCCTCGAGGATCGCGACGAAGCGCATCAGATCCTCGGGCGCGCTGTTGCCGATGTTGTAGACCGCATGCGGCGCCCAGGAGGTCGCCGGATCGGGGCTCATCCGGTCGTAGTCCGGGGTCGGAGCCGGGGGCAGGTCGAGGAGGCGCACCACCGCCTCCACCACGTCGTCGACATAGGTGAAGTCGCGCCGCATCCGCCCGTGGTTGAAGATCTGGATCGGCCGCCCCTCGAACAGCGCCTTGGTGAACTTGTAATAGGCCATGTCGGGGCGCCCGCGCGGCCCGTAGACCGTGAAAAAGCGCAGACCGGTGGCGGGCAGGGCGTAGAGATGGCTGTAGGCATGGGCCATCAGCTCGTTCGCCTTCTTGGTCGCTGCATAGAGGCTGACCGGATGATCCACGCTGTCGGAGGTCGAGAAGGGCACCCGCGCGTTGCCGCCATAGACCGAGGAGGAGGAGGCGTAGAGCAGATGGCGCGTGCCTGCATGGCGGCACCCCTCCAGCACCGTCAGGAACCCCGAGAGGTTTGCATCGGCATAGTCATGCGGCGCGTGGATGCCGTGCCGCACCCCGGCCTGCGCCGCCAGATGGACGACCAGCGGGGGCTGAACCTCGGCGAACAGCGCCTCGGTCGCCGCCCGGTCCGCAAGGTCGAGGGCCCTGAAGGCAAAGGCCTCATGGGGCCGCATCCGGTCGAGCCGTGCCTCCTTGAGGAGGGGGTCGTAGTATGTGTTGAGGTTGTCCACCCCGACCACCCGGCGCCCCGCGCCGAGCAGTCTTTCGCAAAGGGCGGCGCCGATGAAACCCGCGGCGCCGGTGACCAGAACGGTCTCTGCGCTCACGGCCGTCCGATGGAGCTATAGGTGAAGCCGGCGGAGCGCGCGTCCTCGGGGCGATAGATGTTGCGCAGATCGACCATGATCGGGCTCGTCATGGCACCGGCCAGGCGGTCGAGATCGAGGGCGCGGAACTCGTTCCACTCGGTCAGGATCGCGATGGCATGGGCGCCGTCGGCCGCCGCATAGGGGTCGTCATGCCATTCGACGCCGGGCAGCATGCGCTCACCCTCCTTACGCCCCTCGGGGTCGATGACCCGGACGGTGGCGCCGCCGCCGATGAGCGCCGGCACGACCGTCAGCGAGGGTGCGTCGCGCATGTCGTCGGTGTTGGGCTTGAAGGTGACGCCCAGGACCAGGATCGACTTGCCCGCGATGTCGTCGTCAAGCGCCTCGGTGATCTTGTTGGTCATGGCGCGTTTGCGGGCATCGTTCACCTGGATCACGGTCTCGACGATGCGGAGCGGCGAGGCGAACTCCACCCCGGTGCGGGCAAGCGCCGAGGTGTCCTTGGGGAAGCACGACCCGCCATAGCCCGGGCCCGGGTGCAGGAACTTGGAGCCGATGCGCCCGTCCAGCCCGATCCCCTTGGCCACCTGTTGAACATCGGCGCCGGTCTTCTCGCAGAGATCGGCGATCTCGTTGATGAAGGTGATCTTGGTCGCAAGGAACGCGTTGGCGGCGTATTTGATGATTTCCGCGCTCTCGAGGTCGGTGACCAGGATCGGGGTCTCGCGAATGTTCAGCGGGCGGTAGATGTCGCGCATCACCTGTTCGGCGCGCTCGTCCTTGATGCCGACGACCACACGGTCGGGACGCATGAAGTCCTCGATCGCTGCGCCCTCGCGCAGGAACTCGGGGTTGGAGGCGACGGAGAAATCCTTCTCCGGCGCCACCGCACGGATGCGCCGTTCGACCTCGGCGTTGGTGCCGACGGGGACGGTCGATTTCGTGACGACCACCGTATAGCCGTCGATTAGCCGGCCGATGTCCTCTGCGGCGGCGTAGACGTATTTGAGGTCGGCATGGCCGTCGCCGCGGCGGGTGGGGGTGCCCACGGCGATGAAGATCGCCTCCGACCCCTTCACCGCCTCTGCGAGTTCGGTCGTGAAGGACAGGCGGCCGGCCTGGACGTTGCGCTCGATCAGGGCATCGAGCCCCGGCTCGAAGATTGGCACCTCTCCACGGTGGAGCGCCTCGATCTTGGCGGCGTTCAGGTCGACGCAGATGACCTCGTGGCCGAAGTCGGACAAACAAGCACCGGACACGAGGCCAACATAGCCCGCGCCGATCATGGTAATACGCATAGCGCCCTCACTTCTATCTCAAGTCTACTGGCGCCTCCCTCCCCCGGTGAGGCGCCAGGTTGCTCGGGTGCAGGCCGTCAGCTTGCCGTTGCGGGCTTTTTCTCTGCGGCTGCCTTTGCCTTCTCTTCCGCCGCGACCAGCGCGGTCCCCGGCACCTTGGTGGCGGCCGGTTGGGCGGCGCCGTTCATGGCGGCGGTCTCGTGCACGCCGATCAGAAGCGGCAGCAGGGTGGGATCGGTGACCATCCCCTCCGCCGCGCCGGGGGCGCCGATGCCGCGCACCAGCCAGGTGCGGACCTCGGTCTCGGCCTTGCCCTCGCCACGCGCGATGGCGGCGCGGATCGCGCAATAGCGGCCCGAGGGTTCGGTTTCGTTCAGCTTCTTCAACGCCTCGCGCGCGTCGTCCCACTTCTTCTGCATCAGCGCCAGTTCCGCGCGGGTGTAGAGCGTCTGCGCGTGGTTGGGGTTGACGTTGAACAGCTCCTCGAAGCGGCGGCGGCGCTGGTCCGGCGTCTCGTCCGGGACAAGGCCGGCGAAGACCTTGGCGATCTTGGGCCCCGGATCGGTCTTCCAGGCCTCGGCCACCAGACGTGCGGCCTGTTTGGTGGCGCCGGTCTCGATCAGATGGTTGGTCGCCTTGGTCAGCGCGTCGACATTGGTGGGGTCGATCTTGGCGGCATCGACGGCCATCTTCAGCGCCTCGCCCGTGCGCCCGGCGTCCTCGTGCTCCGCCGCCTGCGCCAGGGCCAGCATGCTCTCGCGGCGCTTGGCATCGGCCGCGCTGATGAGGTTGGCGCGCTTCATCTGGCCCAGCGTGCTGCGCGCGCCGTCCCAGTCGTACTTGTGCGACTGCAGCGTATAGAGCTGGTCCAGGATGTCCTTGTCGTCGGTACGCAGGGCAGAGGCGGTCTTGGCAAGCAGCAGCGCGGTCTCCCGGTCGCCCTCGCCGTCGGCGATCTTGAGCAGGCCCTTCACGCCCACCAGCGCACTTTCGGCGCTATCGGCGAGGGCCTTGTAATAGCCCTTGGCCTTGGCGTTATCGCCGGCCATCTCGGCGGCCTGCGCGTTGATCAGGCGGGTAAGCTCCGGCCGCTTCAGCTTGCGCTCGGCCACCAGGGCCTTTTGGCGGGCCTTGCGCACGTCGCCGGTGGCCAGCGCCGCATGGGCCTGGGCCAGCGCCTCCGCGCCCCGGCGCTCATCGGCGCGCTGGAACCAGCGGGTGAAGCTCGAGTCGTTGCCGATGATGAAGTTGAAGAGGCCGACGAAGATCCCCGTGACCTTGAGCAGGAAGTAGAGTGCGACATAGCCGATGATCACGGCGGCCACGGCGATGAAGGGCGTAATCTGGACCTGGATGTCGAGCGGGCTGAAGGTGATCGCCACCCCGTCCGTGTCAGGCGCGGTCAGCAGGAAATGCGCCGCAAAGGCCAGCGCGCCGACGATCGCGATAAAGATCGCGAATTTGAGGATCGAGTTCAGCATTGTCCGGTTCTCCCGCCGTCAGCCCCTGGTTTCCGTCCCGATGTCGGCGAGCCAGACCGCCAGGTCCGCCTCCGCCACGGCCCTGAGGCGCAGATCCTCCAGCCAACCGCCGAGCGCCGCTCGCGGGGCATCGGCCAGCATATCCGCCTCCGCCAACGCGGTGACGGCGTCCCCATCCTCCAGCAGTGCGGCGATGCGGCTGAGGCGCGAGGCGGTGTCCTCCCCCTCCCGCGCGCCGGCGGGCCGGGCGACGACCTGGCTTTGGAACCAGGCGGTGGCCTGGCCCAGGGCGCCTTCCTCGGCTTCCGCCGCGATCTCGGCGCGCAGGGCGCGCTGGGCGAGCGGATCGAAGGCCTCCGCAAGCGCCTCGGTTGTCGCGACCCCGCCGGCCGCTGCCGTCAGGCCGGCCGGCGCCTCGGCCTGGGCGAGCTCGGTGAGGGTGGCGAGGGTATCGGCGAAGGGCTCGCCGGCCGTGAGCTGACCGCTCAGTGTCTCGGCGGCGGCGGCGATGTCGACCTTCCGGGCCAGGACCTGCGCCTCCGCCCGTGCCTCGGCCAGCAGGGCCTCGGCCTGATCGGCCCGGGCGCTGGCCTCGGCAAGCTGGCTCTCCATGGCGCTGAGGCGGGCGTCGAGGGCGCCGAGCGCTTCGGCGGTCGCGGCCTCCGGCGCGCTCTCCAGGGTCTCGACGCGGCTGGCGATCCCCGCCACCTCGGCACCGGTCACGTCAGGCTCTGCGGTCTCCAGCGCCTCAACCCGGGCGGCGACGGCATCGACGGCATCGCCGGTCACCTCGGGCTCGGCCGTCTCCAGCGCCTCGATGCGGGCCACGACTTCGGGCGTGGCACCCTCCAGCGTGTCGAGCCGGGCGGTGAGCGCGCCGAGGGCGGCCGCGGCACCGTCGCCGCCGGCGGCAACCTCGCTGGCCTGCTCGAGCGTGCCGATCCGCTCCTCCAGCGGCGCGAGATCTACCGTGGGGGCGCCGGACAGCGCGGTCACCTCCGCGGCCAGCGCCTCGACCTGAGTCTGCAGTTCGGGATCCGCCGCGGCGACGAGCGCCGGCGGCTCAGCGGTCTCGAGCGTCGAGACGCGACCCTCCAGCGTCTCAAGCGTCGGCGCGTCTTCAGGCGCGAGGAGCGGCTGGACGTAGGGCGCGCCGAAGACACCGCCCAGACCACCAGCGATGAGCGCCACGATCCCGGTCGTCACCAGCCCCGGCCCGCGGGAGGGCGCCGGCGGCGGCGAGGGTGTGGGCGCTGGCTTCGGGGCGGCGGTGGGCACGGGCTTGCTGGCGGCGGAGGGCGTCGGCTTGGCCGGTGCTGCCGGCTTGGCGGCGGGTTTAGCCTCCGCCTTCGCGGCGGGCTTCGTCTCAGCCTTCGGCGCCGGCTTGGCGGCTGCCTTGGTGGCCGCCTTGGGGGGCGGTGGCGTCGCCGTGCCGCGCTCCTTGGCGATGGCGTCGTTCACGCCGGACATCTCGGCGAAGGGACGGGGTGTCTCCGCGGCCTTGTCGCCGGCGGGCGGGGTGGCCTTCGCGTCGGGCGCCTTGGGGCCGCCGCTGGAGGGCGTGGCCCCCTTCTTCGGATCCTTCGGGGTGGTCATCGTCGCGAGGTCTCCGTCGGCTGTTCCAGGCGCCCCGCCGGGGAAGTGGCGGAGGGCTGGGGCGCTGTCCCGTCGGCCCCGCCGACCGTCCGCCCCCCGACAGAGGGAGGCAGCACGATGGGGGCGTGCCGTTGGATAGCGCGTGGCGGGCGCGAGGCCTAGCCAAAATCCCAGCGCGAGCAGTCTAGGAAGCGGGTCCTAGCGCCGCAATCGTGCTCAGGGTTGTTCGCGACCGACCTTCTCGATCGCCGCGAGCATTGCTGGCCCGGTCGGGGCGCCGGCGACCTCGACGGCGCCGAGGAGGTCGGGCAGCGCCGCGGCGGCCTTCGCGGAAATCGCGACCCCGGTGAGCGTCGGGAGCGGCCACTGGGGCGCCACCGCGGCCGCCTCTGCAAACAATCGCGCGGCGCGGGGGGACCAAACCGCCACGGTCGAAACGCGTGCCTGGTCAAGCGCTGTCGCCGCCTCCGCCGGCAGCGGTGCCGCCACGGCATCGTAGACCGTGAGGGGGAACAGGGACTTACCGGCTGCTGCCAAGGGTGCCGCAAGGTCCTGTGCCACATGATGCCCGCGCGGATGGCAGAACCGGCGGGGCGGCGTGGCGAGCAGCAGGGGCAGCAGCGCAGTGGCATCTCCTGGCCCCTCGATCACCGGATCGTATCCCAGGGCGCGCGCCGCCGCCGCGGTTCTGGGGCCCACGGCATAGACGGGAAGCGCGCGGCTCGGCCAGCCTTGGGCTGCCGCTGCCTCCACTGCATTGGCGGAGGTGAAGACCAGGGCATCGGTCTCCGCCGGTGGGGGCGGGACGTCTCGGTGATAGTCGATTCGGGTCAGAGGCGCCGCGAGGGCGGTGATTCCCCGCGCGGCCAGTGCTTCCACGGTCTGCGCGGCCTCGGGTGCCGGTCGGGTGACCAGGACCAGGGACATCCCCGCCCCGCTCAGGTCGCGAAGAAATCGGGTCCGCCCAGGCTGCGCAGTTCAGCCGAGGCATCGGCGCCCAGCGCCGCGGCATCGCCTGCCGGGCCGCGCCGCTCGGTGCGGTGACGCTCGCTGCCATCGGGGCGCACGATCTCGCCGCGCAGCCAGACCTCGTCCCCCTCCAGCACCGCGAGCCCGCCGATGGGCGTGCGGCAGGAACCGTCGAGGCCGGCGAGGAAGGCCCGCTCCGCCGCCAGCCGATGGCCGGTGGCGTCGTCGTGGATGGCGGACAACAACCTGCGGGTGGCATCGTCCGCCGCTCGCGCTTCGATCCCGATGGCGCCTTGGGCCACGGCCGGCAGCATCTCCTCGACCTCGATCACCGTGCGGATGTGCTCGCTCAGGCCCAGGCGGCGCAGCCCCGCGCAGGCGAGGAACGTCGCCTCCGCCACCCCCTCGCCGAGCTTGCGCATGCGGGTCTGCACGGTGCCGCGGAACTCGACCACCTGCAGGTCGGGCCGTCGGTTCAAAAGCTGTGCGCGGCGGCGGAGGGAGGAGCTGCCGACAACCGCCCCCTGGGGCAGATCGGCGATGCTCGCGTGACGGGGACTGAGGAAGGCGTCGCGCACGTCCTCCCGCGGCAGGAGCGCCGTGACGATCAGCCCCTCGGGCAGGACCGTGGGCATGTCCTTCATCGAGTGCACCGCGATGTCGATGCTGCCGTCGATCAGCGCCTGCTCGATCTCCAGCGTAAACAGGCCCTTGCCGCCGATCTCAGACAGCGCGCGGTCCTGCACCTTGTCGCCCGTGGTGCGGATCTGGACGATCTCAAAGGCGTCCTCCGCCAGCCCGTGCGCCGCCATCAGCCGATCCCGCGTCTCCACCGCCTGGGCGATCGCCAGCGGGGAGCCGCGGGTGCCGATCCGAAGCGGGCGGTCGGGCGAGGGGAGGTCGGCGGGCATGGGTGTCTTCCGGCGCGTCTCCACAGCGTGGAGGTGGTTTTCAAGGACTGCCGTTCTTACTAGAGGCCGGTGCGGCGCCGCGCAACGGCGCCCAGAACCACGCCTCGAACGGAGACCCGATGGTGCAATCGCTCACCCTGCTCGGCCTTGAGTCGAGTTGCGACGAGACCGCCGCGGCGGTGGTGCGCCTGACCGCGGCGCCGGGCGGGCCGCGGGCCCGGATCCTGTCGAACGCCGTCTTCGGGCAGGAGGATCTGCACCGCGCCTATGGCGGCGTCGTGCCCGAGATCGCGGCGCGCGCCCATGCCGAGCGCGCCGACCGGGTGGCGGTCCGTGCGTTGGAGGAGGCTGGGGTCGGCCTGGGCGGGATCGACGCGGTGGCGGTCACCGCGGGGCCGGGCCTGATCGGCGGGGTCATGGCCGGTGTGATGGCCGCGCGGGGGATCGCGCTGGGCGCCGGCCTGCCGGTCATCGGCGTCAACCATTTGGAAGGGCATGCCCTCACCCCGCGGCTGACCGACGGCGTGGCCTATCCCTATCTGCTGCTCCTCGTCTCCGGCGGCCATTGCCAGCTCATCGCCGTCACGGGCCTCGGCGCTTATCGCCGCCTGGGTGGCACGCTGGACGACGCGCCGGGAGAGGCCTTCGACAAGGTCGCCAAGATGCTGGGCCTTGGCTTTCCCGGCGGCCCGATCGTGGAGCGTTGGGCCGCCGGTGAGCACAGCGCCCGGGCAGGCGATGCCGTGCGCTTTGGCTTTCCGCGCCCTCTGCTCGATCGCGCGGCGGACCGGACCGGGGTGCAGATGAGCTTTTCCGGCCTCAAGACCGCGGTGAAGCGGACGCGCGATCTTCTGATCCAGGCGCAGGGCGGGCTGAAGCGCCAGGATGTGGCTGACCTTTGCGCCTCCTTCCAGGCCGCGGTGGCGGAGGTGCTGGCCGCCAAGACCGCGGAGGCGATGCGCCGGATGCGGGAGGATCAGCCGGTGCTGGTCGACCCGGTGATCGCGGTGGCCGGCGGTGTCGCGGCCAACCGGACCCTGCGCAGCGCGCTGGAGGGGGCCGCGACCGCCGAGGGGTTTCGGCTGATCGCGCCGCCGCTCGCGCTCTGCACGGATAACGCCGCCATGATCGCCTATGCGGGCGGTGAGCGGCTGATGGCAGGCCAGGCGGCTGAGGCGCCGGTGCCGCGCCCCCGCTGGCCGCTGGATGCCACGGCGGCGCCCATGCTTGGGGCCGGGCGCAAGGGGGCCAAGGCCTGAGGGGCTGGTCATGCCCGGCCACCTCGCCACATAGTCGGGCAACGTGCAGACCGAGGGAGACGACATGGCGTACTGGCTGTTCAAATCCGAGCCCGAGACCTGGGGCTGGGACGCCCAGGTCGCCAAGGGCGAGACGGGCGAGGAGTGGGACGGTGTCCGCAACTACCAGGCCCGCAACAACATGCGCCAGATGACGCTCGGCGACCTCGGCTTCTTCTACCACTCGGTCAAGGAGAAGCGGATCGTCGGCATCGTCGAGGTCTGCCGCGAGATCCATCCCGACAGCACCACCGACGATCCCCGCTGGGAATGCGTGGACATCAAGGCCGTGGCCGAGATGCCCAATCCCGTGACCCTGGCCGATATCAAGGCCGAGCCGCGGCTGGCCGATTTCGCCCTGGTGAAGCAGTCCCGCCTGTCGGTCGTCCCGGTCGACCCCGCCCATTGGAAGCTGATTTGCGAGATGGGGGGCTACGATGGATGAGACCCCACGCTCCCCGATCACGGCCTTTGCCGGGGAGCGCCTGCCGGGCATCGGGCACAATCTGGGGCCGCCGCTTGATCCCGGCCGGTCGTTCCGGCGCTTTGCCTGGAAGAAGGCGCGGGCCGAGCTGATGCCGCGCCTGCCGCTGGAGGTGGTGAAGCGCAGGGTCCGGCGGGCCAAGGAACTGGGGCTCGCCTATCCCGACTATGCCTCGATCCTGCTCGGCTCGGGGCGCGACATCATCGGGTTCCTGTTCACCGTGCCCGCGATCGCCGAGGAGGCGGTCCGCGCCGCCAAGGTGCGCGAGCTGACCGCTTGCGACCGGCTGCTGATGGGCGAGGGGGCCGCGGCGGCGCGGCTGTCCCATGCCCATGCGCTGGTGTTCCGGGCTGTCTCGGCGCCACCCGCCCACACGGCCTCCTTCAGCGCGCAAAGCGCCGCTGTGGCAGCGCTCCTCGATCCGCTGAAGCTGCCGCGCGACGGCGTGGTCATGGTGGGAGCCACCCCGGTGGAGCGAGGCTGGGCCGAGGCCGGGCGCCTCGCCAAGTTTCTGCCGGCGGAGCGCTATTTCTCAGGCTAGCCCGCGGGGCAACCGGGGGCTAACCCCGGGCCCATCAGGCGAGTTCGACGATCGCCTCGACCTCGACCACCACACCGAAGGGCAGCGCCGCCACCCCGACCGCGGAGCGCGCATGCAGCCCCTTGGCGCCAAAGGCCGTCTGGATGAGCTGGCTTGCGCCGTTCATCACCAGGTGCTGCTGGCGGTAATCCGGCGCGGAGTTCACGAAGCCCACCAGCTTGACGACGCGCACCACACTCTGCAGATCGCCGGTCGCCGCCTTGATCTGGGCGATCAGGTTGATCCCGCACTGCCGCGCCGCCGCCTGGGCCGCCGCCAGCCCGGGGCCCGGCTCCGCGCCCTGCTCGATGTGGTCCGCGGCGCTCAGCGTGGCGACCGGTAGGGGATCGAGCCCAAGCGGCAGCTGGCCCGAGACGTAGAGGTGATTGCCCGTGCGCACCGTCGGCACATAGGCGGCGGCGGGGGCCGTCGCCTCCGGCACGGTGATGCCCATCTCCGCCAGTCTTTCCTCGACGCTTGCCATGGTGCGGCTCCCTCCCTGCGGTTGTTGCGCGCCATCAAGGCGCGGGGATGGGCCGATGTAAAGCGCTCAAGCGAGACCCCAGATCCTGGGCTCGGCGATCTCGACCGAATTGCCGGCGGGGTCGCGGAAGTAGAGCGAGCGGCCCCCCTGCGGCCAGTCCACCACGCGCTCGATGGCGACGCCGTGCTGGCCGAGGCGCTCGGCCCAGGCCTCGATCCCCGCGGGCTGGGCGCTGAAGCAGATGTGACCGACCAGGGTTTGGCCGTGCAGCGGCACCTCGATCGCTTCGGGCGGTGGGGGCACGGCGCTGGCGGCCGGGTCGAAGAGCAGCAGCATCTGGTCGCCGAGGCGAAAGAACACATGCCGCCCCTCGAGCGCCATGGACCGTTCAAGCCCGATCACGCGCTCGTAGAACGCGGCGGTTTCGACGAGGTTGGGGGCATAGAGCGCGGTCTCAAGGATGCGGGTCATTGATCACATCCGATCAACTATTGGGCAGCAGCAGCTTATTTCTTGCGCGCACCTGCGGCAAGTTGATCGAAAATACCAGCGTCCGTTGCATACTGATTTTTTGCACCGCAACATTTTCATCATAAAATCGCGCGATATCGGAGCTTGAAGGAGGACTGCCATGATGTCGTTCAGAACTGCAGCTCTCGCCGCCTTGGTCGCCCCGCTGATCGTGCTGGCGGCACCGGCCGCAAAGGCGTGTTCGTTCAGCCCGGGCGAGGACGCGGAGGCTGCCGCTGCGCCCGTCGCCCTCGCGGCCCTGCCGGAGGGGATTACCCGCGGCTATGTCCGTTGCCGGCCGGGCAATGAGCGGCCGCTCGTCGTGTGGACCCTGCGCATCGACGCGGAGGACAGCTATGTCGGCGTCCGCGATGCGCCCCTGTTCGAGCCCATGCCGAGCAATCCCTTCGTGCGCGTGGGCGGTGTCGGCCTGGGGCGCGACGCGGCCTTTACGCTCTACATGCGCGAGCATGACCTGATGGGGCGGGAGAGCATGGCGATGCCGGCGGAGGGCAAGCCCTATCGGCTGTTCGGCACGCTCTGTGCCGACCGCGATGCCCATACGCTCGACTGCACGCTGGGTGACCGGCGGATGAAGGCGCGCGTCGACATTCGCGACAGCGACGGCGACGGCACGCTCGACTATGCCCGGCACGAGGTGTCGATCCTGGCGGGCGACCGTCTGCAGGTGCTGCGCTTCGCGACCCCCTACAACGCCCAGTCGCACCGGCTGATCGGCCACTGGGTCCGCGCGATGGAGACTGCCGGCGTTCTTTGAGCCCGGCTGCGGCGGGCTCTGGACCCGCCGCCCCTCTCGCCCCATCCTCCGCGCCCTGTTCTGAAGGCGGCGACGCGGAGACGGCGATGGGAACCAAGGGCGCAGCGCCGCCGCGGGCATGGCAGCGCATGCTGTCGGGGCGCAGGCTCGATCTCCTGGATCCCTCCCCCCTCGATGTCGAGATCGAGGATATCGCCCAGGGTCTCAGCCGGGTCGCCCGCTGGAACGGCCAGACCTCCGGCCCCCATCCCTATAGCGTGGCGGAGCATTCGCTTCTGGTGGAGCGGCTCTTGGCGCTCGCGCGCCCGGCGGTGACCCGGCAGGAGCGTTTGGCGGCCCTGCTGCACGACGCCCCAGAGTACGTGATCGGGGACATGATCTCGCCCTTCAAGGCGGCCCTCGGCATCGACTACAAGGCCTTTGAGCGGCGGCTGGCGCGGGCGGTGCACCTGCGCTTCGGCCTGCCCGCCGATCTGCCGGAGGCCTGGGAGGCGCGGATCAAGCGCGCCGACCGCGCCAGCGCCTGGTTCGAGGCGACGCAGCTGGCGGGCTTCAGCGAGGCGGAGGCGGCCAAGTTCTTCCCCCGTCCCCGCGCGACCTGGGCGGCGGGCGTCCAACTTGCCCCTGAGCCTGCGGATGCGGTGCGCGATGCCTTCATCGCCCGCTTCGCCGTGCTGAGCGGCGACTGACACGATGGATCAGGCGGCGGGTCAGGCGGTGCCGAGTTGGCCGGGATCGCCC
Source organism: Pseudomonadota bacterium (assembly GCA_039822785.1). Taxonomy (GTDB): domain Bacteria; phylum Pseudomonadota; class Alphaproteobacteria; order Rhodobacterales; family Rhodobacteraceae; genus Thermohalobaculum. The sequence goes on along the minus strand of JBCBMO010000003.1, from coordinate 22,071 downwards.
TCGGCCAAGGGCAGCGAGAGGTGCACGGCGAAGGTGCTGCCGATGCCGCTTGTCGAGGTGACCTCGATCCGCCCGCCCATGGCGCTCACCAGCCGGTCGCTGATCGAGAGGCCGAGCCCGAGGCCCCCGACCGTCGGCTGCGCACCCGATTTGATCTGGGAGAAGGGCTCAAAGATCCGCTTCTGATCCTCCGCCGCGATCCCGATGCCGGTATCGGTCACCTCGATGATCAACTCGGCCCGGCCGCCGACGACGGCTGCCTTCAGGCCGGCGGTCACGCTGCCCTCGGCCGTGAACTTGAGCGCATTGGCCAGCAGGTTCAGCACCACCTGCTTCAGCCGCACGCCATCGCCGATCAGCATGGGCAGTCGGATATCGGCGGGGCGCTTCATCAGGGCGATCCCCCGGCGCGCGGCCTCCGGCTCCATCAGGTCCAACGCCTCGCGCATCATGGCGCAGAACAGAAAGGGCTGCTCGACCAGCTCGAAATTGTCGGTAGCAAAGCGCGAGGTATCGAGCAGATCGTCGATCAGGCGCAGCAGCACCTCGCCGCTGTCTCGGATCGCGGTCAGATACTTGCGCTGCGTGCCGTCCAACTGCGTGCGGTCCAGCAGCGCCGCGATCCCCAGCACCCCGTTCAGCGGCGTCCGCATCTCATGGCTCATGCGGGTCATGAACTGCGCCTTGTGCTGGCTCGCCTCACGCTCCCGGCGCCGCTCCGCCTCCAGCGCGCGGGACTGGCGCAGCGTATCGGTGATGTCGCGCACGGTCATGACGGTGCTGCCGTCGGGCAGGATCTCCTTGGACAGCTGATAGGTCTCGCCACTGCAGAGATGGCGCAGGGTGCGCTGCTGCGTGGGGTCGAGCGCAAAGGCACAGCGTCGATCGATCTCCTGCTGGCGTTGGTCCGACGGCAGCCCCTGCAGGTCGCCGAAGAGCTCGGCGGCCGCACGAAACCCCATGCCCCACCAGGCCTTCGACGGCTCCACCTTGTAGAGCTGCAGCCAGCGGCGGTTGAAGGCGATCAGCCGCTTCTCCGCATCGATCAACGCGACCCCGTCGGAGATGTTCTCCAGGATGCTGAGGAGCTGGCGGTGCTGACGCTCCAGCGCCGCCTCGGTCCGATGTTTCTCGGTGACATCCACATGGACTGAGACCAGATCGCCGTCCTGCGTGCGGCTGCGCAGGATATCAAAGACCCGGCCATCGGCCAGGAAGCGCTGCTCGCGCGGCACGGTCTCGCCGAACAATGCCGCAAGCCGGCGATCCACTTCCTCGGCCAGCGTCCCCTCGAAACGGCCGAGGCCGCCGCGTTCGCCGATCAGGTGGAGCAGGGCCGCCACCGGATCGCCGGGCCCGATATCGTGCTCGCGCAGGCCGAAGATGACGCGCAGGGTCTTGTTGCAGGCCTTGATCCGCCCGTCACTGCCGATGATCAGCACGCCCCAGGGCATGTGCTCGAGCATCTCGGCGAAGGCAGGTTCGGCGAGCGCCTGCATGGCAGCCGTGCTCGGCGGCGTCACCTGGAGTGCTTGACCGTCCATCCCGACGACCTCTCCTCCCCATGGGCATGCCGGATACGCGATAGGCCCAGGAGCGTAGCAGCCGTTGCCGAGAGTGAATCGATAACGCACAAGGTGCGCGGCTATGAGGCGAGAACAAGGAAACGTCGGGATGAAGCTGCTTATTCTTGCGGGAGACGGGATCGGACCCGAGGTCATGGGTCAAGTCCGCCGGGTCATCGACTGGCTGGCGGCCGAGCGGGGTCTCGCCTTCGAGGTCGAGGAGGATCTGGTCGGCGGCGTGGCCTATGACGCCCATGGCGCGCCACTGAGCGATGAGACCCTGGCGCGGGCACAGGCGGCGGATGCCGTGCTGCTCGGCGCTGTCGGCGGGCCCAAGTACGACGCGCTCGATTTCTCCGTAAAGCCCGAGCGGGGTCTCTTGCGGTTGCGCAAGGAGATGGATCTCTACGCCAACCTGCGGCCGGCCCAGTGCTTCGATGCGCTCGCCGATGCCTCCTCGTTGAAGCGCGAGATCGTGGCGGGTCTCGACCTGATGATCGTGCGCGAGCTGACCTCGGGCGTCTATTTCGGCGAGCCGCGGGGCGTCTACGACGACAACGAGGGTGGCCGGGTCGGCGTGAACACCCACCGCTACACGACCGAGGAGATCCGCCGCGTCGCCCGTTCGGCCTTTGAGCTGGCGCGCAAGCGCGACAACAGGGTCTGCTCGATGGAGAAGTCCAACGTCATGGAGGCCGGGATCCTGTGGCGCGAGGAAGTCGAGTGGGTGCATGCCGAGGAGTATCCGGACGTGCATCTCAGCCACATGCTGGCCGATGCCGGCGCGATGCAGCTGGTGCGCAACCCCAAGCAGTTCGACGTGATCGTCACGGACAACCTGTTCGGCGATCTGCTGTCCGATGCCGCGGCGATGCTGACGGGGTCGCTCGGCATGCTGCCCTCCGCCTCGCTGGGGGCGATGCAGCCGAACGGGCGGCCCAAGGCGCTTTATGAGCCGGTGCATGGCTCGGCGCCGGATATCGCGGGGCAGGACAAGGCGAACCCCATCGCCTGCATCCTGAGCCTGGCGATGGCGCTGCGCTATAGCTTCGATCTGGGGGCGGAGGCCGATCTGGTCGAGGGCGCGGTCCAGGATGTGCTGGCGGCGGGGATTCGCACCGGCGATCTGGGACAGGCGCCGGGCGGCCAGGCCGTCGGCACCCGCGGCATGGGCGATGCGATCCTCGCGGCCCTCGGCACCCGGGCAGCCGCCTGAGCAGAGCTGTGGTGGCCTGACGCCCGCCCTCGATGTCCCCAAGGCGCTGAGGATGAGGCTTAACCGTGTCGGTGGGGGTTCGGTTGGGTCGCCAAGCCCCCCTTCACAACGCGGGATGGCCAAAACAGAGACACCCCCGGCCAGGGCCGGGGGTGTTTCGCTTCAAAGAAGGTCGGGTCAAACAAGCGGGGATCTCTCGCAGCTCAAAACAAACCCGTTCACCACACCCCGTTCCCAACACTACGCATGCAACGCCCGGCTACTTGCCGGTGGGGAAAAACTGCCCCGGTTGGGTGAACAAAGCACAAACATACGGGCCGCTTGCGCAGGTATTTGGTAGTGATGAAGGACCATTAACGCTCTAGCGTTTTGCCGCCAGCCGTTATTTTCAGCGCTCAGCCGGCGCGGGCCACACCCACCAGGGCTGGGCGCAAGAGCCGTCCGGCGATGGTGAAGCCCGGCTGCATGACCTCGATCACCGTGCCCGGATCGGCGCCCGGGATCGGCGCTTCGAACATCGCCTGGTGCAGGTTTGGGTCGAACTTGTCGCCCTTTTCGGGCGTGTGCTTTTCGATCTTGTGCTTGGCGAAGGCGTTGAGGAGCTCGCGACCCGTAAGCTCAACCCCCTCGAGAAACGCCGCATGGTTCTGCTTCAGGCCCTCGTCGGCATTGGCCATTGCCCGCTCGATGTTGTCGTAGACGCTCAGCAGATCGCGGGCCAGGCGCGTGCCGCCATAGGCCTCGGCGTCCTTGCGGTCGCGCTCGGCGCGCCGGCGGGTGTTCTCCGCCTCCGCCAGGGCGCGCATCAGCCGATCCTTGAGCTCGTCGCGCTCCGCCTCCAGGGCCGCGATCTCGGCGGCGGCGATGGCGGCAGGATCGGGCACGCCCGGTGCCGGGTTCTCCTCGGTGCCGAGGCCCGCGAGCAACTCGTCGATCTGATCGGCGAGACCGGGCGCGGCCTCGGCCTCGGCTGCAGGCCCAGCCGGATCGGCCCCAGGCTCGCCTTCCGACGCCGCCCCGGCGGCGGTGTCCGCGGGCTCGCCCGTTTCGGTCGCCCCCGCCTCCGCCTTCGCCTCGGCCGCCCCCGTCGCGTCGGCGGGCGTGGAGGTCTCCGCCGCCATCTCAGCCGCGCTTTCCGTCGCCGTGTCCTTCTCGGCCTGAGGCGCCGCGGTGTCGCGCGCGCTCTCGTCGGCGGGTTTCTTGTCGTCCTGCATCATCGTCGTCCTCTTGAACGGGGCGTCTGCGCGGCACGGCCGCGCCCTGCGATCAACCCTGATCCTGTGGTGTGCGGGGCGCCGGTTCGCCGGCAATGGCGCGGCCTACCAGCCGCGCGGTGTAATCCACGATGGGCACGATGCGCCCGTAATTCAGCCGGGTCGGGCCGATCACCCCGATGGCGCCGATCACCCGATCCTCCCGGTCGACATAGGGCGAGACCACGAGAGAGGAGCCCGACATCGAGAAAAGCTTGTTTTCCGCGCCGATGAAGACGCGCACGCCGTCGCCCTCCTCGGCCAGATCGAGCAGGCTCGCGATGTCGCGCTTGCGCTCCAGGTCGTCGAAGAGCTGGCGCACGCGCTCCAACTCCTCCGCGGTCTGCCCGTCCTCCAGCAGATTGGCGCGCCCGCGCACGATGAGCTGACCGGGGTCGGCGTCGCTGCCCGTCAGCAGCGCGATGCCCCGCTCGACGAGCGAGGCGGAGAGCGCATCGAGCGCGGAGCGATTGGCCTCGATCTGGGTGGTGAGCTGGCTCGCGACCTCCCCCAGAGTGCGCCCGCGCAGTTGCGCGTTGAGGAAGTTCGCCGCCTCCCGCATCGCCGATGGCGTCAGGCCAGGCGGCGTGGCGAAAACCCGGTTCTCGACCGTGCCGTCGGTCATGACCAGCACCGCCAGCGCCCGCTCTGGCGAGAGCGCCACGAACTCGACATGCTCCACCGGGCTCTCGCGCTTGGGCGCATAGACCAGGCTCGCACAGGAGGAGAGGCCCGAGAGGAGGTTGCCGGCCCGGTCGAGGGTGGCGGCGATATCCCCGCCGGGCTCGATCGCGCGTTCGATGCGGGTGCGCTCCTCGGTGTCGATGGCGCCCACCTCCAGCACCGCGTCGACGAAGAGCCGCAGGCCCCGGTGCGTGGGCACCCTACCGGCGGAGACATGGGGGCTGCCGAGCAGGCCCACGAGCTCGAGGTCCTGCATCACATTGCGGATCGTGGCGGGCGAGAGCCCCATGGCGGAGGCGCGCGAGAGCGTGCGCGAGCCCACCGGCTCACCGGTCGCGAGATAGGTCTCGACCAGCTGGCGGAAGATCTCGCGGCTGCGTTCGTTCAGATCGGCAAGGCTCGGCGGCGTCACCGTCATCGGCACCTCCCTCTGCCGGTGGCGAGGTAAGCGAGCGCGCGGCCGACGTCAACGCATCCGCCCCCGTTCGTATTTGGGGATGCCAAAGCGCTCGGTGGTTTCTCCTGCGGATGCCGGCCTGCGGCCGCCACCCTCGGCGACCGGGCCCGCCACCGCCCCCCCCCGCCGCCTAAGCCGCCGCAGGCGGCTTGGCGGCGGTGTTGGGGGTGGGGGTGGGGCCACCGCGCGCCGGCCGGCCCGCGCCAGCGGGCAGGACGGGGTGCAACCGTGCCCATCGGTGCGATCTGTGGTGGATCTGACAAGGTACGGCGGTGGACGGGGATGGGCGCGGGGCTTAGGGAGGGGGCGACCGACTGCCTCAAGGAACATCCCATGCGACCATCGGGCCGCCAGGCCGACGAACTGCGCGCCGTCTCCATTGAGACCGGCTATACCCGCCATGCCGAGGGATCGGTGCTTATCCGCATGGGCGATACCGTCGTCCTCTGCACCGCCTCGGTCGACGACCGCGCGCCGCCCTTTCTGCGCAACACCGGCCTTGGCTGGGTGACGGCGGAATACGGGATGCTCCCGCGCTCGACCCATACCCGCTCCCGGCGGGAGGCCGCGGCAGGGCGCATCGGCGGGCGCACCCAGGAGATCCAGCGGCTGATCGGCCGCTCGCTCCGCGCGGGCCTCGACCGCGTGGTCCTCGGCGAGCGGCAGATCCTGATCGACTGCGACGTCCTCCAGGCCGACGGGGGCACGCGCACTGCCTCGATCACCGGGGGCTGGGTGGCGCTGCGCCTTGCGGCCCAGACTCTGGTCGACGGCGGGGTGATCGGCGAGAACCCGATCCGCGAGCATATCGCCGCCATCTCCTGCGGGATCTACGAGGGCACGCCGGTGCTCGATCTCGACTACCCCGAGGACAGCGCCGCGGACACCGACGCCAACTTCGTCATGACCGGCAGCGGCGGTCTGGTCGAACTCCAGGGCTCGGCCGAAGGGGCACCGTTCTCACAGGACGAATTCCTCGCCCTCCTCGGCCTCGCCCGACATGGCATCGGTTCGCTGGTCGAGGCGCAAAAGGCCGCGCTCGGCTGATGGCGCCCTCGACGCACCGCCGGCTGGCGCCGGGGCGGCTGGTGGTGGCGAGCCATAACGCCGGCAAGGTGCGGGAGATCCGGGATCTGCTGGCGCCCTTCGGCATCGAGACGACCTCGGTCGGCGAGCTTGGCCTGCCGGTGCCGGAGGAGACCGAGACAACCTATACCGGCAACGCTCGGCTGAAGGCGCATGCGGCGGCCAAGGCGGCCGGCGGCCCCGCGCTCTCGGACGACAGCGGCCTCTCGGTCCCGGCCCTCGACGGGGCGCCGGGGGTCTACTCGGCTGACTGGGCCGAGACGCCGGGGGGCCGCGATTTCGCCCATGCCATGGGGCTGGTGCGCGATCGGCTGGCGGCGGCTGGCGTCGATTTGGCGGCGGGCGCGGAGGCCGAGGCCGCCTTTCACTGCGCCCTCTCGCTCGCCTGGCCCGACGGTCACGACGAGACGTTTCTCGGCACCTGTCCCGGCAGGCTGGTCTGGCCGCCCCGCGGCGAGCGCGGCTTCGGCTACGACCCGATGTTTGTGGCCGAAGGCCAGGCCGAGACCTTCGGCGAGATGGCGCCGGAGGAGAAGCACGCCATGAGCCACCGGGCCGATGCCTTCGCCAAGCTCGTCGCGGCCTGCCTTGCGTCTGGGTCGTGAGGTCGGGTCGTGAGGGTGCGTGGCGAGCACGCACCCTACGTGTGAGCGCCGGGGACAGGTGGGCGACACAGGAGAGCGCGCGATGACCAGACGGCTGATCTCGACCGGCTCGCCCTTCGAGCGGGACTTCGCCTATGCGCGCGCCGTGGTCGACGGGGACTGGTGCTTCGTTGCCGGGACCACGGGCTATGACTACGCGCGCATGGCCATGCCGGAGGATCCGGGCCAACAGGCGGAAAACGCCCTCTCCACCATCCGCGCGACCCTGGCCGAGGCAGGCTTCGCGATGGAGGATGTGGTCAAGGTCACCTACATCGTCACCGAGGCCGACCTTCGCCATGCCATCGCACCGGCGATCCGCGCGGCCTTTGCAGAGATACGCCCGGCCTCGACCATGGTGATCGCCGGTCTGGTGGAGCCCGAGATGAAGGTGGAGATCGAGGTGGTCGCCAAGCGTAGGGCAGCCGATGGCGCCTAAGGCCGACAGAACCCGGCAGCGCGGGGCCAAGCGCAAGCCTCCGCCTGAGCCGCCGGCGCTGGAGATTGAGGTACCCAAACCTGACCGGGCCGCCTTTGCCCGCCGCTGGGCCGGCCCGCTGATCGGCTTTTTCACCGGCTGCGTGGTCCTTGGCTATGCGCTGCAGAACTGGCTGTTCCTGGCCACCGGCATCGGGGGATACCTGTGGGTTTTCCTGGCGTTTCAGAAGCGCTGAGCGCGCCTGCCGGCGGGCCGGTCGAGGATTGGCGGGCGGGCGGCTTCGGCCTCTATCTCCACTGGCCCTTCTGCAAGGCCAAATGTCCCTATTGCGACTTCAACTCCCATGTTGCCAAGACAGCCGTGGACCACGCCGCCTGGGCCTCGGCGCTGAGGCGCGAGATGGCCGCCATGCGCGCGCTCACCGGGGCGCGGCGGCTCGACACGATCTTCTTCGGCGGCGGCACGCCCAGCCTGATGGCGCCCTCGACGGTCGAGGCGCTGATCCGGGCGGCGGACGATCTCTGGGGCCTCGCCCCGGGGGCTGAGGTCACCATGGAGGCGAACCCCACCAGCGTGGAGGCCGCGAATTTCGCCGCCTATCGCACAGCCGGGGTCAACCGCGTCTCGGTCGGCGTCCAGGCGCTGGAGGATCGCGAGCTCGCCGCCCTCGGCCGTACCCATTCGGTGGCGGAGGCCCTGGCGGCGATCGAGGTCGCGCGCGGCGCCTTCGACCGGGTGAGCTTCGATCTGATCTATGCGCGCCAGCATCAGACGCCCGCAGCCTGGGCGGCGGAGCTGGACCGGGCCCTGGCCCTGGGCCCGGATCATCTGTCGCTCTATCAGCTTACTATCGAACCCGGCACGCGCTTTGCCGAGCTCTACGACCGCGGCCGCCTCACCGTGCCCCCCGATACCGCGGCGGCGGAGATGTATGCGGCAACTGCCGAGGTCACCGCGGCGGCGGGCCTGCCCGCCTATGAGGTGTCGAACCACGCCCGTCCGGGGTCGGAGAGCCGCCACAACCTCGTCTATTGGCGCTATGGCGATTACGCGGGCGTGGGTCCCGGCGCGCATGGTCGCGTGGCGCTGGAGGACGGCAACCGGATCGCCACGGTGACCGAGGCCGACCCCGCGGCCTGGCTGACGCGGACGCTGCGCGACGGCGCGGCCCTGGTGGAGCGCGATCCCGTGCCGAGCCCGGCCCAGGCCGACGAGATGATGCTCATGGGCCTGCGCCTGGCGGAGGGGATCGACCCCGCGCGCTATGCCGCCCTCGCCGGCCACCCCCTGCCCGCCACCCAGATCGAGATGCTGCTGGCGGAGGGGTTGGTGACCCGCCGTGGCCACCGCCTGGCGGCAACGCCCGCCGGACGCCCCGTCCTCAACGCGATCCTGCGGGCCCTGTTGACGTGATCCCCTCACCTGATCGTCACACCTGATCGTACGCTGGATCATACGCTGGGCGCTGTCGATCTCGCTCGGCGCGCCTAGATACAGCCGCAGCGGCGCAGGAGGGATCATGCGGCTTTTCTGGACGACGGCGGGCTGGACGGCCTTTACGCTCGGGCTGATCGGGGCCTTCCTGCCGCTCCTGCCGACGGTGCCCTTCATGCTGCTCGCCGCCTTTTGCTTTGCGCGGGGGTCGGAGCGATTTCACCACTGGCTGGTAACCCACCCGCGCTTCGGCCCGCCGATCCAGGACTGGCAGCGCGCGGGCGCGATCCGGCCCCAGGCCAAGCGCGCCGCAGTGGTCGCGATCTCGCTGAGTTTCCTGATTTCCGTGATCCTTGGTCTGCCCGCCTACCTGCTCGCGATCCAGGCGGCGGCGCTGGGCGGCGCAGCGCTCTTTGTGCTGACGCGCCCCAGCGCCGTGGATGTCACCGCGGCCGGTGGCCCGCTGCCGAGCATGGAGCGCGAGTGAGCCGGCTGAAACTGACGCTGCTAGCGCTCCTCGCGCTTTTGGCGGCGCCGGCCGGGTTTGGGGCTGGGGCGGGGGACCTTCGGCGCGACCAACCGGCGCCGAGCCCGGCCCTGGGCGCGCCGCTCCTCTACAGCGTGTACGTCCCCGAAGCGGCCCCAGGTGAGCGGCTCCCGGTCGTCTATCTGCTGCACGGCTATGGCGGCGGGCAGTACGAATGGGCCCAAGGCGGGCGCATCGAGGCCAAGCTCGACCGGCTGATCGACAAAGGCGAGATCGAACCGGTCATCGCCGTGATGCCCGCCGCGGGCAAAAGCTGGTATGTCGACAGCGCCCGCTGGGGTGGGCCGGGCGATTACGAGACCGCCATTGTTCGCGATCTGGTGGCCCATGTGGACGCCACCTATTCCACTATCGCCAGCCGGCAGGGTCGCGCGATCATGGGGCTCTCCATGGGTGGCCATGGGGCGCTGCGCCTCGCCTTCGCCCATCCGGAGGTCTTCGGCGCCGTGGCCGGTCTCAGCCCCGCGATCTGGCGGCCGGGGGGTGTCTCCGCCCGCTCCGGCCCCGGCGCGGTGGACCTGGACGCGCGGGAGCGGTGGTATCCCCGCACGACGGGCGAGACCTTCGATCTTGCCACCTTCAACCTGCAGTCGCCCTTCGCGCTGGTCACTTCGGTGGCCGCCGCGGACCCGCCGCCCGCCATCATGCTCGCGGTCGGCGACGACGACTTCTTCGGCCTGCACGACGGCACAGTGTAGCTTTACGTCGACCTGCGCCGCGCCGGGCTGAAGCCGGAACTCAGGGTCGGCGACGGGGCACACGACTGGGACTACTGGCGCCCGGCCTCGACCAAGGGTTTTCGCTTCTTCGACGCCATCTTCCGCGCCGCCCGCTGACGATCGCTTGCGGGGGGATGGTCATTCCCCGGCCTGACCGGGGGATCCAGGAGCGGCCGCTTGGATTGCCCGGTCAAGCCGGGCAATGACTGATGAGAGGCCTCGGCGGTGCTCATGGCCCGGTGAGGCGCTTCAGCTCGTAGATCAGGTCCAGCGCGTCGCGCGGGGTCAGGGCGTCGGGATCGATCTCGGCCAGCCGGTCCCGAACCGGTGTCGCCTCGGGCGCCCGGGCGGCTTGCGCGGGCGCCCGGGTGGCGCTGGCCTCGAAAAGCGGTAGGCCGTCGAGGAGGGCGGGCACGTCGTCGCCACGCTCCCGTGCCTCCAGCCGCTCCAGCACCGCACGGGCGCGGGCCACCACCGCCTCCGGCAGGCCCGCCAGCCGCGCGACCTGCACGCCATAGCTGCGGTCGGCGGCGCCGGGTGCGACCTCGTGCAGGAAGATGACCTCCCCCTCCCACTCCCGCACCTGGACAGAGACGGGAGTGAGCGTCTCCAGCCGGTCCGCCAGGGCCGTCAGCTCGTGGTAGTGCGTGGCGAAGAGGCCCCGGCAGCGGTTCACATCGTGCAAATGCTCCAGCGTGGCCCAGGCGATGGACATCCCGTCATAGGTCGCCGTGCCCCGGCCGATCTCGTCCAGGATCACCAGCGCCCGCGGGCCCGCCTGGTTCAGGATCGCCGCGGTCTCCACCATCTCGACCATGAAGGTCGAGCGGCCCGCCGCCAGATCGTCCGCCGCGCCCACCCGGCTGAAGACCTGATCGACGACGCCGAGATGCGCCCGCGCCGCCGGCACGAACAGCCCGGCCTGGGCGAGGATCGCGATCAGCGCATTCTGGCGCAGAAAGGTCGATTTGCCCGCCATGTTGGGCCCGGTCACCAGCCATAGGGGCGAGGGGCCCGCCGGCCCTGCGGAGAGGGCGCAGTCATTGGCGACGAAGGTCTTGCCCTCGCGCCGCAGCGCCGCCTCCACGCCCGGGTGGCGCCCGCCCTCAATGGTGAAGGCCCGGCTGTCGTCGACCCGGGGGCGGGCCCAGTCCGCCTCCCGCGCCAGGGCCGCCCCCGCCACGGCGACGTCGATGGCGGCCAGGGCGGCGGCGGCCCCGGCCAGGGCCGCGTGTTCGGCCAGCACGGCGGCGGAGAGTTCGCCGAAGAGGCGGGTCTCGATCTCCTGCGCCCGATTGCCCGCGTTCAGGATGCGGTTCTCGATGTCCGCCAGCGCCGGCGTGGTGAAGCGATGGGCATTGGCCAGCGTCTGGCGGTGGATATAGGCCTCGTCCTCGTGCAGGCGGGGCGCGTGGCGGGCGGTCACCTCGATGAAGTAGCCCAGCACATTGTTGTGTTTGATCTTCAGCCCTTCGACCCCGGTCGCGGCGGCATACTCGGCCTGCATGCGCGCGATCACCCCGCGACCCTCGTCGCGCAGCGCCCGCGCCTCGTCGAGCGCCGTGTCATAGCCCGCCGCGATCAGCCCGCCGTCCGACAGGCGTGCTGGCGGTTCCTCGACGAGCGCGGCACCCAGCAGGGCGGCCAGCGCGTCGTGGCCGAGGAGTGCGGCCACCCCCTCCGCCAGATCGGGGGGCAGGGGCGACAGCGCCGCGCCGGCCTCGACGAGGACTTCCGCGATCGTCGTGGCGGCCGTCAGCCCGTTGCGGATCGCCGCCAGATCCCGAGGCCCACCGCGCGCGAGCGCGAGACGCGACAGCGCCCGCTCGATGTCCGGCGCGCCCTTCAAGGCCGCGGTCAGCCGATCCGCCGCCCCCGCCTGGTCGAGCAGCCAGTCGATGGCGTCATGGCGCGCGGCGATGGCTGCGGGGTCGGTCAGGGGTGCGGCCAGCCGGTCCGCCAGCAGCCGAGCCCCAGCGCCGGTGACGGTGCGGTCGATGGTGGCAAGTAGGCTTCCCTCCCGCGCGCCGGAAAGCGTGCGCGCGATCTCCAGGTTCCGCCGGCTTGCGGCGTCCAGGCGCATATGCGCCGCCGCCGCCTCCCGCACCGGGGGCGACAACAGCGGCAGCTGGCCCTTCTGCGTCAGCTCCAGGTAATCGGCCAGCGCCCCCAGCGCCGACAGCTCGGGCCGGGTGAAGGCGCCGTAAGCCTCCAGGCTCGCCACCCGGAACAGCCGCGTCAGTCGCGCCACCGCGCTCTGGCTGTCGAAGCTGCCGCGGGGCAGCGGGGTGAGGGTCGCACCGGCGCCCTCGATCGTCGCGGCGATGCCGGGCTCGGCCTGTTCGTTCACCAGCACCTCGCGCGGGGACAGGCGCGCGAGCGTGGCGCCCAGGCCGTCGGGCGCACAGGGCGCGACCCGCAGGCGCCCGGTCGAGAGATCCACCCAGGCGAGCGCCCCCTCCCCCCGGATCTCGGCGAAGGCGACGAGATAGTTGGCCGCCCGTGCCTCGAGCAGGGCGTCCTCGGTCAGTGTGCCGGGGGTGACCAGGCGCACGACCTCCCGCCGGACGACGGCCTTGTAGCCACGTTTCTTCGCCTCTGCGGGGTCCTCGGTCTGCTCGCAGACGGCAACACGAAAGCCCTTGCGGATAAGCGTCAGCAGATAGGCCTCGGCGGCATGGACCGGCACGCCGCACATGGCGATGTCCTCGCCCAGGTGCTTGCCCCGCTTGGTGAGCGCGATGTCCAGCGCGGCCGCGGCGGTCACCGCATCCTCGAAGAACAGCTCGTAGAAATCGCCCATGCGGTAGAACAGCAGCGCGTCGCGATGCGCCGCCTTGATCTCAAGGTATTGCGCCATCATCGGGGTCACGGCCCCGGTGGCTCCTGTCTGCGCGCCCTCCGCCATCCGCCGCGGATAGCACCCCCATCGAGACCCCGAAAGGCCCGACGAACGACCCGTCAGTGGGCCAACGCCGCCGAGAGCCGGGGGATCGCCTGGTCGATGAAGGCACGCACCGCCGGCGCGGGCAGCCGGCCTTCGGGGTAGAGGACGTGGACAGGTCGCGGGGCGGGGCGGTAATCGGCCAGCACCTCGACCAGCCGCCCCTCCGCCAGGGCCCGGCGGATGACGTAGGAGTAGGCGAGCGTGATGCCCTCGCCCGCCTCCGCCAGGGCGACACAGGCGGCGGCATCGTTGGTCTCCATCTGCGGGGCGAGGGTGACGGTCTGCGCGCGCTCCGCGGTGCCGAAGGCCACGCTGCGGATCGGCATGAGGTCGGTTAAGCCGATCAGCCGGTGCGCGCGCAGATCCTGCGGGGTCTGGGGCGTGCCCTGCGCCGCCAGATAGCTTGGGCTCGCCACGGCCAGCCGGCAGACCTCGCCGACGCGCCGGCCGATCAGGCTGCTGTCGGGGACGTTGCCGACCCGGACACTGACGTCGAAGCCCTCCTCCACCAGGTTGACGATACGCCCCACCAGGAACAGCGTGGCGCTGACTGGGGGATGCGCGGCGAGGAACTGGGCCAGGATCGGCGCCACCTCCAGCCGGCCGAGGGTGGGCGAGGCGGTCACGCTGAAATGCCCGCGGGGGGCGGCGCGGTCTCCCACGGCCTCCCGCTCCGCCGCGTCGATGTCGGCGAGGATCCGGAGCGCCCCGGCGCGGTAGCGCTCCCCGGCGTCGGTCAGGCGCATGGAGCGGGTGGTGCGCTGGATCAGCCGGACGCCCAGCCGTTCCTCCAGCCCCGCGATGGCGCGGGTGACGGCGGGGGGCGAGAGGCGTAGACGCCGCGCGGCTGCCGCGAAGCTCCCCTCCTCCGCCACCGCGGCAAAGACCTCCATGTCGCGTAGCCTGTCCATTCGCCATTTCTTTGGATGAAATAATGAATTGAGATCTGCCCCAATTATTTCCCCAGCGCAATCGCCGACATTCCCGCCATGGCAAGCGGCACCGTGCAGATCGCGCGCGGGCCGACCCGGACAGGAGATCGCACCATGACCCCGACGACCCCGACTGCACCGTTGACCAGCCCGCTCACCCGCCGGTTCTTCGGCCGCGCTCTGGCGGGCGGGATGGCGCTGGCACCCGTCGCCGCCGCCACCGGCGCGCTGCCGGCCTTCGCCGCCGAGGGCCCGCGCCAGTTGCGCCCCTTCGCTCAACGCCGCATCGGCAAGTTCACCGTGACCTTCATCTCGGATGGCTTCACTGACCTGCCCTTCGGCAACTTCACCGGCCAGACGCCGGAGGAGACGGCCGCGACCGCCGCCGCTCTGCACGCCGACCGCAGCGGGGCCCTACGCCTCAACTTCACCCACTACCTGATCGACGACGGGGAGCGGCTGGTGATGGTCGATGCCGGCCCCGCCGGTGGCATCGGCGAGACCGGGCATCTGCCGGAGAACCTGGAGACCCTCGGTGTGAACCCGGACGCGGTCGAGGCGCTCATCGTCACCCATACCCACTTCGACCACGTCTCCGGCGCCATCGCCGGCGACCGGCGGGTCTTTCGGAATGCGGAGCTCTATGTGGACCGCCGCGACGTCGCGCATTTCACCGATCCGGCCAAGCGCTCGGCGGCGCCCGACTTCCTGCATTCGAGCTTCGACACCGCGGCGGCGCTCTTGCGGCTCTATCCGCAGGCGCAGCAGGTCGAGGGGGCGCATCAGATCCTGCCGGGGCTGGAGACGGTGGATCTTACCGGTCACACGCCGGGGCACATCGGCGTGCGCGTCTCGGACGGGGGCGAGAGCCTGCTGATCGTGGGCGACATGCTGTTCCACCCGGTGCTGCATCCGCGCTCCACGACGCTGGGCATCGCGTTCGAAGCGGACCCGGCGGCGGCCCAGGCCATGCGCGAGGCCTTCTTCCCCGCGGCCGCGGAGGAAGGGGCGCTGATCGCGGCCACCCATATGCCCTTCCCTGGGTTGGGGCGGATCGTGACGGATCGCGGCGAATTCCGATGGTCCCCGGCGCCCTGGGCCCACGAGTGACGCGACGGCGGTGCGTGCCGAGCACGCACCCTACGCGGGCTCCGTCCTTCTGTGCGGCGTTCGAGGCCCGACCGATCCACGTAGGGTGCGTGCTGCGCACGCACCCTGATCTTCGCCTGGGATGAGGGAGGCCATGATGGCCCATGCCTATCACGACATCGCCTTCACCCCCGCCGTGAAGGCCCTGCAGGAGAGCCAGGGCAGCCGCGCGGGCTATGCACGCTTCGAGGAACGGCCGCTCAGCGCCGACCGCATCGGGCCTGAGGAGGCCGCCTTCATCGCGGCGCGCGACAGCTTCTACCTCGCTAGTGTGTCAGAAACCGGCTGGCCCTATGTCCAGCACCGTGGTGGGCCGGCGGGCTTTCTGAAGGTGCTCGACGACCGGACGCTGGGCTTCGCCGATTTCGCCGGCAACCGCCAGTACGTCACGCTCGGCAACGCCCGCGGCGACGACCGCGTCTCGCTCTTCCTCATGGACTATGCCCGGCGGCGGCGGCTGAAGCTCTTTGGACGGCTCGAGGTGATCGACCCGGCCGATGCCGAGACCCTGGGGCGCCTCGCGCTACCCGGCTATCGCGCCCGGGTGGAGCGGGGGCTTGCCATCCGGGTCGAGGCGCTCGACTGGAACTGTCCCCAGCACATCACCCCGCGCTTCGCCGCGCATGAGATTGAGGCGGTGGTCGCCCCGCTCAATGCCCGCATCGCGGAGCTGGAGGCACGCCTCGCCGCGGTCGCCGAGACGTGAAGTTGAACGCGGTTCAAATTGGCGGTTCTCAGGCTGTGGCGACCCCAGCCTCGGCCCAGGCGGTGCGGATCGCGGCGAGCGAGCCGCCGAGGTCGATGGCGGCGGTCAGCCCCTCGATCACCACCGCCTCGAACCCGCAGGTCCGCGCATCGAGCGCGGACCAGCCGACGCAGAAGTCCGTGGCGATGCCGACGAAGACAGCGCGCCCGACCCCTCGGTCGCGCAGATACCCCGCCAGCCCGGTCGGCGTCTCGTGGTCGTTCTCAAAGAACGCGGAGTAGCTGTCGACCGCGCGCCGGAAGCCCTTGCGCACCACCATCTGCGCGGCATCCGTCGCCAGGTCGCGGTGGAACGCGGCGCCGGCGGTGCCCTGGATGCAGTGATCGGGCCAGAGGGTCTGGGGACCATAGGGCATCGTCACCTGCTCGAAAGGCGCCATCCCCTCGTGCTGGCTGGCGAAGGAACTGTGCCCCGCCGGGTGCCAGTCCTGGGTCAGCACCACCGTCGCGAAGCGCGCCATCAGCGCGTTCACCGGCGCCACCAGGGCATTGCCCCCCGCCACGGCGAGCGCACCGCCCTCACAGAAATCACTCTGGATATCGACGACGATCAGCGCGTCGGTGTCCTGCGGCTCGAACATTCGGCCTCTCCCTCGACCAGGCGCCTTCCATCGCGCGGAACGGCGGGGTTCTCAAGGCGAAGCTTCCACGCTTTGGAACGGATCGCGAGACGTGGGGGTTGCTGCTGCGGCGCACACAGCCTTACTGGTGTTTGGTATACCAACGAATCTGGTATCTGGTATGCCAGACAGGGTCGAGGGCGACGCGACGGATGTCCAACGCGATCAAGCTTCAGCCACTCACCAACCAGGCGCGCCTGTCGGCCCCTGTCTATGAGGCGTTGAAGGCGCAGATCCTCTCGCTCGACATCTACGATCCCGCGACCGAGCGGCGGATGGACGAGCGGACGCTGGCCGATCAGCTCGGCATCTCCCGCACCCCGCTGCGCGAGGCGATCATGCGGCTGGAGCAGGAGGGCTTCCTCGAGATCCTGCCGCGCCGGGGCGTCTACATCCGCCAGAAGACGCTGGAAGAGATCCTCGAGATGCTCGAGCTTTGGGGGGCGTTGGAGGGCACAGCGGCGCGCATCGCCTGTACCCGCGCCAGCGACGAGGCCGTCGCGCGCCTGCGCCGCCTGGTGAGCGAACAGCCGCACGATCCGCACGAATACTCCGAGGCAAACATCGTCTTTCACCGCATGGTGCTCAGCCTCTCGGGCAATCAGCTGATGATCGAGACCGGGGACAAGCTGCTGGAGCATCTGGCGACGGTACGCCGTCGCGCCATGATCGATCCAAGCCGTGCCGAGCGGTCCCTGTCCGACCACGCCGGGATCGTCGCGGCCATCGAGGGGCGGCACGCCGATCTGGCAGCCCGCCGGGTGGAGGCGCATACCGCCCGTCTACACGCCTATCTGCGCCGCAGCTGGCACATGCTGACCGGCGAGGATTCCTCGGCGCCGGCAGTGGCTGCGGCAGTGAACGAGACATAAAGCAAGGGAGAGATCCATGGGCCTGGCATCGCAGACCGCGCACGACACGCTGGCGCAGAAAAGCACGGAAGAGGGCATCGTCTCGGGCGGCCGGCTGGTCGCCAAGGCGCTCAAGGCCGAGGGGGTCGACACGATCTTCACCCTCTGCGGCGGGCATATCATCGACATCTACGACGGCTGCATCGACGAGGGGATCAAGATCGTCGACGTGCGCCATGAGCAGGTCGCCGCCCATGCCGCCGACGGCTATGCGCGCCAGACCGGCAAGCTGGGCTGTGTCGTGACCACGGCGGGCCCCGGCTGCACGAACGCGGTCACGGGCGTCGCCACGGCCTTCCGCTCCGAAAGCCCGATCCTGCACATCGGCGGGCAGTCCTCGCTGACCCAGCACAAGATGGGCTCGCTGCAGGACCTGCCGCACGTCGACATGATGGCGCCGATCACCAAGTTCTCGTCGGGCGTGTTCTCGACCGACCGCATCGCCGACATGATCTCGATGGCTGCGCGCGAGTGTTTCGCGGGGGCCTATGGGCCGAGCTACCTGGAGATCCCGCGCGACATCCTGGACGCCGAGATCCCGCTGGAGAAGGCGCGCATCCCGGCCCTGGGCAAGTACCGCGCCTCGCCCCGGGTGATGGCGGACGCCGACGACATCGAGAAGCTGGCCGATATCCTGGTGAACGCCGAGCGCCCGGCGGTGCTGTTCGGCCAGCAGGTCTTTGCGAGCGGCAGCACGGACGAGGCGATTGCCTTTGCCCGCGCGCTCGACATCCCCGCCTACATGAACGGCGCCTCGCGCGGGATGCTGCCGCCGGGCGATCCGCACCACTTCGACCGCACGCGTTCGCTGGCGTTCAAGGAGGCGGACGTCATCCTGATCGTGGGCACGCCCTTCGACTTTCGCATGGGCTACGGCAAGCGGATCTCGAACGACCTGACGCTGGTGCAGCTCGATCTCGACTACCGGACCGTCGGCAAGAACCGCGACATCGATCTCGGTCTGCCGGGCCACCCGGGGGCCAACCTCTCGGCGGTGGTCGCGGCGGCCTCTGCCCGGATGGACAACGGTAAGCGGCAGCTCCGCCACCAGTGGATGGAGAAGCTGCGCGAGGCCGAGGCCGTGGCGCTCAACAAGCTGATGCCGCTCTTTACCTCCGACCGCTCCCCGATCCACCCCTACCGGCTGGCCTGGGAGATCAATGAGTTCCTCGGCGAGGACACGATCTACATCGGCGACGGCGGCGACGTGGTCACGATCTCCGCCCAGGCGGTGCGTCCGCGGGGACCGGGGCAGTGGATGGACCCGGGCGCGCTCGGCTCGCTCGGCGTCGGGACGGGGTTCGCCATGGCGGCCAAGCTCGCGCATCCCGACAAGGAGGTCATGTGCCTGTATGGCGACGGCTCCTTCGGCATGACGGCCTTCGACATGGAGGTCAGCCAGCGCTTCGGCGCGCCCTTCCTGGCGGTGATCGGCAACAACTCGGCCATGAACCAGATCCGCTATGGCCAGATCGCCAAGTACGGCCAGAACCGCGGCGACGTGGGCAACAAGCTGGGCGACATCGAGTTCTCGAAGTTCGGCGAGATGATCGGCGGCTACGGCGAGGAGGTGCGGGAGGCGGACCAGATCCAGCCCGCCCTGCAGCGCGCCCGCGAGGCGATCGCCGCCACCGGCAAATGCGCCGTGGTCAACGTCTGGATCGACCCCAACGAATATGCGCCCGGCACCAAGGCGCAGACGATGTACAAGTGATCCCTCGCCGCCGCGCAGTCCCCTGCGCGGCGGCTTCTTCTTCAACGCGGACGGGAGCGAGCGACCGATGAAAGCCCTGGAAGGCGTCAAGATCCTGGATTTCACCCATGTGCAGTCGGGGCCGACCTGCACCCAGCTCTTGGGCTGGTTCGGTGCTGACGTGATCAAGGTCGAGCGGCCCGGCGTGGGCGATGCGACCCGCAAGCAGCTCGTGGACGTGCCCGGCGCCGACAGCCTCTATTTCACGATGCTGAACCACAACAAGCGCTCGATCGAGCTCAACCCCAAGACCGAGAAGGGCAAGCAGGTGCTCACCCGCCTGGTCGAGGAATGCGACGTGCTGGTGGAGAACTTCGCGCCCGGCGCGCTCGACCGCATGGGGTTCTCGTGGGAGCGGATCCAGGAGATCAACCCGCGCATGATCATGGCCTCGGTCAAGGGCTTCGGGCCGGGCAAATACGAGGACTGCAAGGTCTATGAGAACGTGGCGCAATGCGCCGGCGGCTCGGCCTCGACCACCGGGTTCCTCGATGGCCCGCCGGTGGTGACGGGCGCGCAGATCGGCGACAGCGGCACCGGGCTTCACCTCGCCCTCGGCATCGTCACGGCGCTTTACCAGCGCGAGCAGACCGGGCGGGGCCAGAAGGTGCTGGCACCGATGCAGGACGGGGTACTCAACCTCTGCCGCGTGAAGCTGCGCGACCAGCAGCGGCTGGAGGCAGGGCCGCTCAAGGAATACTCCCAATTCGGCGAGGGCGTTCCGTTCGGGGAGGCGACGCCGCGTGCCGGAAACGACTCCGGCGGCGGCCAGCCGGGGCGGATCCTCAAGTGCAAGGGCTGGGAGACCGATCCCAACGCCTATACCTATTTCATCATCCAGGCCGCGGTCTGGGAGAAGGTCTGCGACGTGATCGGCGAGCCCGACTGGAAGACCGCGCCCGGCTACGCCAACCCGCCGGAGCGGCTGGACAAGCTGACCGCGATCTTCGAGCGGATCGAGGAGTGGACGAAGACCAAGACCAAGTTCGAGGTCATGGATATCTGCAACCCGCTCAACATCCCCGTCGGCCCGATCCTGTCGATGAAGGAGATCGCCGAGGACGAGGGCCTGCGCGCCACCGGCACCATCGTCGAGGTGCCCCACCCCGAGCGCGGCGCCTATCTGACGGTCGGCTGCCCCATCAAGATGTCGGACAGCCCGGTGGAGGTGACCCGCTCGCCGCTGCTGGGGGAGCACACCGAGGAGATCCTGCGCGACGTGCTGGGCTATGCCCCGAACGAGATCAACGAGATCGCCGGCTCCGGCGCCATCGGCGAGCTTCCCAAAGCGGCCGAGTAAGCACGTCGCCACCGTGCGATGCACGTAGGGTGCGTCATTGACGCACCCTACCAGAGAGACGATGAGCGCCCGTCAGAGGCGCGAATGGAATTCCCGGGGAGGGACGAGAATGCGACTGATCGTGAACGGGCAGCAGGCCTTCGGAAAGGCGGCGCTCGAGAAGATCCTGGAGGCCGGGACCGACGAGGTCGTGGGGGTCTATACCGCGCCCGACAAAGAGGGGCGGCCGGTCGATCCGCTGAAGGAAGCCGCGCTCGAGCATGGGCTGCCGCTGTTCCAGCCGCCGAACTACAAGGACCAGGCGGTCCTTGATGAGATGAAGGCGCTGAACGCCGATCTGATGGTCATGGCCTATATGATCATCTTCGTGCCGGAGGCGGCGCGGAACATCCCCGCGCAGGGCTCGATCTGCTTTCACCCCTCGCTCTTGCCGCTGCACCGGGGGCCCTCCTCGATCAACTGGCCGATCATCTGGGGCTCCACCAAGACCGGGCTGAGCTGGTTCTTCCCGGACGATGGCCTCGACGAGGGGGATATTCTGCTGCAGCGCGAGGTCGAGATCGGGCCGGACGACACGCTGGGCGATGTCTACTTCAAGAAGATCTTCCCGCTGGGGGTCGCGACCACGCTGGAGGCGATCGACCTGATCCGCGCCGGCAACCCGCCGCGGGCCGAACAGGATGAGGGCAAGGCGACCTATGAGAGCTGGTGCCGCAAGAAGGATGCCGGGATCGACTGGGCCAAGCCTGCGGCCGATGTCTACAACCTGATCCGCGGCTGCAACCCGCAGCCGGGCGCCTGGACCACTTTGGGCGGGGCGGAGCTGCAGATCTACGACTGCCGCCCGGCCGAGGCTGAGGGCAGTACGCCGGGCGAGGTCGTTTCCGTGTCGGATGACGGCGTTCTGGTGCAGGCCGGTGGCGGGGGCCTGCTGCTAAAGCGCGTCCGGCCCGCAGGCGGCGGCAAAGTGCCCGCCGCGGAATGGGCCGCCGAAAACGCGCTTGCCACCGGTGCCCGTCTCGGAACCTGACCGGGTACCTGCCCCCTTCACTGCTCCCGGCGCGCCAGATCGCCGGGTCGCCGCACGACACGCCCGACCGTTTGCCAAAAACCGCGGCGGGCCACCTGGGAGACGAGAGACATGTCCGACATCGAGATTGCCCGCCAGGCCAACAAGAAACCGATCCAGGAGATCGGGGCCAAGCTGGGCATCCCGTCCGAGCACCTGCTGCCCTACGGGCACGACAAGGCGAAGGTCTCGGCCGATTTCATCAAATCGCTGGAGGGCAAGCCCGACGGGCACCTGATCCTGGTCACCGCCATCAACCCGACCCCGGCGGGCGAGGGTAAGACGACCACCACCGTGGGCCTCGGCGATGGGCTCAACCACATCGGCAAGAAGGCGGCGATCTGCATCCGCGAGGCCTCGCTCGGCCCCAACTTCGGGATGAAGGGCGGGGCGGCCGGCGGCGGCATGGCGCAGGTGGTGCCGATGGAGGAGATGAACCTCCACTTCACGGGCGACTTTCACGCCATCACCTCGGCCCATTCGCTGCTGTCGGCGATGATCGACAACCACATTTATTGGGGCAACGCGCTCGAGATCGATCTGCGCCGCGTCGTGTGGCGCCGCGTGGTGGACATGAACGA